>NZ_JBPPHF010000388.1:0-291 GCF_051294775.1 Bacillus pretiosus
CAACTGTATCATCTGTAGACTTCAATATTTCAGCGAAGCTTTGCTTCGTTTCATTTGCAACTACAAGTCCTGATTGTACTTCTGTTCCAACTTGCTTCATAGAGCTTACTGTTTCTTTTATGACAAATTGTATCTCTTTTACTAGTTTTCCAATTTCCGTAGAAGACTGTCCTGATTGTTCTGCTAACTTTCGCACTTCATCTGCTACAATTGCAAATCCTCTTCCTACTTCTCCAGCTCTCGCATCCTCAATTGCAGCATTTAATGCTAATAAATTTGACTGCTCTGCAA
>NZ_JBPPHF010000389.1:0-291 GCF_051294775.1 Bacillus pretiosus
GGTTTATATTGAAAACGATGTTCTACTTTTTGGAATGTAATCTCCAAAGTTCGTTCACCAAGCTTTCCATTGTAAGATGCGTATTTTGCAAGAGTATTTCATTTCTTTTTAATAATTCTGCTATTTTCACTGAAAATGGTACATCTAATCCAATTTCTTGGAGCATATGAGAGGACTTGAAGATTTGCTTTGGAGTCCCTTCCTCTAATTTTTCTCCCTTGTTTAAAATAATGACACGATCTGATTGTGCCGCTTCTTCTAAATCGTGCGTAATTGATAACACGTTAATAC
>NZ_JBPPHF010000390.1:0-291 GCF_051294775.1 Bacillus pretiosus
GTGCAAAGATGGAGGATATTATTTTTGCAGGCAGTGATACGAGAAGAGCAGTTAATGTTGCTGAAGTAACAAAAACTTTAAATAATGAAGATCAACGTTTACCGATTGAATATAATGAGGTGTGTGTAACGCGTCGTGTATCTCGTTCTGGTGATAGTGATTTTTATATTAATAAACTATCATGTAGAGTGAATGATATTATGGATTTATTTATGGACTCAGGTATCGGAAGAGAAGCTTTTTCGATTATTAGCCAGGGGAAAGTTGAAGAGATTTTAAGTAGTAAATCAG
>NZ_JBPPHF010000391.1:0-291 GCF_051294775.1 Bacillus pretiosus
GCTATATATGTGCCAGAAACAGTGCTATATGAAAACCGATTTGAAGTAGCATTACAAATGGTAGATATTTTTTATAATGAAATTTTATCCCAACCAGGTGTGAAGTTTATTCAGACAAAAGATGATATTAACATGTTAAAACAGGACGAGATTGGAGCGTTATTAACACTAGAAGGATGCGAAGCAATTGGAAGAGATGCAATGAAATTACGGTTGTTGTATCGCCTAGGAGTACGTTCTTTTGGACTAACATGGACTTATGCCACTATATTAGCTGAGGGTCAGCTAGAG
>NZ_JBPPHF010000392.1:0-291 GCF_051294775.1 Bacillus pretiosus
CTCTAACATATTATTATAATAATATAATAGGTACAATCGTACTATGTGATGTGATGCAGAAACATCATGTTAAAAAGTTTATTTTTAGTTCATCTGCAACTGTATATGGAATTCCAAAACCGTCACCAATTACAGAAGAATTTCCGCTGAGTGTGACAAATCCATATGGGCAAACAAAATTAATGATTGAGCAAATTATGCGTGATGTGGCAAAAGCTGATGATGAATGGAGAATTGCGTTACTTCGTTATTTCAATCCCTTCGGAGCACATAAAAGTGGTCGTATTGGAG
>NZ_JBPPHF010000393.1:0-291 GCF_051294775.1 Bacillus pretiosus
CAAGCGCTTAGAGTTGTATTAGAACGTGCGAAAACATACAACGTACCAAGAACAAATATTGATCGTGCAGTTGAAAAGGCAAAAGGCGGTTCAGAAGAAAATTATGACGAGCTTCGTTATGAAGGATTCGGACCAAACGGATCTATGGTAATTGTAGATACACTTACAAATAACGTAAACCGTACTGCAGCAGATGTACGAGCTGCTTTTAGCAAAAACAGTGGTAACATGGGTGTAAACGGTTCTGTAGCTTACATGGTTGATGCGTCAGGTGTATTCGGTCTTGTAGGA
>NZ_JBPPHF010000394.1:0-291 GCF_051294775.1 Bacillus pretiosus
ATTCTGAACATGTAACAGGTGTTGAAACGCTACTTTCTGATGGGTATGCGGAAGTGAATCGAATTCAAAAGAAAAAAACGTCATATTATACACAGACTTCTGCACCAAATCGTTCGTTATGGAGTAACGGCCAAGTAACAGCTTTTTATAATGAACCAATACATATTGGAAATAAAGAATTAAAATTAATAAATAAAGAAAATGAGTCTCTTGAAACTCCATTTATGGAATTAAATAGTCAGAATGTAATTTCAACAAGAATAAATGATATTCAGGTGAATACTACAAAGT
>NZ_JBPPHF010000036.1:0-393 GCF_051294775.1 Bacillus pretiosus
ATCGTGGACACGCCCGTCGCCGTACCCGGGTCGACGTCGGACTACCCTGGTGCGTGGAACAGGTCGGCGACCATCGCCACGCAGCGCTCCTCCATCGCCGACGTCGCCGGATATTCGTCCTTGTCGATGAGGTTCTTGTCGAACGTCTCGGCCATGAGCACGTCGGCCTGCGGCTCCATCCACGTGGTGACGAACGTCGCGAGATTCAGCCGCGAACTGCCGTCGAGCATCAGTTCGTCGTGGATGTACCGGTACGCCTCCGCCGGGTCCATCGAGTGCGCCGGCAGCCGCAGCGCCGGAACCGGCTCGCTGTCGATGCGCCCGGTGTACGCCGGTGCGAGGACTCCGTCCGGGTGCAACCGCTTCCGATGGCTCACGTCGGCCTCCGTACTC
>NZ_JBPPHF010000003.1:0-308621 GCF_051294775.1 Bacillus pretiosus
CTACGGATCAAGAGGTTAGGGGTTCGACTCCTCTCGGGCGCGCTTTTATTAACGGGAAGTGGCTCAGCTTGGTAGAGCACCTGGTTTGGGACCAGGGGGTCGCAGGTTCAAATCCTGTCTTCCCGATATTCCCAAAAACATGGGGCCTTAGCTCAGCTGGGAGAGCGCCTGCCTTGCACGCAGGAGGTCAGCGGTTCGATCCCGCTAGGCTCCACTTTATTTATTATATGTCTCGGAGGTATACCCAAGTTCGGCTGAAGGGATCGGTCTTGAAAACCGACAGGCGGTGAGAATCGCGCGGGGGTTCGAATCCCTCTACCTCCTCCATTTTCTTTTTAAATGGTTTAGATACATATAATAATAAAATTTTTATTTTTTCCTTCATGGAGGTATACCCAAGTTCGGCTGAAGGGATCGGTCTTGAAAACCGACAGGCGGCGAGAGTCGCGCGGGGGTTCGAATCCCTCTACCTCCTCCATTTTTTAAAAAACATTATATTGTCGCGGGGTGGAGCAGCACGGTAGCTCGTCGGGCTCATAACCCGAAGGTCGCAGGTTCAAATCCTGTCCCCGCAACCAAATGGTCCCGTGGTGTAGTGGTTAACATGCCTGCCTGTCACGCAGGAGATCGCCGGTTCGACCCCGGTCGGGACCGCCATTTATGTTGGCTCGGTAGCTCAGTCGGTAGAGCAGAGGACTGAAAATCCTCGTGTCGGCGGTTCGATTCCGTCCCGAGCCACCATTTTTTTATGCCGACTTAGCTCAATTGGTAGAGCAACTGACTTGTAATCAGTAGGTTGGGGGTTCAAGTCCTCTAGTCGGCATCCTTTAGGGGCATAGTTTAAAGGTAGAACTGAGGTCTCCAAAACCTCCAGTGTGGGTTCGATTCCTACTGCCCCTGTAAGTGTATGGGCCTATAGCTCAGCTGGTTAGAGCGCACGCCTGATAAGCGTGAGGTCGATGGTTCGAGTCCATTTAGGCCCACCATATATTATTCCGCAGTAGCTCAGTGGTAGAGCTATCGGCTGTTAACCGATCGGTCGTAGGTTCGAGTCCTACCTGCGGAGCCATGGCCCGTTGGTCAAGTGGTTAAGACACCGCCCTTTCACGGCGGTAACACGGGTTCGAATCCCGTACGGGTCATAAAAAAAAGAGTCAGCATATTGCTGACTCTTTTTTATTTTGTGGAATCCTCCTTTATCAACTGATTTTCCTGAAATAAATAAAGGGATTTAGGAAAAGCTATGGTATGTATAAAAAGGAGGAGACAAAAATGACACGAGTGAGAGACTTTATGAGTACTGATGTTGTACATTGTACACCGCTAGACAATGTATATGAGGCTGCTGTAAAGATGAAAGAAGAATCGATTGGATTGATTCCGGTTGTTGAAAATGAGCAAGTTGTTGGTCTTGTTACGGATCGAGATTTAGTTGTTCGAGGGATTGCTGAGAAACATCCTGGATCTAATAAAATTACAAATGTAATGACAACAAACATTGTTTCAGTTTCTCCAGATGAACCTATTGAAAAGGCTACAGAGTTAATGGCACAGTATCAAATTAGACGATTGCCAGTAGTTGAGAGTGGTCAACTCGTTGGGATGTTAGCACTAGGAGATTTAGCTATAAAAGAATCGGCAGATGATCAAGCGGGATTTGCTTTAAGTGAAATATCAGAGCATACGGAATGAAGTGAGACTTTAATTAGTGGAATAAGTTACGTATAAAAATCAGATACATTATTCTAGTATATAGGGTTAAGCTAATATGTTAGCATGATGTATCTGAGACATTATATAATATAAGTATACAGTTAGTAATTTCGACAGTTTATTTAAATTTGTCATTCCTAATTTTAAATAAGAGAAAAAATGATATACTGATAGATATAAGTATTATGAAAGATTTCGAATATAACAATATTCATTGTTAATGATGTAATAATGGATTAATATTTCCTATGTAGACAAAAGGGAAGGGGAATTATATGAGGGCTGTACAGCGCGATCCAAATTGGAATTTGGTTACAGATACATATATAGAACCAAATAATTTCGCTGAATTATTTTCTTTGCTTGTACCTTGTCATCCGAAAGGTGAAGGGAAAGAACGAACTATATTAGTGTGGAAAGAAAAAGAATTTTATAAAGAAGAAAATTTAGCGGCATTTATCGTATATGGAATGGATAAAGTAAAGAATTTGCCGCAGTTTCATAAAGATGAAATTCCAACTCTAGTACGTATTCTTCGCTTATGCCAAGAGATTGGTTGGTATGAAGAAGCAAATACTTTTATGATAACTCAAGGACTAGCTGAGTTTGTTCACACTTCATTGGAATATGAAACGTGGGATCTTTTGACGCAAGCGGTTGCTTTAAACTATTTAATTATTAAATATCGTATTGGTGAATTAACTGATGAGGATGTAGCAATTTGGGATAGGGTTAAATTTAATGAGAAATGTATAAAGGATTGTAAACATTTATTATCTCATAAAGAAGTATTGGAATTTACATTCTTTTATATGTGTAAGAGAGCTAAATCTCTATCAAAAGAGCAATTAAATAGTGATATGATGAGTCTAGCGATGTATTGTAATACGTTTGTGTATGACTTATACACACATGACCTATTACGAAAATATCGTAAGTGTACAGACTTCCTATCATATTATGGACCTAGTCAAGCGGTGTTAGCTTGTCAAAGAGCTGTACTTTCTCAAATTTCAGATCGATTAGACCCATTGAAAACTACTCATGTAGATGATTATTTATATGTAATGAAAGAAATGATGGAGCATATGACGATAGGAATAATGGATCGATATGATCATTTTATCGGGAAGTTATTATCATATGTACCATTTTTCGAAATGATTCAAGTTCCACAACATGCATATTATTGTGAAGAATTGCTGTATATTTGTAAGGGCATTGAATATAAAGAAGAAATATTACGCAATTATATATTTATACAATTACATGATTGTTTACCATCATTCTTTAAACTATTTCTTAAAAATAAACGTTATGCAACAATTCATGATATTCTGTTCTATTGGTGTGATGATGAACAAAGAATGAGCTTAGAGAAAAAATATAATCTTAGCTTTATTTATGAAAAATATGCTTGCGGATAAAAAGCATTTTCTATATAAATTAAAAAGGATCTCAAGTTTATGTGAGATCCTTTTTTTATTAGTAAAGCAAGGAGAACGCAATTAAGACGAGAAATAACATTCCATAAAGGAGAAATTGTGCCGTATTACTTCCTTGTATACCAAAAAAAGTATTTATTTTTGTGTATAAATTCAATATATATTTTATCGGATTATCTTTGAAAGATCGGTACACAGTGTCTCCTCTTTCTAAGCTTCTTGTTCGTGTTTTTTGTTATTAGGGACATGAATGTATCTAGCTATGAATAATAAAACAGCCATAAAGAATACAGGAAATACGGTAGATAAATAAAAACCATTACTAATAATATTTGTTATTAGGGCACTTAATAGAAAGATGGCATTATATATATGAGCAATTTTTTGTTTTAGTTGTACTTGAAAGGATTCCATCATAATTTCTAAAGCAACAAAAGCAATGATAATAGATAAAAATACAGTGTTTGTATTGTAAATGATTAAACAACAGATTAAACCTAAAAAGGCGAAGTATTCAATTAAGAGAGGTATATTGATATTGCGTTGCATACAATTTACCTAACTAAATATGGCAGTGGGTTTACTGCATTTGTTTTTTCAAAATTCCATTCTCCATTGTGTAATTCAAAATGAAGATGTTGCCCGTATGAATGACCTGTGTTTCCCATATGACCTACTAATTGTCCAGCTTGTACTTGATCACCAGCTTGTACAGTGCGATCTTTCATGTGTGCATAGACTGTTGTATATAATTTCCCATTTATTTGATGGGCGATGAACACAACATTGCCATAGCTAGCTGAATAATATGATTTCACAACTTTACCTGCAGCTGCCGCCTGGATTGAGACATTACCCTGAGCTGCAATATCTATACCATAATGCATTTGTTCCCAACGCATATCAAAGGTTGAGCTAATTCTTCCTTGAGTAGGGAATTTGAAAACTGCTGGAATGGAAGTAGGTTGAGCCGTTTGAGCTTGTGATTGCATTTGATTTTGCACCACATAATGTTTTGCCACGTATCCGTATCCTGTGCCAAAACGAATTTTATACCAAGTCCCTACAGTTTCCACTACTTGTATTTGTGTACCATTTTGTAATGAACCAAGTAGTGCACCACTTGTACTAGCGTTGCCACGTACATTAAGTTTAGGTGTTGCAACTGTGTATTTCGTATTATTTTGAACTGTGATGCCTTTCACTAAAGCCTGTGAACCATTAGAAACGAATGCTTTTTGTACATAACCTGTTTTGCCATTATGTAAAATTTTATACCACTCGTCTTGTTCTTCTTGAATGGTAACGAATTTCCCATTTGGTAATACATCTAAAATTGAAGATTCTAAATTAGGTTCAGAACGAACGTTTAATGCATTGGCATTAACGATATATTGATTATTAGATTGAAGTTTGTTTTTTAGTAGAATGGCATCTTTTTGTACGTAACCTACTTTATTATTAACAGATACTTTATACCAACCATTAGTTGTTTCAAGTATGTTCACTTTCGTATTAAAGCGAATTGTATCAATTGATGAGCTATTTGCGTTATCTTTTGTATGTAAGGCTACTTGATCAACTTTTACATATCCAGTTTTCACATTAGATAATTGTTCAGCGTTGGCTGTTTGTACATTTGTTTCTCCCATAGAAGGAAGTAAAGAAGCAATTGCGACAGTAGTTGCTGTTAAAGCAGTAGCTTTCATATTCATATAATAGAGACCTCCTCTAGTTGTATAGTTGTAATTTTATTATAGTATAAAGATATAATATAGTGGGTGTATTCACATAAATGTAATATGAAATCAATATAAAAATAAATTTTTTGAGGATAATGATTCCTTTTTATCCAATTAATTAGGATAATAATTTCTAAGATAGAATATAAGTATTATATAGTTTTGTTATTTCGTTGACAATTGGGAAAATTAAAACAGTTGATGATGTCTTATTACGATGTTATACTGACAGTGTTAATTTCATAGTTTGCTAGGAGAGCTGGTGTTGCCAGCTGAGAGTAGGCCGTAAGCCTTTGATCCTTTTCATTACCTGATCTAGATTATGCTAGCGTAGGGAAGCAATTCGGACACTAATAATGAGTCCCCGTTTCTTTGCGTATAGAAACGGGGCTTTTTTGTTTGAAAATTTCATATTGAAACCACTAGGGGTGCTTGTTGTGCTGAGAGAGGAATAATCCTTAACCCTTACAGACCTGATCTAGGTAATACTAGCGAAGGGAAGTGGAGCAACGAATAAAATTATAATTTTATTTGCTGTAACCACTTCTTATTTAGAAGTGGTTTTTTATTTAGATATATAAAGTGAAAGGGGATAGAGAAATGAAATTTTGCGATAGATTATTAGAAACTGTACAACCAGTTTGGGAGATGAGTCATAATCATCCGTTTGTAGTAGGTATGGGAGATGGCACGTTAGAAAAAGATAAGTTTCAGTATTATATTATTCAAGATTATTTATATTTGTTAGATTATGCAAAGCTATATGCGATTGGTGTTGTAAAAGCAACGAATCCACAAGTAATGGGGAAATTTGCTGAACAAATTGATGGCATATTAAATGGAGAAATGACGATCCATAAACAATATGCAAAAAGACTTGGTATTTCTATAGAGGAGATAGAATCTGCAAAACCATCTGCTAAAAATTTAGCCTATACAAATTACATGATGTCTGTATCTCAAAATGGCACACTTGCGGAATTAATAGCAGCACTTCTTCCATGTATGTGGAGTTACTGGGAAATTGGAAAGCGTTTAAACGATATTCCTGGAGCAAGAGATCATGAGTTCTTTGGTGAGTGGATTCAAGGATATAGTTCAGAAGAATACGGTAGCCTTTGTATTTGGTTAATAGATTTATTAAATGAAATGGCAGTTGGAAAGTCTGACAAAGAGTTAGATCGATTAGAGGAGATATTCCTATATTCCAGTCGATTTGAATATTTATTCTGGGATATGTCCTATCGTAAGGAGATGTGGGGATTTGAGGAGCAAGAACATACTACAGTTTCATAATGTTTCTTTTCATTATGATGAGAAACCAATCATCAATGAATTAAATGCTTCTATACAAGATAAAGAGTTTGTAAGTATTATCGGACCGAGTGGAAGCGGGAAAAGTACTTTATTTCGCCTTATTACAGGTTTAGAAGAGGTGAGTACTGGACAGATAGAGCTGACAGAAACAAAGAGCCATCCTGTAGGCTATATGCCCCAAAAAGATATGCTCCTGCCATGGAGAACGATTATTGAGAATGCTGCCCTGCCGCTAGAGTGCCAAGGTGTACAGAAGAAAGAAGCGCAAATAAAGGCAAAGGAACTGTTACACAAATTTGGTTTACAAGGGTATGAGACAAAATATCCGAAAGATTTATCTGGTGGTATGAGGCAACGCGTATCTTTCATTCGAACTTTATTAACAGGCGGGGAGATATTGTTGTTAGATGAACCGTTTAGCGCGTTGGATGCTTTAACGAAGGCATCTTTGCAAGAATGGCTGTTTGAACAATGGAAAGAGTGGGAAAAAACAATTTTATTTATCACTCATGATGTGGAAGAAGCGTTGTTTCTTTCTAATCGAATTTTAGTAGTAGAGCAGCAACCGATAACTACTTTAACCGAGAGGGTTGTACCACTTGATCGTAATCGAACAAGAAAAGATTTATATAAGCCTGAAGTGTTAGCACTTAAAGATGAGCTTCTTAGTATGTTACAAAGGCAGGTACTCGTATGATGAACCGGTTGAAGGAGCTATTACCTGCCCTTACACTTACTAGTATTTTACTTGCCTTTTGGGAAGTAGGCGCAAGAATCGTAGACGAAATGTACATTTTACCGTCACCGTCTGCGATTGTGATGAAGATATGGAAACTAAAAGATATATTATTTACGGTTCATTTGCCGGCAACCTTATCCGTCGTTTTAATAGGGGTGGCTATTTCTATCGTACTTGGGGTAGGGCTAGCGATGTTAATGAATGCGAGTAATTGGATGGAGAGAGCATTTTATCCACTATTAGTTGCCTCACAAACGATTCCGATTACAGCGCTTGCTCCTCTCTTCGTTTTATGGTTTGGATATACGATTTGGAGTAAGGTTGTTGTTACTGTTTTAATTACGTTTTTCCCAATTGCGGTCAATACGTATGATGGACTACGCAGTACGAAAAAAGAATGGGAGGAGCTATTAATTACGTATGGGGCAACGAAAAAAGATGTTTTTCTTAAATTAAAATTGCCGTCTGCTCTTCCTTATTTTTTCTCAGCTTTAAAAATTGCAGTTCCGCTTAGTGTAATTGGGGCAGCAATTGGTGAATGGCTCGGTGCACAAGCTGGGCTAGGGTATTTCAGTAAAAGAATGATGACGCAGTTAGACGGCGCAGGTGTATTTGCACCCATTGTATTGTTATCATTATTAGCTATTTTCTTCGTCATACTTATTTCGATTTTAGAAAAGAAATTTATTAGTTGGAGGAAGTATTCATGAAATTTTTAAAACGCATCTTTGTGTTTACATTATTAGTTGCAATGATTGCTGGATGTTCTAGTAATTCAGCGTCAGATAAGGGGAAAAAGGAAAAAGAAATAACGGTCATGCTTGATTGGTACCCAAATGCGGTACATAGCTTTATTTATGCGGCGATTGAAAAAGGCTACTTTAAAGAAGAAGGAGTAAAGGTGAATATTAAATTCCCTTCCAATCCGACTGATCCATTAACTTTAGCAGCTGCAGGAAAAGTAACGGTTGGCTTATATTATCAGCCAGATGTTGTCATGGCAAAAGCAAATGAACAAATTCCAGTGAAATCAATTGGAGCTGTCGTACGTTCACCATTAAATCATGTTGTATCGCTGAAATCAGCAGGCATTCAATCGCCAAAAGATTTAGAGGGGAAAACAGTTGGCTATTCTGGAACACCTTTAAGTGAGATGTATTTAAAAACGATGGTAAAAGAAGCTGGTGGTAATCCAGATACAGTGAAAGTAGTCGATGTTGGCTTTGATTTAGTACCGGCATTAATTACGAAAAAAGTGGATGCGGTAACAGGGGCATACATTAACCATGAAGTACCTGTTATGCGTCATGAAGGTCATGAACCAGCGTACTTTAACCCTGCAGATTACGGTGTACCGAATTACCATGAGCTTGTATTTGTAACAGGTGATAAAACGTTGAAAAAAGATAAAGAAGCGTTACAAGCTTTCTTACGTGGTACGAAAAAAGGCTATGATTTCATGAAGAAAAATCCAGATGAAGCATTAAATATTTTATTAAACCATCAAGAAAAAGAAAACTTCCCGCTTGTACCAGAAGTTGAAAAAGAGAGCATGAAAATTTTATTAGAGAAGATGGAAACGAAAGATGAGCCATTCTTATCGGATTCAAAAGAGTCATGGGAGAAACAAAATAAATGGCTGAAAGATAAAGGAATGACGAAAGAAATCGTTCCGGCTGAGGAATTATTCGAAAACATTTTAAAGTAGGCGAATGAATATGAAAAATGAGCTTCATGTAATCTCAAATGGTCACATGTCATTCGAAGAGTTAGTGAATGTAGCGATGCAAATTGAGAGTGAGATTGATTATTTGCATATTCGTGAGCGTGAGAAAAGTACGAAGGATTTGTATGAAGGTGTGGAAAGTCTTTTGAAGAAAGGCTTTCCAGCATCGAAGATAGTAATAAATGATCGAATTGATATTGCTATTTTATTAAACATTCCGCGCGTGCAGCTCGGATATCGAAGCGCAAATGTAAGGTCGGTGAAAGAAAAGTTTTCTTATTTGCATGTCGGTTATTCTGTGCATTCTTTAGAAGAAGCGATCGATGCATTTAAGAATGGAGTGGATTCACTCGTCTATGGTCATGTATTTCCGACAGATTGTAAAAAAGGTGTACCAGCGAGAGGGCTTGAAGAAATTTCAGTCATTGCAAAGTGTTTATCTATACCGATTACAGCAATTGGAGGAATCACCACGGAAAACACTGGTGATGTTCTTGCTAACGGTGTCAGTGGTATTGCTGTTATGTCTGGGATTATAAGTAGTAATAACCCGTATAGCAAAGCGAAATCTTATAAGGAATCAATAAGAAAGTGGGCGGAAAAACATGTGTAAGAAGTATGATGTAGCGATAATTGGCGGTGGTGTAATCGGTAGTTCAGTTGCACATTTTCTAGCAGAAAGAGGACATAAAGTAGCGATTATAGAGAAGCAAAGAATTGCATCTGAAGCCTCGAAAGCAGCCGCTGGTTTACTTGGGGTTCAGGCAGAATGGGATGCATATGACCCACTATTTGAACTTGCGAGAGAAAGCCGTGCTATATTTCCACAACTTGCAGCAGTTTTGCGTGAAAAAACAGGCATCGATATTGGATATGAAGAGAAAGGCATTTATCGCATTGCCCAAAATGAAGATGAGAAGGAAAGAATTCTTCACATTATGGATTGGCAGCAGAAAACAGGTGAAGATTCTTATTTTCTAACAGGAGACCTTTTACGAGAGAAAGAGCCGTTTCTATCGGAGTCAATTATAGGTGCTGTATATTATCCAAAAGACGGTCATGTTATTGCACCGGAGCTTACGAAAGCATTCGCACATTCCGCATCATTCTCGGGTGCTGATATATATGAACAGACAGAAGTGTTCGATATTCGTATTGAAAATAATAAAGTGACTGGGATTGTTACAAGCGAAGGTATTATCGCGTGCGAGAAGGTCGTGATTGCGGGTGGTTCATGGAGCACGAAGTTACTAGGTTATTTTCACCGCGAATGGGGTACATATCCAGTTAAAGGAGAAGTAGTAGCGGTAAGAAGTAGAAAACCACTTTTAAAGGCGCCTATTTTTCAAGAAAGATTTTACATTGCCCCAAAGCGTGGTGGACGTTACGTAATTGGAGCAACGATGAAGCCTCATACGTTTAATAAAACAGTGCAACCAGAAAGTATTACTTCTATATTAGAGCGTGCTTATACAATATTGCCAGCTTTAAAAGAAGGAGAGTGGGAAAGCACATGGGCAGGATTAAGGCCACAATCAAATCACGAAGCTCCTTATATGGGAGAGCATGAAGAAATAAAAGGTTTATATGCTTGTACTGGGCATTATCGAAACGGTATTTTATTAAGTCCTGTTTCTGGTCAGTATATGGCTGATTTAATAGAAGGAAAGCAGGAGAATCATTTGCTAGATTCATTGCTTTCTAAAACAGTTTAGAAAGGGGATGGAAGTTTGAATTTAAAAATTAATGGTAACCAACTTGAAGTGCCAGAGAGTGTAAAAACAGTGGCTGAGCTACTTACACATTTAGAGTTAGATAACAGAATTGTGGTAGTAGAGCGTAATAAAGATATTTTACAAAAAGATGATCATACAGATACATCTGTTTTTGATGGAGACCAAATTGAGATTGTAACTTTCGTAGGAGGCGGTTGATTATGTTAAACATTGGACCATTTTCATTTCATTCTAGACTTTTATTAGGAACAGGGAAATTTCCTGATTTTGATGTACAGCAAAAGGCAATTGATGTATCTGAAGCTGAGGTTTTAACGTTTGCAGTACGTCGTATGGATATATTTGATGCAAAGCAGCCTAATTTATTAGAGAAACTTGATGTGAAAAAATATAAGTTATTACCGAATACAGCTGGAGCAAAAAATGCTGAAGAAGCTGTTCGTATTGCAAAATTAGCAAAAGCTTCGGGGCTTTGCGATATGATCAAAGTGGAAGTTATTGGTGATGATAGAACGTTATTACCTGATCCAGTAGAAACGTTAAAGGCATCTGAAATGTTATTAGAAGAAGGATTTATCGTTCTTCCGTATACATCTGATGATGTTGTATTAGCACGTAAATTACAGGAACTAGGTGTGCATGCAATTATGCCAGGAGCATCACCAATCGGTTCAGGACTTGGTATTGTAAATCCGTTAAATTTAAGTTTCATTATTGAACAAGCGACAGTGCCAGTTATCGTTGACGCTGGTATCGGTAGCCCGACTGATGCGGCATTTGCGATGGAATTAGGAGCGGATGGTGTGTTATTAAATACTGCTGTATCGGGAGCAAAAGATCCAATAAAAATGGCACAAGCAATGAAATTAAGTATTGAAGCAGGACGATTAGGATTTGAAGCAGGTCGTATTGCACGTAAACGTTGTGCAACAGCAAGCAGTCCTTTAGAAGGAATGAGCGTAGTTGAATAATCGATATTCTCGCCAAGAATTATTTTCTCCAATTGGAGAAGAGGGGCAACGAAAGATAAGAGAAAAGCATGTACTCATTATCGGTGCAGGTGCATTAGGTAGTGCAAATGCAGAGATGTTTGTAAGAGCAGGTGTTGGCACAGTAACGATTGTTGACCGAGATTATGTCGATTGGAGTAATTTACAAAGGCAACAATTGTACGCAGAGAGTGATGTGGAAAATAATCTTCCAAAGGCTGTAGCGGCAAAAAAACGTCTAGCAGAGATCAATCGTGAAGTAAGAGTAGAGGCTCTCGTTCAAGATGTAACAGCTGAGGAATTAGAAGAGCTTGTTACAAACGTAGATGTAATGATTGATGCAACTGATAATTTCGAAACACGTTTTATTGTGAATGATATAGCGCAAAAACATTCTATTCCATGGATTTACGGAGCATGTGTAGGGAGTTACGGCCTTTCTTACACAATTCTTCCTAGTAAAACGCCATGTTTATCTTGTTTATTACAATCGATTCCGCTGGGCGGGGCGACATGTGATACAGCGGGCATTATATCACCTGCTGTATCTCTCGTCGTTTCTCATCAAGTAACGGAAGTTCTTAAATTGTTAGTGGAAGATTATGAATCACTTCGAGATGGACTTGTGTCGTTTGATGTGTGGAAGAATGAATATTCATGTATGAATGTGCAAAAGCTTCGTAAGCATAATTGTCCTTCGTGCGGAGAGAATGCGATATACCCGTATTTAAATAAAGAAAACACATCGAAAACAGCAGTTTTATGCGGGAGAAATACAGTTCAAATTAGACCACCTCATAAAGAGGAAATGGATTTTGAACGATACAAAGAGCTGCTGAATGATCGTGTGCATGATTTAAATGTAAATCCATATTTATTATCATTTTCTGTGGAAGAAAAGAGATTAGTTGCTTTTAAAGATGGTCGTGTACTTGTACATGGAACGAAAGATATAAGCGAAGCAAAAACAATTTATCATCGCTATTTTGGATAGAAAAGGATGAGTGGGATGAAAGTAAATAAAGCTTTAACAATTGCAGGATCTGATAGTGGCGGCGGTGCCGGCATTCAAGCAGATTTAAAAACATTCCAAGAGCTTGGTGTGTATGGGATGACGGCTATTACGGCAATTACTGCTCAAAACACGCTTGGCGTTCAAGGGGTATATCCAGTTTCGTTAGAAGGTATTACGGAACAGTTGAATTCAATTGGTACGGATTTAACACCAGATGCTGTGAAACTAGGAATGTTATTTAGCAGCGAAATTATTCAAATTGTAGCAGAACATATTAATAAATTTGGCTGGAATAATATTGTACTAGATCCTGTTATGATTGCTAAGGGCGGTGCATCATTATTACAACAAGAAGCAGTACAAGCATTAAAAGAATATTTATTACCAGTAGCAACGGTTGTAACACCGAACGTGCCTGAAGCAGAAGTGTTAACTGGAATGGAGATTCATAATATTGAAGATAGTAAGGAAGCTGCGAAAGTACTGCATGAATTGGGTGCAAAATATGTGCTTATGAAGGGCGGACATGCAGAGTATCAAGGTAAGGAAGTAGTTGATTTACTCTTTAATGGTGAGCAGTTTATCGAATTTAAAAGTGAAAGAATTCCTTCAAAGCAAACGCATGGAAGCGGGTGTACATTTGCTTCGGCGGTTACAGCAGGGCTTGCGAAAGGATACTCAATTGAAGAGGCAGTTCAAGAAGCAAAACAATTTATTAGTATAGCAATTGAAGAGCCGCTGCATATTGGAAGTGGTCATGGACCGACGAATCATTTTGCATATAAATTGAATAAAGCACATGTATAAGTAGAAAAAAGTCAGTTGTATAACTGGCTTTTTTTCTGTTTACTTTTTCCAAATACAGGAGTAATATATCAGCCAGAATATATTTTTTGTAATACGCTGAGTCCAATTGTATGGAGCGGAGGAACCAATTTGTGCAGTGTCACTAGGGGTGAATCTTTCAATTTTGAAAGTAGGGCTACTCTCAAAGTCCGAATCCGACAGCTAACTTCGTAAGCGTCTTGAGAGAGGGCGGTGTCATGATGGATACATCACTTCATCGATCTGATTAGTATAGGAGAATATCAATCTATGTTTGAGTTCTTTTATGCTAAGGAGGATGAGGTACATGGAATTAACACTTATTTGTGTTGGGGAAGAAAGCAAGGTAAATAGTTTAAGAGATTTAGTAGCATTTCAACATGAGTTAATTATTTTTACAGCAAATGAAGAGATAGCTGCTGAAGTTAGGAATTGTGGGTTTGATTGGACTTATAGCTGTAGTAAGGCACAAGATTTTACTAGTATTTGTGAGTGTATTAAGAAGGTGATTTTACTAGGGGATGAGCTTCCAATCATTAGTTTCTTCACAGAACACATTCACTTTTCTTTTCAAGCACCTATTACTGTTGTTACAAGGAATAAACGATATCCAGCGAGGCTCTATGAAACAATTGGAGCTACATTTGTCGTGTTTACGAATTGTGATAATATTTCTTTTTTATTTTTTGAATAGGGCGGGGGAAAAAAGATGAAGGTGTTGTTACTAGGAGATATAGCGAATCGTTGGGCGGTATCAGTAGAGCGAGTTCAAGAATTGGTGGTGCTTGATCCCATTTTTCCAAGGCCCTATATCATATTGCCATCGAAAGACGCTTTATATTTAAAAACAGATGTTATCGAATATGAGCAGCTACATGCAGAATTGTCACAAGTTTATATTCGTGGGAGAAATTTGCGTGCGTTTTTGCGTGGAGAATAAATAGTGAAAAAAAAGAGCGAATGCTAAGTGCAACAAGCTATGCACTTCATGTCATTCGCTCTTTTTGTTTCGTATTTAAAAGATCATTTCTGTGAAAAAGAAAGAAAAGACGAGAAAACAGATGAAATAATATTAATAACACTCAATGTAAGCGTTTAAATAGATGGATATTTTCTTATTTTCAGTAATTTGACTCTTTACAAGTTAAATATAGAGGAGTATATTTACTCTCATAAATCATTCATAAAATTTCCAAAAAAACCTAAAATCGCTGAGTTCCAGAAATGGAGCGGGGGAACCAATTTTGTGCATCGTCACTTGGGGTGAATCTTTCAGTTTTGAAAGTAGGGCTACTCTTTAGGCCCGAATCCGACAGCTAACCTCGTAAGCGTTTAGAGAGGAGGTTTACTTTGTGTTGTTCATTTCGAACACTAAGTAGAGCTTAGTGTTCTTTTTTCGATAATTTAATGGTAAATTTTTACAGAAAAGAGGGGTAGCTATGTTAGATGTTGTAATGATCGGGATTTTTGTTGTGTTAGTCGCATCGATGGTAAGTCTTGCAAGTTGGTCAGATAAAGTTGTGAAAGAAGGGAAGCAATCATGACGGTTGCCTTATCGGTTATTGTTGCAGCAATTACTGTGTACTTAGTATATGCATTATTAAATCCAGAAAAGTTTTAATTAGGGGGAATCATTCATTATGATTTGGGTCGCAGTTGTTATTACCATGCTGTTGTTTATTCTTGTGGCAAAGCCAATGGGGATTTATTTAGAGAAAGCCTTTCAAGGTAGTAAAAAGTTAGATAAAGTATTCGGGCCTTTTGAAAAACTTATTTTTAAAATTACGGGTGTAAAAGAATACAATCAAACGTGGAAACAGTACGCATTGTCATTAGTTTTATTAAATGGATTTATGATTGTTGTCGTATATTTCATTTTCAGACTACAAGGAGTATTGCCATTAAATCCAGCGCATATTGAAGGGATGGAGCCTACGCTTGCTTTTAATACAGCAATTAGTTTTATGGCTGATACAAACTTACAGCATTATAGCGGTGAAAATGGTTTATCTTATTTATCACAATTAATCGGAATTACATTTTTAATGTTTGCAGCACCAGCAACGACTTTAGCACTTGTAATGGCGTTTATAAGAGGGCTTGCTGGGAAGGAACTCGGTAACTTTTTCGTTGATTTTACGAGAGCTTTAACGAGAGTATTTCTTCCTATTGCGTTTGTTGCAGCGCTAATCTTTGTCGCACTTGGTGTACCACAAACGTTAGACGGGGCAGTTACAGCACAAACAATTGATGGGGCAAAGCAAAGTATATTACGTGGGCCTGTTGCATCATTCGTGTCCATTAAGGAACTCGGAAATAACGGCGGTGGATTTTTCGGAGCAAACTCTACACATCCTTTCGAAAATCCAGGGCAAATGAGTAATATTTTACAAATGATGCTTATGATGTTATTGCCAACAGCACTTCCATTTACGTACGGACGAATGGTAGGAAATAAAAAACAAGGTCGTATCCTTTTCGTATCACTATTCATGGTGTTTTTACTAGGATTTATAACGATTACTACATCTGAATTACATGGGAATCCAGCGTTAAATGGAATGGGCATCGAACATGTACAAGGGAGTACAGAAGGAAAAGAAGTACGATTTGGAACAGTATTTTCTTCCCTATACGCAACAGTGACGACAGCTGCTGAAACAGGAGCCGTTAATACGATGCATGATACGTTAACACCAATTGGCGGGTTAGTACCACTCGTAAATATGATGTTAAACACAGTGTATGGCGGCGTTGGGGCAGGTTTTGTGAACATTATTATGTATGCGATTATCGCAGTCTTTATATCTGGGTTGATGGTTGGACGGACACCAGAGTTTTTAGGTAAGAAAATTGAAGGTAAGGAAATGAAATTAGTTGCGGTAACGATACTATTTCATCCACTGCTTATTTTAGGGTTTTCAGTATTAGCTCTTTCAACAAGTTTAGGAACGGATGCCATTTCTCATTCTGGTTTCCACGGTTTAACGCAAGTGGTATATGAGTATACATCGTCAGCTGCGAATAACGGATCTGGATTTGAAGGGTTAGCGGATAATACACCGTTTTGGAATATTACAACTGGCTTAGTTATGTTTTTAGGGCGCTATTTCAGTTTAATTACGATGCTAGCTGTTGCAGCTTCATTGAAAGAAAAGACGGTAGTACCAGAAACAGTCGGAACGTTCCGTACGGATAATAGTTTATTTGGCGGCATTTTCATCGGAACAATTGTAATTGTCGGTGCATTAACATTCTTCCCGATGTTAGTACTCGGCCCAATTGCAGAATTTCTTACATTGAAGTAATGGAGGGTAAATGATGAGACCGGTAGTAGTAAAAGAAAAGAGAGTAAATGATTCACAAATACATGCTGTAGAAGATGAAGTTAGACAAGCGAAAACGATGGATCGTGATATCGTGAAACATGCGATGAAACAATCCTTTGCGAAATTGAATCCGAAAGTCATGATAAAGAATCCGATTATGTTTGTTGTAGAAATTGGATTTATCATTACGTTCATTTTATCGTTTCTTCCAAGTCGTTCTAGTAGTGTACCAGGATGGTTTAATATAACAGTCTCTCTCATTCTATTATTTACAGTTTTATTTGCTAACTTTGCAGAAGCGTTAGCGGAAGGACGGGGGAAAGCTCAAGCCGATTCTTTAAAACAGTCGAAGAAAGATGTGTTTGCAAATGTTGTAAAAGAAAATGGAGACATTGTTCAAGTTTCAGCAACTGATCTGAGAAAAGATGACGTTGTTATTGTAAAACAAGGAGAAATGATTCCGAGTGATGGGGAAGTAATTAAAGGATTAGCGTCTGTTGATGAATCTGCGATTACAGGGGAATCAGCTCCTGTAATAAAAGAAGCGGGCGGCGATTTTTGTTCCGTAACAGGCGGGACGATGGTCGTAAGTGATGAGATTACAATTGTCATTACGAGTAATCCTGGTGAATCATTTATTGATAAAATGATTTCGTTGGTAGAAGGAGCTGCTCGTCAAAAAACGCCGAATGAGATTGCTTTAAATACAGTATTAACGAGTTTAACGCTTATTTTCTTAATCGTTGTTGTGACGTTGCCCATTTTTACAAACTATTTAGGGTTTCAAATTGATACAGCTGTACTTGTAGCGTTGTTAGTTTGTTTAATTCCAACGACAATTGGTGGTTTATTATCAGCAATTGGTATTGCCGGGATGGATCGCGTGACAAAGTTCAATGTGTTAGCGATGTCGGGTAAAGCAGTAGAAGCTGCGGGTGATATTAATACAATCATTTTAGATAAAACAGGTACGATTACTTTCGGGAACCGAATGGCTCATACATTGCTTCCTGTAGGAAATGAAACGATTGAGCAAGTAGGAAAATGGGCTGCGATTAGTTCAGTTTTAGATGAAACACCAGAAGGTCGATCGGTTATAGAATATGTAAAAATGAAATCTATATCATATAATCGAGAAATTGCAGAACAAGGTGAGTTTGTTCCGTTTAAAGCAGAAACGAGAATGAGTGGTGTCGATTTACAGGACGGAACGAAAGTGAGAAAAGGTGCTGTAGGTAGCGTAATTGAATGGGTTAGGTCACAAGGTGGAACGATTCCGAAAGATGTAAATCAAAAAGCAGATTCCATTTCCAAAGAGGGCGGGACACCACTTGTAGTTGCAGTGAATAATCGTATTTACGGTTTAATTTATTTAAAGGATACAGTAAAGCCAGGTATGCGTGAGCGTTTTGAACAATTGCGTCAAATGGGGATTAAAACGGTTATGTGTACAGGTGATAACCCGTTAACAGCAGCAACGATTGCAAAAGAAGCAGGGGTAGATGAGTTTGTTGCTGAGTGTAAGCCAGAGGATAAAATTGCGGTTATTAAAGCAGAGCAAGATAAAGGGAAACTTGTAGCGATGACGGGTGATGGTACAAATGATGCGCCGGCATTAGCGCAGGCTGACGTTGGATTAGCGATGAATAGTGGTACGACAGCTGCGAAAGAAGCAGCGAATATGATTGATTTAGATTCGAACCCGACAAAAATTATTGAGGTTGTAGGGATTGGTAAGCAATTGTTAATGACGCGTGGTGCGTTAACGACGTTTAGTATTGCGAATGATATCGCAAAATATTTTGCAATCATTCCAGCAATGTTTACACTTGCGATTCCGCAAATGGAAGCATTAAACATTATGAAACTAACATCACCACTGTCAGCGATTTTATCAGCATTAATATTTAATGCAGTTATTATTCCATTACTCATTCCATTAGCGATGAAAGGTATCGCATATAAACCGATGAGTTCGAATGCACTACTTAGCCGAAACCTACTTATTTATGGACTTGGCGGGGTTATTGTACCGTTCATTGGAATTAAAGTAATTGATATAATTGTCGGCTTGTTCATATAAGGGAGAGGGGAAAAAGATGGCGAAGAAACAAAGTATACTATCACCGATTGTCCGTATTACTTTTACATTTTTAGTGTTGTGCGGCCTTGTATACCCGCTTATTGTAACTGGTATTGCACAAGCGGTAATGAAGGATAATGCGGATGGAAGTCTAATATATAATGATAAAAATGAAGTGATTGGTTCTAAATTAATCGGTCAAAATTTCACAGATCCACGTTATTTTCATGGGCGTGTTTCTAGTATTGAATATAAGGCAGAAGCATCTGGTTCAAATAACTATGCACCGTCTAATCCAGATTTAGAGAAACGAGTAGAGAAAAGTATTGAAGAGTGGAAGAAACAAAATCGGGCTGTTCCAGTAACAGAAGTGCCGATTGATCTAGTGACGAATTCAGGTTCAGGGCTAGATCCTGATATTAGTCCGCAGGCAGCTTCTGTGCAGGTGGATCGTATCTCTAAATTAACGAATATTCCGAAAGAAAAGCTAAATCAGTTGATTAAAAATCAAACAGAAGGTGCTGCACTTGGCTTATTTGGAGAGAACCGCGTAAACGTTTTAAAGTTAAATTTAGAATTGCAGAAACTACTGAAATAGTAACAGTGCTACCTCAATCTAATGGATTGAGGTAGTGTTGTTTCGAAAGAAAGGTTGTGAGTGTGTTGTATGCGGATGACTATAAACCAACGTTTCAAAGGCGAACACCAGAAGAGTATTTAGAATATATTCGTCAGCAAAACCGCGGGAAGTTAAAGCTATACGTAGGAGCGGCTCCAGGAGTAGGGAAAAGTTATAAAATGCTACTTGATGCAAGAGAGATGAAAAAGGACGGTATGGATATTGTAATTGGTTTAATTGAAACGCATGGAAGAAAAGAGACAGAAGACGCAATTGCTGATTTAGAAAAGGTTCCTTTAAAAGAAATAGATTATAAAGAGAAAGTATTTTATGAACTCGATGTAGAAGGAATTATAAAACGTGCACCCGGGGTAGTTGTTGTGGATGAACTTGCGCATAGTAATATTCCTGGATCTAAAAATAAGAAACGTTATATGGATGTACAGGAATTGCTAGACGCTGGTATATCCGTATTATCAGCGTTTAATATTCAACATTTAGAAAGCGTACATGACATTGTAGCTCAAATTACGAATGTTAACGTGCGAGAACGTATTCCAGATTTTATTTTACAAAAAGCAAATGAAATTCAGCTCGTTGATGCAACCCCGGAAGTATTAAGGAAGAGATTAATAGACGGGAAGATATATAAGGAAGAAAAAATAGAGCAAAGCTTACAAAATTTCTTCACGCTTAATAATTTAGGGGCACTAAGAGAATTATCACTTCGGGAAGTTGCCGATGATATGGACGAGAAAATTAGCCAAACCGTTATAGAACCGATTGGTGTGAAAGAAAAAATTCTCGTTTGTGTACAATACAGTTCAACAGCAGAGAAGTTAATACGAAGAGGTTGGCGTATGGCGGATCGGTTAAATGCTGAATTGTATGTATTAAATGTTGAAAGGGAAAATATAGAGTCCCTTTCAGCAGGGAAAAAGCAAACGATTGAAGAGTGGAAGTTGCTAACGAATCAATTTGATGCGAGTTTTGTTTTAGAAGAGGCAAAAGGAAGAAAGCCAGCGGATGTTATTATTGAAGTCGCGAAAAGGCTACAAGTAACGCAAATTTTACTCGGACAATCAGCAAGAACAAGATGGGAAGAAATTCGAAAAGGTTCAATTGTAAATGAAATTATGAGGCAAACGAAGTATATTGATATTCATATTGTTGCGGATCAAAGAGTTTAGAATAGAGACCATTTGTAGGTCTCTATTTTGCTTTTTGTGTGGCAGGGAAGCGTAGCAGTTTCATCGCATATAAGATTATGAGTAGAAACATAAGTGCACCTATGAAGAAAATCCAAAAGTAATTTTGATTAAATAAAAGAAATCCACCTACAAGTGGTCCTGTTCCCATACCGAGATAGCGAATAAAGTTGTACATACCGATAGCAGTTGCGCGTTCTTGTACGAATTCTTCTGTTAATAAAGTAGTGTGAGTTGGCATAGAAAGTCCCATACTAAAACCATATAAAGATGTAACGATAATGATGAATGAGATATTGATGCTATATGTGAAAGAGAATAAAGTGACACATATAATATTGAAGAAACTAGTGATGAATAAAGCTTGCTTTGTTGTGAGGCGTTTTTGCAAAAGCTTGTAGCAATAACTTCCTAACATAATAGAAAGGGACATCGGTACAAATATAAGACCAATTTCACTTGCAGTTAAGTGAAATAAATTTGTTAAAATGCTCGGTAAAAAAATGAGGAAGCAAAAGTAAATACAAAATTGAATAAAGCCAATAAGAGTAATAGAAAATCCAGTTTGATTTTTTAAGATAAACCAGTAATTCTTTTTTGCTTGCGGTTGTTTAATTACAGTGGGGTTTGTTTCTGGAAGTAGTGAAATGTTTATAATTAATAAGAGAATGCCAAGTGTAGATAAAAACAAAAATACGTATAAATGGCCATTTATATTGCCGAGATAACCACCTATAAGAGGGCCAATTGCAGGTGCGAGAGCAAGTAACATTTGATACAGGCTCATCGCTTCTCCGCGTTCTTTTCCTTCAAATAAATCACCGATAATCGTTGCTGCAACTACAGGTATAGCCGCTATTCCTATTGCTTGAACAGCTCTAAAAAATAGAAATAAATAAACGTTCGCCGAAAAAGCACATCCGATTGAACCAATTGTACTAATGATTAAACTAGGGATAAGGATAGATTTTCTCCCTTTTGTATCAATTAAAGGTCCATATATGAGCTGCATAATTGCAAGAACGAATGTGAATAGTGAAACTGTTAAATTTACTAGATAAAGAGAAGTGTGAAAAGAAGCTTGAATCATAGGCAAGATAGGTGTGTAAATATTTTGGGCGAAGGAACCGAGTAAGGCACTCATACAGACAACGTATAAAATGAAATGTAGTTTGGATTTTTTCATTATGTTAACCTCCTTGTAATTTAGTTTCTTTGGAAACTAAATTCATTTTAACATGTTTTTCTCACTTGTAAATATGAAAAAATAATTTTAAAATGGTATATAGTTAAATTGTTTCTTTGGAAACTTAGGGGGCGAACGGATTGGATTATGCAACGAAACAAATGGAAATACTTTCGGACATTCGTACACTTTTGCATAAAAAAGAAGAACATTTGAAAGGGCAAAACGAGAAGTTTCTTCGTGAGACAGGTATAAGTGGTATGTCTTTATCTGAACTACATGTGATCGAGTTTATCGGAAAAAATGCTCTGATGAATGTAACTGCTATTACGACAGAAATGGGAATGACGAAGGGTGCAATCTCTAAAATTTGTACAAAGTTGTTTCAAAAGCAATTCGTTGAGAAGATGCAAATGTTAGATAATCAAAAAGAAATTTTCTTTCGCTTAACGGAAAGCGGAAATGAAATATATAAAGCTCATGATAAATTGCATAAACAAGCTGAAGAAAAGTGGCTGCTATTGTTAGATGGATATACGGAAGAAGAGCAAGATTTTATTCAAAGGTTTATAAAGGATGTCTCCAAACATTTTGAAATATAATTGGAAGAAAAAACTCCTTTATTTCAAGCCTTTTGAATATAATTTCTAAAAAAACTCATATATAATAGAGAAAGATACTTAACATGGTGAATAATTAAAGAGTCAATATATAAAGAGGAGAGAATAACATGCTTGAAAATACGGGGTTAGTATTAGAAGGCGGCGGTATGCGTGGTGTATATACGGGCGGGATATTAGAATACTTTATGGAACAAGATTTATATTTTCCATATGTAATTGGTGTATCAGCTGGTGCTTGTCATGCAGCGTCGTATCTTTCCAGACAAAGAAATAGAAATAAAACGGTCAATATTGATTATGCATCACACCCACAATATTTATCGTATAAAAATTTATGGAGAAAACGCCAATTGTTTGATATGGAGTTCATTTTTCATGAAATTCCAGAAAAACATGTCCCGTTTGATTTTGAAACATATTTTAATAGCCCAGAGCGTTTCCTTGTAGGAACAACAGATTGTGAAACAGGACAGTCTGTTTATTTTGAAAAAGAAGGAACGAATGATGATGCACTAAATTTATTACAAGCATCTAGTTCATTACCTTTCATTGCACCTGTAGTAAATTACCGTGGTAAGCAGTTATTAGATGGTGGGATTTCTGATCCAATTCCAGTTCGTAAAGCACAGGAAGATGGGTTTAAAAAATCAGTCGTTATTTTAACGAGAAATCATGGTTACGCGAAGAAAAAGTCAAAGTTTGGATGGGTGGCAGCGAAAGCATATAAAAAATATCCGAACCTTGTGAACACGATGTTGAATCGTTATGAAGTATATAATGAAACACTTCACTACATTGAAAAAGAAGAGCAAGCCGGGAATTTATTTGTTATTCGCCCAGAAGTGTCGCTTCAAGTAGATCGTATGGAAAAAGATACAGCAAAACTACAAAATCTATATGAGCAAGGCTATGAAGATGCAAAGAGACAGTTTGCAGATTTACAGTCGTTTTTACAAAAATAAGTATTAGGCTGTGGAGAAGACTTTCGTAATATTGTTGCAAAAGGAAAATAGAGCATCGAAATTCGATGCTCTATTTTTTTATACATAAAAAAAATCCCTCTTTATGAGGGATTTTAATGTGGTAAGAAAATCAATTGATAAGCGAACAAGATTCCGAATACATACACAAGTGGGTGAACAGAACGGAATTTACCTTTTGCCACTTTCATAAGTGGGTATGAAATAAATCCAAGTGCGATACCTGTTGCGATACTTGATGTAAGTGGCATGCTTAAGATTACTAAGAATGCTGGGAATGCTTCATCAAATGCGTCCCAATCGATGTGGCGAACTGATCCCATCATAAGACTACCAACGATAATTAATGATGGTGCAGTAATAGCTGATACGCCAGAAACAGCACTTACTAATGGTCCGAAGAATGCTGCTAGTGCAAATAGAACAGCTACTGTAACAGTTGTTAAACCAGTACGACCACCAGCTGCAACACCAGCAGATGATTCAATGTACGCTGTTGATGGTGTTGTTCCGAACATAGAACCGATTGTTGCTGAGAATGAGTCAGATAGAAGAGCTCGTCCAGCTTTTGGAAGCTTTCCATCTTTCATAAATCCACCTTGTTGAGCAACTCCAAGTAATGTACCTGTTGTATCGAATAATGTAACAAGGAAGAATGAAAATACAACGCCGTACAATCCGTAGTTAATTACATCAGATACAGCAGTAATTGGATTGGAAACGATGATTCCTTCTGGTAATCCAGGCATTGATGTAACGCCGTTTGAGAACGATAATTGTCCTGTGAAGTAAGCGATAATACCAGTTAATAGCATGCCGATAAATAGTGCACCATTTACATTTAAAGACATAAGGACAATTGTAATTCCAAGTCCAGCTAATGCTAGTAGTACTGGAGCAGAGTGAAGATCACCAAGTCCAACTAAGTTTGCTTCATTTTTTGTAACGATACCTGTTAAACGTAAACCGATAAAGGCGATGAAAAGACCGATACCAGCAGTAATTGCATGTTTTAAGTTTTCAGGAATTGCTTCCATTAATTTTGTACGGAAAGATGTGAATGATAACAAAATTAAAATCATACCTGCTACGAATACAGCAGAGAATGCAATTGCGAAAGTCATGCCTTCATGAGCTTTTACAACAGAGTAAGAGAAGTAAGCATTTAATCCCATACCTGGTGCGATTGCGATTGGTAAGTTTGTAAAGATTGCCATAAATAATGTTCCGACAACAGCAGCGATAATTGTTGCTGTAAATGCTTGTTCAAATGGAACACCTGCATCCCCAAGGATGACAGGGTTTACGACAATGATATATGCCATTGTTAAGAAGGTAATAATACCTGCCATAATTTCAGTTTTAATAGAAGTTTTATGTTTTGAAAGGTTAAACATATAAACATCCTTTCTGTTTACGAATAATTTTCACAACAGTTATATATAATATTCGTTTTTTAACTATTTTGCAATAGTTTTGCATAAAAAGTTTACAACAATTCATATTTTGTGTCTTAAATTCGAATATTAATCGTAAAACGATGTGTGAATTTCAGTTTTTATTGTGCGCATATTATAAGGAAAAGGAGTTGAAAGAAGATATGCCACAGCAAAAAAACTTTGTAACAATGCCAGCGCAACATCAAAATAAACAACCTGGTATTGAATCGTTAATGAATCCTCTACCACAGTTCGAAGACCCAAATTATAAAGGAAGCGAAAAGTTAAAAGGAAAAAATATATTAATTACAGGAGGAGATAGTGGGATTGGACGCGCTGTTTCCATCGCTTTTGCGAAAGAGGGAGCAAATATTGCGATTGCGTATTTAGATGAGGAGGAAGATGCAAATGAGACGAAACAATATGTTGAGAAAGAGGGGGGGAATGTGTATTGTTGCCGGGTGATTTAAGTAATGAACAGCATTGTAAAGATATTGTAGAAGAGACCGTTCGGCAGCTAGGTAGTTTGAATGTTTTAGTAAATAATGTCGCGCAGCAATATCCGCAGCAAGGGCTAGAGTATATTACAGCAGAACAGCTAGAAAAGACTTTTCGTATTAATATTTTTTCTTATTTTCACGTTACGAAAGCAGCACTTTCTCATTTAAGGCAAGGGGATGTCATTATAAATACGGCGTCTATCGTTGCGTATGAAGGAAATGAAACTTTAATTGATTATTCCGCAACGAAAGGAGCAATCGTAGCTTTTACAAGATCGCTTTCTCAATCGTTAGTGCAAAGAGGGATTCGTGTAAATGGTGTTGCGCCGGGACCGATTTGGACACCACTTATCCCATCGAGTTTTGATGAGAAGAAAGTCTCTCAGTTTGGAAGCAATGTTCCGATGCAAAGACCTGGTCAACCATATGAACTAGCGCCAGCATATGTATACTTAGCGTCTGATGATTCATCCTATGTTACCGGACAAATGATGCATGTAAATGGAGGCGTTATTGTAAATGGATAGTTTTCATTGATAAGAGCAAAGTAAAGTTAATTCCACTAATTATATTGAGCGCTAGGGGAGGGATATAGATGAAAAAATTATATTTCGTCATACTATTATTTTTCATCCTACCGGTTAGTGCTTTTGCTGATACAGATCATTTAATATTAGTGAATCTTACGACAAACCGGTTGTCTTTTTTTGAAAATGGAAATTATACAAAAACATTCCCCGTAACAACTGGAAGAGATCGTACACCTACGCCTGAAGGTAATTTTTGTATTATAACTAAATTTAAAAATAAAGAATACCATCGAAAAAAAATAGCTGGTGGTGCACCGAATAATCCTCTCGGTACGCGTTGGTTAGGTTTGGATAAAAAGGAGTATGCGATTCATGGAACAAATCGGGAATGGACGATTGGAAGCCGAGAGTCGAATGGCTGTATTCGCATGCATGACCGGGATATACAATGGTTATATGATCGGGTGCAATTACAGACGAAAGTAATCATTTCTCGTTTTCATACGAGCCCTGAACATGAAGCGAATAAGCTTGGTTACCGCGTTGTGAGCTGGAATGGTCGTAAAATAGAAGAAGAGCAAATTGGCATGCTTACGTTAGTAGACCGTGCTGATATATATTGGCAAGAACCAAATGGGCAGTTAACGAAAGTGAAAACGGTATTGCCGAACGAAAGATATGCAGTGTACTCAAAACGAAAAGATGGAATATATTATATAGGAAACAATTTGTATATTGTGGATGAAACAGGAGAAAAAATTCGTTATGAGCAAATTCCTGCCTCGACTTTAAGTAATATATATAAACGGAAATATAATGTTCCATAATGGCTACCGTATTACAGACGGTAGCTTATTTCTACTTCGAGTTTAACTGCAACTATTGTATTTTGCTGAATATAATACAGTACAGATAGGGGGCGGTTACATTATGAAAAGTGAATTTGCTTTTAAAGTTTTCTTAGTAACGACCTGTTTATTTATCGTGTATTTGTATGCGTTTCTCGTTTTTTCTTTTTATGTTCCATATTTTGATTTAATATTATTTTTCGGATTTATTTGGGCATTTGTGAAAGCGAGAGAAGGTGAGAAGAGTATATATCGGCGTATTACCCTATGCGGGACAGCTATTCTCGTTATTTTGTACTTTTTTATCATGCATGATTTTTGGAGAGGAATGTAAAAAAAGCATACGAGTAATCGTATGCTTTTTATGTTTAATATTTTGGCTTAAATGTATGACAACAAGTTTCTACACTCGTTGCTACAGAACTTTCTAGCGTCTCGTTTGTTAAAACCGCACCTGTATACGAATCATTTGCATTCGAACCAGCCTCTTGTGCATCTGGTTGAACAACGATTGCACTTGCTTGACAAAAGTTACCTTGTCCCCAAAATGAGCAATTGGAAACAGAACATTTCACTTCTGGCATAAAACCCCCTCCTTATACATTAGTTTGGGATTTTACGCCCATTTCATGTGTAGAAGGAGTTTCCTTTTCGCATTATTTTTTCGTTTGCTCAAGCCATTCTTTTAATTTGTCTTTCGGTTGTTCACCACTAATACGGCTTACTTCTTTGCCATCTTTAAAGTGAATGATTGTTGGAGTTCCTTTAATTTTATATTCATCCCAAGGAGCATCTAGTTTTTCAATATCCATAACTTTCATATCAACGTTCAAGTCTTTAGCCATCGGTACTAAGACAGGAGATAGCTTTTGGCAATGAACGCAAGATGTTTGATAAAAGTATACTGTTTCTTCTTTTTTCTCTTTTAAATTCTTTTGAAGATCTGAAAGAGAGATTTTGTTTGTATAGTAGTCAGGGCCATTTGTTTTACTATCAGTAGCATTATCAATTTTTTGGCTAGTAGCATTTTTTTCTTCCATTTGTGTGACAGCGAAAATTGCTGCAAACAAGGCGATAATAATACCACCAAATATAAGCATTTTTTTCATTGTTTCATCTCCTTATTTGTTTTTTATTGCAATAAAGCTACATACAGCGATTGTAATAAAGCCGATAAGTGCTAAAAACGGGATTGTAATAAAACCAAACCAGTTTATGAATTCTCCGGTGCAAGGTACACGGCCGCAAGCTGCTCCAGCAGCTGAAAATGCTGCGACTTTTTGAATTGCGTAGTGATATAAAGAAATACAAGCACCGATACTTGCAATTGGTAAAGAATAACTTGCGATGCGATAATCTTTCTTTGCTACAGCGATACCAAGCCATAAAACGAATGGATACATAAAAATACGTTGATACCAACAAAGTACACAAGGCTCAAATTTCATGATTTCGGAAAAATACAGACTTCCTAGTGTAGCGACAAAAGAAGCTCCCCATGCGGTAAGTAAAGCATATTCTTGCTTTTTTTCTCGTCTCATATTTTATACCTCTCTTATAATAGTTACATACTAAATTATAGTATGAAGTGCTATAGAAAAGAAAGAAAAAATATGTTTATCAATAAAAGTTTTATAAGGGGAAACTTTTATTGATATCGATATTTAAAAAAGCGCTATTCTCTTTATGAGAATAGCGCTATATTTTACATTTGAATTTGCTCTACTTCTTCTATATGTGACTTTTGGGATGCATGGTCAATATATTGAAATAGGAGCTGCAATTGTTTATCAACTTCTGGCATTTCTTTACTGTATTGATAAGCGTGTAAAAAATGTTCAATACGCTTAGAAAATAGTTGATCGTTCGTTTGAACCATAAGAACGAGTAATTTATCCCAATTACAGCTATACGTGTAATAGAGAGCTTTGTCATAGTCGTTATATGTTTGCACTGTGTACCCTCCTTACTGAGGAGTTATATATAGTGTGTGACAAGTAAGGGGAAATACACTTGAAAGAATTTGTTAAGAAAAAAAGTGAATGAAAAGAAAAAACGAGGTGTTTCCTCGTTTTTAAGCTTTTGGCATTGGTGTAGGTGTTGGTTTTCCATATCCTTCTTTATATTTATTGTCAATATAGTTGCGAATTTCCAATGTTGATTTTCCTTTTTGTTTCATGGACGCAGATTCAACTGCGATTTCTAAGCAATTGACACAAGTCGTTGCGTGGGAATCCCAAACAACTTCACCATTCTTTTTCATTTCACGAATAAAGCAGTTTTTATTATTTTTATGTCCTACACTCTCACCACAACCGCAGTAACATGGAATCCAATCTAATAGCTCTGCATTTTGCCCAGCGACAGTGTAGATATCTTTCATTTGTGGATCAAGCTTGTCTAGGAAGGTAGGAAGTGTGTCGACTCCTTTTGTTTTTTCTTGAATGTCAGCTTGCTGAGTATGCGATGCGTGGTCATGCTCTTCTTTTGATTCAGATGATTTCTTTTCATTTGTACTAGTAGCTCCGCAACCAGCAAGAATTAAACTCAGTATTGCAAGTAAAGAAAATACATATTTCTTCATACGCTTGTCCCCTTTACAAATGTATTAATCAAATTGTATCAGAGATTATGGTGTATCGGTTGAAGATTTTTTCGACTGATTTTTGAAACGCCATCGTAGTGAATGAAATAGAAATAGAATTGGGATATAGGCGTATACAATATATAAACCAGCTTGAGATAGCACCGTATTTAATGTATTGATACTCTCACGGTTTGTGAAAAATAAGGAAGCTGTAAAGACCATGAAAATAAAAAATGGTAATGTGAATGTAAAGGGAATATGGAATGAACGCTTCATCGTTTGACATGATGACCAAATGGTTAAACAAAGGTTTGGCAAAATAATTAAAAACCAAACGAAAATAATAATATATTCAAAGCGTTGAATAAAAGGGACTTTAATGATTTTTAACATTGTTAAAGTAGGCCAAATCGTGTGATTCAATTGGCCCTCGCTATAATACATAAAAGATACGATGGCTAAAACTACATAAATTAAGGTACTAAAAGCAATACCTGCATGAGCCCATCTTTTTAAGGATTTTCCTTTTTCAATAAATGGATAGAAGATTAAGATCGTCTCAAAACCAAGAAACTCTAACGCAGAGTGTTTTGCAGATATAAGCATGTCAAAAGGTGAATGTGTAAAAATAGGTAAAATATTGCGGAAATGTGCATATTTCATTGGATAAATTAAAAAGAATACAACGAAAATAGGAAGAACGACTCCCCAAAAACATATTCCCGTCACAGAGCGAAATCCTCCCTTTATAATATAGTAAGTCACTAATAAAAACATAAGGGTTAGTTTCCATAACTTAATGGTAGGGAAAATCCAAACTTGTATTACTTCCATATATGTACGAAGAACAGTAAGGCAAAATAATAAGCAATAAAGAGTAAAAATTACAGAAAATATAGAACCAATCCATTTTCCAAAGCTCGTTGTATGAATGCTAATTAAATCGCCATCTTTTTCTAACATTTTTAGCATGCAAAACAGTACAATATGAGTTGCAATACCTGCTATGATTAGAGATATCCAAGCGTCATAACCAGCATTTTTTAAAATTACCCGTTGATATCCTAGAATTCCTATTCCAATTTGAAGAGAATGTAACAAAACAAATGCAAAATATGGAGAGACAGTCTTTGTTTTATTCATTGTATGCATTGCTTATTTCACCTCACTATTCCCCAATTCCAGATTGTACAATGTTAATATCTAAATTTATATCCACAGCTATATTCGGGTACATATTCCGAATTTGGTTTATATTCCATTTTCTCGTATGGCTTCTAATTTCATCGCGTATTCCTAAAGGATCAATTCTCTTTTGTTGAAATTTTTTTATTAATTCTTCACAATCTTGTTCAACGTTTCGTTCAATTTGTTTTTTTATATAATTGATATTTGTTTTTTTTCTTAAATCAATCCAATTAGGGGAGTTTTTAATTAGTCCATTTAGTTTTAAATGGATTTTTACTTTTGGTATGTCACCAGTTTGATCAATATCATACTTGCTTTCCCCAGCTAAGTTTTGTATGACAACCATACCTTTATGTTTGTTCTTCTTTATCGCTGCTTCGTAACGTCCATTTTTCGTAGGGTTAATAAGTAATTTTGCTAAAACAGAATGTCTTTTATCTGTATACATAACGACTTTATCACCTTTTAAAAAAGCAAGTCCTTTGACAGCCACGGAATGATTATCGTCCATTTTAATATAAGGAACATACGCATCACATACAGAAGAGTAGTAATTATATAAAAAAATGTTTAATGTGGTTTGTGGAATGTTCTCGTTTCGTATATTTTGTTCAAGTAAATCAGCAATGTATAACGAACCATTTTTTTTTCCATAATTTAAAAGCTCTTCAGCCGATCCATCTACAATTGCTAGTTGTACATCACGCCCGATATTTGGATCACGTTGTAAGTTAGTAATAATTTCCCCCATTCCTTGTTCTCCTAGATCTTTTCCAAATAGAACGACACGCATTTGACCTACAACAACATTGTGGGGGGATTTTGCATTTAATCGTGAAGCGATTGTTTCAAGTGAGCGGGCAGATGTTGATTGAGTTTCTGGTTTCGATTTTACACCATGTGTATACTCTGGAAATAAGATCGTTCCTTGGAATCTTTTGTTTTTTGTGATGTCAAATCCAGCAATATGAATAATACGCTGTGTATCCACTATATACGTTTGTGTACAGCCAGTTTGTAGAACAAAAAGGGTTATAATAAGGAACAATAAGAGTTTTTTCATTCATTATCACCATCACGTTTTTGCTTCGCTTTGTTTGGATTATAGCGCCATTTAGATTTTGGTCTAAGGAAAGAAGGCCTTTGTGCAGTTTGGCTAAACGGTAAACGGAAAAAACCTTCCGCTGTACCTAAACCACGAAATGGATATAAGGGTAATAAATAAGGTGATCCAAGTGATTTTAATTTAATTAAATGAGCTAAAATAAACACAAACCCGACAATAAGACCTAATCCACCAAATGCACCAGCTAAAAGAATAAGTGGAAAGCGTAACAACCGAATAGTAGAAGACATTTTTACAGTCGGCGTTGTGAAAGATGCAAGAGCGGATAAAGCAACTGCAATTAATAAAATCGTACTCGTTAAAGCGGCTTCAACAGATGCTTGCCCAATTACAATCCCGCCAACAATACCAATTGTTTGTCCGACTTTCGTCGGTAAACGTGCTCCCGCTTCACGAAGCAATTCGATTGTAATCTCTAGAAAGAGTGCTTCTAGAATAGGCGGGAAAGGTACGTTCGCTCTCGAGAAAATAATAGGTCCTAGTAAATCAGCAGGAATCATTTGATAATGATATGTTAAAGCCGCTGTATAAATAGCGGAGGAAAAAAGAGAAAATATAGCTCCGAAAAAACGGATAACGCGAAAGAACGATCCAATCATCCACGGTAAATAATAATCTTCTGGTGAAATGAAAAAATCTAGTAACGTTGTCGGTCCTAATAAAGCATATGGAGAGCCATCTGTTAAAATTAAAACTTCCCCGTTAATTAATGCAAATACTGCTCGATCTAATCGTTCTGTAGGTAATAGAACAGGGAATGGTGAATTGCTATTATCACTAATAAATTGCTCAATCATAGTCGAATCAAATGGAACATCAAAGTCAATGTCTTCTAGTCGTTGTATTGCAGTGTTGATAAATTGTTCATTTGTAACCCCTTCAATATAAGCAACTGCTACTTTCGTTTTTGACATAGATCCAACGATAACTTCTTTGAAAATGAGTTGCTCCGTTACAATATTTCGGCGCAATAAGTGTATATTTGTATCAAGGTTTTCAACGAAACCGATTTTAGGTCCAATTACGCTATACTCATTTTCTGTATCGTTATATAATCGTGTTCCTAAAACAGTACTTTCGGCACGAATTAAAGCATATTGATCGGGATTCGAATTGCTTTTTAAGCGTACTAAAATATATCCACCTAATAATTTCTCACGAATATCATCAATAGAGGGAGAGGTAATAATATCTTCAATGGAGACAATATTACATAGGTCAGAGATATTTTGAATATGTTCTGATTCCTTTTTCATAGGAGTTAAAATAAACTGTTTAATAATAAGTGCTTCCACGACAGATTTATAATAAAACAAGCATAACGTTTCATCTTCAAGTACGTTATAAGATACAAAATCGCTAGATTCTTTCATGGTATGTATAAATTCTGGAATAGAACAAAGTGTTTTTGCCGTAGTCTTTTTGGATTTTTCAGATGAGAAACCGAACATTTTTACACCCCCCTGACATATAGCATTTACTTATGTTAGTTTTTGGGAAAGGCGGGAATTTATACTTGAAAATTGAAAGTTCATAAAGAAAAGGAAGGGTATTGGGAATCCCTTCCTTTTTTGGCGTATTAATTTGTTTTCTTTTCCTTAATAGACTTCACTAATTTAATCATTTCTGCTCGTATATCTTCTTTTTTTACATTTAATTTTTCTGCAATTTGTTTAATGTCCATTCCGTCTTTTTTCATTTTTAGTACATCATCAAGAGGAGTGTTACTTTTTTGAGAGATGATTGTTAATACCGTGAGCTGACGTAATCCGATATTATAATCTTTCATTTTTTGTTTTAGGCCGTCTGGTGTAGATTTTTGCATATTTGCTAATTCTTGCAGCAGTGCTTTTTTCGTCTCTTTATTCATATGATGCTTTTTTAATTTACTTGGATCTACACCGAAATGCTGGGCTGTTTTCTCCCAAGATTTATTTTGCTTATAGTAAGCTAAAACGTCTTTTATTTCTTTTTTACCGATTCTTGCAATGTGAGCAGCTTTCCAAATTTCATGTTTGTTATAGCCGAGTTTTTCGAGCGACTGCATTTCTTCTTCTGAAATAGGCTTATGATGGTGCAATGTTATTTCTTTTGGCGTGGCAGCGAAAGTAGGGAAGACGGTTGCCCCGAATAATAATGTTGCCATAGTCATACTTACTGCGATTTTTTTGTACATATAAACTCCTCCTAGATGGATAATGTGGAAAACTGTACACATATCATTTCCATAAAATGTGAAATACTTGTGAACAAGTTAAGTTTTTTTATTCACAGTATAAAATGACGTTTTTGGAAGTTTTCCAACATAAAACATTGATTAATAGTAAAAAACTAAGGTATAATCGAAATTGAAAATCAATATCAATAACAAATGTATACATATAGATGAAAATAAGGGAGAGAAAAATATGACTACATATACTTCCATCGCAAATGTGATTAAAGAAAGACGCTCTGTACGTACATTTACAGATAAAGCTGTAGATAAAGAGTTATTAATTGAACTATTAAACGATGCAACATGGGCACCGAATCATAAACACCGTGAACCATGGAATTGTAAATTATACATTGGAGAAGGCCGCAAAAAATTAGTAGATGCAGTATTAAACTCTTTCACAGAAGAAGAAAGAGCGAAACGCGGCAAAATTTTATCAGATCGTTTCTTAAGCACGCCGGCACAAATTGTTGTTTATATTAATGAAGATCCACGTCAAATTCAACGCGACGAAGATTACGCTGCAACATGTGCATTTATGCAAAACTTCCAACTGCTTGCTTGGGAACGTGGCTTAGGCTGCGTTTGGAAATCAGGCGGATTAAACTACAATCCATTATTTATAGAAGGACTTGGTTTAACAAGAGGTCAACGCATCGTTGGAATTCTTCACCTTGGCTATTTCGATAAAGCACCAGAAGGAAAAGCTCGTACGCCGATTACGGAGAAGATGGAGATTATTGAAGGTTAATAGATGAGACATTCTCGTTTTTATGAGGATGTCTTTTTATTATGCAATCAATCCTCATGAAAGCTTGTTCCTCATCATACACTTTCTTAAGGGAAAGTGTAAGGAGGGAAAATAATGAGAGCAAGTGAAGATAAAGCGCTGCAATATGCGATTGCGGAAATTACGGAAATTGCGACTGGATTTGGGCTTGATTTTTATCCGATGCGTTATGAAGTATGTCCAGCGGAAATTATTTATACATTTGGTGCATATGGGATGCCGACGAGGTTTTCGCATTGGAGTTTTGGAAAGCAATTTTTCAGAATGAAATTACAATACGATTTAGGACTTAGTAAAATTTATGAACTCGTTATTAACTCTAATCCATGTTACGCCTTTTTATTAGATACGAATTCTTTAATTCAAAATAAATTAATCGTGGCGCACGTTTTAGCGCACTGTGATTTCTTCAAAAATAATATTCGTTTCTCTAATACGAAACGCGATATGGTGGAGAGTATGGCAGCGACAGCAGATCGTGTGAAGGCGTATGAACATAAGTATGGAAGAGAAGAGGTAGAAACGTTCTTGGATGCAGTACTTGCCATTCAAGAACATATTGATCCATCGCTTATGCGTCCGAAACTTGCTTGGAGTATTGGAGATTTAGAAGAGGATGTAGAAAAGAAAAAGATATCACAGTACGATGATTTATGGAATTTAGATGATCGAAACAAAAAGAGGGAACGACCTAATATGCATAAAAAGAAGAAAATCCCACCGCAGCCAGAAAAAGATTTACTCCTCTTTATTGAAGAATATAGCCGTGAGCTAGAAGAGTGGCAGCGCGACATATTAACGATGATGCGCGAGGAAATGTTATATTTCTGGCCACAGCTTGAAACGAAGATTATGAATGAAGGCTGGGCTTCCTTCTGGCATCAACGCATACTCCGTGAAATGGACTTAACATCTTCTGAAGCGATTGAATTCGCAAAGCTTAATGCAGGTGTGGTTCAACCATCAAAAACGAGCATTAACCCATACTACCTCGGTATTAAAATGTTTGAAGATATTGAAGAACGTTACAACAACCCGACAGAAGAAATGAAGCGACGCGGTGTAAAACCAGGATCTGGTCGAGATAAAATTTTTGAAGTACGTGAAATTGAGTGGGACGTATCGTTCTTAAGAAACTACTTAAATAAAGACCTCGTAATGAGAGAAGATATGTACTTATTCCAGCGCCAAGGAAAAGAATATAAAGTAATAGATAAAGAGTGGGAACATGTACGTGATCAGCTCGTAAATATGCGTACAAATGGTGGCTTCCCGTACTTAGTAGTAGAAGACGGGGACTACTTAAAGAACGGAGAGTTGTACATTAAACATAGTTACGAAGGGATCGAGCTCGATTTAAAATACTTAGAAAAAGTATTACCGTATCTTCATCAGCTATGGGGAAGAACGGTGCATATGGAGTCCATTGTGGAGAGTAAGGGCGTTGTGTTTTCTTATGATGGGAAGATGGTGCATCGGAAGTATGTGTGATGAAAAGAACGGACATAGAATGCTATGTCCGTTCTTTTTTATTTGGAACAAGGTTAAATATGCTATTCTTGAAAAAGGGAGTTACATAGAGAAATGGAGCGATTCAAATGAGCAAAATAGGGGTATGCAAGGTGGATATTACGCCGCCTGTCGGTATTGATTTTGTCGGATACCATAGAGAGACAGGAATAAATAATATTGAAGAGCGTATTTACGGGACGGTCTTTGTATTTGAAAAAAATGAAATGAAAACGGTGTTTATAAGTGTTGATAATATTGGGATGTTAGTAGAAGATACGAATGTTATTCGTGAGCGAGTAGCTAGTAGGCTTCATGTGCCATTTGAGCGAATAACAGTTGTTTATACACATACACACTCTGGTCCAGAAACAGTCGGTGAGCAACCTTTAGTAAAGTCGTATAAAACGATTTTACTAAATAATGTAGTGCAAGGTGCGGTTACTGCGGATAACAACTTGAAGCTCTGTGAAGTTGGCTGGGATGTTACGACAGGTGATATTGGGGTCAACCGAAGAGAGAGCACATCTGATGGAAGAGCAAAGATGGGAACAAATATAGAGGGTGTTGTAGATAAACGAATTGGTATGTTAGCCATAAGAAATGCTGAAACGAAGGAGCTATCTGGGATTGTAGTATTTTTTACGGCTCATCCGAATGTTTTAAAAGGTGATAGTGATGTGTTATCAGCGGATTATCCTGGAATGACGAGAGAGGTTCTTGAGAAGATAGTAAACTGTCCTGTTATTATTGTGCAAGGGGCTGCTGGTAATGTAAATGCGAAGTATCGCGGTTCAAGAGAAGCATTAAAGAAAATGGCTTACACACTTAGTGGACATGTATTAACGATGTTGCCAACAGTTACATACAGCTCAATTGTAAATTTAAGAACGATTTCGAGTACGATGCAAATGAAGTTGAAAGATATTCCTGAAATGAATGAGATACGAAGCATGGCTCGATCGGCCGAGAAGCAGTGGGGGATGAATACGGATGAATGGCTTACTATCGTTTTAGAGAAATATAAGCAAGGTATTCGGCAGTTACGTATTGATTTAGAAGTTCAACTGTTTCAAGTTAATGATGGCATGTTCTTTGGTATACCGATGGAACCTTTTTCAGAAACCGCGTTAGAAGTGAAAGAGAGTCTTCAAAATGAACTAGCTTTCTTTGGTGGATATACGAATGGATATATTGGTTATTTACCGACAAGGGAAGAGTTTGTATATGGTGGATATGAAGTGGAATTAAGTCCTGTCGTATATGGGCCAGCTACAAATTTGTTGATGCCACCGGAGGAGAATACGGCGAGTTTGATTGTGCAGAGAGTTATGAAATCATATAATGTTTAAAATATAGATTTTCATGTATTTAATATAAAATTTAAAAGAAACAATAATTATTAATAAAACTGTAAAAAAAGAATCCATTTTGAAAAAGAATAATCAAAATGGATTCTTTTTTATATGGAGTTTTTGTTTACCAAACAGGGCGTATATTTGATGATAATTTTCCTGTATTTTTTTTAGTAACGAATGTTGTTAAATCTTCTTTAAGCATTTGCATTCGTTCTGCACCTATGTTTTCAATCCATCGCTGTTCTATTTCAGCTATTATTTCTTCTTTTGCTTTCATTACTGACAAACCACGTTCGGTTAAAACAATGATCTTACCTCTTTTATCAGTAGGATGCGTTTTACGTGTAACGTAACCACTACTCTCAAGAGAATCTACCATTTTACTTACAGCTTGTTTGGAAATCCCTAAATACTCAGCTAGTTCTATACCAGTTGCTCCATTAGGAAGAATGCGTTTGAACATAAAACCATGTGCTGGCCTAATATCTTCAAATCCTAATTCACTTAATTTTTCATGTAGTTCAGTAATTAATGTACTGAAAGATAATGATAAAAGTGAAGTAAGGTCTAGTTCGTTAAATGTTGAATGATCCATGTATATAACCTCCGTAATTATAGTCAATTAAGTTGACTACATGTGAAACCTATTGTACTATACGGAATATAGTCAATCAAATTGACTATATTCCGTATAGTACAAATAATGATTTATATAAATAGAATCAATGGAGGTTTCACATGGTTAATATCGTTAAAATTAGAGGGAGTGTATTTGCACCATATACATCGCTGGAACCTATTAAGGATTCTGCAACAGGAAGAGTGTTTGAATATGCTGGAGATGCACGTGAGTTTACACCATACGCTGTGAACACAAAGCGTTCAAGATTAGAACAAGAAGTGACTGTTGATTTTTATAAAAGAGAAATTTTCACATATGCAGATGCTTGTATCGTCACTGTGAAAATTACAAATCCAGATGGCTCAATTGAGTATCAAAAGGGAGAGACAAGTACAGATAACATTGCATGTACAAATATTGTATGGAGTGAAGATAAAGTTTCATTTGAAATGAGAGCAAGTGCAAGTAATCCGTTAAACACGAAAGCACCTGCAGCTGACTATTTTTTGACTATACGAGTTAATGAATGTGGTACTGTACATGTTGAAGGTGTACACGATGGTTTCCCTTGCTATGAATTTTATAAACAAATAGACTTTGGTTCATTTGAATTAATATACACACATGATTTCAGAGAAACGGATGATACCCCAGCAGCACTAGCTGGAGAAATGGAATATAGTTTTAAAACGACAATCTAATAAATATAGCGCTATTTTTCAGAAGGAAGTAGCAAACGTTAAAAGAGAAATCTATTGATTATGGGACCGAAATTGTGATCTGTTTTACTCAATGATATGCAGTATTTAAAATAAAATTATAGAGGTGTTTCTTATGACTAATATCGTTAAAATTAGAGCCAGTGTATTTATTCCAATGTCTTGGACTGAAGCTAAGAAGGATATGGAAACGGGAAAAGTAATCCAATTCGAAGGTGATTCCCGTGAATTTACACCGTATGCAGTAAACGCTATGCGCTCTAGAGTTGAGCAAGAGGTAGTAGTGGATTTTTATAAAGAAGAAGTGTTTTCATATGCGGACACGGGTATTACGACAGAGAAGGTTACAAACCCAGATGGTTCGGTGAATAAAAGAATAGGAAAAGCGAGTACTGAAAATATTGTGTGTACTGATATCGAATGGAATTCTGATGGTGTGCAATTCAAAATGAGAGCAAGTGCAAGTAATCCGTTAAATGTGTATGCTCCTCCTGTGGACTATTTATTAACTGTATGTGTGAAAAAGGATGGTAGTATCGATATTCAAGGAGAACATGATGGATTCCCTTGCTATGAATTTTATAAGCAAGTAGATTTCGGTTCATTTGAACAAATTTATACACATGATTTTAGAGAAACTGGTGATACACCTGAAGCGTTAGGTGGAGAAATGGATTATAGTTTTACAAAGAGTTTATAGGAAGTATGACAAATTACTTCATTCGTAAATGAATTCAGCCGTCAAAAATAAGTATTACTCCATACTACGCCGCCTTTAGGCATGGATTTAATCATACAGAAAGGAACCTGGAGATATCTAGGTTCTTTTTTGTTTCGAATTTGTGAACAAAAGATATATATATTGAAAATGATTTTTGTATATTTTATTATATACCCATACGGGTATGAGTTTTCTGTTTTTGATACATTGAGTAAATAAATCATATGGAGGTTTAAAATATGTCTAGAAAAATTGTTGTAGTAGGTGGAGTTGCGGGCGGGGCATCAGTAGCTGCAAGGCTTCGTCGTTTAAGTGAAGAAGATGAAATTATTATGGTGGAGCGTGGTGAATATATTTCATTTGCGAATTGTGGATTACCATACTACATTGGTGGTGTTATTACAGAAAGACAAAAGTTATTAGTTCAAACTGTTGAAAGAATGTCAAAGCGTTTTAATTTAGATATACGTGTATTGAGTGAAGTAGTAAAGATTAATAAAGAAGAGAAAACAATTACGATAAAGAATGTAACTACAAATGAAACATATAACGAGGAATATGATATTTTAATTCTTTCACCAGGGGCAAAACCAATTGTTCCACCTATTCCAGGTATTGAAGAAGCGAAGGCGTTGTTTACGTTACGAAATGTACCTGATACAGATCGTATTAAAGCGTACATTGATGAGAAGAAACCACATCATGCGACGGTTATTGGTGGCGGATTTATTGGAGTAGAAATGGTTGAAAACTTAAGAGAACGAGGAATTGATGTTACTCTTGTAGAGATGGCAAATCAAGTAATGCCACCAATTGATTATGAAATGGCAGCATATGTGCATGAGCATATGAAAAAGCACAATGTTGAGCTTGTTTTAGAAGATGGTGTAGATGCATTAGAAGAGCACGGGACTGTTGTACGTTTAAAAAGTGGTTCAATCATAAAGACAGATATGATTATTTTAGCAATTGGTGTGCAACCAGAGAGCAGTTTAGCGAAGGATGCAGGGTTAGCACTAGGAGTTAGAGGAACGATAAAGGTAGATGAGAGTTTTCAAACGTCGGACCCGCACATATATGCAATTGGTGATGCGATTGAAGTAAAGGATTTTGTTACAGAAACAGAAACGATGATTCCGTTAGCGTGGCCAGCTAATCGTCAAGGTCGCATGTTAGCAGATATTATTCATGGTCATACGGATTCTTTATATAAAGGTACGCTGGGAACTTCTGTAGCTAAAGTTTTTGATTTAACAGTTGCTGCGACGGGAGTAAATGAGAAAATATTAAAACGATTAAATATACCCTATGAGGTAGTACATGTACAGGCGAATTCGCATGCCGGATATTATCCGAATGCGACGCCAGTGTTAATAAAATTAATTTTTAATAAAGAAAGCGGAAAAATGTATGGGGCGCAGGCGTTAGGGCGTGACGGTGTAGATAAGCGTATTGATGTTATTGCAACGGCAATGAAGGCAAACTTAACCGTAATTGATTTGCCAGATTTAGAATTATCATATGCCCCGCCTTATTCTTCTGCAAAAGACCCAGTAAACATGGTGGGGTATGCGGCAAGTAATATAGTAGATGGTTTTGTGGACACAGTACAATGGCATGAGGTAGATCGTATTGTTGAAAATGGTGGATATCTTATTGATGTTCGAGAGCCTAATGAACTCAAACAAGGAATGATTAAAGGTTCTATTAATATCCCTTTAGATGAGTTACGTGATCGTTTGGATGAAGTACCGGTAGATAAAGAAATATATATTACCTGTCAACTTGGTATGAGAGGTTATGTCGCAGCGCGCATGTTAATGGAAAAAGGATATAAGGTAAAGAATGTAGATGGTGGCTTTAAATTGTATGGGACAGTATTACCAGAACGTGTTGCGTATTAATATTTTTTCATCTTCCACTTCAAAATTTAGTGGAAGATGAAAGCTTATGTATTAAGGTTTCACTTCTTGTTTTGTGAACATATAAGATAAACATTAAAAATAGGGGTTTACAAAATACCCTATAGGGTATTTTGTATTGTCATAGGTTATAAATAGTGACATAATGGTAATGAGGTGATTATAGAATGGAATATAATCAAGATATGAAAAATAGATTGAAACGCATTGAAGGTCAGGTTCGTGGTGTGCTTCGTATGATGGAAGAAGGAAAAGATTGCCGAGAGGTTATTACACAGTTAACGGCATCTCGTTCTGCACTTGATCGTACAATTGGACTTGTTGTGGGAACGAATTTAGAGCAATGTTTGCGTGAGCAGTTTGAAAGCGGTAATGGTTCAAATGAAGAGTTAATTAAAGAAGCTGTTCAATTACTTGTAAAAAGCCGATAATCTGTCAAACATAATTGTTGACAGATTTTCAAAAACACTTTAACATACCCCTACAGGTATATGTGTATAAATTATGGAGGAATCGACTATGAGTATAAAAGTGGATATGAATCTAGATTGTAAAGGTTTGGCTTGTCCGATGCCGATTGTAAAGACGAAGAAGGCGATGGAAGGATTAACGTCAGGGCAAGTGATTGAAGTTCAGGCAACAGATAAAGGGTCTACTGTAGATATACAAAGTTGGGCGAGTAAAGTAGGTCATCAATATATCGGGACGAAACAAGAAGGTGATGTATTGATGCATTACGTTAGAAAAGCACACGAGCATGAAATGAATGAAATAGTGAAATATCCTCATACAATTACGAATTCGGAATTGGAAGAGATAGTATTAAGTGGTGAAGAGTGTATTGTAGTAGATGTTCGTGAAGCGGCGGAATTCATTTTTGGTCATATTCCATCGGCTGTTTCCGTGCCGTTAGGAGAATTAGACAGTGCAGCGTTAGATCAGAAGAAGCAAATTTATGTTGTTTGCCGAACTGGTAACCGTAGTGATGTAGCTTGCCACATGTTGAAAGAGAAAGGTTATGCAAATGTGAAAAATGTCATTCCAGGCATGTTAGAGTGGCAAGGCAATGTGGAAAAATAAAATTTTTTAAATAAAAATATACCTATGGGGGTAATGAGATGAACGTTAAATCGTTACAAGCAAAAGATGTTGCAGAGAAAGTTTTATTCGGAAAGTTATTTATTTTAGATGTTCGTAATGAGGCGGATTATGAAGATTGGAAAATTGAAGGAAAAAAAGTTACTTCAATGAATGTGCCGTACTTTGATTTATTAGAGGGTGTAGATCATATTGTAAGTGAACTACCTAAAGATAAAGATGTTTTAGTAGTATGCGCAAAAGAAGGGTCTTCTATATTTGTGGCAGAGCAATTAACAGAGGCTGGATTAGAAAATGTTTATTATTTATCTGGTGGTATGAAGGCTTGGAGTGAATATATAAAGCCTATAAAAGTTGGAGATTTAAAAGATGGCGGAAGTATGTATCAGTTTAACCGTCTTGGAAAAGGTTGCTTATCTTATATGGTCGTTTCAAACGGTGAAGCAGCAGTTATTGATGCAGTAAGAACAGTTGAAGCGTACGAAGAGTTTGCGAAAGAGCATGGTGTTACGATTACGAATGTAATGGATACACATTTACATGCAGACCATATTTCTGGCGGACGGAAGTTAGCGGAAAAAGTAGGTGGTACGTATTGGTTGCCGCCAAAAGATGCGGAGGAAGTTGTGTTCTCCTATAAACCACTTGTTGAAGGATCTGTTATTACGGTGGGGGGTACTAAAATTGAAATTGACGCATTATACTCACCGGGGCATACGATTGGAAGTACGTCATTTATTGTAGATAATTCCTATTTATTATCAGGCGATATTTTATTTGTAGATTCAATTGGGCGTCCAGACCTTGCTGGGAAAGCTGAAGATTGGGTAAGTGATTTACGTACTACTTTGTATAGCCGATATAAAGAACTATCTCAAAACTTAGTTGTGTTACCGGCTCATTATTCAAAAATAAGTGAAATGGACGAGAGTGGCATTGTTAGTGCTAAATTAAAAGATTTATCTGCGTATAATGCAGGATTAAATATTGAGGATGAGGGAGAGTTTCGTAAAGTTGTAACAGAGAATTTACCACCTCAACCGAATGCATATCAAGAAATTCGTCAAACAAATATGGGGCGATTAAATCCAAGTCAAGACGAAGAGCGTGAAATGGAGATTGGTCCAAACCGTTGTGCTGTTCATAATTAATTCGGTTTCAAATGAAATAAAAATAGGAGGTATATAAGATGAAGGTGAAAGAAGTATTAGATGTAAAAGGATTAGCATGTCCAATGCCAATTGTGAAAACAAAGAAGGCGATGGAAGCATTACAATCGGGGGAAGTGTTAGAAGTACACTTAACAGATAAAGGTGCGATTAAAGATATTCCAGCATGGTCACAAAAAGGCGGTCATGAAGTGTTAAAACACACGGAAGAATCTGGTGAATTAAAATTCTGGATCAAGAAAGCATAGCAGTTCAATAACAAGTGGAAGATTACATCCTCTGTTTATTATTGAAAGTAAAGAGGATAATCATATATGTTTTATATAGTTATATCTCTACTAGTATGGATGCTAGGAATTTTAGTAAAACGTTACATTCCGGTTTTAAACGTTGCATATATTTCGTTAGAACAAGTAAGGGAAATGGAAAGTGTTGTTGTAGATGTACGCAATTATACAGAGAGTCACAGTGATAACACTTCTAGAATTATGTGTATACCGTATGCGTATTTAAAACGGTATTATCATGAAATACCAAATAAGCCTTTGCATCTTATTGTTCATAATAAAGTGGATCGGAATTTAAGTGTTCGTTTTTTAAGAAAGAAAGGGTTCCATATTCAAAGCTATAGTATATATTTGGACGGGAAAAAAGCACAAAAGGAGTTTAAATAGTTTTATGGATGTAAAGACAATATTAAATGTAATCTTAATTGTACTTGTATCGTGGTTTATTATTTCTCGCTTCTTACCAGTTAGAGGAGTAAAAAATATTTCAGGAAAAGATTTAAAACGGATGATGGGGCAAAAGAATAAACAATTTATCGATGTACGTACAGTAGGTGAGTATAGAGGGAATCATATGAAAGGGTTTCAGAATATCCCATTAAATGAGTTAGCTAGTAAAGCAAATCAATTAGATAAAAATAAGGAAGTAATCGTTATTTGTCAGAGCGGGATGAGAAGTAAGCAAGCAGCAAAGGTATTAAAGAAATTAGGATTTCAGCACGTTATCAATGTTTCAGGCGGTATGAATGGTTTGTGAGGAGGAACTTTAAAATGAAAGAAATGACAGTAAAAGAATTAGAAGAAAAATTGTTACGTAAAGAAGCAGTCAATATCGTAGACGTACGTGAAGTAGAAGAAGTTGCCGAGGGGAAAATCCCAGAAGCATGTAATATTCCACTAGGGCTATTAGAGTTTCGTATGCATGAGTTGGATAAAAAGAAAGAATATATTATCGTTTGTCGTTCTGGCGGAAGAAGTGCACGAGCAGTTCAGTTTTTAGAAGGTTACGGTTTTCGAGTGGTTAATATGGTAGGTGGTATGTTAGCTTGGGAAGGTAAAGTAGAATAGAGCGAACATAAACGATTTTTTGTAAATTTTAAAATACCCCTATAGGTAATTCGGAGGAGAAAAAACATGGAACAGAAGAAAACAACAATCGTTTTATTTAGCGGAGATTATGATAAAGCAATGGCTGCTTATATTATTGCAAATGGTGCAGCGGCGTATGATCAAGAGGTAACTATTTTTCATACTTTTTGGGGATTAAATGCTTTAAGGAAAGATGAGCATGTGAAGGTGAAGAAAACTTTCATCGAAAAAGTATTTGGAAAGATGATGCCGCGTGGTGCTGACAAGATGGGATTATCAAAAATGAATTTTGCAGGTATGGGACCAAAGATGATTAAAGGTATTATGAAAAAACATAATGCGATGCCTTTACCAGATTTAATCGATTTGGCGAAAGAACAGGGGATTAAACTTGTCGCTTGTCAAATGACAGTAGATTTATTAGGGTTAAAAGAGGAAGAGATTATGGAAGGGGTAGAGTTTGCAGGAGTAGGAGCTTATTTAGCAGATGCTTCGGATGGGAATGTAAACTTATTCATTTAATTCATCTTCTTTCTAGAAGGGAGGGGATGTAAGATGAGCTTAGTCGTATTACTTTTTATAATTGGGTTTATAGGATCGTTTATATCAGGAATGGTTGGAATTGGCGGTGCGATCATTAATTATCCGATGATCTTATACATTCCGGTATTGCTAGGATTTACTGGTTATACATCTCATGAAGTGAGTGGTATTACAGCGGTTCAAGTATTCTTTGCAACTTTTGCAGGGGCATGGGCCTATCGGAAAAGTAATGATATGGATAAAACGCTAGTTGTGTATATGGGAGCTAGTATATTAATAGGAAGTTTCATAGGGAGTTTTGGTGCTAACGTATTAGCGGAACATACGGTCAATGTTGTTTATGCAGCGTTAGCAACAATAGCTGCTATTATGATGTTCGTACCGAAACGAAATAATGGTGATGAAGTAAAATATAATAAATGGTTAGCAAGTTTGTTAGCATTTATTGTAGGAGGCGCATCAGGTATTATAGGTGCTGGAGGTTCGTTCCTGTTAGTTCCGATTATGCTAGTTATTTTAAAATTGCCGTTACGTACAACAATAGCAACATCTATCGCTATTACGTTTATTTCCTCAGTAGGGATTACGACTGGAAAAGTGATAACTGGGCAAGTAGTTGTAATTCCAGCTCTTATTATCGCGATTGCAAGTATCTTTGCTGCGCCGCTTGGAGCACGAGTCGGGAAAAAGATCAATCAAAAAGCATTGCAATATATGTTATCGATTTTGATTGTAGGTACAGCTATTAAGATGTGGATTGATATGATATTGAAATAAAAGGATGGTGCTGCTTGCAGCTCATCCTTTTATTTATGCCGCTATTTGAAGGTAGTAAACGCCCGATTGGTGCAGGCTGATTTATGCCCAAATAACTTTCATTAAGTTTTTATATTCGTCATTTGCTAATTTATATAGCATTCTCGTATGTTCAAAGACAAGTGCTGGATTAAAGTTTGGTTCTGAGAATGCAAGCGATGCTGAAATATCAATTGCATTTTGCTTGTTTAATGTGAATTTTGCAAATCGATAAGATGTGTTTAATTCATTGATAACATGCAAAATATCATTTGTTGATGTTGCATCAGGTACGTGAGCAACATTGAAGCAGTATATATCCACAGTAGGATGTTCGTTTTGGAAAGCAGCGATAAGTTGAATTTTTGCGCCAGCTTCTGTTTCTAAGCCTACTGAAAAATGAACAGAACCATCATTTTCATCTATATTTTCTTCCATGTATATATCGTTGGATTTTAAGTAGTCTTTAAAATCTGAGATGTTATGTTTTACTGCAGCTTTCATATGTATGAGCCCCCTGATAATTGGAATAGATTGCTACTATTTATTATAATTTAAAAATATTAAAAAAGATAGTTAGAAAGTTCTGATTTTTGATTTAGAAGAAATAAAAAGAAGCAGTACTCTACCTCCATAGAGAACTGCTTCTTTTTTATTCATTGTCGTTAGACGATGTTTCTGTATCTTCACTGCTATTTTTATTCTTATTTTTCACTTCATTGTTACTTGATTCGCGTTCACTTGAATTTTCAGACTTAGATTCTTTTGTTTTCTCTGTGCTTGTTTTCTTCGAATCAGAGTCTGTTTTTGTATATGCAGGTAATCCAAGGTGAGCGCGAAGCCCGTTTGTTACATTTGCTAATTCTTTTTTATCTGGATTGTAGTAATATGTTCGGCCGCCGCCAGCAGATTTGCTACATGTATCGTCACCTTTTTCCATATAGCAGTCTTCACCTTGAATTTGTAATTTCTCAATTTCCGAATCCGATCCGTACTTATAGAATGAAAGCATATCATCGAATGTTAAGTTCGTAACGAATTGGCCGTTAATATCATCAATGATGTTACCAACTTTTGTTACAGATCCAACGCTTGTTAGTTTCTTTAAAATAGCTTCAATAACGAGCTGTTGGCGTTGTCCACGCATTGCATCACTATCGATGTGGCGCGTTCTAGCAAGGGCAAGAGCTTCTTCACTATTTAGCTTTTGAACACCTTTCTTCAGGTGAATCGCATCAGCAGTATCATTACTATCTTGTTCAGTAAATTCAACTGGTACATCGACTTCAATACCACCTAAATCGTCGACAATTTTCATAAATGACTTGAAGTTAAACTTTACAAAGTAATCAACGGGAACATTCATTAATTTTTCAACTGCATCAATGCTTGCTTGGGGTCCACCATCTTTTCCGTTTTTAGTAGAACCGTATGCATGAGCGTGTGTAATTTTATCTTTTTTCTTTTCCACTGGGATATAAGTATATGTATCTCGTGGAATACTTAATAGTTTTACAGTTTTGCTATCTTTATTAAACGTTGCAAGTAGTAGTGCATCCGTTCTTATAGCTTCTCCATATTCTTTCCCGCGGACATCGCTTTCATCAACACCCATGATTAAGACGGAGACGTTATTTGTGATAGGTTTTACAGCTTTATCACGTAAATCAGATTTATCACCGCGCGCTAAATCGTGTGCGGCATTTCGAACAGCAGAAGATGCTTTATTTACTAAAAACCAAGTATAACCGCCACCTATTATTAAAAAGAATAGAATAACGCTTATAATAATTTTTGTTTTTTTCCTACTTTTTTTCGGTTTACTGCGTGTATTTTCTTGCAAAGATGGGTTTTGCTCCATTTCCTGTACTCCTTCATTTGGATTGAAATACGACACTCACATCCACTTATTATAATGAAATTTGACGAAAAAAGACATTACAAATCATTTACATTTCGTAAAAATTCAATATATTTATAAAAAGTCAGATTTTCTATATTTTATTTTTCAGATGTAGAATAAGTATAAGTTGTTTTAGTGGAAATGAAAACATGTATTGTGAGAAAGTGATAGAGAAGTAAGATTTGTTGAAATATAGCCAAGAAGAAATGAGTAGGTTTACTTCTTTCTTCTATATAATAAAGAAGAAATTTACGGATAAAGGAGAGAGCATAATGAATCATACATCATTCCGAGCAATCGTTGTGAACGAAACAGAAAGTAAGCAGTTTGTAAGAAACGTTGTAGAGAGAGAAGTAAGTAGTTTACCTGAGGGAGACGTATTAATACAGGTTCATTATTCTTCATTAAATTATAAAGATGCTCTTTCAGCCACGGGTAATAAAGGTGTTACGAGAACATATCCTCATACGCCAGGGATTGATGCAGCAGGAGTGGTTGTGAGTAGTGCAGATGAAACCATTAAGGTAGGAGACCAAGTTATTGTAACGGGATATGATTTAGGTATGAATACTTCTGGTGGTTTCGGAGAATATATTCGCGTGCCAGCATCTTGGATCACCCCTTTACCAGAGGGAATGTCATTAAAGGAAAGTATGATGTACGGGACAGCAGGTTTTACAGCTGCTTTATCAGTATATAAGCTTATTGGAGCAGGCATAACGCCTAGTATGGGAGATGTTTTAGTAACGGGTGCCACAGGCGGCGTAGGGAGTGTAGCTGTTAGTATTTTAAGTAAGCTAGGATTTAACGTAGTAGGAGCGACAGGGAAAATGGAAGAGGAAGAGATGCTACTACGTCTGGGAGCGAAACAAGTGATTCATCGTACGGAGTTGAATGATGAATCAGGAAGACCAATGTTAAAAGGGATATACGCCGGGGTTATCGATACTGTAGGTGGACATACGCTAGAAACCGCTTTAAAAACGGTAAAGTATGGTGGTTGTGTAACGACGTGCGGTAATGTGGCAGGACAAGAATTGCAAACAACGGTATATCCGTTTATTTTGCGAGGCATAAGCCTTTTAGGAATCGATTCTGTGCAATGCCCAGTGGATGTGAGAAGAGATGTGTGGACGCTTTTAGCAAGTGAATGGGAAAATAAAGAGCTACTATCTTATACAGAAGAATGTACATTAGAAGAGTTAGATGAAAAGTTTACACTTATATTGCAAGGAAAGTTAAAAGGAAGAACTGTTGTAAATATGAAATAAGAAAAGAGACGCTTACATTAGCGTCTCTTTCTTATTATAATGATTGTTTTAAATTGACTTTACCTTGTTCACCTAAAACACCATCAGCAATATTTACAGCGTGATCACCGATACGTTCTAAGTTGCTTACCATATCAACGTAGATGATACTTGCATCACCTGAACAGCTACGTTCGTTTAGGCGTAATACGTGACGTTTACGAAGAACACGTTCCATTTGGTCAATTTTACGTTCTTTTGCAATAACCGTTTGAGCTAGTTCAGTGTCGAAGTTAGTTAAAGCATTGATTGCATCTTGTAATGTTGAAATTGTTAACTCAAGCATTTCATTTAGTTCAGCTAGTGCTTCGTCTGATAGTGAAACACGGTTTGAAATTTGGAAATCTACAAGTTCTACAAGGTTTTCTACATGATCACCGACACGTTCAATATCTCCAACGACACCTGCTAGAACTGAATGCTTTTCGGAGTCTGTTGGTGAAAGTGGTTTTTCTGATAGTAAGACTAAATACTCGATAATTTTTTTATCTAAATTGTTAATAGCTCCTTCTAATTGAGTAGCCATATCAGCATGTTTTTTATCTTGTGTGTTTAAAAATTGATTTGCTTCTTTTAGTCCATCTAATGAAAACTCAGCCATACGGATAATTTCTTTTTGAGCTTCTGTTAAAGCAATGGCTGGAGATTGTTCAATAAAGATTGGATTTAAATGTTGCGGTTTGAAGTTAATAGATGAATCTTCACCACGGATGATTTTTGTTACAATCCAGGCTAATACTGCAATGAATGGGAACTGAATGATTGTATTCGTTACGTTAAACGTTCCGTGTGCAAATGCAATTGTCATTTCTGGATTTAAGTTTAATGACGTTTGGAAATACTGAATTAAACTTGTAAAAGGTACTAATAAAATCGTAAAGATGATTGTACCAACGATATTAAAGATAACGTGAACTAATGCAGCACGTCTTGCGGCAATTGAAGTACCGATTGCAGCTAATACAGCTGTAATTGTTGTACCGATGTTATCACCGAACAATACAGGAAGCGAAGCTTTTAAATCGATTGCGCCTTGACCGAATAGTTCTTGTAAAATACCGATTGTTGCGCTTGAACTTTGTACAATTAAAGTGAAAACTGTACCAACCACAATACCTAAAATTGGATTATCACTCATGCTAATCATTAATTCTTGGAATGATTCTAAAGAGCGAAGAGGCTTCATACCTGTGCTCATTAATTCTAAACCGAAGAATAACATACCAAAACCGAATATAACTTGTCCGAAAGAATGTACTTTTTTATTTTTAAAGAAGAATAGTAAGATAGCTCCAACTGCCATAATTGGAAGTGCGTATTCTCCGATTTTAATTCCGATAATAAATGCAGTAACTGTCGTTCCGATGTTTGCACCCATTATAACACCGATTGCTTGTCTTAATGTCATAAATCCGGCACTTACAAGTCCGACTGTTAAAGCGGTTGTTCCTGAACTTGATTGGATTAATACAGTAACTAACATACCTGCTAGTACACCCATCAGTGGGTTTGTTGTAAAGCGATCTAAAATATCGCGAAGACGATCTCCAGCTGCTTGTTGCAGTCCATCGCCCATGTATTTAATACCGAATAAGAAAATACCTAATCCACCAATGAACTGGAAGATCATATCTTGAATATTGTATTCCACGCATTCCACTCCTTAAATTTCATGTACGATGTAATTATTAACTAAACCTTGAGGCACTGTAAACGATTTATCAGTAAAATTTACACTAAATTTACAAAGTGATAAAAAGTTTACAAACCTTTAAAGAAACACCTGGATTTAATTGGTTTTTTAGATGATATATCTAATCTGTTTGTAAAGAAGTCACATTTGTCACACTATTTATTGATAGTAAAAATAGGTGAAGGGAAACTACCCAATTGGGTGTGCGGATTGGAATTTTATTTTGTTATGATGATGGTTCTTTGCATATTTTTTGATTAAAGTTAGAAAAATATGTAGGGAAACGGGGGAGGTTTGAAATGGATTTATTTAATGAAAGTAAAAAACGATTAAATTATTTTAAACTGTTTTCTTTTGAGAGGCTCGCAACAATAAAAAAGAGCAATTCGCATATGAATTTGCTCTGCCTTTTTATGTTAAAAACTTTCGGTGCCTTGCATTTTAACAATTATGCAAAGGGTTTTTTCTTTTATTTAGAATCGTCATTATGCTCCATAGTTATGACGACATTTCCCCTCTTATGTCCTTTTTCAACATATATGTGAGCTTCAATAATTTCCTCAAAAGTGTATTGCCTATCAATGACCACTTTTATTTTACCGTCCTCAACAAGTTCTTTAAGGAAATTTAATGCTTCGGAAGTTTCAGGTGCGTTTTGACTTAATATGAGTTTCACGCGACTTGTCAATTTAGTCCAGAACATTTGAGCACTTGGTAACGGTTCAACAATATTTATATAGGTACCATCTTTCTTTAACATTTTAATACACTCTGAAAAGGAGCTCCTGTTTACCGCTTCAAAGATAACATCATAAGTTTCGTCTGTAGTAGAAAAATTTTTTGTGGTGTAATCAATTACTTCGTCAGCTCCTAGAGATTTGACCAATTCTAAATTGGAGCTACTGCACACACCTGTAACTGTTGCGCCGAAATACTTGGAAATTTGTACTGCATAACTTCCGACACTTCCAGAAGCTCCGTAAATAAGAATGTTTTGACCGCTTTGAACGTTAGCTTTCCTAAGGAAAAACAAAGCTGTACGTGCTCCAATTGGGATGGCTGCGGCTTCTTCATAGGATATATTGGAGGGCTTCATGCACACTGCTCCAACTTCAGGTAGACAAATATACTCAGCATAAGAACCAAAATTTACTTGGGTAGCTGCAAAAACTTGGTCTCCTTTTTTAAATCGTGTGACGTCTTTTCCTACTGATTCAACTTCACCAGCCAATTCTATTCCAAGTATTTGTTTTTTCGGTTGCTTAAAGCCAAGTGCGATTCGAGCGGGTAGCCAAACAGAAGAGGGAACCATAAAACTTCGTGAGCGAATATCTCCTGCTGTTACGGTTGTCGCTTTTATTTTTACTAGTATTTCATTGTCCTTAGGAGCAGGTTTTTCTATCTCTTTCAGTTGAAGAACGTCGGGGAGACCGTATTCTGTATATACTATTGCTTTCATTAATATTTCCTCCAATTCGTTCTATATGTTAATATCATACGAACAACATGAATAAATAGAACAGCGGTTCACTCTTCAATACAATGCAAAAAGCAGTGTGATTTTTTAGGAATCCACTGCTTTTTACAAATGTGTATACATGATTTTTTGGTCCAAGTACTTCGAAAAAGAACCCATTAGCATTACCCAACGGCTTTTTCTTTTGTTTTATCCCCTTGTTTTTGCTTCCGTAAGCTTGTGATGTAAATGAAAAGAAAAGCGATAAGTAATAGAGAGGAATATCGATATACAGTTGCATAGTTGGTAAAGTGTGCAATGAATCCAAATATAATTGCGCCAGCGCCAATGCCGAGGTCAAATGCTGAGAAGAATGTAGCTGTTGCGACTCCTCGTCGGTGTGGTGCTACTCGGTCGATCATCCATGCTTGTAGTGCAGGTTGAATCGCTCCAAAACCACTTCCGTAGCATGCTGCTGCAATAATTAAACTCGGAATTGTAGTTGTATACGACAATAAAATAATACCTGTAAACGTAATGATAACCCCTGGAATAATAACGAATGCATGACCTTTCGCATCGTATAACTTTCCAGAAAACGGACGAGTGACAGCGATTGCAAGTGCATTAAATAAGAAGAAGAGGCTTATATCAGCAATTCCGACTTCCGTAGCAAATAATGTAATAAAGCTCCCGATTCCGCCGTACATTAATGTAATACATAATATTAATAATGAAGGAAGTAAAGCTTTGCGCTCAATAAATCCATCCAGAAAAGTACCAGATGTTTGCTGTGGTGGTTGCGGCGATTTTTTGATTTGAAGTAGTTTCGTTAATATTAATGAAACAATTGTACATGAAAGTGCACATAAAAAAAGAATCGTGAAGTTATATGTTTGCATGAGCCAAAGTCCGATAAGTGGACCGAGCGCCATTGCAATCGTTCCAGAAAGACCGAAATATCCCATGCCTTCGCCACGACGAGCTTGCGGAATTAAATCTGAAACGACAGTTCCATATGTAGTCGTTGTAATACCAAAGCCAGCTCCGTGTAAAATTCGAACGGCAAGCAATAGGAAGACGGTTGAAGCGAAAAGATAACTACCCATAGCGAGTAAACAAATAGCAGTACCGATCATTAAAATGATTTTTTTGTTGAATTTTTGCAAGGCGTTTCCAGTCAGTGGTCGAACAAAAAGTGCCGCCACGGTAAACATGCCTACAACAAATCCGATATTAGAACTTGTGCCGCCAATTTCTTTCACATAAACAGGTAAAGTAGGAATTAACATTTGAAACCCTAAAAACATACATAAGTTTGCAAAAATTAAAGCGACAAACTCTTTCGTCCATAACGATTCTCGTTTTACGAGTATTGCTTCTCCCATATATTCATCCCCTATATAAAATTTTCTCTTTTCTTTCGAGTATATGTATTGGTCAATGTAACAGTCAAGGAAGGTGCCTTGAAAACGTATAACAATTTTTGCGGTGGAAAAACTGACAAATTTGTGTAAAAGCTACACAACTATGAAAAAAAGTTGTAAAGTATAGATGTATAGACTTGTAGTTGTTATGAATGATAGAAATTGTTTTTTCTTTAAAGAAAGCGGATTCAAAAAGTAGTGAATGAGAAGGGGAAATATACTTTTTCACTACATATATTTGAAAAGGTTTACAAAACAATGAAGAAAGAGGCGTGTACATATGAGACGATTAGGTATTTCTATTTATCCAGAACATTCAACAGTAGAGAAAGATAAGGAATATTTAACATTAGCAAGTAAATACGGATTTAATCGTGTATTCACATGCTTATTGTCTGTAGATGGAGAAAAAGAGAAAATTATAGAAGAGTTTAAAGAAACCATCTCTCATGCAAATGCATTAGGGTTCCAAGTATTAGTTGATATTAGTCCGTCTGTTTTTACACAATTAGGTATTTCATATAATGATTTATCTTTCTTCCATGAGTTAGGAGCGTACGGCATTCGTTTAGATGTCGGTTTCTCTGGTTTAGAAGAATCGATTATGACTTACAATCCATACGGCTTAAAAATTGAAATTAATATGAGTAACGGTACGAAATATGTAGATAACATTATGAGCCATAGACCAAATCGTGAAAATTTAATTGGTTGCCATAATTTTTATCCGCATCGTTATTCAGGATTATCATACGATCATTTCATTAAATGCTCGAAACAATTTAAAGATTACGGTATGAGAACGGCTGCGTTTATATCATCATTTGATGCAACATACGGACCTTGGCCAGTAACAGAAGGGTTATGTACGTTAGAGCAGCATCGTGAATTACCGATGACAACACAAGCGAAGCATTTATTTGCGACAGAATTAATTGATGATGTTATTATTGCGAACGCGTATGCATCAGAAGAAGAATTACAAGCACTAGGTGCATTAAATAAAGAGAAACAAACATTTGATATAGGATTATATGATACAACAACAGAACTAGAAAAAATTATCGTATTAGACGAGCCTCATTTTTACCGCGGAGATGTATCTGAATATATGATTCGCTCGACACAAAGTCGTGTGAAATATAAGAAAGAAGAGTTCAAACCGCATAATACACGCGGAATTAAACGCGGTGATCTTTTAATTGATAATGAACAGTATGGTCAATATAAAGGTGAATTACAAATTGCGTTAAAAGATATGGTGAACACAGGAAAAACAAATGTAGTTGGCCGAATTGTAGAAGAAGAAATTTTCTTATTAGATTATTTACAAGCATGGGATAAATTCGGATTTACATTAAAGAAATAGATAAAATGAAAAAGGAAAAAACTACTGACCTCAGCAGCTTTTTCCTTTTTATATATATATTGTGAGAGGAAGAGCTATGACAAAAGTGCATCAGCGATTAATTTCTATTTTAGAGGAGTTTTTAGAAGAGAAGTCGATGTTAAATCGAGCTTTTTTAGCGAGCCGTTTACATGTATCAACGAAGACGATTCAAAAAGATATAAAATTATTAAATGATATATTGGAAGAAAACGGGGCGAAAATTGAATCGCAAAGAGGAACTGGATACGAACTAGAAATTATACAAACGAAGAAGTTTGAAGAGTTTTGCTTGAGTCTATTTCAAAAACAGACGGAAAAGATCCCAACTTCTTATGAAGAAAGGATAGCGTACATTCTGCAACGTATTGTAACGACAGAGGGGTATGTGAAGCTTTCACAGTTAGCAGAGGAGATTTATGTAAGTAAATCGACTGTAAATTTAATTATGAAAGATGTGACAGATATATGTGGTCGCTATCAATTACAAATTGAAAAGAGACCGTATTATGGTATACGTATTGTGGGAGAGGAGTTTCATATTCGGTCTTGTTTATCACAATATGGTTTACCGCGCTATGATCATACTCCGTTTCATGAGCAATTTGAGCAGAGGGATACATATTTATCGTTACCTCATATACCGCTTATCCGTTCGGTTATATTAAAGTATATCGAGGGAGGAACGATATATTTATCAGATATAGAAATTGATAATTTAGTCATTCATATTGCAATTGCAATAAGGCGTTGTGAAGATCAACATTATATGAAAGGACTGAATGCAGAGCAATCAGAACTTATCATAAAGAAAGAATATACAATTGCGAAACAGATTGTAGGAGATTTAGAGAAAGAGTTGCATCTTTCATTTCCAGAAGAAGAAGTTTTATATGTGACGATGCATTTATTGAGTACTGCTGTTACAGCGAGAGATCGTTATGAAAATGTGGAAGAACTATTAGGGAAAGATCTATATGCATTTATGCAACATATTCTTTTTAAAGTAGCGGAAGAACGGAATCTTATTTTTTATTATGATGAAGAATTATTATTTGGTTTTGGTGTTCATTTAAAAACGTTATTAAACCGTTTGAAGTATAAGTTAAATACGAGAAATCCTCTATTGGCAGAAGTGAAAAAGAATTATCCGTATGCTTTTGAAATTGCGGTTCTCGTAGGAGATATAATTGGTGAATATACGGGAGAATCGATTCCGGAAAGTGAAATTGGTTATATTGCGATTCACTTTGGCGGAGCGATGAGTCGTTTACAGGAACAGAATCAAAAGAAAAGATGTTTACTAGTTTGTGCGACTGGTCAAGGAAGCGCCCAGCTATTGAAATATAAAATTTTATCACAGTTCCGAGATAAATTAGAGATTGTAGGGATTACAGGTTATTATCAATTGAAAGTGGAAGACCTTTATAAAGATAAAATAGATTGTATTATTAGTACGATTCATATACCGAGTGGTTTGCCTGTTCCAGTTATAAAAGTGAACTCAATATTTGATGATAAAGAAATTAAGTCCATCGGTCAGCAGTTGTTTACGCATGTGAATACTAGTGTACAGCAGTATATAAAGGAAGATTTGATCTTTTTAAATCATAGCGCTTCTACGAAAGAAGAGGTTATCCAATTTTTATGTGAGAAAGCCGCTGAGAAAAACTATGTACCAGAAAACTTTTATGATTCTGTTATGGAAAGAGAGAATACATCTCCTACAGCCGTTGGGAATTTAGTTGCAATTCCACATCCGATGCAGTTATTAAGTGAGAAAACATTTTTGCTGTTTTGTACACTTAATAAAGCGGTTGACTGGGGAGATAAGAAAGTACAAGTTATTATTTTATTTAGTGTAAAGCGCAATAATAATGAAGATTTACAAAAGCTTTATGATTTTTTATATGATATTATGTCTAGTCAGCATACGATAGAAAAATTAACTCAGGCTGGAATGATTGAAGAATTTCAAGAGATTTTACTATCGTTTTGAAAAAGTATATAAAAACTTCCGTTACACAACGGAAGTTTTTTATGTTTAATTGTATGCGTTTTCATAATAAGATAACAATATAGAAAAAAGATAGCTTGGGGGAATTTAAAATGACTGATATGCAAACTCCATTTGCGTTAATTTTACATGGTGGCAATGCGAGAAGCGCGGCGCTTGAAGCAATTGCTTTTGCAAGACAAGGAGATTTTGAGAATGCGAGTGAAAAGATGACACTTGCTAGTGAAGAGATTTCAGCAGCTCATCGCATTCAAACAGACTTAATTCAAGAAGAAGCAAGAGGAAATCATGCAGAAATCAGTTTACTGTTAGTGCATGCACAAGATCATTTAATGAATGCAATTACAGTGAAAGAACTTGCTGAAGAATTTATCACTCTTCATAAACGAGTAGAAGAGAAAGTGACAGTATAAGATGTACATTTTATTATGTTGTGCAGCAGGCATGTCAACGAGTATGGTCGTAAGAAAAATGCAAGAAGAGGCAATGAAACAAGGGAAGGATTATAAAATTAAAGCAGTTGATTCAGAACTTGTAAAACTGGAAATAAAAAATGCTGATGTTGTTTTAATCGGGCCACAGGTGAAGTATTTGTTTCCAGCGGTACAGTTTCTTGCGAAATCATACGATATACCGGTTGCAATAATAGAACAAAGAGATTATGGCATGTGTGACGGTTTAAAAGTACTGAAACAAGCAGAACAATTAGTTTTAGCATAAATATATTTTTTTAAATATAAACATTATAATGTTATAACTTTTTGTCCTTACGTAGTAAAGAGAAAGAGGAGGGGTATTGATGAATGGTTTTATGAGTTTTATGGAACAAAAGATTATGCCAACAACGCAAAAGATTGCAGGACAACGACATTTATTAGCAATTCGAAACGGAGTTATTTCTACATTGCCGTTAACGATTGTCGGATCATTTTTCGTTATCTTTTTAAATTTACCAATTGATGCGTATATGGAATGGATTGCACCATTTCGCCATATTTTAGATATTCCATTCCGGTTTACAGTAGGTTTAATGGCGTTATACGCAGCATTTGGGGTAGGAGCTTCACTCGCAAACTTTTATCAGCTCAATCAGTTAAGTGCAGGGTTGTTATCTGTACTCGCCTTTTTACTAGCATCAGTTGAACCAATTCAAATTACGAAAGCTGTACCAGGTGTTATTGATGCAGGAAGATACATTTCAGTAGGAACATTAAGTGCAACGTCTTTATTCGGCGCAATTGTTACAGCATTAATTGCAGTAGAAATTTATCACTTTATGATTAAGCATAATATCTCGATTAAATTACCAGATAGTGTACCACCAGCAGTTGCAAACTCGTTTGCAGCATTAATTCCAACTTTAGTCGTTATTCTTTTATTCTGGGGTATTCGTTACGGTTTAAAATTCGATGTGAATACAACAATCACATATTTAATCGCACCACTAAAATCAGTATTAGTAGGAAATAATTTATTCGGCGGTTTATTAACAGTATTCTTAATCGTGTTCTTCTGGTCATTCGGTATACATGGCCCAGCGATTTTAGGACCAATCATTCGTCCGATGTGGGATTCAGCAATTCTTGAAAATATGGAAGTATTCACAGCTACAGGAAATGCACATCAATTACCAAACTTATTTACAGAGCAATTTATTCAATGGTTCGTATGGATCGGTGGATCAGGCTCAACTTTAGCTTTAGTTATTATGTTTATGTTCTCTAAATCTAAATTCCTAAAAGAGTTAGGTAGATTATCATTCGTGCCAGGTTTATTCAATATTAACGAACCGATTATTTTCGGGGCACCAATTGTAATGAACCCAATCTTAATTATTCCATTCGTTATAACACCGTTAGTTACAACGACAGTATCATATTTCGCAGTTGTTTCAGGCATGATTCCGCTCATGATGGCGAAACTGCCATTTACGATGTTAGCACCAATTGCAGCGATTATTAGTACGGACTGGACAATTATGGCTGGTGTACTTGTACTTATTAACTTTGTTATCTCATTCGTTATTTACTATCCATTCTTCAAAATGTATGAGAAACAACAATTAGCAGGAGAGGAGAAAACAGAATGCTCGGAGCAATTATCATCTTAATTACATTTGTAGCGGGGCAGTTTATTGCACATTATTCAAAATGGGTACAAAGTAAATCTTTATTAGTGTTACTACTCGTATCAATTGTATTTATCGGTAGTTCAATGGGTGCATATGTAATGCTAAGCTTACAATCACCGTACGTAATTATTGTACCAACGATTTTATGTGCAACATGTTTATCTGCAAAATATAGATTTACGAGCATGGCATTAATACAACGTGTGAAGGAGATGCAAAAGCATGGAGCGTAAATTAGGAATTTCACTTTATCCAGAGCATTCAACGAAAGAACAAGATATGGCATACATTTCGGCAGCGGCACGCCACGGTTTTTCAAGAATATTCACATGTCTATTATCTGTGAATCGTCCAAAAGAAGAAATTGTAGCTGAATTTAAAGAAATTATTAATCATGCAAAAGATAACAATATGGAAGTTATTTTAGATGTAGCTCCGGCAGTATTCGATCAACTTAGTATTAGCTATAGTGATCTATCATTCTTTGCAGAGTTAGGTGCAGACGGTATTCGTTTAGATTTAGGTTTTGACGGATTAACAGAAGCAAAAATGACGAATAATCCGTACGGCTTAAAAATTGAACTAAACGTAAGTAACGATATTGCATACTTAGAGAATATCCTTTCGCATCAGGCGAATAAACCAGCTTTAATTGGCTGTCATAACTTTTATCCGCAAAAATTCACTGGTCTTCCGTATGATTATTTCATTCGCTGTAGTGAACGCTTTAAAAAGCATGGCATTCGCACGGCAGCGTTTATTACGTCACATGCAGCTAACATCGGTCCATGGGATATTAATGACGGATTATGTACGTTAGAAGAGCATCGTAACTTACCGATTGAAGTACAAGCGAAACATTTATGGGCGACAGGGCTTATTGATGACGTTATTATTGGAAATGCTTACGCGAGTGAAGAAGAGTTAGAGAAACTAGGAAACTTAAATCGTTACATGTTACAGCTGAAAGTACACTTTGTAGACGAAGCGACTGAAGTAGAAAAGAGAGCCACGCTGCAAGAATTACATGTAAGGCGCGGTGACATAACAGAATATATGGTACGTTCTACAGAAGTGCGTAAAAAGTACAAAGACTATGACTTCCCAGTGCGCGAAAGTGTATTACAGGAAAGAGGGCAAGTTGTAATTGGTAACAACTCGTTTGGTAAGTATAAAGGTGAACTACAAATCATTCTAAAAGAAATGCCGATAGATGAACGGAAAAATATTGTCGGTACAATTGCAGAAGAAGAGTTATTCTTACTAGATTATGTAGGAGCTTGGACGCAGTTTACTTGTGTGGAATAGGGAAGGGCAGGAGAGGATGCTATGGCATCCTCTTTTTTTTGTGAAATTATATAGAATGCAAAGAGATAGATTTAATTTGGACGGGAGAGAAGGAGATTGTCATCGCTCTTCGTTTTTTACCTAAGTTTGTTAATCATGAAGAAGTTTTAAAGGCGTTTGATAAAGTATATAAAAACCGAGGGAACTTATTTATGTCAGAGTGAAAGTTTCAAGAGAAAGTTAGAATGTGAGAATCAAAAAAAGAGTCAGCCTCAATGAGACTGACTCTTTTTATACGAACTAGTTTAATACTTTAACTGTAACTGTTTTACGTCCCCAGTTACTAGATGTACCTTTATCAGGCATTAAAACGTCGATTTTATTTCCTTTAATGGCTCCACCAGTATCACCAGCGATTGCTACTCCGTAACCTTCAACCCATACTTTTGAACCTAATGGAATGACACTTGGATCAACTGCAATTAGTTTCATGTTTGGGTTAGCTGTTAAGTTGTGACCTAAAGCTGATTTTACTTGGTCGCCTGCTTTATAACCATTTTCAAGTGGATCTGCTGTGTAAGCTGTTGCTACAACGCGTAGTTCACGAGAAGATGATGGTGCACTTGTTTCAGTTTCTTTTGCAACAGGTTGTTGTGTAGCAGGTTTTTGAGCTTTAGCCGCTTCACGAGCTTTAGCTGCCTCTTGAGCTTTAGCCGCTTCACGAGCTTCAGCTGCTTCTTGAGCCTTAGCCGCTTCACGAGCTTCAGCTGCTTCTTGAGCCTTAGCTGCTTCACGAGCTTTAGCTGCTTCTTGAGCCTTAGCTTCTGCTTGAGCTTCAGCTGCTTCTTGAGCTTTAGCTGCTTCACGAGCTTTAGCTGCTTCTTGAGCCTTAGCTTCTGCTTGAGCTTCAGCTGCTGCCTGAGCTTTAGCTTCTGCCCCGGCTTTAGCTGCTTCACGAGCTTTAGCTGCCTCTTGAGCCTTAGCTTCTGCTTGAGCTTCAGCTGCTTCACGAGCTTTAGTTGCTTCCTCCGCCTTAGCTTTAGCTTGCGTTTCAGCTACTTCACGAGCTTTAGTTGCTTCCACTGCTTTAGCTGTATCTTGAACTTTAGTTGTTTTTTCAGCTTTAACTACTGGTTGAACTTTAACTGGTGCTTTACCTGTTAAGTAAGGAACATGAACATAAGCTGTTTTGCCGTTATATTCAAATTGGATCCAGTCGTTTTGTACTTGGTGTGTTGTTTCAATTACATCATCTTGTTTCAATTTACCAAGAATTTCTGAGTCTGTGTTTGCACCAGCACGTACGTTTAATACGTTTGCTGTTACGTAGTAAGTGTCTTTAGTATAGTCAGCGCTAATGAAAGCTTCTTTACCGCTGTTTAATTTCACTTTTGACCATCCGTTTTCTGTATGTAAAACGTTAACTTTATATCCATCTAATAATTTTCCTACAACTTTTGATTCAGTAGTTGGGTTTTCTCGTACATTTAGTACATCAGTCGTTACGATTGTTTCTGCTTTAGCAGATGTTGTGAAAATCCCAAGACCAAAAACCGCTGCTGTTGCTATACCCATAAATTTTTTCATAATAGCCTCCATTGCATTTGTTTTCGTTGACCTCATTATAGCAACCATTATTTTCTTATTTGCGGAAAACATAAAATTACAAAGGTTTCGTAACGGGTCATTAATATTCTGTAATAATTCCAGTAATATCCTAAAAGCGCTTTCTTATAGTTTATAGGGGAGGTTAGAGCATACAATACATAAAAAGAGGAGTATTTCAATTTCTAATAGGTTAATAACGTTTCTGTAGTGTTACGTAATCATTTCGAAATCATTACAAAAACGGCATTTTTTTCTATTGGAACAGGAAAGTAGTTATGTAAAAATAACTATTTTAGTTGTAGAGAAATATAAATGAGGTGAAAATCGATAAAATATCGCCATAATTGTTACAAAATAAGTCGAGGTATGGAAAAAATTACGCCTTGATTTTAGTCTGTCACATATTATTTTTGCAATAATAGGATTCTATAATAGCTTTAGTACTTTGAAATAGTTAAAGGTATGTAAAACGTGAAACATATATAATAGAAGAAACACGATTTAATAGATAAAGTGAAACTTTAATCAGTGGGGGTCTTACTGCCCATTAAAGCGGGATAAATAAAAAAACGTAGGAGTGTAAATTCCTACGTTTTTGTTTATTCATATCGTAAACATTCAATTGGATCAAGTTTTGCAGCTTTGTTAGCTGGTAGTAGACCGAATATAATACCGATTAACATGGAGATACCTACTGCAAGAAGTCCAAGTTCTTTTGAGACAACAAGTGGCCATCCGGCAAAGATGGAGACGATCCAAGCGAAGAAGATACCGAGCATGAATCCGATGAAACCACCGAGTCCTGTTAAAATACAAGATTCAATTAAGAATTGTGTTAATACTTTACCACGCGTTGCACCAAGTGCTTTACGAATACCAATTTCACGTGTACGTTCTGTTACAGATACAAGCATGATGTTCATTACACCGATACCGCCAACAAGTAAGGAGATAGCGGCAATACCACCGAATACCATTTTCATCATACCGATAGATTCGTCTAATTGCTTCGTAAATTCACCTAAGTCTTGTGCTTCGAATTTGTGCTCAAATTTAGGAGCTTTCATTTCATTTAAAACAGAAACGGCTTGTTTTTCTACACTTTTACGTTCTGTCGGAGAGGTCATTGTTAATCTGACAGAGTCATACTCATTTACTCCTGAAATGACAGGCGCGTTTTCAAGTGATGTATAACCTTCAGGCATAGGCATTCCAAATTCGCTTTTCGTTTCGTATACACCGACTATTTTATACGGCTTTCCTTTTATATCTGTGTATTGATTTGATTCCCAACCACTACTAAATAATTTGTTGAAAGCTTCTTCATTTAATATAACAGCAGGGATTGCTTGGTTTAATTCGCTGTCGTTTAATTCACGACCGTGAACTAATTTTATTTTCGAATCTGTCATAAAGGCACCTGTTCCACCTTTTAAATCAAGAGAGACATCTTTTGAACCAGCAGATGCTTTTACTTTCATACTTACATCTGGATAAACATCTTTAACGCCTGGCACAGTTTGAAGACGGTTTAGCATATCAGGTGTGATTTTGGCACTATCTGTTCCATAATCAGGGTTGTTGTAGTAAATCGTTATTTCATTATCTTTTCCTTGGCCTAATTCTTCTTTAAACTTTGCATTTGTACCATCACCCATTGAAATGATAGTAATAATGGCACTAATACCGATAATAATTCCTAGCATCGTTAAGATGGAACGCATTTTGTGGGCAAAGATAGAGGAAAGGGCCATGCGTATATTTTCACTCGTGTTCAAAATTAACCTCTCCAATCTTGGACGATATTTCCGTCACGAATTACAATTTGCCTTGCTGCAGCTTCCCCAATTTCACGATCATGGGTAATCATAATGATTGTTGAGCCTTGTTTGTTTAATTCGTAAAAGAGATCCATAATTTGTGTACTTGTTTTCGTATCAAGTGCTCCTGTCGGTTCATCGGCTAAAATGAACTTTGGATTATTTACGATTGCACGGGCGACTGCGACACGCTGTTTTTGTCCACCTGATAATTCGTTCGGTAGGTGAGTAGCACGATCAGCTAAACCTACTTTTGTTAAAGCGGCTAATGAGCGCTCGCGTCTTTCTTTTTTATCGACTCCAGCGTAAATAAGAGGTAGCTCTACATTTTGAAGTGCTGTAAGTCTCGGTAATAACATGAAGTTTTGGAATACGAACCCAATCTCTTTATTACGAACGCGTGCAAGTTCTGTCTCAGACATGTTTGAAATATTTTGACCAGCTAGTTCATACGCACCTGTCGTTGGTTTATCTAAGCAGCCGATAATGTTCATTAATGTTGATTTACCAGAACCAGATGGTCCCATAATAGAAGTGAATTCTCCCTGGTTCAGTGTTACGTCAATGCCGTGTAATATTTGAACGGATTCTGCACCATTTTGGAAAGATTTCGTGATGCCTTTTAAGTTAATCATCGGGCGACGACCTCCATACCATCTTTTAAGTCTTTTTCAGGTTTAGAGATAATTTGCTCTCCTTTTTTCACTCCAGAAACTTTTGCTTCGCTATCAGTCTCGAATTCAACAGTAACAGCTTGTTCTTTCGCTTTACCGTCTTTTACAACGAAGACAATATTTTTGTCACCTTTTTTCACGATGCTGCTTTTCGGAACAATCGTACCAGTTGCTTCGCCAGATTTACTTGTTACGTAAACGTGGAAGCCGTTTTGTAATTCTTCACTATTATCTAATGTGACAGTGAATTGATAGTTAGAAACTGTTTTGTTTTCATCCATGCTCTTTAATGGTGTAGAACCGATTTCTGTTACTTTTCCTGTCCAAGTCTTACCAGCGACAGTTTTTGAGGAAACAGTTACTTCTTGCCCGACTTTCATACTAGCAAGCTCATATTCAGAAAGTTGACCTTTTACTTTAAATGGCCCAGCATGGCGAAGTGTAATGCCGCTCATACCTGTTTTTTCATCAGCAGTTTTTACGATATCATCAATTACGCCATCAGTAGGGCTCGTTACAGAAAGTGTATTTACTTTCTCTTTTGCTGCTTTAATCATTTCATCAGATTTTTCAACTTCAAACTTTTTCATTTCAATTTGTGATTCTAATTGTTGTACTTCGATTTCTGATGCTTTTAATGCTTCAGCAGGAAGGCCTGCATTTTTATCTTTTTGTAATTTTTGTTTCGCTGTATCAATTTGTTTTTGGAACAATGTTACTTCTTTTTGTGCGATTTTCTTTTGCATTTCTGCTTCCGTTACACCTTGTTTCGCAGTAGGGTCATTATATTTAAAAAGGAGTTGCCCTTTCTTAACTTCATCGCCTTTTTTAACAGCTAATTCATACGTACCTTTTGTTGGATCAAATGAAATTGTTTCGATGCCGTTTGGAATGACTTCACCGCCAAATTTTTGCGCGTTTTCAATTTGTTTTTCTGTTACTTTATATCCGCTATATGCCATTGCTACTTCTGAACTACCGCCAGCAAATGCAAAATATGATCCAGCTGCAATACCGATTGCTACTACACTAGTAATTAACACTTTATTTTTCTTCTTCATTTATTTATCACCTTTTCGTTCGTTTTAGTATCTACATTCAGTATAGAAGAGGTGAAGAATCTGACAAATCGTTTTAGCTTACAATAACCTTACAGTTTTGTAAGGTATGAATATGTAAATGTAAGGTAGAGCTTGTCCTAGTGTAAGCAAATGAATTGACTCGTCGTTTCTTTCTTACAATAATATTGTATGAAAGAGAGGAGGAGGTAAGATGGAAGCTTATTTTAGTGCGCATCCATTAAAACCATTTATTCCATACTCAAGGCAACACGTCCTTATATTATTTATTATGTTGGTGGGGATATTTTTTCTGTATCAATACCAAGATATATTACGGCAAAGTGAGTGGAATATAACGGTTCGATATGCGATTGCATTTTTATTTGTTGGGAGTGAAATTGGGCTCCATATGTGGGAATGGAAAGCGGGGATTTTTGAACTAGGCACTTCATTACCATTTGAGCTATGTACGATTAGTTTATTGTTAGCATCGATTATGATTGTAACGAAAAGTTACCGCATATATGAGATTGTATTTTTTACAGGGATTATCGGTGCATCACAAGCTATTTTAACGCCGAACGTGCAATATGCTTTTCCGCATTTTCGCTTTATAGAATTCTTCGTTGCGCATGTATTACTCATTTGGGCACCACTCTTTATGACGTGGGTAGAAGGATATAGACCGACCTTGCAATCAATTAAGCGTACGATGATATTTTTAAACATAATAATTCCAATCGTTTCTTTTGTGAATTACAAAACAGGTGGCAATTATATGTTTTTAGCTCGTAAGCCAGAAACTGCTTCATTACTCGATATGTTAGGGCCACACCCTTACTATATTATTTCATTAGAAATAGCTGCGCTTATTGGATGTTTTATTTTGTATATGCCGTTTGCGAAAAGAGAAGGGCATGCGCATAAAGAATCACTAGGATCATAACCTAGTGATTTTTTATGGTCAGGTTTAATTGGAGTCTATTTTAGATCATTAACAGTGAATCCGTGGATCCCGCTCGTTCCCATTACATTTTTTGGACTTACTATTTTTTCAGGAAATATGATTGTAAAAAGTATAGAAGAGGCGATGATGAAAGTAAGGTTAGGAGGAGAGATAAAGAAGGACGCTATAGAAGAGGAACAATCTGCTGTGCAGTCAAAAGAAGAGTTATTTACTTTTAAACATACGATGTGAAGAACCTAGGAAACTAGGTTCTTTTATTTTGCTATATTACAATATCGTAAGAGAGATGTAATGAAAATCGATAGGGGAGAAATACAATTTCGTATACACTTCATGTATAGAGAAATGCGAGAGCGGGTGAAGGTGTACGATGGATTTTTTAGAAGTATCAAAACGTAGCATAAAACGAAATATGAAAGATTATTTTCTATACTTTATTTCATTAGTAGGCAGCATTATTATTTATTTTACATTCGTATCGATTAAACGAAATGAAAGTGTAGTAGCTCTTTTAAAAGAGTCGGATAAAGTGGAAACGACATTTACGTTTGCACAAATATTGTTAATTATCTTTTTAACGATATTTATTTTTTATTGTAATAGCTTCTTTTTGCGAAAGAAGAAAAAAGAAATTGCGCTATACAGTTTATTAGGTATCCGTAAAGAAGAAATTGCGAAGTTACTCTTTTATGAAACGTTATTAGTTGGTGGTGCGGCAAGTGTGTTAGGTATTCTTGCTGGTTTATTTATAGCGAATATGTGCGCAGGGCTTCTTGTGAAGCTAATGGGAAGTGCGTTTACGTTCACATTTACGATTTCATTTTTATCTATAGTAGAAGTTCTTATAACGATAGGCGCAATTTTCTTTATTGCATCATGGAAAAGTAAAAAGTTAATTTATGAGCATCGTTTAGTTGAATTACTATATGGTGAAAATCAGAAAGAAGAGGCACCTACGTATGCAAGTGAGAAGGCAAAACGAGCGATTGCTTTATTAATTACAGGTTATATCATTGCGCTACTTACACAAATCTTTGGGTTTGGGGCCATTTTCATTACAGGTCTACTTATTTTTGGTTGTATTGTAAAAGGTACGTTTTTACTATTTGAGCAATATACAGTGAAATCACTCCATAAAATAAAGGGAGATAAAACGAAATATTGGAATGGAACGAACATTTTATCGATTTCTTCATTGTTCTTTAGAATAAAAGGGAACGTAAAGATGCTGGCGCTATTATCTTTATTAAGTGCGGTAACATTATGTACGATTGGAATTAGTTCTAGTATGTATTATGGAGCGCAGAAGACAGCGGCATTAATGAATCCAGTTAGTTATGAATATGTAACAACTGGAAAAGGATTAGATAAGAAAGTTAGAGAAGAAATTCAAAAGCATGAGTTAGCAATTAAAAATGAAACGTCTGTAGCTATGCTGTCTATGCAAGGGAAGATAGATGGAGAACAAATATTAACAGGGTATTTAATAGGTAATGGTAATGTACAAGTTATAAAAGTGACAGATTATAATAAATCAGCTTCTATGTTAGGCAATAAACAAGTTATTCTCGGTTCTGAAAAGGAAGTTATTTTATTAGATCCATATAAATCATATAACATCGAAAAGAATTCGCTTGAAGGAAGTAATGTGTCCTTTGAAGGGATGAAGAGTGGTTTAACAATCGTTGATCACCGCGAAGAAACAGTTGTTAGTGCGAAACTTGCACCAGTGGGGCTTGTTGTTCGAGATTCGCTATTTAATAAGTTGCAGCAAGGAAAGGATGTTTCAACAGTTAGCGGATTTATCGTTGAAGGAAACGGTAATAGAGAGCTAACGAAAGAGCTAGGGACAATCATTCCTAAAGAAGTGAAATTCCAATCATTTGAAGAGGCGAGCCAATCTGAATTGCAAGATGGTGCAGTATTATTATTTGCTAGCGTATTTTTAGGGATTGTTTTTATTCTTGCAACAGGTTGTATTTTATACTTTAAACAAATAACAGAAGCGATGGCAGAGCGACCAGCGTACGGAATGTTAAAGAAAATTGGACTAACGAAAAAGGAAGCAACAGAATCTGTAAGAAAGCAAGTGGGGGCGATATTCATAGTACCATTATTGCTGGCAATATGTCATACATTCTTTGCATTTTTAAGTTTGATGGGCTTTACAGGAATGTTTGAATATAGCCTTCCTTTACTAGGCAGTATAGGTGTGTATATAATCATTTACTTTAGTTACTATACGTTAACGGTCCGTTCGTACACAAATATTGTATGTAGCGATAGAAAATAAAAAAGAAGCAAGCATGGGTTTCATGCTTGCTTCTTTTTTTTATTTTGTAGAAACTTCACCTTCAGCTTCTGTTTGAGGAATATAGTATCCGATTATACCACCAACGATTGCTGGAATAATCCAACCAATTCCTAAGTTATAAAAAGGGATGGTGTGTACGATATTAGCGATAAAACTTGGTATCATTCCCACATTATCCAGTGCATGAATACAGCTAATAATGAATGCTGCGATCATTGCTCCGATGTAGACAGAAGGTTTACGTTTCGTATATTTATCAAGAAATGATACGAAAATTAAAATGATTGTAATTGGATATAAAATAATTAATACAGGTAATGTAATTTTGATTAATAAACTTAATCCTAAGTTTGAAATCACGAAGCTAAAAATACAAACGTATAGTACGAGCTTTTTGTAAGAAACGTTTGTTAATACTGTTGCAAAATAGTTGGCGAATGCACTTACAACACCAATGGCTGTCGTTAAACAAGCGAAAATAATGGCGATGCTTAATAAAACATTACCGCTTGTCCCAAAGAATTGGTACATAACAGTAGCTAATAGTTGACCACCGTTCTCGAATTGTCCTAAGTTGCCGTTTGAAGCGCCGATATAACCAAGTAAGAAATAAACAATTGTTAAGAATAAGGCTGCAATGCTTCCGCAAATAATTGTATATTTCGCAATTGATTTCTTCTCTTGTATACCGTTTTGGCGAATTGCATTTACAACAATTGTTGATAATACGAGAGCACCGATTGCATCTAACGTTAAAAATCCTTCAAGAAATCCTTTGAAAAATGGAATTTCTTTATAGTCACCAATAGGTTCTGTAAACGTTCCTGGTGAAAGAATCGCTTTTGTTGCCATAATTGCAATAATTCCAAGTAAAATTGGCGTTAATATTTTTCCAATATGATCTACTAATTTTGATGGATTTAATGATAAGAAGTAAACGATTGTAAAGAAAATCGCACTAAAGATTAACATAGAGTACCATTGGTCCGGGAAAAGTGGTGCAATCCCAATTTCGTAAGATACAGATCCAGTTCGTGGAATAACAAATAGTGGGCCGATTGAAAGATAAATAATGATAGCGAATATTGCTGCGAATTTTGGATGAACACGGCTTGCTAAAGTGTTAAAACTACCACCGGCAAGGGCAACAGCGACGATAGCTAGTAAAGATAAACCGACGTCTGTAATAATAAATCCTGTAATGGAGACCCACATATTTTCTCCGGAAGAAAGACCGAGAAGGGGCGGAAAAATCATATTACCAGCACCGAAGAAAACTGCGAATAGTAATAAACTAATCGAAAGTATTTGCGCTGGCTTTAAAGTTGTACGCATATAAAGAAAATCCTCCTAATGAGTATTTTTGTCGAAAATTCAAATAATTTGTCGAGTAACTGTTACTATTTTAAAGGTCTGATGACTAGAAAGCAATAGGGAATTTTGAAAATATTAAAAAATAATACATTAAATCGAATAAATATACTATTTATATCTTTAATAGGAAGGATTTAACTTTTAACGTAAAAAAACACATATCACTAGGATACGTGTTTTAAAAAAATATTTTTTTATCACGTTCTTCTTTTAAAATTTCAACTGCTTCTCGGAAACGTTGTGAATGGACAATTTCTCGTTCACGTAAGAAGCGTAGGCTGTCATTTATATCTGGATCATCTGATAAATTAATTAGCCATTGATATGTTGCACGTGCTTTTTCTTCAGCTGCGATATCCTCGTATAGATCGGCAATTGGATCACCTTTAGCCTGTATATAGGTTGCAGTAAAGGGAACACCAGCAGCATTATGGTAATGAAGTGCACTATCATGATCAACATAATGAGGATCAAGTCCAGCGGCTTTCATTTGTTCAGGAGTTGCATCTTTCGTTAGTTTATAAACCATCGTAGCAATCATTTCAAGGTGAGCAAATTCTTCTGTACCAATATCAGTAAGTAGGCCAATGACTTTATCAGGAATTGTATAACGTTGATTTAAGTAACGTAGTGCAGCAGCTAGCTCGCCATCTGCACCGCCATATTGCTCAATTAATAATTTTGCAAGTGCTGGATTGCAAGTTCCCACTTTAACTGGGTATTGTAATTTCTTTTCATAAATCCACATAGTTTCTCTCCTTTATATTTGCCATGGCCAAGGACCTTTGCTCCATTCCCAAGGAGCATTGGAATAGCTGTTTCCAAACTGTTGGAGTGGCCCGTATTTTTCTTCCATCTTTTGTTTTAATACTCGCCGTTTATAGGAAAAATCATTAAATTGATTAATCGCAGCGGTGTCATCTGGATGTGTATCTAAATAAAGAGTGAGTTCAACTAGTACAAAGTCCAGTTCTTGAAGCTCCAGTAAAAGCTGATAGTATTCTTCTGGTAGCGATTGAGTCACGTCAGTAGTCACCGCCCTTTTTTATAAGGATTTTCATAATAGTCATAAAAAATAGGCCATAAAGTCCCTTTTTGTAGCGCTTCTTTTGGCGTGAATTGTGGTAAGTTTGGCGGTTGAAAGCCTAAAAATAAATTAGGAGGAGTAGAATAATATTTTTTTCCGATAGGAGGACAAGGGTCGAGAGGACTATGATAGGGCACGAATGATCTCATATATTTATTCACGAATAAACCTCCTTACATGTTCATTACTACGTATTGTATTCAGACATAATGAGCATTTATGACACATATAAAAAAGTAATAAGTACAGGGGGAATGAATGTGGAGAATGTAAAGAATTTAATTGTGTTAGAAGTAAAGAACTTAAAGGAAACTCTGTATTTTTACGAAGGGATTTTAGGAATAACACCTAGTTCAGAGAGGCCGCAATTAGATATTACAGGGGTTTGGTATGATACCGATTCAACGAGAATTAGTTTTGTTATGAATCGCAGCTTGGGCGGGCGTGAGAAGAGTGTTACGGACTCAGTTGATGTTCTAACGTTTTCAATTTCTAACATAGAGAATGTAAAGAAGAGGTTAGTATTTTATAAAATTGCATATACAGAAAACAAAAGTGAGAAAAGTATTGTAGTACAAGACCCAGATGGATATAAACTTCAAGTGGTAGAGAAGGATGAATAAACGGAGGGGATTTAGTGGAGAGAAATTATGAAGAAAGTGCGTTGTTTGAGCATCAATTTTGGCTAAAGGTACTTACTGATCATGCACAATTTTTACTTGATGCATTAGCTCCGAAGGAAAAAGAGGATATAAAAAAAGCTACTTACTTTGTTGAAACATTTACGAACCTGTTAAATAAAGTTCGGAATGTGAATCTGATGGCATTCTCAAAAGAGGCAGAACAAGCTGCTAAGGAAATTCGGACGTTTAAATTAAGTATTATACAGAAGCAGTTGGAAGGGAAAATTACTATTCATTTTACACCAACTTTTATTAATCATATGGTAAACGAAGTGGAAGAGTATATAACGGTTTTAGAGTTTTTGAAGAAAGGGGAAGTTCCGCCTGTTTTTCATGAATTGCATTATCATCTCGTTTGGTTAACGGATGCGGCTGGTCATGCGGGCTCTATTTCTGGTGGGCTAGATCTTGTTGAAAAAAGATTAAAAGAGAAAAGCGAAGAATTTACGAAGCATTTTGAACAATTTTACTTAAAGGCAGTTGAGATGACTGGGTATTTACGAACGGAGCTTCATCATTTTCCAGCATTAAAGAAGTTTACAAAAGATGTTTCACTTGAATTGAAATTATTTTCGCATTTTTTACATGAAGTGGAAGAGCTCGAGTTATCGCATGAAGTATTAAGTGCACTATCAGCTAGAATGGCAGATCATATGGCAAGAGAGGAATGTTATTATTTATTAAAATTAGCTCAATCATCTGGAATCGAAATGCCGAAATGTAATCCGCTTTAAAGAACAAGAGGTCAATTTCATTTGGCCTCTTGTTCTTTTTTGTTTTCTCTTTTTATTTTTGCTTGTTCAATGCTTGCCTGTAATGTCTCCATAATATTAATGATGTTCGGAGCTGGAGAGATTGTTTCAGTTTTTTCCTGTTGTTCAATTTTATTCTCGATTAATTCGGTAAGGGCTTCTGTATATTCATCTATATACATTTCTTGTTCAAAAGGATTTGTAAGGTGGTGGATTAAATTAATTGCTGCGGTGAGTTCTTGTTTTTGGATAGGGTAATTTTCATTACTTGGTAAGTTAGGTGTATTTGTTATATCGCGAATTTCATTAGGGTAGTGGATGGTTTGTAACATAAGTCCATCTTCAAAGTTACGGATAATAGCTAAATGTTGTTTTTTTCTAATAGAAATATGAATAAGCCCAAGTTTATTTGTACGTTCAAGAGCTTCTTTTAATAATAAATATGATTTTTCATGTCCTGGGATAGGGCCTATAAAATAAGAACGGTCATAAAGAACAGAATCGATTTCGTTATTTTGGATAAAAGATATAATACGAATGGATCGTGGTTCGTGAGCTTTTTGCAACGCAGCTAATTCTTTTTCATCAATAATGATGTATTTATGAGGTGCATATTCATAGGCTTTTACAATATTTTTATCATCAATTTCTTCATCCGTACAATCAGGAGCAAATTTTTTATATTTAATAGGTGTTAAGCATTCTTTATGGAGACTTAAAAATTTTATATCGGTTTCTTCTACGGCGCTATATAGTTTAATTCCTATATTTAATAGTCCAAGTGAAAGTGCACCTTTCCATACGGTATGCAAATGAAACCTCTCCTTTCATTCAAAAATGATTATGTATATTATGAGATAGTAAGAAATTTCCTATACGTTTTTTGTTTTTTACGGAAGGGTAAGCAGGAGGGATTGGGATATAAAATATATTGACAAGCCCTCTGAAATATTTTAATGTGAGTGTATAAAATTGTGTATAAAGGGGAGTAACTTATTACAATAAAGTCGTCATTACAGGGAGAAACCCTCGGCTTTATTGGCAACGTTTCGTTGTTAGTGAGACCTTTACCAGCAATGGTAAAGGCCCCTTATTGTCTTTTTTAGGACCCTTACCATATTTGGTAGGGTCCTTTTTGTATACAAAGAGAGGAGAAATAAAAATGAAAAAACTTATTAGTAGATTAAGAGTTGTATTTCATGTCCGTCGTTTCGTTCCATTCCTATTTGACTTTTTTACTTCAAAAGAGGTTTCAATAAAGAAGAAAATTTTATCTGTTGCTTTTTTAGTTGGGTATGTTGCGATGCCGCTCGATTTAATTCCAGACTTCCTGCCGTTTATCGGTATTTTAGATGATATTGGAATTGTGTTATTCATTTTGAACCGAATTGTAAAAATGGCGCCAGTTCAATTACAAGAAAAGCATAACGTAAACGTAGGATAGGAGTTAAAAATATGGAGCAAATTATTTTAGATATAATCGAGTTTTTAAAGCAGTTTTCTTATTTTGGAGTTGTGTTAGCATTAACGTTTGAATTTATTCCAGCAGAAGTAGTGTTGCCCATGGTTGGATATTGGGTGTACGAGGGGGATATGAATTTTTGGCTAGCTGTATTAGCTGGAACACTGGGGGGAACGACAGGACCATTAACGTTATACGCACTCGGTTATTACGGTGGTCGTCCTCTATTAATAAAGTACGGGAAATACTTCTTTATTAAAGAAGAACAAATTCAAAAAGCAGATGATTTCTTTGAGAAATATGGACCAGTTGTAGCATTTGTTGGACGCTTTGTACCGGGAGTTCGAACGCTTATTTCTGTTCCATGTGGTATGGCAAAAATGAACATATGGAAATTTAGTATATATACATTTGTAGCAATGTTCCCGTTAACGACTTTGTATATTTATTTTGGGATGAAATTAGGTCCGCATTGGGCAAAAGCGGCGGATGTTGTTGGACAATATATGCTACCGATATTACTAGTCGTAGTTATTGTTGTAGGTGGTATTTTAATCTATAAATTTATGAAAAAAAGAAATAGAACGGAATCTATCTAGTCATTAGTACAGGAGTTTTCTTATTTTTTGAAAATAGATGAATAGTACAGGCAAAAGACTCTAAAGGACATACACATATAGGGAATAAAAAAAGAGAGAGGGGAAACAACTATGTCTTGTGAGTGCTCAGGGGCTGCATTAACTTGTTGTCCAGATAAAAATTATGTACAAGATAAAGTGTGTAGTCCGTGGTCTGCTACTGTAGTTGCAACAGCAATTGATAATGTTCTTTATACAAATAATATTAGCCAAAACGTAGTTGGTACTGGTTTTGTTAAATATGATGTTGGACCAGGTCCAATTACTGTAGAGGTGCTTGATTCTGCTGGTACTGTACTAGATACACAAACATTAAATTCGGGAACGAGTATCGGGTTTACGTATCGTCGTTTTGATATTATACAAGTCGTGTTACCTGCAACACCTGCTGGAACGTATCAGGGAGAATTTTGTATTACAACACGTTATCCACTTTCATAGCAGAATAGGAGAGGATCAAAATGGGAATGAGAAGTTCCAGTTTGTCTTGTTGTTCTAATAAAACACTTGTGCAAGATCAAGTATGTACAGACTGGTCTATTACAGGTGCTGGTACTCAAATTGTATATACGAATAATATTACACAAGAAGTATATGGTTCAGGTTACGTGAAATATGATGTAGGGGCGGCTCCAATTACAGTTGATTTTTTAGTAGGTGCTACGGTAGTTGATACTGTTACTGTTCAACCGCAAAGTAGTGGTACTTTCACTGTACGATATTTTACAACTGTTCGAATTACTACGACAGGCACAACTGTTAATCAAGGAGAGTTTTGTATTACTGTACGTTATCCGATTTCATAAAAAAGCATACCGTAAATGGTATGCTTTTTTTATTAAGGACGTAATGAAATTAGTATTTTATAAGCAACATGTAAATTGGCAACAGTACTTACCTTCTAAATATAGTGAAGGATTACTTTGTATATTGATAATCCTGACTGACTCTAAGTCTTTTCCTGTGTACGATATTGTATTACCAGGAAACACAGTGAAAACATTAGTTACTGCTCCAGTGATTTGAATTGTAATTGCTTCTGTGCTGCTAGTACTATTGTAAACCGAGACAGTACCTGATATAAGTAGTATCCCATCACTTTGCCATAGTATCATTGACTGTAATGCATCTTTGGCAGATGGGATGGTGTTATTAGTTATGAGGAAATTCCCTGCAAATTCATTTGTTACTCGCTCGCAATTTGGATTTGGGGGAGGGGACGGTGGACAAGGGTCTGGACAAATAATAGATAAAGGAGCGAAACAGCCAATATTTCTTTTATTCTTCAATATACCCCCTCCTTTTAAGTTGTCTTTTACTACTATTAAATGTAGAAGCATGGCCGATGTGTTAAAAAAGAAGGAAATGTTAAAAATTAAGATTGTCCAATAGGCTTAAACTTTAATTTATCATTAGTGTTATAGAAAAGATTATATGTGAATAGTCATAGGAAAAGAATAATCAGACTCTTTTAGACAAAAGGTGGTTGTATACAATAGTACGAGGAATGTTGGACTTAACTTCTAATTAACTGTATATTTACAAAAATCTAATAAAGTTAATTTGTTATTTAAACGGCATTAATATGTTTTAGATAAAATAGCCCTTGTAATGAATCAATTATTATGAGGAGGATTCACGTGGAAAGAAATATTTTACGAAAAGTAAAAGGCCTTATTGGATTATTAATGGTTTTTGTATTAGCGTTCGTATCATTTCCGTGGAGTACATCAGTCAAAGCGGAAGAGAAGAAGCAAGAAAAGGCACCAAGTGAGAAGAAGATCGTTTTTCCAGTCGTAAGTGATGTACATATTAAAAATAGTGGAACGGATGATACGTTTCGCTGGAAACGAGCAATCGAGCAACTTAATACACTTGCACCTAAACAAGATGCGTTCGTAATTGTGGGAGACTTTACTGATTCAGGATCGGTACAACAATATGATCGTTTCATGCAAGTATATAATGAAAATGCAAATAAAGATGCGGTACGAATGAATTCTTTAGGAAATCATGATTATTGGAACGGTTTATCTGTAGAAGGAGCGCAGAAGCGTTTCTTAGAAAAAACAGGTATGAAATCAATTTATTATCATAACGTGGTAAAGGGTTATCACTTCCTTGTTATGTCTCCAGAGGACGGGACAACTCATGGATATTATTCAGATAAACAAATTAATTGGTTAAAAGAAGAAATGGAAAAGGCACAAAAAGATGATCCAGAAAAGCCGATTTTCGTATTTTTACACCAACATATTAAAGATACAGTATACGGTAGCCAAGAATGGGGAACAAAAGATAGTGCGAAAATTAATGAGGTATTAAAACAATACCCACAAGTTATTACGTTTTCAGGTCATTCACATTATCCGTTAGATGATCCAAGATCGATTCATCAAAAAGACTTTACATCAGTTGGCACATCTTCAGTAAGTTATATGGAGGTTGAAGGTGGTAAAGTACAAGGAAATATCCCGTCAGGAGCTAGTACATTAAGCCAAGGTTTATTAGTAGAAGTAGATGATAAAGAAGTAACGATTAATCGCCGTGATTTCCATACAAATTCTTGGACAGGCGAACCGTGGAAAATTCAGTTGCCATCAAAGAAAGAAACATTTACACATGTAGAAGATCGTGATAAAGAAAAGCCATACTTTGCAAAAGATGCGAAGTTGTCGGTATCAAATGTAACAGAAAATGCAGCAACAGTAACATTTCAGCAAGCGTTGGACAACCTTCTTGTTCATTCTTACCGTGTACAAGCGAGAGATAAGCAAACGGGAGAAATAAAGAATAAATTGTTAGCATTCTCAGAGTTTTATCGTGATCCAGTGCCGAAAGAGCTGACATTTACACTGGCAGGGTTAGATGGCGGGAAAACATATACACTGGAAGTTGTTGCGATTGATTCATTCGGCAACGAAAGTGTACAACCATTAACGGCAGAGATTACTACGAAAAAAGATAATATTGACCCGAATGTGAAAGTACCAAAGGCGGATGTTTTTGATGTGAACTTTGCAGATGGTACATTTAAAGACAATTCATCATTTGGTACAAACGGTGATGTTAAGGGTAATGTGACTATTGAATATGATAAAGCATTGAAAAAGAATGTTATGAAGCTAAACGGAAAAGCAAATACATTTGGATACCTTCCATTTTCAGCAGCACAAAAAGAGAAAGTAGCAAATACATTTACATTAGAAACTGTGTTTTCAATGAATGAAATTCGCGGACAAGGTATTTTACAAAATACAGAGAGCGGCGGAATTGGTTTTGAATCTACAGGAAGTGGTTATGTAGAATTATGGGCTCATATTGGTGGAAGTTATAAACGTGTTGGCGTTCAATTAGAGGCAAATAAAACGTATCATTTAACAGGAACGTATAACGGAAGTGAAGTAGCAATTTACGTAGATGGTAAAAAATTAAATAGCCAACCAGCTACAGGGAAAGTATATCACCCGAACGTACCATTTGCGCTTGGAGCAGACCCTGATAGTAATGGGAATGGTGGTATTCCGCTAAATGGACAAATTGCGCTTGCAAAATTATATAGTAAAGCATTAAGTTCTTCAGAAGTATTAGCAGCATATAATGAGTTTTCTAATCGTGCAAAATTAGAGCAAGTAAACGCGTTACATGAAGAGCTTGGAAAAGTAAAAGAAGTGTTAGCTGGTACGTATGAGTTTGGTGACAAACCAGGTCAATATTCAAAGGAAGCATTTCAAGCATTAGAGAAAAGCTATAACACTGCAAAGCAAGCATTTGAAAATGTAGGAAGTACTGGAGAGCAAATCGTCCAAACGTATAACGAATTAAAAACAGCTAATGTAACATTTGTACAATCAAAAGTGGCAGAAGAACAACCGAAAACACTGAAAGAAAAATTACAAATCAATATTGAATCTGCAAAAGCAGTAGTGAAAAAAGCGCAAGCTGCAAATGTAACGGACGGTTCGGTGAAATCATTGAGTCAAAAAATTACAGTGGCAGAAGCTGTATTAAAAGATGCGAAAGTAAAAGATGCACAAGTAGAAACGATGAATCGTACGATAGAATATGCGATTTCACTCGTTGAAAAAGGCATAAGCAAATAAGAGAGAAGAAAAAGAAGCTTATCATGATAGGCTTCTTTTTTGTTATACTAAAAATAGCATAGAATGAGGGAGCGAATAATTTGGAAGAGAAAAAGCTAAAAAGAATTCTTGAATATGTATGGATCGCGGTTGTGCTCCTTGTAGGATATTATTTCTTAAAAGAGAAAAGTATATGGGTTCTATTTTTAATGACGTTTTTATTAGCGGGTTTAGGCACGTTATTTATTAACTTCTTCTTTGATAGTTTAAATGCATGGAAGAAGAAAAAGAAGGGAACGAAGTAAAGGAGGGAACATATGCAAAAGTGGAAGCTTATATATCAGGTGATTATTTTCCTATTGCTTGTAGGTATTGGCGTTTTTAAATACGCTACACCGATAGGAAATTGGGCATCGTTTACAGCTTGCATCGGCATATTTTTCATTTTACAATCGTTAACGAAAAAAATAATCAGACATGAAGGTAGCTCGCCGTTTTATCGGCGAGCTATTTTGTTATGCTTTTTTCTTTTCATCATTTGTTTTTTCAGTAGCTAAATGACTATGTTTTCTAGAGTAGAAGAAATAGAAGCATAAGCCGACTAGGAGCCAAACTGCAAAGCTTATCCATGTCGTTTTAGACAAATTGATCATTAAATATAAACAGCAAAGAATTGCAACAACTGGTAATACAGGTACGAAAGGTGCGCGGAATCCACGTTTTAAATCAGGATGTGTTTTTCGTAAAATAAGTACAGCGCAGCAAACGAATGTGAATGCTGTTAACGTACCGATGTTTACTAAATTCGCTAGTAAATGTAAGTCTAAAAGTCCTGCTAATAAAGCTGACACAACGCCAGTAATCCACGTGTTTAATAAAGGGATTTTTACTCTTTTATTCACACGTGCTAACGCTTTTGGAAGTAAACCGTCGCGGCTCATTGCATACGAAACGCGAACTTGTCCATACATAACGACTAAGAGAACGGTTGTCATTCCAGTCATCGCCCCAACAGCGAGTAGTCCTGCAATTGTATCTTCGCCAACGAAATGTAAGGCAAACGCAACCGGATCAGAAACATCTAATTGTGTATACGGAACCATACCTGTTAAAACGAAAGATACAATCATGTATAAAACAGTACAAATAAGAAGGGAACCGATAATGCCAATTGGTAAATCGCGCTGTGGTTTTTTCGTTTCTTCTGCAGCGGTTGCGATTGCATCAAAGCCTAAGAAGGCGAAGAATACAGTGGCAGCCCCAGTAATGATACCGTCGTATCCGAATGGAATGAACGGAGTCCAATTTTCAGGTTTTACATATTTTGCCCCTGCTACGATAAAGGCGATAATAACAGCTAACTTGATAAGAACCATAATATTATTAATGCGTGCGCTTTCGCGTATACCGAAACTTAAAAGTCCCGTAATGAGTAGTAAAATACAAACAGCTGGTAAATCGATAATGCCGCCTTTTCCTACGCCAGGGGCCGAGGCTATTATGGTGGGCAGATGGATGTTAAATCCTTGTAGTAAAGATTGTAAATAACCAGACCAACCGACAGCTACTGCCGCGACTGCAAGTAAATATTCGAGCATTAAACACCAGCCGACGATGAAGGCGACGACTTCTCCGACTGTCATATATGCGTAAGTGTACACACTTCCTGAGACAGGAATAGAAGAAGCAAATTCAGCATAACAAAAGGCTACACAAGCACAAGTAAATGCAGCAATAAGGAATGATAACATAATACCAGGACCAGAATGTTTCGCTGCGACAATACCTGTTAATACAAAGATCCCTGTCCCAATTACGGCGCCAATTCCTAAAAATGTTAAATCAAGTGCAGTTAATGTTCTATCTAACTGCCGTGGTGATTCAGTACTAAGCGGTTTTTTTCGTAATAATGACTTCACTTTGGACTCCCCCCGTTTTTTCATTTTCATAACTGCGAATATAGTATGAGCCCACTAGAAAAGAGTATATAAGTAAATGGAGGTACAGTTATGGTAGGTTGTTTTTTAAAATTGCTGGATTAATTTTATTATAATTCAGAATATTTTGTCAAATAAAAATGTGACAAATAAAATGCGAATGAATAGGGGAAACTACTGGCAGGAATGGACGAGGGTTAACAGAGTGACAAAACCACTCATAAAAGTTTTACTTTATAAAGTAGGAGAAGATGTTATGTTATTTTATTTTGAACTTGTCGTCATTTTACTTTGTACGAAATTAGCTGGTGATATTAGCGTTAGGCTTGGCCAGCCTTCTGTACTTGGTAAATTAATCGTTGGTATTATTATCGGTCCGGCTGTACTTGGTATTATTAATAGTTCTGAACTCATTGATGAACTGAGTGAAATTGGTGTTTTACTACTTATGTTTATGGCAGGACTTGAAACAGATTTAGAAGAGTTAAATCGAAATTTGAAATCTGCATTCGCAGTAGCGATGGGAGGAATTATTTTCCCATTCCTTGGTGGGTATTTAGCGGGACTTGCGTTTGGAATGTTACAGTCGCATGCGATCTTTTTAGGGTTATTACTTTGTGCCACTTCCGTTAGTATTTCTGTTCAAACACTAAGAGATTTAGGGAAAATGAATACGAGAGAAAGTACGACGATTTTAGGTGCAGCTGTATTTGATGATGTAATTGTTGTTATTTTATTAGCATTTGTGATGAGTTTTTTAGGTACACAAGATGTAAATGTAACGCTTGTCATTGCAAAGAAAATTATTTTTTTTGTAAGTATCGTTTTCATCTCTTGGAAAGTTGTTCCATGGATTATGAAAATGCTCGTACCACTTCGCGTAACAGAAGCGTTAATTAGTGCAGCTCTTATTATTTGTTTCTCATTTTCGTATTACAGTGAAATGATGGGGATTGCAGGTATTATTGGGGCATTTGCAGCTGGGATTGCCATTTCGCAAACAGAGTATAAGCACGAAGTAGAACATAAAATTGAACCGATTGCTTATGCGATATTTGTACCAGTGTTCTTCGTAAGTATTGGAATGGAAATTACATTTCATGGTATCGGAAGCCAGCTTTGGTTCATTATCATCATGACGCTTATTGCAATTTTTACAAAGTTAATCGGATCAGGTTTAGGAGCAAGACTGACAGGGTTCAACCTTCAATCTTCTATTAGTATTGGTGCGGGGATGGTTTCGCGCGGAGAAGTGGCGCTTATCATCGCAGCGAATGGACTTGCGGCGAATTTATTAGCGAAAGAAAATTTCACATCGATTGTTATTGTTGTTATATTAACGACGATTATTACGCCGCCGCTTTTGAAGAAGTATTTTGTATAGAAAGGAAGAGCTTATCTGATGTAGGTAAGCTCTTTTTTATTGGAAAAAAGCAATAGTCATGTGGCGTGAAAGGTTTGTAATTATGGTAAAATCTATGTATGTGATATGACAAGGAGAGGGATGTGTTTGAGGATTACGAAGGGAAAGATTATAGGTGTAATTATACTTCTTGTATTGTGCATACCATTTACTGCATGGAAAGAATCAAAAGTGAAAGATTTTCCGGTTTCTATTTTCTCGGAAGAAGCAGATGGTGAGTACGACCAGAAGCTGAAATATACTGCTTTTTTACCTGATGTTGCGATTTGGATGAACGGTTGGGAAAAGAAGTGGACAGAAGGGGAAAGAACTGTTTATCAAAAAGGGAATCGCATTGTAAATGTGTTTCATCCTCCTGGCGATGATGGTTTTTACCTTCTTGAAGCAAGAGAAAATAAGTGAACGCAACCGTAAGAAGTGGAGGTTAAATAGTGAAAGCTTCAACATTACTATTTAAAATTGAAAGTAATATGGATCAATTTTCACCAGCTGAAAAGAAGGTTGCCATGTACATAATGGAGAATGCAGAGATTGTTCCGAACTTAACGACGAAAGAAGTGTCAACGAATGCAGGCGCGAGTGAAGCAAGTGTTGTTCGCTTTTGTAAGTCAATCGGAATCGGAAGCTTTAAAGCATTTAAAATAGCGCTCGTTCGTGAATTGACGATTGCTGATTATAATATTAATGATTTTTCAGTTATGAATACGGAAGATGGACCGTATGATTTGTTTAATAAAGTTACGTATGTGAATAAAGCTGCAATTGAGGCGAGCGTTACTGCGATAGATAAAAAGGAACTTGAGAAAGCTGCAGATCGTATTGTAAATGCAGATAAAATTATATTTTATGGAGTAGGCGGATCAGCTACTCCTGCGATGGACGGGGCTTATAAATTTACAAGGCTCGGATTTACAGCGATGATGCTATCAGATTTTCATATGATGTTGCCGCTTGTGACGAATTTAAAAGAGGGCGATATATTTGTTGCCATTTCAACATCTGGTCGTACGAAAGATGTACTTGAAATGGCGCAATATGCGAAGAGACAAGGTGCAACAGTTATTGCGATTACAAAGCTTGACCAATCATCACCTTTATATAAAGAAGCGGATATTCGTCTTTGTATGCCAGATGTAGAGCAAGATCATCGTATTGCGAGTATTGCTTCGAGGATGACACAGCTGAATATGATTGATGCTTTATATGTGATTACTTTTAATCGTATTGGTAATAAAGTGCTGGATCAATTTATGGAGACAAGGGAAGAAGCTCTACGGTTACGGAAGTTAAAATGAGAAGGTGGGGGAACCCATCTTTTTTTGTATACTGACATAAATTCGTCATGAAAAGAAATAAAATTTCATAAAATAATAAAGTAATATTGATTTTAAATTTCTTAAAGTTATAATGAAAGTATGAAATTAAATTTCAAAGCAGGTGATAATATGTTAGAAAATTTATCGACAGAACATCGTAATGAGAAGACGATGAATTTAGATGAGATGAGTATAAAAGAAGTGTTACAAAGTATGAATGAAGAAGATCGAACTGTTGCGTTAGCAGTTGAAAATGAAATAGAAGAAATTGAAAAGGTTGTACAGATTGTCATTAAATCCTTTGAAGATGAGGGACGATTAATTTACATTGGGGCTGGTACGAGTGGCCGTTTAGGTATTTTGGATGCGGTGGAATGTCCGCCGACATTTGGCACAGATGATAAAATGGTACAAGGATTTATAGCAGGTGGATTGAAAGCGTTTACTAAGGCGGTGGAAGGTGCAGAAGACCGCGAAGAGTTAGCAGAAGAAGATTTAAAAAGTATTGGATTAAATGAGAAAGATACAGTGATTGGAATTGCGGCAAGTGGTCGAACTCCTTATGTAATTGGCGGTTTGAAGTACGCGGCTAGCGTGGGAGCGAGCACGGCGAGTATTTCTTGTAATAAAAATGCTGAAATAAGTAAATATGCAAAACTAAATGTGGAAGTAGAAACAGGCGCAGAAATTTTAACAGGCTCAACGCGTTTGAAAGCTGGTACAGCGCAAAAATTAGTACTTAATATGATTTCAACAGCTTCTATGATTGGTGTGGGGAAAGTATATAAAAACTTAATGGTAGATGTTCAATCTACAAATGAAAAGTTAGTAGAACGATCAAAACGCATTATTGTGGAAGCAACAGGTGTGAGCTATGAAATAGCAGCAGAGTGTTATGAAAAAGCAGAACGTAATGTGAAAGCTGCGATTGTTATGGTGTTACTACAGTGTGAGTATGGGGAAGCACTGAAGAAATTAAAAGAAGCGAAAGGGTTCGTGAAGAAGGCACTATAAAATAATAGGGAGGGGGATTCTATTATGAAGAAAGAAGAGAGAATGGCCAAAGAAATATCAGAGCAACTTGGGGGAGTAAAAAATATTCGTGGCATTGCTCATTGTATGACGAGGCTACGATTAACGCTTCATGATGAAAGTAAAGTGAATATGGACCTTTTGAAAAAGGTTGAAGGGGTTATGGGCGTTATTGAAGATGAGACGCTTCAAGTTGTTGTTGGCCCAGGGACAGTAAATAAAGTAGCAGCTGAAATGGAAGGTTTAACGGGACTGCGAATCGGTGAGGTGGCAGATCATCACCTTGAAGACCTTGGGCAAGAAATGAAGTCAGAGATTAAGAAGAAAAATAATACACCAGTGAAAAACTTTTTAAGAAAAATAGGAAGTATTTTCATTCCGTTAATTCCAGGTCTTGTTGCCTCAGGAATTATAAACGGGGTCGCTAACTTTGCGAAAAACGCAGGTGCTGATCCGAATGCAACGTGGCTACAAATGCTACTACTCATTGGTGGCGGTATCTTTACATTCTTAGGAATTTTAGTCGGCTGGAATACAGCGAAAGAATTTGGCGGGACACCAGTTCTTGGGGCGATTGCGGGTATTTTAATTTTTAACCCGGCGATGGCGAATGTAAAATTATTTGGTGAAGCGCTCGTACCCGGACGGGGCGGATTGTTTGCAGTTATTTTTGCAGCATGGCTTATGGTTGTAGTAGAAAGACAAGTTCGAAAAGCAGTGCCAAATGCAGTTGATATTATCGTGACACCGCTCATTACTGTGTTAGTCGTAAGTATTGTAACGATGTTAGCCATTCAGCCGGTAGCAGGTTTCTTATCTGAAGGAATTACAAGCGGAATTAATGGTATTTTAAGTATTGGCGGCGCATTTGCGGGAGCAGTACTTGCTGGAACATTTTTACCTCTCGTTATGGTCGGATTGCATCACGGTTTAACACCAATTCATATGGAATTTATTAATCAAACGCACGTAACACCTTTATTACCAGTACTCGCGATGGCTGGAGCTGGGCAAGTAGGAGCAGCGATTGCCATCTATGTGAAAACGAAAAACAAACGACTTCGTAACGTAATTAAAGGTGCATTACCAGTTGGATTTTTAGGAATTGGCGAACCGTTATTATACGGGGTTACATTACCACTTGGGAAACCGTTTCTTACAGCTTGTTTAGGTGCAGCAGTTGGCGGTGCATTCCAAGCAGTTATGAAAACAGCCGCACTCGGAATTGGTGTATCAGGGTTATCATTAATTCCGTTAATTGCTGATAATAAATATTTATTATATTTCCTTGGATTAGTAGTGGCATATACTTTCGGATTCATTTTTACGTACTTCTTTGGCTTTAAAGAAGAAATGGCAGAAAACATATAGAGAAAGGGATTCCTTTCTCTTTTTCTATTCATAGAAAGGGAGATTCATATGATAGGAGTTTCAATTTATCTTTCAAAAGAACGAGTAAAGAAGCAAGAAGAGTGGCTAAAAGTAGCGAAGGAAAACGGGTTTTCATCTATTTTTACATCACTTCACATTCCTGAAGATGATCCTGGTACGTACAAAGAGCTAATTCAAATACTTGGGAAACAAGCGCTCAAATATGAAATGGAATTAATGGTCGATGTTTCTCCAAAATCGTTACATCATTTAGGGATGACGTATGAAAATGTGGAGGAGCTATTAGACTGGGGCATTACAGGCTTAAGAATGGACTACGGCATCACGCCGAAAGAAATCGTACGCGTATCTCATAAAATGAAAGTAGCTTTAAATGCGAGTACGATTACAGATTCATTTTGGAAAGAGTTAATCATAGAAAATATAAAAGTAGAGAATGTAGAAGCTTGGCATAATTTTTATCCGCGTCCAGAAACAGGACTAGCAAAGTCCTTTTTACAAAAACAAAACGAATACTTACATGAGTGCGGAATAAAAACGATGGCATTTATTCCGGGAGATGGTGAAAAACGTGGTCCGCTATGTGAAGGTTTACCAACGTTAGAAAAGCACCGCAATATGCGCCCACTTGAAGCGTACTTAGAACTTGTACAAGATTGTGGTGTCGATAAGGTGTTAATCGGGGATATAAGCGGAAGTATAGAAAGTGTACAAGAGATAGCGAGTGCGAGTAGAGGAATTATTCCGCTGCGATACGAGCCATTGATAGAGAAAAGTGAAGTGTTAAAAGTGGTGGAGCGAGTGCATACAAATAGACTAGATCCAGCTCGTGATGTCATTCGTTCAGTTGAATCAAGAGAAGGAAATAAAGTGATTTTAAAGCCGATGCATACAATTGCAAGAAAGAAAGGCAGCATTACAATTGATAATGAATTGTACGGTAGATATGCAGGAGAGATGCAAGTTGCCACACATGATTTGCCTAAAGATGAGAAAGTGAATGTTGTTGGCATGGTTGTAGAAGAGGACTTGTCTTTATTGCCGTATGTTGGCGCTGGAAAAATGTTTCAACTTTTTTATGCAATAGAGTAAAAGCTTGAATTAGCACTATTCTGTAGGAAAACATTATCCGTAAAAGGGATAATGTTTTTTGTTTTCTTAAAAAAAGTATTTGACGAATGAAATGAAATACCGTATTGTTTTGACTTGTAAATAAAAGTTCACCATAACAAAACAAAAAGGAGAGTTCAAAATGAACCAATATATTGGGAATTTAATTATTCGTATCGTGTTAGGAGTGACATTCTTTGCGCACGGTTTAGCGAAGTTTCAATCAGGTATCGATAACGTAGCAGGATGGTTTACAAGCATCGGCTTACCAGGTGGTCTTGCATACGGCGTAGCAACAGTTGAATTAGTTGGTGGTATATTATTAATTATCGGTTTAGGCGTAAGATATGTAGGACTATTATTCGCTCTTATTTTAGCTGGGGCTATCGTAAAGGTAAATGGAGCAGCAGGTTTATTAGGAGATGGAAAGAATCCAGGGTATGAATTAGATCTTGCATTATTAGCAATGGGTGCGTATTTATTCGTTGTAAAAGCAGAAGGATATGTAGATCGTTTCGTAAAAGAGAAAGTAATGAAAGTGAAGTAAACTTATTTATAAATTGTTGACTTGAATCATAATTGTAACTATAATGATTACAACTAGTTGGTTAAGAATAAAATAATTTAAATATTTTTTTACACAAGTTGTAACTGATGTGATTACGACTTGTGTAAAAAATAAATAAAACGGGAGGAAGTAACATGCCTAAATCAAATTTAGAAATTATTCGAAGCACGTATGAAGGATCAGCTTCTTCAAATGCAAAACATTTAGTAGAAGCCCTCTCTGAAAAAATAGAATGGACAGAGGCAGAAGGATTCCCGTACGGGGGAACTTATATAGGTGTAGAAGCAATAATGGAAAATGTATTTAGCCGATTAGGATCAGAATGGGATGATTTTAAGGCGAGTGTAAATATGTACCATGAAGTAAACGGAAAAGATGTAATTATTGCTGAAGGTGTTTATTCAGGAGTTTATAAAGAAACGGGAAAATCATTTGAAGCAGAGTTTGTTCACGTATGGCAACTGGAGAACGGAAAAATCGTGAAGTTTAAGCAGTATGTAGACAGTTATATTGTTAAGGAAGCGATGAAGAGCTAATGCTTTTTAAATGGATTGTAGGCATATGTATTACAATTATAGTAATTATCACGTCTATAGTTGGTGGAAAGAAATTGCTTGCATATGTGGAAAAAGAGAATAAAAATATTCAAATTGAGCAAGCGGAAAACGAAAAAGAGAAGAAAGTTGCAGAAGAATCTCCACAAGCTAGTGAAGGTGAAATTATTTCTACTATGCATAAAATGGTGCACCAAAAAGTAAAATCCTCCGAAAAATGGGGATTTTTAGAAATGACAAAAAAGGAAATTTTTAATGTAAAAAGAGATATTGAAAATAGTACAGGTTTTCAATATAAAATGAAGTTATTTTCTATTATAAATAGATGGGAAAAAGGAGATTTTTCACAAACAGTTGAGGAGCATAACTTTTTGTGGGAAATTCAAGGTGGAGATACCGGCAAAGCGACGGAACGTTTATCGCCAGAAGAGGAAAAGCGGTATATAAAAGAAATGAAGAGTAAATAAAAACATCGCCACCCGGATGACGATGTTTTTTTCATTAAGAATGTTTTCGCATTAAAGCTCTAGTTGGTTGAACAGTAACCGTTTTGAAATGAGAAAATAAATAACATCCTGTCACAACGATCATTGTCCCTAAAATTTGTATCCACGTTAGTTCTTCACCGAGGAAAAGGAATGCTAAAATAGCTGTGAAAATCGGATTGAAGTTTAGAAAAATACCGGATGTAGTCGCTCCTAATTTTTGCACGCCAATATTCCAAAACACCATACAAAGAACGGTAGAAATAAGCCCAGTATATAAAAGTGATGTTAGGAAAGAAGTATTTATGTTTGTAACAGTGAAGCTTCCTATGTTAAATGGCAGTAATAGAATAACGCCGAAAATACCAGAGTATAATGTTGCCATGAGTGGTGTCGTTGTTTTTGTTGCCCATTTGCTACAAACAGAATAGATTCCCCAAATACAAACAGCCGCAATCATCCATAAATCGCCGCTATTAAAATGTAGTGAAAATAAAAGTGCAAAGTTACCTTTTAATAGGACAAGAATAACCCCAAAGAATGAAAGAATCATGGATAGAATTTGAAGTGTATTTACTTTTTCTTTTAGAAATAATACTGAAAATAGTGCAATTGAAATCGCATTTAATGTAGAAATAAGCCCTACATTCGTTGCGGATGTTTTTTCTAGTGCTAGAAATTGAAAGATGTTAAAAAGAGCGACCCCTGAGATTCCCATTAGTATTAACGGAAGTATTGCGGCACGAGGTGGAATGATTTTCTTTTCTTTAAACCATACGATTGGTAATAAACAAACGATCGCAATCATCCATCTTAAACTTGTTAGTGTCATCGGTGATGCGTGATCAACGAGCGATTTTCCAACGACGAAATTTCCTCCCCATAATAAGCTCGTTAATAATAGTAAAAAGACATAAAAATAAGGCATATTAAAATCCCCTTTGTTATAATCAATGTGAATTGTAAACAATTTTAGCATTTTTCTTCGTTGTGTAATATATTCTTTTGTATAATGGGTAAAAGTTGATAAAATGTTTTGTTTCTAATGGTATTTACGGAATGATATTCATTTTTATATAAGTTGTAAGGTGTTTTTTCGAATAATCATCGGTAAGAAAAAGGGGGCATTGTAATGGAGTCGTCTGTTATTAAAGTGTTAGATGATTTAGATGTACAAATTTTAGATATATTGCAGAAGGAGTCACAAGTAAGTAATGCAGAGCTAGCACGCCGCGTTAATTTATCACCAGCTGCGATGCATGCGAGAATAAAAAGATTAGATGGAGAAGGGTTCATTGATAAGCAAGTAGCCATTTTAAATCAAGAAAAGCTTGGTTTTGATTTGTTATGCTTCATTTTTATGAGTACGAATATTCATCAATCGGATAAACTTGACGTGTTGGAAAAAGAATTAGAGTCGATGCCAGAAGTGTTAGAATGTCACTGTTTAACAGGAGAATATGATTATTTATTAAAAGTTGCAAATCGTGATCGTAAAGAGCTGGAGCAGTTTATTCGAAAGCTGAATAAACTTGGTATTACAAGGATACAGACGAGTTTAGCACTTCGTGAAATTAAATATTCGACAGTATTACCGATCCGAAATGAGGAACCGAGCATCGATTAGATTGCTTGGTTTTTTGTTTGTATAAAGTGATTGACGGGGAGAAAAGAGAGATGTATTATTATATAAAATTATGTATTAAAATTCAATTTAGGTTATAAATATTAATATCGGGGACAAGGGGATATAATATGAAAATCTTTAATGCGGTTACGAGTGATGTGAAAGAAATTTATAGTCTCATTGAAGCTTATGCAAAAGAAGGAGTAGTTTTACCACGTTCTCTTTTATCTCTCTATCAATATTTACAATGTTTATATGTTGTGAAAGAAAGCGATGAGATTGTTGGGGTTGCTGGTTTACATGTGTTAGGGGAGGACCTTGCAGAAGTCCGGTCGTTAGTCGTCTCGCATACATATGCAGGGAAAGGAATCGGGCGTATGTTAGTGAACCATGTAATAAATGAGGCAGCGAAAATAAAAGTGAATAGAGTCATTTCTTTAACATATGAAACGGAATTTTTTCAAAAGTGCGGGTTTGATTTTGTGAATAGAGATGCGTTACCAGAGAAAGTATGGATCGATTGTAGACATTGTCCAAAGGTGGATTATTGTGATGAGGTGGCGATGATTCGATATGTTGGGTGAAATTTTCAGAGAGAAAAAAGGCCCACTATTATTTACGTAATAGTGGGCATCTATATTTTAGGGGAATTTAAGAACTTGAATTCGTTTTTCTTACCGCAAAATTAAAAATGGGATTTTTAAGCTCATAGTTATAAGTAGAACCATCGACAAGCCCTACAACTTTATCGCTTTCGTAAAGATCAAGCATAAATTGTGCCATTTGTTTTGCAGTGTGAAATTTAGGTACAACATTATCGTATTGGAATTCATCAATATCAAATGAACGTTTTGCAAATTCTGTTTCAGTTGCAGCAGGAGCTAAAACTTTTGCTTGCAGTTTTGCGCCTTGTTCCTTCAGTTCGTGAGACAGCCCTTCTGTAAATGCACTTACATAGAATTTCGTAGCACAGTACGTAACAGCATCAGCAACAATCGTGTATCCGCCGCCCGATGAAACGTTAATAAGCTGTGTTCCATCAACCATTGAATAATCTCGAACGAAAAGAGAAGAGAGTATCGTTAATGCTTCTATATTTACATGTAACATCGTTTCGATTTTATTTAAATTTTGTTCAGCAATTGAGGCGAAATTACCAAAACCTGCGTTGTTAATCCACGTTTCAATTTGAAAGTTTTGTAGGCCTTCATAAAGCTTATAAACATTTTCTGTGATGGATAAATCCGTTCTTCGAATGACAACATCCAACTCTGGATGCATTTCGTTAATTTTCAATTTTAATCCGTCTAATTCTTCTTGTCTTCGAGCTACAAGTATTAAGTTCTTTCCGCGAGATGCAAAGGCTAAAGCCGATTCATAGCCAATTCCAGAACTAGCACCAGTAATAACTGTGTATTTCATATAAAATCCTCCTAAGTTCAAATAAATGTATTATGGTTAGATTTTATTTGTTAGAGTATACTCTAAGTCAAATGTTTTTTATCAATTTAATAAGGCTATAAAATGTATGAGGGTAAGCACGTGGAGGGAGTTAAAGTATGTACACAATTAGTGAGGTGGCTAAATTAATAGGAGTGAGCACACATACACTGCGTTATTATGAAAAGGAAAATATATTAATTGCAAATCGCGATACAAATGGGAATCGACTTTATGAAGAGTCACATATAAAGTGGTTGCAGTTTGTCATGAAATTAAAACAAACGCAAATGCCGATAGCGAAAATAAGAGAATATGCTAGGTTATATTTAGAAGGGGAGCATACAACCGAAGCTCGTTTGCAGCTCCTAGAAGATCATAGGAAATCTATTCAGATTCAAAGAGAAAACTTAGTCATTACAGAAAAGATGCTGGAGAATAAAATTATTGCATATAAGGCCTCTTTGGAAAGTAAATAGAAAACATAATCCGACCCTTAATTCTTTATGATAAAAATGGATTTGATCTCATAGTGTGCCGGCAAATAAAAAAGAGCAGCTAGCAAAAGCTAACTGCTCTATTCAAGGGATCTCTCCAAGGGGGAGTGGAGAAAATATTATGTTACTAGCAGTATTGACAGGTTATTAGGAAATATACAAATCGGATGAAAGAAATTTTAAATAATCTTTCGGTATTGACAGTTTTTAAAATATTCATGTACAATACATATGAATGACATTCAGTCATTTTCGTGTGGCAGGATTTAGTTAGTTTGGCAATGGAACAAATATAAATGGTAAATGAGGATGATAGTTGTTTATATAGTAGTGATGAAGGAGTATATTTTTTTTAAAACAAAAATGACTGATAGTCAGTCATAAGAGGTGAGAGGTATGAAAAATAGAGCTTGGTTATATGTCATATTAACATGTATCTTTGAAATTTTTTGGGTGTTTGGTTTTAATACCGCGGATACTTGGTGGCATTGGATTATTATTTTAGGAGTTATCGCTGTTGATTTTCACTTCCTTTCTAAAGCGTGTGAACATCTTGCGACAGGGACTGTATATGCCATTTTTGCCGGAGCTGGTACGGTAGGTACTTTCTTAATGGATGTATTCCTTTTCGGTGGAAGTTTCAGTGTAGGGAAACTATTCTTTATCGTGATGGTTGTAGCCGGTGTTATCGGTTTAAAGCTGGCTGATAATAAAGAAGAAACTGTGGAAGGAGCTGCTTAAAGATGGGTTGGTTTTTCGTATTTTGTGCTGCAATTAGTGAAATAGTCGGTGTGATTGGTCTTAAAATGTATAGTAAAGATAAAACGTTAGCAAATGGTGCAATTTATATAGGTGGATTTGCTACATCCTTCGCATTCTTGTATACATCTTTCTTATTTTTACAAGTAAGTGTCGCTTATGCGGTTTGGATTGGTATTGGAACAGCAGGTGCCGTTTTATTAAACATGTTCCTGTTTGGTGAGTCGAAAAGTAAAGCACGTATCATTAGTGTGGCTCTTATTGTATGCGGAGTGACAGGATTGAAGGCTCTTTCTTAAAGATATATTGTATTTATCTCCTAATGGTTTATTAGGAGATTTTTATTATTAAAAAATGATTTCCTCTTAGAGTTCACTATCATTGACAGTACAATCGATTATCTTATAAAATGAGTGACAGTCATTCAATATGTGTGTGAAAGGGTTTAGATGATGAATAAAAAAGAAAAAATTGTCTATGCAGCTATTGAAGTGTTTCAGGAAAAGGGCGTTGAAAAAACGAAGATTTCTGATATCGTGAAATTGGCTGGCATTGCACAAGGAACTTTCTATTTATATTTTCCTTCTAAGTTATCTGTTATGCCTGCAATAGCAGAAGTGATGGTTGAAAAGATGATACTTGCAGTGAAAGAAAAAGTGCAAAATGATGCGCCTTTCTCAAGTAAAGTGACGCAAGTAATAGATGCGGTGTTTCACTTTATAGCGGAATATCGTGAAATACAAGCTTTAATGTATGCGGGTCTTGCATCTACAGAACATATAAAAGAATGGGAAGCTGTGTATGAGCCTCTTTATATGTGGCTAAGCGAGTTTTTAAGTGCGGCGAAAGAAGCTGGTGAAATTCGTGATTCGGTTCACGCGGAAAGAACGGCTAAGTTATTTATCGCTCTTGTTGAATCTGCAGCGGAACAAGTTTATTTATATGACCATAAAGATGATGAGCAAGTCGAGCTACAAAAGGCAGAAGTACTAGATTTTTTAACACATGCACTACATATAAAGAAGTAGTAAGATGAACCTGTCTGAAAAGGTAGGTTCATTTTTGAGGAAAACTGAATGATAGTCATTCACCTAATGCGTATGTATGTGTGGAAGGATAGAGTGAAATTCTAATGAGTGGGGCATCTCTACTCATGATTAGCCCACAAATAGCAGGATAAAGAAAAAGCTTCTTGGGCATTATTTTTTTGAGGAACTTACGGGAAGAGGTGTTAAAAAGTGAAGAAACCGATAAAAGAACAAAAGATGGTATTGGTCATTCTTTTGAGTAATATATTTATCGCTTTTTTAGGGATTGGATTAATCATTCCGGTTATGCCGTCTTTTATGAATGACATGAATTTAACAGGTAAGACGATGGGTTATCTCGTTGCAGTATTCGCAATGGCTCAGCTCATTACGTCACCTATTACAGGCCGGTGGGTCGATCTTTACGGTAGGAAGAAAATGATCATCATTGGATTATTTATTTTTGGTGTTTCAGAACTTCTTTTTGGATTAGGAAAAGATGTGTGGATGCTTTATGCAGCACGGGTGTTAGGCGGAATTAGTGCGGCGTTTATTATGCCTGGTGTTACGGCATATGTTGCGGATATTACATCTATGCAGGAACGTCCAAAAGCGATGGGGTATTTATCAGCAGCGATTAGTACTGGTTTTATTATAGGACCTGGAATTGGCGGATTTATTGCAGAGTATGGTATACGTGTGCCGTTTTTCGTTGCAGCAGCAATTGCCTTTATAGCATGTGTAATTTCGATTTTTATTTTAAAAGAACCGTTAACGAAAGAAGAACTTGCAGAGATTTCTGCTAACACGAAAGAATCAAGTTTTATTGGTGATTTAAAGAAATCATTACATCCAATGTATGCAATTGCATTTATTATCGTATTTGTTCTCGCATTCGGATTATCAGCGTATGAAACTGTGTTTAGTCTATTTTCTGATCATAAGTTTGGATTCACACCGAAAGATATTGCGGCAATTATTACGATTAGCTCCATCTTTGGGGTAGTTGTCCAAGTATTTATGTTTGGTAAATTGGTTGATATGTTCGGTGAAAAAGTGTTGATTCAAATATGTTTAATTGTAGGTGCAGTATTAGCGTTTGTTTCAACTGTAGTCTTTAATTATTGGATTGTACTTCTCGTTACTTGCTTCATTTTCCTAGCATTTGATTTGCTTCGTCCAGCTTTAACGACGTTTTTATCAAAAGCAGCTGGAAAAGAGCAAGGATTCGTTGCTGGTATGAACTCGACTTATACGAGTTTAGGAAATATTGCAGGGCCAGCGATGGGCGGAATATTATTTGATATGAATATTCATTATCCATATGCATTTTCAGGAGTTGTTTTAATAGTTGGTCTCGGCATTACATTTATGTGGAGAGAGAAACAGCTAGCTGAAAGTTTTGCGAAGTAATAAAACCCCTTACGATGGTAAGGGGTTTTTGTTTTATCCCGCTTTAATGGGCAGTAAGACCCCCACCTCAAAATTCACTGAAAGCAAAGAATTTAGGTGGGGGATGAAGAAAACTCCAACTGATTAAAGTTTCACTTTATAAGCTTAATCCAAACCGTTTTAATTCAATGAAAATCCCCTCTAATTGCTTTCCTTTATCCGTTAATGTGTACTCTACACGAGGCGGAACTTCTGGATATACTTTTCTCGTTATAATACCTTGAGATTCTAATTCTTTTAGGCGAAGTGATAATGTTTTCGGACTAATCCCGTCCATTGATTTTTGTAAATCACTAAAGCGTAATGTTCCTTCGATAAGAAGGTCGCGAATGATTAAAAACGTCCATTTTGTACGAATTACGTCAAGTGTTTTAGCGATAGGACAAGGTATGCCAGGTAAACCTTTCGTTAATTCAACTGGATCTATATTGTTCATGGAACTAGCCTCCATAAAATTTTTTTGGATGAATTTGCTTTATAGTATCACAAAACTATACTTTTGGTAACTATATGAAAAAAATATCACTACTTCCATAAAGGAAGTTAGTGCATATACAATAGCAATACGAAATACAAAGGGTTTGTATGAAGGAGGAGGTGATTTTCATGGGGATAAAAAAGTTGTTTGGATTCCTTAGTTTGTTTGTTGTTTGTATTGTACTTGTAGCATGTAGCGGGGAACAAAAAACGGAAATCCAGTTATTAAAAGAAATGCCGAAGCCAAAAGCAATGACAATTGATCCCTCACTAAGTAAAAAGGAAGCGACCGAAATGGTTCATGCAGCGCAGCGTTTTTATGCATTTTGGGATACAGGTAAGGAGGAACTTATTCTGCAAACTGTTTCTGAAAATTTTTCCGATAATACATTGCCGAAAGGGCGACCACAAGGCACTGAAGGATTAAAGTTTGCGGCACAAAATTTTCGTAAAGTCGTTCCTAATATACATTGCGAGATTGAAGATTTATTAGTCGTCGGTGATAAAGTAACAGCTCGTCTTTCTTTTACAGGAACGCATAAGGATAAGAAAATCAATTTTTTGGCAATTGATATTTTACATGTGAAAGACGGAAAGATAACGGAAGACTGGCATTTAGAAGATAATCTTACGCTGAAACAGCAACTTGGGTTAATAGCCGGGGAGTAAAATAAGGGAGAGAAAAGCGATGAAAAATATATTTATTATAAATGGACATGAAAAATACGGTACAAAGGAAGGTAGATTAAATAAAACGTTAGTTGATTATATGATAACTGTATTAAGCGAGAAGCATCATGTGAAAACAACAACGATTCAAGATGGTTATAGTATTAAAGAAGAACAAGAGAAGTTTTTATGGGCCGATGTTGTGATTTATCAAACACCGATTTACTGGTTTAGTGTACCGGGCTTATTTAAAACGTATATGGATGAAGTATATGAATATGGTTTGTTCTTTAAAGGGGCTGATGAATATGGAACAGGTGGTTTATTAAAAGAGAAAAAGTATATGTTTTCTACAACTTGGAATGCACCTGAAAAGGCATTTGGAGATAAGACGAAGTTCTTTGAAGGGGAAAGTTTAGAGTCAACGCTTAGCCATTTACACCGCGTGCAAAAGTTTCTTGGCATGAGTCCGTTAAAGAGCTTTGCTTGTTATGATGTGGTGAAGCATCCGAATATTGAGCAATATGTATTGAACTTGAAAGATCACCTAGATGGAGTAATTCAATAATAGTTTGTATTGTGAAGAAGGTACTACTAAGGATGTAGTACCTTCTCTATCATGAAATACGTTGAAAATCTTTACTTATACAGGACTGTTTTAGTTTTTTTGATTTGATTAAATGTTTAATATCAGGGATGTTATCGTATGAAAGCTGAGTATGATAATAGTTAATGTACTCAAGTAATGCGAAAATATAAATAAATAGAGTGAATGATAGCCCGCCTAAAGGTAAGTGGGGATACCAAATTATAAAATCAATAGTAAACGTAATAAATCCTGTGATAATGAATGCTATATTTATCTTTTGAAGTATTTTTAAATATTGAACCACCCTAATAGGGGTAACAGATGTTTTCTCTTTTTTTAGTCGTTTCCACTTTACGTACCAGTAAATTACTCCTTGCAATAAGATAAACTCTAAAAGAAGAAATGATCCCCAAAAAGAATATAGGGAATATAAATGTAACGTAGGATAAGCATAATTAAGTAAGTAACTTGTGAAAATAAAAGTAATGACTGAAAATAACTCACCTGTGTATAGATAAGAAAGTCTTTTTTCTAGGGTGCTTTTCATGGTTCCTCTCCTTTTATAAAAACTCACATTTTAAGGCATGGATGGCTGTATCCATAATTTTGCAAAATTTGCCCAGCCGAATGAATCAATTGTTACGTTTTTTAAGGAAGAGGGATATGTTTTTCTCTTTAAAACGTGATAGTTAAATAAAATGATTTGTTCTGCTTGTACAAATTCTTCGATCTCATACATGAGCTCATAGCGTTTTTCTTTATTTTCTTCTAATAAAAATGTATCAAGTAAACAGTTAATTTGGTTTTCATAGTGTGGGTCCATGAACCTATTTACGAAGCAACTTTTATTTTTAAATACATTTAAGAATGCAAGTTCATGATCGGCAGCAAACACTTCTCCCATGAAAATAATATCGGCGTGTTTATCAATAGAATGATCCATATAATCTGAAACGAGAAATGGATGAAGTTCTACGTGTACTCCTAATTGTTCGCAACGTTCCTTTAGGAAATGTGCGTCATTTGCACTATCTTTAAATGCGAAGAAGTAAATATGTATCGTTTCGCCATTATAGGTGCTCTTTTTTAAATACTCTTTCGCTTTTTCTAAAGAGTAGGACCTTTTAGTAGCTTTGCGGCTTCTTTCAGGGAAAAAGCTTGATGCAGCAATTGTCCGTCTACCCTCTATGCTACGAAGTATCGTTTCAACGTCATATAGTTCTCTCCAAGCTTTTCGAAAGTACATGTCGTGATGAGGACCAGGTTTTGTAAAGTTGAAGCTAGCATAAATACAACCTATTTCTTCTATTTGTATATCATGTCTTTCATTTTCTTCTTCATTTGGTAGTTCATAATCAGCATATATTTGCACATGATCAGGAATACCCCAAAATTCAATACGGTCTAGTAACGCACGCTCTTTAAAATAATGGGTGAACGCTTCGAGTACGATATTGTCTTCAGTGTAATGAGCAAGTTTGAAAGGTCCAGTACCTACATAATGATGATTTTGAATACTAGCATCACGCGGCAAAATAGCTAGTTGCATGGAACTTACATAGTGTAAGAAAAAAAAGTTGGGTTTTGCTAAATGGAACCGTATTTGTAGTGGTGATGGTGTTTCGATTTGAACAATTTCTTCTGTTAACCATTCGAAAGGAGAGTGAACTTGCTTTAATCGTTCAAATGAAAATTGTACATCTTTAGAAGTTAAAACTGTTTCGTTATGAAAATGTATATCCTTTCGTAAATAAAAGGTCCACGTAAGCCCGTCTTCACTTAATTCCCACGTATGCGCAATGTGTGGCTCCATTTTTTCAGTAACATCGTTATAAACGACTAACGTGTCAAAAATTTGACTCGTAAGATGGCTCTCCGTTGTTACAGCCACAAAAGCCGGATCTAATGGGAATATCTTTCTTGATATAGGAATCTTTAATATGTCATACATATCATTTGAAGGTTCGTATCCAAAATGATGATGTAGCTTATTTTCTATTTTTTTTTGAAGTGCAAAGGGTAGGGGCTCTTTTAAAAGAAGAAAAATATCCTTTAACTTTTCTTGCGTTAACAGTTCATCTGTATAGGACTCAATCGCTTCTACGAAATTATGTATAAATAGGATTTCCGTTTTATTCCCGCGGCCTCGCCCGGGAGTCCAGCGAATTAATTGCTCCTCACTCATCTTCTTTAATAAAATTTTTACGTTTTTCGTACTGCAATATAAAATATCTGCTAACTCTTGTAAGCTATTTCGTATATTTTGTTGATCTTGCGCATGTAATCTTAACCGAATGTAATAGTCCATAATTTTCATATATACACTTCCTTCTATAATAAAAGGGGAAACTCTTTAGAATATTCTAACCTTTTTCTTCCTTTTTTTCAAAGTAAAATAAGTAAGCATAAGGAGGGGGAAACAATGGGATTTTGGAGTATGCATCGAAATATAAAAATTAGAATTATAACTTCGTTTTTAACACGTACTGTGTCCACGATGATTTTTCCATTTATGGCGATTTACTTTTCAATAAAGTTAGGTAGTGCGATTGCTGGTGCGTTACTACTCATTAATGTAATAGCTTCATTAGTAATTGGTCTATACGGTGGGTATGTTGGGGATCGGCTCGGTCGTAAAAAAGTAATGATTATCGGTCAAAGTATACAAGCCATTTCAATCGCTTGTATGGGGATTGCAAATTCGGATTATGTAGATTCACCGTGGCTAACATTTGTGTTTATGTTAGTGAATAGTTTAGGGTCTGGACTTATGAATCCAGCGACGGAAGCGATGTTAATCGATGTGAGTACACCTGAAAATCGAAAAGTGATGTACAGCATTAACTACTGGGCGATTAATTTATCTATTGCAATTGGAGCGATATTTGGCGGATTACTATTTGAAAACTATAGATTACAATTGTTTATCGGATTAACAGTTATTGCAATTATTACTTTATATGTGATGGCTGTATATATGGAAGAAGTGTATGTAGCACGAAAAATAGTAGAGAAGAAAAATGTATTAAAAGATATGGCGGATAGTTATAAAGTCGTGATGAAAGATAGAACGTTTTTAATTTTTTGCGCAGCAAGTATATGTACATTATCTTTAGAGTTTCAAATTAATAATTATTTAGGGGTACGTTTGCAGCAGGAATTTGAAACAGTGCACTTTTTATTCGGGAATGGTTTTACGTTTGATTTAACAGGTATTCGGATGTTGAGCTGGATTTCAGCAGAGAATACAATTTTAGTTGTGTTATGTTCAGCACTTCTTATTAAAATGCTAAAAAGCTTCAACGATTTGAAAATTTTATATGTAGGTTTATTCATTTACACAATTGGATTTACAATACTCGGAACGAGCAATAGTTTATGGGTCTTATTAATTGCAGGGCTTTTCCAAACAGTAGGTGAGATGATGTATGTACCGGTTCGTCAATCTATTATGGCAGATATGGTGCCGAATGAGGCAAGAGGTTCATATATGGCGATTAACGGAATGGTCTTTCAAGTGGCAAAAATGAACGGGGCATTAGGTGTTATGTTAGGTTCATTTCTTGCATCTTGGGGCATGAGTGCTCTGTACTTTCTCGTTGGTATGAGCAGTATTTTATTATTTATGAAGGCGATTGGGAGAGAGAAGTATGAGGGGGAGGTTTCTCAGATTGGGTAAAACTATATAAAAAGCGAACGAACTGGACTCGCTTTTTATATAATTTTTAAAACGGATCAACTTCAGCTAAATTTGGAGTAGTACTAGGCTGTAGTAAAAGATTTTTTAACGTTCCTACTTCAGAAAGAGCTACTAATATGTAGCCACTAATTAGTACAATAAGCCCAATGACGCGTAACGTTTGTAAGCTCACTTCATTATTATTCGTTTCCGTTGGATTTGGGGGCGTTGAAGGTGGATTGTTATTCATAATTAAGGCTCCCATCTTTTTTTATTTATATATGTGTAAAATTATTATTTAACTTATGGATAGGAATGGTATAGTCATTTTCACTATATGAGAACTGCCTATGAAAAGTGATTAGAAATTTGGGGACGAAGAAGGGAGGAATCCACAGGTCATTAAAAATGATATTCCTTTTTAATTTTCATACAAATAAAAAGGTTAACCAAAGTAGCTAAACAGCTATTTTGGTTAACCTCTAATAACTATCCTAATATACGCAATGATTCTTCAATAAACGCTGGGATATCCTCCGGTTGTCTACTTGTTACTAGCTGATTTTGGCATACGACAACCTCTTTGTCATGAAAATTTCCGCCGGCATTTTTCAAATCGACCGCAATGGATTTATATCCAGTCACATCGCGTCCTTCAAGTGTTTGTGCAGTGATGAGTAATTGGGGTCCGTGACAAATAGCAAAAACAGGTTTTTTCGCATCCATAAATGCTTTGCTAAAGCGAACGAAACGTTCATCTGCACGAAGTATATCTGGGGAAAATCCGCCTGGTATGAAGAGGGCATCAAAGTTCTCTGGAGAAACATCATCGATACCTTTATCAATTACAACTTCACTTTTTCCTTGTTTACCGTGTACCGTTTTACCTTTTTCTGCTTCAATAGTTGTTAATTCATATCCCTTTTGTTTAAAAGCTTCTGCTGGCTCTGTGTATTCTGTGTCCTCGAAATAATCTGTTATTAAAGTAGCAATTTTTTTACTCATTCTAATCCGCTCCTTACATTATATTATCGGTTCCAGAATCGTCCTTGGGCAATGCTTTCTATAAATGATTCAATTGAAGTAACTGTTAAGTTGTAAACTCCTGCTCCATCCAGTTTAACCTTACTATGGTCTAAAGCATGAGGGTCGCTAAGGACATAGGCTATCGGTTTAAAGTGCTTAAAAGTAGTTTCTGCAAATTCTAAAACAGGGGGTTTAATGACAGATTCACTACTAAACACTAAGACTGCATCAAAAAGTGAGGAGTCTGCTGTTGTATAAGTATCCGTTACTTTAATAGAATCATTGAAATGATGAATTTTATTATCTATGATGCCATAGTTAATTCGGTGCTGTGCAAAAGCTTGAATCCATTCGAACAGAAGGGAAATGCTTGGATCGCCATTTAATAGAATTGCCACATTTTTGGAATCAGCTTTAAAAATAGTATTGGACATGCTGAGTGCAGGTGATTTTGCATCCGAATTTATTTCTTGATTTTCCTTAGGCAAGGGAGCTCCAATCATGTTAGCGACTTCCTTTGCTAATTGACGATCGACGTGGTTTAAAAGACCAATTACATTTGGCTTCACCATGTCTGATTTGCACTTCCCAACTTCAAAGCAAAATGCGTCTTTTATGTGCTGCTTTTCAATAGCATTCATACTATTGTAGAAAAGTTTAGCCTGAGAATAAAAGTTAAGGAAGCTTTTACTGCGCCCCCTAATTTTATGTCCATCAACCTTTTCTTGATAATGTTCATATCCGCCCTGTTCGGCTTGGACGGTTGCTGGTTGATTGTTATTTAAGCCATTAGGATGATAGCTTGTTTGACCGCGATGAATCTGCATTTGATGCATACCATCACGTTGATTATTATGAAAAGGACATACAGGCTGGTTAATAGGAATTTGGTGGAAATTAGAACCTCCTAAACGAGATAATTGTGTATCTGTATAGGAGAACAATCTTCCTTGCAGAAGAGGATCATTTGAAAAATCAATACCTGGTACGACATGGCCAGGGTGAAAAGCTACCTGTTCCGTTTCGGCAAAGAAGTTATCAACATTTTTGTTCAGTGTCATTTTACCAACTAGTTTTACAGGAACTTCTTCTTCAGGCCATAGTTTCGTTGGATCTAAAATATCAAAATCAAATGCATGCTCATCTTCTTCCGGAATTAACTGTAATCCAAGCTCCCATTCCGGATAATCGCCTTTTTCAATTGCTTCGTATAAATCTTGACGATGGAAATCAGGATTTTTCCCAGCAATCCTTTGAGCCTCATCCCATACTAATGAATGAACCCCTAGGGTAGGTTTCCAGTGAAACTTTACGAAGTGGGCTTTTCCTTCTTTATTAATAAGTCGAAATGTATGAACTCCAAAACCTTCCATCATTCGTAAACTACGCGGAATTGCGCGATCACTCATCTGCCACATAACCATATGAGTAGACTCGGGATTATGCGCAACAAAATCCCAAAATGTATCATGAGCACTAGCTCCCTGAGGAATATCATTATGTGGCTCTGGTTTAACTGCATGTACAAAATCAGGAAATTTAATAGCATCTTGGATAAAGAATACTGGCATATTATTACCTACTAAATCATAGTTACCTTCATCTGTATAAAATTTTGTGGCAAATCCGCGCACATCTCTTACTGTGTCATTGGATCCTTTAGAGCCTTGAACGGTCGAGAACCGTACAAATACAGGTGTTTTTTTTGAAGGGTTAGTAAGAAAATCTGCTTTTGTATATGCCTCTAAAGATTCATAAAGCTGAAAATAACCATGTGCGCCAACTCCGCGCGCATGAACAATCCTTTCAGGAATTCGTTCATGATCAAAGTGGGTCATTTTCTCGCGAAAGTGGAAATCCTCCATTAAGGTTGGGCCTCTTAAGCCCATCTTTAAAGAAAATTCATCCTCGGCTATTTTTACTCCTTGGTTTGTTGTTAAAGCATGTTTGCATTGATTATCTGTAATGTGATGTTCCAATTGCTCCATTTTCTTATTCACAATATAGGCACCTCCTTTGCCCTGTTAATTTAATACATACCCTTTTTATTAGGGCGTAAACATGTATTATCGTTTTTGTATGTAAAAATCATAAAATATCGGTTGTTTCAGTAATTCTTGTTTGGGGAAGAAAAATAAAAAAGCCAAGGAGATAATTTATTTTCTCCTTGGCTTTTAAGATAATTCCTTTCGTTAAAACGCAGAAATTCGTTGCTTCGTTTTTGGTACAATAATAAATTTAATCCAGAGTAACCCGACAATCATAATGATAAGGCTATGTAAAAATTGACTTGTAGCAATGAGTATAACAATTGAAAATACAATGAGTTGAATGCTTAGCAATATAAAGATTAAGTGAAGAAATTGATTCATTCGTTTTTCAGTATCAATTGGATATAATGCTACAATAATATTTCCCGAAAAATATTTCCACAGGGAACGGAGCTGCATAGAAATCATATATAGGACGATGTAAGCGATAGCGCCTTTTACGTATATGTTTGGTATAAAATATAGGGCGAAGGCACCGATCAACCCTAAACGAATATATATACCGAAATAATCATTCCCGCGTAAAAATGCTAGTGTATGTAAATAGAAGAAAGTTGCTCGTTTTTTATGTAATAAAGGTTCAATCCAATTTGTAAGCCATTTTCTTTTATTTACTTGCTTATTCAGTTGCGGAACATCGGTGAAAATGCTAGCAAATTGATAAAAACGGACGTTCATTTTTTCTTCTTGTTCAATTATGTAATCCCATGGTATTCGTTTTGTAGGCTGTTTTTTCGTGTATAGAAGTAGGAAAGCAAGTAGTAAGAGCAATCCGCCTAATATGAGAACATGTGCCGAGTAAAACAGCATGTAAATGATTAGGGTGTTACAAGCAATACGAATAATGAACCATATGTTTTTTTCATGACTATCACGCCACATCCAATGTGTATATATATTCCAAGCTTTCGTAATCATTAAAACGATAAAGATTGTACATAAAAAAGGCACAGTTAATTGTAATGATTGCATGGCAAGTGGAACGAGAATAAGGAACGTAAATAATAATGGGAAAAGCTGAATGATGTAATTATATAGAAGAGATTTTTTAAAATAAGACGTTAGTTTCTCTTCTAATGCGAGTAAATAGACAGCATCAGGTTTTTGAATAAATGTACGGATAGGACATCTCGTTATAATCGCTGTTAGGACGATTGTAATAAGTAATAAAGATAGTCCTTTAGAAGGAGCTGTCTTAAGAAACTTTGCGTAATAGTAAGCACCTATACAGGCAACGAAGATAAAGCTATATAGTAAACCGTTAATCATACGTGCAAAGTATGTAATGATATTTTGAATATGTTGTTGGAAGCGGCTGCTCCATAGTGATTCGATTGACATGTTTTTCACCTCTTTGTTCTATTATATATGTTTTATAAAAGAAAAAACGAGCAAATTGCGTTATGCAACTTGCCCGTTTTTCTTTTCTTTATTTTTTTTCTCATCCCGATTCATTAATGGATAGAAAGCAAATCCGATTACGAATAAACCAATTCCGAGAAGGAACGTTTTTATGTCGGATGCGCCGGTTTTAATAACCCATAGTGCGTAACAAAGTGCGATTACTGCGACTATGCCATCTGTAATTCTTGCCCGCATTTCATTTTTATATGTTTCACCAGTTGCGACTAGTTTTAACTGGAAGATTGGTGAAACGAGATATGGAATGAGGTAGGCTAGTGTTGATACGGTAATAACGAATGTATAAGCTTCCGCAATTGTTCCGGATAGTGTTGAGAATAAGAACACTTGCGACATAATGTTTGTTAATCGTAATGAGTAAATTGGACTTCCTTTTTTATTTGTTTTCGTAAAGAAGGAAGGGAAGAAACCTTCTTTTGCAGCTTGATAGGGTACTTCTGAGCTTAATAAAATCCAGCCCAAGATAGAACCGAATAGGGAAGTAAGAGCGAGTAATGCCATCAGTTTCCCGCCGCCATGCCCCATTGCAGCGTTTAATGCGTCTGCTAATGGACGTTCAGAAGCTTGTAATTTATCAACGTGAAGTACACCCATTGTCAAAATTGTAATTCCTAAGTAAATCGCAACTGTAATAAGTAATCCCGCAACCGTTGCGCGTTTTACTGTTTTAGGAGAGGTAGCACGGTTTGATAAAAGTACTGCTGATTCAATTCCGATAAATGCCCAAAGCGTTGTAAGAGCGGCTAAATTTACTTGTGAAAGAAGGCCGTGTGATACACCTGATTTATCGATCATCGGTGTGTACCATTGTCCAAACTTAGAAGCCTCGAATGCAAATAACGTAACGACGATGAATAAAAGGAATCCTGTTACTTTCGTTGTTGTTGCTAAGAAGTTTAGTTTTCCAGCTCCGCTTACACCGTTTGTTAATATAATGTGAGTTCCCCAAAGTAAGATGGAACAAATCGTAAATGTAATTAGTTTTCCGACTTCTATGTTAAAAGAACCAATTGAAAATAGTAGTCGTGTATCTTTCATAATTGGGAAGAAGAGTGATAAATATCCCGCAAATGATGTAATGATGGCAACGTTACTTGCCCAGTTTGCTACCCAATATCCCCATACCATACTGAAACCAGCCATTTTTTTCTTTTTTGGTGTTGAGAATAAAGCATATGCATGACTTTGTGGTCCTGTCGTTAAATCAGGACGACGAATTGCTAAATTACCGAAAACAAGAGCTAGCATTAAAACACCAAACCCTGTTGTTAACCAAGCTAAAGTGACACCGAGAGGGCTTGCTGTTTGTGCCAACGTACTTGGCACCATGAAAATACCAGCGCCAACCATGTTACCGACAACGAAAGCTGTTAATACCCAAAAGCCCCATTTTTTTTGTTGCATAGAAAATACCTCCAAAGTTAGTATAACCAAGTCAAGCGAGGAGATATGTATGTCTTCCTAAGTCAGGAAGAGAAGTCCCAAACAAAACAAAAAAAGCACGTAATTTGCCGCTACATGCTTTCTATCTTATAAGAAACCCACGACATACCTCTCGATAGCTCTCCACAAACGAAACGTTTGTGACAGTTCTGCACTTATTAAATGCAGACCCAGCAAGTGTGCATGGTGGACACGACTTACTTCGGCAATCATTCCTTTCTCATTCCTTCATCAATGCCACTACATCTCCTGAAATGATACTCTTAATGACTGCAACCTCTACCTCACCGAGATACGAATGAGGATTTAAATATTAAATTAACGTCTTTAAGAGTAACAAATGAATTTTTATACGTCAATGGATATAGTAATAATCAGATTATAGAGAAGAGTTTGTTATTAGGAATGAATAATTATTTAATATAAAAAGAAGCTGATCTAAAACTAGATCAGCTTCTACATATAGGATTAAACTAAGTTTAATACAGTTACTTTTTCACGTGTCATAGACTCAAGGCTCTTACGAATACCTTGTGCGCCCATACCTGAACCTTTTACACCGATGAATGGGAAGTGGTCAGGGCCGCGCTCTGTGCGTCCGTTAATTTGAACAGAACCAGTTTCGATTTTGTTAGCAATTGCAAATGCTTTGTTAATGTCTTTTGTGAAGACACTTGCTTGTAAGCCGAACTCTGATTTGTTAGCAATTTCAATTGCTTGCTCATCTGAAGAAACACGGATGATTGGAAGGATTGGGCCGAATGGCTCTTCCCAAGCAACTTTCATTTCTTCTGTTACGTGGTCGATTAATGTTGGGTAAATTAAGTTACGCTCACGTTTGTTACCGATAACAATTGTTGCACCTTTTTCTACAGCGTCGTCAACTAAACCTTGAACGAAGTCAGCAGACTTGTCGTCGATTAATGGAACGATTGTGCTATCTTGTTCTGGAGATCCAACTGATAGTTCAGCTACTTGCGCTTTTAATAAGCTAACAAGCTCATCTGCTACGTTTTCGTGTACAAGTACACGTTTAATAGCTGTACAACGTTGACCAGAGTAAGAGAATGCACCGCTTACGATATGGTTTGCAGCATCTTGTAAGTCAGCATCTTCACGAACGATACCAGGGTCTTTACCACCAAGTTCTAATACAAGTGGAATCATTGCAGCTTTTTTCGCTAAATGTTTACCTGTATTTGTACCACCTGTGAACGATACCATATTGATGCCTTCGTGTTCTACTAAGTAGTCACCAATTACAGAACCACGTCCTGTAGCTACGTTTACAAGACCTTTTGGAAGGCCAGCTTTATGTAGTGCTTCCACCATTTTAATACCACTAATTGCACCTTGAGTTGCTGGTTTGAAAATAACAGCGTTACCCATAATTAATGCTGGTGCAAGTTTTGCAGCAGATAAGTTTACTGGGTAGTTAAATGGTGCGATTGCTAATACAACACCAAGTGGTGCGCGTTGGATGATCGCAAGTTTAGATTTCGTTCCGCCAGGGAAGCTATCGCCCATCATGCTTTCTCCGTGCATATGAAGAGCTTCTTCAATTGTGTAACGAATGAAATCAGCTGTACGAACAACTTCTTTCTTCGCATCTTTATATCCTTTACCGACTTCTTTCATAATGATATCGGCAATTTCATCTTGCATATTTACGAGCTCATCAGCCCATTTATATAAATATTTTGCGCGATCTTGTAGAGAAGCTTCCGCCCATGATTTTTGAGCTTCTTTTGCAGATGTAATTGCTTCATCTACTTCTCCGCGAGTAATTGCTTGTACTTGTCCAATTACTTCGTGTAAGTATGGAGATGGAATTTCGATTGTTTCTCCTGAAGAGCTTTCTCTCCATTCTCCGTCTAAATAAAATTTGTACGTATTGCTAGTTGTCATGATTAGTCCTCCTAAAATAGCAACTTGTAAGAGTGAGTATAAGGTGATTGTAGGGTGTTTGATAACATTTTTCAAATGAAATGTTTGTGAAAACGATTTCTTATTCTTTTTTTATTTTGTATGCCCTTTCTTACAGAAGATTCCCTTATTTCAAAATGATTTAGCGTATATTTTTATTCGGTTTGTAAAAAAACAATTGACAGAATACTCAATAAAGTTGTAAGATTATAAATGGAAAATAAATGAAGGGGGTGTGCGTAATGATTGTAATCGTAAATGTAATGGGCTTAGCTCTGTTAAATGGCAGAAAACATTCATATCATTACGCAACCCGTGCGGATATATAAGGCATCTTTGTCTTATAAAAAGCGTACGTTGCGTATATCGTAACGTACGCTTTTATGCATTTTTGTGCATATCGTCAAGCGGCGGTATGCTTTTTTTTGTTTTCCATATTACTATATAAAATTTTGGAAGGTGGAAAAATGTGATGAGATTGTATGGATTACGAAATGTAAATGTGATGGATCTGGATAGTGGGTAAAGAAATGGGAGTGAAACGAGAACGAGAAGGGAGAGGTTACATTGTTATCAGTATTACTAAAGTTAAAATGGTTTTTTAAAGAGCATTGGAAGAGATATAGTATCGCTATTGGAGCTCTTTTAATTGTAAATATAGTTGAAGTCATTCCCCCGAAAGTGTTAGGGGTTACGATTGATAATATAAAAACAGGAACGTTAACGAATGCAGCAATTATGCAATTTATTCTTATTTTAATAGGGGTTACGGTAATTGGATATGGTCTTACTTTCGTTTGGCAACATCAATTGTTTGGGGGAGCATTCGTACTGGAGAAGACGATGCGCTCTAAATTTATGGGGCATTTACTTAAGATGACACCGACGTTTTATCATAAAAATCGTACTGGTGATTTAATGGCGAGAGCGACAAATGATTTAAAAGCAATTGCTATGACAGCTGGTTTCGGTATATTAACGCTCGTGGATTCGAGTTTATATATGCTTACGATTGTCTTTATGATGGGATTTACAATTAGTTGGGAGCTTACATTTGCGGCACTTATACCGCTTCCGATTATGGCGTATGCGATGAACATATATGGAAAGAAATTGCATGAGAGATTTACAGTTGCGCAAGATGCGTTCGGAGATATGAATGATAAAGTACTTGAATCGATCGCTGGTGTGCGCGTTATTCGTGCATACGTACAAGAGAACGCGGATCAGGAAAGATTTCATTATTTAGGAGATGACGTATACGAAAAAAATATGAAAGTAGCTAGAATCGATGCATTATTCCAGCCAACTGTGAAAATGCTTGTTGGTCTTAGTTATTTAATTGGTTTAGTGTATGGCGCGTATCTTGTATTTCAATCAAAGGTAACACTTGGTGAACTTGTTTCATTTAACGTGTATTTAGGGATGATGATTTGGCCGATGTTTGCAATTGGCGAATTAATTAATGTTATGCAAAGAGGAAATGCTTCATTAGACCGTGTGAATGAAACGTTAGCGTATGAACCGGATGTCAAGGATCCGAAAAATCCAAAGCTTGTACAAGAGCCGGATTATATTCAGTTCGATGACGTTACCTTTTCATATCCTTCATCAACTGAAACAAATTTAAAAAAGGTTTCATTTACATTAAAACAAGGGGAAACGCTTGGGGTTGTTGGAAAAACAGGAAGCGGAAAAACGACGCTCGTACGCCAGCTTCTTCGTCAATACCCACTTGGAGATGGGGATATTGCAGTCTCTGATGTGACGTTAGATAACATAACGAATGAAAATGTACTCGGATGGATTGGGTATGTACCTCAGGAACATATTTTGTTCTCAAAAACAGCGAGGGAAAATATTTTATTCGGAAACCGAGAAGCGACTGAAGAAGAACTCGAGAAAGCGATTGAAATTGCGGCGTTTACAAAGGATTTAGAGTTTTTACCAGAAGGGTTAGAAACGCTCGTTGGAGAGAAGGGTGTTTCTTTATCAGGAGGGCAAAAACAAAGGATTTCAATTGCGCGAGCTGTCATTCAAAATCCAGAAATTTTAATTTTGGACGATTCTTTATCAGCTGTTGATGCTCGTACGGAAGCAGCGATCATTGAAAATATAAGAACAGAAAGAAGCGGAAAAACGACGATTATTACGACGCACCGTTTATCTGCCGTACAACATGCGGATTGGATTCTCGTTATGGATGAAGGAGAAGTAATGGAAGAGGGTACGCATGAACAGCTTATTCAAAGCGGAGGCTGGTATGCTGAGCAGTTTGAAAGACAACAAGGGGAAAATGAAAGTGCGGATAGTGGGGTGAAAATATGAGCGTTTCAAAACGATTGTTTCAATATGCGATGAAAGTAAAAGGGACAATTTTTGCAGCGATGCTAATGTTATTTATTTTCGTTATCGCAGAGCTTGCTGGTCCTTTCGTCGCGAAAACGATGATTGACGATCATATCGTCGGGATAGAGAAACCTTGGTATGAAACAGAAAAGAGTGAAGAGGCTGTTTCGTATAATGGCGCCTTTTATAAGCGAAGTGATCGCTTCCAGGAAGGTGAGAAAAAAGGAAAAGAAGTACGCGTGATGCAAGTCGGTTTTCAATATTACTTTGTACCGAATAAAGTGAATGCTGAAGGGTCACGTACTGTAAAAGATGATATGATTACCGTCCAAAATGGTAAGGCAGTGCAAGTGTATAAAGCGAAAGCATTAACGAAAGAAGAAGTGTTTGCGTTTTATAAACCAGAAATAAACCCCCTATTATTACTTGGTGGTGGTTATTTCGCTTTATTAGTAGTTGTCTCATTATTTGCATACGGAAAGCAATTTTTCCTACAGAAGGCAGCGAACAAAATTATTCAAATTATGAGGGAAGATGTCTTTTCTCATATTCAAACGTTGCCGATTCGTTATTTCGATCATTTACCAGCAGGGAAAATTGTATCGCGTGTAACGAATGATACGGAAGCCATTCGTGATTTATACGTAACGGTACTGGCGACATTCGTTTCTAGTATCATTTATATTATTGGGATATTCGCTGCGCTATTTTTACTCGATGTAAAATTGGCGACGTTATGTTTACTTATCATCCCGATTTTAATTGTTTGGGCAATTCTTTATAGAAAGTATGCGTCTGTATACAATCATAAAATGCGCTCACGTTTATCTGATATTAACGGAACAGTGAATGAATCTATTCAAGGGATGCCGATTATTCAAGCGTTTCGTCAAGAGCGTGAAACGAAGAAAGAGTTTGAAGAATTAAATGGCGATTATTTTAAATATCAAAATAAAATTTTGAATTTAAATGCAGCAACTTCTCATAATTTAGTGTCTGTATTAAGAAATATCGCTTTCACAGGTGTGATCTGGTATTTCGGTGGTGCTTCATTAAGTGCTTCAGGCGTCATTTCTCTAGGGATACTGTATGCGTTCGTTGATTATTTAACACGATTGTTCTCGCCAATTACAAATATGGTAAATCAGCTTGCTAACTTAGAACAATCGCGTGTTGCATCAGAACGTGTTTTTGAATTGTTAGAGGAAAAAGGGGAAGCAGTAGAAGAGGAACGTATGCCTCGCTTACAAGGAAATGTAAAGTTTGATAATGTGTCGTTTTCTTATAATGGAAAAGATGAAGTGCTAAAAAATATTTCTTTTGAAGCGAAACAAGGAGAGACAGTGGCACTTGTCGGTCATACTGGATCAGGAAAAAGTTCCATTATGAATGTACTCTTCCAGTTTTACGAGTTTGAAAAAGGGAAGCTTACGATTGATGGTCACGATGTAAAAGAGATGCCGAAACAAGCAACGCGTGAACATATGGGAATCGTACTGCAAGATCCGTTTTTATTTAGCGGGACGGTCGCTTCTAATGTAAGCTTAGAGAATGAAAAAATTTCAGAAGATCGCATCGTAAAAGCATTGCGTGATGTTGGTGCTGAACGGTTTGCGAACAATATAGATGAAGAAATTACGGAGAAAGGAAGCACACTTTCAACCGGAGAACGTCAGCTTATTTCGTTTGCTAGAGCACTCGCTTTTGATCCAGCCATTTTAATTTTAGATGAAGCAACGTCTAGTATTGATACAGAAACAGAGGCGATGATCCAACAAGCGTTAGAAGTTGTGAAAAAAGGAAGAACGACATTTATTATCGCTCACCGTCTTTCAACAATTAAAAGCGCAGATCAAATTATTGTGCTTGATAGAGGAACGATTTTAGAAAAAGGCTCTCATGATGAACTAATGAAAAAGCGCGGGCGTTATTACGATATGTACAAAACGCAAATGGAAGGAAACCAGAGCGCTTAATATGTATGGAGGAGAACTTGTGATTTTCACAAGTTCTTTTTTAGTGAATCAGGGCTGTTAAATAAGAAGTATTGTTTTACCTTTTTCTTTATAAATGCTATATTAAAAAATGTTACTTATTTTTTGTATGTAGCGTTATTTTCCCCTTTTGTTTGATTATGAAGAAAAAGGATAAACTAAATAAGAACATTTTCATTGAAAAATTGTTCAAGATTGCATACAATCAATATAGTTTTTAAATTCCTATCAGAATACTTGGAGGATTACCATTATGAAAAAATTATTTTCAGTACTTGCAGTAACTACATTAGCAATCGGGATTGTAGCGGGCTGCGGTAAAGAAGAGAAAAAAGATACAGCTAATCAAGATGCGTTACAAAAGATAAAACAAAGTGGTGAACTTGTAATTGGAACAGAAGGTACATATCCACCGTTCACATTCCACGATTCAAGTAATAAATTAACTGGATTTGACGTTGAATTAGCAGAAGAAGTTGCAAAACGTTTAGGAGTAAAACCTGTATTTAAAGAAACACAATGGGATAGCTTACTTGCTGGTCTAGATGCAAAACGTTTCGACATGGTTGCGAATGAAGTTGGTATTCGTGAAGATCGTCAAAAGAAATATGACTTCTCTAGCCCATATGTTTCATCTTCAGCGGTATTAGTTATTGCGAAGGATAAAGATAAACCTGCTACATTTGCTGATGTAAAAGGATTAAAAGCAGCACAATCTTTAACAAGTAACTATGCAGATATTGCTAAGAAAAATGGTGCAGAAATCACGAATGTAGAAGGCTTTAGCCAAGCTGCAGAATTATTAAACACTGGACGCGTTGATTTCACAATTAATGATAAATTATCAGTGTTAAATTATTTAGAAACGAAAAAAGATGCAAAAATTAAAATTGTAGATACAGAAAAAGAAGCGTCACAGAGTGGATTCTTATTCCGTAAAGGTAGCGACAAGCTAGTACAAGAAGTAAATAAAGCGTTAGAAGATATGAAAAAAGATGGTACGTACGATAAAATAGCGAAAAAATGGTTCGGTGAAAATGTATCTAAGTAGTGCGTTGGTTTCAGATCGATTGTCTACTTGGATAGATATTATGCAGTCTTCCTTCATGCCTATGCTGAAGGAAGCTGTATTTACGACAATTCCATTAACGCTTATTACATTTATTATCGGGATTATACTTGCGACGTTAACAGCGCTTGCACGTATTTCAGGTAGTCGTATTTTACAATGGATTGCTCGTATCTATGTATCTATCATTCGCGGAACGCCACTTCTTGTACAGTTATTTATTATTTTCTATGGTCTTCCAACTCTTAATATTGAAGTTGAGCCATATACAGCAGCAGTTATTGGATTTTCGTTAAATGTTGGTGCGTATGCATCTGAAATTATTCGTGCTTCTATCCTTTCAATCCCGAAAGGACAGTGGGAAGCAGCTTACACAATTGGGATGACATACCCGCAAGCATTAAAACGTGTTATTTTACCGCAGGCAACGCGAGTATCTATTCCGCCGCTTTCGAATACATTTATTAGTTTAGTGAAGGATACTTCATTAGCATCGTTAATTTTAGTAACAGAAATGTTCCGAAAAGCGCAGGAAATTGCGGCAATGAACTATGAGTTTTTAATTGTTTATTTCGAAGCAGGTCTAATTTATTGGGCAATTTGCTTCTTATTATCTATTGTGCAACAAATATTAGAAAAACGTTCAGAACGTTACACTCTAAAATAACCCTTTCATAAAAGGAGTTTTTGTTTTTATGATTTCAATTCAACATTTACAAAAAAGTTTCGGAGATAATACCGTACTAAAGCATATAGATTTATCAGTTGAGAAGGGGGAAGTTGTTGTTATTATCGGGCCATCGGGATCTGGTAAAACGACATTCTTACGTTGTCTCAACGTGTTAGAAACGCCGAACGCTGGTAATATTCGCATCGGTAATAAAGAGCTCGACTTCTCTCAAAAAGTATCGAAGAAAGATATTGTCAATCTTCGTACGCAAACAGGTATGGTATTCCAGCACCATAATCTATTCCCTCATTTAACAGCACTTCAAAATGTAATGGAAGGGCTCGTTACAGTGAAAAAGATGGGGAAAGAAGAAGCGAAGAAAAAAGCAAACTATTTCCTTGAAAAAGTTGGTCTTGCGGATAAAGTAGACTTATATCCGTTCCAATTATCAGGCGGACAACAACAGCGCGTTGGAATTGCTCGCGCGCTTGCGATGGAGCCGGAAGTGTTACTATTTGATGAGCCAACGTCAGCACTTGATCCTGAACTTGTTCAAGAAGTTCTGAAAGTAATGAAAGAACTTGCTAAAGAAGGCATGACGATGGTCATTGTAACGCACGAAATGCGTTTTGCGCATCAAATTGCGAACCGCGTTATTTTCATGGATGGCGGTGTCGTTGTCGAACAAGGTACACCAGAAGATGTATTTACAAATCCAAAAGAAGAACGCACGAAGAAGTTTTTACAAATGTTGCAGTAAATGAAGGAAGGTCTCAAGGCATATGCCTTGAGACCTTTTTGCCATATATATTTATTTTTGGAATCCGCCAAGGCTTTGCTCAGCCATTGCAACTAGACGTTTTGTAATTTCTCCACCAACAGAACCGTTAGCACGAGCCGTAGAATCTGCTCCTAATTGTACACCAAATTCTTGAGCGATTTCGTACTTCATTTGGTCGATTGCAGCTGTTGCTCCTGGTACTACTAATTGATTTGAAGAATTTTGGTTTGCCATAGGAATATATCCTCCTTAGAGTTATAAAAATTTTTTTTGGTTGGACTAGCTGGATTTGAACCAGATTATCGCCCCGTTTGGCGCTAATCCATCGGTAATTAAGTTTGTACTCATAGTATGGATGTTACCTAGAAAGATATACGAAATAATAATTTGTAAATTTTGTAAAAAAATATTAGTGATTTCGTAAATTATGAAATAAGAGTAATCGTTGTATTTTTTAGAAAGAAGGCTAAACTAAGAGCGATATGAAATATGTTTTTCTTTTTGTATCCCGCTATTGTGGGGCAAATCATTAACTTCTTATTTATGACTTACTAAAATTAAATCGGTAGCAACTTTATAGTTCTATTTTAAGTAGGGGGGACAGGACGCTCCTATGCACGGCTAGATGCTCTCTTCAATCTGCTTGTAAATGATAACGTATGGAGGAATCGTGATGGGAATTTGCCCGCTTTGCAACGCATTAGAATCACAAACATATTCTTGTCAAAATTGCCAAGGTATACTCCAAGATTATGGAAAAACTGTAGATTACATAGACGATTATAGTGCGTATATGGACCAAGAATTATTAAGTGCAGTAGATGGATTAACACATAATAATTCAAATGAATACTGCAATCATATTTTTTATTGCGGAGTATGTAACGTGGAAACAGAGGTTGTAGTGAAACTTGTGTAAATAGAAAACTTCCACCTTATGAATGAGGTGGAAGTTTTTGTTTTTGTATTTGTGAGTGAATCATAGGGGATGGGATACGTTCGGTGTTTGTTGGAGTTCCGGATTTTATTTGAGACATTTTTTCTTTTGCATCGCGTAAAGAATGTTCAGTTAAGTAGATGGCATATTCGTAAAATAATTGGCGCGTCAGTTCACTTTGTTCTTTTAACTTTTCATCTTGGAATACAGTTCGCCCAGGTTTAGAGTTTGCTTCAAAGAGCCACGGGTTTTCCCCTGTGTCTAAACCGATATCAAAACCGATTTCTCCAATATTTCCGGTTACTTGCTCATCGAGCGCGTAACTGATTTGTAAGGCTGTATGTTTTAATTTATTTTCAATTTGAACTTGTTTCGTTGAATCTGGAAAAAGTTCTTGCAGTAATTTTGTATCGCCACCGCTATTTACATGCGTTGTTAAGCTACCTTTGCCAGCAATTTTTGCAACGATTGCACTGACCATCCATTGGCCGAAATGATTTTTATTTGTATGAATGCGAAAATCAACAGGTTGCCCATCGAAGCGAAGTAAGGAAATACCTTGTTGTACGATAAACTTTTTTAAATCATGTCCTTTTAACACATGGTTCAGAAGCGTTTCTAATGACTGGTACTTTCTTAGTTTATTTTCTTCATTTTCGCGATAACGACAGTAGTAGCAATTCTCTGTTTGAGAGTAAAATATTTGATGAATGTTTCTCCCGAAGCTACCGTGTATCGGTTTCATGTAAACAGATTTATACGTGCCAAGAAAGCGTTCTACTTGTTCGAAATGTTGAAAAGCTTCCGTGTTTGGTAATAAGGGAGTAATGGATTCATCTTTCATAAGAAGTTGATGCACTTCCCATTTATTGAAAAAACCTGGGTTAAACCACGGAATGGAATAGTCATGCTCTAATTTTCTTTTTGCTCTTACGATTGGTTTATAATTTTCGGCTTTCCGATTTGGTAATCGATCATAAATGACATTCGGTAAAGGGATTTTTTTCTTAATCCACTGTTCCTCTTGAAAGAAATACCCTTCAATTGTTTCGTCTGCCCAGTTTATATGTTGCACACCAAAAACAAATACAAATGGTCGCAAGGTGAATGGTGGCGTTAGTAACTCGCTGAGAGAAGTTGAACGGTTTCCTAAAGGATTAGAAGAGTCATCGTTAAAACCAGTTGTGAAAATCCCGATTAATGGTCCGAAAATAATGGTTTCATTTTGCGTGAATGCATGGATAGTAGTGGAATGAGGAAGTAAAAGTTTCTCTGCAATTTGTTTTCCGATAATGATTTCGCGAGTAAAGGAATAATGAATTTTCACCTCTTCACTTGCAACATGGCGTACGCCGAAGGAAAGAGATGCAATTGGTGGTGTAATGGAAAAAATGTAAGGTAAAGTAATACTATTTGGATGCTCATCTGAAATGTTTAATGTATATATGTGCTCTTTCAAAATGGTGTTACCTCCTTTCATTATGGTGTGAAGCGACTAAACTTTAGTGGTCCGTGATATATTTTTTCGGCTAGTGCATCACTATGACGAATGTAATGTTCGTACGGGGGAATCGTGTTGACATACATAAGCCAAATTGCCCCTTTTTGATCCATAATAGTGGAAAGCTCTAGCTCGAATAACGAAGAATAAGATTCATCTAATGTTTGAAACACTTCATTGATAATGTCATGTAAAGCGTCTTGTAATAATTGTACACCGGTACTAGATAGTACGTATTTAATTTTTGAAAATGAATGCAGCGAGGAATCATCCGTTGCCGAAAGTAAAAGTTGATTCGGAAATGAGCTTTTTTGTATAAATTGGCCGATAGCAGTCCACTTCTGTTCTTTATTTTTTTGCAAAATGGTTCGAATATGGAGCGGGTATGTTAATTGATTTGGTGGTTGCAGCATTGTATGAATGATGTAACGTGCTGATCGTATGTTAGATTTGTACCAAGATATAAATTCATCTGTCCGTTTGATTGGAGTAGAAGTATGATAGTCATCATTTATCGTATCGATATGAAACGTTTTGTTTTTATAAGTGATCCGGTACAGACTTTCATTGGAATGTGTGTTAGTAGGCCGTATAATAATATCTTTTGTTTTTAATAACAGTTTGAAAATGTTTTGTATCGTTGCTATTTCAAATTTTGGTATATAAGGAGATAATTTTTTATTCGTGAGAAATAAATCATGAAGTTCGCTTAAGTCAATGAGTGTGTTATTTAAAAAGGTAGTGGTAGGACGGTTGTGTAATGAGTGAATAATTGATTTTGCTTTGTCGAAGTCTGTTTCCTCGTTAAAAGAAGAACGATCGTAAATATAAGAAGGAATAGGGAATATTTGCTCTTTCCATTTTCCTGTATCTGTATCATAAATAAGACCAGAGACAAGGTCTGTTTTAGGATCAATACCAAATGGCGTAAACTGGGCAACGACATTATGATAAAGCCGAGCGCGTTTAGCGATTTCGGTGTAATACGTTTGCTCATAATGAGGGTGAGAAGTTAAAATACCGAGAACCAACGAAATCACTCCTTTACTAACAAAATGTTGGCACAATAGGCGAAGCTATATATTGCAAATACGTTTTTATACCATTATACTTTTGTCCGTATGATGATATGCTATAGTTTTGGAGAAGCGAAAGGTTGATTGTAATGAATATATGGTTAAGTATGTTAACGACGACAGGGCTCGGAGCGATTATTGGAGGATTTACAAATCATTTAGCGATAAAAATGTTATTTCGTCCTCATCGCCCTATTTATATTGGAAAATTTCAAGTTCCATTTACACCAGGGTTAATTCCGAAGCGCCGCGATGAACTTGCTGTTCAATTAGGGAAAATGGTTGTCGAACATTTGTTAACGCCAGAAGGAATCGGAAAGAAATTAACAAATGAAGAGTTTCAAAAAGGTTTAATTCAATGGACACAAGTAGAAGTGGATAAAGTAATTACGAATGAACAGTCGTTACGACAAATGTTAGAAAAATGGAATTTAGTACATGTAGAAAAAGAGGCGACCGGGAAAATCGAACATGTGATTACAGAAAAAATAGAGGCATTTTTAGCAGAGTACTATACATATACATGGGAACAAGCTTTACCTCATTCTGTTCACGAGAAAATAGAGAATGCGATTCCAAATGTTTCGGTATTTATTTTAGGGCGAGCAACTCAGTTTTTTGAGAGTGAAGAAGGGAAAGCACGTCTTTCAAAAATGATTGATGATTTCTTTGCTTCTAGGGGAACGCTACTTAACTTAGTCGGAATGTTTTTAGGGAATGTAAGTGTAGTGGATCGTGTGCAACCAGAAGTCATTAAGTTTTTAGGGCAAGAAGGTACGAAACAGCTTTTAACTGATGTACTGCAAAAAGAGTGGGAAAAGTTAAAAGGAAGAGATGTAAAAGAAGTAGAAACGTTTGTAGAAAAAGAAATGATTGTAAGCTCCATATTGTCTGCAGTTAAAGTTGAGGAAACAGTGAGTAAATTTTTAAATCAATCTGTGCAGCAAGTATGTGAACCGGTTCGAGAAACAATTATAGAAAAGGTAGTCCCAAGCGCAGTAACGAAAGGCTTGAAGTGGGGAGCAGAAAACGTAGAAAGTATACTAAATAATCTCCACTTGGCGGAAATTGTCCAGCAAGAAGTCTCTACATTTTCAACGGAGAGACTAGAAGATTTAGTGCTGTCCATTACAAAAAATGAACTAAAAATGATTACGTATTTAGGTGCCTTATTAGGCGGTATGATTGGAATTGTGCAAGGATTATTACTGTTGTTCCTTAAATAATAAGGTAAGTACATAGAAATAAAAGTGAAATTTCTTCACATCTCTTGCATAGTTTGATATGGTAAGAAGAGGTGCGTATGTAAATGCACTGAAAAGGCAGTGCGCATGACAAGTGCTAGCCTTCTAAAGGAGGAAAAATAAAATGACAAAAAACATTCATGATGTTGCATATGAATTACAAAAAGCAATCGCTGAAAACGAAGATTTCCAAACATTAAAAGCAAGCTACGCAGCAGTACAAGGTGATGCAAATTCAAAGAACTTATTCGATGAGTTCCGCACAATGCAACTTGGCCTACAACAAAAAATGATGCAAGGTCAAGAAATCACTGAAGAAGATAACCAAAAAGCACAAGAAGTTGTAGCTCGCATTCAACAAGATGCTAAAATCACAAAGTTAATGGAAACTGAACAACGTTTAAACCTTGTTATCACTGACGTTAACAAAATTATCATGAAGCCACTTGAAGAATTATATAACGCGCAACAACAAGCGTAATGAAGGAAGACGCCCCTCGGATAGGGGCGTCTTTTTTGTTTGTTATTTGTGGAAATACTCAGTCTCAATATTCTTCTCCTTCAAAAACTTTTCAATTTCTTTTTGCTTCCTACCATTAACCTTCTCAAAGCGTTTTGTAAAAGAAAAATCAGTTTTGAATAAGTTACCATCTTGAGCGAGTTTGTCTAATTCTTGCTCTAGTTCCACTGAAAGTGCTGTAGACGCTGAAACGAATTCATACATTTCTTTCGAAGGTTTTTTGTAATCATCGGGGATCGTATTGTTACTAATAAAATGATGGAAGTTCGCATCGTTTTGTTGCGCTAAATCTACTAGTTGTTTTAATTTCTCCCGATCGGATTCCGTGACTTCCTCGTCAGACATGGCTGACGAAAGTGGGACGATGTTTTCGTATAACTCTCCGCTATAATCTAAATACGTTTTTATATTTTGTTTCATTTCATCTTCATTAATCGTTTCATTCTTTTTTGAGGAAGTGAATATAGTTTCTGGAATTTTTATCGTTACATCTTTAATAGATTGCACAGCGTTTTCTTCCTTATGTTGTGCACTGTTTGAACAAGCTGATAGCAATAAAATTGTAAGTAACATGAGTAGATATAAAGTATACTTCTTCATTTTAATCTCCTTTTATATTCATTATTATCTTTGTAAAATAGCTATATTCCATTTCAAATACTTTACTAAAGTTGCGTATAGATGTTTTATCATTTGATAACATATGACGGATATGAGTAAACCGCTGCAAAAAGCGATGAACACATTGTAAACATCGGAATAACTGATTTGATGAAACCCTTTAAAAAATCCTAACCCTATTAATAAAATAGGTGAGATGATTAATAGTGGAGTAGCAATGATAAGTGCTAGAATAATCGGTAATAAAAAGAGTAGTACGAAAAAGGCGATAATGATAAAGGTAAAGTTTAAAACACTTAAGCTCATAACAGAAAATAGTGCGGTTATCATATTTTTGAAGCTTCGTTTCTTGTCAGCGTTATGTATTGCATAGGAAACAGTAAGCTCTTTCGCGATCGTTTTAGGGTTTCCTAGTTTTCTAGCAATTTCTTCTTCACATTTCCCATCCTGTTTACCACTGATAAAATGAGTTTCATACTCTGAAATAATATCTTTCTTTTCTGCATTAGGCATATTCCGCAGGGAAGAATTAAGTTGTTCCAAAAATTCATTTTTGTTCATAACAATCACTTTCCTTTATAGAATGATGGATTAAAGTTGAGAATGCTATATTTTGAAAGGGGGATACGAATTACAAAATGTGTTCCAATTAATGGGTATTCCAATATTTACAAATATATCATTTACTAGTGTTCTTTGCAAGGTACTGTTATGTTTTTAATACTGTGACAAGATGGAAGTTTTTTGTACATTTTTAGAGAAGTTTTAAAAATATTATTTTAGGATAAATAAAGGGTTGTAAGCGCATTCCTTTGCGGTTGTCAAAATAATGTTAAATTCATATTGTTGGAAAAATAATGCATTTGTAATATAATGATAAATAATACTTCACCACGTTAATTAACTAGGTGAAATTAAAAATCTTTATTACACACATTATGAAATAAAGGGATGATTAGTTTGAGTACAGGTGTAAAAGCAAACGACGTGAAGACAAAAACAAAAGGAGCAGATCTTGTTGTTGATTGTTTAATTAAACAAGGTGTTACACATGTTTTCGGTATTCCAGGAGCGAAGATTGACTCTGTATTTGATGTACTGCAAGAAAGAGGACCAGAGTTAATTGTTTGTCGTCATGAACAAAACGCAGCATTTATGGCAGCTGCTATTGGTAGATTAACAGGGAAACCGGGCGTATGTCTTGTAACTTCAGGACCAGGGACATCGAATTTAGCGACAGGTCTTGTTACTGCGAATGCGGAGAGTGATCCCGTTGTTGCTTTAGCTGGTGCAGTTCCACGTACGGATCGATTAAAACGTACGCATCAATCTATGGATAATGCTGCACTATTCGAACCAATCACAAAATATAGCGTAGAAGTAGAGCATCCTGATAATGTGCCAGAAGCACTATCAAATGCATTCCGAAGTGCGACTTCCACTAATCCAGGAGCTACTTTAGTAAGTCTGCCACAAGACGTTATGACAGCTGAAACGACTGTAGAGTCTATCGGTGCGCTTTCTAAGCCACAGCTTGGAATCGCTCCCACACATGAAATTACATATGTAGTAGAAAAAATAAAATCGGCGAAATTACCAGTTATTTTACTCGGTATGAGAGCGAGCACAAATGAAGTGACGAAAGCCGTTCGTGAATTAATTGCGGATACAGAACTTCCTGTCGTTGAAACATATCAAGCAGCTGGTGCAATTTCGCGTGAGTTAGAAGATCATTTCTTTGGCCGCGTTGGATTATTCCGTAACCAACCAGGTGATATTTTACTAGAAGAAGCAGACCTTGTTATTTCGATCGGTTATGACCCAATTGAGTATGATCCGAAATTCTGGAATAAACTTGGAGACAGAACGATTATCCATCTTGATGACCATCAAGCAGATATCGACCATGATTACCAACCAGAGCGCGAATTAATTGGCGATATCGCTTTAACTGTAAATAGCATTGCAGAAAAATTACCGAAACTTGTATTAAGTTCGAAATCAGAAGCAGTGTTAGAACGATTACGTGCGAAATTATCAGAACAAGCAGAAGTTCCAAACCGTGCTTCAGAAGGTGTTACGCATCCGCTTCAAGTGATTCGTACACTTCGTTCTTTAATTAGTGACGATACAACCGTTACATGTGACATCGGTTCACATTCTATTTGGATGGCAAGATGTTTCCGTTCTTATGAACCACGTAGATTATTATTTAGTAACGGTATGCAAACGTTAGGTGTTGCACTTCCTTGGGCAATTGCTGCTACTTTAGTTGAACCGGGCAAGAAAGTTGTTTCCGTGTCAGGTGATGGTGGTTTCTTATTCTCTTCGATGGAATTAGAAACAGCGGTACGCTTAAACGCACCGATCGTACATCTTGTATGGAGAGATGGTACATATGATATGGTTGCGTTCCAACAAATGATGAAATACGGTAGAACATCAGCTACAGAGTTTGGCGATGTCGATCTTGTGAAATATGCAGAAAGTTTCGGTGCAAAGGGTCTTCGTGTTAACACGCCTGATGAATTAGAAGGTGTATTAAAAGAAGCATTAGCAGCAGACGGTCCTGTCATTATTGATGTTCCAATTGACTACCGTGACAACATTAAATTAAGCGAAAAATTATTACCAAACCAATTAAACTAATGGAGGCATGATTGAGATGACTGTTGCACAACTCATTGATATTGATGCAAAAAGAACGAAAATGAGTAATGAAGTATATCAAACATCTACAATGCTTGCGCTATTAGATGGTATATATGATGGTGTAATTAGCTTTGAGGAATTGAAAGAACGTGGTGATTTCGGCATCGGTACATTTGATCAATTAGATGGTGAAATGATTGCATTCGATAACGAATTTTATCATTTACGTTCAGACGGTTCAGCAGAAAAAGTAGAACCGGAAGAAACGACACCGTTTGCGACTGTAACGTTTTTTGAAAAAGAAATGAGTTATACGGTAGAGCGTCCGATGAATCGTGAAGAAGTTGAGGCAGTATTACATGAATTAATGCCAAGTAAAAACTTATTTTACGCTATTAGAATGGACGGTACGTTCCGTGAAGTAAGAACGAGAACTGTTCCAAGACAAGAAAAACCGTATACACCGCTCGTTGAAGTGACGAAATCACAACCAATCTTTTCATTTAAACATACAGAAGGCACGCTTGCTGGATTTTGGACACCAGATTACGCGCAAGGTATTGGTGTAGCTGGTTTCCACTTACATTACATTGACGATGCAAGAAGCGGAGGCGGACATGTTTTTGATTATGTTGTTGAAAACTGTACGATCCAAATTTGCCAAAAAGCTCATATGCATTTAGCACTTCCAGAAACAGCTGATTTTATGGCGGCTGAATTATCAAGAGAAAACTTAGAGGATAATATTGCGACTGCGGAAGGCTCGGAGTAAAAAGGAGAGACTGTTCCATTATGGAACAGTCTTCTTTTATTAATATTCCTTATTGATATCGTTTATTTCTTTGAAACAAACGGATGTCCCTCATAATAAAAACGCCACGGATAATGTACAGCTTCTTCTGCATAGTCGATGTTAATACGAGGTCCTGCTGTTATTTTATATTGTGATGATAGGTGTTCTTCTTCTGGGACGAGTTCAATATGTAATGTATCACTTTGTAAGGATACACCTCGTTCTTCTAAAGTAATTCCGAGGGCACGGCATAGTTTGCCAGGGCCGTTCGTTAAATTTTTATACTGCGCTTTTGTAATGTCGCTTTTGTTGTAGCGTGCTAGTTTTATTTCTTCGATTCCATCTACTGGCTCAAGGGCTCGAATGAGAACACCTTGCGGGGTGCCAACTGGCGCTGTAATGACGTTAAAACAATGATACATACCATAAATCAAATATACGTAAGCATGTCCCGGTGCACCAAACATGACTTCTGTACGGTCCGTTCGTCTACCTCCGTAACTATGTGCTGCTTTATCATCGGGACCTTTGTATGCTTCTACTTCTACAATGATCCCGCTTCGTTTTACTCCGTCTACAATATGTACAAGTTTCTGTCCGAGTAATTTTTTTGCGACTTCTAACGTATCGCCTTCATAAAAGGAAGGTGGTGCCTGCATTGTACTATCTCCTTTGCTAAGTGTATATGTATATAGTAAACCAAATTTTCAGTAGTAATTCTAACTCGTTCTATTTGCTACATTTATTTCATAAATTATGGATAGAGTACAACAGCGAAGAGGGGGAGTGCGACATGATTTATCGCTTACTAGCTCTTAATATAGATGGGACACTACTATACAACAACGGAAAAATTGCAAAAGGATTACGAGAAACAATTGAATTTGTGAAAAGAAAAGATGTATACGTTACATTATTTACGAGCCGTAATTTTCAGTCCGCTCATAAAGTTGCAAAGGCGTTGAAATTAGATTCTATCCTAGTGACACACGGTGGTGCTTTCGTTTCAGCAACGTTAGATAAGCCGTACGTTCAAAGAAGATTATCGGAAGAGAAGACGTTTAACATTGTGCAAGTGTTAGAGCACTTCGATTGTAACGTCCGTATTTCTCATGAACGGTTTTCAATCGGAAATCGTGAGAGAAATACACCAAACTTAATTGCACGTACTGTATTATCAAGCGCAGATCCGCTATTTTATCCGGTTCAGTTTGTAGACTCGTTAGGTGATGCGCTTCGTGATCATCCAGTAGCGGCGCCCAAAATTGATGTGATTTTCCAAAGTAAAGGTGAAAAAGAACGAGGGCTCAATACATTAAGAAAAGCATTCCAAGATATAGAGTATGTTGAGTGTGATTCAAAACGAATAGAAATTTTGCCGCAAAATGTATCAAAATTACGCGGATTACAATTGCTTGGAGAGCATTTAAATATTTCGCTAAACGAAATGGTTGCGATTGGAGATAGTTTAGAAGATCTAGAAGTAATTGAAAATGTAGGGCTTGGTGTAGCGATGGGGAACTCGCCTGTAGAGTTAAAACAAGCAGCAGACTGGATTACACGTTCAAATAGTGAGAACGGTGTAGAGTATATGATTAAAGAACATTTCCGTAAGCAATTCCCGCTTCCGTTTTTGAAGAATCATAAAAATACACCGAAACGATGAAAGAAAAACGTAGCTTTTTGGCTACGTTTTTCTTTCATTTTATTTTAGGAATGAAAGCGTTTCATGAAGGTGAATTGTGTCTGGAATCTATACAATTTACTTGAATCCTTTAGAAAACTGTTGTAAAGTGGGTGATGTTGCCAAAATAGTTACACCACATGAAATATTCTTCAGATTAATTTTGTTGAGCTCCATATGCAAAAAATACTTCCGCATGATAGTTTAGTTCACGTATTATCTCAAAAATGAATTGTAGTAATTTTATTAAGCAGTTGTAGAGTCTCTTGTTTTTATTTAAATGGATGATTTTAAGTTATTGTGAGTAAGGCTTGGTACATATGAAAGATGCTTTTTTGTTTGGTTTTAGGAAGTTTAAAAGGGGGAATGAATTTTTTGAGGAAATCATTTAATCAAAAAATAAAAAAATTAAGTAGTAGTTTTATAGTTGTGTTACTAGTATGTATGAATTTTTTAATCCATTTACCGTATAAAGCAGAGGCAGCTACAACAGAATTAAAAGGTTTAGGTGATGTATCTTATTACAATGCAATCATTTTTGGAGATCATAGTGCAACGAGTGCGGATATTGAGGGTGCGATGGCTGTTCAAAAAAATATGAATGCATCAAGTTATACAGTCTTAGCGGCTGCAACTGGAGCGAATAATTTAGCTGGGGCGACATGGGTAGATGAAGGATATCCGTCATTATTACTAGGCGGTCAATTTACGAAAGCGGGAACAGGACAAGTAATTATCCAAGATGGAACAGTGGCGATGACAAAAGATGGTGACCCAGATGGCGCAATGAAAACATCATATGACCGTATCTCTTATAAAGAGCAAGCGGAGATTGATGCGAAATTTAAAGAATTTAGAAAAGACGTTGATGGTGTAATTGGGGATGCAAGTAAACTACACACTGATAAGCCAAAACCTAATATGAGCTTTGGAATCGGTGAAGATGTAAACAACCCTAATATTTATGTCTCTTCAGGCCAGACGGGAAAGAAAGCATTTGATGTAAAAGACGTTTTTCTTCCGAATGTAGAGAATAAAGACTTTATTGTTATTTATTCAGATGCAGAAGAAGTGAGTTTTGGTGGCGGTGCAATTTTGTATGATACAAGAAATACTGGGATGGCGACGGATTTAATTAATACATCTCAAGCATACGACCCTAATTCATCTTTTACTGAGTTAGCTAGTAAGGTAATTTGGGTATTTCCTAATGCTACAAAGATAACAACTAAAGGATATGGTGTAGTAGGAAGTGTATTTGCGCCTAATGCAGTTGTAGAAACAAAAGGCGGTTCTATTAATGGACAAGCCTATGTTGGAGGATTACACCAAAGAGATGGCTTTGAGGTCCATAACTTTAAATTTAACTGGCCAAAGTGGAATAAGCCAGCAGCTGAAAAAGGACATTTACAAATTAAAAAAGTTGATGAAAACGATGAAAACATTGTTTTAAAAGACGCAAAATTTGATGTTATAGACAAAGATAATAATGTTGTGGCTACTGTTACAACAAACGAAAAGGGTATTGCGGAAGTTAAAGATTTACCATTTGGTGATTATTTTGTAAAAGAAATTAGTGCACCAGAAGGATATATAAAAATTGATACACCAGTAAAAGTAACAATTGATAATACAAACGTAATTGAACTTGTTATGAAGAATACGAAAAAAGTAGAGAATGGCCAATTTAAATTATTGAAAAAAGATAGTGAATCTGGTCAACTTTTACCAGGTGCAAAATTTGATGTTATCGATAAAGATGGTAAAGTTGTGGAAACAATTGTTACAGATGATAAAGGTGAAGCCTTATCGAAACAACTTCCAGTTGGAAGCTATACATTAAAAGAAGTAGAAGCACCGAAAGGATATGAATTATCATCTAGTTCAGTTTCTGTTGATGTAGAGGCTAATAAAGTAGTAACTGTAGATGTGGTGAATAAAAAGATCCCAGAAAAAGTAACAGGTCAATTTGAAATTGTGAAAGTAGATGCGGAAGATAAAACGAAAGTATTATCAGATGCAGAATTTGAAGTGTATAAAGATGGTAAAAAAGTAGATACGTTACGAACAGATAAAACAGGTAAAGTAATTTCTCAGAAATTAGAGCCAGGAACATACACATTAAAAGAAACGAAAGCGCCACAAGGATATATATTATTAAAAGAAGAAATTGAAGTCGTTGTGGAAGCAAACAAAGTAGTACAAGTACAAGTAGAAAACGCAAAAGAACTAGGAAGCTTACAAGTAATCAAAAAGGATGCAGAGAGTGGAAAAGTTCTAGAAGGCGCAGAATTTAGACTGAAGAACGAAACTGGTCAAGTAGTTGGAGAAGCGAAAACAACGAATAAAGACGGTGTAATACAATTCGAAAACTTAGTACCAGGGAAATATACGTTAGAAGAAATGAAAGCGCCGGAAGGTTATAAAGCAGTAGAAGTAACAGTAGAAGTAAACGTAGTAGCAAATGAAGTAGTAAAACAAGAAGTTATGAATGAAAAAGTAACAGGTCAATTTGAAATTGTAAAAGTAGATGCGAATGATAAAGCGAAAGTATTATCAGGTGCAGAATTTACAGTATATAAAGATGGTAAAAAGGTAGCGGAACTGAAAACAGATGAGAGTGGAAAAGTGATGTCACCCAAATTACCATTAGGTGAATATACAGTGAAAGAAATGAAAGCACCAGAAGGTTATAAGCTTTCAAATAAAGAATGGAAAGTAACAATACAAAACGAGAAAGAAGTAGTAAAAGTAGAGGCGGAAAACGAAAGAATCTTAGGTTCTCTACAAATTATTAAGACGGATGATAAAGATAAAGCGAAACGTTTAGCAGGCGCAGAATTTACATTGAAAGATGTGAAAGGAAATGTTGTAAAAGAAGGAATTACAACAGATAAATCTGGAATCGTTAAAGTAGACGGACTAGTGCCTGGTGAATATACGTTAGAAGAAACAAAAGCACCAGAAGGTTATGAGTTAACAAAACAAGTAATTCATGTAACAGTTGATGGTGAAAAAGTTATTGATGTAAAAGTAACGAACAGTAAGAGCCTTGGCCAATTTGAAATCGTAAAAGTGGATGCAGAAGATAAAGCGAAAGTATTATCAGATGCAGAATTTGAAGTGTACAAAGATGGTAAAAAAGTAGAGACGTTACGAACAGATAAAACTGGTAAAGTAACCTCTAAGAAATTAGAACCAGGGACATACACATTAAAAGAAACGAAAGCACCACAAGGATATAAGTTGTTAAAAGAAGAAATTGAAGTCGTTGTGGAAGCAAACAAAGTAGTACAAGTACAAGTAGAAAACGCAAAAGAACTAGGAAGCTTACAAGTAATCAAAAAGGATGCAGAGAGTGGAAAAGTTCTAGAAGGTGCAGAATTTAAGCTGAAGAATGAAACTGGTCAAGTAGTTGGAGAAGCGAAAACAACGAATAAAGCCGGCGTTGTGAAATTCGAAAACTTAGTGCCAGGAAAGTATACGTTAGAAGAAACGAAAGCGCCGGAAGGCTACAAAGCGTTAGAGGTTACAGTAGAAGTAAATGTTGTAGCTAATAAAGTAGCGAAACAAGAAGTATTGAATGAAAAAGAGACAGAAAAAGGTCCAGAAAAGCCAGGGGAAGAAACAGAGAAACCAGGTGAAGAAACAGAAAAGCCAGGTGAAGAAACAGAAAAGCCAGGTGAAGAAACAGAAAAGCCAGGTGAAGAGACAGAGAAACCAGGTGAAGAGACAGAAAAGCCAGGTGAAGAAACAGAAAAGCCAGGTGAAGAAACAGAAAAGCCAGGTGAAACAGAGAAACCAGGTGAAGAAACAGAAAAGCCAGGTGAAGAAACAGAGAAACCAGGTGAAGAGACAGAGAAACCAGGTGAAGAAACAGAAAAGCCAGGTGAAGAAACAGAAAAGCCGGGCGAAGAGACAGAAAAACCAGGTGAAGAAACAGAAAAGCCAGGTGAAGAAACAGAAAAGCCAGGTGAAGAGACAGAAAAACCAGGTGAAGAGACAGAGAAACCGGGTGAGGAAACAGAAAAGCCAGGTGAAGAAACAGAGAAACCAGGTGAGGGAACAGAAAAGCCAGGTGAAGAGACAGAGAAACCGGGTGAAGGAATGGTAAACGTAGATAAAGAACAACCTACCTCACCAGAAAAAGGACAAGGTGCGTCTCATGCACAACGCCTTCCAGCCACAGGACATGATATGAATTATCTTCCATTCGTTGGTTTTGCTCTTGTTTTATTAGGGATACGTCTTAGATTTATGATTAAAAATAGCTAATAGTTTTATAAAAGGCATAAGAGAAATGTTATCTCTTATGCCTTTTAGTTTTTTGTTTAAGCTTCAATAACCTTAAGCATTCGATTTAAAAATGCGGCTGATTCAGCACGTGTTGCTGTGCCTTTTGGTACGAATTCATTGCGCTCGTTCCCTTTTACGATGCCGTATGCGTAAACATTTTGTAATGCTTTCTTATCGTATGCTAAATTTTGGTCAGTGAATGGTAATTTCACTTCTTTTCTATAAATCCAGTTATATTCTAATGCACGGTCAATCATGATAACAGCTTCATCACGTGTTATTGTAGCGGTCGGATCAAATTTATTATTCCCACGACCATTAATGATACCTGCGCTAGCTGCACGATTAATTCCGTCTACTAAAGATGGATGTGCTTCGTTTAAGTCTGTAAATTTAGCGTTTCCAGCCGGTAATTTTAAAGCTCGCGACATTAAATTTGCAAACTCTGCTCGTGTTACGAGGCGGTTTGGCCAGTAAGAACCATTTCCATCACCGAACATGATTTTCCTAGCTGCTAATTGACGAATGTCTTGTTCATACCAACCACCTGTAATGTCGTCTTTTTCATGAGGGACTTCTGGCGGTGGCATAACCTCTTTACGATGTTCATTATAGTAAGCGTTCGTGCCTTTTAAGAAAGCATCCCATTGTCCGCGTTGAATCATAAATGCAGGGCAGTTTTTTCCGCTCCAAAATTGATGCTTTTGCACGTGATCTAGAGATATGTTTAATTCGTTCATTAAATAAGCAGCTAATTTTCGGGCATTTTCTACTGCTTTCGTATAATTTCCATCACTATTCACAGCAATTTCAATTCCGATAGATTCATAGTTTCCTGTCTTATTTCCAGCATGCCAACCAACTTCATTTAATGGAAGATGTTGATAAATTTCTTTGTCATCCACTGTAAAATGCCAAGATGCTGAACGATCAGTATTTCCGCGTGCTTGGCTATCTAAGTACTTCGCATGATTTAACGCGTTAGCACCTTTACTTGTATTAGCAGTTTCATGAATTGTAATGTATTTCGGTTCCATTGCGTAGCCAGGACGAATGTTTTCATTCCCTTTTGGAACGATCATTTCTTTAAATGTAACACCATAAACGTTATTTGTAGGCAAATTAGATGGTGTTTTGAAGAAAGTTGCGCTTCTCTTTTCGATAGAACCTGTTTTTTCAAATAATGATGCTTTTGTACCTTCAAATGTAGCTGAAGGAGCATAAATCCATTTCTCAGTTCCGTTCAGTTGAATTTTAAACCAATTTCCAGCTTGTTCAGTAGGAGCTACTGTTTGTGGCTGTAATGTCGTTTCTTCTTTAAACGATTGGAAAGGGAATGAATATATTGATGTTTCGTCTTTCACAATTAGTTTTTGATTTGAAAGTTTATGAATCTCTTGTACTTCTAAACTATTATTTTCCTTATTAACCCAACCAGAACCGGATGTAGTTTGTACGTAATATGTATTACCTTTTTTCTTTGTTGCCTTTACTACTGGTTCAGCAATTTCAATATTTGTTTTGGTTTTTAAGTCGTTTGCATCGTATAGTGGAAGTTTTGTTGATAAGTGGAGAAGATATTCACCCGAGATTTCAAGGTCGTTTTCTTCGTCATGTCTATGCTGTTTTGCATGTTCTTCAATGCTTTTTAACGCTTGTTCATCAATAGACAATTCCGCAGTTTTCTCTATATTTTCTGCGAATGAATGAGTAGGTGCTACAAATGTTTGTAATGCCAAAGTTAGTGCCAAAATGTTGTAAAACCTTTTTTTCATAGTTGTTTTTTAACACGTTATAGTATATATGTCGTGTTAACAGTCCTCCTTTGGATATATTTAAATTAGTAGCAAGTACTAATACGTTCTAGATTGTAACAAGAGTATATTACAATGTCTATACAACTAAGAAAAGTTCGTGAAAAACCAATATTCAGTTTGTTTTAAATAGGATATATAAATAAGGTAAAACCTTCTGTATTGACCTACAAACGCCCTTCAAGTAAACTAAAGAGAGTTTGCAAATGAAAAGGTGATAATGTTGTTAATTTCAATTAAAACGTTACAAGATGATCGTTTTTTACGTCCGCTGCAAAATATTGGCGGCTTATTTTTTGAAGATAGTACGATTGGATTTGAACAAGAGGAAGCAAATCTTATCGTTGATATACACATTGAAGAGAATGTGAAAGCATCTGCTCGTTTAACAGATGTTGCTACTGGAAATGTGTATGAAGAAACATTCGCAAAAGATTTATCTGCTTTCACAGATGAAAAAGAGCGTATGAAGCAAGTGAAGCACGTTGTTTCTTATGTATATCTTTCTGTTCTTCAGCAGTTAACTGGTCTTGAACAAAGCTGGGGCATTTTAACAGGAGTTCGTCCGACAAAACTTCTTCATAAAATGCTTCAAAGTGGTATGTCAAAAGAAGAAGCACACCAAGAACTTCGTGAAAGCTATTTAATTCATGAAGAGAAAATTGAACTTCTTCAGCGTATTGTGGATTGCCAATTAGCGGTAGTTCCGGATTTATACCGTTTGAAAGAGGAAGTAAGTATTTATATCGGTATTCCATTCTGCCCAACAAAATGTGCATATTGTACATTCCCGGCGTATGCAATTAACGGACGCCAAGGCTCTGTTGATTCATTCTTAGGTGGTTTACATTATGAAGTTCGTGAAATTGGTAAGTTTTTAAAAGAAAAAGGTGTAACAGTTACGACGATTTATTACGGCGGCGGTACACCGACAAGTATTACAGCAGAAGAGATGGATATGCTGTATGAAGAAATGTATGAAGCGTTCCCAGATGTGAAAAATGTGCGTGAAGTAACAGTTGAGGCAGGTCGCCCAGATACAATTACGCCAGCAAAACTAGAAGTGTTAAATAAATGGAACATTGACCGTATTAGTATTAATCCGCAGTCATACCATCAAGAGACATTAAAAGCAATTGGACGTCATCATACTGTAGAAGAAACAATTGAGAAGTATCACTTAGCTCGTGAAATGGGAATGAACAATATTAATATGGACTTAATTATTGGTCTTCCTGGTGAAGGGCTAGATATTTTCAAGCATACGTTAGATGAAACAGAAAAGTTAATGCCAGAATCGTTAACAGTTCATACGTTATCATTCAAACGTGCTTCTGAAATGACGCAAAACAAACGTAAATATAAAGTAGCTGGTCGCGAAGAAATTACAGCGATGATGCACGAAGCAGAAGAGTGGACGCAAAAGCATAATTACGTACCATATTACCTATATCGTCAAAAGAATATTTTAGGTAACTTAGAGAACGTTGGTTATGCAATGCCGACGCAAGAAAGTATTTATAACATTGTTATTATGGAAGAAGTTCAATCGATTATCGGACTTGGCTGTGGTGCATCAAGTAAATTTGTTCATCCGAAGACAGGCGCAATTACGCACTTCGCAAATCCGAAAGATCCAAAATCATATAACGATGGCTTCGTAAAATATACAGAAGACAAACTGAAAATTTTAGAAGAGCTATTTGTATAAGAAGAAAGAGGTTGTTCCATTTGGAACAGCCTCTTTTTTATATTGTTGTGAGTAAGTTGCTATAATTTCATTTACCAAGAAACCACACTGTTTGTAAAACTATGTCGATAATAATCAGAAAAATTAGTCAAATCATTAGAGGACAATGTCTACTTATGGACGAAATGATAGATTTATGAAAGAGAAAAGGGGGAAATTGTTGGCATGTACATGACGATAGGGAGAATATTTGATTTAGCGGTTGGTAAGCATCCGAATAAAGAGGCGTTAGTAGAGCCGGAAAAAAATATTCGCTGGACATATAAACAGTGGGATGAGCAAATAAATAAAACGGCGCAAGCTCTATTAGAAGAAGGGATAAGAAAGGGAGATACTGTATCTGTTTACTTATATAATTGCCGTGAATTTGTAAACGTTTACTTAGCTTGTGCGAAAATTGGTGCGATCTTTAACCCGATTAATTTTCGCTTAAAAGCAAAAGAAGTATCTTATATTCTCCAGGACGCATCCTCCAAAGTCGTTGTCTTTGAAAAAGCAGTTGAATCAACTGTCGCTATCATTGAACAAGATTTTCCAAATTCGTCTTTTTGGTATGTAGAAGACGATACACCTTCCTTTGCTAGTTCCTACCATGAAAAAGTGAATGCGGCATCTTCTGAGAAAATAGATATCGAAATTGATGAAATGGATTATTGTTCGATGCTATATACGAGCGGTACGACAGGTCATCCGAAAGGCGTGCTACATCGCCATCGTGAAATGGCTGAGCATAGTATGATTTGTACGTATTTCTTAAAATATAATAGAGATAGTGCTGGGCTTGTAGTGGCGCCTTTATATCATTGCGGCGAGTTAAATGCTGGAATCATTCCGCGTATTCAAGTTGGTGGAAAGAATGTTATTTTACATCACTTTGATACGGATAGAGTATTACATACGATTCAAGAAGAGAAGATTACGACATTTTTTGCAGCACCGACGATGTGGAATATGTTACTGCAAAAAGATTTAACGCAGTACGATTTAACATCGATGAAGATTGGTATATATGGAGGAGCGGCAATGGCTCCAGCATTAGTGAAGGAATGTAAAGAACGTCTTTATATTGATCTCGTACAAATATACGGAATGACAGAAATGGGACCAGTTGTTGCGTTTCTTGTAGAAGAAGATCAAATTACGAAAGCAGGTTCAGCAGGAACACCGTGCTTTAGTCATGAAATCCGCATTGTAAAACCAAATGATGATGCACCGGCAGAACCAGATGATGTATTACCTCCTTATGAAGTAGGGGAGATTATTTTGCGCGGCCCAACTATGATGGCTGGTTATCATAACCGAGAAGAAGCAAATGCAAAATCGATGTATAAAGGATGGTATCATTCTGGTGATTTAGGCTACTTCGATAAAGACGGTTATTTATTCGTCGCAGATCGCGTGGATGATATGGTGATTAGTGGCGGCGTTAATATTTATCCACGTGAAATTGAAGATTTTCTACATAGTCATCCTGGTATATTAGATGTTGCGGTGCTTGGTGAGCCAGATGAATTATGGGGAGAACGTGTTGTGGCTGTTGTTGTAAAGAAAGATGAAGCGATTACAGAAAAGGATTTGGAAATATATTGTAAAGAAAGTGATGAATTAGCAGATTATAAACGTCCACGTCACTATTTATTTGTGGATGAACTTCCTCGTAATGCGAGTGGAAAATTGCAGAAGTTTGTGCTTAGAGAGTCTTTGAAAGGCGCGAAAAAATAGAAAGTGTCGGATGCCTCATATCTATGTGATTTTCGCCTGTTTGTCTGTAAGCAATATCTTTGCTCTTTTGTAGAGGTGGAGAATTAAGTGAAAATCAATCAATCTTCACTTAATTCTCGTTTCTTTGCAATGAAGAGTAATTCGTGCATTTGAAACAATGTGAAAGAAATAAAGGGATGTAATGTACAAAAGAAAAGACACCCTAAGGTGCCTCTCTCCGACTTGAACCATTTTCATTTCATACGAATCTATCCGTATTACCCCTTTGTTATAAGTGTAAACACATACTATAAAACAGAATCGTCTATATACACTAGATTGTTAGTTCACAAAATATAAGAGATCTGAGATCAGTATCGGAGTAACGCCACATCCCCTATAATGATTGATATGTTACGCCTTTTAAAAGAATCTGCTTTATAGAACGTGTCCACAAGTTATATTTTACTACATGTAATATTCATTTAGTTTATTTTTTGTGAATATGTATAATTACATAAACTTCATGAGAAAACGAGAGTATACTTTGGTATTTTGTAATAAAGGTAAAGCCCGCCTACAAAAAATAGAGGGCTTTTCTTACTTCTTATAGATATCTATTCCAATTATATTATCAGATGAATCTAAACGAACATATACGTCATCTGACAAAAGGTGGGCATTATATATTCGTTGTTTATATGTTGATATCTCGAAGCGCTTTCCATTTGATTCACATTCCAAAATAATCATATCCCCATGTTCTTTCCAATTTACTAATCTAGCAGTTGTATTCATTTTTAATCCTCCTCTAAATCATTTTATGAAAATTACTAGAGATAGTGTGAGGAAGGAGTTTATATAGCCGAAAAAGAAACTTTAAGATGCTTTCTTTGATTGGAGAGATTGTAACATAGTAACTTTTTTGGAAAACAAACTATTTAATTATATAAATAACTAGATTAATTAATGTAATGTATTAATCTAACAGAAGGGAGGAATAGCCATGCAATTAGTTTGTTTTAAAATAGTAAGTGGTCAATACTTCTTATTTGTAGAAGGTATCCAGATTCCTGTACCAATTCCAGCTGCTGCTGCAGCTCTATTAATTGGTCTAGGAATAATTCCACTTTGTTCTTAATATAAGGAATTTTAGCTGTTCTACCTTTTAAGTAAAAACCCCTCAAGCATACGAATGCTTGAGGGGTTTTTACTGTTATCAAAATCGTTGAATTAAATGGGGTTCGCAACATTGTTTGATGGTCATGTTGGGATGCCCACTTTCTAATTTTATTTACGTGAAAATCCTTCTTCATCAAGGTATTCCGCAGCTTCTGGATAAGAGTTGAATGTACCGTCTAAGTTTACACCAGCGTACACGTTCCACATATCGTCCTCTGAGATAAGAGTAAGGATATGACCGTCTTCGTTCTGCCATTCTTCTTCTTTCGCAGGTTCTGCAGGAATTACGATTTCTTCTTGAGATAATAGTTCAATTGATTGCTCAATTACTGAGCGTAATTCATCTGCTGAAAATTCGCGGATGTTAACCATACCTTTATCATCCGTTTTATAACCTTTGATACCACTTGCATATACAAATCCGTTTCCGTTTGGATGTAAGTGATAAACAACGTTCTTTTTATCTAAACGACTTTCTTCAAAGTGAAAGTTCACGCGTTTTAATGATACGTTCTTTCTTTCTAATTCAGGGAAAGATTCAATGATCGATAATTTTTCTTCAAAAGTTAGCATAGTGCCTCCAAATATATAATAAAAGATTTAATTTGTTCATTATAACATAGTTATAATAGTTTCCAAAGATGCGGCGGAAGTTTACAATTGAATGCGTTTACGTCACGATACTGTAAAAAGTGGGCTAACGAATATATTCTTTTAGGTGTACAATGGAACGTGGACTTAATGTGAAGGTGGTTATTATATGTTTCAAAAAATAGCAAAGGAATGTTTAGCAGGTTTTACTGTTGCGATTGTTGCGTTGCCACTTGCCATTGCATTTGGTATTGCTGCAACGGGAACATCTGAGGGAGCACTAGTCGGATTGTATGGTGCGATTTTTGCAGGTTTATTTGCGGCGTTATTTGGTGGTACACCTGGGCAGGTAACGGGGCCAACTGGACCGATTACGGTTATTGCAACGGGAGTTATTGCGACGCACGGATTAGAGGCGAGTTTTATAGCCTTTATGATGGCGGGAGTGTTTCAAATTTTATTCGGTGTATGTAAGCTTGGCTCTTACGTTCGATACATTCCGTATCCTGTCGTTTCAGGATTTATGAATGGTATCGCATTGATTATTATTTTAGGTGAAATAAAGCATGTGCAAAATAGTTTTCTACTCGTAGTATTAACGATTATTGTAATGATTGTTTCTGGAAAATGGATTAAGGCTATTCCGTCTAGTTTAGTTGCATTAGTCGGTGTAACTGCTTTGCTTCCTTTATTTTCTTCTGCGTTAGAAGGGCTTACAGTGAAGTTACCGATTATCGGAAACTTGTCATTAAATAAGGTGATTGAAAAAATTGGGACGATTCCAGAAGCGATGCCGACGCTTCATATTCCATCTTTAAGTGGAACAGGGATTGCAGAACTTATTTTACCAGCGCTTAGTATTGCTTTATTAGGATCGATTGACTCGTTGTTAACATCGGTCGTAATGGATAATGTGACAGGTACACGTCATAAAAGTAATAAAGAACTGGTCGGACAAGGTATCGGTAATATGATGAGCGGGTTGTTTGGCGGATTAGCAGGGGCAGGGGCGACTGTACGGTCTATCGTTAATATAAGAAGCGGTGGTAAAACGGCGCTTTCAGCAAGTATGCATAGTGTTATATTATTTATTTTCATTATGGGACTTGGATCGGTCGTACAATACATTCCGCTTGCTGTATTATCAGGTATTTTAATTTTAACTGGTATTGGAATGTTTGATTGGGAAAGCATGAAGAAAATGCATGTAGCACCAAAAGGTGATGTCATTGTTATGCTCGTAACGATGATTGTCACAGTGAAGTTCGATTTAATGATTGCTGTTGCGTTCGGTATTATTCTTTCGTTCATTATATACATGGTGAAATGTAAAGAACGTAAAGCTTCTATTGTAAAAGAAAAAGACGCGACATATAAAATTAAAGGCCCACTTTCATTTTTAACAGTGGATCGTATTTTTTATGCTTTACAAGACGTAAAGTCTCCGGTTGTTTTACGTATGAAAGATGTGCGCTATATGGATGTATCAGGCGCAATGGCGTTATTTAATTTCATTGAGCAGTCGGATAAGTCAGGAGTGAGTGTGACGCTAGAACAAGTGCCTACTCATATTGAAAAAACGTTAGTAACGCTGGCGAGTAATGAGCAGAAAGATAAATTACAGTTTGTAGAAGCTAGTGCTATGTAAGGAAATGCCCTCGTATGAGGGTGTTTTTTATTGTGTTTAATATCTTTATATCGTGATGTTTTTATGTTATTGACATTTATTAATCTTAGCAGTATAGTAACATTCTAGATTAGGTATGTGCTATTATAAGAAGGTATATGAATTTTGAGATTCCTTTATATTCAGAAGAAAGAGCTGTAAGCTGGAGGGAATATTTGATGTACAAACAGTTACCACATGGAGTGAAGATCGGGATTACGCGATCAATTGTTGTTTCTTTTGAGAAGTATATGAAAGAAATTGAATGGCATGAAGAAAAATTTGATATGCAGCAATTTGTTGAACAGTGGAAACAGTATTTATACACAAAATCAACTTGGATTAATAAAGTAGACGAAGAGTTGAAAGGACATCCAGATTTCCATCAAGCATTAGCGATGAAAGTGAATGAAAAAATTAACGAGTGTATTAATGAAAAACCGACCGAAGAGCAAGTGGAGCAATTAAAGAGAAATAAAGTGAACCATGCAGATGAAATGTGCAAATTAGAAGCTGAATATCATATTGAACGTTTATTAGTAACGAAGTAAATTTTACATAAAGAATAAGCCTGTCCAAGGAGGTGTGATGACCATCTTTTTGAACAGGCTTTTTTGTACGAAAAAGAAGAAGAGAGGTAGCTTTGGAAGCAGCCTCTCTTTATTATTAGTCTTGTGGTACAAATGCTTTCCAAGAAGATAGATCCATATCTTCTTTTAATATAGATGAAGCAGGGAAGACAAATGACCACGGTTTTGTAGTGTTCGTTTTAATTTCAAGGTTCGGTAATGTGAAAGCACCTTTAACGACAACTGCACCTGATGCATCTTCAATATGAAGAGGAAGTTGCTCTAGTTGAATATCGTCTTTGCAACCGTTACGAATAAGAAGCGTTGTATGTAAATCACCGTTTTCTTTTCTTGCAGCTTGCAGACCTAGGAAGTTAATTTCACCATCATTTGGAGGTGTTAAATTGTCTACGAAATTACGTAAAGCTTCTTTGCTTGCTTCAGGTAACTGAGCTTCCCAAGATGGGTCTAAATCTAATACATGCTTACTTTCAAGTTCAAACGCTAATTCCCAATCTGTTTGCGATAATTCGGCACCTGTAATTGTTTCTTGCTCAAATGTAAAGATGAATGGCATATTTACATTTGCAGGAATATCTCCTAATGCAGAAAGATTAAATGTTTTGCGGGCACATAGTTTCTTCTCTTTATTTAGAAGGATTAATGTAACCTCTTCGAAAGAAATTGGTTTCGGGACAGTGCTACGAATAAATACAGCTACGTCATAACCATTATCACGTTTTTCAATCTCAATTCCAGATAAAGAAATTTGATATTCTTGTAAACGTGTTAGTTCTTTATGTAAAAATTGATAAATGTATTTTTGTTCTTGTGCTACTGCACCCCAGCTAGGGTGGAAGTAAAGCGTTGGTTTTACTGTTTTATTTTCAGTATTTGTTTCTTCTTGTCCGAATAATTGATTACTAGAGACAGTCGTATCTTTTCCGCTTTTCTTAGCTCTTTTTAGGAATGATAACATAATCTTTCACCTCGTTATTGTACGTTTTCAGGAACACCTAAATGTCTTGCAACATAGCGGCACATTTCTTTTTCGAAATTACCATATGTGTATAAAAAGATATCTAAGCCTTCTTTTTGATAAAGACGAGTAGGGTCTTCTTGTTGATATTGTCTTAGCCCGATGCCTTCTTTTAAGTGAGTCATTGCATCTAAGTGATTTACCCAGTTCTGATCTAGGAAATGAAGGGAAACATATCGTAGCGACTGCTGTAAATCAGTATGGCTATTTAGCTCATTTACGCGCTCTTTATAAAGAGATAATGTTTCTTTCAAAACGGATTGTAAATCTTCCGGTGAATGTACATTATTCGCTGATAGTGATGGCATGTTTTCTACTGGTAAAATTTCATTTATATTTGCTGTTAAACTAGCGAAATCCCATTCTTCTGGAAGCATACCTTCCAAAAGATATTGCTTAGAAATGGCTTCTACAGCATGATCAATCATTGGAATAATAATTTCAATCATATTTATATCTTCTTGTAACAAGTTATTACGTAATTTATAAATAACGTTACGTTGGTCATTTATTACATCATCTAACTTTAAATTGTACTCACGCATTGAGAAATGGCTACCTTCACAAATTAATTGTGTACGGTTCACGAAGTCATGAACTTTAGAAGTTAGAATAAGTCCTGTTTCATCTGACTTCAGTGATTTATTTAATTTCTCCATTTCTTCATGTGCGAAACGTTTTAACATTTCATCTTCTAAAGAAAGGAAGAACTGAGAACTACCTGGATCTCCTTGACGACCAGCACGACCTTTTAACTGATTGTCAACGCGTCTTGATTCATGGCGTTCTGTCCCGATTACATGTAATCCACCAAGTTCGTGAACACCCTCACCTAGTATAATATCAGTACCTCGTCCGGCCATATTCGTCGCAATTGTAACTTGCCCTTTTTGTCCAGCTGTTGCAATTAAATCGGCCTCTTGTTCTGCGCTTTTCGCATTCAATAATTGATATGTAATATGCGCTTCATCTAAGTAACGCGCAACGGTTTCAGATTGTAAAATAGACATTGTCCCAATTAAAATAGGGCGTCCTTGTTTATTGTGCTTTAGAACATCTTCACGTACAGCTTTATATTTAGCATCGGCTGTTACGTACACGACGTCATTTTTGTCTTCACGAATGATAGGACGGTTTGTCGGAATTGGCATAACTTCCATGTTATATACACGGTTAAATTCTTTTTCTTCCGTTTTTGCTGTACCTGTCATACCAGATAATGCTGGATACATACGGAAGAAGTTTTGAATTGTAATGGATGCTTGCGTTTGGTTTTCGTCAGTGATTTCTAAACCTTCTTTTGCTTCAAGAGCTTGGTGTAAACCGTCACTTAAAGAGCGACCATCCATAACGCGGCCCGTGAAAATATCTACAAGTAGAATTTTTTCATCATGTACAATATAGTCAACATCACATTGGAAAGCGACATGAGCTCGTAATGCTTGGATCATATAATGATATAAAGTTTGATGTTCTAAATCATATAGGTTATCGATATCAAATAAATCTTCTATTTTTGTAATACCGTCTTCTGTAAAACTAGCAGATTTCGATTCTGCATCGTACGTGTAATGAAGAGTATCCTGGAATGATTTAATAACTTTTGCACATAAATAGTGTAAATCAGTGCTGCTTGATTTCTTACCCGCGATAATAAGAGGCGTCTTTGCTTCATCAATTAAAACGCTATCAATCTCATCGATAATAGCAAAATGATAGGGACGTTGTACCTGTTCATTTTTTGAAGAGGCCATATTATCACGTAGATAGTCAAAGCCGAATTCTGTTCCAATACCATATGTAATATCAGCTTCGTAAGCAAGTTTCTTTTCGGTAGGATCGATTTGAGGAATATTCAATCCAACCGTTAAACCTAGAAATTCATGAACTTGGCCAATTAATTCTTTATCTCGTTTTGCTAAATAGTCATTTACAGTAATAACGTGAACGCCTTTTCCTTCAAGAGCACGTACGTATGTTGGAAGAGAAGAAACTAATGTTTTTCCTTCGCCAGTTGGCATCTCTGCAATATTACCTTCTAATAGTACAAGGCCACCAATTAACTGCACATCGTAGTGTCGTAATCCAAGTACACGCTTTGCTGCTTCACGTACAACAGCGAACGCCTCTACTTTTATATCATCCACTGTTTTTCCATCATGTAGCATGTTTTTAAATATAATAGTTTTATGACGTAATTCTTCATCAGATAAATCAGATAGTTTTGCTTCTAGATTATTAATGTCTTGAACAAGTTGTTCATATTTTTTTAGTTTTCTCTTTTGAGAATCTCCTAACAGCTTTTTTACCGAATTCAGCATGTTGTAAACACTCCTCTTACTGACAATAGCTACATTATAGCACATGTTTATCTGGAATAAGTAGAAGTAGTAAATTGAAGAAAAAACTGGATATAAATAAGGTGTTATTGCACATGCTACATTTGAAGGGCATAAAGAAAGAGAGTATTCAATGTATAAGAAATTTGGTATGATAGCTAAATGAGATAAAGTGAAAATTTTCAAAAAAGAGAAGAATATAGCTATCTCGTTTTATGATGTAATAAGTATTTAAATTATATATTGAAAGAAAAGAGCTAGAAGATGAATAATAAGTTTGTGAAAGGCGCTGCGATTTTAACGATTACAACGTTTCTATCGAAAGTGTTGGGAAGTTTTTTTCAAATCCCATTACAAAATATAGCAGGAGATGAAGTGCTTGGGATTTTCCGTCTTGTTTTTCCTGTATATATGATAGCTTTAACTTTATCAGTAGCGGGAGTACCGCTAGCTATATCACAGTTAATCGCTGAACTTCATGAGAAGAATGACCAGGGCGGGATTGCCAAACTATTTACGTCAGCATCTATTATTGGAGTAATATTTGGAGTGCTTGGATTTTCGGTTATTATGATTGGATCAAGTATGTTTGCAAATATGCTTGGTGGACAAGATACGAGACTCCCATTAATTGTCACTTCGTTTGCTTTATTAATCGCACCATATATGGCGGTATATCGAGGGTATTTCCAAGGTTTTGGAGATATGATTCCTACCGGGGTGTCACAAGTGATTGAGCAGTTCATTCGTGTTTTCTTTATGTTAGCAATTGCATTCTTATTCGTATCTTGGAATAAAGATAGTGATGTTGTAACAGGCGGCGCAATGATTGGTTCTTGCCTTGGGGTAATTACGTCACTTATCTATTTGAGATTGAAGTATGTAAAAAGTATATATCGTTATAAAAGTAATACATATTCACTGCAAGACTTTAAAGAAAATGCAAAAAAGATACTTCAGGTTTCGATTCCAATTGCGATTGGAGCATTATCGATGCCGTTGTTAAATTTAGTTGATTCTGTAACGATTCCACATATGTTGCATGAATCCACTACAACGATTCAAGAACAATTTGGTATATATAGTCGTGGCTTTGCGTTTACACAATTAATTGTCGTGTTTGCAAGCGCGATGGTATTTCCGTTAATCCCGTTGTTAACTGCTGCATTAACAAAGAAAGATATAGCGTTAGCAAAACACACAATTGAACGAACAAATGAGCTTGCTCATGTTTTAACAACGCCGATAACAATCTGGCTCATGGCACTTACAGTCCCGTTAAATGTTGGGTTGTTTACAGATGCTAAAGGGAGCGGCATGTTAGCTATTTTAATTGGTAGTTCGTATTTCACATCACTTATGGTATTATCAATAGGGATTTTGCAAGGAATTAACCGTTCTAAGCAAGCGGCGTGGATAGTTGTTGGAGCGAGTTTTGTAAAAGTCATATTAAATATAGTACTCGTAAGTCAATTTGGCATAACTGGTGCGGCTTATAGTACCCTGATCATATATATCATAATTTGTATCGTAAATTATATATACATTCGAAAAGAATTGGCTTATTCAATTCGCATGGGGAGATTTTTTGCTGTAATCGGAGTATCTAGTATAGTAGGTATAGGATTATATTTCACATCTACTGTAATAAATGTGGTAGATTCTAGATTTATTGCAATGATGTATAGTGGTTTAGCATTTTGTGTGGCCTTGTTCATATATGGCATATGCGCATTAAAGCTGAACTGGATATCCAAAAAGCAAATTCCATTTTTAAGTAAGTAAATTTGTCTATAAATGAGTGTGGCTATGTATATGTTTGTGAAAGAAATCAATTTGAAGTTATCCAACTTTTCTTATTAAAGAGTTGATAGCAATTTGTTGAATGACAAAAAGTTGATTGCGAAATGTTGGAGGAGATTAAGAGTGCGGTTAGTTTTATCAGGATATTATGGTTTTTATAATGTTGGGGACGAAGCAATTTTGCAATCAATTATTAAAGCGCTACATGAAGAGAATCCTACTCTTGAGCTTGTTGTACTTTCGAATGACCCCGACTATACAAGAAAAATGTACGGTGTAGAGGCAGTAAATCGCTGGGATATAAGAGCAATTTATAAGGAAATAAAGAGAAGTAACGGTTTAATTAGCGGAGGGGGAAGTCTCCTTCAAGATAAAACGAGTATTAAAAGCATTTTGTACTATACAGGTATTATGCGGATTGCTCGTTTTTTGAAGAAGCCGTATTATATTTACGCGCAAGGAATTGGTCCAATTACGAAAAGACAAAATCGTTTATTAGTGAAATGGCAAGTATCAAAAGCGGCATATATATCAGTTCGTGATGAAGATTCATTTTTGTATTTAAAAGAAATGGGTATTAAGAAAGAGATCGAACTAGTTCCAGATCCAGTATTGGCATGTCAACCAGAAGGAATGAAGTCGGATTGGCTGCAAAAACATTCGATTCAAGGGAAAGTAATTGCAGTTAGTGTGAGGTATTGGGACGCGAAAGAAGATTATATGAAGAAGCTAGCAGATACGCTGAAAAAATTTAAGCGTGAAGGATACCATATTTTATTCGTACCAATGCACGGACCATTTGATCAAAATGCATCACGCGATATTATTAACTTAATGGGAGAAGAAGCTCATATGCTTCCGTATAAGCTGGATATTCATGAGAAAATTTCAATTTTGTCGGAATGTTCGCTTCTAATAGGTATGAGACTTCATGCGCTTATATTATCAGCGGTTGCTAATATTCCTATGGTCGGTATTTCATATGATCCAAAGATCGATTCATTTTTACAACAAGTAAATCAGCCGATTATCGGAAACGTAGATGGTGACTGGACGGCTGAAACTTTGTATAACGTGGCAACGAAACAACTGGAACAAAAAGAATATGTACAAGAAACATTGGAACAAAGAGTAGAAGAATTGAGAGAACAAATTTCAACAGCGTCTCGCTACATCATAAGTGACTTGAATTCAAAAGAGTTCGAAAAAAGGGGAATGTAATCTTAATTTAAGAGGACATCCTCTTTTTTTATTAGTTGAAAAATATAAAATGCCGAAAGAAAATAAATATTTGTAGAAAAAAGTCGAATTGTATAAATACTTTTACATGTATGCTCATAAAAAAGAAGTTTGAGAGATAAGATGTATGTTTGATAATCCTAACATTCTTATATAGAGAATGTTAGGATTTTGCGTTTTATTTGGTAAATTATAAGAAAATAGGTTTGGTAATTTTAAAGAATGAGAATGTAATAAAAATGTCGAATTATATAAAAATAAGCTGTCGATTAATGTCGTAATATCTTCATAGTTAAATATTGAAATTGGAAACGTTTTTCTGTTATAGTTGTAAATGGTTATAAGAAGATGGTTGAAAATGTAATTCTGACGCGTTTTTCCGTTCATTTAAAATATTCTGATTTTATAATCTGGATGTTTTAAAATAAAAGTCGAAAAAATGATCGTTCAGAATTTCGAAAATTCACTTTTTTGTCGAATTTGAGATTTTAAATTGGATGAAAAGGGTGTATGATTTCTTTACGATTCCGTAATACAGGATATTCTATTATTCTGTACAAAGAATACGTTAACCACATTTATATCTACTAGTTTCAAAAATAAATAGAATATCTATTTAAAAACTTATGGAACTAGTATTACATTCCTAAGGAGGAAATATATAAAATGGCAAAGACTAACTCTTACAAAAAAGTAATCGCTGGTACAATGACAGCAGCAATGGTAGCAGGTGTTGTTTCTCCAGTAGCAGCAGCAGGAAAATCATTCCCAGACGTTCAACCTGGTTCTTGGAGTGCAGAGTACATTGATTATTTAGTAGCAAAAAAAGCAATCGAAGGTAAGCCAGACGGAACATTCGCTCCAACTGAAGCAATTGACCGTGCTTCTGCTGCGAAAATTATGGCAATTACATTAGGTTTAGAAGTTAAAGATGGTGCAAAACCAACTTTCAAAGATGCTCAAGATTCATGGGCTGCTAAATATATCGCAGCTGTTGAAAAAGCTGGTGTAATTCAAGGGGATGAAACTGGTAAGTTTAATCCAAACAACCAAATTAATCGTGCTTCTATGGCAACAATGATCGTAAAAGCATACAAATTAGACAGCAAAGTAAGTGGAGAATTAGAAACTAAATTCTCTGATTTAGAAAAGCACTGGGGTAAAAAAGCTGCTAACATTTTAGTTGCTTTAGGTATCACTAATGGTACTGGTAATGGTTGGGAGCCAGATAAATCTGTAACTCGTGCAGAAGCTGCTAAATTCATTGCTAAGACTGACAAAGAGTTCGGTAACGAAGCAGTAACAGTTGAATCTGCTAAAGCAGTTACAACTCAAAAAGTAGAAGTTAAATTCAGCAAAGCTGTTGAAAAATTAACTAAAGAAGACGTTAAAGTAGCTAACAAAGCTAACAACGATAAAGTATTAGTTAAAGATGTAAAATTATCAGATGATAAAAAATCTGCTACAGTTGAATTATATAGCAACTTAGCAGCTAAACAAACTTACACTGTAGATGTAAACAAAGTTGGTAAAACAGAAGTAGCTGTAGGTTCTTTAGAAGCAAAAACGATCGAAATGACTAACCAAACAGTTGTAGCTGGCGTAGACAGCGAACTAAAATACACAGTTAAAGATGAAAACGGTACTGAAGTTGTTTCACCATCAGGTATTGAATTTGTATCTCCAGCTAAAATTACAGATGGTAAAATCAAGTTAGAAAAAGGTACTTCAACTACTGTAAAAGCTATTTACAAAAAAGACGGTAAAGTAGTAGCTGAAAGTAAAGAAGTAAAAGTTTCTGCTGAAGGTACTGCAGTAGCTTCAATTTCTAATTGGACAGTAGCAGCAGATAAAGCTGATTTCACTTCTAAAGATTTCAAACAAAACACTAAAGTTTATGAAGGTGATAACGTTTCTGTTCAGGTAGAATTAAAAGACCAATTCAATAACGTGGTGAAAAACGTTCAAGCTGAATATGAGTCATTAAATACAGAGGTAGCTGTAGTAGATAAAGCTACTGGCAAAGTGACTGTACTAGCTGCAGGAAAAGCGCCAGTAAAAGTAACTGTTAAAGATGAAAATGGTAAAGAGCTTGTTTCAAAAACAGTTGAAATCGAAGCTTTCGCTCAAAAAGCATTAAAAGAGATTAAGTTAGAAAAAACTAATTTAGTGCTTTCTACAAATGATGTAACTGACTTAGCTGTAAAAGCTCCAGTTTTAGATCAATACGGCAAAGAGTTCACAGCTCCTGTAGAAGTGAAAGTACTTGATAAAGATGGTAAAGCAGTTCAAGACCAAAAATTAAAAGCAACTCATGCTAATAAAGAGTTAGTTTTAAATGCAAATGGCCAAGCGGCTGGTAAATATACTGTAGAATTAACAGCTAAATCTGGTAAAACAGAAGTAAAATCTACATTAACTTTAGAATTAAAAGCTCCAGGCGTATTCTCTAAATTTGAGGTTCGTGGATTAGAAACTGAATTAGATAAATATGTTACTGAAGAAAACAAAAAGAATGAAATGGTAGTTTCTGTTCTTCCAGTAGATGCTAATGGTTTAGTTTTAAAAGAGAAAGAAGCAGCTACAATTACAGTTACTACTACAGATAAAGATGGTAAAGTAGTAGATGCAACTCCAGGTCAAGTAGCTGTAAATAATACTACTGGCACAATTACTGTAGGAAATGAAGCAAAAGCTGGTGAAACATATAAAGCAACTGTAGTAGCAGACGGTAAGCTAATCACAACTCACTCATTCAAAGTTGTTGATACAGCACCTGCAGCTAAAAAATTAGCAGTAGATTTCACAAGCACATCTCTTAATGAGGTTGCTCAAGGTAGCGAATTAAAAACTGCACTTCTAAATATCTTATCAGTTGATGGTGTTCCAGCAACAACTGCGGGTGCAACTGTAACTGACGTGAAATTCGTTTCTGCAGATACAAATGTTGTAAAGGAAGAAACTGCTAAGTTTGGTACAAAAGGTTCTACTTCAATCTTTGTAAAAGAACTTACTGTTAAAAAAGGTGAGCAAACACAAAAAGTTGAGCTTGATAAGCCAGTACGAGTAGATGTTTCTATTAAAGAAGCAGCAAAAAACTAATTTAAAATCATTCGATACATGAAATGATTAATAAAAGCCTATGAGAAAATAGACAAAAGTCTATGAGTATCATAGGCTTTTTATTTTGATCTTATTTCATGTACATTTGAGATTGAAAAGAATAGTTTTATTGAGAAACAAATCGAAAGCGTTTTCGAAAATAGAAGAATATCTCATTGATATGTAAATTATTTGTAAATTCACACCTTTTTTTGTTAAAAAAACATTCGAAAAGAAGAATAAAATGTCGAAATTCAATAATTTCAGTCGAATGCAGTCTGAAAATTGTATTTATTGTAAAAAACATTTAAGTGATGAAGTGGAAATATGTGCTATAATTCCAATTGTGTATTCGATATGAAAAATATACGAAGCGCAGTGAGAGTGGTTTATAGGAAAACAGTTTGTTCATTTCTATATTTGAGTATTATTAATATACTAATAATACAATAAAAAGACTGAATTATCAGAATGTGTCGAATCTTCTTTTGAGAAAGTTCTTGATAACGAATAGTTTTGTATAGTATGATGAACTTGTTTCAAGAAATGGTATTTAAACCTTATATTTACATTTAACGGTTTGTATCATTTTATTATATGAACTACTTTTCATTATAGTATTTTTGTTTGTGCTTTTATTGTTTTATGGTTTTTCTAACTAGCTAGTTTTCAAATTTAATATGATATGAAACTAGTAGCATATTCCTGAAGGAGGAAATTTATAAAATGGCAAAGACTAACTCTTACAAAAAAGTAATCGCAGGTACAATGACAGCAGCAATGGTAGCAGGTGTTGTTTCTCCAGTAGCAGCAGCAGGAAAATCATTCCCAGACGTTCCAGCTGGTCATTGGGGATTAGATTCTATCAATTACTTAGTAGATAAAGGTGCAATCGAAGGTAAGCCAGATGGTACATACGCTCCAGCTGAAGAAATTGATCGTGCTTCTGCTGCGAAAATTATGGCAATTACATTAGGTTTAAAAGTTGAAGAGGGTGCACAACCATCTTTCAAAGATGCTAAAAATCATTGGGCTTCTAAATACATTGCAGCTGTTGAAAAAGCGGGTGTTGTTAGAGGTGATGGTAAAGAAAACTTCTCTCCAGATAAAAAGATTGACCGTGCTTCTTTCGCTTCTATGATAGTAGGTGCTTATAACTTAAAAGATAAAGTTAACGGCGAGTTAGTTACAAAATTTGAAGATTTATTAGATCATTGGGGTGAAGAAAAAGCAAACATTCTAATCAATCTTGGACTTTCTGAAGGAACAGGCGGAAACAAATGGGAGCCAAATAAATCTGTATCTCGTGCAGAAGCAGCTAAATTTATCGCAGTAGCAGATAAAAAATATGGCAAAAAAGATAATGCACAAGCATATGTAACTGATGTGAAAATTTCTGAACCAACGAAATTAACATTAACAGGTACTGGTTTAGATAAGCTTGCTGCTGAAGATGTAACTCTTGATGGAGACAAAGCTGTTGCGATTGAAGCAAGTGCTGACGGTAATTCTGCAGTTGTAACACTTGGTGGTAAAGTAGCTCCAAATAAAAATCTTACTGTAAAAGTGAAAAATCAATCATTCGTAACGAAATTCGTATACGAAGTTAAAAAATTAGCAGTAGAAAAACTTACATTTGACGATGATCGTGCTGGTCAAACAGTTGCTTTCAAATTAAACGATGAAAAAGGTAACGCTGATGTTGAGTACTTAAACTTAGCAGATCATGACGTCAAATTTGTAGCAAATAACTTAGATGGTACATCAGCAAACATCTTTGAAGGTGGAGAAGCTACTTCTACTACAGGTAAACTAGCTGTTGGCATTAAGCAAGGTGATTACAAAGTAGAAGTACAAGTTACAAAACGCGGTGGTTTAACAGTTTCTAACACTGGTATTATTACAGTGAAAAACCTTGATACACCAGCTTCTGCAATTAAAAATGTTGTATTTGCGGTAGATGCTGATAATGATGGTGCTGTAAACTATGGCAGCAAGCTTGCTGGTAAAGACTTTGCTTTAAATAGCCAAACTTTAGTTGTTGGTGAAAAAGCATCTCTTAGTAAATTAGTTGCTACAATTGCTGGAGAAGATAAAGTAGTTGATCCAGGATCAATTAGCATCAAATCTTCAAACCACGGTATTATCTCTGTAGTAAACAACTATATTACTGCTGAGGCTGCTGGTGAAGCTACACTTACTATTAAAGTAGGTGACGTAACGAAAGATGTTAAATTTAAAGTAACGACTGATTCTCGTAAATTAGTATCAGTAAAAGCTAACCCAGACAAATTACAAGTTGTTCAAAATAAAACATTACCTGTTACATTCGTAACAACTGACCAATATGGCGATCCATTTGGTGCTAACTCAGCTGCAATTAAAGAAGTTCTTCCAAAAACAGGTGTAGTTGCAGAAGGTGGATTAGATGTAGTAACAACGGATGCTGGCTCAATCGGTACAAAAACTGTATCGGTTACAGGTAACGAAGTAGGCGAAGGTACAGTTCACTTCCAAAATGCTAATGGAGCTACTTTAGGTTCATTATATGTGAATGTAACAGAAGGTAACGTTGCATTTAAAAACTTTGAACTTGTATCTAAAGTAGGTCAATACGGCCAATCACCTGATACGAAACTTGACCTAAATGTTTCTGACACAGTTGCATATCAATTATCTAAGTACACTTCAGATCGCGTATACTCTGATCCTGAAAACTTAGAGGGTTATGTAGTTGAGTCTAAAAACAAAGATATAGCTGATGCTAAAATTGTTGGAAATAAAGTTGTTGTAACAGGTAAAGCACCAGGTAAAGTTGATATCCACTTAACGAAAAATGGTGCAACTGCTGGTAAAGCGACAGTTGAAATCGTTCAAGAAACAATCGCTATTAAATCTGTAAACTTCAAACCAGTTCAAACAGAAAACTTCGTTGAGAAGAAAATCAACATCGGTACTGTATTAGAGCTTGAAAAGAGTAACCTTGATGATATCGTAAAAGGTATTAACTTAACGAAAGAAACACAACATAAAGTACGTGTTGTAAAATCTGGTGACGAGCAAGGTAAACTTTACTTAGATAGAAACGGCGATGCTGTATTTAACGCTGGCGATGTAAAACTTGGAGATGTAACAGTATCTCAAACAAGTGATTCTACACTTCCAAACTTCAAGGCAGACCTTTACGATACTTTAACTACTAAGTACACTGACAAAGGTACATTAGTATTCAAAGTATTAACAGATAAAAATGTTATTACAAGCGAAATCGGTTCACAAGCTGTACACGTTAACGTTCTTAACAACCCAAATCTATAATTCGATTATAGATGAAGTAAAAAATCAGTGGGGATTCATCCCCACTGATTTTTTAATAGAAAGAAGGCTCTTGTACATTTACAAGAGCCTTCTTTCTATTTCTTAAACTTAAACATATCCCCACTCAAATTCGAATCACTATACACGAACAATACCATGTTAATATTGTTGTCTTTAATGTATTGATATACATCTTTTTCGTGATAGTGACGCAGGTCGAGGATAGATGTGTGTTTGAAGCTTTGTGCTAAGTGTGGCACGATTGCGTTTGCGAATGAGTCTTTTAGGACTAAGGCGCGTACTTCATTTGGTGCATTGTTATTTTCGGTGACGATTTCTGGATAGTCGTCCGTGTAATATCCTGCGTATGATGTTGTATCTTTTTGTTTTTCTACGCCGTATATGTCATCTAAGTTTTGATGAACAGTACCTTTCACATCTTTTGCGGTAACGCTTGTGAAGTTGAAACCGCCTTTCGGTGTGTAGTAGCACAATTTTTCCCCAGTTGCATCGATGAGTTGGTATAGTTGGTTGTTGAAGCTTCCGACTAAATGTTTATTTTGCGCACATGTACGAGTGTAGTCTTCTTTTTTTATTTCTTTTCCTTTATATATAGAAGACTGTTGCCCGATTGTGTTCATTATATATTGGTAGCCTAAGAAGGCACCGCCCATATTCCAATGATGATCTGTTTTGAAATACATGTCCTGTATTTCTTCGTTCGTATAGTTCTGTTTATAGTGTTCCATAAGTTTTATTGGCTTTACGTCAGCTGGAAGTTTTGTTAGAAAGTAATTTAAATTGTCCTGTGCATAAGTGTGAATATGAGAAGGTAATTTAAATGATAATGCATTCGTTTTTGACGGTGGTAAAGCAAAGTAAAACTCGACGTTTTGTTCTTTTAAAAACTGAGATAAGTCGTTTATAGCAGGCATGGATTGGTCAATTTCGTTATATTTTGTCGTCCACGCCGGGTTTTTTAGGAGCCATTTATCATCAGTTAAAATAATGTCGTTAATGAGAGACTTGCCCATATTAATTTGGGCAATCGTATAGTTTTTAATAAGCTCATCTCGTCCGATTAATTGATCATTTGTGTATGTTTCAAAATCTTTAAAGAAGCTACCAGTTAGGAGAGCTTCTTTCGTAAGTGCTGGTTTTTGAGCGAGCGGCCGATTTTCAACTGGTGAAATGTCTCGGTCTGTTTTGAGTAACGATAATATGCCAAATGAAAAGATAATGGTGAGAAAACCGATAAACAGGATGAGGTTCCCCAATTTTTTCATAATAACTTTTCCTTCCTACATCAGTTAAAACCTGAAATAAATAAATGGATTATATGTTGAGTTAATCAAGTACATAACCGAAATCATAAATAATGTTAGTAATAATATAGGACGTACAAATTGCGTCGTGAACATATACGTTTTTGGCGCAAGTTCTAGTATGTTTTTCATTCGTTTTAAAATTGGAGTCGCTGCGATAAAGGCAATGAGAAATACGATAATGTATTCATGTACGTATAACATTGTATTGTCATCGATGAAAGATTGTCCTCCTATGCCGAACATCGCTTTTAAATATTGGAACGAGTAAGCGAAGTTGTCAGCTCGGAAGAAGACCCAACCGATCATAACGATTAGTAATACGTATGTATGTTGCAGCGGTTTCCATAGTTTGTTTAATATTTTTTCGAATCCAGCTTTTTCAATTGAAATAATAAAGCCATAATATAAGCCCCAGGCGATAAATGTCCAGCTCGCCCCGTGCCATAAACCAGTTAATCCCCATACGATGAAGAGGTTACGATAATTCGCTAGTTTTGAAACACGGTTTCCGCCGAGCGGGATATATATGTAATCGCGGAACCAAGAACCAAGTGTAATATGCCATCTTCTCCAAAACTCTGAAATAGATTTAGAGATGTACGGGTAGTTGAAGTTTTTCGGGAAATCAAATCCGAACATTTTTCCAATTCCGATTGCCATATCAGAGTACCCTGAGAAATCGAAATAAATTTGGAGAGTGTAGGCGATAATACCGATCCATGCCGTTCCAACACTTATTTCAGATGGTGGTAAGGCAAATATTTTATCGGCGACAAATCCTACTTGGTTGGCGATTAATATTTTTTTTGCTAATCCGAGAACGAAAATTTGAATACCTTCTGTGAATCGTTCAAAAGAATGGATGCGCGTTTTAATTTGCTCAGCGACGATATTGTAACGAACAATTGGTCCGGCAATAAGCTGAGGGAAAATAGATATATATAGCGCTAAATTAAGTGAATTTTTTTGAACATCCCCATCTTTACGGTATATATCGATGACATAGGACATCGCTTGGAATGTATAAAATGAAATTCCGATTGGTAGTGGAATAGGTTCCACATGAATAGATAAATGCAATGATTTGTTTAAAATGTCTGTGAAAAATGAAATATATTTAAAATAAGAAAGTAATAAAATATTTCCGACCACAGCCATAACTAAAAATGTGACTTTCATATTTTTTCGTTTATCATAATGATGCACAAGTAGGCCAAAGCAGTAGTTTAATACGATGGAAAAGAGCATTAAAAGAACGAAACGCGGTTCGCCCCATGCATAGAAAATTAAACTAAATGCAAGTAATACGAAATTACGTAGCTCGGCACGCACTATAAAATAGAGAAATAATACGAGAGGTAAAAAGATAAATAAGAAAATCGAACTACTAAATACCAAAGGACTCTCCTCACTTTTTTCGAAATACATTTCGTGCAAAAAAAAACCGACATATCTATTATATATTCTTTTATATAATAGTGCCTTTAATATTTTATCATGTTAATAATTTGATTAAAATAATTATTCTATATAAGTAGTTTCTCATTTCATACATAAGAAAGGTGTGCCATTAAGTGTTTTTTTTATGGAAATTATTAATTTTGAGATAAGAGAAGTGGCATAATTAGGGGGAGAAGAATGAGTAAATTCGGATTGTATGGTAAGTTTATTGTGGAAGAACGTAATCGGGAAGAATTAACGAATATTTTGCTAGAGGCTGCGGAATCGATGAACGTATTTCATAGTTGTGAGGTATATATTGTAAGTACTTCTGATGACGAGCCAAATGCTGTATATGTTTTTGAAGTATGGAGTAATGAAGAAGCACATAAAGCATCTTTAACGTTAGAGTCTACACAAAATTTAATAAAGCGAGCAAAACCAATGATTACTGGAGCAGAAAGAATTAGCACTTTGAATGCTAGAGGCGGTAAAGGGTTGGAATAGAAAAGAAGCAGCATCCATCTGGATGCTGCTTCTTTTCTATTCTATTTCTAAATCAACAATTAAGTAAGCGAGTATCACAACAAAGAAAATGCTAACGGCTGGTGCTGTTAATACGTGTCCAGACATAAAGCCGATACCGAGCGATAAGACGAGTGTGCTAGCTAGTAGCATATGTTTTACGCTAAATAGTTTCTTGAAGTTTGTGATCAAGCGAATGAATATTTTTATACCGAAATAAAGAAGTGGCAGTAAGTACATAAGGAAGCCAACAATTCCGAATGCGAAGAATAGGTCGTGGAAATCCATTTCGACTAACTTCATTTTCGTTGTATAGTTACCAGCGTACCCCATTCCAAATAGTTTTTGAGATAGTGGTGCTTCTTTATAGTATTGTTTATATACTTTTAAAAACTTGTCGCGATCACTGTAAATTAAACTTTTCATTTCAGAGTCTGTTAGTTCGCCTTGCTCATGTTCTTCTTCTGTAACTACTTTTCCTTCTTTTCGGTCTTTTTCTTCTTGTACTGATTTTTTGTATTCATATATTTGTAAATGGATGGTCATATTTTTTGCGATAGGAGTTTGCGGTGTAAGTACGAGTAACCCTCCTAATACGACAGCAGCAACAACTGTATTTACAAGATATGTGAATCCTTTTCCTTCTTTTTTACGATGTATCATATATTCAATGAATAAGAAGAAAAGGGCGATACCAAGTGTAATAACGATGGCACCATAGCCTACTTTCGTTCCAATCATAATGCTTGCATACATTGCAACTACAGTTGGAATCCAGTAATACGATTTTGAGAAAGAAGTTGTTTTATGAACTGAGTATAAGACAACGATTGGGAACATAATTGCAAAAATGGAACTTAAATCATTTCCAGCAAAGAACCATCCTCTTGAACCGATCTTTGAGTTCGGATAGCTTGGGAAATCTGTACCAGTTGCCATAGCCGCGATGATTGAAATACTTAAAATTAACGTTGCATATAAGAAATACGTAATGATTTTATGAAACGCGTAGTCGCTATTTTTTAATTCTTTTAGTGCGATAATATATCCAAACAGTAGTACTATTGGATATACACTTTTCAAAATAAATTTCACTTCTTCTCCAAATGAAACTGGAGATTTGACCATTAAATTATTCACAAGGCCAATTGCGAGTACAATGCCAAATAGACATAAATAAAGAATATACTTTTTCGCGCCTTGTTGTTTATGATGAAGAAGTAGATAACCTAATGCAAGAAGCATAAAGGCGAAACGGACTACGATTCCGACTGTTGCGCTCATGTGTAATACATAGATTGAAAAAGACGTTAACAAATCTAAAATTGGTTGAAACACAATGAATAGCAGTAGGAAATGCGGGAAGTAGTTATCCGTCTGTTTGAACTTAGTAACCATATGTTCCTCCATTTCTTCATTCCTTTATTTCAGAACCTCTATATAAATAGGAAGGAGAATGAATTTCTATATTTAATTTTTATATCAGACTTAAGAATACACCATTTCATTGTAATGGTAAATAGATGAAGAGAGGTGATAAACCGACTTTAATTTCTATATTTTTCAACGGAATTGTATGTTTTATACAAGGTCATATACAAATTACGAGATTATTAGACGGAAAATTGAGAAAAAAGAAGGGTTTTTCACCACCTTTCTATAATTATATAAGTATAATCTTTATGTAGAAAAGAGGGGTATATATAATGGAAGTAACAAGTAAAACAGAATCTGTCGTTGTGAAATATGAAGGGCACGTTGCAACGGTTATGGTCAATCGCCCAGAGGTGTTAAATGCATTAGATGAGCCAACATTAAAAGAGTTATTACAAAAATTGAAAGAAGTAGCGGAGAGTTCTGCACACATTGTTGTGTTATGCGGAAGTGGTCGTGGTTTTTCTGCGGGTGGAGATATTAAATCGATGCTTTCAAGTAATGATGAAAGCAAGTTTGATGGCATTATGAATACCATTTCTGAAGTTGTTGTAACTTTATATACGATGCCGAAGCTTGTTATTAGTGCGATTCATGGACCAACTGCTGGTCTTGGGTTAAGTATTGCGTTAACAGCTGACTATGTGATGGCAGATATATCATCCATTATTGCGATGAACTTTATTGGAATCGCTTTAATTCCAGATGGTGGAGGCCATTTCTTCCTTCAAAAGCGTGTCGGTGAAAATATGACGAAGCAAATTATTTGGGAAGGAAAGAAATTATCAGCAACAGAAGCGCTTGATATCGGTTTAATTGATGAAGTAATCAGTGAGGATTTCCAAACGGCTGTGAAGCAAAAAATTAGTGAATGGTCACAAAAGCCGATCAAAGCGATGATTCAAACGAAGCAAATTTTATGTGAAGTAAATCGCTCCAATTTAGAACAAACATTGCAACTTGAAAAGCGCGGCCAATATGCGATGAGACAAACAGCGGATCATAAAGAAGGCATTGCTGCATTTTTAGAAAAACGTTTGCCTGCATTTAAAGGGGAATAAAGTGAAATTTGAATTAATAGTAGTTTTACTGCCGGTTAATTTAAGGTAAAGGGGAGAAAGTGCTAACACATTTTAGTATAATTGTGTTAGCACTTTTTTTTTAGGAGTAATATATGAAGAAAATTATTGGTGTTATCGGCATGATTGTAATAGCATATTATACTTTGCATAGTACACCATCTATGGCTGTGCGAACTGCGTTGTTTTTTGAAGGACATCCAAGCGTTGCGTTTTCTGGCGAAGTGACGAAAGAAAAAGATGTGAAAAAAGAAGCAATTCCAGCTGAGTACCAAACTCTATATGGTAAGGAAGAAGAATTAGAGCACTATTTCTTTCCTCACGTAAGGGCACATGGATCAGGAATTGATATGCTTAGTGCGTGCGTGAAGAAAAAATGTTTTTTCTATAAAGCAGAGCTCGGATGTTATTAAACATAGGAGGATGAATGATGTCAGCATATAACAAGTTAGTAAGAGATCGTGTTCCAGAGAAGATTTTAAGGTCTGGAAAAACATATACAGCACAAAAATTAACAGGACAAGCATACATACAAGCTTTAGCGAAAATTGGAACGGAAGAAATTCGTGAATTTGCTTCTATGAAAGAGCGTGAACATGCGCTAGATTCTCTTGCGGATGCACTGGAAGTGATCATTTCATTAGCGCGTGCAGAAGGTGCAACAATTGAAGATGTAGAACGTCTTCGTAAGAAAAAAGAAATAGAGCGCGGTGGATTTGAAAGAGGCATTTATTTGTTGGATGTTTCAGAAGAATAGTTTCGTAGGGGAAGCATAGCGTTAGTGAGTAACGTTATGCTTTTTTGTTGCAATTAAACTAATAATGAAGAAGATAACTGTTAATACCCAGCCAATTGTAATAGAAGTAGTAGTGTGAACTGCATAAGAAACTTGTAAACAAAATAATGATGCTAAAAACCAAATGAGTGCAATGTGTATATATTTTTTTGATATATTCATATTTTATAACTCCTTTTGTATACTAAAAAGAATTTTACCGCAATTTAGAAAATTAAGCTATATGAGTAGAGGATTTATAGTAAATTCGGTATACTAAATAATAGAGAAAATGAGGAGGGAACGACAATGGCACATCATGCGAAAGAAACGATGGAACTTATTAAGGAGCTTGTCTCTATTCCAAGTCCATCTGGAAATACAGAGAAAATCATTCGTTTTATTGAAAACTATGTAAGTGAGTGGAATGTAGAAACGAAGCGTAACAATAAAGGCGCTCTCATTTTAACGGTAAAAGGGAAAAATGATGCACAGCACCGTTTATTAACGGCACACGTTGATACGTTAGGTGCGATGGTGAAAGAAATTAAGCCTGACGGTCGTCTGAGTCTTTCTATGATTGGCGGATTTCGCTGGAACTCTGTAGAAGGAGAATATTGCGAAATTGAAACATCAAGCGGTAAGACGTATACAGGAACGATTTTAATGCATCAAACATCTGTGCATGTATATAAAGATGCAGGTGAAGCGAAACGCGATGAGAAAAATATTGAAGTTCGTATTGATGAGCGTGTATTTTCAGCTGATGAAGTACGCGAATTAGGAATTGAAGTAGGAGACTTCGTTTCATTTGACCCGCGCGTTCAAATTACAGAGAGTGGATACATAAAATCACGTCATTTAGATGACAAAGTAAGTGTTGCGATTCTATTAAAATTAATTAAGAGATTACAAGATGAAAACATAACATTACCATATACAACTCATTTCTTAATTTCTAATAATGAAGAGATTGGATACGGTGGTAACTCTAACATTCCAGAAGAAACGGTTGAATATTTAGCAGTTGATATGGGAGCGCTAGGTGATGGACAAGCATCTGACGAGTATACTGTATCTATTTGTGCAAAAGACTCTAGTGGTCCGTATCATTATGCACTGCGTAAACATTTAGTAGAGCTTGCGAAAACGAATCATATTGAATATAAAGTAGATATTTATCCGTACTATGGATCGGATGCATCAGCTGCGATTCGCGCTGGATTTGATGTGAAACATGCATTAATTGGAGCGGGTATTGATTCTTCTCATGCGTTTGAGCGTACACATGAAAGTTCGATTGCTCATACAGAAGCACTTGTTTATGCATATGTATTATCAGAGATGATTGCAGAATAAGAAAAGAAATAGGCTACCTTTAGTGGCCTATTTTTTGTTTGCAGAGAAATCGACTTTATTTAACAAAAAGTAAATTAATTATATTTTATTTTACAATATTAAGAAAGTAGGTTTACTACATAATTCGAGTATTATAAAATGATAGAGGCGCATTAATTTTTTTTGTTCGGATTTATTGAAATTTATATATTAAGATTACGCGTTATTAAAAAGTGATTGTCGAGAGGAGTATTATTTTTTATGAAGTATCGTGCAGTCGCGGCAGGTATTTTAGCCGCAAGTTTATTATCGTCTCCAGTAAGTAGTTTCGCAGCAGCGAAGAAGTTTTCGGATGTTCCTACATGGGCGCAAGAATCAGTTAATTATTTAGTAGAAAAAAAAGCGCTTGATGGAAAGCCAGATGGAACGTTTTCTCCATCTGAAGCAGTAGATAGAGGATCAGCTGCAAAAATCATAGCAGTCGTTCTTGGTTTACCGATTGATCCAAAAGCAAAACCATCTTTTAAAGACGCACAAAGCCATTGGGCAGCACCGTACATTGCTGCAGTGGAAAAAGCAGGTGTAATTAATGGAGATGGTACTGGTAAATTTAATCCATTCAATAAAATGAACCGTGCATCTATGGCATCTATGTTAGTACAAGCGTACTCATTAGATAAGAAAATTATTGGAGAACTTCCAACACAGTTTAAAGATTTGGAACCTCATTGGGGTAAGAAACAAGCTAATATTTTAGTAGCCTTAGAGATTTCTAATGGTACGGGAAATGGCTGGAATCCTGAAGGAACTGTAACTCGTGCAGAAGCAGCTCAGTTCATTGCGATGGCTGATAAAAATAAAACAAATACATCAAAAAGAATGTATATGAACAGAAACTTTATTACATATCATCAACCATCATTATCATCTGGTATTACTGACGTTCAGCATAAGCCACAAATGGTTGAAGTGAAAGAGCAAAGAGCAGACGGCTGGTTGAAAATTGTAACAAGTAAAGGTGAGAAGTGGACACCTCTACAAGAAAAAACAGAAACAATTAACCAAGACTTTACTGCATATGAAACAGCTTCACATAGTTCTCAAGTGCTAGGTACATATAATGCACAAACAGTAACGATTATGGAGGAGAGTGGCAGCTGGATTCGTATCCGCGTAGGCGCTGGATTCCAGTGGGTTGATAAAAATCAATTAAACCCAGTAAAACAAGAGAACTTCTTAGAAGGTAAAGCGATTATTATTGATCCAGGTCATGGTGGAATTGACTCAGGTAATCCTGGTTATTACGAGAAAGAAAGTGAAACTGTATTAGATGTATCATTACGATTAAAGAAAATATTTGAGCAAAGAGCACCATTTACTGTTATGTTCACTCGTACAGATAATACACGTCCAGGAGTAGACTCAACAGATTCATTGAAAAAGCGAGTAGAGTTTGCACAGGAACATAATGGAGATATTTTTGTAAGTATCCATGCTAATGGCTCTCAATATAAAAATGGACAAGGTACAGAAACATTATATTATCAGTCAGCAAGAGCAAAAGTAACAAATCCGCATGTAGAAGACAGTAAGTTATTAGCACAAAAAATTCAAGACCGTCTTGTAGCAGCACTTGGAACAAAAGATCGTGGTATAAAACATCAAGACTTATACGTAACTAGAGAAAATACAATGCCAGCTGTATTAACAGAATTAGCATTTGTAGATAATAAAAGTGATGCAGATAAAATTGCTACACCAAAACAGAGACAAGCTGCAGCGGAAGCGATTTATCAAGGTATTTTAGATTATTACGAAGCGAAGGGTAATAACGTATCTTCTTTCCGTTAATAAATTAAAAGAGATTGCCAATAGGCAGTCTCTTTTATTTATTAACCTTTCTCTTTATTTCCAGCATGTGATATCATTTAATTTTACGTAAAAAAGATATTCGAATAATTGTAATCATAATAATTTTAAACGATAAAGGATGATAATAGATTGAGTAATCATAGTACAACACCTGCATGTATATATACGTATGCATTTCGTGAGGAGGAGCGTGCTTTATGTTATTTGGAAATGCGCTCGTTCTTTGGAATGGAGTCTCACGTTAATATTTTGAAAAGTAATGTCAAAATTGAGCCGAGTAGAAGTGCATTTATTAAAGAGCGCGTTGAGGTTATGTACGAGGGAGACGACTTAGAAAGCATTTTAAAACAAGTAGAACAAATTGATTTGGCGGGGGCGTCATTTAAAGTTATCTTCGTTAAAATCAATGATCTTGGCAAAGAAAATAAAATTGAATATGGGGAAAGACGTCTCATTGAACGCGACCTCGGTATGCATATTGAAGGAGAAGCAGATGTTCGTAATCCAGAGCGTGTATTCGGGATTGTTCCTCTTGGAGGACGCTGGTACTTCGGACACTATGTAGAAAGTGAGCCAGTTTGGTATCATCACATAAAAAAACCGCATAGTTATTCGACATCTCTTAGCACACGTGTTGCGAGATCAGTTGCAAATATCGCTGTACCAAATCCAGATGGAGTACGAGCAATTGACCCGTGCTGCGGTATTGGAACAGTAGTAGTAGAAGCACTTTCTATGGGAATTAACATCGTTGGTAGAGATATAAATCCACTTGTAGTTCTTGGAACGAGAAAAAACATCGCACATTTCGGATTTGAAGGGACAGTAACAATAGGTCCAATTGAGGAAATTACTGAGAACTACGACGTTGCAATTATCGATATGCCGTACGACTTATTTACGCATGCAACACCAGAAGACCAGTTCTCCATTCTTTCAAGTGCGCGCCGCATCGCTAAAAAGGTAGTCGTTGTCACGATGGAAACAATGGACGACATGATTCATGAAGCAGGATTTGAAATTGCAGATCGCTGTATTACAAGAAAAGGATCATTTACTAGACAAATTCTTGTTTGTGAATAAGAAAGGAAGGTCACCCGTTTGGGTGACCTTTTTTGTTTGATATTGATGTGTGATTGGTTGGTAGTGTAGATAGATGAATTAGGGGGATTTGTCGGTAAGTCGATATCCTATGTCGAATCGCCGATATCGTTAAATTAGTATATTACTGTTCTTTTAATTTCTCTTGTTGTGCAAGTAATAAATTGCGTAAGACGTGCCCGCGGTAACTTTCTAGTTTTCGTCCTTCAAGATAGCGTACGCCTAATTTTTTTAATTCAGCTACGTACCAGCCTTTCGTTCCGTAATACATTGGATCACTTCCTTTTTGCTTTTGAACAGTATATGTGGCGGGGTGAGAGAATTTTCTTTTTTATTCAGCATTAGGGCAACAAAATTGAAAAAACATGTAAGGGGAATATGATATTACTTCTATTTCTAGGTTATTAAAATAGGCTTTATAGTAAGAATTTCTAAAAATATAAAGGGGGAATATGCTTTGTTTCCAGGTACTTTATATGAAACACATGTTAAAACAAGAAATTTAGAAGTAGCAAAAGAGTTTTATACGAAACTTGGATTATTTCATGCTCGCACAATTGAAGAAAGACGTGTAGCATTCTTTTGGTTTGATAAAGATAATAAGAAGGAACAAATGCTGGGCATTTGGGAGGTATCAGAAGAAGCATTTCATACAAGTCACTTTGCATTTAAGGTAAACTATGAAGAAATCATTCATGCAAGAGAATGGCTTCTTAATAAAGGAATAAAACCAAGAGCTGCTTTCGGTCTTGAACCGTCTGAGCCTATGGTTCAGACATGGACACCTACTGCCAATCTTTATTTTTATGATCCGGACGGTAATTCTTTAGAGTTTCTATGCTTACTTCCTGAAAAGAAAAACGTAAAACAAGATGTTATGCATTTAAGTGAGTGGGAAAAACTGCCGAGCGAAATATAAATTTGGTTTTGGCTCAAACCCCTCAAAATAATTTAAAAAGGAACCATAACTTTGCTCAAGCAGTGACGTTATGGCTTTTTTGTTTAATAATCACTCACTGTCTACTGTATAAAAAAATAGACAGTAGTGTATGCTTTTTTACACAATGTATACAAATTTATACCCTATGCGTTGGCATGATATTTGCAATAAAAATAGTATCAACATATAGGGGAGAGATAGAAATGAAGGTTAGTAAAGTGTACACGACAATTGATGCTCACGTAGCTGGGGAACCGCTTCGAATTATTACAGGCGGTGTGCCAGAAATAAAAGGGGAAACGCAGCTAGAAAGACGCGCGTACTGTATGGAGCATTTGGACCATCTTCGCAAAGTTCTTATGTATGAACCGAGAGGACATCACGGTATGTACGGTTGTATCATTACTCCACCTGCAAGTGCTCATGCTGACTTTGGTGTATTATTTATGCACAATGAAGGCTGGAGTACGATGTGTGGTCATGGCATTATTGCTGTTATTACAGTCGGAATTGAAACTGGTATGTTTGAAGTGACAGGTGAGAAACAAAAGTTCATTATTGATAGCCCTGCCGGGGAAGTCATTGCGTATGCAACATATAACGGGAGCGAAGTAGAGTCTGTATCATTTGAAAACGTTCCTTCATTTGTATATAAAAAAGATGTTCCTATTAAAATAGATAACTATGAATTTCAAGTAGATATCGCGTTTGGCGGAGCTTTTTATGCGGTAGTAGATAGTAAAGAATTTGGTTTGAAAGTCGATTTCAAAGACTTATCTGCTATTCAAACGTGGGGCGGTAAAATTAAGCACTATATCGAGAGCCAAATGGAAGTAAAACATCCACTTGAAGAAGGATTAAAAGGAATATATGGCGTTATTTTCTCAGATGATCCGAAAGGGGAAGGCGCAACTTTACGAAATGTAACAATCTTCGCTGACGGGCAAGTAGACCGTTCTCCTTGCGGCACAGGAACTTCCGCAAGAATCGCAACTCTTTTTGAAAGAGATGCCTTACAAAAGGGAGAAATTTTCGTCCACGAATGCATTACTGACGGGAAATTCGAGGGGGAAGTGTTGTCGGTAACAGCGGCAGATACATATGAAGCTGTCGTTCCGAAAGTAACGGGGAATGCCTTTATTACAGGATTTCATCAGTTCGTTGTAGACCCGAGAGATGATTTGAATCGGGGATTTTTGTTAGGATAAGAGGAGGAGGTGGAAAGATATGCTAGTCATAAGCGCGAACGAACAACGAAACTTAGTAAATATGAACGAAGTCATTGAATACGCGGCGCTTGCTTTACAAGAGTTTTCCGCAGAAAGAACGATCACACCAATTCGCGGCTCATTACCATTTGCGAACGAGAAAAATACGGCATTAATTATGCCTTCAGTAGCGGAAGGACTTGAGGCACTTGGCTTAAAAGTAGTAACAGTAGTCCCCGAGAACAAAAAGATAGGAAAGAAAACGATAAACGGGATTGTGATGCTATCAGACTTTCAAACGGGAGAACCGCTGGCGCTTTTAGAAGGATCCTACTTAACAATGATTCGAACAGGCGCCCTATCTGGAGTAGCGACAAAACATTTAGCTCGACATAATGCAAAAACTTTATGCATCATCGGGACGGGTGAACAGGCGAAGGGAATTGCTGAAGCTGTATTTGCGGTAAGAGCTATCGAAAAAGTCATTTTATACAATCGAACAGAAGAAAAAGCGTATGCATTCTCGCAATATATACAAGAGAGATTCAATAAACCTGCATATGTTCACACAAATGCAAATGAAGCAATAAGCGAAGCAGACATCATCGTCACAACTACGAACGCATCCACACCAGTCTTCTCAGAAAAACTACAAAAAGGCGTCCACGTAAACGCCGTCGGCTCATTCAAACCGAACATGCAAGAACTACCATCCCACGCCATCGCGGGCGCAAACAAAGTAGTAGTCGAATCAAAAGAAGCAGCATTAGAAGAAACGGGTGATCTTCAAGTTCCGATACAAGAAGGTTTATTTGAAGCAAGCAACATCCATGCCGAACTCGGCCAAATCATTAGTGGAGAAAAAGCTGGTAGAGAGAACGATGAAGAGATTACCATTTTCAAATCAGTTGGTTTGGCGGTGGTAGACATTATTGTTGCGAAGTATTTGTATGAGAAAGCGGTGGAGAATGGGGTTGGGAATAGGATTGAGTTTTGAGGGACTGCCTTTTGGTGGTCTTTTTTGTTTTTGGGCGTGGTACGGTTGCGGGCAAGCAGAAGGCTTATCCTATAGATTTTCTAACTTTTTATCCATTTATTATGCATACAAGATTTTAACGAGAAGTATGTTTCAATTTTTCCATCTTTCAGTTTGAAGACAAGTTGATCAGCATATAAATTAATTTCTTTGTAGGTTACAACACCTTTCTGATAGGACACATTGACTACTTGGTATCAAAGTAGCCTTTTTCATTTTTGTTTTCCTATTTTGAGTGTTATGGTCTTAACTTTGAATAACAAACTCTATTAATATAAAATATAGAAACAATTCACAAGAAAGAATCATGTAAGAAGGACCTGTATTTGATATTTTCCAATCACCGAATCATCCATATACGAAAGGGCTATTAAACTCCTTGCCGAAAATATTGAACGGCGTAAAAGAAAGACTCGCGCCAATTCAAGGTGTAACGCCAAACTTATTAAACCCGCCAAAAGGTTGCCCATTCGCAGAGCGTTGCCCGCATGCGATGGACATTTGTGAAAAAGAACGTCCGCCATATTTTGAAATTGGAAACGAAAGACGTTCTATGTGCTGGTTAAACGATAAGACAGTAGGTGATTTACATGCATGAAGAAAACTTAATTGAAGTTCGAAACTTAAAAAAGTATTTTCCTATTAAAAAGGGACTATTCGGCAGAAAAACAGAGCAATTAAAAGCAGTCGATGACTTAAGCTTCACAATTAAAAAGGGTGAAACATTCGGATTAGTAGGAGAATCGGGCTGCGGAAAATCAACGACAGGAAGAAGCATCATTCGTTTACACGATGTCACTTCAGGGAACATCTTATTCGACAGAAAAGACATCGCAAGTTTAAAGGAAAGTGCACTAAAAGAATATAGAAAACGAATGCAAATCATTTTCCAAGATCCATACGCATCATTAAATCCGTCGATGAACGTATTCCAAATTATTAGTGAGCCAATGAACATTCACGGCTCTTACGAAAAAGAAGAACAAAAAGAAATCATATTAGACCTTCTGAAAAAGGTAGGATTAAAAGAAGAACACTTATATCGCTATCCACACGAATTTAGCGGAGGACAAAGACAGCGCATCAGCATCGCGCGCGCACTATCTGTAAAACCAGATTTTATCCTATGTGACGAACCAATCTCAGCACGAGATGTCTCAGTCCAAGCACAAGTCGTAAACATGCTGCAAGACATCCAAGAAGAAACAGGTGTCACATACTTATTCATCGCACATGACCTATCAATGGTACGGCACATATCAGACAGAATCGGAGTCATGTACCTAGGAAACATAGTAGAAATTGCCGACAGCGAAGACCTATACACAAAACCGGCACATCCATACACACAAGCACTACTCTCATCCATGCCAGAACCAGATCCAACAAGCACAGGCAAAGAACGGATCATCCTGCAAGGCGAAGTACCAAGCCCGCTAAACTCACCATCCGGCTGCAAATTCAGAACGCGCTGCAAATTCGCCACTGAAAAATGCGCGCAGGAAGTACCGAAGATGGTTGAGATTGAGAAGGGGCATGAGGTGGCTTGTCATTTGTTTTAGAAGGAGAGCATCTGGGGAACCTGGTGGTATTTCAGTTGGTAATATGATAACTGGTATGGCTTGTAACGTTAAACAATTTATATAATAAACAATAAACATAAAAAAGAGCTAAGGTTCTCATACAGCTGTAGCTCTTTTTTATGTTTGTTAAATAATATCCTTTCAAAAAAATATTTAAGTCTATATTTATAATTTTTTCTATCTCAATGCATAAAGACAGGGGAGGATTATATTTAATTCCCTTCCATACTTCTGATGTGGTGTTTTGTTCACGGATTTTTAACATCTTTATTTACAGTGTTTTGAATGTAAACTAATAATAAAAAGTTTGCTTTCAAATTAGAAAAGGTTAGTCCCTCACTCCACTCCAGCTAAAAACCTCACACCCAAAAACAAAGGGGAATTCAATTGTTCAAACTCATATAAAGTTTCAATCTTGTCTAAGCATTCATTAGGATATACAATTGATCATCTATTTTTCTTTACATAATCTCCAGATACAGTCCATATCAACTATAGATTCTTGTCTTATGCTAAATGTAATCAAAAAGCAAGTAGATAAAGATAATGACTAAAACATTAACTCTAGATACTTTTTTGATGAATATTACAAATAAACAGGAGGTAATGAAAAATGATTAAAACATTATTAGCAGGAGCACTTTTAAGTACAGGATTGGTAGCGGGGGGTGCAGTAGGTGCAGATGATGCGAAAATGGACAATTTAAAGTCAAATGAAAATAGTTCAAATCAAGTAATTACACAAAGTGCAGATGGAACAACGTCTTTCTCACAAAACTTTGATTTACCTAAAGATGCAGTGCCAGCAACTCCTAAAGGAGACGCAAAAACTGTTGAAAGAACAGAAGGTACAGGTTCTCAAGAAGGAAAAATGGTACCAACAAAAGAAGGTACAGATTCTCAGCCTGGATTTGAAATGGGAGCCCCTGAAAAACCAGAACATGCAAAAACTGTTGAAAGAACAGAAGGTACAGGTTCTCAAGAAGGAAAAATGGTACCAGCAAAAGAAGGAAATTAAATAATATATAGTTATAACGAAGAGCATCCAAAAAGTGGTGCTCTTTTTATATTATAGGAATTAACTAGTTCTACTGAATATAGAACAGTAGGAGGAATTGAGACTAGAACATGGGGCCTATCTCTTCAAATCATGGTGTTTAGGGCAATAGTTTTGGTGGTAACGTTACAATACAAACATTTTATTAGAGATTTTCTAAATTTACATACACTCTAGATAGACTACATATCAACTTCAGATACTTGTTTTATGATACAAGTAATCAAACAAAAGGAGGGCAATACAAAATGATTACAATAGTATTAACAGGGCACTCTTTTATGTACAGGAGAGTATTAGCAGGTGGAGCAAATGTTGAAGATGTACAGACAGATAAGCATATTCCATATGAACAAAATGAATTGTAGCAAATTCTAGAAAAGTACGATTCAAAGAAGTTTGAGTTATAAAAAGAAAATAGATAAATATAGTGAAATAAATAAATTAACAAGAGAAAAGTACTTTGTGTATATCACAGGTGCTTTTTATTTTCATTTTGATATAGGGCTTGAATTAAATTTTTAGACTAAAATATATACGGCAAAAAGGAGGGAGTATATTGCACAAAATTATTTATGGAATATTAATTTTAATGTATACTTTGTATTCATTTTTTGTAAGTGATGGAAGTGAAGTAAGGTTTATTATGGTGTTAACTATAGTACTTATCTTTTCTGTAGTTTTAGAAAAAGGAAATGCAAACAAAACGACTGATTAAAGGTCTTTTTGTTTGCATTTTTTAGTTGGCTATTACAGTCCAGATGTTTTAGGGATAGCACCAAATTGCCATCAAGCTTAAAGAATCATTTATCCCCAAACAATAAAAATGAGCTTTTTATTACAAGTTAGCACCAAATTTCGTTTTTGGGACACTATTAAATTTTTAGTTGATGAAAACACCCGCCTAAAATAGAAAACTTTTAACCTATTATCATTTATTCCGTAGCTTTTAAGGTATTTAACACGACCTTGGTTGCGTCTGCAATAAGTTTATCATCGTATTTAGCATCTTCTTTATCATGATTAGAAAGTATAGCAAGAATAATCGGCTTTTTATTTGGTGGCCAAATAATTGCGATATCATTTCTTGTTCCGTAAGATCCCGCGCCTGTTTTATCAGCTACTTCCCATCCTTTTGGTACGCCCGCACGAATCAATTTATCTCCAGTTGTATTTCTCTTCATCCAATCTACTAATAGTTCACGTTTTTCTATTGGAAGTGCAGTTCCTAATGTAAATGATTGAAGTGTCTTAGCTATCGCTTCTGGTGTGCTGGTATCATGTGTTTCTCCTGGATGCACTTCATTTAATTCAGGTTCAAATCGTTCTGAAGTAGTAACAGTATCTCCCATTTCTCTCAAGATTTTTTCAAATTCAGAGGGCCCCCCTAACTGTTTAAGAATCAAATTATGTGCTGTGCTGTCACTATATCGAACAGAAGCATCTGCAAGTTCTTTTAACGTCAGTCCTGTATCAACATGCTTTTCAGTAATTGGATTATAATTAGAAAGATCTTCATGAGTATACGTAATCCTTTGATCAAGAGCTTCTAATGAGTTCTTGCGTAAAAGAGCGCCCACAGCTAATGATTTAGATGTAGATGCAAATGCAAAACGATCATCTGAATGATAAGCAACAGTTTGATTTGTACCTGTGTCCAGTGCATAAATACCAAGCTTAGCATCATATTCTTTTTCAAGTTTAGCGAAAGATTGGTTACCTGTATTTTCTTGTTTAATTTGATTAGCTTGATTCGTTTGTTTAGGTGGTTCAGATTGAGTGTTACTATTGGAACATCCTATAAGTGATACACATGAAAGTAATACTACAGGCACAATCTTTTTGTAATGTAAAATGTTAAAGAACTTGTTTAAAACGAACATAAATTTTCAACCTCTTTCAAGAATATATGGATTTTGTCTAGGTATTCTAAATACCAATGCAATTAAAGATGGCATAGGGTAACAATACTACTGCAGCTAAATTTTCACAGGTTAAAGGATATCCAAAACGTTTATATGATTGATAAGTCACGGTTTGGGCTGTTTCTTTTTTGTTTCCACTTGTAATGGTTCACCTGTGAAAGTATTACAATACATATTTTTTGCTTTTGGGAATAATAAGTCCTTTCATTTTTTTGTAATACATAAAAATAGATGTCAAACGGGATATGTTGTATCCAATCTGGACAACTAATATTAGAAATACACTTATTAGACACTCTAAGTAATAAATTTGTTCCACTTTAAGAGGAGGGAGAATTTTGGGTTTGTAAAATAACAATGAAACTACGTGTTTTTTCGTCATACAAAAACCTCTACATATAAGTAGAGGTTTTTAAATTATATATGAATGAATTATGCTTTTTTAGATAAAGCAAATCGAGTTCAGGTAAACGAAGAACATAGAATACATAATTTTAACTAGATTTATTATTAACTAATTTATCCCCACCACCAAGCTCTGCCTCAATCTGCGAAGTTTTCGATGACTCATCCATACGCCAATACGTAATAAAGCTGATTGCGATACATCCAGCTACGTAGAAGTAGAAGAGTGATTCCATTTCGATACTCTTTAGCCATAAAGCGATGAATTCTGCTGTTCCGCCAAATATCGCAACTGTTAGTGCATATGGTAAACCTACGCCTAGTGCGCGAATTTCAGTTGGGAAGAGTTCTGCTTTTACAATTGCGTTAATCGATGTGTAACCAGTAACGATAATGAGACCGACCATCATGAGTAAAAATGCTACGATTGGTTCTGTCGTTTTTTCCATAAAGAAGAAGATTGGTGCTGTTAGTAACGTTCCGAGAATACCGAATGCCATTAATAGTGGGCGGCGTCCAATTTTATCAGATAATAACCCTGCAATTGGCTGAAGTACGACGAAGATAAGTAGTGCGACAAAGTTAATCCAGCTTACAACTTCTTTCGGAAGACCGACTGTGTTTACCATGAACTTTTGTAAATATGTTGTGTACGTATAAAATGCGACAGTGCCTCCTAGTGTTAGGCCGACTACTGTTAATACTGCTTTCGGGTGTTTCATAAGTGCGCGAACGGTTCCTGCGCTTTCGCGTTTTTGTGATTTTATGTTTGCGAATTGCTCCGACTCATCCATCGTACGGCGAAGCCATAATACAGCTACTGCGCCCATCGCTCCAATAATGAATGGAATACGCCAGCCCCAAGCTTTCATATCCGGTTCGCTTAGTAATTGCTGAAGAATAATTTGAACGCCTAACGCAACCATTTGCCCAGCAACGAGCGTTACATATTGGAAACTTGAATAAAAGCCACGGCGTCCACTACTAGCCATTTCAGATAAATACGTTGCAGAAGTTCCGTACTCTCCGCCGAGTGATAATCCTTGCAGTAAACGGGCAAGAACTAAAATAATTGGTGCCATAATACCGATGCTTTCGTAACTAGGTGTACAGGCGATAATTAAAGAACCACCGGCCATAACCGTAATTGAAAGCGTTAATGCTGCCCGGCGTCCGTGCCGATCCGCATAGCGTCCCATTAATAAACTTCCGATAGGGCGCATTAAAAAACCAACTGCGAAAATAGCCGCTGTGTTCAGTAATTGGCTCGTCGGATCTCCATTAGGAAAGAACTCTGCTGAAAAGTAAACAGCGAAAGCAGAGTAAACGTACCAGTCGTACCATTCAATTAAATTGCCGACGGAACCTTTGAAAATATTGCCGGCTACTCGATTAGATTTTGCTTGAGCCATAATCATTCCTCCTCGTGCTTATAAATAAAAATAATAATTATGAAAGCGTGTTCATTATAGTTGAATTGTACTGTCTGCAGAATTAAATCTCAATATTATGACAATTTTATTCTTTTTGTACTTTATGTACATGGAGAGTTTTTATAGTTGCTTCATTATTAGTTTTGTCATAATAATAGAAAAAGGAGATTGATAGTTTTGAATATTTTATCAAAGGATATGAAGTATGAAGAAATCACGTAAAGTGTCATTACAAACGAAAATAGTAAGCTTAATTATTACGTTAATTTTATTTGTCGTTCTCCTATTAGCAGGAATATTTGTTTACATTCAGTCCGTTGATACGAAACGCCAAGTGGAGCAGCTAGCACTGCAAACAGCGAAGTCGCTTTCTTTTATGCCTGCTATAAAAGATGCTTTTCAAAATAACGAGTATAAAAGTACGATCCAATCCATTGCAGAACAAGTTCGGGAGCAAGCTGACGCAGATTATGTCATTATAGAAGATCGCTTTGGGGTTATGTATTCCCATTCTAATTCGGAGTTAATTGGTACAAAGAGTAACAATCCATATAACTATGAAGCACTCACTTTTGGTGGCTATTATACGCTCGAAGGAAATGGTGAAAGTGGTCCTGCTTTAATGGCAAAGGCGCCCATTATTGTTCATAACGGAGACTACGATCAAGTCGTAGGTGTTGTGACAGTAGAGTTTTTAATAAAAGGTATTGAATCTAACATACTGAGCAGAACGAAAGAAATTATACTCTTTTCCTTAGCGGTATTATTAGCCGGGATTGTTGGGGGCATTCTTTTAGCACGCAGCATTCGTAAAGATACACTCGGTTTGGAACCGAATGAAATCGCAGCGCTATATCGGGAACGAAGTGCGATACTACTATCTATAAAAGAAGGAATTATCGCTATTGATCAAAACGGTTTTATTACGATGATGAACACGTCGGCAGAAGAGATGTTACATGTGAATGGTGATTATATGCAGCAGCACATATCAAAAGTTTTACCAGAATTTAATATGGAAAGAGTGCTAGAAAACGATCAAGAAATCGCGTTTCAAGATAAAGTGTTTATTTTAAATAGGACGCCGATACTCGAAAATAACAGTACGGTAGGCGTTGTATGTAGTTTTAGAGATAAAACAGAACTGCAAAACTTAGTGAATACAATATCTGAGGTAAGAAAGTATTCGGAGGACTTACGCGCTCAAACACATGAATTCACAAATAAACTTTTCGTCTTATCGGGATTACTTCAGCTAGGACATTACAAGGAAGCGATTGAATTTATTCAGCAAGAATCTAACATTCATCAAAGCCAAAACCATATTTTATTCCATCAAATTCATGATGCGAAAGTACAAGCTATTTTATTAGGGAAAATCGGAACAGCATCTGAGAAGAAAATTGATTTTCATATTGAAGGAGATAGTGCGCTTCATCCGTTACCAGACCATATAAAGGTGTCGCACCTTATTACGATCCTTGGAAACATAATCGACAATGCGTTTGATGCGGTGAGTGGGCAAGAGGAGAAGAGTGTTTCTTTCTTCGTTACGGATATTGGACATGACATTGTATTTGAAGTAATAGATAGTGGAGCAGGAATACCGGCAGAAAAAATGACGACTATTTTTCAAAAAGGGTTTTCAACGAAAGGAAATGATCGTGGTTACGGACTAGCAAACGTGAAAGAAATGGTAGATCTACTAGAGGGAACAATTGAGATTCAAAACGAGAAAAATGGGGGAGCGATTTTTACAATTTACCTTCCGAAAGCATTGAGAGAAAGTACATGACAAACAGGGGGATGGGCATATGTTGAAGGTTGCAATTGCAGAAGATGATTTCCGCGTCGCACAAATTCAGGAAGAGTTTTTATTAAAAATAAAGGACGTAAAAGTGATTGGAAAAGCATTGAACGCGAAAGAAACGATGGAATTACTACAAAAGGAAGAAATCGATTTGCTTCTATTAGATAATTATTTACCAGACGGAATCGGCACAGACTTATTACCGAAAATCCATGCTGACTTTCCAAACGTTGACGTCATTATGGTTACAGCGGCAAATGAAAACCATATGCTAGAAAAAGCAATTCGAAACGGCGTAAGCAACTACCTTATAAAACCGGTCACGCTAGAAAAATTCGTTCGCACAATTGAAGACTATAAAAGAAAGAAGCAATTATTACATAGTAACAATGAAGTGAATCAAGCGCTTATCGATAACTTCTTCGGCATTTCACAAACACAAGACATAAAAAACTTACCGACAGGCGTTGATCCGTTAACACTGCAAAAAGTGAAAGGGATTATAAAAGGATTCGAAGAGGGCATTACAATAGAAGAAATGGGAGAACAAATGGGTGCTTCCAGAACAACCGCAAGAAGATACTTGGAATATTTAGTAGCGACAAACGAATGCACAGTAGAGTACACATACGGCATTATCGGACGACCAGAACGAAAGTACCGAATAGGACGAGGACTATGAAAAACCGATTATTACTATGTATATGGATCATGACAGGAGTAATAGCGGGTTGTTCTTCGGAAAAAACTCAAACGAATACAGTAAACATAGAAGAAGTAGAAATCGTTGCGCCGAACGTTCAAGGAGCCGGATGGGACTTAACAGCGCGAGCGATGCAAAAAACACTAACAGAAGAAAAAATCTTTACAAAACCAATCACTGTCACAAACAAAGTAGGTGGCAGCGGTGATGTCGGATGGAAATATGCGAAACAAAAAGGCGGTCACGTACTGGCGATTAACTCAAGCTTACTCATAACGAACAACCTATTAGGCCACAGTAAACTAACATATAAAGACTTCACCCCGCTCGCAACACTCGCATCAGACTGGGAAGTCGTTGTCGTATCAAAAGAATCAAACATAGAAAACGCAAAGCAACTAATGGAACAACTCAAACAAGACAAGAAAAACTTCAAAATCGGCGTTGCCCCCGGCCTAGGAAACGACGATCACCTATCCTTCGTACAAGTAAGCAAAGCCTTCGGCATAAACCCTGCCGAACTACAATTCTTCGTCTACGAAAACAAAGAAAAAATCATAAACGCCCTAACGAACAAACAAATAGGCGCCGCAACCATGACCCTATCCGAAGCCGAAAAACAATACAAAACCGGCAAAATAAAAATACTAGCCGTATCCGCACCAAAACGACTAGATCGACTACCAGAAATCCCAACATGGAAAGAACAAGGAATCAACGTCATCTTCCAGCACTGGAAAGGAATTATGGGCCCAAAAGATATGACGGAGGAAGAGATTGCTTATTGGGATGGTGTTATTAAGAGGATGGTGGAGAGTGATAGTTGGAAGGGGATTTTGAGGGAGCGGGGGTGGAATTCTTATTATAAGGATAGTGGGGAGAGTCGGATATTTCTTGAGCAGAGTAGTCAGGAGTATGGGGAGTTAGTGGGGAATGATAGGAATTAGTAAATCATACGGTATGACGTATGGTTTTTCTTTTATATATAGTGAAAATTATTTGTGAGAGGGGATGGTTAAAATTAGTAACTAATTCCCTTTTAGTGGTTTATTTGTAAGTAATGGTATATGTGACGTAAATAGTACTGGATTTCAAGTTAAAATTTGTAATAACAAGTTATGAAAGGCATTATTGCTACAAATTTTATTAAAATACAAAAATAATATATGTATAGGAGATTTATCAATAATGAAATTAGCAAAAACACAGATACAACAATTTATATCAAAACAATTGGAGCTTTGCGAGTTGAAAGAAATAAATGTCGAATTCGCAGTACGAGGGCTGGATTTTGATCCGAACATGTTTATTCGCGCGGGAGAGATGGGATTAGAAATAGGGTTTTATAGAATAGTATGGAACAGTCCATGTAGACCAGATATGACAAAATTTACGCACCATATATTGTAATGGGAACATCTAGATGAGCTAAGTAACAGTGAGAAAGCGGTAGAAATTCAAGAGAGTATTATTATGGTGGCTGATTTTAGAAAGAGGCAGTATCAGCAGTGTAAGTTTTGTGGTGAAAAAATTTTACCGGAATATCTTTTTGAAGATGATTTATGTCAGAGGTGTGCTAGTGTGCATTTTGGGGTGTTGTATTAATATTATAAGGGAATATATAGAAACAATTTAAAAGATGATTCTATTCTTTTATACTTGAATGAGGATGGATGAATAGAAACGAGGAATTATATGAGTAAATTAAGTAATTGCCTATACATGATTGAACTTCTGCATGCGAGAGGAAAAATGAGGATTAGTGAATTGGCAGAGTTGTTAGAAGTGAAAGAGCGGATGGTCCGTATTTATCGTGATGATATTGAAATGGCAGGTATAAAAATAGAGACAACGAAAGGCAGGTACGGTGGTTATTCTCTTTCAAATACATCGTTATTTCCTATTAAAAATATGTCTCCACAAGAGCTAGATGCATTAACATTCTCTATTCAAAAACTAGTTTCAAAAGGCAATGATATTTATGCAAAGGACGCACAAGTAGCGTTAGATAAATTGAATGCCGTTCGGAAAGTGGAAACGAATAAAGACCGTCATATATATTTTGTGCAAAGATCGAAGCCGAATTATGCATTTTCGGATGAAAATCAAAAATATGTACAACTACAAGAAGCGCTATTTACAAGAAGTAAGGTGAAAATACAGTATGAGAAACGGTCTGGTGAAAGATCCGAACGAATTATTGATCCATACGGCTTTGTGCACTACAACGAATTCTTTTATTGCTTAGCCCTGTGCAATGATAAAAAAGAAAAACGTATGTTTAAACTATCTCGAATAAAAGATATTAAAACTTTGTATGATACATATAAAATACCCGACAATTTCGATATCCGAGAAGAGTTTCCGAAATTCGGCATTATGAAAGAACCATTAGAAGTAGAATTACTCATCTATCCACCATTCGCCGTATCCGTACCAGAATCCATTTGGGGAGAGAATCAAAAGATAGAACATAATGATGATGGCAGCATCCTCTTCCGCGCAACGATGAGCGGGAAAGAATCGATTAAGAAATGGATTTTAGGTATGGGTGCTTCGGTTAGGGTGATGGAACCTAGGGGCTTGAGGGAAGAGGTTGTTGAGGAGGGTAGGAAGTTGTTGGAGATGTATGGTTCATTATAAATGAATAGAATATACGAATTAAAATTAAAAGTGACGTTATGATTGCCAGTTTGTATGTTACTATGAATGCATATTAAAATTTATATATACATTTATAAGATATAGATAGTAATTGGTCGTATGGTCGTATATTTGGATAATTAATGTAATTCGCAAACGATTGTTAATTAATTGTAAAAGAATATGATAAAATACTATTAAAATACTAATGAGATGGCGTGAGGGATAGTAAATATGTCTGAGGAAAAATATTTTTTAAGTTTTATAGAGCATATTAATCAAGTTGCAGCGGTTAATGCAAAAAAGATGGAAGAATTAATATATGAAGACCCAGCAAGTGCAATTGTGAAAGGTAGGTTATTTGCTGAAGCAATATTGAATGAGGTGTTCACCCAAGAAGAAATAAAGGTACCATATATTTCTTCTCTTTATGATAAAATTTCCTATCTTGCAAAAGAAGGTTATATAACAGCGGAAGTACAAAGAGATTTTGATACAGTTCGTTTAACAGGAAATAAGGCGGCGCATGATGGTTCATTTAATGATATTACTGCAGCTTTTAAATTGCATAAAGTTATGCATAGTATTGCTGTTTGGTTATATGAGGTATATTCACCAGAACAATTGAAAATACCTGCATATGAGCATCCAAGACCGGTACAAAGTCATAAAGCAGACATACAAGAAATGGTGAAAGCGCAATTCATGCAGTTAATGGGTGCTACTCATAGGGAAGAGAATAAACAAGAAGAAATGACTAATGAAAATTTAGAGGAGGAGAGTGTCCTTTGTAAAGATCTTCCTGAGGGAGAAAGTTATTTATTAAGAGAACTAAAAAGATTACAAGATTCATCTCAAGAGGCAATTGAAAACGCAAATGCATTTAGTCAATTTAAAAAGTATATGCATGTAGAGAGAAAAATTCAAACTGATTTAGAGCGTATTTTGATAAAAAATAAGGAACTTAATTCGTCTAGCTTAATTCTTCTTTGTGGTAGTGTTGGGGATGGTAAATCTCATTTATTGGCTTATTTAAATGAAAATAAGCAAGAATTACTAGAAGGCTATGAAATTTTTAATGATGCTACAGAGAGTTTTTCTCCTAATAAAAATGCAATGGAGACTTTAGAAGAAATACTCCAAGGTTTCTCAGATCAATTGATTGGTCAGTCAAATAAAAAAGTTATTTTAGCGATTAATATGGGAGTTCTTCATAACTTTATTACATTAGAGCATCAGGAGTTTACTTATACAGCTCTAAATGAATTTGTTGGAAAAAGTGGACTGTTTTCAACAAATATTACGACTTGTTATAGTGAGGACTATTTTGATCTAATTAGTTTTGGAGATTATCACTCATATGAATTAACAGAAAAAGGACCACAATCAAACTTCTTTTTAACACTATTAAATAAAGTATTTAGTCAGGAAGAAAATAACCCTTTTTATTTGGCATATCAAGAGGATATGAAAAATAATGTTCGTACAATGATTCATGAAAATTACGAATTTATTCAAGAGGCCCATGTACAAAAGCAAATTATTAATTTAATTATTCAAACGGTAGTGAAATTTAAATTAGTTATATCTGCGCGTGCCTTTTTAAATTTTGTTGCTGATATTATTATTCCAGACAATCTGGAAGTAATGCAGGAGCTTCCAGAGTTTGAAGTGTTAGAACATGCAGTTCCTAATCTAATGTTCAAAAGAAAAGAGCGATCTCCTATCTTAAAATCTTTACATGGATTAGATCCGGTGCATAGAAGATCTTCTTATATTGATCAAATTATCATTGATTTCAGTACCTTAAATCAATGGGATACTATATTAAATCGTTGCGTGCCATCAGAAAGGGCAAGGGTTTGGTTTTCTCCTTTTATAGTTGAGGAAAAAATAGAAGGATCATCTTTTATTGAATTCTCAGAGACTGTTATTCGAACGGCATATTTAATGGATGAGAATTTCTCTCGAAAAATAGAAGATGATACGTATCATAAATATGTGAAAAAATTGTTTGATTTTAACTCAGGAAATAAAAAAGAAATTAAACTGTTTTATGAAGAAATAAAAGATGCTCTATTTAAGTGGAAGGGAAGCCCTAAAAAAGGTTATATTTATTTGAATAAATCAAATAACAGGTATAGATTAGCCCAATTGCTTAATTTAAAACCTTTAACTGATCACCTGAAGTCAAATCCAAAAGATGTATTGGAGTCCTTTAAGGCATCGATCTTATTGGCTTATCATAATGGGAATAGGCAGGAGAGTATTCTATTGGAAATTGACTATCAGTTATATTGCTTGTTAGTAAAGGTTCGTCAAGGTTATTGTCCTAATAAGAAAGATGAAGAAGACGCAATTAAATTTACAGAGTTTGTTGAGAAAATTATGAGATTTGGTGAGAAAAAGACGGAGTTATTAATCCATTTTCCAAACGATGGTCGTTTTTATAAACTAACTCGAGATGATTATGATGAGTTTGATGCTTTTGTATTTGAAAAGGAGTAGTTAATAATGAAGACAATATTAAAGATAAATGTTCTGGAAGAGTTATTACATAAGTATAAAAGACATCATGTTGGAAATGTTGTTGACATATTCCCGTTCAATTCAAAAGGAACCGCAATCCGTGGAAATTTTAATGAGACTATGGGAGAATATGTTAGGAATATTTGTTGTTTGCAATTAATAGACCAAAAAGATACTAGGTCAGAAATGTTGTTTTCTTCCTCGTCTTTAGTTGATCAGGTTATGAAAAAGATAGAATATGAAGAAGAGGCTGCATATGATTTAGAGCGTTTTTTAAAACAATATTTATTTGGTCATGACAATAAAATTAGACCAATTCATCCATATTTATTTAATTACATGCCAAAATCAGAGGGGAAAGGCTTGTCTCAATACTCTCAATTTATAAAAGATATACTAATTTCTGACAGAAATAGTGTTAGTTTTATATTTAACAACAAAGAGTCGGAGGATATTTTAACGGAGTTAATATTAAGTAATTTAGAGGTTTCCACTAAGGAAGAAATTATGGAATACCAGGTTTTAATGGGAGATATAGCAACTTTATATCAAGAGGATTTATTATTTTTAAGTAAATATAAAGATTACTTCTTGAAGTCATTTGTGTTGCTTACACATTTCTATACTTTCACGTATTTATGTCAATTGGTTGTGAAATTTGGTCAGTTTGATGTAGCTAACTATTCCGAAGCAACACCGTTATATTATGCTTTAGAGTGGGAATCCATTAACAAAAGGAGAAAAGCAGCAGATGAAATAGAGGGTTATAAAAGAATTAAGACGAAAGCATCTGATTTATTTGTACATTTACATACAATGTCTCAACTTAGTTGCCACGAGTTGCAAGATACTGATCAAGATAAGAAATTAAGATTTATGACCTATACCGAACTTAAAGAATTGATGAATGAAAAAGGAGAAGATATTGCAGAACAATTTCTACTAGATATTAAAGAGTGGATTGCTAAATATAGTGCAATAGAAGTGTGGAAAGATAATGTGACACAGAAAGAAGAACCTCAGAATTTATCACAGGCTTTTAATACATTGTTTAAGTGTTTAAAAGAGGGAATGAGTACAAAGATTTGTGATGATTTTGGAGCAAATGTTGAAGATCTAGGTGCAGGTGTCTTTTTAAAAAATAGAGGTAGTATCGGGGCTGTTTTTAATATGAGCCATGAAATGTTATTACTTTTAACTGCTGTATGTGTTAAAGAAGAGAGAATGCCGTTGAATTGTTTATTTGAGGAATTTTCTAAACGGGGTGTAGCTTTTGATAACCACTCTCGTAAGTTAATTATTGAACTATTTGATTCGCATAATATTTTAGACAAAAAAAGTGATAGTGGTGATGCACAGTATGTCAAACGAATTTTATAATTATATATGTGAGTTGTTATTGGGTGATTTTAAAAATCGCTCAGTAAAAGCCGGGGATAGATTTTATTTACAGTTGGATAAAGTAGAGGATGTAGAAAATTTAGTAGAAGCATTAAAAAAGCAGGAAAATGTTAAACAATTCGTTTATAAGCATGAAAAAGGCGAACCGTATAAAACATTTTCAGTTGAAATAAAAAATGTTCAACTTGTTATTGCTTATACAAATGCAAATGTTAAACCAGATTTCTTAGTTACTTTGCGAAATCAAGTTGGTGAACAAAAAGGTGTATGGAAAGATACAGCTTTATTGAGTATAGTTTCAGAGCAATTGGATTCAATTCAGGGAGGAAGCAGTGATCTTCAAAAGGATGGAATGCCGTTGCACCCTAATTCTATAGTAAAGGGATTAAAGCAAGAGATTGAGAGTAGCACACTTGATAAGACTGCTCGCAGTATTCTTATTGAAAATATGAATATGATCAAGCGAGAACTAGTTTATCAACAAGTAACTTTCTTTGAATTTGAAGAGATTTTTTCTGTTCTTGCAAAAGGTACGATAGAGGATCATGACTATCAAAAATTTTCTATGTTTAAAGACGAAGATCTGTCTACTTTCAAAGGTAATAAACAAAAAGAACGTTTAAGTAAAAACAGGGAACTTTACGAATATGTTAGAAAAATACATGATTTTGGATTAGGAGTAGAAGAATTAGAAAAAAAGTTCTCTCCAGAAGGTGCTAATCAGCTAAACCATGAAGAGTGGAAGAAGATGAAGTTTGCTACTGTTTATAAGTTTTACGAAGATTACTTAAATCGCCAGCGGCAGGTATCAATTTCTTTGAAAAACTTATCAATTAAGGAAGGACTAGAATTTTGGGATAAACCGCAAAAAGAGACTGCGGCAGGTGAAAGAAAAAGGCATATAATTATATTTAATTCGGAAGGCAAAGCGGAAATTAATATCAATGCTGCATTTCTAATTAAGGGTGGCGATGTTAAAAGCTTATCGAATAAATTTGTGGTAGTCCCTAAGGCTTTTCAAGAAAATGTAGAGGTGACTGTCGGAAGAATAAATCTTAATGTGGCTATTAGAGTCGCAAGTAATAAGCCAACATTTGCTAGAGTGGCATATAAGCATGATAAAAAGTCTACTTTAGGGGCAGAATTATTTATTGTTGTATTACCAGTAGAATCAAATATTCTAGAATCATTTAAAACGAAGTATTCAATTGCTCCTAATAAGAGTCTGATTGAGTTAAAATATGGAGAAGAAGAGCTTACATTTGGACAAGGGGATAACAAACAAATAATAGAGGTATATGAAGAAAATAGTATTGTTGATTTTGATTTTGATGATCAGCTGGTTATTTTACCTCAATCTGAAGCTTTTAATGATGCAGAAGAAATGACAATGAATATTCGTGTACTTAGGAATGAAGTGGTCATTCCAATTATATTGAAAAATGAGTTGCCAGAATCTACCCCGATTAATGGAGAGCGAATTTGGAAATTAAAGCGTGAGCAGCAAAGAGATTTTGAATGGATAAATAATCGTTTGCGTTTCGGAAACAGAGAATTTTATTTAAGCCCGGAATATAAAAACTTATTCGACTGGGAGTATCAGTGGATTGAAAATGGGTTTAAGTCTGCAGTAGTAGAATCTGATGCATTAGTCCCAGAAGAGGTATCTATTAGTGATGAACTACGAGAAGCTTATAGTAGATTTTTAACTTACTTTAAAAGTAAAAAAGGTATACCAAGCTTATGTTATTACAGTGACGAGTTAGTTAAAAGAGCAGAAGAATATTTGAATGTTTTTATACAAGAGATTAAAAGTTTTGAAGATGGACATGAGGCTGGCAAACGCGGACGAGATTTATTTAAGTTAGGGACAGTGACGGGGAATAATGTAATTAAATTTACACCATTCCATCCAGTTATGGTCGCTTTTCAATTAAAAATAAATAATTTACTTTCAAATGAAGAGGTAGATAATAGTATTTTACAAAGATTAAATCCAGATGGATTAGTTCCATATATTTATAATGATAAAGATCAATTGTATAGACCAGATAATCAGAATATCGCATTAGAGTGGATGGACTTTAAACCAGTTAACCAAGTGTCAGTATCGGATGCAAATCAATATTTAGCAAAAGTAATTGAGGATAAAATCCAGCAATTTGAAGGGCATTTTGGTTATTTATTTAGTGAGTACTCTAAAGCACCGTTACAAATTAATCTAATTAACATTGAAAACGATCATGAAACGTTTAGAGGTATTTTAAATTGGATGCTTGAAAGAATTAGATCTAAAGGGCCTGAAGGTTTAAAAGCTGTTGAAGTGACTCTTTATAAAGAAGAAGGACAGGACAGTGCATTTGATAATTTCTCAAGAATTGAATCAGTAGAAGAGTTTCAAACGAAGTTTAATACTAATTTAGGCGCAAAACAGCAGCATGAACCTCAGGATATATTGCGGTTTATTCGTGAAAAGCTATTTTATTATAAAAAAGAAATAGGAGAAGAATATAAATATGCTCATATTTCTTTCTATAAAATGCAAGCGCAAGAGCGATATGCGTTACAATCTATGGATGAAATGTTATCAGGTTTAGCAATTGATGGGTTATACACTACAGTACCTTCAATGAAGAGTAATGAAAACTATAAGAGTGGTTTCGGTGTTAAAGCATATGCTGTAGAGGAAGGGAATCTTTTAACACAAACAACGTATTATTTTAATGAATTATGCGCAAACCTTCATAATGGTGGAAATAATACGTATCGAAAAGGTGAAGCGATTTTCTCTAGAACAACGAGTGCGGATGAAAAAACTCTAGAAGCTATTTTTAAATCTTCCTATTGGGTAACGTTTGTGGATCCGAGTTTTGATCTGGAGTTCTTCAATGATTATGAGCAAAATCTAGTTGTTATTCATTATAGCGATCAATATTCATCTTCAAGTAGATATGATGCCATTACTGTAACGGACAAATCGCAGCAATATCATTTTGTTATTGAAGAATTTTTAAAAGAGAAGCAAGTGGCAAGTAAAAAAGAAAATGTAGAAAGTACTATTAAAGCATTTAACACTTTTAATGGTGAATGGTTACTTCGTATTATTGGCAGTAAGGGCCATTACTCTAGAGAAAAGTTGAGTATCATTTCTGCTATAAAGTTCTCTTTAGCTTACTTCGAACATCGTGATATTTTATGGGTGCCGATTTCTTTGGAAGAAGTTTTAAGGGTAGCCGGTACTGTTAATTTAAAGAAAGCAGACGGTATATTTACAACTAAAAACTTAGGAAAAAAAGGCGTTCATAGCGATGATTTGCTGTTAATAGGTTTGGAACAAGTAGAGAATGATGTAATGATGCATTTTTATCCTGTTGAAGTGAAAATCGGTGCTAACAAAAACGATGTACTAGAAAAGGCAAGAAAACAAGTTAAACATACGAAAAAATTAATCAGTGATGAATTAACAACAGATTCTTTTGCTAGTCGTTTTTATCGTAATTTCTTTGCTCAACTTTATATTTCTAATGCTAATAAAATATTTAAAAGTGGATTTTGGGAAGAGAAAAATTATGAATTGAATAATGTAGTGGTTGAGAAACTGCTGAAAGATCAATTTGAAATTTCAAATGGAATAGAATCATCAATTGGTGAAGGAGCTATATTATCATTCCAGCGAGACGCTTATCATAGAAGTGCTAAATTGGAAGAAGGAATTACGTTGTTAAATCTTCCGGAGTTTGATGGATATAGTGGTCTTATACAACCAATGGAAGATATGAAGAATTGGATTCAAGAAACAGAAGGCGATTTGATTAAGAAAGAATTACTTTCTTATAAATATAAAGGTATATATAGTAAAGAAGAAAGTACAAGCTCAGAAGAAAACGAATTAGTGATTGATGTAGAGGTAGAAGAACAACCTGAAACTATCGATTCTAATGAGGTTACTGAAGAAGAAAGCGAAAATACAATAGAAGTCCTTGAAGAAACAAAAGAAAGACAGCCCCAAAAATTAGAAGAATCCCGAATTCTAATTGGGAAGGCAGAAAACTCGAATAGAAAGATTTATTGGGAATATGGTAATAAAGGATTGGCCAATAGACATTTGCTGATATCTGGTAAATCCGGACAAGGTAAGACATATTTCATGCAATGCTTATTATTAGAAAAATCGAAGCAAGGCATTCCAAGTATTGTTATTGACTATACAGAAGGATTTTTACCAAATCAATTAGAAGATGAATTTGTACAAGCAATGGGTACAAAGTTAAAACAAAAGATTGTATATAGTGAGCAACTCCCAATCAATCCATTTCAAAAGAATGAAAGAGATATTGGAGGGATTACACTTCCAGAATCTAATACGGATGTTGCTGAAAGAATTAAGAGTGTATTTTCTGCTGTATATAGCACGTTAGGTGTGCAGCAATTAAATGCAATTTATGAAGGTACTCTTAATGGATTAGATAAATACGGAGAAGATATGGGCTTAATAAAGCTTAGAGAATGTTTAGAAGAAGATGGTTCTAGCTATGCTAAGACGGCTTTATCTCAAATAAGACCCCTTATCGATCGTAATCCATTTAGTCATGAAAACACAATAAATTGGAAAGATATTGTAGATAGTAATGGTGAGATTTTTATTATTCAGTTGACTGGATACCCTCGAGATGTTCAATTAATGATTACAGAATTTATTTTATGGGACCTTTGGAATTATTCTGTAAGGTTTGGAAATAAAAATAATCCAATGCCTGTCATAATGGATGAAGCACAAAACCTTGATCATACGGAAAAGTCACCTTCTGCACGAATTTTACAAGAAGGACGTAAATTTGGATGGTCTGCATGGTATGCAACTCAATTTTTAAAATCTCAATTGGCTACTGATGAATTAGCAAGGCTACAAAATGCCTCACAGAAGGTTTATTTTGCGCCACCAGAACAAGAGATTTCTACAATTGCCACTAGTCTATCTAACGATTCTTCAGAGAAAAAAGAATGGGAAAATAGACTTTCAACATTGAAAAAAGGTCAATGTATTGTACATGGCCCTGTGTTACAAGTAAATGGTGAATTGTCTCAACCAACTGTAACGGTGGTTGATATTATATCTTTATCTGAACGAAATTAAAAAGGAACCACTTTAGTGGTTCCTTTTTAATTTAATACAATAATACGATAGTCCTCTAATGAAGATAAATTGTCTATTTCTTGTTTGACGATCTTTAGCCCGTATTCTATATAAAGGAGCATGCTTTGCGTGAGTTCATCTTCATTTAAAGCAACTTGCATTTCATTAATAATTAAATGTTTAAAGAGTAAAAACTCTTTATCTTTAATTATATTATCTGGGATTGTCCATTTGTTTTTTCCATCTTTAAAGTCATCATTTATTTTTCCTGTAGCGTTAGCAATTCCTTTTGCTAATGCTATTTTTATACCTTGTGGTCGATCAATCTCAAGTACTTCACAGAGTAGGTCAAGCGTTTCTTTACCTGTTCCTGAGAGGTTCATTCTTCTATTTGCCATAATATCACACCTTTATAAAATCAAAATATCCATCGCGAATAACTGTATATTTCTTTGATTGGTCATAATCAAGCATATATTGCTTATATGAATGCTCTTGCATGAAATTAATATAGTCCTGGGTAATTTCTGTATCTGTAGATAAGATAATTACTTGCTCGCTAAGCTCTTTGTAGTAATGATTAATTAAATGATTTCGATGATAACTATCCAAACGTCCTAGTGGTGTATCGATTACCATAGGAAGAGCTAAATCAGAGGCTTTTGTTAGGGCCCAAATTAGTGACGAGGAAATCATTTGCATTTCACCAGCAGATCGATCTTGAATACTAATTTCTTGATTACGATCGTTGTACAATCGCACTGTATACGTTGAAATATCGAATTCAATTTTTCCAAATTCATCTTGTTTACGGAATAATCGACTTAACATTGAAGAAAACTCTTCGCGAATAAAGCTTGCTTTCAATTTAGTCATTTCATGTACATATGAATTCATGATATGAATCAACTTTTTGACATAAATTAATCGTTTGTTTAGAGCATCATAATCGGCACCTTGATCAGAAAGGCGAGTTAGCTGGTTTACAGCGGTTGTTCTTTGTTCTTTAATTTTATTTAACTTAGCAATAATTGATTTATATTTTAAGTTAAGTTCTCCTAATTTTTTTGTTAGGATATCAATCTTTTCATTTTCTTCACTAATATCAACTGTTTCAGGTGCATTTCTAATTTCAATCTCTAATGCCTCTAATTCAAGGTTCAGTTTTTCAACTTTATTTATTAAATCTATAACATAACTATTATTTCTAGCAGGGAGATTTACAAGGTAGTTATAGTCTTTATTTGAAATGTCGTGAATATCTATGTGATTTTTAGGTATATCTTTTTCAATATTATTTTCTTTAACCCAAATTTCTCTCCCAATTTCTTTAAGTTGATTTAATTGCTCATTTGAAAGGGGAGGAGTGAATGGTTGGTTTAGTAATTCATCCATAAATTTTTCATAAGGCATTAAAGAAGCATATTGTATTATTTTCTTCTGACGAATATTATATTCTGATTTTAATTGTTCCTGCAGCTTTTTAGTTTTTTCCTTTAAAATGATATTCACAGCATTGTTATTAAAATAGTTTTCAAATGTCTCTTTTGCTAAACGTAATTCAGTTTCTAGAGCAGATTGTTTTTTTACAACAACCTCTCTTGATTTAGAATTAGTTGTAATTTTTTCATTACGTTCTTTTTTTACTTCATTGATTAGATCATCTAATTTCTTTCGTTCAGAAGAGATAAATTCTTTTCGTTTTTCTAGATGTTGGATTTGCTCTTCGTATTCTTTTAAATTAGCATCTAAACTTTTTAGTTTGTTTTGATCAACCGCTTTTGCTAAATTCTTCTCTATGCCAGTTTTAATAGAAGAGAGGTCAGATAGTAATAATTTATAGGTTTCCATCCCAGTAATTTTGTGAATAGCTTCTTTCATTTCCTCACTATTTTGTCGTAAAATGATGTCTTTAATTTCTTCACCATCAAAAATGAAGAATGGTGCAGCATGATATGGAATCATTTTATCCATAAAGCGATTAAAAGTATCTATATTATCAATACGTACAGTTTTACCAATCATTGCACCAGGCTTTTTCACAGTTAAATCACGTTTTTCACTAATTAATCTTTTGTTGTGATCAAATCCCCATTTAACTTTAAGAGTCCATTCTTCATTTTTATCCGTTTCAATAGCAAGAGTTACAGAACAATCTCTTCCACCTTCATCGAAGAAGGTATTGTTAATAACATTAGAAAATACACGCTTATGTTCGGCAGGTGAGAACCCTCTTTTTCCGAATAAAACATATAAAATTGCTTTTAAAATTGTAGTCTTTCCAGCTCCATTTAGGCCGCCTAATAAAATAATGTTTTTTTCGCCTTCTTCACGTACCTCTTTTGGGATATAGAAGTCAACTTCTTGATGCCCATAATACGTTTTATAATTATCAAAAATAAGTTTTTTAAATAACATTATGTAGTCACCTTTACTTTATTTTGCATAAAAATCAATTAAATCTAGGTAATCTTTTTTTCTATGATTTTCACTTGTGTTTTCATATGAAAATTTTTCAGCAGAACGTAATAAGTCATATGCTAGTTTTGTTGATAGGTCATTTTCTTTACAAATTTTTGCTAGTAATTCTAGCTCTTGTTCTTTTAATTTATTCATTTTTACCACCTTTAATATGAGCGTGAAGTATAAGGATATCTTATATATAATATTACCATATTTTAATGGGTGTTTAAAAATAGAGAAAGTTGTGATTTTGAGTAGAGAGGAGCTATTAACGGGGGTGCAAAATTACTAAATTAGTAGTTAGTAAGGAAATAAAGAAAACAGAAAGGAATATTCCTCTCTGTTTTCTTTATAGATTATTAAAAACATCCAACTCTTCTAAACTAGTAGTAGAAGAAAGTGAAAATCTAATAGTAGAGCGTAGATCATCCATAGATAATCCGATAGCTTGTAATACATGACTTGGTTTACTTGAGCTACAAGCTGATCCAGTAGAAACAGCAGCGACTGGAGAAAGAGTCCTTACAAGTGTTTCGTTATTTACGCCTTTAAATATGATGCTTAAAATTCCAGGTATTTTATCTTGGCTATCATTATTAAATTCAATATGATTTTGGAATTTATTTTTTAGAATATTAGTTAATTTATTCTCTAGCTGCTCTAATTTATAGATGTTTTGTTCCAAATTAATATATGCGATTTCTGCAGCTTTTCCCATTCCAACAATATTATGGACGGGTAGTGTGCCACTGCGTATATCACGTTCTTGTCCGCCACCGTGAAGTAGAGGAGTAATTTGGATTGGTAATCCTAAGTTATCTTTACCTATTATGGTTACCCCAACACCTTTTGGACCATGAAACTTATGAGAAGAGCAGGATAAAAAGTTTATACCGTCTATATCTGAAAGAGAGAATTGCACTTTTCCAACTACTTGTGTAGCATCTGTATGGAAGAATATTTCATTCTCTTTACAGATTTTTGCGATCTCGTTTATTTGGTTTAGAGAACCAAGTTCGTTGTTACCCCACATAATTGAAACGAGAAGAGTTTTTTCTTTTTGAATAGCTTTAGTTAGTTCTTCCAAATTGATTCTGCCGTGTCGATCTACATCAAGATATGTGACCGTATAGCCAATTTCTTCTAAAAATTTACAAGTTTCTATAATAGAAGGATGTTCTACCTTAGAAGTAATAATGTGATTGCCTTTATCTTTATGATAATGAGTGATGCCTTTCAAAATAAAGTTATTACTTTCAGTAGCACCACTAGTAAAAATTACTTCATCAGTTTCACAGCCTAATAATTGAGCTACATGTTTTCTTGCTGTTTCGACAGCTTCTTTAGCATTTTGGGCTAATCCATAATATTTACTTGAAGGATTTCCGAATTCTTCAAGTAAATAGGGTAACATTGCTTCTTTAACTTCAGGTAATAGTTGTGTTGTGGCACTATTATCAAGATAAAGCATAGGAATCACTCCTTACTGTATTTTAGCAAGTTAATTGTGAATTTCTCGTTGTTTCCAGCATGTTTATATTCGCTGTCTAATAAGTTAATTCCACGTTCTAAGTGAGCGTGGAATAGGGTAGGGAAGTACTCAGTATCAGACACTTCACGTCCCGCATGTTGAGTGATTAAACATTTATAAATAAAATCATATTCTCCAGTTAATGTGTGGCGATTGATTTCTAATCCGCCTGCTTCTTTATCAATTGAAATCTTAGGTGAAGTTGGATCAGTTAAAGATAATCCAACTGCTAAACGAGCTAAAATATTTGGCGTTAAATTAGTAGGAGCTTGTAATTCTTTTAGCTTATCTGATACTCTTTTGGATATTTTTAAACGGTAGTTCATTTTGCTTGCTCCTTATTAAAGTTGAAATATTGATCTGTAACATTCACTTTTCGTAGGTCTGTATCAAATTCTAATAAATATCCATGGGATACAAAGTTTTTCAGTAAATTATAATGTTTTTCATCAACTTCAGAGTTGGTTGACAAGATTAAGACTTGTTCACCACATGCAGGGATGAAATCTACTAAAATATTATGTTTATGTGTTTGATCCAGACGGCCTAGAAGTGTATCGAATATAAATGGAACACGACGACCAGAACATTTGAACATTGCCCAAATTAATGATAGTAAGAGAATTTCTTTCTCACCTGCTGATAATGTCTCTTTCGCCACATGGTCGCGATTATTATCAAATAAAGTTACTTCAAAAGTGCTAGAATCAATGCGTAAAGAAGAAATATATTGATGTTTACGCATTAGTTTATTCAGCATTTTTGTAGCCTCGATTTGTACTTGTTGTAGTTTCTTTTGATGTTGTAACATTTGAAACTCTGTACTTAATTTCATAATGCTTTGGGCAATTAAGAATGTATTTCTCGTCTTATTGCTTTGTTGTACAATATGATGTTTTGAATCAATTGTATTTTTTAGTGCTGTTAAAGTTTCTTGGCGTGTTACTAAAATATTCAAGTTTTCTTCTACTTCTTTTTCCAACTTAAAGATCTTCTCTTGTGTTTGAGTCATATTTTCTAACATTCGTGTAAACTCATTTGTAGAATCATTAGTAGAAATTTTCTTTCTTAACTCTTGTGCTTGAAGTAAGCTTTCTCTATTTTCTTGAAGCAATTGAATATATGTGTCATGAGATTCTTTTTCAACTTGCTGTGCCGCTATTTCAAATTGTGTGCGTTGTGTTGGTGAAACCCTATGGATATATTCAACATCTGCATCATTAGGTTTAATAATATTGAAAATTTGTTTTCTTAATTCCGCTGCTAAATCATTAGGAGATGAGACTCCAGGTAAACTTTTAGCCAATTCAAGAGTACGTTCCTCAGTTAGCTCTGAAGTTAATTGGTTTGCTAATGATAGTTTTTCTTCATTTTGTAATTGGTTTTTAGTAGCTAGTAACAAGTTTTTGTTTAGATAGAAAGGTAAAAGAGTTTGAATAAATTCTCGGACCTTTTCAGAATTAGCTTTTCTATGTGCCTCAATTTCTAAGACTTGTCTATTTAATGTTTCACGTTCTTCTTTAATTAAACCACCGTGTGTTTCAAAATCTTTTTTCAGTAAAGAATAAGATTCTTTTGATTCTTCTATTTGTTGTTGAGCGGCTTTGATTGCGCCTTCGAGAACTTTAATGTTTAAAGATTGTTCTTTTTCTTGACGCTGAAGAGTAATGATTTCACTTTCTATAGAAGAAAGATGTTTTTGATCAATTTCTTGTTGTAAATAATTAGTTAAATCTCCTTCTAAATTTCGGAATAAATCTAAGTTGAATATAACAGTAGATAATTCTTTTAAATAAGAGGATAATTTATTTTCATTTATTATTTTTGAAATTTCTTCGCCATCAAATAAGCATAGATCAAATAATTTAGGCGGGAAATTTTCTCTCAGTCTTGATTCGAAAATATCTTTTTCAGCATCATTTAAATAATGACCATCTTTTTTTACAGTGAATTTTTCTTTTATGGCGCTGTTTAAAATGTTCCAAGATCTTTTGAATGTATAAACATAGCGTTTGTAATTTTCTACTTCACTAAAGGTAATTGTAATACTAAAAGGATTTGTCTCATCTTTACGAGCAGAAGCATTTAAATATCCATGGACGCGCTTATAGTAATCATTATTCTCTGTCTTATATCCATAACCAAAACAACCAAATAATCCTAATTTGATGGAATTTAAAAATGTTGTTTTTCCAGCACCATTTTCTCCACCTATTAAAATTACTTTCTTTTTTGGGGAGGAGATAGACAGATCGAAGGTATTTCTTTCCGTATAAGCTCCGATGTTTTCTAATTCTAGTTGTTCAATTAACATAAATTTAACCTCACCCTACAAATGTAAGTAGTCTTGCTTTAGTACTTTTTCAATTTCGTTCATTAATCCACGACGAACTTTATAACCGGAAAAATCTTTTTCAAGTGATATCAGTTTTTTTAGTGCTTTAAAGTCTACGTTGTGTTTGCTACATAATGATTCTAAATCTGTAATTTGTTCATTATCAAATAAAGGACGATCATCATACTCCCAATTTAGGTCGTATCCCATTACCTCTTTAAAAATGCTAGGCAAAGAATCTTCCCAATCACCATTTTCTAACCAGTAACGACGAATAACACGTAATTCTTCTTCTTTAATTAATTCAAAATCCTCTTCTTCAGGATGTTGTAAATCTCTTTGGACAATAAGAAGTCTGCGTAAAATCTCTTTTCGTGCGTTCAGTGTAAAGGGACCTAAACCAAGCTGTCCGATTTGATTATCATCAAGCTTTACTAAAATTTTTGGATCCTCAGGAGAACTTAAATCAATTTTGTTTATTGCTAAATAAGATTTTAGTTCATCCCTTTCTAAAATTGTAAATTCTTCTAATTTAATCATTTGTTTAGGGCGACTAGATTTTTTCGGAATGATTACGTATTCAGTCTCATCTTTTACTTCAGTTTTTAGTGGATTAAAGTAAATTTGACCACCTTTACGGTATTTCATACGAAATGTTCTATCATCACGAATTCCAGCTAACCAATTTCTGAATTCTAATAAAGGTTTCATCCAATCTGATCCACTAAGAATGAAGCCGTTTAATGCTTTATCTTCATTTACTACTGTACATACCCAACAACCAAAGCGACTGTTTCCACATGAACCAGCACTATCTTTAGTGGTTTTATCTACAACAAGAGGACATTCACCACTACTTGAATCTTGATAAAGCTTATTTAATTCATGGTTATCGTTCCCCCAAGGAGACGGGTTTTCTAGTAAGTAGTCCCAGACGTTATTTAAACTAAACTGTCTAATCGGTGCAAAAACATATGCATTTGTTAGGGTCGAATGGCGCATTAAATCTTTACCTTCAACAGTATGGGACTTAAGAACGTTATCACGAGTAGCACTTTCATTTTCACGTACGCCAAGGACCATAATTACTTCACCAAACGTAGAAACTTTGTCCATTACAAACGCATTTGCAGGCTCAATTTTTAAGCGGTCAGTACACCAGCGGAATTGTTGGTTTGGTGATGGATAGCCTTTTCCGATAATATTAGCCCAAAATGATTGTTCATATTTTGGTTTTACTTTATGTGTTTCGATAGGAAGATCACGTTTTAAAGCTTCTTCTTGGATTCGATGTAAAGTAACATTGATAGACTGAATAATTAGCGGTGTTTCTACAAGTGTATCGGATGAGATTACGTATACTTTCTTGTGTAATTGTTCTGTAGGTAATTCGCTTAAAGCTTCAAAAACAAGCTGAACGACAACTGTGGAATCTTTTCCACCACTATAACCAACAACCCAAGGGCGGTCGTCAGCACGATAAACTTTTTTTATATGCTCTTTTGCATCAGAGACAAAATCATTTTTATTATTTATTAAATCAGTAATGAGATTATTTAACATTATCATGCTCCTAACTGGAATTTCTCTTCTATCTTTTGTTCTCCTTCTGTCAAAGGAAGACCTAATTTTTCTTTTAGTTTGTTTGCGGTTAACGTGACTGTTTCTTTTGTCTTTTGTATGCGACCATTTGTATTGAAAGCTCGTCCTAGCCAATCCGAAGTATTAGAACGACTATAATCGATATTGGATAGTAGAGAAATGTATTTTTTCCAATCATGTGGATAGTTTTCAAAAGCATATCTTCCGATTAAGCCGACAGATTCAATAAATACTCCATGTCCAACAATATAGTTCATTCGGAGTTCACGGGGGCTTAGTTCTTTTTTGTAAACTAAATTCCATTCGACTATTGTATCACAAAGAATGTTCCAGAATTCTTTTAAGAATTGTTCTTCATTTTCTGTAATTAGGTCACCTTTTGTTTTTCCTAGCAGTCGAAGGTTTGTATTGAAAATATGATTGAGCGCTAGAATCTTTGGTGAATTCTTTGATAGGTTTACTTTTTCTTTATCTGTATACCTAACTAATAAATTGTTTTCCTCTACAATTTCTTTTGTAACTAATGCTAACTTATCCCTATGATCATATAAAATACCGATAGATGAAGTTGTATTAACTGCGTGTCGATTAAGATCTGAGAAAATTTGTTGGGAATTTCTTAAACCTTGATCATGATAGAACACAACTGAAATTGTTTCGTGTCCTAACTCTGGTGAAAGTTTAATCGCTTCTTCAATAGCTGCTCTTCGGTGTTGTCCGTCATTAATCAGGAACTTAGAATCCAGAGAGATACGAAGTTGTCCTAAATCTTGAAACGACTGATCGGAACTAAATGGCTGGAATTCAATATCACCATCTATAGATGCTGTTAGGGATGAAAAAACATAATCATTTTGATTCTCAATGATATAATTTGTGATTTCTGGGATTCTAATTTTATTTAATATCCTTTGCGCACGATGTTCAGCAGGGATTTCTTCCTCGTCAAATAGAAATATTTTAGGGATTAAGCGTAAAGGGCACATGACAACAAAGTACTCTTTACCACCTTGCTTTCCACGTAAAGCGGGGAAGTTATAGCTAAAACCATAATCCATTCATTACATCTCCAATCTTTACGTACGTAATTTATATTTTTTATTATAAAATAGATACAAGTGTTCGGCAAGAATAGTAACTCGATTATATGGAATTTAATATTTTCCATTAATGGTGCTTGCACCTCACCCAACGTCACCCCCTAACCTAAAGAAGACAAATCAAAAAGGGGGTGGGAGCAAACCGCTCATGAAAACCACCAAAAAAGAAAAAAGAAACACCATCATCATGCTACTACTCTCAGCCGCAATAGGAATCTTTTCGCCACTACTCATGTACATCACACTGGCACGTAAAAATGAAGTGTACAAATACCATTGCCGGAAGGCGTTCAATTTTCATTTGTTAATCTTTCTTCTATTTAATATTAGTTCGCGTATTAGTGATGTTTTGTTTTGGATCGTATTTGCCTTTGAGGTCGTTCAAGTGATCATTGTTGCTTGGAAAGTAATACGCGACGAACCATATCGTTATTTCATTCGAATTCCGTTATTTAAAGAAGATAAGTATGTAGTGGAAGGAGAATAGATAATGAAACAAGAAGTGAAGATAAAGGGGAAGCAAATTTTTATTACGATTGCAGTGTTGTTTATTGCGATATATCGTTTTACAAAAAAGAAAGTATGAGTACTTTTATGATGGTATTAGTGAGTATGAAAATCGTTATAGAGGGAATGCTCCTTTTTTGTTACTTGTTGTAGGTTTGTTTCAATATTGTAGAAAGAATGAGATGAGTTTTTCTCGTATGCTTCAGTATGTAAAAGAGAAGTTAGCGGAGTAGGTGATGATATGGCGTGGATGATTAGTGAGTTTGCAAGTGTTGGGGATGTTACGGTGCGGACGCTTCGTTATTATGACAAGATTAATTTATTAAAGCCAAGCGATTATACTGAGGGCGGGCATCGGTTATATACAAAAGATGATTTGTATGTGCTGCAGCAAATTCAATCGTTTAAGCATCTCGGTTTTTCGCTTGGGGAAATTCAAAATATTATATTGCAGCGTGATATTGAAACTAAAGAATTTTTAAGACAAATGAATTTTCAAAGAGAGGTGCTTTTGGCAGAGCAAGAAAGAATTGCGAAGGTACTTTCGCATATGGATGAGATGAAGAAGAGGTTTCAAAAGGAAGAACGAGTGGATGTCGCTTTGTTTTCTTCGTTTTTGCAAACTTTTATATGGGAGAAAGAAAATAAGGAATGGTTAGAGGAACATTTTTCGAAGGATGGTGTTCAAGCTTTTTATAATAATAAGGAATTAAAAGAAGAGTTTGATCGGCGATTTATGGATATGATAGGGAAGTTGAAAAAGTATAAGGAAGAAGAGAAGGATCCGAGTCATCATGACGTTCAAGTTACTGTGAAGGGATTTTTCAATTTAATAGAAGAGGTAATGAACTATCTTGATACACCTCCAAGTGATATAGAGGATATAATTAATCAATCAAATCTCCCACTATCGGAATTACCAACCCTCTTCACAACCAAAGAAGAAAACTATATAAAAGAAGCAATGAAGCAGTTTAACAACTAGTTAAACTGCTTTTCCATTATAATAGAAGAAAAAACAAACGGAGGAAAACCCACATGCCAACCTACAACAAACTAATCCGAAACAAAATTCCGCAAATAATAAAATCCAACGGAAAAACACCCACAACTAGAATCCTACCCGAAGAAGAATACATAAAAGAACTCTGCAAAAAAACACAAGAAGAACTAACCGAATATCTAGAAGCAGACACAAAAGAACATAAACTCGAAGAACTATCCGACCTACTAGAAATAATAAACGCCCTAGCCGAACACGAAGGCACAACACTAGAAGAAATAAACAACATCCGAAAAAAGAAAGTAGAAGAACGAGGCGACTTTTCAAATCGAGTCTTCCTAATCGAAGTAACCGATAACTAGCCCCTCATAAGCCCCTTGCAAGCCCCTACCAAGTAATAAATCACTAAGAAAAAACATAACAAAACAAAAACACCAACAAACACCGTAGTAGGAGTCGAAAAAAATTTTGAAATAACACGCCAAAAACCCACCCCTCCTTCCTATATATAGTACAAAGAGGAAATTTTCATTTTTGAATTAGGACGGGAGGAATTGGGATGGCGGTGTATCGTACTGTGCAGGTGAATTTTTGGCAGGATGACTTTGTTTTGGATTTGACGCCGGAGGAGCGGTATTTTTATGTGTATTTGCTGACTTGTTCGAAGACGACGCAGTGTGGGATTTTTCCTTTTCCGAAGCGGTTAGCTGAGATGGAGACGGGTTATAATCGGGAGACTGTTGATAAGCTTGTGCAGCGCTTCATTGATTATGGGAAGATTCTTTATGATGCGGATACGAGAGAGTTATTCGTTTTAAATTGGCTTCGTTATAATCCTGTGACGAATACGAATGTGGAGAAGTGCGTTCTTCGTGAGCTTAAGGGTGTGAAGAATAAGGAGTTTGTACATATGTTTCTTCAGAAGTGCGTAGAGGAGGAGCTGAATGTTCCGATGCTTTTAGCGCATTTCGGTATGCCGAGTGATTTGGCTGTGGATGATGTTGAGCCAGTTTGTGAGGAGACAGAGGAAGAAGAGGTTATAGAGGAAGAGACGGGGAGTCGCGTTTTTTCTTTTTATGAGCAACATTTTGGTAGTTTGTCTCCGCATACTGTGGAGGAACTGAGTGCGTGGATGGAAGATTTGTCAGAAGAGCTTGTGCTAAAGGCTCTTCAAATTGCGTTTGAGAATAATAAGCGGACGGTTGCTTATGTGAAGGGGATTTTGAGAGGGTGGCACGGGAAAGGATTTACGAAAGTTTCTGAGGTTGAGGCGGATACGGCGAGCTTTAGAAAGAAGGATTCGTCTGTTAGTACGGGGGAGACGGAGGAGTTTTTGGCGAGATGTGAGGAGTGGGAGAAGAATGCGCCGTCAGAGGAAGAGTTGCAGCGCTTTTTAGCGGAGCGCGGGTGGCGTCCATGAGTATTCAAAATGTGGAGGCAGAAAAGACGGTGTTAGGTTCTCTATTACTTGATGGAGAGCTTATTAAGGAGTGCCGTTTGACGGAGCAGTACTTTTCGCTGTCGGTGCATAAGTCTATATTTCAGTTAATGCGAAAAATGGAAGAAGAGGGGCAACCGATTGATCTTGTGACGTTCATTTCTAGGGTAGATCCGAAGTTTTTAGAGGGGATCGGGGGAATGGAGTATTTTATAGGGTTAATGGATGGTGTGCCGACAACTGCTAACTTCTCTTATTATGAGGGGCTTGTTCGAGGTGCCTGGAAAATGTATCAGGCGGGTGTTCTCGGGCACAAGATGGGGGAGCGTCTTATTGCGGAGAAGAATGAGAAAATTATTGGTGAGACGATTACGGCACTTTGTGAGTTAGAGGAAAAGGACTGTGTATGTGAGTTTGACTTGAAGGATGCGTTAGTTGATTTATATGAAGAGCTTCATCAAGATGCGAAAGAGATTACTGGTATTGAGACTGGTTATACATCGCTAAATAAAATGACGTGCGGATTGCAGGAAGGTGATTTTGTCGTTCTTGGTGCGCGTCCTTCTATGGGGAAGACTGCGTTTGCGTTAAATGTGGGACTGCATGCGGCGAAGTTTGGAGCAACGGTTGGATTGTTTTCGTTAGAGATGAGTAGTAAGCAATTGTTAAAAAGGATGGCGTCTTGCGTAGGCGGAGTGTCAGGGGGTAGGCTGAAGAATCCGAAGCATCGTTTTGCGATAGAGGACTGGGAAAAGGTGAGTCAGGCATTTGCGGAGATTGGTGAACTACCACTTGAAATTTACGATCATGCAGGTGTTACGGTGCAAGATATTTGGATGCAAACTCGTAAGTTAAAGAGGAAGCATGGTGATAAAAAGCTTTTAGTTATTGTAGATTATTTGCAGCTTATTACGGGCGATCCGAAGCATAAAGGCAATCGATTTCAAGAGATTAGTGAAATTTCTCGTAAGCTTAAGTTATTAGCACGTGATTTAAATGTTTGTGTAGTGGCGTTGTCACAATTGTCTCGTTCAGTAGAGTCGCGTCAAGATAAGCGCCCTCTTTTATCTGATTTAAGAGAGACGGGACAAATTGAGCAAGATGCGGATGTGATTATGCTTATGTATCGCGAAGATTATTACGATAAGGAAACGATGCAGAAAGAGATGACGGAGATTCATGTGGCGAAGCATCGGAATGGGCCTGTGGGGAGTTTTAAATTGAGATTCTTGAAGGAGTTTGGGCGGTTTGTGGAGGGGAAATAGTTGAAAGACTTGAGTATGACTTTGCAAATAAAGCATAAGTTTTTCATTTCATTAACTTATGCTTTATTTTTTGATTCTTTTAATATACTCCTTATTTCCCCATAAAGAAGGAGTTTCTCTCTGCCGTGATCCATTGCTGCAAATCATCTTGGCTACGTCGGACAAGTCGATTTACTAAAACATCGTGCCACACATAATCCTCTAGTAAGTATATATGAACGGGATCATCTGTATAAAAAGCAATATTACGCTCTTCAATTGATGGTCCATAAATCATCTCTTTGGAATCTATCGATAAAATAAACCAATGTTCTGTAGAGAGGGTTTCTGTATAAGGTGTGATACGATGAGCTTCTAGATTTTTAATTGGATTTTCAACATGTAAGGTAATACCTTGTACTGAAACTTTATCAGCTACCTCACATAGTTCCTCTTTTAACGCTTCATACATTTCATCCCACATTGAAATGACAATACGTTGTTCTGCTTTTTTTATTAGTGCCTGACAATAGCTAATGATTGTTTTGTTGTCTTTTAAAGTAATCACTCGATTATCCGTTTTTTCCTCGGAAGTTTCGAGTTTTTTTAATGAATCACTGATTCCTTCATAAGTAGACTGCCATTCTGATTGAGCTTTCTGTAAAAAGATTTCAACAGGTAGAGGTGAATAGCGAGTGGTGTCATTTATTTCTTCTTTCATGACCATTCCTTTTTCTACAAGGTTACCTAAAATCTCATAAATTCGTGCTCTTGGGACACCTGAATCCTTACTCACTTGGTAGGCTGTAGCAGGCCCCTGTTTAACAAGAGATACATAAGATTTAGCTTCATATTCATTAAAACCCATTTTTTTAAGCTGTTGTACTATGTAGTCCACTTTTTCGTCCTCCGATGTTTGCTTTTATATTTCAACGTTACAATAACTCTTTACATTTAGCAAATTGATAGTTACTATTACAATAGTGACTAAAGGGGAGGCTACTAGTATGGATTTGTATTTAGACCCATCTATATTAATTATTTTGATTGTTTTTGGGTTTGTGGCTGCATTTATTGATTCAGTTGTAGGCGGTGGTGGACTCATTGCCTTACCAGCTTTATTATTTACAGGGCTGAATCCAGCAAGTGCAGTAGCCACGAATAAACTAGCATCAACAATGGGGAGTGCAACTAGTAATATTGTGTTTTATCGTTCTGGTAATCTTGATTTGAAATCGGCTTTAAAATTATTTCCAATCACTTTTATAGGCTCTATAGTAGGTGCATGGACCGTTCATTTAATGAACCCAGAAGTACTGAAGCCATTGATGCTGATTATGCTCGGTGCAGTCGCTATTTATACAATATTTAAAAAGGATTGGGGTAGTATTTCTACTCATAAGAAATTATCTGGTCGACACGTCATTATTTTTACCTTTTTTATTTTTGCAATTGGTTTTTATGATGGATTTCTAGGGCCTGGCACAGGTTCGTTTTTAATGTTTGCTCTTTTATTTATTGGGTATGATTTTTTAAAAGCAGCAGGTAATGCGAAGTTTCTTAATTTAGGAAGTAATGTTGGTGCATTGTTAATATTTATGTATGTAGGGCAAGTAAACTATGCGTATGGTTTTATAATGGGGATTGCTCAAATTGCTGGAGGGATTGTTGGCTCCAAATTTGCTATAAAAAAAGGAAGCGGGTATGTTCGCGCCCTTTTCATTACAGTAACTTGTTTATTGTTAGCGAAAAATCTGTATGACTATGTGCAGTAAGTAATGTAGAAAAGGTTAACTATGCAGGTTACATAAATATAATAATTCTTTGTAACATATTTTAGATGCTACCTTATTCGAGGGTAGCATCTAAAAAAATTAAGGTAAGAGGATGAAAATAATATAAACTCATATTTTTCTGGGGTATGTTTATTGATTATAGTGAAATGTTTACTCTATATTCCTCTTATAATTAAGCCTCAACAATCCCTTAAAATCCACCTCAGCAATCAACACACTTATTAATATAAGTGTCGCGCCTAAGTGCCCTTTTCCTGTGAGCGTTTCACCTGTGAAAACGAAAGCGAAGCCTGCGGAAAAGACAGGTTCTAATGAAAAGATAAGTCCGGTATGTGTAGGCGTCGTGTATTGCTGGGCGATTACTTGCACGATGAAAGCGACTGCGGTACAGAATATGCTTAAGGCTAGGATGATTAGCCATGAGTTGGTTGTGCTAGGCAGTCTTGGCGTTTCGATAATGAATGAAAACATAAGACTAAATAGGCCGACGAAACCGAGTTGTATGACTCCAAGTGCAATGGAGTTTACATGTTTTGTTACACTGCCAGTGATGATGACATGAATCGCATAAAATAAGGCTGACAGTATGCAAAATATATCGCCGTTACCGATCTTGAATTCGCTCGTTAATGTTAATAAGCTGATTCCTATTATCGTTAAAAAGATTCCTACGATCACTTTCTTTTCAGGAATGTGTTTTAAAAATATAGCTGATAATATCGGAATGAAGATGACTGTGAGACATAGTAAGAAACCAGCATTAGAAACACTCGTATACTTTGTACCGAATGTCGCGAAAATGTAAACGATAAATAAAACAGAAGCGAGTATAAATGCATATTTTACAGTTTTAAAATCGATTTTGAATAAATGTTTGTAAAATATTAAACCTGATAAAAGAAAGGCGATAATAAATCGTAATGCGATTAAATTATATTCTTCAATGCCTTCAAGTCCAACCTTTGTAAGTAAGATGGATGCACCCCAAAAGAATGTAACTAGTAGTAGCCCTAAATCCGCTTTTAATTGTAGTTTCATTTCTATTCCCTCGTTATGTATAAATTTTACCCCGCTATTTGTGGGCAGTAAGACTCCCACCTCAAAATTCGGCTGGAGCAAAGAAGTTAGGTGGGAGATCAACTGCCCGTAAATGCCCGATTGGTGAGGGCTGATTAAAGTTTCACTTTATAATCCCATACCCCTATCCCCATTCTATATTTTAATATTAATTCTGAATATTTGTAACTTAAATTTATCGACGTTTTATTCCATTAAAAAAAGAGGCTGTTTATAAAACAGCCTCTATATATCTAAAAACCCGAACCTTGACTAAAGATTACGTACAATCTCCAATCCTTTTCTTGTTAAATGAATCCCTGCTCTACCTCTTTTTATTTGCACATAACCTTTCATCTTCAGGAAGTTCAATCGGTGTCTCACTTGTGCTTCAGATAAGTTTATTTCGACTTCTTGGCTCTTTTCAGAAATAATTCTTCTTCCGATTGCTTTTCCTTTGTCTTCATAATTTATGATAAGGGTAAGGATGAAAAGTGATTCTTGATCAAGAGCGTTTGAACTTGAAGAAAAGGGTGTTATACTCTCGGCTTGGTCGCTATTTGTTTTCTTATGTGGAGGCTTTTGAAAGTAATGTTGATTAGGTAAATCATTTTTTGTTATTTGGTTTCCGGTACGGACAGCCAGCATGTAATCTATCGTATTTTTAAGTTCTCTTACATTTCCGTACCATGGATATCCTTGAAGTTCTTCAATTAATTCTTGCTCGATTTTAACTTTAGGGTCCGATAGCGCAACAAAATGTTTAGCTAATAATTCAATGTCATTTCGGCGCGCCCTTAATTCGGGAAGGTGTATAAAGAGTACTTTAAGCCGATGGTATAAGTCTTCTCTAAACATATTTTCTTGAATCATTTTCAGTAGATCCTTATTGGTTGCTGCAATAATCCTTACGTCTATCGGGATAATTTGGCTTCCACCAACACGCATGATTTCTTTTTCCTGCAATACTCGAAGTAGTCGTGCTTGAAGTTTCAGGCTAATATCTCCAATCTCATCTAAAAAAATGGTGCCACCATTTGCTTGCTCAAATAATCCCATTTTCCCGCCCTTTTTTGCTCCGGTAAACGCTCCGTCTTCATAACCAAATAATTCACTCTCGACTAAATCATCCGATAAAGCACTGAAGTTAACAGCAAGAAAAGGGCCGCTATTTCGCTTGGAAGCATTGTGAATAGCACTTGCAAACAACTCTTTTCCGGTACCACTTTCACCTTCAATTAATACAGTTAAATCCGTCTTAGCTAACCTTTTGGCAATTTGTTTCGTGTCTTGAATCGTAGAACTAATGCCAACGATATTATGGAAGTTGTATTTTGCTACATAACCTTTTTTGACAAATTCTTTTCTCAATTTCCGTTCAAATCCGATGGTCTTAAGGGCATTTCTAAAAGTAACAATAATTGATTGATCATTTATATGTAGACGTTCCACTATTACATCTAAGCCGTTTACAACAAATATTCCGCTTTCTTGTTGCTTATTTGAAAGGATGAAGTTTACTAAATCAATATTATCAATAATGGCATCAATCGGATGACCGATAGCGTTTTTACTTTTTATTTTCAGCATGTTTTCCAGAAATTCATTAAAGACAATAATTCTTCCTTCATAATCAATAGCTAGTATGCCATCACCAACACCATCAATAACTTGATGAAGTTGTCGATGAGCTTTAGCTAGATTCTTTGTTAAATCTACTATTTTTCGATAGTATCTTTCAGAAACGTGGTTACCTGATTCCTCCATTAAATGAAATCGATCTAGGATGGACATGATTGTCGTAATATCTATTAATCTATGACCGATATTAATTACTTTTTCTACGAAGTCAGGGATAATTTCAAGTTCGCCAGGTGTAATTGCAAGCTTGATCATTTGTATATTCGTTTTTCCAGGATAGTATGGGACATATTCAATGTGGTTCAGCCCCAATTGACGCATCGTTTCAATTGATTCGTATACTGTTTCATGATTATCATTCACATATAGAGCTTGTGTGCCTTCTGGTAAAAATAAAAGCTGGTCCACGTTTTCATAATTTAATGTTCGTTTTGCTATTATTACTTCGCAGTTTTCCCCAATAAAGTCTTTCACCGTTTCTATCGTAAATGTATTAGGTAACACAATTAATGTAGAATGAAATACTTTTGGAATGCTTTCTTCTACAGAAAAACTTTCGATATCTATGAGATCACCTACCATCTCCGTTAGTTGTTGATGTAGGGCTTTTCGTGTTTCTTTTAAAACGGTGATCAATACAATGTGGTTGGTTTCAAATTTGTTCATAGAGCACCTCATTAGTTGAATGTAATTGGTCTAAAGTTGGTTATTAATTGGTTATTACGTAACCAATTAATAACCAATTATAATACATTTCAACACAGCAAACACCGATAAAGTGACAAAATATTTAAATATGTGCAAATAATCGTTCGGAATTTAATGTTGGCATGATATTTGCTTATATCAATGGTGTGTAAAGAAATAGTGAAATGAGTAGAGTCGTAATTTACATATTTAATTCTTTACCACTTGTTAGAAAAGGGAGGTTAAGAGTATACAATTTCAGCAGAGAAAGACAACGAAACCATTTAAATTATGAGGTGAGAGAAAATGAAACCACTAATTGGTGTTACTGGGTATTATGTTGATCATAGTGAAATAGGGAAGGAGGGCTTGCGAGGGTTACCAGGTCAAGATATGGCTCTCTTTTCTTATGACTACATCCGTTCCCTTCAAAGGGCAGGTGCAACGGTTGTTCTACTTCCAATTGAGGAAGTTGATCAAATTGAGTTCACACTTAATCAATTAGATGGATTGTTATTGGCTGGTGGCGCGGACATCAATCCAGTTTATTACGGTGATACTCCAAAATCATATATAGGTACTGTAGAGGAAGAACGAGATAATTTTGAATTAAATCTGGCAAAGCAGGCTTTAGAAAAAGATATTCCTATTTTAGGAATTTGCCGAGGATTACAGGTGTTAAATGTTGCAGCTGGTGGATCTCTTTATCAAGACTTAGAGCACGAGATGGGGCCAGAATATTTCCATGTTCGAGAACAGTTCCGTAAATGGCAAGGCTCTCATTCTGTAGATCTTCTGGAAGAGGGGAAAATTTATGAGGCTATTGGCCAAAAATCTTTAATGGTTAATTCTTTTCACCATCAAGCAGTGAAAACATTAGGGAAAGATTTTGAGGCGAGCGCATGGTCCTTTGATGGTGTAATAGAGGCTATTGAATCGAAGGCTCATCGTTATGTAGCAGCGGTTCAATGGCATCCAGAAATGATGTCGGAAAAGGATGCTCTACAGCAACGTTTATTTAACCAATTTGTAAATGAAATTAGTAAAAAGGTAGTTAAATCATAGCGTGTTATAAATAAAAGAATTGGTGGATAGCTTGGTACGTCATGGTAGTGGGGAAACCAGACTGCTGGCTGCTTGTAAAAGTAATAATCATTGGGGGATGAATGAAACCCCCAATGATTAAAGTTTCACTCTATTGCAAAGGGGATTGGTATATGAGTCAAGTATCACAAAAGGCAGTTTCATTTGAGCCAGAAGAAAAAAAGGAAAAAAAAGAATGGAAAATAAACGTATTTGCAATGTTACTTGTCTTGTTAGTTATTGCGGCGGTTATTACACATATATTGCCAGCCGGAAAATATGAGCAGATTGAAAAAAATGGGTATACAACAGTAGATCCAAATTCATTTAAATGGATTGAATCAACGCCACTTGGATTTTTTGATACGGTAAAATCTATTCCTACAGGGATGGTAGAAGCTGCTAATATTATCTTTTTTATTCTTATTATTGGAGGTTTTTTTGGTGTATTAAAGGCATCCGGTACGGTTGAGGCTCTTGTTTCAACGATGGCAAAAAAACTTGCTAACCGTGAAAAGTTAATGATTCCTATTATCATGCTGTTCTTTGCGCTTGGCGGGTCATTAATGGGAATGGCGGAGGAAGCTTTAGTGTATGTACCTCTATTCATCCCGCTAGCTCTTGCGGTTGGATTTGATACGATAACAGGAACTGCGATGGTACTAGTAGGAGCGTCTGTTGGATTTACAACGGCAATTATGAATCCGTTTACAGTTGGGCTTGCGCAAGGGATAGCGGGTCTTCCTATGTATTCGGGGATGGGGTTCCGCCTCGTTTTATTCGTAGTCATATATGTAATTGCGGTTACATTCGTCTATCGTCATGCTATGAAAGTAAAGAGGGATCCTTCGGTTGGAATTTACGGAAAATTCGATACAAACAAGCAAGACAGCTTACTAACAGCGAAAGTAGAGTTAACAAAAAGACATAAATGGATATTAACGGCCTTTTTAATCAATTATATTATACTTGTATTCGGTGTTATTAAGTACGAGTGGTATATAAAAGAAATTGCAGCCTTATTTATTATTTTAACTATAATCATTGCAATTCTTGGCAAGATATCTCTTGATGATACTGTAGAATCTTTTACACAAGGATCGGCATCTTTAATTGGCGGCGCTTTAATCATTGGTGTATCACGCGCTATTTTAGTTGTATTGAATCAAGGGCATATTATAGACCCGCTACTGTATCAAGTATCGGAAGAAATGAAACATGTATCTCCTTTTTTAAGTGTTGTTGGAATGTACAACTTCCAAGTAGCGATTCATTTTATTTTAGCATCAGGTAGTGGTCATGCGATGTTGACAATGCCTATCATGGCGCCACTTGCAGATTTATTGGACATTACACGCCAAACAGCCGTATTATCCTTTTCATTCGCGGATGGTATTGGAAATATTATTTTTCCGACGGGTGGTACGCTAATGGCTGGATTAGCAATTGCAGGAATTTCATGGACAAGGTGGGCAAGGTGGATTCTTCCTTTAATTCTAATTGAATACTCAATCGGTTTAATAGCAGTTATAATTGCTCATCTTATTGGTTATGGTCCGTCTTAATAAAAGGTGGATATGCTTTCAATTATAGAAAGTTCGGATTTGAAGAAGATCGCTAAATAATGGTGATAGAAAAGCCCGGTTTAGAAGGGCTTTTTTTCTATGTAAAATTTCATTTGTTTGGTTTACATAATATCTTTACAATCATTTGATAAAATATATGTAACTGCATATTGTGAGGGTGGGTGGTTATCCCTTCTTTCCATTTGGAAGGAAAGGGGGTGATAATATGGAGTTTTTGTTTGACCTTGTAAAAGAATTTGTAAAAGCGACTGTACGTGAAGTTTCAGCGTATTTTTTGCGGAAGCAACTTCTGGGTAAGGACAACAAAAAACCCACTCCGCGCCGTAGGAAGCAAAAGGGTGGGTTTCGTAAAAAATAGTAACGTGTAATAACCACCACCCTATACGGTAGCAGTTAAGGAAGAGATGTTAGCGCATCTCTTCTTTTTATTATATGCCATTTTATTTGATGTCATACTTATATAGTATTCTACGGAAAATATATCATATTCCTATTTTGTGGTCAATTTGATTGCATGATTGAAAAGGTGTAGTCTTATTCCTCTTCAAACTGAAAAATATCCCGGTTAATAAGTTGGTGGAGGTACCTATCCATTTCAGCCGCAGAAACGCTTCTTTCATTTTTAAACCACCATGCGCTTAATGAGGTGATTGCCCCTGAATAAAATTCAATGATTAAATCGTTTGGCATCGTATGATTTTTGCGCAGTTGATGTAACGCTTCTATTTCTTGTTTTCTCGTTTCGTGACTTAAATACTGTGTCCGGTTAATGAATTGTTCATCAGACATTTGCGTCTCTAATATTTTACCGATTTCTTCATGGTGTAGAAATTGTTCCATCACTTGAAATGGTTTACTTAATCGATCTGAAACGGGTATTCCCGCAATCATCTTGCTGTATCGTTTAAATCCAAATGCTAATAAAGCATCTTTATCTTCGAAGTGTTTATAAAAGGTTGTTCGGTGTACCATCGCGCGGTCACATATTTGGTTAATCGTGATCGTACTATATTTCTGTTTTGATTGCGTCATTAATTCAAATAAGGAATCCCACAGTAATTTATGTGTACGTCTAATGCGTAAATCAAGTTGTTTTTCATTATCGTTCATCTACAATTCTCCTTTTTTGTAGATTAAATATACAGTGGCTGAAAATTGATTCTCCCTTTTTAATCTACATATGTATATTATATTACATGTGTTTAGGTATATTTAAAGTTTTTTTAGCAAGAAACAGGAGGAGAATTTGTACATGAATATGACAACTAAGAGCCCTGCAAGTGGCAAAGTTGATACTTCTAATTTGAAACATACCCCCATTTTAATTGCATTACTTCTAGGGGCAATGGTTGCATTATTAAACGAAACGTTACTTGGTAATGCGTTAACCGTATTAATGAAAGAATTTGGCGTAACAGCTTCAACGATTCAATGGCTTTCTACAGCTTACATGTTAGTAGTTGGTGTTTTAGTCCCGATTACAGCGTTACTTCAGCAATGGCTCACAACGAGGCAAATGTTTTTAATCGCTATGGTCACGTTTTTAGCTGGTACATTAATTGCGGGATTTGCGCCGACATTTTCCGTTTTATTAGTCGGCCGTATCGTCCAAGCGGTAGCGACAGGGTTAATTTCACCGTTATTAATGAATACGATTTTAATTATTTGTCCGCCTGAAAAACGTGGTGCAACAATGGGATTAATCGCACTTGTAATGATGGCAGCTCCAGCAATTGGCCCTACATTATCTGGAGTAATCGTAGACTCACTAAATTGGCGCTGGTTATTCTATATTGTTATTCCTGTCGTGATCATTTCCATTATGATTGGAATGAAGTACATTCAAAATGTTTCAGAGTTAACAAGGCCAAAAGTAGATTATCCATCAATCCTTTTATCGACACTAGGATTTGGCGGACTTGTGTATAGCTTTAGTGCATCAGGTGACTTAGGATGGTCCGATGCAAAAGTGTATGGCACTTTAATTGTTGGGCTTATCTCATTATGTATTTTTGTCTTTCGACAATTGAAAATTGAGAATCCAATTTTAGAATTACGCGCATTTAAAGTTCCGATGTTTACATTATCAGTTGGATTAATTGTCATTGTGATGATGTCGTTATTTTCAACGATGACGTTATTACCGATGTTCCTGCAAACAGTTTTACTTGTCACAGCCTTTAAATCAGGAATCATCATGCTTCCGGGAAGTGTTATTAGCGCCATCATGGGACCAATCGCAGGTAAACTATTTGATAAATTTAGTCCGAAAGTTATTATCGTTCCCGGCATTGTATTAGTAGGGATAGCAATGTTCTTATTTAAAGGCATTACTCCTGATACATCAATGGTACAAATTATTGTTATGCATAGCGTATTAATGGTTGGACTCATGTTTGTTATGACGGCACAAACATACGGCTTAAATCAGTTAACACCAGATTTATACCCGCACGGAACAGCGTTGTTTAATACACTGCAACAAGTAGCTGGCGCAATTGGTACGGCTATCTTTATTTCGAAAATGTCTTCAGGAACAACTCAGTATATGGAAAGCTCCGCAAATCCAATGGATCCAGTAGAGAAGTTAAATGGTTTAACATCTGGATTCCAAGGTGCATTTGCACTAGGGTTAGTCTTTATCATTGTTGCATGTATCGTATCACTGTTTTTAAAAGAAGAGAAAGAGGGAGTCAAGGCAGCGAGGGTTTTACAGAACGAGAATTAAGGTTCAAATAAAAAAGACATCTTTTCTAGGAAAGGTGTCTTTTTTATATTTCTTTCGTAACATTTGTCTTGGATATTTTAATACAGAAGAATGGTCGGTGTAATCTCAATGGAGGACACAATATAATCGTTAGTTTATTTGTATAAATATGGTATGTTCAATGGCTATCCTTTTTGAGGATGAATAACTATTGGGCATAACGATGTAAAGCTTTGCTAATGACTAAAAGGCCGATAATAAGGGAAAGTATTCTCATTATAAATTCGGCAACTAATAAATTGCCCATAGCTGTCGATCCATCATACATTAATCCTATGATGATAATAGGTGCGATCATAATGATAATTCCAATTCCTATTTGAAGAAATAAATTCACGTTTTTACTCAAGATAATCATCTCCAAAAAATATTACAAAACAAGAACATGGAAATTTTTGTATTATACATTTATTATACTGTGTCGAATTAAGGTTATGGTAATGTTTCTAAAATAAAAAGGAGGTGTCACATAGTCAAAAAATGACTCGTGGGACAGCTCCTTTTAAGTAGTAGTAATTAAAGATGCTTCAATGACAGTTCGATTTTCAGCGTCTGTTATCCAATGTTTGTTACTCCTACATCTCCTCCGTAACATCATACCGAAGCAACTGTCCCTGATCATAAAACCTCTCAAAAATAAGCCCCATTACATAAAAGAATACTAGCCCGAAACCAATATGAATGAGTGTAAAAGTAGCTCCAAATGAAGAGAATTCATACACGAGAATTGGCAATTTCGCAGTTGTCCAAACGCCTAAGAAAAAGACGATGTACCGAATACTTGCGCCTTTTTTTAATAGGAGTGCTGCAATTGGGAAGGCAACGTAGAGAGGACCAGCTGCAATGCCACCTAATAATAGAGAGAATAAGATTCCGTATATGCCGGATTTTTCGCCCATGTATTTCATGAGCGTTTCTTTCTTCACCCATTGATCAAGTAATCCTACAAATATTAGGACAGGGGGAAGGAGAAACAACATATCTAAAATGCTATTTCCTGTTAATTGTAATGCGCTCCATCCTAAAGATTGATTTATAAAAGTTAATACAATCAGTCCCAGTAATAAAATGAAAAAGAAGCGATATCTTTTTAGTTCCTTCATACCATCACCACCCAAATGATGTAGGAGAATAGGAGTGACATGAGTAATGCAGATGCATTACGTGCGTAAGCAAAGCTTCGTCCGAATATTTTTTGTTCCATCGGTAATGTTGTAATTCCTACTGACATGAGTGTAGACATAAGTGCCGCAACTTGAGGAAGGCCTGCACCGTGTTGTACTAACGTATTACCAAGTGGGAATACGACGAAGCTTGGAATAAGTGCAACGGATCCGAGTATTGCTGAATAAATAATACCTAACAATCCAGATTGCTCCCCAATAATAGAAGAGATGAAAGACGGTGTTAATATAGAAAGCGATAAGCCAACGAAGAGCATGATGGAGAGCATCGCAGGTAGAAGATTGCGAAACATTTTCCATGACTTACATAGAGCTTTTTTCGTTTTTGTCCGGTCCTTCATAAAAGAAATCCCCGTAAGAATAATGGCTAAAGTGTAAAGGATCACGCCATTAATCATGGTCGGAATCCTTTAATTCCTTATATTTGTCTATGAAAAAGGATAAGTTCTTCATTTTTTCTGCAATATCCATTTGAAACTCTGCCAATTGTTCCTTTCCAGCAGGCGTAATTTTGTACATCTTTCTCGGTTTGTCTTGATGATCTGTACTTACGTAAGATTCAATTGCACCTTCGTTTTCTAATTTTTTTAGCGTACGATATAAAATGGCACTATCGATTGGATTGACTGGAAGTTCTTCTTCGCACTTTTGCAATAATTGCCCGCCATAGTTATCCCCCTCAGCTAGAAATAGCAAAAGAAATGCACCTGTATGTCTTCCTGTATGTTTCATGAATAGACCTCCTAGAATGAATTAGGATTAATACTGTTAATGACAGTATACTGTTGTTAACAGTATATGGTGCGTGAAGTGCTATGTCAATTTTAAAATGTGCGAATGCGAAGGGGCTGTACATCTAAAAACATAAAAAAAAGACACTCTCAAGAGTGCCTCTCCTTAGCAGCCGAATCCGCCGCCCCAACAACTAGCTCCTACGATGATTAATAAGATAAAGAGCACAACAAGTAAAGCGAATCCGCCGCCGAAACCACAGCCTCCACCACAACTACCGCCATATCCCATATTAACTCCTCCTTCCATAAAGACCATTTAATTAATGGATTTAATTTACTTTATGTTTTTACGGATAAACTTGAGCAGGTCCTTTTGAAAAATAAAAGATACTTAGATTTTATAAGAATTGACGACCTTATTTTGTCACGGGTATTATGCTGATGACATATTGTATTTTATTCTGTGTATTGGGGGAAGGAGGATCTTTATGGCCAATTCTGAAATGATTTTACGATTACTTACGGATTTAAAGATTGAACAGCAAGCTTTAAAAGAGCAGTTGGAAAAAATACAAACTGCTGTGACTACTCTTGAAGAAAAATCAGCGATTGTGGAAGAGAAACCAACGACTATTGAAGAAAAACCAGCTGTTGCTGCTGCAAAGCAAAGAGCTCATTCTGGACACCCAACATCTTTTCGTGCTTGGAGAGCATCTGCTCAAAGGAATTCATAAAAATATAAGAAAAGAAGACATCTAGTAAGATGTCTTCTTTTACTTGTACAATCCAAATGAGTTAAGAAGGTATATCCATATTGCTTTAAAAATAAGAAGAAAATAACGATTGTCGACTCCTGTTTTAGTATAGCATGTAATAGTAAATATTTTTATGTAATATTGCATATATACGAATTATATGATATTAAGTTGTATATATTTTAGTTGTCCGGTGCGGAAAACAGAACTTAACGCTTCACCAGCTTTATTATTGGCTGAAATGGAAGAGCAAAATACAAATAAGTGTGTAGATTCAGCGTTACTTGACGTTTACTTAAATAGAAGGTAACAAAGTTAGCTTAGGGAAAAAAGATTAATATATGTACATCAATAATATCTCTAATTATAATTAAGATAAAAGTATTCGTAGCATATGGGGGTATAACAACCAGTGAATAAAAAGGCAACAATTAAAATAGGGGCATTGTTTACAATTTTATTAATGGTATTTGTTTTTTATGGGTATAAGAGTTTAAATAGTTTTTTAGTCTGGAATGAACTCGGTGATGTACAGATGATTTCAAGCGATAAAGAGGTTAAAAACGGTATATACTTTGTAAGGGGAGAGGTATATTCTGAACATGTAACAGGGGATGAAACGCTACTTGCTGATGGGTATGCGGTAGTGAATCGAATTCAAAAGAAAAAAACGACATATTATACACAGACTTCTGCACCAAATCGTTCGTTATGGAGTAACGGCCAAGTAACAGCTTTTTATAATGAACCAATACATATTGGAAATAAAGAATTAAAATTAATAAATAAAGAAAATGTGTCTCTTGAAACTCCATTTATGGAATTAAATAGTCAGAATGTAATTTCAACAAGAATAAATGATATTCAGGTGAATACTACAAAGTTAGCAGATGGAAGAAAAAGTTTTTATTCATTTAGAGCAGTAGAAAATAAAGAAAATGTAGTTGTACTTGGATCAGTAGAGGGAAAGGTAATAAAAGAATTACCTAGTAGATACGGAAAATTTGTTTATATGGGAAATACTAAGGAGCAAATTATAGATAGCTTAAAGAATGGTAATAACAAAAATTGGATATATTTCGTTGTGCTTCTTATACTAACTAGTATTAGTGGATTTGTATTTTATATGTATGGGAAAGGAAAATGGACAAAAGATGTTTTTGTTTTTACATTTTTCGGACGGAAGATAAATTAAAGAGGATGCATCTTTGCATCCTCTTTAAAAATTCATATGAGTTCTTTTCGTAAGGAAAGTTCTTCTTCATTCTCATATCCAGTAAATAAAATTTCTTCAATTTGTATATAATCAAAAAAAACATTATAATCTTTTGAAAGGTTACCATAAGGGTAAAGGCAACCAACATAATCCCAAATTTTTTTTTCGTTAGATTGTTGTTGTTTTCTTCCATAAATCATAACCTTTTGTTCTAGTCCATAAATTGTAATAACAGTTCCAATTGGAAGGAATTCTTTTGTATTCTCCATGACATATCTCCCTTAGTATTTTTTACGAATTTCATATTTTTTATAAATAAATGCAATTACTTTATAAAGAATAAACCAAATGATAAGGAATAAAATTAATACAAAAGCTATATTTTTAATTTTTGAACCAATATTTAAATTAGATAAAAATGAAATAGAAATGATATTGATTATACAAATTAATGTTCCAAAACCGATAAAAATTTTTTTTATAGTCTCAAATGACATTGTGAAAGTACCCCTTTTTTACATTAATTGTGTTTATTTACGCCTAACTTAAATCCTAATCCAAAAGGACCTACACCTAGGCTTCCGTGTGCTTCTCCGCCGGAATTGCTTACTTTTCCTCCAGCTGCGATACCTAAACTACCGTAAGAGGCATCACCACCAACAGTGATTTCCCAGTTTCCCCATATAGGTATTTTGAATTCACCTTCTACTTTAGCTCCATCTATTTTTGCTGCTATTTCTCCTCCACCAGCACCAATTTCTGCTTTAGCTTCACCATGTAAAAATTCTGTACTTACACGCCCTTGCTCGCTATCATATGAAAAATCAATGAGGGATGCATCGGCAGAAGCTTCAAATTTTCCCTGTTCCACAGCTAATTTTGCTTCGCCACTTACCAATTTTTCATGAAGTGTACTTTCATCCAAAAACTTATATCCAGAATCTACTACAGCTCCTTTGGCTTCACCACCAATTTGCTCTCCTGCTAGGAGTTTAGAGGGTATTGAGTCAAAATTTTTGGGGATTTCTCCAGTTACTTCATATGTTAAGGTATCCCCATACAATCCACTTTCTATATAATCTTTACTAGTTTTTAATAGATTAGAACTCTCTTCAAATATATAACTTTCATCTGTATTCCTAAATTTTTCGGCAATTTGCGCAAGCTTTTTTTCAATATATTCTAGCTTGTCTACGTATGTATCAAGTATGCCTCTTGAAAGGTTGAAAGCTATAAAAAAGTGTTGCGATGATAATCCATACCAACTGTTATATAGCATATCAATATCTTTTTTGAGATTCTCATGTTTCATTTTTGCCTCTATGCCTGCATGGTGAAAATTTTTTGAAATTCTTTCAAGTTCTTCAGGCGGAACTTTTATTTCATTTAGTAACATGTTTAATCCTCCCTTGATAGAAAAATAATAACATAATCAATTTTCAGAATCTATATATTGTTATGATATTGATTTTTGAATAAAATAAGGATTCAATTAAGCTAGTTTCGTCTATCAATCGTCTGCTTTGTAACCAGCAAAATTAGCAGTTGAACTTCCGACTGAGATTAAATTTTGTTACAAGATCAAAATTATTCACTAATATACATCTTTATCTTGTTACATTAAGAATGTAACAAGAGGAAAATCTAATGAAGCTACCGTTGTTCAGTCTAACATATTTTTTAAACTGAACATCACAGAGAAATTCAATTCACATGCTCAGTTTTATTTTGCTTCTCCATTACAAATGATAATTTAGTATAGACGATGAACTGGTAGCATCTGTTTTTGAAACAAGACCAATTGGAGTAGCACACTATTTTTATAGAATTGAATATACATTTCTCATTCTTTATTTAATAGGTATCTATTCATAAAAAACTCTACATGTAAAAAGTGAAAAAAGCTTTTTAAAAATGCAAGTCATTCTATTCAACAATCGTGCCATATCCTTGAATAATGGGTTAAACTAGTAGTTGACCTCGTAGTTTATGGTCTGTTATATTTATACAAACACTAAAAGGATAGGTGAAGAAGTTCGGCATAGCAGAAGTTTGGTTTTCGTGAACTTTGTTATGACTGGAAAAGAGTAAATAAATCAATTTGAAGCAAACTGAAATACGCATTTTTATGTGTTTATTCGGTATGCCCATTTGATTTTTTTACTCTACGGACTTGTTCTCTTTTTTAACCGCAGAGTAAAGCTCTGCGGTTTTTTGTGTTTGAAAATTTTTAGGAGGAAGTTTTTATGAATAATTTATTAAACCAATTGCAGGTACCTTCACGATTTGAACAAACTGATAATGTTTTTTGGCAAGATCCTTATATTGCTAAAAAATTATTAGAAGCTCATTTAAGTCCTGATACTGAAGGAGCTAGTAGGAGTTTTCAGTTTATTGATAAATCTATTGATTTTATCCAACAAATAGCTCCCAAAAAATCTTATCAAAAAGTACTAGACTTAGGTTGTGGTCCAGGTCTTTATAGTGAGCGATTAGCTAGAAAAGGTTATACAGTAACAGGGATAGACTTCTCTGAAAACTCAATTCGTTATGCTAAAGAACAAGCAAAAAAGTTAGATTATGATATTGAATATCGCTATAAAAATTATTTGGAATTAAATGATTCAAATATCTATGACTTGGCCCTATTGATATATTGTGATTATGGTGCTCTTGCGCCTGAAAATCGTAGTAAATTACTTTTTAACATTTGGAACAGTCTGAAGAATGGTGGAAAGTTGTTATTGGATGTTTTCTCTCAAAATAAATTTGATCAGTTCAAGGAAGAACAATATTGGAGTATGAATGAAAATGGTGGTTTCTGGTCAAAGGATTGCTATTTAGCTATCGGTAGAAATCTCAAATATCCTGATAGAGTAACATTAGAACAAACAACAGTGGTAACCGATGATAAAATAGAAACTTACAACATTTGGTATCAATTTTTCACAAAAGAATTATTCATCAAAGAGGTAACTGCTGTAGGGTTTACTGTAAAAGAAATTTACGATGATGTTTCTGGTGAAACTGGCAACGGAGGAAGTCAAACCATAGCCTTATTGTTAGAAAAATAAGGTTAAATTGAACAAAGAGAAAGAAATATATGTTATAAATTTTTTCAAAAAGCAATATTTTTTCTTTTCAACAAACGGCAGCTATTGTTGGATAAAACTTAGATTTTTAAATGGCTTTATTATTATATTTTTTAGTGTAGTAAATATTTTACTTTAAAAATTAAACAAGCATAACCTCGTCCTAAATTTAGAACGGGGTTATGCTTGTTTGAGCCTTTAAAATTTAATAACTTTATTATCATTTTACAACATGTAGTATGTAAGGAGATTATCTCAAGGACTATTCACAAATTGTAGGTGGGGATAGAGTTGTTTGAGAACGTTTCTAACGATGCGATTCATTTTTGTTTTAAACGGAGCCCCATAAATGATAAACCATACCGAAAACAAAAAAAGCTAGTCCTACAAACAGAACGATTAAAGCAAGCATCCCGTTTTTATTATGTTCCATACAGTCAGCTCCTTTTTAAGTTATATACAAAAAGCCTTTAGTCATAATTATGGCTAAAGGCTTTGGTCTTCATACTTTGTAGTTTATAAAAAAGTTGCACTTCTGTATTAATTTGGAATATGATTGTTTAAAGAGTAGGTGATGAGTACATGCAGGAAAGAAAACAATTCCCGCTTATATCTGGAAATCTCTCATTAGATTTAGTGAATACAGAGTTAGTTAGGCGTGGACAACGTTATGATTTATTAATAACAGATGAAGATGTATTAGAATGGCTACATGTAATAAAGGTTAATCTTCCTTTTTCGGACGAAAAACCACTTATAGGAATTCAAGAGCGAATGAATCAAGTTACATCTAGCATACTAGAGCTAAGAGAATTACTGAGAAAACAGTTTGAGGCAATTGCCGATCAGCACGAAATTTCTGATGATTTTATTACGTATTTAGAAAAACAAATTGAGAAGGCACCATTTACATATAAAGTTATTGAACAGAGTTTAGTACCTATTCCAGTTGGAAAAATTGAGGATGTACTTGTATCGTTAATTGCATTTGATGCTTTAACGTTAATAGCATCAAATGAGCTTATTTCTCTTAAAAGGTGTTCAAACCCTGACTGTGTTTTATTATTTATAGATAAAAGTGGAAAGCGAAAATGGTGTTCTATGAAAATATGTGGGAACCGAAAAAAGGTAGCAAAATTTCAGGTTCGAAAGTCTGAAGAAGTTTAGGGAATCAACTTATAACAGTTGATTCTTTTTTTCTGCATTTTTAAACTAACCTCTAAAATTGATATTGACTGGTTAGTTTGTTCGGAATATAATTATTGGTAAATAAAGGAGGAGAATGATGAGTAATATAACAGCAGCTAAGCAGAAAGAGGATCAACCAATAAGTGTACGATATTTTGCAAAAATGAAAGGGAAAGGAAGAAGTCCATTACAAGTAAATATAAAGGACTCTTTAACGGGATTATTGGGGGGATTTTTAACGATTCTCACCTTAACATATTTAACGAGTATAACTTCTACAGAATTACTAATGGCTCCATTTGGAGCGAGTTGTGTATTAGCGTTTGGAGTTTGGAATGCACCGCTATCTCAGCCGCGTAATATTATCGGAGGACATTTGATTTCAACTTTCATTGGTCTATCAATATATCATTTGTTTGGGGATGAATATTGGACAATTGCTTTAGCAGTTGGTATGTCGATTGCTATTATGATGTTAACAAGAACAACGCATCCTCCGGCAGGGGCTGATCCCATTGTCGTTATTTTAGGAGCATACAGTTGGAGTTATTTAGTAACACCGGTTTTAGTCGGTTCCCTTGTTATTGTAGTTATTGCTTTATTTATTAATAATATGAGTAGTAAAAGGAGCTATCCAACTTTCTGGATATAGTTTATAAGGTGAAAAACAATTTGAGTAAGTATCCCATTTTTACTATGTTTTCATTTCACATACATTTTAGTTTACAAAGAAAAGACACCCGTATAAGAGTGTCTTTTCCGATAGTTTGTTTAGCAGAAGCAAGAAGCTCCAACAATGATCAATAAAATAAACAATACAACTAATAAAGCAAATCCTCCAGAAAAACCGCAGCTTCCGCCGCAACTACCACCAAATCCCATAATAGTTCCTCCTTTAATAAGAGGGGAAAACAAAGGGTCACTCGTGTTTTTTAACGGATTCTATTTACTTTATGTTTTGACGCATAAACGTGAGCAGGTCCTTTTGAAAATAAAAAAAGACACCTTAAGATGCCTTTATGTAATTAATATTCGCTAGCATAAAACTCTTTTATTAGTTTTATTTCATTTGTATCTGGGTTAAATTTAAATATTTTAATTTGATTAGATTCGTCTTTATAGGCAAATGTATTATCGCCAACTGGGGTCATATTGCTCGTGTTTACGATAGGATCGCTACCGTGGTCAGTGATTTCCACAGTTTTCTCACGATCCCAAAACGCAATGACAATGATCAAGATGATAAAGCATATACGTATGTTACGTAGTTCTCTCGATACAGTATTCTCCATTCGATATTCTCCTTTGTTGTTGAGTAGATTTTGTTTATAAAAGAGATAATTCTTATGAAAAAAAATAAAAAAGACACTGTAAAGTGTCTTTTTTATTTGAGTTATGCGCATTGCTTAATAAGACGCTAGTTCCTCAGTTTGAATATGAGTAACTATGTAGGGTAGTTTCATTATAACATTTTAACCATTACTGGGTCTATATGGAATTTTTGAAATGAATATGTTTATTTATTAGAAATTACGGATGTAATGTGCCAGAGAGATAGCAATTTGACCAATTAAAAGCAGTAAAAAAGATAAAATAGCATACTGTATTCAGTACTATAGGAAAGTACTGAACTACATTTCCCTTTACACAAACATAAAGGTATAATATAGTTTAGTTAAGTGAACTAAACTATCAGATAAGATGAAAGAGCAGCATAATTGGAGGAAGAACGCTATGACGAGATCATATAAAGAAGTAATTAATGAAATGAATCGAGCCTACACGGAACTCTACATTTTACTATTTCAAGATTTAAAGGATGAGTTCGGTCTTACTGGGCAGCAAGAGAGCATGCTATTTCATATCAATTTAAATGAAAACACAACAGCAAATAACATTGCGAGTACGTTTAATATAACGAAAAGTGCTGTGAGCCAAGTTTTATCGAAATTGGAAAAGCAACAGATGATTTCAAAGCAAGTTAATCCGAATAATAAAAGGGAGTATTTCCTTACACTCGGTCCAAACGGTAGTAAGTATATGGAGCAATTGTCGAAGTTAGATGATGTATTAATCGAGAAGTATTTCTCGAAAATTGATATCGAAGCTTTGCAGCAAATGACTGATACGTTAACGAAAATAAATAAAGTGATATTGGAAGAAAAACAGAAGGATCTTCAGTCTAATGAGTGAGAATGAAGATGAAGCAATTAGTAGAAAGGAGGGGAAGAGTGTGATGAGTTACATACCAAATATGATTACGATAGCAAATTTTGTATGCGGGCTTTTGGCTATTCACGCTGTTTTCGTTCACGATATGTATGGTGCAGTTATGTTCATTATTACAGGGATGGTATTTGATCTGTTTGATGGCATGGTTGCTCGGAAACTTGATGCTGTTTCGGAAATTGGCGGAGAGTTAGACTCATTTGCGGATTTAGTTACCTTCGGTGTGGCACCATCTATTCTTGCCTATAGTGTCGCTTTAAAAGATTTGCAGTCTATTGGGATGATATGTGCACTCGCGTATAGTATTTGCGGAATGCTGCGGCTTGCTAGATTTAATACACAACAAAGCAAACTCCCAACATTTATCGGAATGCCCATTCCATTTGCGGCAATGTGTCTTCTTATTTTATGCCTCCTAAATAACCCAGTTTCCGTGGCATTTGGCACATGCGTACTCGCTTATTTAATGGTGAGCAAAATCAAATTCCCCCATTTTAAAAAGGATATATCGGAAAGCTTGAAGTCCGAAAGATGGGATTAATAGGAAAGATAAGGAGCATAACATGATTCGTATGGCATTAAGGTCATTCAACATACAAATATATTGTTTGCTAGGCGTGATGTTATTGGGATGGCTGATGACACCTTTTCGAGCCCAGTTTGTAGGGATAAGCATTGGCCTTTTAGTATGTATGTACTGCGCCTGGATTTTAGGAAGGCGTATCGAAAAGTTCGGAAATAGCATTGTAAAAAAAGAAAAAGCACCGATGCTTGGAATGATAAATCGGTTCGCAGCCGCAATACTCGGCGCGATTATTATGTATGAAATTGAACATCGTGAGTACATGTGGACATTTGCTGCTGGAATTATGGGTGGGTATTTCTTGGTTATTATTAATTTGGGGTATTACAGTATGAGGGATGAGAAGGAATAAAGTGCTGTGTAAATCACTAATTTGGATGTGAAAACCTTCCTTTATAGAAAGCTTTTTATTACAAAGAAAAGACACCCATATAAGAGTGTCTTTTCCGATAGTTTTTTAGCAGAAGCAAGAAGCTCCAACAATGATCAATAAAATAAACAATACAACTAGTAAAGCAAAGCCGCTGCCACAACCACTACTACAACTACCACCAAATCCCATAATAGTTCCTCCTTTAATAAGAGGGGAAAACAAGGGGTCACTCATGTATTTTAATGGATTCAACTTACTTTATGTTTTTTACACAATAATTGAGCAGGTCCTTTTGAAAATAAAGAAAAGACACCCTAAGGTGCCTTCCTCCGACTTGAACCATCTTAATTTTAATAATATTGGACTCCCGTCCGAATATTATTTTACCATGTTAAGTTGTTTTTGGAAATGTTCCATATCGATAATTGCAATAAACGTTTTAGTTTTGGAATTATGTATCTGTCTAAACGTTGAAATTAATAAAGGAACGATATACTGGAGGGTTTTTATGAGTGATTACAATCATACTATTAAAAAGAACCCTATAAATGATAAACCATTCCACTAACAAAAAACACTAATCCTAAAAACAAAACAATTAAAGCAAGTACTCCATTTTGATTATGTTCCATAAAATTAGCTCCTTTTAGAATTATTTTTATATACAAAAAAGCCTTTAGTCGTAATTATGGCTAAAGGCTCTGAGCATTATACTTTTTAGTTAATAAAATCTTATAAGAAGAATTTATAATGTTTTTTATCGAATTTGGAACTGAAAATGTACTAGCTTGATAATGCAGCCTGGCTATTAGAATTGAAAAATTTTAGTTTTATTATAATTAATAGAAATGAGAGTAGTGTGAATATAAATCCGCTCCAAATAAGTTGGTGAATACCTAAGTTTGAAATGAACCAGCCTCCAATAGTGGTTCCTAAAGTAATTCCGAGATTTGAGAACGAAACGAATAGACTATTACCAAATTCAGGTGCTTCTTTAGCTTCACTTATTAACCATGTTTGACCAACAATTAACCCACCAGCATGTACGATTCCCCAAACGAATACTATAAAAATCATGGGAACAAGGTAGGAACCTAAATAATAAACCAATATGTAAACAATAGAATATAGAATAGGGAATGATATTACAGTGTTTATTATGCTTTTTTGTAGGAGACCACCAAATAAATGATTACCTAAAATCATAACTATGCCAAATATGAATAGCATGATACTGATGAGAGATCCATTCATGGAAGTTACTTTTGCAAGGTACTCAGCGAAGTAGCTGTATACGGAAAACATGGCTGCAAAAAGGAATGTGACGGTTAAAATATTTAACCATAATCCTGGTTTGCCGAGTATACGAATTTGTTTGCCGAAAGACATTTTTTCTTTAACAGGCATAGAAGGGAGTAGGAGTAGTATTCCAATGAATGCAACAGTGTTAACGAATGCTCCGAATAAGAAAGCAATTTCGAGTGAAAATTGGTCTGCAAGGTAAGAGGTTAGTGGTACACCTAAAGCAAAGCCAACAGTAATTCCCATGAAAACTTTTGTAACTGCTTGACCGCTCTTTTCTGGAGGGACAAGTTTAGCAGCTGTTACAAGAGCGATTGAAAAGAAGAGTGGATGAAGCGCTGCCGGTAAAATACGAAAAATAAGCATGATTTCAAATTGCGTTGTATAAGCGTAGATTAAATTTGAAATAACAAATATGAAAATTGCTGTTAATAAAATTATTTTGCGATTAATACTAGAGACGAGCAGAATTAAAAACGGACCAGAAATAGCAACAACTAGTGCAAATATGCTTACTAAAAATCCAGCTTGTGTAGTTGAAATTCCGAATTTTTCAGTGATTTGTGGTAATACGCCGACAATACCCATCTCGGTAGTAATAATTCCGAACACACCTATTGCGAGTGTCAGAATAAGTAAAGGATTTACTTTTTTCATTTATAAAACTCTCCATTCGTATCAGTATTTTGAAAGTAAATTCATTAACAAAGAAGCATTATTATAAGCATGATTGGATGCCAATATTATCAGGAGTATGTAATTTGAAATACAATAACAGATATCTAAATAACTAGATATGATATATCAAAAAAATTTCTCCTTTCGATGTTTCTTGCTTTTATAGGCAGTGCAATTTATAAAAAAAGTAATTGGATACCTGTAAAAAAGCAGAATGTGTGAAAGCTAATAATCAATTAGTATGCTGATTGATTATTAGCTTTCATTTTATAATTCGTTTTGGACGTATTCAGAAAACTCTCGTATTGTTTTTTCGTTTCGACGATAGTAGGTCCATTTTCCAATTCGGTCAGACTCTAGTAATCCTGCTTTTTTCATAGTTAATAAATAACTAGAAATAACCGATTGGGCTAAGCCAGTTTTAAGCTGGATATCTCCTACACATACTCCAACTTGAAAGTTAAGGTCTTGTTCTAGATAAGGTTTTTCATCGAAATGGTTTTCTGGATTTTTCAACCATGATAAAATTTGACATCGTGTTTCATTTGACAATGCTTTATAAATTAATAAAGGTTCCATAAGGATATTATATCTACTTTTATAGATTTGTAAATGGGTTTTAGTAATTTTAAGGGAAGAAGGCATAGTTGATCCCTTTGAATAGGAATAAGGTACTCTTGATCTGTACCCTTTGTAAAGGACATTCTAAAAAAAGTTAGGCAACCTAAAAAAGATGATTTCTGTATGCAAACAGGAGTCATCTTCTTTAAATTCTATTGATAGCAAGCGTGATTATAGTACGTCATATATTTCTTAATTTCATGTGTTAACTGAACAAACGATTCACATGATTTTATATATGCTTCATCGGTTAAAGTACTACGAGGATTACGTGCAAAAATGATAATATTGTTAGGTTTAAGCATGTTGTTGCCTAGCTATCAATGGCGGATTCCTAAGAAGAGTAATAATAAAACCTAACTGAAGATTTAAGAAAAACTTTATGTTTACCCCACTTTTTATTTTAAAAGTTTTTCCTATCCTATAAATGAGTTACATCAAGAAGGATATTAAAAACGATAAAGTTATAGATGAAAATGTAAAGTTAGGGGATTCTACATGCATACAGGAGTTTTGATGAGTTATTTGTATACTTATTTTTTTACTATTATTTTTTGTATTGTGTTTCAAATTGGATGTTATTTTAAAGCGAAAGGAAATATATCTATTCGGCATTTTTTATGGGTATATGTTTTTCTGTTCTACCTTTCGCTAGTGTATAAGGTGACTCAAATCGCGACTGTATGGGATATAAGTAGATATGAAAAGTGGATTCGTGTCAGTCAAATTAACTTGACTCTATTTGATACGGCAGGTAGTACTACGTATCTTTTGAACATTGTACTGTTTATGCCGTTCGGTTTTTTATTACCGACTATTTGGCCACAGTTTAGAAAAATGAAAAACACCGTATGTGCAGGATTCTTTTTTTCATTGGCAATTGAGTTAAATCAATTACTAAATAATAGAATTACAGACATTGATGATTTATTTACGAATACCCTCGGGGCGATTATTGGGTATGTAATATATAGAGTTTTATTTAAAATGTTTAAAATGATATGTAAAAGAGAGGGAAAAAAGCTTGATACGAACTCTTCTTTAGTCATAAAATACGAGGCTGTTTTTTGTTTAGTTTGTTCATTTGTAGGTGCGATGTTAATTTATCATCCAGCTTTATTTGGAAGACCTGTCATCCTTTAGTGAGGTGATTATGCTCTTGTGCTATCACGTTTATACAATGATTCTAGTATTTCTTCCAATCAGCACAAGATTCTCTCTATACGTTATTAAGCTATTCAGCAGACTGTAAGATGATCAGTAATCGTACTGGTGAGATTGAAATAAAGGCTGACAGTTTCTATCCAAGTTTTTCATTTATGTATGATGCGCAAGAATTATTTATTATTGGTGGGGAAGAGAAATGGTCTGATACCCATTATATAAAAAGATTTTTCCATCTTGAGCAGATTACAGATGAGCTGACTATTGATGTAAGAAAATGAGAGATGAGAAGGGATAGATGAGTAAACCCTCAAGTATAGAACGATATACGTGAGGGTTTTTATGTATGAAGAAGGCTTTTCTATTTTTCCCTAGAATGAACAGTAATGAATAATCTAATTCCTTAATGTAATAAGGAGGCACTAAAATTTGAACAGGAAAATTTGGTTTGTATTTACTTTTTTTGCTCTTTTAGTATCTGGTTATGTTGTTGTCCAATATTTTATTATGGATGGATTTCAAACAGGGCTTGTAAAAGCGAAGCTTATGTTTGGATCTAAATTAAGTGCGTTCTGGTATATGATGCTATTTATACATATTACAACTAGTATAGTAGCATTAGTAATAGGTCCTTTTACATTATCCACTAAATTTAGAGAAAGGAATATCAACCGTCATCGAATAGTTGGGAGAATCTATATGGTTGGTATATTATTAGGAGGCGTTTCTGGACTATATCTATCCTTTTATGCTACGGGAGGATTGGTAGCGAAGCTAGGTTTCGGTTTGTTATCCGTATTTTGGCTAACATCAGCATATCAAGCGTTACATAGAGTTAAGAATAAAAAAATTAAAGACCATCGGAATTGGATGATTAGAAATTATTCTTTAACCTTTGGAGCAGTTACATTAAGAATTTGGCTACCGTTGTTTATCGTTCTATTTGGAATAGAGCGGTTTGAACTTAGTTACGCTATTATTGCTTGGTTAGCGTGGGTACCCAATTTAATTGTTGCAGAATTATTCATAAGAAAAAGACTTAGTAAAGGAAAATACGAAGGAAATGAGGATTTACATTTTTAATGTAAATTTGCTGTAATATTGAGGGCAGAATTCTTCAGTAATTGAATTTTTTAATAGCTGAATTACGTACAAAAATAGGATGGCCCATTGAAGCCATCCTATTTGTATTACCAACTAGCAGTTTCCGTATTTTCCTTCAACCACTTCACCCAATCCGAATCCGCCACCTTAAGCAAACTCAGCGAAACACCTTTCATATCTAAAGAAGTCAGCAATGTACCAACCTTTGCGAACTTCACATGTAATCCTTCCAGCTCACATAAACGGCGAATGTCATTTGCGAAAATGTATTGCTCCATTAGTGGGGTTGCGCCTAATCCGTTAATGAGAATAGCGAAGTTGTCGCCTTTTCTCCAGCGGTAAATGCTTTTTAATTTATTCATTAGTTCGATCGCTAATATTTCAGAAGAGGATAGTGCTTCTTTACGGTATCCTTTTTCACCATGGATACCAACGCCATAAAAGACTTCATCTTCGTTTAATGTGAATGAAGCTTTTCCTTTCACTGGATCGTTTGTAGGTGAAAGTGCGACTCCTAATGTGTGTAAGTTTTTGATGATAGATTGCCCAAGCATTGTTAATTCTTCTAAAGAATGGTCTTCAAGAGCGGCCGCACCAAGTATTTTTTGAACGAAAACAGTACCAGCGACGCCGCGTCTTCTTTTATTAAAAGAAGCATCATCTTCAATTGAAACGTCATCATTTACGATAATGTGGTCAATTTGTCTTCCTTCTTCTTTTGCGATTTGTTCTGCCGCTAGAAAATTTGCTACGTCATCTTTAAAGTTTTTGATGATGAATAAAATACTTTTATTTTTTGGCATGAGGCGAGTTGCCGCAATAATTTGTTCCACTGTAGGCGGAGTGAAAATACTGCCGTTTACTGCCGCCGTAAGCATACCTTTTCCTACATAACCAATATCAGCAGGTTCATGTCCGCTACCACCGCCGCTTATGATAACAACGTTTTGCTTCAGTTTTTCGATATCTTTTACATAAATGATGTTATTTATTTCGTCGTAATTCACTTTGTCGTTATGTTCAAAATAAAAACCATGCATCATATCTTGAACGATATTTTGTACATCATTCATAATCTTTTTCATTGCTTTTGCCACCCTTTAATTACTTTGCCGATTGCTCCAGTAATAGTAGTAATTGATTGTTTATCATATTTTTCATAAGAGAAGACATAATGGACGGATCTACTTCGCATTTGCTTTCAATCCAATCTTTTATCGTTCCAACGAAGCCGTGACTATAAAAGGAGGCAATCGTATTTTTTGTCTCATCAGAAAGGCTGAATCCACAGCTCATAGATAGTTCATCAATAATCTTCATATATAAGTTTTTCGTATGCTCAAATAAATAGTGATTAAACGAGTTTTGCTCAATGACTTTAAAAGCATTTCGGTAAAATTTTTGATTTTCATAAAAGTAATCAAATAATAAATCGAAAATGTTTTCCCACGTTTCATAGTCGAGAAAGTCGATAATGTTTTCTTTCGTTTCTTCTCTATAAATCCAGCTTAATAGTTCAAATTTATCTTTAAAATGATAATAAAAAGTTTGCCTACGCATTTGACAGTGTAACATAATATCGCTCACTGATATTTTATGAAACGACTCTGTTTCCATTAAATATTTCAATGAATTCGCGATTATCTTTTTAGAAATTATAGAAGAGGTCATCTGAATCATCCCTAGAATGTTAGTAATATGAAAATCCTACCTACAAATGAGAGCGGTGTCTTTAGACAGATTGTCCATTTTGTCCGTTTACTATAAAACGCTTTCATTTTAACATGGATAGTAAGAAGAAGATTTTAAATATATCACAATATATTAAAGGAATTGAGGGAGAATCACAATGAAAAAGATTATAAACAAACCAGAAACATTAGTAATGGAAATGTGCAACGGAATGGTGATGGCGCACCCAGAGCTTGAGCTTTTGAAAAAATATAAAGTCATTAAGAAGAAAGAAATGAACGAAAATAAAGTAACGTTAATTAGTGGCGGCGGTAGTGGTCATGAGCCAGCGCATGCAGGACTAGTCGGAAAAGGAATGTTAGATGCGGCAGTGTGCGGAGATGTGTTTGCTTCACCTTCACAAATTCAGGTATATCAAGCGATTAAAGAAACAGCTAGTAAAAAAGGAACGTTATTAATTATTAAAAATTACAGCGGCGATATTATGAATTTCAAAAACGGAGCACATTTAGCGACGGAAGATGGAATTGAAGTCGACTACGTAAAAGTGGATGATGATATTGCGGTAGAAGATAGTTTGTATACAGTAGGACGCCGAGGCGTTGCGGGCGTTATTCTCGTTCATAAAATTGCCGGTGCAGCAGCGGAAGCAGGTATGGATTTAGGAGCGGTGAAAGCTGTCGCAGAAAAAGCAGCGGCTAACGTGCGCACAATCGGTTTAGCGTTAACTTCTTGTACAGTTCCAGCGAGCGGATCACCTACTTTCACACTTGCGGAAGATGAAATGGAATACGGCGTTGGTATTCACGGTGAACCAGGAATTAAGCGTGAAAAAACGATGTCAGCTGATGAATTAGCTAACCGTATGACAAGTGATTTAATGAAAGATTTAGGAGTAAAAGACGGCGAAGAAATCGCACTTCTAGTTAACGGTTTTGGCGGAACACCACTACAAGAACTTTACTTATTTAACAACGCAGTGACGAGAGAATTAGCTGCTAGAAACATTAAAATTAATAGAGTATTCGTCGGTAACTATATGACGAGTATCGATATGGCTGGTATGTCTTTAACGGTAATGAAACTAGATGATGAGCTAAAAACATTACTATCTAAAGAATGTAATACACCAGCGTTTAAAGTAGATGGGCCAGTTGAAAGTGTTGAGTATGTGAATGTACTTGAAGAGACAGAAGAGAAGGAAGTTTTCTTTGAAATAGAAACAGCGGAAGAGCACGCTGTTATAAAAGATAATGTCATTACATTAAACAACATGATCTATCTCGTTGATAAAATGAGTGACGTTATTATTAAAAACGAAGTACCGTTCTGTGAGTTAGACACGCACGCTGGTGATGGCGACTTCGGAATGAGTGTGGCAAAAGGATTTAAGCAATTAAAACGTGAGTGGCATTCTATCGTAGATCAAGAAAACGTAACGATCGGATCGTTCCTTGACGGTTGTTCGATGATTATTATGGAACATTGCGGCGGCGCATCTGGTCCAATTTGGGGCGGAGCATTCCGCGCAGCTAGTAAAGCAGCTGGCGAAAAGCGTGAGTTAACAGTGAAAGAATTCGCTGAAATGTTACAAGCAGCGCTGCAAGGCATACAAGCTATCGGTGAAAGATCATTCGGCAGAGGAGCAGTAGTTGGTGATAAAACACTTGTTGACGCACTTGCTCCATGTGTAGACTCTTGGTTAGCTAGCGCTTCAAACGAAGAAGACATGAAAGTTGCCTTCGAAAAAGGAGCAGAAGCAGCGGTTAAAGGGGCAGAGTATACGAAAGAAATCGTAGCTCGCATGGGCCGCGCCGGTACAGTTGGTGAAAGAAGCTTAGGCTATCCAGATGCAGGTGCACATGCGCTTGGGGTGATCTTTACGGAGATTGCGGGCAGTTTGAAATAGGAATGATGTTAGTTTGAAAGAATCCCCTTCATGGTAAGTTGTTTACTGTGGAGGGGATTTTTTTAGTTGATATATATAATTTCATTAGATGTTCTCTCTACAAAGATATGTATTTTATAAATACTGAGATAAGAATTTTAAAAGAAGAAATATGAGTCCGTATTTTTTACGGTACTTGTTCATCTTTTTCGTCATTGGCTTAGTAATACCGAGGGTTATTATAAATATATTAATCACGTAATTTGTCCCTATCAAAATGAACGTTTTTTGCATCTAATGTATTGTAAGTATATTTTATTTTGAAAGGATGTGATTATATGGCTCATAAATCTACGGGAGTGTTTCGAGTTCCAGTTTCTGAAAATGGGATTATTCCAACTGCTCTCAACATTATGTTAAACAATGATTCACGCTGCCATACTAGTGATGTAACGGTAACTGTTAAGAGAAGTCGAAACATTTCTTTCCCGACTCAAAATGAGTTAGTTGAAATCTCTCGTACTTTTGTTTCTTTAGAACCAAATAGAACAACTAAGATTGTGTTGTTTACGCCAGAATTCCAAATAGAAGATTTTCTTGATGTCATCATTAGTGGAAATAAAGATGATGTTAAGGATGTGCTTGTATATTCTTTCTTAGCAGATTCAGCAGGTCACAATCTGCCATCTACTGTTTTCAGAAATGCAGAATACACTTTTGCTTGCTGACAACGTGATGATGTATTCTTTACTATCATATCAAGGTGCCATCCTGCAGCTTGAATCATCTTAATTTTATTGTGTTGTTATTGTACAAGTAAGAGAAGACATCTTAATCGATGTCTTCTCTTACTTGTACACTTGGTGTTAAGAAGGTATTATATTGCTTAAAAACCATGAAAAAATATAACAATCATCGAGTAAGCCTATTATAGCATCAACAAACAGGTTTCAATATGTAATATTATATATATGGATTTATTTATATTTAATCTATATAGTTAAATTGTCTGTTATTTGTTTTAATTCATTTACTTATTTTATTTTTGAGTGCTCCAGCAATGGAGCCATTTTTTATTGGTGAGATTGTACTAATATGAAAGAATAGAATTAACTGTATATTGTAAGGGTGATATACCTATGGAGTTTTTGTTTGAGCTTCTAAAAGAATTTGTGAAAGCCATTGTACGTAAAGTTTCTGCATATGCTTTATTTACATAAAATTCGTTATTGGTAGTTAATACATCTAGAAGTCTACAAAAATATCCTCCAGTTAAGTACTCTGGAGGATATTCATATTTACATAATCATTCTTAAAAGAAGCCACACAAAATGAAACCTCTTTAGCTCCCAAAAGGCTTACTCTTATCTATTAATAACTGTACAGCGTCTTGCTCCTCTACAGATTAAACGCTCGGCTTCTCTTAATGAAATTGGAACAAGTACAGCTTCATCAACATCGTCTTCTACATCAAAAACCGCAAATGCTTCCCCACCCACGATTAAAACACAAATGAATTCTACCTCTAAATCATCATGAGACCTAGGAATACAATTAGAAATAGTACAACGTTGAATACCCCCTGCTAACAATGTTCTAGCTTCTTGCTCAGATATTCGAATAAAAACAAATTCCTCTATGGCTACATTTCCAACTTCCACTTCAATTTCTACTAGAAGAAAGAATCTGTTTCTAATTCTCACTATACAATTTGCCCCAATTGAAATAATATCTTCATTCATTCTTTTCACCTCCTTTAATACTATATAATTCATAAAGAGGTGAAATGGTGTGGACAAGCAAACAAAAAATTTGTTTTTTTGAAATGTGAGAAATCAGTTAACAACTATCATCAAAAAAACAGAAAAAACAACCTACACTACAGGAAGTTTTTTCTGTTTTTAGTCTGTATACGATATTCAAAATTAGTAAACATAACGTCTCATTATCGGTAGAGAGGGAAAAGAAGAAACCTACTTTCACAAGGGAATCTTCTTTTCTGTTCTATGGAACTATGCTTTTTTTATACATTCCTATTATGGCGAGCTTTTAGGTTTCTCGTTTATTATTGAAATACTAGAAAAATTTTATAAAATTTTGCATACTCTTAGCGTGGTTTTCTTCTGAAATGCTGGTAGTACTCCATTTATAGGTTATGAGGAATGGTGTTTTTTATACTATTATCTATTCTTGGATTTTATAAATAGCATCTATATGAACTTATTTTTTATTAAAAATAATAGAGTTTTTCAAAAAAGATATTTCCTTTGTGGGAAAAAGTGGTCCCAAATTCTTTTAGTTAAAAGCTCATGTCTTAAATCGATTCATATTTGAGGTATGACGAATGCGAAAAATGAAAAAAACAAATCCAATCGTGATAAAAGTTTGGAACCAGATAATGAATAAGCACATAAAAAAAAGGTACCTATATATAGGTACCTTTTCTAATAGTTTTTTAGCAGAAACAACTGCATCCGATAATGATTAATAGAATAAATAATACAACTAATAAAGCAAATCCTCCAGCGAAACCGCAGCCTTCGCCGCAACTACCACCATATCCCATAACAATAGTGCCTCCTTTAGATAGGAGGGTAAAACTAGGGTTCATTCCATGGATTTTAATGGGTTCACTTTACTTTATGTTTTAAAGAATGAATGGAGCAGGTCCTTTTGAAAATAAAGAAAAGACGCCATTAGGCGCCTTCCTGTTAGGTAGATAAGACTTTAGTTTTCCAATCTAAAGAAATTTTGTATCAGTTCTTTGTGAGTATATCATAATATCTGATTGATTTATTATGCATTGTTACATAATTTTCTAACTCCTCTATTTTTCATTTGATAAAATAAAATCCTAATATTACCAAAAATTAAATAAATATTTCTACATATTCAAGATATTTACATAAAATACAAAAGTGATACATTTAAATTGTAAGCTATAAAAACTATTAAAGGGGGATTTATTATGTTCAAGAAATTAGTAGTAGGGCTATTGGCAACTGGTATTGCATTAACAGGAGGAATTGGGGCAGCTTCAGCTGATACGCAAAAAGCTGTGAGCTCTCCGAAGCAAGCAACATGCTCAATTCCTTATGAGTATTCTAATGGTAAATTCAAAAGAACTCTTTATTACTCAAATGGAGTATATGCTAATAGTTTTAATGAAAATGTTTGTGGTGGGACGATTACGTGGTATTTAAAACATGTTCAAAATGGAGTTGCTTTTTACGAAGGTAATTTAAAATAGTAGATTCTTTGAACCTCATTTATTGAGGTTCTTTTAGTTTTTAAACTGATTCTTCACAAAAAAAGACACCCAAAGGTGCCTTCCTGCGACTTGAACCATCTTAATTTTAATAATATGTATTGGACTCCCATCCAACTATTATTTTATCATGTTAAATACATAAATTCATTGAGAAAAAGATATAGCTCATTATTCATTCTGTCAAAAGGGTTTATCCCACGTAACGTATGAATGTTCCATAAATGTATCAAAAAAATGAACAAATCGTGATTGGAATAAAAAAGTCGTATGTGCCTCAATATTAGAATTACATAAAAACGCTATTTTAATAAAAGCGACATTGAAAGTTAGCAAGCAATACTTAAAAGAGTAAAAGCGGCAAATGCGTAAACTAATAAGCTACTAGTAGCAAGGAATTTTATAATTTCATTTGTAGAAATAATAGTTAAACATAATGCTATAGATGCACCTATAAAGAATTGATACTTTGTATGTATATTTGTAAGATTAATTATTACGAGTACAGTTAAGAAAAGTGAAATGAAGTTAAAATATCTTTTCATTGTCATATTTCCTTTCAATGTTTGATCTGTATTTATTATACTAGATTGTACCAGTAATAACATACTTTGTAATGAATCTTAATAGAAATCTCATTTTGCCATAAATAAAAAGTCGGTTGTTTCCGCAACCACCTTTCAGTAAAGTAAAGCACTTTTTTATAATTCAAGTGACGAGTTTAATTTATCCCACTATTTGCGGGCAGCCCGATTGGTGAGGGCTGATTAAAGTTTCACTTTATAAGAAAGGAATGACTACATTATATGAAAACTTGTCTAATAAGGTTACATATAAAAGAGCAGCTAGCAATGGCTAACTGCTCAATACAAGGAGATACAGAGAAAACTAAATGAATGTTGGCATACAGCCTATCAACATTATGGACATAATATTGAGTTTTATTCGAAGGAATTCATGTTTTATAAATTAGATTATGATAGTCGGTATTCTTTTATTAAATAGCCAACAGCACTGATTACTATAAGAATGAAAAGAATAAGTTCTAGTGTAACTGGCAGTTGATCTACCCTAAATGCATCAATTTGTTACATTATGATTATAAGATGTTTTTTTATAGTTAGTGGTGAAAAATTTAATAAAACTACCTCTATATGAAAAAAGGTTCTGTTGTCTCCAACAGAACCTCTTCTAAAATGGCAAAGAGTAACTCTTACCTTACTCTTTGTTAATAATATTACAGGAGTGTTAATGGAAATCCAAGACTCCTTATATTGAGAAATAAAGAAGAATTATTTTAAAGAATTTCAATATAAAATTAGAGATTACCATGAGGGGAGTTATAACGAGTTACTACCTATACATATTCATAAATAAAACAACATAATATTAACACGGAAAAATATATTAATATGAATTTTTGCATATTTTAAAATTCAATATATCCCTCAAAACCTTTTAATTGTATAATGTATTTTGTCATATTTTTAGATTTTTCGACAAAATATAAAATAGAGAACGTATTGGGAGAAGGAATTATGTACACAAAACTATTAAAATCAATTACATCATTATCACTTATTGGTGGTGCTTTATTGTATACAAACGGCAGTGATGTGAAGGCTGCTGAGGCGGGTATTTTTTCTGATGTGCCTACATCGCATTGGTCGTATCCAGCGATTAAAGATTTAGCGGGTAAAAATATTATTTCTGGTTATGGAAATGGAAAGTTTGGTTTCGGTGATGTTGCGACGAGAGAACAGGTTGCAGCTTTAATTTATCGTGTGTTAGTACCGAATAAGCAAGGTGGTACGTTCAGTAATGAAGGTGCTCGATACGTATTAAAAGATGGATCTACTTTAAATAATCCGTATCGAGATATTCGCTCAGGTTCAACATTGTTTCCAGAAGAGGTTTTAACGTTAACGAAATTAGGGGTTTTTAAAGGTGATGCAAACGGTGGATTTAGACCGAAAGATTCTGTTAGCCGCGCAGAAATGGCACAAATTCTTACAAACGCTTTCCATCTTTCTGCGAAACAAAAGTATACGTTTAACGATATTCCAAGCGGTTTTTGGGGTGAAAATGCCATTAGTGCGGTGCAATCAAACGGGATTGCTTCTGGTACAGGCGAAGGGAAATTTGAGCCATCTAAAACGGTAACACGTGAACAGTATGCACAGTTTTTATATAATACTTTGAAATATAAAAAGCCTGAAGTTGCGGTGCAAGATACCGGAGATACAGCATTATTAGCGGCATTTAAAGATGAAGTACAAAAGCGTATTAATGCGTACGAAACGAATATTACACTTCCATATAAAACGAAAAATGGTAATCAGGAAGAAGTAATGAAGACACTTTTCAACGCCTATAAAGAAGTCGCAAGTAAAAATGAGTATACAAATTATAATAGATCGAATGTTTCATATGGAATTTCTGGATCACCTGGAAATTATATGTTTACGTTAAAAATTACATATCGTGAAACGAAAGAACAAACGGAATATGTAATGAAGCAAGCAAAGGAAATTGTTTCTTCTATTACGCAAGTTGGAATGGATGATCACGAAAAAGTGAAGGCGATTCATGATTATGTCGTAAAGCATATTTCTTACGATACGTCTTATAAAGCTTACACCGCATATGAAGCGCTTGTAAATCGTTCTGCGGTTTGCCAAGGTTATGCACTATTAACTTATCAATTATTAAAAGAAGCTGGAATTGAGAATCATTTTGTAGTAGGAACTGGAGACGGACAGCCTCATGCTTGGAATTTAGTGAAAATCGAAAACAAATGGTATCACCTTGATACAACATTCGATGATCCAATACCAGATGAACAAGGCCGCGTAACATATTCTTATTTCAACTTATCAGATGAGCAAATCGCAAGAAATCATGAGTGGAACCGCGGGGACTATCCGCAAGCTACAACAAATTATTATAGTACATTAACAAATAAAATTGCGGTAGGTGGTACGAAAATCCCTGCATATCAGCAAATATTAAAAGATACAAAGTTAAATTATTTAGGAAATGAATACATTGCAAATAACTATAATGAATTCAAAAATAAAATGCAGCAACGTTATAACGAAAAGTCACCAAAGATTGAAATCCTTTATAAACAATCAATGGATGGTGCGTTGCAAGATGTGAAAAAAGTTATTGGAGAAATCGGTTATCCGCAAGGGGCGAACCGTGTTTCTTATAAAGCTGAGCCGTATAATGCAAAAGAAGGATATTCTTTAGTGACGATTACGTTTATGTAAAAAAACAACCTAGATCCCATGTTGGATCTAGGTTGTTTTTTTATAACTTAATTTGACATATACAGTTCAACTGTATAAAATTAAACTATACAGTTGGACTATATAGTTTAGCTATATATTTATCGTTACATTGGAGGTCTTTATGAATAGAGATAAAAATTTACCATTAACGGAAACAACATATTACGTTCTTTTAGCTTTATTAGAGCCAGCTCATGGATATTTAATTATGCAAAAGGTAGAGGAACTGAGTAATCATCAAGTAAAAATCGCAGCGGGTACATTGTATGGTGCGGTTGAAAATTTATTAAAACAAGGGTTAATAGAATCGGTAAAAAGTGAAGATAAACGAAGAAAAGTGTATGTCATTACGGAACGTGGGAAAGAAGTATTGCACTTAGACTTTATGAGAATGCAGCACATTATTGAGGTTACAAAAAGTTTATTACACGTATAGTCAGGGGGAAACGATGATGTGGAGATTGAAATTCTTTTTAGACTTTGAGAAAGAGGAAAAATGGTTAGAAGAGATGGCTTGGAAAGGCTATCAACTAGAAAGCAATACATTTGGTTATACATTTAGATATACAGAGCCGGAAGATGCGACGATTAGAATAGACCATAGAGTATTTAGTAGAAAAAGTGAATTTATTAATTACTGTACATTATTTGAAGATAGTGGCTGGGAGCATATAGCTGGTAATTGGTGGTCAGGTACGCACTATTTTAAAAAGGTAAATGAGGAAAGTGAAGATGACATTTTTTCAGATCAAATGTCACGAGCAGGGAAGTATAAACGTCTATCTAAAACATTTTTAGAATTAGCTATATGCTCTATTCCAATATTAATTCTATTTATGTTTAATGACACGATTCATTTAGGAGCACTTGCAAATCCGAAAGAACTATATTTTACGCCAGGACTATGGGATAAGCAAGGTATATCATTTCTATGGTCATTCTTATTTGAAACACCATTTGCATTGATGAGAGGCTTTGCATGGTTGTTTATCCCTGCTGCAATTGTTATGTATTTAGTTTGTTCGTATAAAGCAAATCGATTATATGAAGAGAGAAGATGATAGGATGGGTCCCCTTAAAGCTGATGCTTTGAGGGGATTTTTTTGAGTTTGTAAATGGTATCTTTTTAAAATGGATAAAGGATAAGAATACGTATTGGAAACAGTTATTATAATTTTAATTTTGTAAACAGTATTATATGGAATAATATTCTTGAAATATCCAAAATTAACCTACATTAAAGATCTTTATATGTTAATATTAAAAAAGGTGTGTGTAATATTCTTTATGGACACGCTATGTTAAGGATAAGGGGATTCAATTATGAATTTTAAACAACTAATTTTGGCGGGGACAGTTATTGCATCAACAACACTAGCTCCTCTAACAAATGTACAAGCAGAAAACACGATAGGATTTAAAGATGTTCCTGCAAATCACTGGTCCTATAAAGCGATTATGGATTTAAAAGAGAAAAATATTGTAGCTGGTTATGGAAACGGAATGTTTGGTTTTGGTGATAGTATTACACGTGGACAAGTAGCTAGAATGATATATCTTTATTTGAATCCAGCAGATGAACCTAATGCACCAAACACTTTTACTGATATTAAAGGTCATATGTTTGAAAAAGAAATTTTAAGTCTTAGTAAAACAGGTATTATGAGTGGATTCGGTGACGGCACATTTGGTCCGGATAATATTTTAACACGCGAACAATTGGCTGCTGTATTAACAAGGGCTTTTAACTTAAAAGCGACATCTACTACAACTTTCAAAGATGTAAATAAAAATTACTGGGCAACAAACGCTATTAGCGCATTACAAGAAAATAAAATTACTGCTGGTACGGGCGATAATATGTTTGACCCTCAAAGTATCGTAACTCGTGAGCAGTATGCACAATTCTTATACAATGCAATTATTAAATCCGAAAAACCAGAAAAAGAGCCTGAGTCAAAGCCTACTGTTATCCCGCAAGAGTTAGAGACTGATGATGTTTACTATGATAAAGATTATTGGGTGAACGGATCATCTGTATTAAAAAAATCTATCTCTAAGGAAGCACAAAATCTTGTTACTGAAATTAATGCAAAATATAATGTGAATTTAAAGTACAGTGATATAGGAGGTCCGTATTCAGAAGTATTTTTAAAAACTCCTAACTTAAGAGGATTTGCTGATTTCGGTAGCAATTTTTATGTACGTGGTAATAATGAGAATGACTTTTTTGTCATGTTTGTAATCGATAACGCTAAAGATGACAAATCATTAATAGAGTTAGCTAAAAAATGGATTAGCATGATAAATCCGAACTTAGATTTAAGTAAAGAAATTGATACACGATTAGCTTCTAATGTAGAAAAAGATGAATATGATGTAGGAGATACACACAAGCTTATGATAGAAAAAAATAATCTTAAAATAGATATAAGCTTAACTTCACAATTTTATAATAGCGATCAAATGTTTATTAAAGTCTATAAATAAAAAAGGAGTGAGATTTCACTCCTTTTTTATTTGTACTTTCTCTACTTTTATCCTGTTATTTATTAGCTTTCACTTTAACTTTATATAGCTATGTGGAAGGATTTGGCTCATTTTTTGTTTTGGGATATTTTAAAATTTTAGCTTGATGGGCATAGAGTATGCCTACAATTTATAAATTACTACATGCATTGTCGTGAATATGTATAATTACATAAAAATTCAGAGGAAAAGAGAGTATACTTTCTTATTGTGTAATAAAGATAAGGCCTGCCTACGGAAATAGGTGGGCTTTTTTTACATATGAAGGCAAGACACTCACATGATTGTCTTGGCGATAGTTTTTTAGCAGAAGCAAGCAGCTCCAACGATGATTAATAAAATAAACAATACAACTAATAAAGCAAATCCTCCGGCGAAACCACAACTACCACCAAACCTCATAAAAGTTCCTCCTTTAAATAGGAGGGGGAAAATAAAGGATCACTCATGTGTTTTAACGGATTCCATTTACTTTATGTATGTATGAATGGAGCAGGTCTTTTTCAAAATAAGAGAATCTATATTATTCTTTAAGAGAGAATAAATGAAAAACAAAATATCTAAAAATATAGATAGAAATCCGCTTTTATACCTTTCATTAAAATAATACTAGCATTATATATTATAAGGAATACTTGTCCTTAATTGTAAATGAAAGGGGGGAATTGATATGAGTTATGGCTATGGTCATCCTCCTGGAAAATGTCATAAACATCACAATGAAACTTTGTCAACGGGTGTATTACGTAGACATTCCGCTACGTTGTTTCTTACTGTGGAAGCTATGAATGTTGATCCAGATGATACTCATACAGTAACTGTTGAAATGTTTGATTGGTCATTGGGTTCTCCGGTATTGTTACCATTAGTAGACCCTTCAACACAAACATTGGCACCTAATCGATATGTTACTTTTCGTTCAGCAGCTCTTCCTCCAGGAGTTTTTGCTTATGAAGTAAGAATCATTCGTTCGAAAGATAGAGATGTTGTTACGAATGTTTTTGGTCTTAGTGCAATTGTATTTAACCCACAAGAAGGAAATAATGTTTTACAACATGATTTAGCAAAATTAGAACTTAAATAGATTTTATAAAAGTTTATTTATTGGACAAGATTAAAAAAGAGTAGGATTACATCCTACTCTTTTTTAACATCAATTATATTAAAATTTTAGAAGAAATCCTTCATCATTTTCACATCTTTAATATTCACTGTCACACCTTCAACCTTATCTTTCTTCTCATCTTTAGCAATCGTAATTTGCTCCTTATTATCAACCCACACAAGAAACTCTTCTTTTGCGTCATCTTTATATGTAACGGTGATAGTAGAATGCGCAGATTCTCTCTTTTTTTGATCTAGTTTGATTTGTTTAGGTTTGCCTTTTTGAACTGCTGAAACGATAGATTGTATCATTTCTTCGTTGTCTGTTTGAGATTTTGAAACGTTGTTATTTTTTGTGCTAAGTATTTCGATATCTGTAATATTTGCGGAGTTTAATTGAAAGGCATTTTGTTTCTGTTCTTGTTTAGCTTGTGGAGATTTGTCTGTAGTTGAGGTACTGGCACAGCCTATTAAAGTGAAAGATAGAGCGGTTAGAGCGCATATAGATATGATTTTTTTCATAGTATCCCTCCTCACATTTAATTGTAACAATTTTCTGTTAATTTAGGTAGTTATTGTAAGTAGATTTATTCTACTAGTTTTGGGATAGGGTAAATTCAAGAGGAGGTTAACCTTAAATAATAACCATCGGGGTCTACAATACGAAAATCCTTCATTCCCCAAGATTGAATTTTAAGGTTAGATTCCACTGGGTAATTTTTTTCTAATACATGTTGGTATATTTGTTCGATATTATCAAAAACTATGATAACCTCAACACCTTTTCCTTTTGGATTAAGTCCACCTGTTTTTAAATAATGATTTTCATTAAGAATATAATCAGGGGTCAATAATAAAGAAAAATCCCCTAGTTTAATCATTGCACCAGTTGCATTCTTTTTTGAGAATACAAGGGTAAGGATTTCCTCATAAAAACGAATAGACCTTTGTAAATCTTCAACAAATAGCTCTAGACGAAAGTGCATATGTCCTCTCCTTTTCATTTTTTTTCATATTTTATGTTTAACATTTCGAAAATGGGTGTACTACATATAATATAACAAATAATTCATTTTAAAGGAGGAAGTTAAAGATGGAAACGAAGTATAGTAAACCTTTTGTATATGAATTTATTACGGAGAAAGAGGTCATGAATGCGGCGAATGATCTAGTGAAGAAAGGGATAGACCAAAAAGATATTTACGTATTAACACATGAGAAAGAGAGGACAGATAGAATCGCAGACAATGCAGACGTGAATACAATTGGGATAAAAGAGGAGGGACTTGGGACAAGCATTATTAACGTCTTTCAAAACACGGGAGATCAGTTAAGAAATAAGATGCAAGAGTTAGGGCTTAATGAGGAAGAGGCGAACTTCTACGAAGAAAAGCTGGATGAAGGAAAAATCTTGCTATTCGTTAAGGATTTAGAAAGAGTCGGTGAATGGTTACAAGAAAGAAGATGCATGTATTCTATTTAAATTTGTATCCTGTAAATCTATAAATCTATTACGAAAAGGAGATTGTAAATATGAGTGAGAACGGACTAAAAGAACAAGTTAAAGGTAAAGTTGAAAAGAAAAAAGGACAAGTAAAAGAAGGAATTGGTGAAGTTACAGAAGATAGAGAGTTGAAAAATGAAGGGAAGTGGGAAAAAACGAAGGGAACGATAAAAGAAAAAGTCGGAAAAGTGAAACAAAAGATAAGTGATGAATTGGATAATAAAGAATAATATATGTTCATCAAGCTTTGGTTACATACCAAAGCTTGATGAATCCAATATAAAACGAATATAGGAGGTTTAATTGTGGGACTTATTATTACGTGTATTGTAGGTGGACTTATTGGTGCGTTAGCTGGAATGATTACAGGAAAAGACTTTCCGTTAGGTATAGTTGGTAACGTGATTGCCGGATTAATCGGATCTTGGGTAGGTAGTGCGTTATTTGGTCATTGGGGTCCTGAATGGGGAGGCATCTTTATTCTTCCAGCTTTATTAGGTGCAATCGTCTTTATTTTAATCGTTACATTCTTTTCTAGAATGCTGCGGAAAGCGTAAGTATGATAATGAATAGTAATCTTAAGTTTGTTATATACGACTATAAGGTTAATAAACTCGTAAAAATACATAAAAAAAGCATCCAATTAAACTAATTTGGATGCTTTTTTTATGTAATCTGCATAGGAAAGAGTGGAGGATGAAGAACCCCCACTCATTAAAATTACACTTTCTATTATGTATTAAACCATCGTTACTTTTTTACAATTATTTATTCTTACGACCTGCCTTGGTTCTATATGAGATAAGTCTTCGCTATTACCGATATCCACTACAATTGTATTCGTTAGTATGTTAATAATGGAACCAATTAATTTTGTAGCATGATCGTGTCGATAAGAAAATTGAACGAAATCTCCCTTTTTAAAGTTGTGCTCTTCCATAGATAGATCCCCCTAAAAATAATGTTTATACATTATACATACACAAAATTATAAGTTTTAAACATTTATTAGTACGATTTAAGTGTTAAGCCGAGAAAGGTGTAGAAAATTTATTTATAATGAAAATAAAAAAATATGTTTAAAATTAATTTTTATGGGTAATTAAATAGTAAGAGTTTGAGATAAGGGGGCGGAAATGATGAATTTGGCAGTAAATATTTTGCAAAATGATGTAGGTTATACAGTACAACTTAATGGTGAAATTGATGCATATACGGCATCAGATTTAAAAAATAAGATGATGCCTATTGCAAGCGAAAAAGAGGTTCATATTGTAGTAGATTTTACTGAGGTAGAGTATATGGATAGTACAGGTTTAGGCGTGTTTATAGCTCTATTAAAAGCAATTAAGAAAAATGATGGAAAGCTAGAGTTTATTGGTGTATCTAAAAGACTAAAAAGATTATTCGATATTACAGGACTAACAGAAATATTAAATTTGAATTCCGATTTTGAAAAAGTAGAAAGAAGGTGACTAGGGATGATGGAGAGATTTGAAAAGATAGAAATGAAAATTCCTGCAAAGGCAGAATATGTGGCTATTATTCGTTTAACAATGGCTGGTGTTGCGAATCGAATGGGCTTTGCTTATGACGATATAGAAGATATGAAAATTGCTATTAGTGAAGCATGTACAAATATTGTACAACATGCATACAAAGAAGACGTTGGAGAAATTGCAATTGTCTTTGGGCTATATGAAGATCGATTAGAAATTATGGTTGCTGATAATGGGATTAGCTTTGATTTTAGCACCTTAAAAGAGAAAGTTGGTCCGTATGATATTAGTAAACCAGTAGAACATTTGCCGGAAAATGGTTTAGGTTTATATTTAATCAATACGTTAATGGATGATATACAAATTATGCATGATGAGGGCATGACAGTTTTAATGACAAAATATATACAAAGAGAGCAGGTGGAGAATGATGGAAATCCAATCTCAACCTACAAATCTTGCTAAAGAAGACGTTATTAAACTAATTGCAGACTTCCAACAAAACCAATGTGATGAAGCACAGGAAAGATTAGTTCATCACTATAAAAATCTCGTACATTCCATTGCATATCGCTATTCAAAAGGTGGGCCGATGCATGAGGATATTATACAAGTAGGAATGTTAGGGCTCTTAGGCGCAATAAGAAGGTATGATTACTCGATAGGGAATGCTTTTGAGCCGTTTGCAATACCTACGATAGTAGGCGAAATAAAGAAGTATTTACGTGATAAAACTTGGGGTATTCATGTTCCAAGGCGAATTAAAGATTTAGGCGGGAAGATTAAACTTGCGATAGAGGAGCTAACAGATCAACTGCAACGTTCACCGAAGATTATAGAGATTGCGGATCATTTAGAACTATCCGAAGAGGAAGTGCTAGAAATTATGGATGCGAAAAATAATTATCGAGTATCTTCCTTAGACGATGTAGTTGAAAATTCATCTGATGGCAGTTCGGTAGCGAGAATTGAATCTGTAGGTGAAGTAGAGCAAGGATATGAAGAGACAGAAAGGCGTCTCGTTTTAAAGGATATTTTTAACGTATTAAATGATACGGAAAAGAGTGTTATTCATTATATATTTGAAGAGAATTTAAATCAAAAGGATACAGGGGAACGGTTAGGTATTTCACAAATGCACGTTTCTCGTATTAAAAGGCAAGCGATAAGTAAATTGAAGCAAGCAGCGTTTTTAGATACATAAAAATTTTACAGAATTATGTTTAAAACATGAGAAAAGGGGTAGTTATTAAGTATAGGAGGAGATAGAAAAATGTCACACGATGTGAAAGAACTAATCGAAGGATTGAATGAAGATTTAGCAGGAGAATACTCGGCAATTATTATGTATAACCATAATGCAGCTACAGTTTCTGGTATATATAGACAAGTGTTAAAACCTTTCTTTGAATCTGAAATTAGTGATGAACAAGGACATGCCCTATATTTAGCGGAGAAAATTAAGACGTTAGGTGGTACACCTACTACGATCCCTTTACCAGTGAAACAAGTAGAAGATGTTAGAGAAATGTTAGAAGAAGCTAGGAAGTCAGAATATGAAACAATTAAGCGTTATGAAACGAGAAAAGAACAGGCCGCGAAATTAAATATGACAGAGTTAGTTGTCAAGTTAGAAGATATGATTGCAGATGAAACAAATCATATGGAAGAGTTAGATCGTCTTTTAAGTGATAAAGCAATGGTGTTAAATTAATTTATAGAGTGAAAGAACAAACTCTCATTTCTAGGGGGGTTTGTTCTTTTGCTGTATAAAAAATATGTTTGAGTAGGAAATTTTCATTTTGTAACTGAGTATGTAATACTAGAAAAATAGAAAATGATCATAGATTTACATTTTATATAAGAAAAGGGGAAATAACTTGTGTCCATTTTAATTGTCGATGATAATCCGGTTAACATCTTTGTAATTGAAAAAATTTTAAAACAAGCCGGATATCAGGATCTTGTATCGCTTAATTCTGCACAAGAGCTTTTCGAATACATTCAATTTGGAAAAGATTCTTCCAGGCATAATGAAATTGATTTAATACTATTAGATATTATGATGCCTGAAATTGATGGACTTGAAGTTTGTAGGCGATTACAAAATGAGGAGAAGTGTAAAGATATTCCTATTATTTTTGTAACAGCTTTAGAAGATGCGAATAAATTAGCTGAAGCGCTTGATATAGGTGCAATGGATTATATTACGAAACCGATAAATAAAGTTGAATTGTTAGCGCGTATGCGTGTAGCATTGCGCTTGAAATCGGAATTAAATTGGCATAAAGAACAAGAAGAAAACCTTCGTAATGAATTGGATTTAGCTACACAAGTACAAAGAAACTTATTAAGTAGCCCATTAAGAGAAGATTATATAAAAATTGAAGCAAGCTATTTACCTTCATTCAAACTAGCTGGAGATATGTATTATTGGTATAAAATCGATGAAAACCGCTACGGTATTATATTATTAGATGTGATGGGACATGGTATATCTGCTTCATTAGTTTGTATGTTTATTTCGTCTGTATTACGTGAAACGATTAAATCTTTAATCGATCCAGAACTTGTCATTAAAGACTTAAATAAATATATGACTCTTTTACATAATGAGAATGACGATATTCCATATTATTTTACAGCGATATATTTAGTAGTGGATACAGAAAAGAGAACGATTGAATATGTAAATGCAGGACATCCTTCTGGATACGTTTTAGTTGATGAAACAAATATGGTTGAACTGAATCGCGGGAGTTGTGCGGTAGGATTTTTTGATGAAATAAAAGTTGAAAAGACAGTTATACCTTTTGAGAAGAACGCTCAAATATTATTATTTACAGATGGTGTGCTTGAAGCAATTGCAAATGATGAATTTGAGTCTGAAGAGAAATTACGTGCTTTTACAGAAAGAAAATGGGGAGATTTAGAAGAAGAGATAGAAGGGTTTTATAAGGAAGAACAGAAGAAAGAACAATCAGATGATATGTGCCTCATTATGATACAAACGAATGCGAAATAAAAAGCGTATGAAATCCAAACAGAGGATTTCATACGCTTTTTATTGTATTTTTTGATAGATTTGTTCGTTCGGATTAAATTGGATATAATGCGGCATTATATTTGAAAAACGAAGAGTTTCTTTATTTCCTAAACATAGGAATCCATTGTGGCCTAAACTTTCATAAAATAGTTGCTGTACTTGGTTTTGAAGTTTACCTGTAAAATAAATTAAAACGTTACGGCAAAGTATAATATGAAATTCGTTAAAAGATTGATCAGTTACTAAATTATGTTGCGCAAAGATAATGTTTTGTAAAAGAGATGGATTAAAATAAGCAAAACGATTATCTGTTGAATAGTAGTTAGAAAATGCTTGTGTACCGCCAGCTTGTAAATAGTTTTTCGTATAAGTTTGCATTTTATTTAACGGAAGGATGCCTTGTTTTGCTTTTTCTAACACATTTGTATTCATATCTGTTGCGTAAATAACAGCTTTTTCACTTAATCCTTCTTCGTGAAGTAAGATGGACATTGATAATACTTCTTCACCAGTTGCGCATCCAGCATGCCAAATTCTAATTTCAGGATACTTTTTTAATTCAGGAATGACATGCTCTCTTAGCGCTTTAAAAAAGTTAGGGTTACGGAACATTTCAGTTACATTAATGGAGAAATCATTTAATACCTGTTCTAAAAACCCTTCCTCATGAATTACTTTTTCAATTAACTTTGAAATGGTTGGGATATTAGAGATCTGCATTCTATTACAAATTCTTCTATAAATAGATGTACGAGCATATTGGCGGAAATCGAAGCCAGATAGTTTAAATACCGCTTCCAATAGTAATTCAATTTCTAAGTTCGTGCGCTTATCCATATCGACGGATGGATCAAAATTATAATACTTATTTTCCACTTAAATTAAACCTCACTTATTTTATTAACCATACACTCATTACTGAATAGAGTTGATGTAAATTTAATGGTTTACTTATATAATCTGAAGCGCCAGCAGATAAACATTTTTCCTTATCATTTGGCATTGCTTTCGCAGTTAATGCGATAATAGGTATTTCATGTAACCTTAAGTTCATTCGGATATGTTCCATCGTTTCATAACCATCCATATTCGGCATCATAATATCCATTAAAATAAGGTCAATATTTGTATTGTTTTTTAGTATGTCTAAACACTCTATGCCGTTTTGTGCAGTAATAATGTTGGCATGCTGTTTTTTTAATGCATTTTGTAATGCAAATATATTTCGGTGATCATCATCGACAATTAAAATGGTTTTCTCTTGGAAGACGTTATTTGTTTCTGGTGTCACGATAGTCTCTTCCACAACTTCAGCAGGAATAACATCTTCTATCGTTGCTGCAACTTCTAAATTGGATACTTGTATATCAGTTAATCCATTTGGAAGGTTAGGAATATATACAGTGAAAGTACTGCCTTCTCCTACATGACTCTCTAACGTAATCCAACCACCTAACAGTCTAGCAAACTCTTTACAAATAGATAATCCTAAGCCTGTACCACCATATTTCCGAATCGTTGCGCCATCTGCCTGTTGAAAGGCTTCGAAAATAAGTTGATGCTGTTCTTTAGCAATACCAATGCCGGTATCTTTTACCGAAATTGTCATCCAATCATTACTGATAGACTGCATTTCATTGCTCAAATTAGTTGCTTCTATCGAATCGAAATGTAAAGAAACGGATCCTTTTTCCGTGAATTTAAATGCATTGGATAATAAGTTTTTAATAATTTGCTCAATCCGTTTTGCATCTGTATAAAATAGATCAGGAATTGTATCACTATCTTCAATCGTAAATTCGACATTTTTTTGTGCAGCTATATGTAAAAAGTTTTGCTGCATACTTGCTGCCATGTCACTTATGTTCGTTGCTTCAAAAATCACATCTAGTTTCCCAGCTTCCACTTTCGATAAATCTAGTATGTCATTAATTAAAGTAAGTAAATCTTTCCCTGATGAATGAATGACAGTTGCTAATTCAATTTCATCATCGGATAAATGATTATCATGATTTTCTTTTAACATTTCAGATAATAGTAAAATACTATTTAACGGTGTGCGTAATTCATGTGACATATTTGCTAGAAATTCAGATTTGTATTTTGAGCTACGTAATAACTCACTTGCTTTTTCTTCTAATTCTGATTTAGTAATTTGTAAGTCAGCTGTCTTTTGCTCGGCCTCTTCCGTTCTAGACTCTAGTTGTTCATTCGTTGTTCTTAATTCTTCAGCTTGCATTTGTAGTTCTTCAGCTTGCGTTTGCAATTCTTCGGATTGAACTTGCAGCTCTTCTGTCATTGCTTGTGATTCATGTAAAAGAGTTTGAATTCGCATACGTCCCATAATACTATGGATCGTTAAACCTAGGTTATCAACGGTTTGTTGAATTAAATCTTGATGTAAGTCTGAAATCTCAGTTACACTTACTAACTCCATTACTGCTATTACTTCATCTTCAAATAAGATAGGGACGACTAGTAGGTTTTGAGGGCGTATTTCTAATAGGCCGCTAGTGACATAACGAAATTCTTCTGGTATTTCTCGAAGAATAAAGCTTTGTTTTTCTAAAGCACATTGCCCAATGAAACCTTCACCCATTTTAATGGATTGTTTCCCAATATCAGCACCTTGATCTGCGAAAGAAGCTTTCTTCACATAGTAGACAGTGTCTTCAATTTCTTCACGTATATAAAATGCACCGCAAGAAGTTTGCGTTTTTTGTATAACTCCACTAAGAATTTTGCTACCTAACATCTCAATAGAAGATACACCTTGATACATTAAAATTAATTCTGCAAGCTCGGTTTGCAACCACTCTCTTTTAGATATTTCGTCTAGTAGGTGGTTCGTTGTATGAGCAAGATCTTTTATTTCATCCCGTGTGTTTACATGAATTCTTTCCGTAATTTTTTCTTTAGAAGAAATGGATTTAATAACTTGAATTACATTTTTAATCGTTTTTGTAATGGAATTCGAAATATAGAGTGAAATGATAATGGAAATACAAGAAAGTAAGAACAATAAACTATATAACCAAATCTCTAATTTATTATTTTCGGTATCTAATTGTGCAGCTCTTTTTTTCGTTAGTTGTTCCTCTACACTACGGAAGTTAGTTAGCTGCGATTGTAATGATTGAATTTGAGTCGTGTCGATCGCTTGTACGTTATTATTATTGTGATTCGTAATGAATGGGTGAATCTCTTTATGAATCCAACTAGTAATGTTTTCATTAATCTGTTTTAATTTTTCTTGCTGAGAAGGGTTATCCTCTAATAGAGCTAAAAGATCTTGATAATGTTTTTCGTAATCCTTTTCCGCAGCGTTAAGGGATTGAACGTAATTTGCATCATTAGAAGTGATAAATCCTTTCGCTTTATTTTCAATTGTGAGTAAATCTTTCTCCACTTGATTCGTTAAATTAAGAACTTTAAAATCGTGATCAATAATAAAATTACGAGATTTTTGTAAACTGGAAATTCCATTGTTTAACATAATGAAAGAAATAAGCAAGAACAAAATGATAACTAAATAACCAGCCATAATTTTGAAGCGAATACTAAATTTTGCTTTCGATTTCATTAAAAATTCCTACCTTCAAGGTTATTCAAAGTTTTCAATTGTAAAGAATGAAAAACGTAATATATATTATATCAGTTTTCATAAGGCCAAACTAGAAATCCCCCTATTGTATTAGGGGGTTCTTTTTTAATAGAGGAAATCATTTTGAAATATAAAACTATATATGAAAAGTAACAATCGAGGGAATAGGGGGATCATATAACTTTTAAGAAGGAAAGAGTGTTCTTAAAGCTTTTTTTGCATCTATTCCTTCAAAGATAAATAATACAAGCTCTCTCTTTTTTACAGTAAGGAAAAAGGATACTAATGTGCTTAAGTTTTTAATAGAAGTAAGTGTTCCGTGTTTACTTATAAATAAATTCGTTTGAAATGTTGTCATTAAAGCATAAAAATGATGAATCTGCGTTATTGTAGGTGTTTCATTATAAAGAATAGTAGTAGATTGGATTGCATTCATCGAAATATTCCTTTCCATATAGTAAGCATAACAATATAAACATACCCGTTTTAAAAAATGTTAAACATATAAATAAGAAAAAATATAATTATAGTATTTTTACGTTTAGAAAGGGTTACGAAGGGTATACATATACTAGAAAGAGATTGACTGAAGATGAATTATAAGAGTTCTAGTCTATAAAAATATACTTTTACTTTAAATAAAAAGGAGTCTGGTATACATGAATGAAATGATGATTGATATTACATTTGATTTAATTTACTTGTTAAGTAGTTCGCTTGTAATCCTTTTACTATTCGCTTTTTTCGTAAATGGTTATGTTAATAAGAAGATTAGTGTATACAGAAATGAAGAAAGATAAAGATACATTATATAAAACTTTAGGAGGTTAATAGTTATGGATGTAAATAGAAAAATAGTAGGTGTTTTTAGAACAATTGATGATGCGGCATGTGTTATTAATGAATTAAATGATAAAGGATACTCGGCGGATAATATTTCAGCTATTGCAAAGGATCAAAAGGAAATTGAACATCTGGAAGAAAAATCGGGTGAAAAAGTGAATCATGAAACTGCACATAAAGCGGATATCTTTTCAGCAACAGGGCTTGTAGCTGGAGGAGTAGCAGGCGGACTCGGTGGTTTATTAACAGGTCTTGGTATACTTGCCGTTTCTGGAATGGGTCCAATCGTAGCAGCGGGACCTATCGCAGCAGCTATTGGAGGAGCCGGTATTGGCGGAGGAGCTGGAAGTTTAATAGGAGCATTTATCGGATTAGGAATTCCCGAAGAACATGCTAAAAAATATGAAGAATACATTTACGATGGAAACATATTAATTTTAGTAGATGCAAAATTAGATCATAAGTTAGAAATCTATAAAATATTTGATAAGCATAATGCGTATAACTCTGATTTCTTTAAATAATATGTACGTCACATATTTAAACATAATGAATATCGTTTTTGATCTTACAACTTTGGCACGGCCGAGGAGTCGTATGACTATAAGAGAGGAAGGGCTTATAGTAAAAGATCAAGTTTAAGAGAGAAGGGGTGTCTTTTCGTGATTGTAAAAATATTAAAGGATAGTAGTAATAGTTTCCTTTGTACGGTTCAAAATAAAAATGGAGAGCAGTATGTGAAGAAATGGTTTAGTAAACAGGAAAACAATGAAGAATTAGGGCGACCAACCTTTAAAGAAGTGGAAAAGGATTGGAAAGAAAATAGAAAATCGTTTATGTATCCTAACGTAAAAGCGCTTTATTAAATAATAGCCGTTTCATTCTTACAAAATTGTCACACTCCTGTAAGGTAATTCAATAGATTAGATACTTTTTCTGTGTCATAATAAAGACATAAGAAAGCGCATTAAAAAACTACAACATATTAGGAGAGTGTCAGTCATGATTGTAACAACAACGTCTGGAATTCAAGGTAAAGAAATTATTGAGTATATCGATATTGTAAATGGTGAAGCTATTATGGGTGCAAATATTGTCCGCGACTTATTCGCTTCCGTTCGTGATGTTGTCGGTGGTCGTGCTGGTTCTTACGAAAGCAAGCTAAAAGAAGCTCGTGATATCGCAATGGATGAAATGAAAGAACTTGCAAAACAAAAAGGTGCGAACGCTATCGTTGGTATTGACGTAGATTACGAAGTTGTTCGTGATGGAATGTTAATGGTTGCTGTAAGTGGTACAGCTGTACGTATATAAGTAAATAAAAAACAGGCTCCCCCTTGAAGCTCATGCTTTGAGGGGATTTTTTTGTTTCATGATTAAAGTTAAAATGAAGAAGAGTTGATGGCGTATTGTAAGTACAAAAAATAAGCAAAACGTTATTGTAAAAAATGCTAGGATTGCTCCTAGCATTTCGTGAGGGGGTATTGCACGGGAATTTAGATAATAAGCAGACGTACCTGCTTATTTCAAATGTAGTATATATTGTTTTCAAGGAGAAAAGTAAGAAATACAACAATCTTTATATATGTTTAACGAGAGTGTTAACTTTATGATAAATAATAAAATTGTTATTTGAGGTAAGGGGAGAAATAATGGTATGAATAACTTTAGAGGGTGTATAGTTTATAGAAATAAACGATTGAGTATGTAAAGAGTTGTATTACATAAAATTTATAATGAATAGAGGGGGTTATATTATGTTTTGGTTAGGATGTTTTTTAGGATATATTGTAGGTTCAGTTATTACATGTGCTCTACTTTACTATGGGTATAGATCCAATGAAAATAAAAAAGCGGATATACAAAAGAGGGAGGAGAGGAAAATCAATAAAAAAGGTGTATAGGATGTGGAAGGTAAGGTGATAACGTTGATGCAAAAATAAAGGACAGTACATATTGTATATGACTACTATGTACTGTCCTCACTTATTTCTTTTGGATTATGAAAAATTATTTCCTGTCTTGCTATAAATTTCATAGGCGAAATAACCAAATAAATAGCCTATTCCAGACCCTAAACTAATGGAAAGCAGTGAGAAGTCCGGGAAAAACATGCCGAAAATCAAACCGATTATACAGCCAACGAGCATTCCTATAGGTATTAAACTGTCTAATAAAATTTGAGCCTCATTTGATTTTTTCTTACCTAATTTTCCGTTCTTATATTTATGTTCCAATCTTTTAATTACAAATACTACAATTCCACCAACTATTACAACAGGCGCGATTGCCGAAATGAACCACATGTGAAAATCTCCTTTCACCTTTTAATAGAATTATACCAGATACTTACAAATTTTCGTTCCTAAATGTATTATCTAGTCTATTTAAAAGGTCAATCAAAAAGCCCACTTCAATTGTAGTTAATAGCTCGTCAAAAACACTTTCCCTTTCGTTTTCTCAGCAGACTGCACAACATCAACTGCCGCTTTCACATCTGCTAAGTCATACGTAGAATGGACTTTCATAAAATGTAATTGTTTGTTTTCCACTAAGCGAATTAAGTGACGAAACGTTTCTTGCCATTTATATGGTGATACTTCTTTATTCCAATGTCGTAAATGAAATATGTTCGCGTGCACTTTTGCTTTCGTGACAATCTCTGCCCAGTTTACTTGTATTCCTGATAGAAGACCGATCGTTAAAAAGTGCCCGTTTGGACGTAAGGAGAAAGCTAATGCATTTCCATCCGGTCCTCCGATAGAATCAATCGCAGCATCTGCACCGAGCCCGTTTGTTAATTCCATAACTGTTTCATAAAGCGGGGCAGTGGAGGTATCAATTACATACTCAGCACCAAGGCGTAGTAATTCTTCTGTATGCTTATTATTTCTTGTAACAGCAATTAATCGGAAGTTTAAAATTTGTGATAACTGAGCAAAAAGATGACCAATAGCGGATCCACAAGCGTTCACTAATAAAACGTCATCCTGTTTTAAATTTAGTGTTTTTGTACATGTAACCCAAGCTGTAAGGGGATTAATATACATTTGTGCCGCTGTAAAATCATCGATAGAATCAGGGATAGGGACTACAAAATCAGCTGACGTCTTCACATACTCTTGCCAAGTACCTTCCCCACGTAACGGTAAAACACGTTTACCGATAAGGTCTCTAGAAACGAAAGAGCCAACATCTTCTACAATGCCAACACCTTCATAACCAGGTATGTTAGGTAAAGGGATTCTATGTGCGTACGCTCCGGTTATTGGAATTAAGTCAGATGGATTAATCGGTCTAACTAGCATACGAACTAGCACTTCATCATTTTTTAATGGTTCTATATTTTTATATTCAACTTGCAATACATCTTTTGGGTTGCCGAACTTGTGAAATTGAATGTGTTTTCCGTGCAAAGTAATGTTCCCCCTTAGTGTAGTTGGATTTATTATAACACCTGTAGTTCAATTGCTTGTTTCATTTACATGTAGGAGGGGATATGTGCAAAATAAAAAGGAAGCAACCGCAGCTGCTTCCTACATCTATTAAGCCGAAGCCTTCTTCATTCTCTCAAGTAAACTAGATAACACATGCGTACGATATGATTCTAGTTTTTTACCTTCATAAGTACGAATACCTAATTTTTTAAGTTCTTTTACATACCAACCTTTGCTTCCGAAATACATGTGATCGCTCCCCTTCAACTTTGTTTTATTTGTTCTGATTGCATATGGAGGTACAGGTAATATAATGAAGGAAATGAATTTCGCGCGAAAATGGTTAACTTTGTTGCAAAAGACATATATACTAAGGATAGTATATAACGAGGTGGGCAAGACGTGATTATAGAGAAGCACGAAATTCAAATTGACCAAATTACGAGCGGTAAAGTGAATATCTTTACTTTCTATAGGAATAGAAAGCAAGTTGATGATCATTTTTTACGATTGCAAGAACCATCGCTTACAGCAAACTACTTCTTCCATTTTCATTTTGATGCAGAGAGCTTGCATCTACTGCAGGAAGAGTTTCCGAGCGTATATCCGTACAACGGTAGTGAAACGATTCACGACTGGACGGAAAAGATGAAAGCAGAATTGCAACATCAGATCCAAGCAGGAAAATGGAATAAGCGCGTACGTATCGGTAATCGCATTCTAGATGTGACGTTTACGTGGTGTGACGAAGATATAGTAGAGTGAAAAAGAAGCGGATGACGCTTCTTTTTTTAGCGCTGGAATAAAACGAGCTTACCTGCAGAAGATGTGCAGCGATGTGTTTTTTCATACAATCCTTTTTCTTGTAAAATAGATTCACCTTTTGCTTTCGCTTCTTTTTCAGTTGCCGCCTCGAATGATTCGTCTAATGCTTTAGAACCATCTTTTTCAAAGACTGTTAGAACGTATACTCCCATGAAAATTCCCTCCAATAATTAAAAACAGAATCTTATAACTATTTTGGCATAAATCGCTAGAATATGCAAAGAAATATATGCCATTGCGTGTTACAATAAAGTGAAACTTTAACTAGTGGGGAGTCTTTTCATCCCCACTAGTTATTAGTTGAACCAATCGGGTATTTATGGGCAGTTTACTTTCAGATTGGCTTCTTTGCCTACTGCCCGTTAATACGGGGTAAAGTGAAACTTTAATCATCGGGGAGTTATTCATTCCCGATGATTATTAGTTTTCAGCAATTTTAATATTGATAAAATGAAACTTTTGAAATATAGAAAGGATCGTTATTTGTGAAACAAGTGAAGTTTATACATGCGGCTGATTTGCATTTGGATAGTCCGTTTAAAGGGATGGGGATGAATGTACCACAGCCTGTTTGGGAGAGAATGAAGCAGAGTACGTTTGAATCGTTCGAGCGTATTGTTGATAAAGCGATTCAAGAGCGCGTTGATTTCGTATTACTAACCGGGGATTTGTATGATGCGGAGACGAGAAGTTTGAGAGCGCAAGTGTTTGTGCGCGAGCAAATGAAGAGACTGTCGCAGTATGATATCCCTGTTTTTATTATTCACGGTAACCACGATCATTTAGGGGGAAGCTGGGCAGCAATTGAGTTTCCGGAAAATGTTCATGTGTTTACGGAGCCTTATGTAGAAGAGAAATCATTTTATAAAAATGGTGAGTTGTTAGCTTCTATTTACGGGTTTAGTTATTTGCAGCAAGCGGTAACGGATAATATGACAGCGCAGTTTACGAAAATGAGTGATGCGCCTTTTCATATTGGTATGCTTCACGGAAGTGTGGAAGGAGATGCAGAGCATAATCGCTATGCACCGTTTCAAATTCGTGAGCTGAAAGAAAAGCAGTTTGATTATTGGGCTCTTGGTCATATACATAAACGTGAAATTTTATCAGAAGAGCCGTGCATTATTTATCCAGGTAATATACAAGGACGTCATCGTAAGGAAACAGGAGAGAAGGGTGCATACCTGATTGAACTTACGAAACAAGGAACGCACTGTTCATTTTTCCATACGGCGGATGTTGTGTGGGACGAGATAGAAGTGAATATTGATGGACTTGAAACTGTTGATGAACTTATGACGAGCGCATCGAGTGCGATGAATGAGTGCCGAAGAGAAGAGGAAGGGACGCTACTTACTGTCGTATTTACAGGACAAGGCCCACTTTCTCCTTATTTACGTGATGAAAAGCGTGTGGAAGAGATCTTTCATATTTTAGCAGCTGGCGAAGAGCGAAAAGACTTCGTATATGCGATGAAGTGGAAAAATGAGACGGTTTCTTTTGCGGAAATCGAGCGTTTGAAAGAGGAAAACCATTTCGTCGGTAGTGTGCTGAAAGAGTTAGAAGCTTTCACCAATATGGACGGCGTATTGCGCAGTATTTGGACATCTCCTGTAGCGCGTAATAGTATTGAATCTTTTACAGAAGAAGAGAAGAAAGAGATTCAAAAGGAAGCAGAAAATATTATTTTAGAGCAATTATTCCAGCAAGAGAGGGATAAGAAATGAGAATTGAAAAACTCCATATTTATGGGTACGGAAAATTAGAAAATGTGGAAATGGGTCTGTCAATGCTGACAGTGTTATACGGTGAAAATGAAGCGGGAAAATCGACAATTCGCTCATTTATGAAAAGTATTTTATTCGGTTTTCCGACGAGAGGACAGCGCCGTTATGAGCCGAAAGAAGGCGGCAAGTATGGCGGTGCGATGACTGTGCAAACAGAGAAGTACGGCCGTTTGAAAATTGAACGGTTGCCAAAGACGGCAGCTGGCGAGGTGACCGTTTATTTTGAAGACGGGAAAACGGGCAACGAGGAAATTTTACACGATATATTAAGCGGGATGAATGAAAGTTTATTTGAATCTGTCTTTTCATTTGATATGCACGGCCTTCAAAATATTCATCAGCTCGGCGAAGCGGATATCGGAAATTATTTATTTTCAGCAAGCGCAGTCGGAAGCGATGCGTTATTACAGCTAGATAAAAAGCTAGAAAAAGAAATGGATCAGCGTTTTAAGCCGAGTGGGCGTAAACCTGAAATTAACGTATCACTGCAAGAAATGAAGAAGCTTGAAGAGAAGATGAAAGAGTGGCAAGGGAAAATTGGCACGTATGAAAAGCAAGTGGAGCAGTTAAAAGAAAGTGAAGAGCAGCTAGCTTTTGTTCGCGTGGAAAAAGAGAGTGCAGAAAAGCGAAAGCAAGATTATGAAATATTAGCAGTGCTAGAGCCTCTCGTTATTGAAAAGCGTGCGCATGAGAAAGTGTTAGAAAACGAGGGCGGACAATTTCCTGTAAACGGGATGGCGCGCTATGAAGCGATTAAGGCGAAGATGGAGCCGCTTCAATTACAAGTGGATTCACTCCATAAGAAAATAGAGACTGTGCAAACGGAAATTGAATCGATTCAAATAGATGAAGAATTTTTACAAAAAGAAAGTTATGTAGAAGAACTTCGTATGCAGCATATGTCTTACGAAAATGCACGCCAAGAAATGCGTGATATAACAGGAACGATTACGAATATAAAAGAAGAACTGACAGAATTAGAGCAACAAATTGGTGCTACTTTTGAAAAAGAAACAGTTCTTTCGTTTGATATGAGTTTGGCAACGAAAGAGTTAATTACGCAAACGGTGCAAAAGGCGCGCGAACTAGAAACGCAAAAAGTACAGCTTGACGATCGTTTCAAAGTAGCGCAGGAGCAATTAGAAGAACAAGAAGAAAACATAAGACAGGTTAAGCACCAAATGTTAGCGGATGAAGAACGAAATACGCTAGTTGAGAAAGAAAAGTCATTCCAAGATGCGGCGTTTATCGGTATGGGCGCAGAGAGAATGAAGCGCAAGTATGAAGAGAAGGCAGGAGCGGCAGTGCAAAAGAAAAAACAGTGGCAAAGAGTTTGTCTTCTGTTACTTCTTATTAACACAGGCGTTTTATTCACAAGCTTATTTATAGACAACCGCCCGCTCTTATTTATTAGTGTCATTGTTTTTGTAGGGATTGTTCTTGCCCTTGTTTTATATAAAGATCCGTCAAGTGGATTACAAGAAGAGCTTCTTACTCTTCAGCAAAGTGCTGGTGGGAGACAAAGTGAAGAAGCAATGTCAGTTCGTTATCAATTAGAAAAAGATGAAGAGATACGTAAATTATTTGAGCGTGAGTCGTATAAGTTACAGCAAATGGAGCGAGCTTATGATAAAGTCGTTTCATCGTATGAGGAATGGGAGAGAGAAACGTTCCGCATTAGCGAACAAGTAAATGTGTATAAAGTGCGCTATATGTTCCCTGAATTTTATACGTATGCACACATATTGCCGGCTTTTGAGCGTATGGAAAAAATGCAGCAATTATATCGCGAGTTAGAGAAACAAAGTGAGCGGAAATCTTCATTATATGAAATGATTTCGCAATTTGAACATAAACTAGAAACTGTTATCGGTAGTGCGGAATATAGTAAGCTGCACGAGGCGCAAAGCCGTATGCAAAATGAGAAAGAAAAGCGACAAACTTGTAAGCAGCGAAAAGAGAAATTAGCTGAATGGCAAGAAGAATATGAGTTCATGCAAGAGCAATTGAAACAACTGTTAGTAGAACGAGATAGTTTATGGCATATCGCACATTCTACAGATGAAGAGATGTTTTTAAAAGCAGGTAAACTGGCAGAAAAACGTGAAGATGCTGAGCAGCAAATCGGGCGTTTATTACCGCAAATTGATCTGTTAGAACAGCGTTTAACGAGTTTATCATTAGCTGAACATTATGAGGCTGACGGTTATGATGAAAAATTAAAGCAAGAAATGACAGCTGCGCAAAATTGTCTTATGAAAGAGAAAGAACTGACAGAGCGTATTGCGAAACATCGTATGGAAATCGCGAATTTAGAAGAAGGTAGTACGTACGGTGATTTACTACACGAATGGGAAATGAAAAAAGCGCAAGTGCGTGAACAAGTGAAGAAGTGGGCTGCTTATGCGGCCGCAAAGACAGTATTAACGAAAACGAAGCAATATTATCATGAAGTACATCTTCCTCGTATTTTACAAAAATCAGAAGAGTATTTCGTCTATTTAACAGGCGGACGATATAGTAAAATCTTTTCACCGTCAGAGGCAGAACCGTTCATCGTTGAGCGTAATGACGGTATGCGTTTTTACAGTCATGAACTAAGCCAAGCGACAGCAGAGCAGTTATATTTATCGTTACGATTTGCGTTAGCGAAAACGTTTGAGCATGATTATCCATTTATTATTGATGATAGTTTTGTACATTTTGATGCGGTAAGGACGAATCGTACGATTGAACTAATAAAGGAAATTGCGAAAGATAGACAAGTCATCTTCTTTACATGTCATGCGCATTTACTAACGTATTTTACAGAAAAACAGATTATAAAATTAGTGCGTAAGCGTAAAGAAAATGAGTTGTAGTGTGCTATACTAAAAGTAATTGATATGGTGGAGGAATTCGAATGAAAAAGAAAATTGCAGAATATGAAGTTGGTGAACAAGTCGATGTTTTCTTGTTAATTAAAACAGCGACAAAAGGTTTAGCAAGCAATGGAAAACCATTTTTAACAGTAATCTTACAAGATCCAAGTGGAGATATTGAAGCGAAGCTATGGGACGTATCGCCAGAAGTTGAGAAACAATATGTAGCAGAAACAATCGTTAAAGTAGCTGGTGATATTTTAAACTACAAAGGACGTATTCAATTACGTGTGAAACAAATCCGTGTTGCGAATGAAAATGAAGTAACAGATATCTCGGATTTCGTAGAAAAAGCACCAGTGAAAAAAGAAGATATGGTTGAAAAAATTACGCAATACATATTTGAAATGAGAAATCCAAACATTCAACGTCTAACAAGACATTTGTTAAATAAGCACCAAAACGAATTTTTAGAATATCCAGCAGCGACAAAGAACCATCACGAGTTCGTATCTGGACTAGCTTATCACGTCGTATCGATGCTTGATTTAGCGAAAGCTATTGCGGCTTTATACCCATCGTTAGATAAAGACTTACTATATGCAGGCGTTATTTTACATGACCTTGGTAAAGTAATCGAATTATCTGGCCCAATTTCCACAACATACACGTTAGAAGGAAATTTATTAGGCCACATTTCTATTATGGTGAACGAAATTGGTAAAGCGGCAGACGAGCTACAAATCGATGCAGAAGAAGTATTAATTCTTCAACACATCGTCCTTTCTCACCACGGAAAAGCAGAATGGGGTAGCCCAAAACCACCATTAGTAAAAGAAGCAGAAATTCTGCACTACATCGATAACTTAGATGCAAAAATGAACATGATGGACCGTGCATTAGGACGCACAAAACCAGGCGAATACACAGAGCGTGTCTTTGCACTTGATAATCGTTCGTTCTATAAGCCGTCGTTCCATAATTAATAGTGTGAATTGAATGGCCTCATTAAGTGTTAAAAGCTTAGTGGGGCTGTTGTATAATGATAATAAAGTTATTGAATTTTGATTATTAAAAAGCTAAGAGCCTTACTACATTCTACGTAGCAAGGCTCTTTAAAGTTGTTTCAAATTACATCCATCTGTTCGTTCAAGTGTAACTATTCACAATTATTTGATATTATACAGGTGAATAGAAAGATACATTAAAATTTAGTTTTGTAGTTGTAAAAGGAGGTTATTTATCCAACATTAACGGGCAGTAAAACTCCCACCTCAAAATTTGGCTGGAGCAAAGAAGTTAGGTGGGGGTCGGGCTGCCCGTAAACGTCCGATTGGTGAGGGCTGATTATAGGTTCACTTTATATTATTCTCTTATAATTTTCCAAAAAGGAGAGTTTATGAAAAAGATTATTGTTTTTGTATTAACAATATTTATATTATTCTCAGGATTTGCAACACAAAGTTATGCGTTGTCAGATTCGCAATCTGCGGCAATACAAGCGTTGCTAGATGATGCCTGTCGTATATCAGGTGTGCCGGGAATGTCAATCTCAATACTTGCTGATGATGAAGTGTTCTACTTTTCTTCAGGGTATGCAGACCGTGAAAAGGGGTTGTCTGCAAGTGAAAATACACTCTATGAGTTAGCCTCGGTCAGTAAAGCTTTTACCGGTATGGGTATTATGCTATTGGAAGAGCAAGGGCTGCTTTCAATGACTGACCCTGTCCAAAAATATTTACCTTGGTTTACATTAAAATATCAAGGGAAACCTGTTGATATGCAAAGTCTTACACTAAATAACTTTCTTCACCATACCAGTGGTCTAACAAATATTAGGCATCTTCAAAATATTCCACAAGGCAATACACCGGATATGTTGCAAAAGACTGTGGAAATGCTCGTGGATGCTGAATTGGCGTTCCCTCCCGGTGAACAGTATAACTATGGAACCGTTAATTATGACGTATTGGGTTTGGTTATTGAGATTGTGTCGCGACAGAGCTATGAAGACTTTATGAAGGAACAGGTATTTCAGCCGTTAGGTCTTCACCAGACGTATGTTTATAAAGAAGCTGCTCAAGCCACTGGACAGTTGGCACAGGGCTACCGTTCTTCCTTTTTTATGACAACTCCATTTAAAGCTCCGGATTATGCTGGGAATAAACCCGCAGGCTACATCATTTCTAATACAAAAGATATGGCGCGTTGGATGGGCATACAGATGGGGATCGTGCAGGACATACCCGAAATATTTCACATGGTTATCGAAAAATCACATAGGGGTGATATGTCTGTTTCGGCTGTCAACGGTATGTATTATGCGGCAGGCTGGTCCGTAAACGCCGAACAAACGATTATAGAACACACTGGGGGCAATCCAAATTTCAGAACCGAAGTAGTCATACTGCCAAATGAACGAACAGCCGTCTCCTTGCTGAGCAACGGCGCAAATACCAATACGAACATGGTACTAAAAGTTAAAGATATATTAGAAGGCAATCTAACTCAGTCATATGAAATAAGCGGCACACAGCTTTTGGATATCATTTTGTCGTCTATCACAATTATTCTTTGCCTATTGGCCGTTTTGCTATTTCTCTTAGGATTACGCAGAAGGAGAACGAATGAGCGGCAGCCAATGACAAAAAAGAGAATAACCGTAACAGTTATTTTCCTGACCGCTACGATTGCCCTGGGTATACTGTGCTGTGCTTTCGATTGGTCAACAATACTTATGTGGCGAACATATAGTGTTCTTACAGCTTTGATTTCGTCAGCATTATTAACAGCAAGCATTACATGGTTTGTATACACTCACCAATAAAATACCTTGCTCCCAAGATAAGCATAATGTTAAGTCATTAAATTTCAATTTATCCCGCTTTAATGGGCAGTAAGACCCCCAACTCAAAATTCAGCGAAAGCAAAGAAGTTAGGTGGGGGTCGGGCTGCCCATAAAAGTCCGATTGGTGAGGGCTGATAATCAGTGGGGGGTGAAGAAAACCCCCACTGATTAAAGTTTCACTTTATTAAAAATGAAATAAAATAGTTAAGAAGTACGCATGGGTGTAACGAAGAACTAATAAAACATATCTTGCCACTAGAATGGGGGCATATCAACTTTTAAATTGAGTACCGCCAGCATTTCAGAAAAAATATGTTAAGCAAAAAATACAATAAGCTGTCCATATGGGCAGCTTATTGTTATTCTACATTGTTCTTAAATAAACGTAATATTTGTTGAGCATCTGTATCCCTTATTATGTAATGTTCTAGATTTTTTTGTTCTTCATGATCTTGACGAGCAATTACAACTTTTTTATCCTCTAGCCAAATTAAATATGTTTCATTGGAACCATCTTGGTAATTTACATTCATTTGATAATCAATATTTGCTTTGGCCTCATCATCTAGCAAAAGAGGAATAACTCTTTCTCGATCCTTATCTATTCCTGTATGTTCCATGGATTTAATAATTTGATCAAACTCTAGATTTATAACTGCTTTTTTATTTTTTACCTTAGCGGATATAAGCTCAATTTTCTTTATTTCCTTTCCTTGAAAGAAAATAGGTTTATGATTTTCCTCTTGTTGTATTGAGGCAGTTTTTACTTTTGGTTGTTCAGTAGTAGATGTACTACCAGTGTTTGTCTCAGTCGAACAATCGGATAGATATAGGAATAATGATAAGGTCAGTAATGATATATTTTTATTCATAAATTAACCCCTTTCTTTTATGGATAATATTCCTTTTCACCATGTAATAAACCTTTTTAAAGGGGAGAAGTTGTCTACTCTTCGTATGAATACTTTATCCCGCGTTAATGGACAGTAAAACCCCCACTGATTATTAGCCTTCACTTTATCATTCTCCAGTTCAAAATGTTATCCAATAAAAAAATATCTCGAATTTGAGATAAATCACTTGCTTTTTAATCACTTGAGATGTAAAGTGATAGTAACGAAAGGGATTGAGTCATATGAAAAACATATACTCAATTGCTTTCGATTGAAAAACGAAGTAACTTATTCAGTAAAAACTAAGATGAATTTACAAAAACATAATGAGAATAAATTGAAAAGTTAAGAAGCATATTATTTTTTAGGTATCACTTGACTAGTAAAATGAAGCGGAGGAATTATCAATGTATGAAATTAAAGGGCATCATCACATTTCAATGGTTACAAAAAACGGAAGTGAGAATAACCATTTTTATAAAAACGTGCTTGGTTTACGCCGTGTGAAAATGACGGTAAACCAAGATGATCCATCGATGTATCACTTATTTTACGGAGATAAAGCAGGGAGTCCAGGTACGGAACTATCATTTTTTGAAATGCCTTTAGTAGGAAAAACGTACCGTGGTACGAATGCAATTACTCGAATCGGATTACTCGTTCCTTCAGAGGAAAGTTTACATTACTGGAAAGAACGATTTGAGAAATTTGGTGTGAAACATAGTGAAATCACAACATATGCAAATCGTCCTGCTTTGCAATTTGAGGATGCGGAAGGTCTTCGTCTCGTGCTACTCGTTTCAAATGGAGAAAAAGTGGAGCACTGGGAAACGTGGGAGAAATCAGAAGTTCCTGCTGAACATCAAATTCAAGGAATGGGTTCTGTGGAAATGACAGTGCGTAGACTTGATAAACTGGCGAGTACACTTACAGACATATTTGGTTATACAGAAGTTAGCCGAAATGACGAAGAAGCGATTTTCCAATCTATTAAAGGAGAAGCCTTTGGAGAAATCGTTGTGAAATATTTGGATGGTCCTACTGAAAAGCCAGGCCGCGGTAGCATTCATCATTTAGCAATTCGTGTAAAAAACGATGCAGAGCTAGCTTATTGGGAAGAACAGGTAATACAAAAAGGTTTCCATTCTTCAGGTATTATCGACCGTTTCTACTTTAAAAGCTTATACTTCCGTGAATCAAACGGAATCTTATTTGAAATTGCGACAGATGGACCAGGATTTACAGTTGATGGCGATGTAGAGCATTTAGGAGAAAAACTTGATTTACCGCCGTTCTTAGAAAATCAGCGAGCAGAAATTGAAGCGAAATTAGCACCTATTGAAGAGAAATAATAGAAGAGAAAATAAAATTTAAAACCCATTGGAGGAATATAAAATGAACCAATTAAAAGGAATTCACCACGTTACAGCAATTACAAGTAGTGCAGAAAAGAACTATGAGTTTTTCACTCACGTTTTAGGAATGCGTTTAGTTAAAAAAACAGTAAACCAAGATGATATTCAAACGTACCATTTATTCTTTGCAGATGATAAAGGTAGTGCAGGAACAGATATGACATTCTTTGACTTCCCAGGTGTTCCAAAAGGAGTACACGGTACAAATGAAATTTCAAAAACTTCATTCCGTGTTCCAACTGACGCAGCGTTAGCGTATTGGGTGAAACGCTTTGACCGTCTTGAAGTGGAACATACAGGCATTAAAGAGCAATTTGGTAAGAAAACTCTTTCTTTCGTTGACTTTGATGATCAACACTATCAATTAATCTCAGATGAATTAGATAACGGGATAGAATCAGGTACACCATGGCAAAACGGTCCAGTTCCATTAGAATATGCAATTACTGGCTTAGGCCCTGTATTTATCCGCATTTCAAACTTTAGTTTCTTTAAAGAAGTGTTAGAAAAAGTTCTATTATTTAAAGAGATTGCTCAAGAAGGAGAATCCTATTTATTTGAAGTAAACGAAGGTGGAAACGGTGCTTCTGTCATTGTAGAACATAATACGGTTCTTCCTGAAGCACAACAAGGTTTTGGTACAGTGCACCATGCTGCATTCCGCGTAGAAGATCGCGCTGTATTAGAAGAGTGGATTGAGAGAATCAGTAGCGTAGGGCTTCCTTCATCTGGCTATGTAAATCGTCACTTCTTCGAGTCATTATACGCAAGAGTCGCACCACAAATTTTATTTGAATTCGCAACAGACGGCCCAGGATTTATGGGAGATGAGCCATACGAAACACTTGGCGAGAAATTATCTTTACCTCCATTTCTAGAGCCAAAACGTGAAGAAATTGAAAAATTAGTTCGTCCAATTGATACAGTGAGAAGTACGAAGGAATTTATTAAAGAGTAAAAATAGAGATAGTAAGTAGGAGAGCAAGTAGTTTTAGCGGAGTGCTGGAACTGCTTGCTTTTTTATTTATCCTAGTAAGTTTTCTGACAATTGTTTCTCAAGTTATTAAAAAGGAAAACTTTGGTATAATTAATTAAAATATTAAATTTTCTGATAATTATTTTTCAATGCATAGAAAAGGAGTGGTAATATACAATTTTGATAATTGTATAAAAATCCTAATTTTGCAATTTTGGAGAAAAGGGGATGCGAGTGTATGGGAGCAGATGTAGTAACAAGGGAGCAAATGAAACATTCTTTAGATGATTGGTATCGTGTAATGTTGCAGCAAAATATAGAGAAAGCTACGGAGATGAAGGAAGAGATTGATAGTAAGATTAGTGGTTTGGACGTGGATCAAGATGTATTGCTTTATCATAAATTATTAAATTTTAGATATGATGCATTAGTTGATTGGATTTCAGTTAGAGAAGATAGCTTTGATAAAGTGGAATCTTTCGAAATTCCAACAGAAGGATTTTTAGCTTATTATTATCACTTTTTCAAAGGATTTCATTGCACATTAATTTCAAATTATAACGAAGCGAAAGAACAGTATGAACAAGCGGAGAAGTTATTGAAATATATTGCAGATCCGATAGAACATGCGGAGTTTCATTATCGGATGGGTAATTTCTATTATCATTCCTATCAACAAATCAATGCGATTGATTATTTGAAAAAAGCAAAAGAAGATTTTACGAAGCAACAAGGATATGAGATTAATTTTGCTTTATGTAAGAATATTTTAGGGTTATGCTATGTTGATTTAAATCAATTTGAGTTAGCAGAGGAGATATTTAATCACTCCCTAAATATTTTTCAGCAAATTGATCATGAAAAATATATTTTAATGGTTAGAAATAACTTAGGATTGCTATATGCAAATCAGAATTTATCAGAATTAGCAATTCGGCATTTATCCGAAGTAACAAAGAAAGCTCCTAATCATTTTAGAGCACTTTACTTGGAAGCTGATGAATATTTAAAAATAAATGAATTTGAAAAAGCGAGTGTCATAATAAGTAAAGGATTACATATTTGTAATCAGTTGAAGAATCAAGAATATCAATACCGATTTATGGTTTTAAGTGAAATGAATACAAATGTTGATGCATTAGAGGAGGCTGTTATAGCGGGAGCTTCTTACTTTGAAAGAGAAGAGTTGTTTGACTGTATTCAGGAATATACAGAACGCTTAGCAGATAAATTTTATAATGTAAACAATCATGAAAAGGCTAGTAAATACTATCGTATGAGTAACGAATCAAGGAAAAAACAGGTGGCAAAAGGGGCGTTAAAATAATGAGAAAAATTGTGTTAACAGTAATTGGATTTGCATTTACTTTTTCAGTTTTAGGTTCCCACAATTTTAATGCTGTTGCTCTTAATAAGGGAGACACAGGAGGAGCACCAGCAAGACCAGACTATGTTAGCTTTAATAAGGGGGATACTGGTGGAGCGCCAGCAAACCCAGACTATGCTAGTTTTAATATAGGAGACACGGGAGGAGCACCAGCTAACTTCAATAAAGGCGATGGCGGCGGAGTAAGCCAACTATAATGATAAAGAAAGGGACTTCAACATGAAGTCCCTTTCTTTATCATTAGGGTATGTAGAGAAAAGAATTGACTTACTTTAAATGTGTAACTATAATAGTTACAAAACGACCATCATTAATAGAAGTAAGTAATATTTTTTTAGTATAATTGTAACTAACGTAGTTACAATTAAAATTAATCATAAAACAACCAAATAATGTAAAAACTTTAAATAGCAACAAGAGAAAGGAGACGGGAATTTTGAAACGGTTTAAATTTTATTTTATTAGCGGTATTGTGCTCGTTTTGTTAATCGTATGTAACTTCGTTGATAAGCCGATTGCAAAGGTTGGAGAAGTGAAAAATACTGTTATGATGAAGCTGAATACGAAAGAGAGTATGGCGCAAATTGATGGACAGACGATTTACTTTAAGCAAATTGGTGAGGGCAAGCCGCCTTTACTTATGCTTCACGGGTTTGGTGGTTCTTCAGATGGGTTTAGTGATATTTATCCGGAACTTGCACGAGATCACACGATTATCGCGGTTGATATTTTAGGGTTTGGGCGTTCTTCTAAGCCGGTTGATTTTCAGTATTCGTTTCCTGCGCAAGTGAATTTATATTATAAGTTAATGAAGAAACTCGGATACGATCAATTCGCAGTACTTGGTCATTCGATGGGCGGAGAGATGTCTCTAAATTTAGCGTATTTATATCCGGATGCAGTAACGCATCTCGTTTTAGCGGATTCTACAGGGATCGAGTCTTTCCAGCAAAAAGAAAGCTATGAAGTGCCGCCGCTATCAATGGATTTACAAACTGTAACAGAGATTACAGATTATAATAAAAATGCAGTGAAAAATAGTCGCGACGATAAAGAGCATTATGATCAGCTGACGAAAATGAGAGAGCGCCGCATCGCGATGGAAGCCGATAAAATTAAGGTTCCGACTTTAATTATATGGGGACGACACGATAAGAGCGTTTCTTGGAAAAATGGTGAACTGTATCATGAGCTATTTGCGAATAGTACGTTCCATATCATTGAAAAAGGATACCATGCACCATTTCGCCAGGAACCAATAGAATTTATGGAATATGTACAAGCGTTCTTCGAGAAGAACCCGCAATAAATTTTAAGCATAAATCCACTTCTTTCCTCATACAGTGAAACTAATAAGGCTTGTCTAAGGAAAGGAATGAAGTACAGTGGAAACTTTACCATGGTGGGTGTATCTTGTAATCGTCGGGATCGTATTAAGTGGCTACATGGTTTTATATACTTCAAAAAAAGAGCAAGATATGGATAATGAGTTTATCGAAAAAGAAGGCGAAGTGTATATGAAGCGTTTAGAAGAAGAGCGAGAGAAACGGAATCAGGATACTGATAAGGATTCGGTATTGCTTTAATAGAAATTTTGAAAGGCTATCACCTAGTAAAATTTTATATCTAGGTGATAGCCTTTTTCTTCTGGGGGAGCAGGTTATATAAGTTTAACTTTACATGTATACGAGATTCATCATGAACTTTTATAAATGGTATTTATATATTTTTTTACTCATAAGAATGGAACTAGTGCAGTATTTACTGGGGGGGATTAACAATGCATAGGGATGAAACATCATTACATCCTGATACAGGTGTTACATCTGTAATGTTTGTTGAGCGTTCATTAAATGAAATTCGTTTTTGGTCTAGAATCATGAAGGAGCATTCTTTTTTTCTTCGCTTAGGGTTTAGATGTGAGGATACTCAACTAATCGAAGAGGCTAATCAATTTTATCGATTGTTTGAACATATCGAACAAATAGCGCATTCCTATACAAATGAAACAGATCCTGAGCAAATAAAAAGATTTAATTCAGAAGTACAACAAGCCGCAACTAATATTTGGGGATTTAAACGAAAAATTTTAGGATTAATTCTCACATGTAAATTGCCAGGACAAAATAACTTTCCATTGTTAGTTGACCATACGAGTAGGGAAGCTGATTATTTTAGAAAACGTTTAATACAATTAAATGAAGGTAAATTAGATGCTCTTCCTGATGCTATTATTAAAGAAAATGTTTTCTTTTTAAGGATTATGGCAGACCATGCTAAATTTATTGGTCATCTTCTTGATCCATCGGAAAGAAAGCTTGTAGACACAGCGCGGAATTTTAGCAATGATTTTGATGAATTGATGTATCAAGCAATTGACTTAGAATCTATGAAACCACAATCTCAAACAGTCCCACTTTTAGATCAATTTTTAGATCAAAATCGTGTGTCGGTTGCATCTCTTCGGGATTTTAAGAAAACAGCACGTGATTTAATTGAGCAATGTAAAATAAAGAGTATCATTCATCCATTATTAGCAGACCATGTTTTCCGTGAAGCTGATAGATTTCTTGAAATCATTGATATGTATGATGTTCACCTTACAAATATTCAATCACAACCTAGATATTAGAAGATAAAGAAAGATACTATTTTACTTTCAGCTGAGAAGTTAACAATTTATTGTTAGCTTCTTTTCTTTGTGAATAAAATTTCTTTTCGTTTAGTAAATTTCCCTGTGAAGACTTCATAAATCCCTTTGACCAAATATGTAATTCTCTGTAAAATGATATATATGGAAAGATTATGAATATACAGGAAATCTATTGATAGTAGATTCTAATAAATTGTTCGGGGGGAATTTATTAGTTAAGTATATTAACTTGTTTGCACTGAATTTTACAAATAAAGGGGTATGAGTAATCATGAAAGCAAAGAAATTAGTAAGTTTAGCGTTACCAGTTATGTTATTGAGTGGTTGTATTACAATTGAAACTGATGGTAAGAAAGCTGAACCAAAGAAAGAAGAAACGCAAAAGGTAGAGAAAGAGAGTAAGTCAACTGATAGAAAGAAAGAGGATAGCTTATCTGTAGCGAAAGGTGAAGATACAAACAGTAGTTCATCAAGTAGTCAACAAAGTTCTTCTTCAAATAATTCTACTTCTTCTAATTCTTCAACTGGTAAGGTAACTGGTTCAGATGTTGAAAGATACAAGGCAGATATTATAAACAGTGCCACTCAAATTGAAGATACAATGAAATTAATTGAAGGAATAGCAGATTCAGACGTAAAATCATACAAGCAAAAGAAAAGTGAAGTACAACTGAGTTTAGGTGGAGCAAAGGCAACTGCAACGAAACTGAAGAATCTACAAGCGCCTCCTGAATTACAGGGAGAACAAGCGAAGATAAAGCAATCGATGGAACTGTATGCGGATTGTTTTCAACTTCTCTTTGATGCATTAGACCAAGAAGACGAGAGTAAAATGCATCAATCATTAAGTAAAGCACAAGAAGGCTCAAAACTGTTTGAAGAAGCAGCGAAGAGTATCGGTAGCAAAACTAACTAAGAATAAATTACTTAAAGGGATATGAGGTATGAAAGTGAAAAAACTAATAGCTGCTGCAGTTCCAGTTGCCATATTATTAAGTGGTTGTGTTACAGTAAAAGATTCGGCAAATAAAGAAGAAAAGACAGAAGAAACGAGTAAATCTAAGGCTGCTGAAACGAAAGAAAAATCAACTAATTCGAAAGAAGAAAGTAAAGATGTTCAAAAGGTTGGAGTTTTAGATGAAGATTATGCACAATATTTATTAGATATTGAACAGGATATGTTAAGACGATTTGATTACTATGACGCTTCTGTAAGAGATTTGAGAAATGGAAGTAAATCAAAAGCTGAGGTATTAGATAGTATTAAAGACATCTATAAAGTATTTGATAAGATAGAGAAGATTTACGCACCGCAAAAACATAAAGAAGACCAAAAAGAGATTGAAAGAGCGACAGGTAAACTAAGAGAGACATTCGGTGAAATAGAGAAGTTATTCAACGATAAAGGCTTCAGCTTAGAGACCGATACGGAAATCTTAAATAAAGCAAATACAAAATTAGAGGAAGCAAAACGTATTTGGAAACCTACATTCGATAAGTTAAGATCCGAAATAAAAGGTGATACAGCCACAGAAAAATCTACTAGTACAACAAGTACTTCTACACCGACAAACCCAACTACTGGTATTCAGACTCAAACAGATAAAAGCCAAGCTAAAACGGGGGTATTTGTAGGTACAGTTGGTACAAGTGAAGAGTTAGGAATTAATTATGGAAACATGGAGAAGAACATCAAAGATGGGACTGAGATTATTGGTAACTGGGGTATTGATTACGGTAGTGGCATAAAAACTACGTTAGTACTAAAAGGTGATAAAACATTTGAGTCCTATGCGAATGGTTCTTATCCGAATAAAGATAACTACTTAACAGGAACATATGCGGTAGATGTTCCGTCATTCCAGTTGTCCTTAAAAGTAACAAAAGCAGTTAAAGACGGTCAAGAAGTAAAGTTAACAAATGATAGTATGATGTATAAATTACAAAACTATGATGGAAACACATTACAAATTTATCATATGGATGATAACGTTCGTATTCGTTATGCAAAACAATAAATAGTTGGCAAAAAACTCTGTAATAAATTTTACAGGGTTTTTTTGTTCGTTCTAATTGTATTTCTTCATTAATTTCCCTGGCGCTATCCATATTAGTATAAGTTGAGAAATCAACAAAACGATTTTCTTTTTGGAGAATGATAAGAAGGAATAGCGTATTTTTTATGTCTCCTCCTGTATTTACTAGTGTTCATTAGTTGTATTATTGTTCGGGAAATTATTATAGAAGAAAAGTATATAAAACCAGCGTGATATAAAGTATGAAATAGCGCCATTTTACTATGTAACGCAAAAGTTGCACCACCTACGCAACGACAACTCGCTTTACTCTTCATTAGTTATTTGCCCATACTAGACGTAGAGAGGTGATAAACACAGTATGATTTTTAGTGAACGCTTGAAACGAGAACGAGAAAAACGAAATTGGTCGCAACATGATTTGGCTGAAAAAATTCATGTAAGTAGACAATCTGTTTCGAAATGGGAGACGGGAAAGAACTATCCGAGCATTGAAATTATTATTCATCTAAGTGATCTGTTCGGTATTACGATTGATGAGTTGCTAAGGAGTGATGAAGAGTTGACGCAAAAAGTAATTAACGATAGCAAACAATTAGCATATCCAAAATTGAAGGTGTTTTTCGATAGTTTATTTATGATGGGTGTATTTTTATTTCTTACAAAAATCGTTGTATGGATGTTAAATAAGTTTGCCGGAGCGAGCATTACACTTGTAGCAGATGCACCGTATGTAATGAATTTTTTACCCTTCATATTAATGGTTATAGGTGGCACGGGTTCTGATAAGTTGAAGAAAATATATAGATAGAGGAAATAATTTCCCCACACTAGCTGTTCTTTCTACTTAAATTGTGTACTATAAAGGATAGGATGACATAAAGAAGGGGACATTTAGAATGGAATTTCATGAACAGAAGATTTTGCCGGCAGTGAGACAAATTAAAGATTTGGAAAAGCTATTACATAGTTCATATGAGTATATTGTTATTTTAGATATTCATGTTGGTCAATTGAAGAGTGTTGTGTCACTTGCGAAGCAGCATAGTAAAAAGGTGTTTTTACATGTTGATTTGATCCATGGATTACAAAGTGATGGGCATGCGACGGAGTTTTTATGCCAAGAATATAAACCGTACGGGTTACTGTCGACAAAGGCGAGCGTGATTATGAAGGCGAAGCAAAAGGGTGTCGTGTCAATTCAACGCATCTTTTTAATTGATTCTAGCGCGATGGAAAAGAGCTGTAATTTGCTAGAAAAGACGAAGCCGGATTATATAGAGGTGCTCCCTGGTGCGCTAACGGATGTGATTGCTGAAGTGAAAGAGCGTACTGGTGTCCCGATTTTAGCGGGTGGTTTCATTCGTACTGTGCAAGATGTTGAAAGAGCTTTAAGTGCTGGTGCGACAGCAATTACGACATCAAAAAAAGAACTATGGAAACATTACCAAAAAAAGTGACGAAAATGTGAAAAAATTCTGTTGACACCGCTTTCATGAAAGGTTAACATTATAGACAAGTTAATAAACGTGACGGAGAAAAGAAGAGATCCACATTTTATTGTTTCTATATATTTTTATATAGAAGCATGTAAGCTGTGGATCTTTTTCTTTTGAAAAAACGAATGGCCATTCATTTTACCTCTATCACATTTGAACGCATTTAAATTGATTGTGGAGGGATTTTATGTCAGCATTTTTAGGGGAATTAATAGGGACAGCGTTGTTAATCGTACTTGGTGGCGGCGTTTGTGCTGGTGTAAGTTTAAAGAAATCGTTTGCGAAAGATTCTGGATGGATTGTCATTACAATGGGCTGGGGCTTAGCGGTAGCGGTAGCAGCGTACGCGGTTGGATCAATTAGTGGGGCGCATTTGAATCCGGCTTTAACGATAGGACTAGCATTTAAGGGAGCGTTCCCATGGAGTGACGTACCAGGTTATATCGCAGCACAAATGATTGGGGCAATTATCGGGGCAGTTATCGTATATTTACATTACTTACCACACTGGAAAGAAACAGAAGATCCAGGAACAAAGTTAGGCGTATTTGCAACAGGTCCAGCAATTCCGAACACATTTGCTAACCTTTTAAGTGAAATGATTGGAACATTCGTTTTAGTATTTGGTATATTAGCAATTGGAGCAAATAAATTTGCAGATGGTTTAAATCCATTTATCGTAGGTTTCTTAATTGTAAGTATTGGTTTATCATTAGGTGGAACGACAGGATACGCGATTAACCCGGCTCGTGATTTAGGTCCGCGTATCGCACACTTCTTCCTTCCGATTGCAGGAAAAGGCGGTTCGAACTGGAAGTATGCATGGATTCCAGTAGTTGGTCCAATTCTAGGTGGATCACTTGCAGGATTATTCCATCAAGTTGTATTTGAAGGAAAACAAAATGCAGCACTTATTTATGTGATTATTGCAACTGTGATTGTACTAGCAATCTCTTATATGACAAGTAAAAAAAGTGAAAGCACTACAAATAGTAGAAAAGTAGCATAGGGGGAAACCATTATGAAAAAATATATTCTTTCTTTAGACCAAGGAACAACTAGCTCACGCGCAATTCTTTTCAATAAAAAAGGTGAAATTGTTCATTCAGCTCAAAAAGAGTTTACACAACATTTTCCAAAGCCAGGCTGGGTAGAGCATAACGCACAAGAAATTTGGGGATCTATTTTAGCAGTTATCGCAACTTGCTTAAGTGAAGCAGATGTAAAACCAGAACAAATCGCTGGTATCGGTATTACGAACCAACGTGAAACAGCGGTTGTATGGGATAAAACGACTGGAAAACCAATTTACAACGCAATCGTATGGCAATCTCGTCAAACAGTTGAAATTTGTGATGAGCTAAAAGAAAAAGGTTATAGCGAAATGGTTCGCGAAAAAACAGGTCTTTTAATTGACGCATACTTCTCTGGTACGAAAGTAAAATGGATTTTAGATAATGTTGAAGGTGCAAGAGAAAAAGCAGAAAACGGCGATCTATTATTCGGAACAATTGATACGTGGCTTGTATGGAAATTGTCTGGCGGTAAAGCGCACGTAACGGATTACTCAAATGCATCACGTACATTAATGTTTAACATTCACGACTTACAGTGGGATGATGAGCTTCTAGATATGTTAACAGTGCCAAAGAGCATGCTTCCAGAAGTACGTCCATCATCTGAAATATATGGAGAAACAATTGATTATCACTTCTTCGGTCAAAATATACCGATTGCAGGTGTAGCTGGTGACCAACAAGCAGCATTATTTGGACAAGCTTGTTTCGGTGAAGGTATGGCGAAGAACACGTACGGAACTGGTTGCTTCATGTTAATGAACACAGGAGAAAAAGCAGTAGCTTCTGAGCACGGCCTATTAACAACAATTGCATGGGGTATAGATGGTAAAGTAAACTACGCATTAGAAGGAAGTATTTTCGTAGCAGGTTCTGCAATTCAATGGTTACGTGACGGAATGCGCATGTTTAAAGATGCAAGTGAGAGTGAAGTGTACGCATCACGCGTTGCATCAACTGATGGTGTATACGTGGTACCAGCATTCGTTGGACTAGGAACACCTTATTGGGACAGTGAAGTACGCGGCGCTATGTTTGGTGTAACGCGCGGTACGACGAAAGAGCATTTCATTCGTGCAACACTAGAATCTTTAGCATACCAAACGAAAGATGTATTATGTGCAATGGAAGCAGATTCAGGTATTGAACTGAAAACATTACGCGTTGATGGTGGAGCAGTTAAAAATAACTTCTTAATGAAGTTCCAAAGTGATATTTTAGACGTTCCTGTAGAGCGTCCAGTAATCAACGAAACGACAGCTCTAGGTGCAGCGTACTTAGCTGGTCTTGCGGTTGGATATTGGAAAAACCAAGATGAAATTAAAGAACAGTGGCATATGGACAAACGCTTTGAACCAACGATGGAAGCGGAAACAAGCGAAGAGCTATATGCTGGATGGAAAAAAGCAATTGAAGCAACAAAAGCTTTCAAATAATCATAAACAGTGTTATAATGGTGACAAGTTAATAATTCGGTAGGAGATTTGGAGAGACCACAACACGCTATAGAGGCGAAATCTATAGCGGAGTTCGTGGTCTCTTTTTTCGTTATCAAAGGGAGGAATTACCATGAAATTTTCAAGTAAACAACGTAAAGACGTATTAAACGGAGTAAATAAACAAGAGTTAGATGTGATCGTAATTGGTGGAGGTATTACTGGTTCTGGTATTGCATTAGATGGAGCAACACGCGGGTTATCAACAATTGTGTTTGAAATGCAGGACTTTGCAGCAGGTACATCAAGTCGTTCAACGAAGCTTGTACACGGTGGTCTACGTTATTTAAAACAACTTGAAGTGAAAATGGTAGCAGAGGTGGGGAAAGAGCGTGCGATCGTATATGAGAACGGTCCCCATGTAACAACACCAGAGTGGATGTTACTTCCGTTCCATACAGGCGGTACGTTCGGAGCATTCAGTACATCAATTGGTCTTCGTGTATATGACTTCTTAGCAGGCGTAAAACGAAGCGAGCGCAGAAAAATGTTTAACCGTGAAGAAACATTAAACAAAGAGCCACTTGTAAAAAAAGAAGGATTAAAAGGCGGCGGTTACTACGTAGAATATCGTACAGACGATGCGCGTCTTACAATTGAAGTAATGAAAGAAGCAATTGAACACGGTGCGAAGGCTGTTAACTACGCAAAAGTAGACGGTTTCTTATATAAAGATGGAAAAGTATGCGGTGTACGTGTAATCGATTTACTAGATGGCGAAGTGTATGAAGTGTATGGTAAGAAAATTGTAAACGCAGCTGGTCCTTGGGTAGATACACTTCGTGAAAAAGATAACTCAAAAAAAGGGAAAGTACTTCAGTTATCAAAAGGTGTGCATTTAGTAATTGACCAAAAACGTTTCCCACTAGGGCAAGCTATTTACTTCGATACACCAGATAAACGTATGGTGTTCGCGATTCCTCGCGGCGGAAAAACATACGTAGGTACAACAGATACGTTCTATGATAAAGACGCAGCTGTACCGCACATGACAACAGAAGATCGCACATATATCATTAACGCGATTAACTACATGTTCCCAAGTGTAAAAATTACAGAAAAAGATGTGGAGTCAAGCTGGGCTGGTGTACGTCCGTTAATTTATGAAGAAGGTAAGAATGCATCTGAAATTTCTCGTAAAGATGAAATTTGGACTTCTGAATCTGGTTTAATTACAATCGCAGGTGGTAAATTAACAGGATACCGTAAAATGGCTGAAATGGTAGTAGACTACGTAACAAACCTATTACAAAAAGAAGGTCATAGTGCATATCCGAAGAGCGATACGAAACATATGCCAATCTCTGGTGGACATGTAAGTGGTTCACACGGATTCCCAGCATTCGTTGCGAAAAAAGCAGACGAAGGTACGAAATCTGGTTTAACGAAAGCACAAGCAGAAGAATTTGCGAAATTCTATGGCTCTAACGTTGACGTACTGTTCGACTTAGCGAAAAAACATAAAGACGAAGCGAAAGAATACAACATGCCGCTAGACGTTCTAATCCCACTTGTATACGCAATGGATTATGAAATGACAGCAAAACCAGTCGACTTCTTCGTACGCCGCAGAGGCGCTGTGTTCTTCAACATCCACTGGGTATACGAGTGGAAAGAAGCAGTAATCAACTACATGGCTGCGAAACTAGGCTGGAGCAAAGAAGAGCAAATGAAATACACAGCTGAATTAGAAAAAGCATTAACAGACGCTGTCATTCCTGTAGATCAACAAGAACAAGCAGCTGCATTAGCGTAAAATAGAGAAACACCTGAAGAGAACCTCTTCAGGTGTTTTTTATCCTTTTCGGCAAGAAGGCTCCATCTGATTTGTGTTACGGGTGAAACCCAACAATTCAGGTGGAGATGAATTGCCGTCAGAAGGTAGTCTGAACTCTTTTGTTTTTTTGTCTTACGATACAATCTGCCCTTAGATAAGGAGGGAATATATCTTAAGATAACGAAATTGGATAATAATCATCATTTGTTGACCTTGACTAAAAATAAATAAAATGTGTTACAATGATGATAGAGTATATAGTATGAATTTTGCATACAATAAAGAAGACAGAAGCCTGAGAAACTTCTGCCTTGTGTAACCTAACTTACTATTGTGGTGGTAGTAGATGCGGTTATAAGACAATTACATTAACGTTTTAGCCGAGAACCGCCCTTACCTTTTCCACGAAGCAGGGTGGTTCTCGCTTTTTTGTATACAGAAATTAGCCACGGACCGACGTATCTTCTACCGATGACAACGCCAGCTCCGGTTAGGATACCATACACTAATTTAATTACAAACATCGCGATCATTTTATCACCTCCCCCCTTTTTTCAAAATGGCAGAGATGATTATCACACCTACTAGTTATAGCTTATTAAGTTACATTTCAATTGTATTATGTTTTAAAATAGGGAACAAGACAAATGAATACGGATATGAGGTGCAGCATGAAAAAATTAATTACTTATGACCCTGAAATCCAGATGGCATATCTGTATGTAATTCCATTCACTTCAGAAATTGAGATTGAATCGACTGAAGAGTTGGAAGAAAATCCAAAACTGAATGTAGATATAGATCAATTTGATCGTATAGTGGGGATTGAGTTTTTTGGAGAAAATGCTGATAAATTAAAAGAATTAACAAATAGGAGTAAAATATATAAGAAGAAAACTTCAAATGATAATAAATACATATACTCCTTTAGAGTTTCTCAGGATAATTATTTGCAAAAAGTGTTATTTCAAAATGTTTTATTTTATTTTGCAGATAAGAAGTATGAAGAATTTATTGGTTTTGATATTATCAAGCCATCTTTGTATGGCCATGAAATATTAGATTCTTTAAGTGAATGTATTGTAACGACTATTCGGTTTATTATATGTAAATAGCTGGAAAGTGTTTTATAAAAACGTTATTGCCATCCGTATTTTTTTATGAATTTATAAAACTTTTCCATACAGTGCGTCGTCTAATATATGGGAAGGAGGAAATGACGTGGATGAATTAACGGTAGAAGCGTTTGAAATAGAAGATAAGGAACTCCTTATCGATGAAATCATGAATAAGTATGGACAAGAAGTCTTACAGCTTGTGTATTCATATGTGAATAATAAAGAGGTTGCTGAGGATGTAACGCAAGATATATTTGTGAAGTGTTATAAATCTCTTCATACATACAAAGGGAAGTCGAATGTGAAAACGTGGCTATGGAGAATTGCGATTAATCAATGTAAGGATTATATAAAAAGTTGGTATAACAAAAAGGTGATCGTGACAGAGGATGAATCTGCTTATATTGAAGTTCCAAATGATAGTGTCGAACAAACTGTTATTCAAAATGCGGAGGATCGTGAGCTTGCTTCTGCAGTAATGAATTTACCGATAAAATACCGAGAAGTCATTTATCTATTTTATTATGAAGAATTATCAATTAAAGAGATTGCTATTGTAATAGACGTGAAAGAAAACACGATAAAAACGAGACTGAAAAAAGCGAAGGAGCTTTTGAAGAAAGGATTGGAGGAATAATCAAATGGAAGATCGATTAAAAGGCCTGCGAAAATCAATGGAGAATACAACGTTTAAACATTTGAGTTTTTCTGATCAACACCGAAAGCAGGTGCGCGAAAAAATCAATGCATCACACGAAAAGGAAGAGGACATCTCTTTAGCCATTTTACAACTCCTCAGTAATGAAAAAACAGGATACGAATTGTCACAGCTGCTACGAGGGAGAGGGATTCGAAAATTCGAAGGAAATGAAGGTTTTTTATATACCATATTACATCGCCTAGAACAGAACCGTTTTATTCAATCAAGTTGGGATCATGAAGGAGCGAAATATTATCAATTAAATGATAAAGGCAGAAAGATGCTACGAAAGGCAGAGAAGAATGCTACAAAGGCACGATTTATATTAAAAGGATTAGTACAGGAGTGAGGCGAAATTGAATAAAAAAGGGGAGCGTTTTGTAAGCGAAGTTACCAATCATATTAAATCAAAAGAAGCAAAGAGCTTTGTGGCAACTGAACTAGATTTTCACTTAAAACAGGCAAAGAAAACATGGATAGAAAAAGGATTAAGTGAGGACATTGCTGAAAATAAAGCTGTGGAACAAATGGGAAGTCCGATTAAACTAGGGCAAGAACTTAATAAACTTCATAAGCCAAAGGTGGATTGGTTCTTACTTATTTTGTTAGTGGCTGCTATGGGATTAGGGTTTTTACCGGTTTTAGTTTTTGGATATACGAATGATGTAATAATAAATAAGGTGATATTTGTTATTCTCGGTGTTATAACAGCGATCGGGATGATGTTACTTGATTATCGGAAATTAGAGAGAATGGGATGGTTGTTTTATATAATCGGAGTAGTTGTCCTGTTAATGCTATACTGTTTTCCAAACGCTTCAATGATTGGAGAACCGTTAATACAAATCGGCCCAATTGCAATTGACTGTCTAATGGCAGTGCCTTTCTTTTTTCTAGCTTGGGCTTCTTTTTTTAATAATAGTAGGTTAAAGATTATACATCTTGTGGTTTTATATTTATTTTCTTTATATTTATTTTTGATTGTATCCACCCTTTCGTCAATTTTTATCTATATTACGATGGTATTCGTTATGCTTTGGTGGAGTAAGCTAGGAAAGAACACGTCGTTGATTATTACGGTTGTACCTATTTGTTTATTTATTATCAAGGTATCCGTATCATGGTCTTCAGGATACCACTTAGATAGACTTTTAGGGTATTTAAATCCTGAGCGTGATGCACGTGGCGCAGGGTTTATGTATATACGTTTAAAAGAGGCGATGTCGTCAGCAGGTTGGTTTGGTACAGCTGGAGATACAAGGTTCATCCCTAATCCAGATACTGATTTTGTATTTGCAAGTTTGACTTACTATTATGGGTATTGGCTTGCGCTCATTCTTGTCTTCGTTCTTTCTCTTTTTGCAGCAAGATTAATAGTCATATCTTATAAAATAAATGATCGGTACGGTAAATTGCTGCTTGTTGGTGGAGTGACTCTTTTTGTATTCCAGTTCATTTATAATGTTGGAATGATACTAGGATTAGTGCCGCATGCTGCTATATCCTTACCTTTTATTAGCTACGGATTAACGCCGACTGTATTTCATGCGCTTATAATGGGGATCGTGTTAAGTGTATATCGGCGTAAAGATATTTCAGTGAGAATGAGCAAAATACCTTAATACTTATATAAGTTGCATATAAAAGAATTCATTATTATGATCAAGTACAAACGTAAATAGATAGTAAGAGAGGGGTATGATAAATACCCCTCTTTTCGTGTTTAAATAAGTGCACTCTCTTTAATAGAAAGACATAATTCAGAACGAGAGATTGATTCAATTAGTTGTTGTAAATAGGAGTATTCTTCCGCATCTTTTTCGGAAGTGTTAGGATCTAATAAAAGTGAAGATAGAAGTACATCAATTGTAAGTATGTCTGCGTCATGAGAAGTAATGTGATAACCTGCAAATACTGGGCGTTTTAAGCCTTTTACTTTTTGAATCAACTTATGGAATTTTGTAACATTTATATGGATTGTGGCTAATGGAAAACATTTATCGGTCGGGTTATTGATAGTTTTTCTGATTTTATAATCGTATACGTAATAGTACTTTTCTTGTTCTTCTAGTTTTTGTAACTCTTTCGTTAATAAATGGTATGTATCTGTAAGACCAGTTGTGAGTGCATCGTGTTCTGCGCCAACTAATAATGTGATAGGTCTTGGTGATGAGATTGAGAGAGGGCGGATGTTTAGGTCAGTAAAAGTAGGATTAGATTGTAAAATGTTATGTAATTTTTCGGTAGGAAACACGCCGTCATAAATAGCAATAAAATAATGGTTCATCTTGTCACTCCTTAGCTTTTTCTAAACTGATATATTCTATTTTTAAGGTGTAAATCCTGCATAAAAAAAGAAACACCTTGAATCATCAAGGTGTTTTCGTTATAAGCTCAAAACTCTCCGAATTAGCCCCAAGTATAAAAGGACTAACCTCGCCAACGCTATAAAGTTGCAATTCATGCATTGCACGCGTGCAAGCAGTATAGAACAATCTACGAACGCTCTCGTCGCTGTATACATCTTTAGAAGCATTGTAAATAATAACAGCATCAAATTCGATACCTTTCGCTAAGTAAGCAGGGATCACGACAATGCCTTGCTCATACTCGGCTGAGTTACTTTTCACAAGTTTAATATTGTCGATATGACGAAGTGCTTCGTAGGCAGCGGCGCTTTCAGCTGCAGATTTACATATAATTGCGATCGTATTATGCTGCTCTTTTTGTAGTTCAGCAACTTTGGCAGTAATATGCTCGTGCAGTTCGCTGTCATTTGATACTTTCGTCACTGTAGGTTTCTCACCGTCACGTTCAAAGGCGTGAATGTTCTTGCCCTCCGGTACGAGAGTGCGTGTAAATTCAATAATTGGTTTTGTTGAGCGATAGCTACGAGTTAAGTTGATGCCGTTCGTTTCATCTGGTCCGTATAAGCTAGTAAGTGTGTTGAAATTCACTGCTTCACTCGCATGGGCAAATATCGCTTGGTTAAAGTCCCCGAGTACAGTCATTCTTGCAGCAGGGAAGAGACGTTTTAAAAACTCAAACTGAAACGGCGAGTAATCTTGCGCTTCGTCTACGAGTACGTGTTTAATCGATCTATTCGTTTGGAAGCCTTCAATTAATTCTTTTAAAAGTAAAAATGGCGTCGCATCCTCGTAATAGAGCTTTCCTTCATCAAGCATGTTTACTGTTAAGGAGCAAATATCATCCCATTCTTTCGGCTTTTCTCCAGTAACCCATGATGCATCTGTAAAGAGCTGTTTATATATGCCTGTGAAATTGATGAAACGTAATGTTTGAACGCCTTTACGAAGTGGCTTCAATTTTTTACGGACAATCATACGTCCAAGTACTTTCGTTTCTTTCTCAAAATCATTAAAGGAGTTGTCGTCAAACTCGCCTTTTTTCTGTAAATATTTATAAGCCTTTTGGTATTCATCTTTACTAAGTAATTCAATTTCCTCTTCTACCCAAGGCTTTTTCAGTTCTGTTTTTTCAATTGCATCTATTTGTTTATTTAGCCAATCCGTTAACTTTTCAATTCGATTATGGAAGCGGAGGGAGGAGTCAGTATTGTAAAACTGCTCTGTAATTTCTTTAGCAGAAGCAATTAACTTTCCTCTAAATTTCATTCCTCTAAATTTCATTCCGGAAGATTCAAGAGATTGTCTGTACGCTCTAATCATCTCGAAAAATTGAGTAGATGCTTTAAATCGAATGCTCGCATTTCTCGTTTTATAGGTAGGACTATTCGTTTCAGTTAACATATATTCTAATTGTTCATAAGGGTCTTCAACATCAAATGACTTGCTTAGTCTATGGTTTAAATATTCTTGGAATGTCACTTGCTGCATGTTTTCTTCACCAAGTTCAGGTAGTACGTTAGATACGTAGCTGTTGAACATAGAGTTAGGGGAGAAGAGAATAATTTGATCAGCTTTTAACCATTCGCGATATTTATATAGTAAGTAGGCGATTCGTTGCAGGGCAGCTGACGTTTTACCACTACCAGCAGCTCCTTGCACGATAAGGAGTCGGCCTTCATCGTGACGGATAATTTCATTTTGCTCGCGCTGAATTGTAGCAACGATGCTTTGCATATGTTTGTTCGTACCTTTTCCGAGAGCTTGTTGCAAGATCTCATCACCAATTGTAAGGCTCGTATCGAACATAGAATCAATCTCGCCATTTTGAATAATGTATTGTAATTTTTTCTCCACATTACCGTGGATTACGCCGCCTGGTGTACTGTATTCAGCTGGCCCTGGTGGATAATCGTAGTACACACTCGAAATGGGTGCACGCCAGTCGTATATAAGAAAGTTTTCTCCGCTTGCATCAGTAAGTGTAGCTACGCCGATATAAATTTGATCCGCAGCAGATTCTCCTTCTTCTTTGAAATCAATTCGCCCAAAGTAAGGTGCTTTATGCATACGTCTTAATGCGGCAAGTCGATTAAAGGTGTGCTTATGGGTAATTTGTGTGACAGCTAGTGACTGAGCTTGTTGTCTTAAGTTGATAACTGTTTCAAGATAATCATCAAAAGTATCAGTATTAACTTTCACGTCATCCCAAAAGTGTTTACGAATATGGATTACTTCCGCCCGGCGTCTGCCAGTTTCGTTTTCCAGTTTATCAATTTGCTCCGTAATCGTTTCAATTACGGTATCCAATCGTTTTTGCTCTAAATCAAGTTTTTTGTTCATACGGTAAGCACTCCTTTAAAAGTGAAAAATAGAGGTTGACTGAAGATGTGTTTTGGTGTATAATTAAGATACGGATAAATACGTTCTATATATTTTCGAAAACGTGTTTCTGTACTAATTTAACATAGTTTCTTAATTTAATCAATGATAATAAGATAAACCTTGGTTCCGTGCGGTGGAATCGAGGTTTTTTTGTTTTTCTTGAAGAGGGGATCGCGATCATTGTCAGTTTTTGTCGGTAAGTCGATATATTTCGAAAATCGCCGATATAATTAGAGTTGCGGTCGATATAATTGAAAAATCGCTGATATAATTTAGATTCACAAAAATCAACTACATAATTTCATGTACCGAATCTAGACGCAATATATCACGAGAAGAGGGCAAACAAAAAAGCTCGGGCTAATCCCGAGCTTTTTATTATTTCTTTTCGTCTTTCTTAGCGTCAGCTTTTTGCTCTTTGAAAAGATCTTTTAAATCTTTATCTTCAACTTTTACGTCAGCTTTTTTGATTTCTTTCATCATAAGATCGTTCATGAATTCGCCGTCTTGTGCTTTCTTCTGAACGATTTCTTTTTTGATGTCATCTTTAGATTGTTCGAAAGATTTTTCTGGTTCTTTAATGTCTGTTACTTTAATGATGTGGTAACCGAATTGTGATTTCACAGGCTCGCTTACTTCATCTTTTTTCAGTTTATAAGCAGCATCTTCGAATTCTTTAACCATTTTACCAGCGCCAAAGAATCCTAAGTCGCCACCTTTTTCTTTTGAACCAGTATCTTCAGAGTATTGTTTTGCTAACTCTTCGAAAGATTTACCTTGTCCAAGTTCTTCTTTAACTTTTTTAGCAGTCGCTTCATCTTTTACAAGAATGTGGCTTGCTTTAATTTCAGGCTTGTAGTTATCTTTTAATTCTTTATCAGTGATTGTTTTCTCGATAGCTTTTTCTTGCGCTAATTGAGCACGCACACCAGTTTTTAACGTTTCTTCTTTAATACCTTGTTGTTTTAATAGTGTATCGAATTGATCACCGTATTGTTTTTTCATTTCATCGAACTTTTTGTCTACTTCTTTGTCTTCAACTTTGTAGTTTTTAATAAGTACTTTTTCCATAACCATGTTGTTTAGTACTTGTTTACCAGCTTGTGTCTTCATTTGATTGTAGAACTCGTCTTTTGTAATGTCACCAGCTTTAGATGTAACGATTTTGTCTGATGATGATCCTGTTCCACATGCTGATAATGCGATTACACTTGTTGCGGCTAAGGCAAGCATAGCTTTCTTCATTCGATAAACACTCCTACTATTATGTATTTTTAATTTATCCTACACCAATGAATTTTAGTTCATAAGAGCCCGATTAAGTCTCACTGATACTTTTGCTTTGTATATTGGTAAAGCGCGCTTAACAGGGCTTACCGAGGCTTTAGGATAAAGTTAAGATGCGTGTCATTTATTTCATAGTATAAGCAATATGTACAAAATTTAATATATCATATTTCGACTCGATTTCATATTGATAAAGAAAATTTAACCAGTGCGTGTCAGATTTTGAAGGTGTTCCATATTGGGCGCATGCCGCATATACAGAAAAGAGGAGGGGATGGGGATGAATTCTCAACTTATTTTATTACTTGTACTGTTTATTTTATTGGTTATAGTAGGTATAATTTGCTTATAGAGGAAAAAAGTGAGGAAGGGGCTTCCTTCCTCACTTTCCATGAAATATAATTTCTATATAACTAGAAATTAATAAAATTGTTATACATACATTAATAACCCGAAAGACACCGGGTTGGCGGCTCGCAGCTATTTGTTTTCGTTCACACAGTGTATGTGTCATGAAATTCGTGTAAAATATAACAAGAAGTGCGAATGCGACAAAAACAACTGTTATAAGTGTCATGAGGCGAGACCTCCTTTTGGTAAAATACATATACTTTATATATTGTATCATACGATATTTTGTTCGTGTTATAAAATTCAGAAATAGAAGACTTTGTGTTAGAAAGAGAGGGAGAAAATGGACGTTGTTAGAAGATTAGAACAAGCTGAATACTACGTAGACCTACTATTTAAAATGATTGATGAAGAAAAGTGTCCATTTTATTCTTTGATCATAAAGAAAAAAGCTCGTAAAAAAGATATTGAACGTATACTAAATCTTTGTGAAATATTGAACGAGCAATATGTAGTGGAGAAAGCAGAAGGGCTTCTTTTGTTCGATGCGCTGTTAGATCAATTTGAAAAAGCGCTTCCACATCAGCTCGAAGTACACGAAACTGCGGAAGCGCTAGCAAAACAAGGTTTATTTAAGCCGCTTATGAATGAATTCTTAAGCATGATTGCGAAACAATAAATAGATTACTTCTTAACTAACTTCTGATCGGATTCCGTAAAGTTCTCCTCAATATTCTCTAATGATTTCTCAAAAATATCGATGAAGTCTTGTCCGTAAATGTTGCGCAAGATAGCGATAAGTTCGATATTTTCTGGGAACTTACCATAGAAATTACGAAGTGCAAGAGCCCCATTAAATACAGAGTTATTTTCAGGATCATACTCCTCCATTAAGCGAAGTAGTAATTCTTCCCCTTTGTCTGTAATCTCAATGTACGTATTTCGTTTATCATCTTCTTTTTTTGAGAATACAAGATAGCCGCGTTCTTCCAGCTTTTTCGAGAAGTTAAACGCCGTTGATACGTGCATAACTCCAAACTTAGCAATCTCAGAAATAGAAGCCCCTTTTAAATGATAAGCGATTGACAAAATATGATGCTCATTAATGTTTAAATCGTAAGGCTTAATCCACTGTTGCCAATCTTTCTCTACACATTTCCATAACGCTTTCGATAATTGAGCAATGCGTTGGCTGAAAATCATCGCTTCTTTTACCGAGTAATCTTTTTCTCCACTTTTCATTTACTCACCCACTTTAACATTCTTTTTCATTACTATCTATTATGCCAGTAAAGTAAAAATTAATAAAGTCTTTTTGTGAGAATTGTGAAAATTTTTCGGAAAAATAACATTCTATACAAATCATGCATAACTATGGAAGCGTTTTATGAGTCGTGAATACATGTGTTGTCCTTACATGTTAAGTGATAACATATATTGTAAATGCATAAAAACACGGCATATCTGTGTGATATGCCGTGTTAAGGTCGATTTATATAAAAAATATTTGTTATATGCAAAAAACTAAGCAGGAATTTGTTTACGCTTTTTCCGGAACAGCTTCTTGTAGTTTCTCAATTGATTTTTGAATGTCCAAAATCTCTTTCTCAATATGGCGTTTGTTTTGAGAAATGTCTTGCTTCCAGTTAGAAATCGTATCGTGCATATCGTCTTTTAATTCTTGAAACACTTCTTTACCTTCTGAAGCAGTTTCAACGATTTGACGTTTTAATAATTTTGTATCAGCTGTAATATCAGCTAAAGTCTTTTTAATATCATTTCCTTTTTCTTTTAACTTACCGCGCATAGCTTTGCCAGAAGAAGGAGTAGAGAAAAGAACGGCTAGTCCAGCAACTGCTCCGCCGCAAATGACACCTGTAATAAAGGATTTAGCTTTTGACATAAAAGGAAACCTCCTTATTTTTTGTTCGTATTCATGATGTGAAAAAATATGCATATCTTTAAGATAAGGGAAAGAAAATTGTGCGGTGCACGTTCCCTGGCATCTTGAGTGAAGAAACAAGCCTTGCAATATTTAATCACGTTAGGAAAGTGGCTTGTTATGTATTACTTCTTATTATAGTGTCACTATTTCACACTATTTGCAATTGTACTTGCGATGTTCTGTAAATTTTCCATTGTGTATTCATTTTGATGTGATTTCCAAACAGCACCGAAACCATCGTTTTCACCGTAGCGTGGAATTAAATGAAGGTGGAAGTGGAACACAGTTTGTCCAGCTTTTTCACCGTTATTGTTAAGTAGGTTAAAGCCAACTGGGTTAAACTCTGCTTTAATCGCATTTGCGATTTTCGGAACGACAGAAAAAATGTGTGATGCGATTTCTGGCGTTAATGCAAAAATGTCTTGTTTGTGAACTTTTGGAATAACAAGGGTATGTCCTTTTGTTACTTGACTAATATCTAAAAATGCAAGCACATATTCATCTTCGTATACTTTTGAGCAAGGGATTTGCCCGTCAATGATTTTGCAAAAAATACAATTATCTGCTGTATGATTCATCGATCTCATCCTTTCAAATATCCTTAGCCGTATTTTACCATAATTACATAAGAGAACAAACACGAAAAACAGGAAGCTGACTCAGCTTCCTGTTTTCTGAAGAGGGATTGAAAAAGCATTATCGTAATTTACGTTTCGCAGACACCTCATTTATTTAAGAAATGCACGGTAAATCGGCTAAAGTTTCTGCCGCAGACACCCCATTTTCAAGTGAAATGAATTGCAATCTTTTATAAAATGAAATTGTTTATTTTTTAAAACAGTATATGCTCTTTCGGAGACACCCCGTTTCGAAAATGAAACAAATGATCTGGTTATGTGTAAATTTCTTTGTCCAACATGGACACCCCATTTCATGATGACTTCACTATGTTGTTGTACTCATCAATTGGTGGTCGCTTTTTCAATGTGTTCCTTCTTCACTAATTATGATGTCCGCTTTCGTAAAAATATATGCTAACAAATTTAAAATTTTTTTAAGACATCGATACTATGTAGTACAGCGCCATTTTTGGTAAGATGAATATAGAAAATACTAATGAAGAAAGTGGTGTCGTATGAGCGAGTTATTGCGTGTAGAAAATGTTACAGGAGGATATACGAAGCGCCCTGTACTAAAAGATGTTTCGTTCTCTGTTAATAAAGGCGAACTTGTCGGCTTAATTGGTTTAAATGGAGCTGGTAAAAGTACGACGATTAAACATATTATCGGTTTAATGGAACCGAAAAAAGGAACTGTCACAATTAATGGGAAAACAATTCGTGATGATATGACAGCGTACCGTTCTAGCTTTTCGTTCATCCCAGAAACACCAGTATTATATGATGAGCTAACGCTAGAAGAACATTTGAAGCTAACAGCGATGGCGTACGGTGTCGATGAAAAACAATATGAAGAACGTGTAGGACAACTATTACAAGAATTTCGCATGAAAAATCGTTTGAAATGGTTTCCGTCTCATTTCTCAAAAGGGATGAAACAAAAAGTAATGATTATGAGTGCGTTTTTAGTGGAACCATCTCTTTACATTGTGGACGAACCTTTCGTAGGGCTTGATCCGTTAGCGATTCAATCACTTCTTCAAATGATGGATCACATGAAAAAAAGCGGTGCAGGAATCTTAATGAGTACACACATTTTAGCGACAGCAGAGCGTTATTGTGATTCGTTCATTATTCTGCATCAAGGTGAAGTAAGAGCGAAGGGAACATTAGCTGAACTACAATCACAGTTTAATATGCCGGGTGCAACGTTAGATGATATTTATATTGCATTAACGAAGGAAGAAGATTATGAATAGCACAGCATTATGGAAAGAACGATTTCGTCACTTTCTAAAAGAAGTTCGTACATATAGTAAATATGTATTTAATGATCATTTGAAATTTATTTTTGTATTTATCATCGGCGCAGGAGCGTATTATTACCAGCAGTGGTTACAAACGCTAACACCGTCGTTTCCGACAGCACTCGTTATGGCAGTGTTGCTTGGACTTGTATTAACGGCCGGATCGATACAAACGTTATTAAAAGAAGCAGATCTCGTTTACTTACTGCCAGTGGAAGAAAAGTTAAAACCTTATTTCACAAAGGCATTTCTCTTTACGTTTATGATTCAGTTATACATAATCGCCATCGTAGCGGCAGCACTAGCCCCGTTATACTTCCAGCAAATGAAACAAACAGGAGCGGCTTACATATGGATTGTACTCGCGTTTGTTATCGTAAAAGCGTGGAACTTATTCGTAGCATGGGAAAAGTCATTTTTAACAGATCAAAATATACAAAGAGCTGATTGGTTCATTCGTTTTATTTTAAACGGCTTATTTGTTTATTTCCTTGTAGAGCGTACTTCCGTTATGTTTATTGGTGGAATCGTCCTTCTCATGGTGTTATACCTCGTAGTACTGCATCAAATGGTGAAGGGAAAGCCGCTAAACTGGGAGTATTTAATTTCTGAAGAAGGTAAGAAGATGATGCTGCTGTATCGCATAGCGAATATGTTCGTTGATGTACCGGCATTAAAAGAAAGAGTAGCACGGAGAAAATGGCTCGATTTCATTCTTTCGATGATTGGTGAAAAACGTACCTATTTATACTTATATACGAGAACGTTTTTACGATCTGGTAACTATTTCGGCTTGTATGTGCGCCTGCTCGCTCTTGGAGGAGTTATTCTTTACTTCATTCCGTTTTTATATGGACGATTTATCGTAAGCCTTATCTTCCTATACTTAATCGGTTATCAGCTCTTAACTTTATGGAAGCATCACCGCATGAAGATTTGGCTTGATTTGTATCCGGTCGGGGGAGAAGAGAAGAAGAAAGATTTTCTTACTTTATTAAATGCAATCCTTATTATCGGTAGCGTGATATTTACAGTTATATTCGCCCTTGCGACGAAAGATTTCATGATGACGGGCATTTTATTAGTCGTAAGCATAGTATTTAGTATCGGTTTCGTTTATCAATACGGGGCGAAACGTATTGAGCGTTTAAATTGAAGGGAATGAACCTATGATTACATACGAAGAGAAGGTTATAAAAGAATTGGAGCAGTGGAAAGCTACATTCATGAAAGATTCTTCTATGATGACACGGTTCTCTAAGAAAGTGCAGACGAAAGTACAACAGCTTATTCCGGCGAAAGTGCAAAAAGTATTAACAGAAACGATTCGGATGATGGTGCAAACGATTAGTGCCGGATCAAACTTTATAAAGCCGAAATTAAAAGAGACGAACTGGTCATTGCAAAGAAGAGACGACGAAGTACGTAAAAAAATGGATGAGTACAAAAAAATAGCAGCGGCAGAAGGAGCGGGGACGGGAGCAGGCGGTATTCTCCTTGGCCTTGCTGACTTTCCGCTTTTACTCGGCATTAAAATTAAATTTTTATTCGATGCAGCAACATTGTACGGATTTGATACGAGCGACAAAGAAGAGCGCCTTTTTATCCTTCACGTTTTCCAACTTGCCTTTTCAAGTGACGACCACCGAAAAGAAATATGGAAAGCCATCGAAACGTGGGATACAGAAGAAGAAAACCATATGGACTGGGAAAAGTTCCAAACAGAGTACCGAGACTATATCGATTTAGCAAAAATGCTTCAGCTCGTACCAATAATCGGTGCCCCGGTTGGCGCGTATGCGAACTATCAATTACTGCAAAGACTTGGGGAAGTAACGATGAATTGTTATCGTATGCGATTGCTGAATAGGAATTAAAAAGAAAGCATCCTAAATGTGTGATTTAGGATGCTTTTTTGTTTTAATGATTAATGCTTTAAAAGAAGAAGGTATAATTCGGATTGTCTTTTCAGTGTTTTAGGCTGAAATTAGTAGTAGAGATAGAACCGATATTATAATCATCTTTATAATCAATTGAAGTAGTAAATTTCTTATTTGTATCATCTTTGATATGACCCGTTATAAAAATAGTTTCGATATCATTAGAAGGAAATCTATGATTTGTAATAGTCACTTCTAAATTCTCTTTTTCTTTGAAATACTGAATGGTTTCTTCTGTTGCTTTATTAATGATTTCTTCCTCGGTATTATTTTCATTATTACAGCCCCCTAAGGTAGTAATAATGAAAATGAAAACTAAATAAAAAAAATCTTTTATGCAACATAATTCTCCTCCAATCATTGGTTCCTAAATTAGGGATATATCAAATGTTGTAGAAGAGAAACTTTAAACTGTTTTAATAGGTTCAAATCAATCTAGGTTTTTAAGAATTATTTGAGGGGCTCCTTTTGAAAATAAAAATAGACACCTTATTGTTAGGTGCCCAAAAGTTTGATACATTGCTTCTAAATTTTTAACTTTAGAAGTTGAGCTTATTGAATATTGATCTCATCCTTTATATACATATGAAATAATTGGAATTAATATAAAGGGCCAACAAAAATATACTTTATTTTCATATTAATTTCAGTCATCATAACTAATACTTTCAACCTTATTTTTATAATTTATATCTGCAGTTATTTTACGGTTTGGATTATTTGTTACATGACCTGATACAAAAATCACCCAAAAATCTGAGGGGGCGAATTCCACTCTTGTCACTGTGACACCTAGCTTTTTATCTTCTTTAAAATGTTGGATTGCGATCTTTTTTGCTTTTTCTTTTAATGCTATTTCCTCATTTTTTTATCCATATTGTATTATTTTTTTAGAGAAAAATTCGTTGAAACAGAACCAACATTATAATTATTATTGTAATCTATTGTAGCAGTGAATTCCTTGCTTTCATCATCTTTGATATGACCAGTTATGAAGACTGATTCTAGATCATTAGAAGGGAACCTGTAATCAGTAATAGTTACATCTAAATTTTGTTTCTCTTTAAAGTAATTAATTGTTTTTTCTGTTGCTTTATCTACTATTTGTTTTTCTTTATTATTTTCCTGCATATTACATCCCCCAATTATTGTACTTACAAAGATAAAAAAGACAAAAAAGGTAAATTTTCGGGTTTTAATTCTCATGTTTACCCTCCGTTAATGTTGTTCTATAATTTAGAATATACTAAATATCCCGAGGAGGGAATACTTTGGATAGCAAAAATACACAAGAAGTGTTAGATTTAAGCTTTTATCGAATGGCTAAAGATGCGTATAAATCAGATAAAGAGTTAAGAAATGAAATTACAGTGAATAATGCGAATGATGATACTTTACAAACATGGAAGGTCCGTGAAACATTCCACGACAAACAAACCGGAATGGATGCAGTAGCCTTTGAACGAGATGTCGATGGGAAAAAGCAAGTTATGGTAGCTTTCCGAGGTACAGAAGGGGACAAAATTATAGAGAAAAACTCTTTAGGCATTCCGATGAAGCCAGGGGAAGGTATGAAGGATTTAAAAACGGATACTAATCATTTTGTATTACGAGAAGGTGTTCATGAACCAGCAGCACCTCCTGTAGCAGGGACTGAGAATGAAGGTTCAAAGAAATATTGGAATGAAGAGAATCAGCGCTGGGAAACACATAATCAATTCGAACAAGCTGAAAGGGTCATGAAACAAGTAACGGATACATACAAGGACAGGGATGATGTGGAGATATATACGACGGGTCATTCGTTAGGGGGAGCTTTAGCGGAATATGCAGCGGCATCTAATGATAATGTAAGATGTATGTCATGGAATGCGCCGAGTGCAAAACATTTGTTACCGCCTGATTTACAAGAAAGAGCAAATAATGGTGAGTTTAATAGTAGAATTGTAAGTGTTGTTCATGGAAATGATTCAATTGGCTATGGACCATTTGGTGCATATGAAAGTCATATAGGATCGACTTATGCGGTAACCCCACCAATTTCGAAAGAAGAAATGTCAAAGCTATCATTACAGCAAAAGCTTGGGATGGATGTTACTAGATTTTTGAATTCGATAAGTGGCCCTGGTTATCATTATCAAACAGATCAGAACTTCCGGTTTGGAGAGAATGGGTCTTTATCCAATAAATACTTGTTAAATGTAGACACGAATGAAAGAGTTTATGATTCACCAGGCGCGTTATTAGGCGGGGGAGAAATTCGTGTAGTGGTAGAGAATTTAGAACAAGCCGTAAGAGATATGAAGCGAAACGCACAAGAATTTCAAGATAGAGTACCGAGGTTAATTTCTAATATGATGACACTATTAGAAACGGCTGAAAGTAGACGAGTAGAAGCCAAAGTAAATAATATACGTGCACATGTAGAGCATTTAAGTTTTTGGTACATACGAACAGCAACGGAAATTTCAGATTTTATTGAGAAGAAAGCCGATGATTATAAGAAGACCGATCAACAATATTAAGGGAGAAGATTAGGATGCCGAGAATTTACTTAAATGAAGAAGCATTGAACCAAGCTTTACAACAATTTGACCATATGATTCAAGACTTAAATCATAATAAAAGAGTTGTAAGTAATGTACATAATTTACTCTTATCAAGCTGGTCGCAACTTGGAGTAGGGAAGAAGGCTATTAGCGATTTAGAATCTTTTAAAAAAGATATCGAAAGAAGGATGGAAGAATTAGAGTCTGATAAAAGAGAGTTAAAGGGTGCGATTGATTTATTAAAAGCGCTGGACCAAAGCTATGATTATATGGGTCCTAAATATTAAATTACAAGAAGCACTCACAAAGGTGCTTTTTGTAGTTTAACTGGATTAAAGGTTATTGTAGTCATTATTAAGGAATATGATCCTAGATCCATAATGTAGATTGAAAAGTAATATACAGTTTTGAATCAAACTTGCAAATGATGATTTTTTATTTTACAATTTATTTACCGACCGGTAAGTAAAAATAAGCGAGGTACAGTATGACAAAGAATTTACAAACATCGCAAAACATTGTAGAAGCATCATTTAAACTTATGGCAGAGCACGGCATTGAGAAGATGAGCCTTTCCATGATTGCGAAAGAGGTAGGTATTTCAAAACCGGCTATTTATTATCATTTTTCTTCTAAAGAAGCGTTAGTCGATTTTTTATTTGAAGAAATTTTCTCTGGGTATCATTTCGTGAGTTATTTCGATAAAGAACAATATACGAAAGAAAACTTTGCAGAAAAGTTAATTGCTGATGGTTTACATATGCTCTCTGAGTATGAAGGGCAAGAAGGAATATTACGCGTTATAAATGAATTTATCGTAACTGCATCGCGAAATGAAAAGTATCAGAAACGCTTATTTGAAATACAAGAAGATTTCTTAAATGGTTTCCACGATTTATTGAAGAAAGGTGTAGAACTTGACGTTGTGTCACAACAGGCAACGGAAGAAAATGCTCATACGTTAGCGCTCGTAATCGATAATATGAGTAATTACATGTTAATGGGGTTCCAGTTAAAGTATAAAGAAATTTGGATTCGAAATGTGAAAAACGTCTTGAAGGAGGAATAAAAGTGAAAATGCAAAAAAACTGGTGGCTCGGTTTTCTCGGATTTATTGGGATTTATAAAATTCCAGGTATGATTGAAGCTTTTCAAGCAGATGGAAGTTGGATGAAACTAATAGGTTTCATTTGGTTACTTTGGTTCGGATATTTTATTCCGGAGAAAAAAGAGGATAAATAATAAAATTTCAATTTTATGTAAAGTTATGTAAAATATAGATTGAGAGTATTCGTATATTAGATTACTAGATTTGGAGTGGTTACATGGATCCATTGAAAAATGAAATTAACCCTGACATGGTCAAGGTGTGGAAAGTTCGTGCTGTAATTGAAGAAGGAATCGGTATTCTCGTCATTTTAGCTTACCTTTTCCTCATGATAAAGTTTGATTGGTGGGCGTGGATTTTGTATGTAATGATTGGGCTAACAGTTGTGTTCGCACCATTTTCGTACTTTTTATTCCCGAAACTACGTCAACGTTATTACAGTTATCAATTAAATGAAGAAGAACTTGAAATTCAGCACGGTCTTTTCGTCGTAAAGCGCGTATTAGTACCGATGATTCGTGTACAGCACGTGACGATTGAACAAGGTCCAATTATGAGAAAATATGGATTAGCAGAATTACACATTTCAACAGCGGCAACTTCTCACAGCATCCCAGGCTTAACGATGTATGAAGCAGAAATGTTGAAAACGAAAATCGCAGAATTAGCGAAAGTGAGTGATGAGGATGTATAAGAGGCAGCATCCAATCACGATGTTATTAGAATTAAAAATAACAGACTTTATACCACTCATTATTTTCATGTTTAGTTTAAATGGAAAATTCCCGTTTTGGTATTTAATTCCCGCTGCATTCGGTTTACTCACTGTTTTTTCAGCGTTTGAAAAATGGTATTACACAACGTATTGGGTTGAAAATAACGTATTACATGTAAAACAAGGGCTCTTTGTGAAGAAGGAGAGCTACTTAAATAAAGAGCGTGTTCAAACGATTAATACAAGTTCTAACGTGCTATATCAAATGCTTGGCTTAAAAAAGATTCAAATCGAAACAGCTGGCGGAGGCGACGATGCAGAAGTAAGCTTAGCTGGTATTACAGTAGAAGAAGCAACAGAGCTTATTGCCATGCTAAATGATCCAACTCCAGAAGTGAAAACAGAAGAAACATCAGAAGAAGTAGTAGAAAAAGAAATCGTTACAGAAGAAAAACAAACGACTGAATATAAATTAACTTGGAAAGAAATTTTGCTAGCGTCTGTTACATCTGGTCAGTTTGGACTATTATTCTCATTAATCTTTTTCGTGTATCACCAAGTAGATGAGTACATTCCGAAATGGATAGAGAATGGCGTCAAGTCGTATGTAATGGAACATGATATATATGGCTGGATTTTCATGATAGCTATTTTGATTGTCCTTTCATGGATTATATCGACAATCGGTTATGCGCTAAAACATGGAGATTTCACAGTGAATCGAAGAAATGATGAAGTCCGCATTTCGCAAGGATTACTTGAGAAAAAAGAACTCGTCCTAAAATTGCACCGCATTCAAGGTATTACGATAAAAGAAAGTATTTTGCGTCAGCCATTCGGTTATTGTGCTGTACAAGTAGAAGTGATTCAAGGTAAAGGACTGGGTGACGAGAAAGAAAAAGTTACACTGCATCCTATCATTCGAAAAGATCGCGTACAACAGTTACTCGCACATTTACAACTACCATATGAACTGAATACAAACATTATTTTATTACCAAAAGCAGCATTACGTCGTTACTTAATTGATAGTTTTATATTCTTCGCAATGCTAGCAATCCCGCTTACTGGAATAAGTATATACTTTGAAAAGTATTACATCATGTGGGCATTCATTCCGCTCGCGTTCCTCATCTTTACACTTGGATACGCAACATTTAAAACAAATGGTTACAGTGTAAACGGAGAGCAAATTACGCTTGTATATCGCAGCGTCGGCAAATATACAGGGCTTGTTAGAAGAAGGCACGTCCAATCAATGGAAAAGACACAATCCTATTTCCAGCGCCGTGCAAATCTATGTACGTACAAATTCTCTAACGCATCATCGGATTATAAATTAGAGCATACGAGAGTAGAAGATGCGGAGAGAATGCAGGATTGGTATAAGAAGAGAATGAGTGAGAATTAACTTGAAAAAGCTTGCCTATTATGAAAGGCAGGCTTTTTTTATTATAGGAAAATGAGTGACTTAATTCATATATTAGTAAAGCTACAGCGCACATATATCAATACATATCAAAAAAGGTAGTATGCTTCTATTTCAGGAAAATCTGTGGAATTTTTGAGATGAATGGTATACTAATATAGAAAAAGTATTAGGAGGCTATATATGATAAGTCAGTTAAAAAGAGAAGCACTTGATGCATTAAAAGGAAAATGGGGATTAGCGGTAGGGGCAACCTTATTAGTCGGAATCCTTATTGGAGCTGTTGAAATGCTAACCACAGGTATTTTCTCGATATTTTGGGGTTGGGAAGAAGCAAATGAGTCGCTTACGGTAACTATTATTGCAATGTTTATTATCGGGCCGTTAACAGTAGGTGCTTCTTATTTTGTTTTAAATGTAATTCGCGGGACTAATGCTCGTATTGGTCATATATTTAGATGGTTTAACGATGGAAGTAAGTTTATGAAATCGTTTTTAACATATTTACTAATGAATGTGTACTTGATTCTATGGACATTACTTCTTATTATTCCAGGTATTATTAAATCATTTTCTTATTCTATGACATATTTTATTTTGAATGATCATCCAGAATATACAGCGAATCAAGCGATTACTGAAAGTCGTCGTATGATGAATGGACATAAAATGGATTACTTTTTATTATGCTTAAGCTTCTTAGGTTGGTTCATTTTAAGTATTCTTACTTTAGGAATCGGTTTCTTATGGTTAGTACCATATTTCTACACGACATCAGCTGCATTTTATGAAGAGATTTCAAAAGAATATTATAAAAAAGAAGACACTAATTTCTAATAACCACCTGTCCCTTAAAGAATATAGGGCACAGATAGTTTAGATGTTCTGTTTGCGGAGATCACTTCAGGATAAGGTATAGGTTTATATATGAAAATTCTGCCCTCTATGTTTTAGCATAGAGGGCTATTTTTTTATGTGAAAATAATGAATAATATATGTGAAACAAAAAAGCGAGGTGAATGAGAGTGAGCAAGTTTTTAATTCCGTATTCATTTTCTATATTAAGTTTCTTTATTTCAGTAACGGCACTTGATTTATATGATAGGATAGGAAAAAATGATGAGATGACTTCGCCAAACATAATTGGAAAGATAATTCAATCTACTGCGCAAATGGGAGTCCTTACATTGTATTTCGGAGTACCTATCATTTTAGGTGGCTGTCTACTTGGGGAATTATTGTTTAGAGGTATCATTTTACGATTTAAACTAAGCTATATTATATCTTTATTATTATATTTACTTTTAGCTTGTAGTATTGTTTCAGTAACGGTTGGGATTCCAACTACATATGAAGATTCTAATATTTTTTTCATGGGAATAACTATGATTTGCGCTGTTACATTCTTTGTGGGCCGGAATATATCGGAAAAAACAAGTTAATAATGGAGTGACAGAATAAAATACACTTGTCCGTGCTGCGGGTATAGAACAATAGAAGAAGAACCACCAGGTACATATGAAATTTGTAATATATGTTATTGGGAAGATGATGAGGTCCGGTTTAACGATCCTGACTATGAAGGTGGAGCAAATGAAATCTCGTTAAGACAAGCACAGAAAAATTTCATTACATTGGGTGCTTGCGAGGAATGTTTTGTGCAATCAGTTAGAAAGCCAAATAGTGAAGATGTGAAGGACGCTAGTTGGAAGCAAATTTAGTAAGTAAAATGTTATTACTCAATTTATCAGGAGTAATAACATTTTTTTATGCAATGATGAAAGAATTAACGCCGTCTTATAAGATAAAATAGTAAAGATGATACAGTAATAGGAAGGCCAGTATCCAGAAAAGCTTCTAAATAAAAGGATAGAAAATCTCTGTCATTAAACCACATAAAGAATAAATGATTGTAGGAAATACCTAACAGTATAAATAAAGGAATACCGATCTTTAATTCGTGACTTCCTTTTATTTTTCTATAACAAAATTCACCTAATAAACAACCGATAAGAACAGGAATGCTTCCAAGAATTGAAAACATAATAATAGATACCCAAATCGGTCCCCAGGAATCCGCATAATTTGGAACTAGTGTATACTGTAAAACGTTCACAATGATAGAAAAAACCAGTAAGCATATTAAATAACTAATATAAAATTTTTTCAATGGAATCATCCTTATAAAAGTTCACTTTATTTTTATGAACATATAAACCTCTTTGAATTATAGATTAAATATATAAGGATAATCAATTTGTATGCATTTCATGTTTATGGATATATTTTCAACGAATATAAATGTATAGATGTATAGTCAATTGTGAGTATTTGATGTTATCATATTGAATGATATGGAAATTTTTAATAGAAGAAGCAACGAACAATTCAAAGGTAATGAAGCCTTTGTGGTATAAAGAAAATATTTATTATTACTCAGCGATATTAAAAATAAGATACATATTTATATAAATTTAGTAGAAATGGGGGTTTTAAAAAGGAATGAGTATAAGTATAACAAGGCAAAAAATTTTAGCAGCCGCTTCTCAAATTGTGCAATGTAAAGGGGTTGCTAAGTTAACCTTAGAAGCGGTAGCAAAAGAGGCGGGGATAAGTAAAGGTGGATTGCTGTATCACTATTCAACTAAAGAAGCTTTAATAGAGGGTATGATACTCAAAGGGACGGAGGAGTATCAAGACGCTATTCACAATAAAGTAGCGGAAGACGTAGAGAAGAAAGGAAGGTGGGTACGTTCTTTTGTAGAGGAAAGATTAAGTAATGAGAGAAGAGTAGAAGAGTTGGGGAGTAGTATGATGGCAGCATTAATGCTAAAACCTGAATTACTTGAACCGTTAAAACAATCATTTCAGCAACTGCAAAATAAAATAGAAAATGATGAGATAGATTCAGTTTGTGCCACAATTATTAGATTAGCGGCAGATGGATTATGGTATTCGGAATATTTAGGGGTTGGAAGACTAAGCCCCGAATTAAGAGAAAAAGTGATTCAAGCTCTTATTTTTAATTCATATAAATAGAATATACAAACTATATAATGTAAAACAATTCACCATTGCTTATTTAATGCACTGGTGAATTGTTTTTTTTATTAGAAAAATAGAACAATTTCATAGAGTATTGAATTATAACCGTCCAGACGGTATAGTAATATTTGGTTTAAGAGGAAAATGAAACAAAAAAAGAATAAAAAATATTTTTAGCACACTATTCGAAAGGATAGGCCGCAAAGCTTAGAGTCTACGGTAATACATATTGGTTACTAAGATCGTCTGGTTGCACATTTTTGATGCAACCGGACGGTCTTTTTTTGTTATATAAATATAAAAAATAGGAGGGTATTATGCAAATGAAAAGTACTAAGAGGCATATTTCGATGGTTTCATTAGTTTTTCTAGTATTATTTTCAGTGCTAAATGTGTGGGCTCCAGTTATTCAAGCCGCTGTGATAAAAAATCCAGTGGACGAGATTAATATCTCCCGTACTGATGGTACAACGTCTGAACCATATCAAGCCTCAGATGGCATGAAAGTAGAAGTGAAGTGGTCAGCTAAAGAAAAAATAAAAAGTGGAGATCAATTCACAATTGATATGCCAAAAGAATTTAGAAAAGATCTTATGAATATGAGTTTTCCTTTAAAAGATGCTGAAGGAAAAACAGTTGGTACATGTGAGATGAAAAAAGGTCTATTGACATGTACTATGGGTGATTACGTAGAAGGAAAGAATAACGTTAAAGGTTCTTTATTCGTAGAATTCTACTTTGGGCTAGAAGCATATGATGGTGTCAAAGAAATTCCATTAGAATTTAACGTTGATGGTCAAATCGTAAATAAAGAAGTAAGTGTAAATAATACGACAGAGAGACCGAAGCCACATCCCAATACAGATAATCTATTGAAATGGGGTTCTTATAATCAAGAAGATCCATCCATTGCTGATTGGCTTGTATATGTAAATGCAACTGGAACAGAAATGCAAGATCTTAAATTAACAGACACATTAGGACCTGGGCATGAATTAATTACAGATAGCTTAGTATTAGAAGAGGCTGTATTTGAAGATGGCTATGCACCAACAAATATTAAGCCAGCAGATTTATCTAAAATTAAAATCAATGCAACGAAAACTGGATTTACAATTGAATTTCCAGACAGTTCAAAAGGTTATATTTTAAGATATAAAACAAAGATTACCAATCCCGCTGCAAAGCCTCATAAAAATACAGTGAAATTAGAAGGCAAAAATATTAAAACTGAAGAAAAAGTAGGAGAAGTATTCGTAAGTGGTGGGGGAGGAACTGGTTCAGGCGACGATCATCCACCTAGTATTGAAAAGAATATAGTTGATGAGAGTGGTAAGCTTGTAGAGAATCAGCAGTTAGCGCAAATGGATCAACCTATTCAATATCAAGTTGGTACACATATACCAAATGATCCTCCTAAATACACATCTATGGTAATTAGTGATGATTTAGAAGATGTATTAGAAGTATTAGAGGCAAAAGTGTATGATCAAAATGGCCAAGATATTACTTCTAAAGGAACACTAAAGATAGATAAACAAAAAAGTGAAGTAACATTTACGTTCGGTGAGAGTTTTGACTATAAGTCATATGAAGACCAGGTAATTAACCTTAGTATTAAGGCGAAAATTAAAGCTAATGCAGACTTATCTTCTTACGTAGATAAGAAGATTCCTAATAAGGCAGAATTACATTTTGATGATAAAACATTAACATCGAAAGAAGTAAATGTTACACCGCCTGAAGCTCCAAAAGAAGGTACAGTATCGATTCATAAAATAGATGCTGAGAATCCGAACAAAGGGTTAAAAGGTGCCGAATTTGAAGTTCGAAATAGTGCAAATGAAGTTGTTGCAAAACTGATAACGGACGAAAACGGCTTTTCAGTACCTCAAACTTTAGCTCCTGGGACGTATAAAGTTTATGAAAAAGTAGCACCTGAGGGATATCAAAAACTAACAAGTCCGGTAGAGGTTACACTTCAAGCTGGAGAAACAAAAGCAATTGAAATTAAAAATACTTTGCAAAAGGGTCAAATTGAATTAAAGAAAATTGATTCAGAAAATGGTGAAAAACCATTAGCAAATGCAGAGTTTGATATAGTAAAAGACGGTGTAGTAGTTGAGCATATTATTACAGATAAAGATGGTAAGGCAATTTCTAAACCGTTAGCGCCAGGAAAATATATTTTAAAAGAAACGAAAGCGCCTGAAGGATACCAATTAAAAGAAACAGAATTCGAAGTAAATGTAACAGGGGACGGTATATTCCCGATAACAGTAGAAAATGCAATGACAGACAAAGGTAATGTAGAAATTACAAAGGTGGACAAAGAAAACGGTTCAGTATTAGCGGGTGTCGAATTTGAAGTCCAAGATGAGAAAGGTGAAGTAGTAAGAAAAGTAACGACGGATAAAGAAGGAAAGGCAAACGTTTCAGATCTTTCAGTAGGAAAGTACAAATTAGTAGAGACGAAAAGCTTACCAGGTTACAAGAAACTAACAGAGCCAGTATCGTTTGAAATTACAAAAGGTATGACGAAAGTCCTATCATTAAAAGTAGAGAATGAACAGTTAGAAAACGGTTCAGTAGAAATTACAAAAGTAGATAAAGATAGCCAGAAAGCATTAAAAGGCGTAGTTTTCGAAGTACGAGATGAAAAAGATAAAGTAGTCAAAGAGGTAACAACAGATAAAGAAGGAAAAGCAAACGTTTCAGATCTTTCAGTAGGAAAGTACAAATTAGTAGAGACGAAAAGCTTACCAGGTTATAAGAAACTAACAGAGCCAGTGTCATTTGAAATTACAAAAGGTATGACGAAAGTCCTATTATTAAAAGTAGAGAATGAACAGTTAGATAAAGGTTCAGTAGAAATCACAAAAGTAGATAAAGACAGCCAGAAAGCATTAAAAGGCGTAGTCTTCGAAGTACGAGATGAAAAAGATAAAGTAGTAACGAAAGTAACAACAGATAAAGATGGAAAAGCAACAATTGATGATTTATCAGTAGGAAAGTATAAATTAGTAGAAAAAGAAAGTTTACCAGGTTATAAGAAATTAATAGAGCCGGTATCGTTTGAAATTACAAAAGGCATGACCGAGGTCTTATCATTAAAAATAGAAAATGAAATGGTAGATACGGGAAATATAGAGATAACAAAGATAGATAAAGATAATAAAGCACCGTTGGTGGGAGTAACGTTCGTTGTCCAAGATGAGAAAGGTAACGAAGTTAAAAAAGTAACGACAGATAAAGAAGGAAAAGCAAATGTTTCAGGTTTATTCATAGGGAAATATAAGTTAGTAGAGGTAGAAAGTTTACCAGGTTATAAAAAGCTAGAAAAACCAGTATCATTTGAAATCAAAAAAGGCATGACCGAAGTTCTATCATTAAAAGTAGAAAATGAAATGGTGGATACAGGGAATGTAGAGATAACAAAAATAGATAAAGATAGTAAAGCACCATTAGAAAATGTTGTATTTGAAGTACGTGATTTAAAAGGTAAAGTAGTTGCAAAAGTAACAACGGATAAAGAAGGAAAAGCAAATGTTTCAGATTTATCTATTGGGAAGTATAAGTTGGTGGAGGTAGGAACACCAGCAGGATACAAACCACTTGAAAAACCAATTTTATTCGAAATTGAAAAGGGTAGAGTAACAGCGTTAAAGCTAACAGTCGAAAATGAATTAGTGGATACAGGAAATGTAGAAATTACAAAAGTAGACAAAGAAAATAAAGATGCTTTAGCTGATGCAGTATTTGATATTCAAGATGAAGCAGGACAAGTAGTCGCTAAAATAACGACAGATAAAAAAGGACAAGCAAAAGTTACTAATTTATCAGTTGGAACATATAAGTTAGTAGAAGTGAAAGCACCAAAAGGATATAAGCAATTAGTAGATCCGATTACTTTCCAAATTGAAAAAGGCATGACAAAATCTCTTGCTTTAACAGTCGAAAATGAAATGTTAGACAAGGGTAATGTAGAAGTTACAAAAGTGGATAAAGACAGTCAAAAAGCATTAGAAGGTGTAGTCTTCGAAGTGCAAGATGAGCAAGGAAAAGTAATAACGAAAGTAACAACAGATAAAGAAGGAAAAGCAAACATTTCAGATCTATCAGTAGGAAGTTACAAATTAGTAGAAGTAGAAAATTTACCAGGCTACAAAAAACTAACAGAGCCAGTATCATTCGAAATCAAAAAAGGTATGACGAAAGTCTTATCATTGAAAATAGAGAATGAATTGGTAGACAAAGGTACTTTAGAAGTTACAAAAGTGGACAAAGAAAGTGGCACAGTATTAGCGGGCGTAACTTTCGAAGTGCAAGATGAAAAAGGAAAAGTAGTAACAAAAGTAACGACAGACAAAGAAGGAAAAGCAAACGTTTCAGGTTTATTCATAGGGAAATATAAGTTAGTAGAGGTAGAAAGTTTACCAGGTTATAAAAAGCTAGAAAAACCAGTATCATTTGAAATCAAAAAGGGTATGACAGAAGTTTTATCGCTGAAAGTAGAAAACGAACAAGTAGATAAAGGTTCAGTAGAGATCACAAAAGTGGACAAAGACAGTCAGAAGACATTGGCAGGTGTAGTCTTTGAAATCCAAGATGAAGCAGGCAAAGTAGTAACGAAAGTAACGACAGATAAAGAAGGAAAAGCGAAAGTTTCAGATCTATCAGTAGGAAAATACAAATTAGTAGAGACGGAAAGCTTACCAGGTTACAAAAAGCTAAGCGAATCAGTATCATTTGAGATTACAAAAGGTATGACAGAAGTCTTATCACTAAAAGTAGAGAATGAACAGTTAGATAAAGGTTCAGTAGAAATTACAAAAGTAGATAAAGACAGTCAGAAAGCATTAGAAGGCGTAGTCTTTGAAGTGCAAGATGAGCAAGGAAAATTAGTAACGAAAGTGACAACAGATAAAGAAGGAAAAGCAAACATTTCAGATCTATCTGTAGGAAGTTACAAATTAGTAGAGGTAGAAAGTTTACTAGGTTATAAAAAGCTAGAAAAACCAGTATCATTTGAAATTACAAAAGGTATGACGAAAGTCTTATCATTGAAAATAGAGAATGAATGGGTAGACAAAGGTAATGTAGAAGTTACAAAAGTGGATAAAGAAAGTGGAACAGTGTTAGCGGGCGTAATTTTCGAAGTGCAAGATGAGCAAGGAAAAGTAATAACGAAAGTAACAACAGATAAAGAAGGAAAAGCAAACATTTCAGACCTATCTATAGGGAGTTACAAATTAGTAGAAGTAGAAAATTTACCAGGCTACAAAAAACTAACAGAGCCAGTATCATTCGAAATCAAAAAAGGTATGACAGAAGTTTTATCACTAAAAGTAGAGAATGAACAGTTAGATAAAGGTTCAGTAGAAGTTACAAAAGTAGATAAAGACAGTCAGAAAGCATTAGAAGGCGTAGTCTTTGAAGTGCAAGATGAAAAAGGAAAAGTAGTAACGAAAGTAACAACAGATAAAGAAGGAAAAGCAAACATTTCAGATCTATCAGTAGGAAAATACAAATTAGTAGAAACGGAGAGTTTACCAGGTTACAAAAAACTAACAGAACCAGTATCATTCGAAATCAAAAAAGGTATGACAGAAGTTTTATTACTAAAAGTAGAGAATGAACGGTTAGACAAAGGTTCAGTAGAAATTACAAAAATGGCTGCTGAAAGTAAGAATGTATTATCAGGGGCAGTGTTTGAAGTTCATGACGAAAAAGGAAAAGTAGTAACGAAAGTAACAACAGATAAAGAAGGAAAAGCGAAAGCCTCAGACTTATCTGTAGGTCACTACACACTTGTAGAAGTAGAAGCACCAAAGGGTTATGAAAAGTTAACTAATCCAATTCCATTTGAAATTACAAAAGGAATGATAAGTCCAGTTCAATTAGAAGTATTAAACAAATTGACTTCTTTAGCACCACCAGGCCCAGAGAAACCAGAAACAACGGATCCAGAGAAACCAGAAACGACGGATCCAGAGAAACCAGAAACGACGGATCCAGAGAAACCAGAAACGACGGATCCAGAGAAACCAGAAACGACGGATCCAGAGAAACCAGAAACGACGGATCA
>NZ_JBPPHF010000003.1:308719-713207 GCF_051294775.1 Bacillus pretiosus
GATCCAGAGAAACCAGAAACGACGGATCCAGAGAAACCAGAAACGACGGATCCAGAGAAACCAGAAACGACGGATCCAGAGAAACCAGAAACGACGGATCCAGAGAAACCAGAAACGACGGATCCAGAAAAACCAGAAACAACGGATCCAGAAAAACCAGAAACGACGGATCCAGAAAAACCAGAAACAACGGATCCAGAGAAACCAGGAACAATGGATTCAGAGAAACCAGGAACAACGGATTTAGAGAAACCAGGAACAACGGATTCAGAGAAACCAGGAACAATGAATCCAGAGAAGCCTGAAAAAGAATTACCGAAAACAGGACAGAAAATGCCTGTGGAACCATATATGGGAGCACTTCTTATCATGATGAGTTTTGGATTGCTCGTATTAGGTAGAAAACAGCAGAGATAATAAAAATGAAAAGGTATCCTCAAAGTATTGGAGGATACCTTTTTTATTTGGCATAAAAAACATTTAGCAAAAGAACTCGATGCAAATAGAAACAAAAAGGAAGAAAAAGTTCGTCCTATTTTCTTGATATGGTTATATCAAAAAATAGCTATATATATTTAATGTGAAAATAAAAGGTTAAAGGCCTTCGTAATGTTTGGGTGAAAAAATAGTTATCTATGTAATTAATTTGAGTACTTTAAGAAAGAGGGCTTTTTCCTAAAGTATTCAAAGGGTGATAGTCCAATAGCAGGTGGGAGATGAAACTCGTTTTAGCACTGTATTAACACCTTAAAATGTAGATAGGGGAAAATAATGTAAAAAAAACTATTGTATATTTAAAAACCTTATGTTACATTTGTGTTACAGAAAAGTTACAAACGGTAACTTATGTTACGGTTTGTTTTCTTTTGTTTTTCTTTATGTTACGAAAATATGTAAAGCTAAAAAAATAGCAACCTAAAAATAGTTTTTCTATGTGTATAAGAGTGTGTGTAGTAAAGAGCCTGGTGAGAGCTTTACGCACATTATTAAAATTCCTTTCTGTCTTAAAAGAAGAAAACCAACTACCAACTATTTAGGAACTTTAAGTAATGATAGTAAATGAAATGTACTTCCTTTCCCACACACAAAGTACATCTTTATTTTCAGTCTAATTACTACACAGACTTTTATACATATGCTGTTATTGTTTTAGGAATATATAGGAGGAGAAAAAATGAAAAAGTTATTAATGGTAATGGGACTTACGTTTTTAATGTTAGCTGGATGTAGTAATGGGAATTTCGACAAAGCAATGGATGAAGGGAAGACCGCGTTAACGAATAAAGAATATAAAAATGCCTTATCATCATTTGAAAAAGCGCTAGATGAGAAAAAAGACGATTCAGATGCAAAGATGCTTGTAGAACAAACGAAAGTAATGATTGAAGCAGTGAAGTTAAAAGAAGAAACAAAGGTAGAAGAATCAATCAAGTCATTTGAAAAAGTAGAGAACATGAAGAATGGAAATGCTACGCTTGTAAAACATGCAAAGGAAGAACGCACAGCATTACTAGCCATCTTAGAGCAAAACAAGAAGTATAATGAGCAACTGACGAAAAGTGAAGAGTTAATAAGTAAGAAAAATTATGCAGAAGCGAAAGAAATATTAAATAAGCTAGTTACAGAAACAAAAGATAACAAGAATCTTGAAGAATATAATAAAAAAGCGGTAGGATTAGTTACTAAAATGAATGAAGAAGAAAAAACTGCAAAGAATGAAGCAGCGAAGGCACAAAAAACAAATGCAGTAACGAATCAAAAGGTAGCAACAGAAAAGACTCAAAAAACTGAGGCAGAAAAAAATCAAAAGGTAGTAGCAGAAAAGAACCAAAAAACTGAGACAGAAAAGAATCAGAAGGTAGTAACAGAAAAGAACGAAAAAACTGAGGCAGAAAAAAATCAGAAGGTAGTAACAGAAAAGAACGGAAAAACTGAGACAGAAAAGAATCAAAAAGTAGAAACAGGAAAGAATCAAAATGCATTTACTTTTGAGAAAGCGAAAGAATATATCAAAAATGAATATAAAGAAGACTATGATTACACGCTAGAGAATACGCAAGTAGAGAATGGAAAGAAATATTATCAAATAAGAGTGCATACGACATATAAAATAGAAGGTGCAGGTGGACCAGGGTTTACTGGCGTATATAAAGTATTCGAAGATGGTACAATCGTTGAAGTGCACTAAATTGATGACAAAGGTATCCTCAAAGTATATGAGGGTACCTTTTTTAGCATAAAAAAAAGGCATCTAGCAAAAGTACTAGATGCAAATAAAAACACAAGGGAAGATAAATATCTTCCCGTTTCCCGTATGTAATTATATCAAAAAATTTATAAAAAACTAGCTTTATTTTTTATATAATTGAAGTGTAAAGCCATGAAAGTATAAGATTACACTATTTTCATAGTGTTTTATTAAAAAAGGAGCTGCGTATATGATTAATTTTAAACCAGAAAATTTGAACCAACTATTAAAAGTGATGTTAATTAGTGCGAATAAGTCTTATGATGCGATTAAAGATTATGAATTTACGGGAGAAGCAGTAGTGTTCCGTGTAGACTTCGAATATATTGACGTTTCTCTAATGATTGTAGATATGTTAGGAAGATCTGCTTCTAAATTTAACATTTTGCCATATGCCCGTCCGAATACGAATGAAATAGATTACATTCAGTTTCAAGTGTATTCGATTAATGAAGGGAATTTTAAAGAAGTAATGGATACGATGTAGAAAAACTATAAAGTGAAACTTTAATCAGTGGGAGATTCATCCCCACTGATTATTAGTTGAACCAATCGGACGTTTACGGGCAGTTGATCGCCCACCTAACTTCTTTGCTCCACTGAAATTTTTTGGGAGTTTTACTGCCCGTTAACGTGGGGTAATTTTACAAATATGTATATACCAACTAATATATAATTAATACATTCATATAATTGGAGTGATGAGATGCAGCCGTTAGAAAGAGAGATTCATTCTAATATGCTGAAAGTGTGGAGAATTCACGCTTTAATTGGGGCGGCAGTTATACTAGCAGTCGTAATTGCATATTTCTTTTTTATGATCAATTTTAATTGGTGGGGTTGGTTGTTTGGCTTGTTAGTAACAGGCGCTATTACATTTATCCCGCTTGATTATTTTGTGTTTCCAAATTTACGTCAACGTTATTATAGTTACAGATTAAATGAAGAAGAGATTGAGATTCAAAAGGGAATGTTCGTTGTGAAACGCGTACTCATTCCGATGATGCGTGTGCAGCACGTAACGATTGAACAAGGACCGATTATGAGAAAGTATAATTTAGCAGAATTACATATTTCAACAGCGGCAACTTCTCATAGTATTCCAGGTTTAACGAAAGAAGAAGCAGAGCAGCTGAAAAGACAAATTGGAGAACTTGCGAAAGTGAGTGATGAGGATGTATAAGAGGCAACATCCGATCACGATATTGTTAGGTATTCGAATTGCGACTTTGTTGCCTTTTATTTTTCTTGTTTTATTTAAATCAGATGGCCAAGTGAAACCTTGGTATTTCTTACATCTCGTTCTTTTGGCCATATTATTTATTATGGCAATTTTCTCAGCGATAAAATGGTATTTCAAAGTGTACTGGGTTGAAAATAATATTGTACATATAAAGCACGGTGTGTTCGTTAAGAAGGAAAGCTACTTAAATAAAGAACGTGTGCAAAATATTAGTACGTCTTCTAACATCATTTATCAAGTGCTTGGACTGACGAAATTAAATATAGAAGTAGCAGGCGGCGGTAGTGAGCCGGAAGTGATGTTAGCTGGTATTAAAGAAGATGAAGCGAAGGAACTGATTGCTTTATTAAATAAAAAAAGAAGCGCTGCGAGTGAAGAAGTACCCATGGCAGAAGAAAGTAAGACGATTTATCAGTTAACGATGAAAGAGATTTTAGCAGCTTCCATTACGTCTGGTAGATTCGGATTAGTGTTTTCAGGATTACTTCTTATTTACACAGAGTTTAATCAATTTCTTCCAGAATGGCTCATAAATAAAGTGGAAGCGTATGTGATGGATAACGGTGTATATGAATTAATCGTTATGGCCGCGATTTTAATGGCGGTTTCGTGGGTCGTTTCGACAGCTGGCTATGCGTTAAAATATGCGAACTTTAAAATAGAGCGAAACGGAAATGAAGTTCGCATCGTGCAAGGGTTATTTGATAAGAAAGAGTTTGTTTTAAAATTACACCGCATTCAAGCAATTACGGTGAAAGAAGGCATTCTTCGTCAGCCGTTCGGTTATTGCTCTGTCGAAGTGGAAGTCATTCAAAGTATAGAAGCAGCTGGAAATGAAGTTATGTTACATCCTTTTATGAAAAAGAAAGATGTCCAGCAGTTACTTACATATTTGCAGTTACCGTATGAAATGGAAGAGGAAATCGTTCATTTACCGAAGGCTGCATTACGTCGTTACGTAATAATGGGCTGGATTACAAGTGCTGTGCTCGCACTGCCGATCATCGGTACGAGTATATATTTCAAACAAAATATTGCGTTGTTCTCTTTAATACCACTATTTATCATATTTACGTTACTTGCATACGCTCGGTATAAAAGTGGCGGATATATGATACGAGACAATCAGTTAGTCATGGTATATCGTGGTCTTGCGAAATATACGGGGATCATGCGAAGAAGGCATGTTCAAGCGGTAGGATACAATCAGTCGCATTTTCAAAAGAAAGACGAGTTATGTACAGCTGCCGTATCAGTAGCAGGACATAAATATAAAGTGAAGCATATGCAAAAAGAAGACGCACTTCGCATATATAATTGGTATAAAGAAAAAGGAAACACCGGTGCGTAACGGTGTTTCCTTTTTTGTGTCGTGATTTGTCGATAAGTCGATATATTTCAAAAATCGCTGATATAATTTGAGTTGCGCTGATATATCTGAAAAATCGCTGATATATTTCGAGTTGCGCCGATATATTCGAAAAATCGCTAATATAATTTCATGTACCGTAGCCTTGGAGGAACCACAGTACAAAAATCCTTAAACTAACACATCAAAAGTAGTCACAAATGACGGACGAGAGAAGATACTTTTCTGCTGCTCTGCATGTGGATGCGCCTGAGCCTGAGCTTGTCCTTCCGCTTGTGCAGGGCGTTTTTTATGAGCGTTTTCGAATGAACGTGATTCTGTCCAGTCTTTAAAGTTTTGCTCCGTTTCCCACATCGTTAAGATGACATATGTATCGTTACTTAATGGGCGTAGAACGCGGATTGCTTGGAATCCTGGTTCGTTTTCGATAAGGCCTGCGCGGTTTTTAAAACGGTTTTCAAATACTGGGCGACCTTCGTCTGTTACAGAAATGTTGTTACAAACGATGTAGCCAGGTTGTCCTTTAAATTCTCCAACAGCGTCTAGTACGTCATATTGAAGTGCTGATTCTACTGATTCTTCTGTATTTTCTTTATAAAACATATCTTTTTCATTATTTTTTGCAGTGAAATGTGCTTGTTCTAGAGGTGTTTCGTATGAAATAATAGCCTTCATTTTAATGCCCCCTTAATTATTTGTTTCTATTATATCAACTCTCTTAAAAAACTTCGAAGATTATATACATAAAGATACTTCTTTTTCAAATAATAAATGTACCATCATTTGGAAAGAAGGCCGATGTATGAAGAAAGTAAAGTGGACTTTATTAGGTGGATTCGCAACGCTAGTATTAGGGATTGTACTTTATAAATTTATTGTGTTAGCTGGTGGCTATATGATGGATGAAAAGCAGCTCGTTTTCCACTCTTCATCACGTATCGTTGACCAGAAAGGGAAAGAGATTACGAAATTATATGTAGAAAATAGAGATCTCGTACCCGTCGAGCAAATTCCAAAGCATGTCCAGCAGGCGTTTATTGCGGTGGAAGATTCTCGTTTTTATGAGCATCAAGGAATTGATTATCCGTCTATATTCCGTGCTCTTTATAAAGATACATTAGCTGGAGAGAAGGTCGAAGGCGGTAGTACGATTACGCAGCAACTCGCTAAAAACGTTTTTTTAACTCGTGAAAAAACAGTTACGCGTAAATTGAAGGAAGTCGCAATTTCCCTTCAATTAGAGCAAAAATATACGAAGCAACAAATTCTTGAAATGTATATGAATCATATTTATTTTGGGCATGGGGCTTACGGTATTCAAGCAGCAGCAAAGTTGTATTTTAATAAAAATGTAGACGATTTAACAGTAGAAGAAGGAGCGATGCTTGCAGGTCTTCCGAAGTCACCAAATGGATATTCACCTTATTTCTCTCCAGAGAAGAGTAAGAAGCGCCGTGATCTCGTATTGTCACTTATGCATAAACAAGGCTATTTGACTGCCGAAGACAGCGTACGTTATCAAGGAAAGACCATTGCTCTTTATAAAAACTTAGATGAGAATGAACTCGCATATATGCCGTATATTGATATGGTTATAGATGAAGCAGCTCGTTTATACGGATTGTCTCATCAAGAAGTACTGCGCGGAGGATATACGTTTGTCGTACTGATGGATGAAAAGATTCAAAAGGTAGCGTATAACCAGTTTCAAGATGCAAGGAATTTCCCTGGAAAAGAAGAGGGGGCACAAGGTGCTTTTTTATTAATGGATAATCGTACGGGCGGAATTAAAGCGGCGATTGGCGGAAGAAAGTACGTCCCGAGAGGCTTTAATCGTATTTTCGCAAAAAGACAGCCCGGTTCTGTGCTAAAACCACTTATCGTCTATGCACCAGCACTCGAAACGAAAAAGTATAATCCGTATTCTTTATTGACGAATGAAAGAAATTCATTTGAAGGCTATGAACCTCGAAATTATAAACATTCATATTCGAAAGAAATGACGATGTACGATGCGATTTTAGAGTCAGCAAATGTGCCGGCAGTTTCTTTATTAAATGAGTTAGGGGTAGAAGAAGGAAAGCAATATTTAGAGAAAGGAAATGTTCATATTGCAGACGCAGGGTTAAGTACAGCGCTTGGCGGATTGAAAAATGGTGTTTCACCATTTGATCTTGTAAAAATGTATCGTGCGTTTTTAGCAAATGGCGCTATTATTGAGCCGCACGTTATTGATAAAGTGTTAAATAGACACGGTGCAGTTATTGGAGAATCGCCAAAAGTAGAAACGAAAATATTCTCGAAACAAACGGCGTGGTATATGACGAAAATGTTAGAAGGAGTTGTAAAGGAAGGGACAGCGAAAGCCGGTGTATATAGCGGGGCGTTAGCTGGGAAAACAGGTACAACTTCCTTGCCAAATGACGATAATGGAGCTAGAGATATGTGGTTCGTCGGCTATACACCAAATTTAGTAGGTGCTGTTTGGATTGGTTATGACCGTACGGATAAAGAGCATCAGTTGCAAGGAGAAAGTGCGTCAGCAACGAAATTGTTTAAGAAAATTTTAACGAAGGCAAATGTTGAACAGAAAGAGCAGTTTATGAAACCAGAAGGTGTGGAAACAATCGGTGCTCCGATTCGTTTGCGTAAGATTGAAGATGTGAAAATGAAATTAACGTTTAGCCCTTTCGGTTTATTTAAAGCAAAATTAAGCTGGACACCACTTCCAGATGAAAGAATTATGTATCGTATTTATAGAGTGGAAAACGGAGTTCATACGCATGTAGGCACTGTAAATGGTGCCGGAGAATATGAGGAAAAGTTCGTTAACATCTTTTCAAAACCGAGTTTTTACGTTGTACCATATAACACACAAACGAAACGTGAAGGAGAAAAGTCAAAAGTAGCTAAACCATAGTTTTTCTCTGTGCTATAATAAGAATGTTGTGAAAATAGTAAGCGGTTTTACGAATGTTTGTGTCAATTTCATGAACAACGTACATAATGTTATGCATTTTGTTTTTACAAGCTGTATAGTAAAAAAAGATAAATATCGGAATAGAACGTATTTAGAGCAAAAGCATGGGCAAGGAAGGGAGCAAGGGTCTTGGTAAGAACTATAAATGAGACATTTTTAAAAGCATGTAGGGGGGAACGTACTGATTATGTACCAGCATGGTATATGCGTCAAGCAGGTCGTTCGCAGCCGGAATATAGAAAGATAAAAGAAAAGTATTCTTTATTTGAAATTACACACAATCCAGAGTTATGTGCTTACGTTACAAAGTTACCAGTTGATCAATATAACGTAGACGCAGCAATTCTGTATAAAGATATTATGTCACCACTACCTGCAATTGGTGTGGATGTAGAAATTAAATCAGGTATTGGCCCAGTTATTGATAATCCAATCCGCTCTTTACAAGACGTAGAAAAACTAGGGGAAATCAATCCAGAAGATGACGTACCGTACATATTAGATACGATTCGTTTATTAACGACAGAAATGTTAGACGTACCGTTAATCGGTTTTTCAGGAGCTCCATTTACATTAGCGAGCTATATGATTGAAGGCGGTCCATCTCGCAATTACCATAATACGAAAGCGTTCATGTATGCAGAGCCGAAAGCTTGGTTCGCATTAATGGATAAGCTAGCAGATATGGTTATTACATATTTAAAAGCGCAAATTAACGCAGGAGCAAAAGCGGTTCAAATTTTCGATTCTTGGGTTGGAACAGTAAATGTAGCAGATTATCGCGTATTTATTAAACCAGCAATGGAGCGTATTTTTGCAGAAGTTCGCCCGATGGGTGTTCCAATGATTATGCACGGCGTAGGAGCTGCACACTTAGTAAATGAATGGCACGACTTACCACTTGATGTAGTAGGCTTAGATTGGCGCTTACCAATCGAAGAGGCACGTGCACGCGGCGTTCATAAGGCGGTACAAGGTAATATGGACCCGTCATTCTTACTTGCGCCATGGTCTGTTATTGAAGAACATGTAAAAGGTATTTTAGATCAAGGGATGAAAGAGCCAGGTTATATCTTTAACTTAGGACACGGTGTATTCCCAGAAGTAAATCCAGATACATTAAAACGTTTAACTACATTTATTCATGAATACTCTAAAGGGCAGTTAGCGAAGTAAAGGAGCATTGCTGTATGAAAAAGAAAATTGGTTTGCTTGTAATGGCATACGGAACGCCATATAAAGAAGAAGATATTGAACGTTACTATACACATATTCGTAGAGGAAGAAAGCCAAGTCCTGAAATGCTAGAAGATTTAACAGAGCGTTACCGTGCAATTGGTGGTATTTCTCCTTTAGCTACTATTACATTAGAGCAAGCTAAAAAGTTAGAGAAGCGTTTAAATGAAGTACAAGATGAAGTAGAGTATCATATGTATCTTGGCTTAAAACATATCGAACCGTTCATTGAAGATGCAGTGAAAGATATGCATAACGACGGTATACAAGATGCAATCGCACTTGTTCTTGCGCCGCACTATTCTACATTTAGCGTGAAATCTTATGTAGGGCGAGCACAAGAAGAAGCTGAGAAACTTGGAAACTTAACAATTCACGGCATTGATAGCTGGTATAAAGAACCGAAATTCATCCAGTACTGGGTTGATGCAGTGAAAGGTATATATAACGGTATGTCAGAAGCAGAGCGTGAAAAAGCAGTATTAATCGTATCTGCACATAGCTTACCAGAAAAAATTATCGCGCTTGGCGATCCATATCCAGACCAATTAAATGAAACAGCTGACTATATTGCAAGAGGTGCTGAAGTAGCCAACTATGCAGTAGGTTGGCAAAGTGCAGGAAACACACCAGATCCTTGGATTGGTCCAGATGTACAAGATTTAACGAGAGAATTAAATGAAAAGTACGGTTATACTTCATTCGTATACGCACCAGTTGGATTTGTTGCGGAACATTTAGAAGTTTTATATGACAACGACTTTGAGTGTAAAGTTGTGACAGATGAAATTGGCGCGAAATATTATCGTCCAGAAATGCCAAATGCATCGGACGCATTTATTGATTGCTTAACAGATGTTGTATTAAAGAAAAAAGAATCTGTATTGTAAAAAGAAAGGGGGAGCATGCTTGAGGAAAAAAGTTGTAATCATCGGCGGTGGCATCACAGGATTAACAACAATGTATAACTTGCAAAAAGATATTCATGACAAGAACTTGCCGATCGATACATTACTGATAGAAGCATCTGGTAAACTTGGCGGGAAAATTCAAACCGTTCGAAAAGATGGATTTACAATTGAACGCGGACCGGATTCTTTCTTAGCACGAAAAGAAAGTGCCTCTAGACTGGCGCGAGAATTAGGTCTTGGTGATGAACTTGTAAATAATAAGGCCGGTCAATCATTTATCCTCGTAAACAATCGGTTACATAAAATGCCGAGCGGATCGATGATGGGAATTCCAACGCAAATTACGCCGTTTCTATTTTCCAGGCTGTTCTCCCCAATTGGTAAACTAAGAGCTGGTTTTGATCTGTTAATGCCCAGGTCAAAGCCAGTATCTGACCAATCACTCGGGCATTTTTTCAGACATCGCCTCGGCAACGAAGTGGTTGAAAATTTAATAGAACCATTACTATCGGGTATTTATGCAGGGGATATCGATGAAATGAGCTTAATGTCAACATTCCCGCAAATGTATCAAATTGAGCAGAAACATCGCAGTATTTCACTCGGTATGCGTACGCTTGCTCCGAAAAAAGAGAAATCTGAACCGAAAAAGGGAATCTTCCAAACAGTGAAAACAGGTTTAGAATCTATAGTAGAATCTCTCGAAGCGAAGATACATGAAGGCACGATAATAAAGGGAACTCGCATTGAAAAAGTTGCAAAACTTGGTGATGCTTACACGATTACTCTTAGTAACGGAAAAGAAATAGAAGCGGACGCGGTCGTAGTGGCAAGTTCACATAAAGTATTGCCATCTATGTTTGCACAGTACAAGCAGTTTCGTTTCTTCCGCAACATTCCGTCTACATCAGTTGCAAATGTGGCAATGGCTTTCCCGCAATCAGCCATTCAGCGCGATATTGAAGGCACAGGGTTTGTCGTATCTCGAAATAGCGACTACACAATTACAGCATGTACGTGGACACATAAAAAATGGCCACATACAACGCCAGAAGGAAAAACGCTTCTTCGTTGTTACGTCGGTCGTGCTGGTGATGAAGCAGTTGTAGAACAAACAGAAGAGGAACTCGTTCACCTTGTACTAGAAGACTTACGAAAGACGATGGATATTACAGAGGATCCTGAGTTTACAGTCGTAAGTCGCTGGAAAGAAGCGATGCCCCAATATACAGTAGGCCATAACGAGCGAATGAAGAAACTCACAACATTTATGGAAAAAGAGTTGCCAGGTATATACTTGGCAGGTAGTTCTTACGCTGGTTCTGGTCTTCCGGACTGTATTGATCAAGGTGAGAAAGCCGCAAAGCGTGTACTATCTCATTTGGAGAAAGTAATGGAGACGGAATTACTCGCACAATAAAATATAAGAAACGCCTTCAATCATATTGAAGGCGTTTTGTTACTTATTCACCAATAAACATATATAAATTATTTGGCTTTATAACGGAATCTCCCGCATAAATAACCCATTCTGTTAAGTTTTCAAACTCTAAATGATAACTATTTCCCTCACTCATATCTTTTATAAAATATGGTTCATTAATGAGTATTCCTTGAATGAAATCTTCCGTAATGTTTTGCATTTCAAACCACATATGTTCACTTTTTCCTTCTTCGTAGGAAACACCAAACTTAGCGAGGAAACGAAAATCTTCATTTGATTGTTCAATGTGAAAAATATTGCTGAAATACCCGAAAGTATTCTTCGCATTGTAAGCCATACGATCGGTTTCACTATTTGTTTTATAGAACATGAGCCCTGTAGCTTCCTCGTGTTCTTTGAAAAAACTTTCAATATATTCTTCTGAAGTATTAAATTTGAATAAAAGAACGGACGGAGATTGATGGTATTCATCTCGGTCATCCATCCCGCCTAAGAATACGTTTTGTGCATCTATTGGTTGTATTTTCACTTCTTCATCCTCGATTGAAGACAATTGATCCATACTCGTTTTATGCCCAATATAAGATAATCCCTTTTCCCACGGAACAGCTACTGTATGGATAGAACCTTGCTGACTATGCGCGATCACGATAGGCTCATTCATAGGGACTTGTCCATTCTCAACGGCATTATTAGCAAATGTTTGAAAGAGATCACCAATGCCGTAATAGGACGAAATACGATTTGGAATAATTAATTCTATTTCTGTTACGCCTGCTCTTAAAAGGCCATGTGTATGAAACCAATATTGCGTAGGCTCACCTTCTTTATCGTCTTCATAAACAGAATGAATAACATACAAGTCAGGAATGTCAGGTAATAATTCATTTTCAACGTGATATTCAATATAGCTTCTAGATATCACTTTCATTGCGGCACTTGAATCGATTACAAATAACAAATCTGGAGCGAGGTGCCATAAAAACTGTAACTGCTGGAAAAAGCAGTCCAATACATCGCCTACAAATAGCGTACGAGTGAAAATTTCAGTTCCATAAGCAGCATCTTCAAAATGACGATCTACGATTGTAGAATCTTGTCTATTGTACATTTTATATTCTTCTGGGTTATTTGCCTCATCAATATGCAGCTCATACGGTATGATTGTTTCATCCATATGTAACTCAACAATAAGGCTTGTCTCATCACTAAAAACAATTTTTAACTCATCAACTTTAGTAGAGATAGTTTCTAGCCGCTGTTTTAACTGCTCAATTGTAATTCTAGTAGGTATAACGGCAATCATATCTGAAAAATGACGTTCTAATGTTCCATTCATAGCTGCGCGGTATGTTTCTGTTTGCACTTCCATCCAATCACTCCTATTCAAATGAATCCATTTTACGTGCCAATGAACTTTCGATATTTTCTGTTTTCTCTCTCTAACATTATAGAGTGCATTCATAGAAGGTGTAAAATTATTATTTTGTATTGTAGTTTGAAAACGAGTAAATTAGATTAATTTTTTGTAAAACTTGTCGAAATACCATTCTATATAACGAATCATTTGATATGATAGAAATGCTGAGAAAATATGAAATAGGGAGAGGAAAATGGCTGTGAAGAAATTGTTAAGTGTCTTTTTATCATTCATACTATTGCTTTCATTTACTGGAACTTTAGTACAAGCAGAAGAAAATACTTCTATGTCAGTAGAAAAAGCAATTCAAGTATTTAAACAGCAAGGGAAAACGAAGGGGATAGTGGAAGGGTATATCGTTGGATATACGCAAAGTCCTTCTAAATACACGAAAGATCCGGCTAAGTTTGATGATACAAACGTAGCAATTGCCGATTCGCCAAATGAAACGAATCCAGACAAAATCATGCCTGTTCAGTTGCCGAAAGGTGATGTGAGAGCGGCAGTAAACGTGAAAGATCATCCTGAAAATATCGGGAAGAAAGTTAGTTTAACAGGGACGCTTGAATTATATTTTAGTAGCCCAGGTTTAAAATCAGTAACGGCTCATAAGTTTCAAGGGGAAGGACAAAACCGTGTTAGCGATGTAGTAGCTTCGCCTGGTAGCGGAGAAGTTGCGAAGGGCACAGCGGTAACATTAACAACGAATACAGAAGGAGCAACAATCTACTATACGTTAGATGGCTCTAACCCTACAAATAAGAGTGTTCGTTATAACGGACAAATTGTAGTGGATGAAAATAGTGTGATTAAAGCAATTGCAGAGAAAGAAGGGCTTACTTCTTCAGCGATTTCAACATTTTCATTTATTATCGTAAATAATGAACCAGTTCGTATTCATGATATTCAAGGGAAATCACATATTTCTCCTTACAAAGGGAAGAAAGTATACAATGTGGAAGGTGTTGTAACAGCACTTGATAAAAATGGTTTTTATATAGAAGATAATCAGCCAGATAATGATCCAGCTACTTCAGAAGGTATGTACGTATACAAAAAAGATGCAAATGTAGCGGTAGGAGATCTTATTCAAGTTGATGGAGAAGTAGAAGAATATGTTGGACCTGGATATGCAGAAAGGTTTGACACAGATTTAACGACGACGGAAATTAAAGCGAGCCGCGTTGCTGTAATCGCAAAAGATCAACCTTTACCAGCACCGATTGTACTTGGAGAAAACGGTGTGAAAATCCCTGATCAAATTATCGATAATGATGCATTCGGTTTATTTGATCCAAATGAAGATGCGATCGATTTTTATGAAAGTATAGAAGGTATGCGCGTTACGATGCCAACGCCAAAAATTATTGCACCTCAGAAAAACGGAAATTTATATGTAACAGTAGAAAATGGCGGAAATAAAGTCGTAACAAAATATGGCACACCTTTATTAGATGAAAATCAATTAAATCCAGAGCGTCTTTCTGTAAAAGTACCTCGCGATTATGTAGCAAAAGTAGGAGATACTTTCACTGGAGATATAACAGGGGTAGTAGGATATGATTACGGTTCGTTCCGCATTGCGCCAATAACGGAATTACCATCTGTAGTGGACGGTGGATTTAAGCAAGTAGGGGCGAATATTCAGCCTCGTCTTGATAAGTTAACAGTTGCTACATATAACATTGAAAACTTCTCGGCGAATAAAAAAGAAACAACAGATGAAAAAGTAAAAGCGTTAGCGTATTCTATTAAATACAATTTAAAAATGCCAGATATTATCGGTGTAGAGGAAATGCAAGATAATAACGGAACGATTAATGACGGTACAACAGATGCTTCGTTAAGCGCAAAACGTATCATTGATGCAGTTCTAGAAATTCGCGGACCGAAGTATGAGTATGTAGAAATTGCTCCGAATAATAATCTAGACGGAGGAGCACCAGGAGCGAATATTCGCGTCGGTTTCTTCTACAACCCATCACGCGTGAAATTAGCAGCAGTACCGAAGTTACTTGATAAAAATGTCGTTCGTATTGGAGACGAAAGTTCATTATTTGAAAGTACACGTAAACCGCTTGCAGCAGAATTTACGTTCCAAGGACAAAACGTTGTTGTCGTTGCAAATCACTTAAACTCAAAAATAGGAGATGCAACGCCATTTGGAAAAGTGCAGCCGCTCGTATTAAAGAGTGAAGAAAAACGAATTCAGTTAGCGCAAGAAGTAAATCAATTCGTACAAGGAATTCAGAAAAAGAACACGAATGCACCAGTTGTTGTGTTAGGAGATATGAACGATTTTGAGTTCGCTAAACCACTAAAAACATTAGAAGGAACAAACTTAAAAAATATGTTAAACACAGTGCCGAAAGAGAACCGCTACACGTACATTCATGAAGGAAATGCACAAGTGTTAGATCATATTTTAGTAACAAACAACATCGCACCACACACAATTGTAGACCCAGTACACTTAAACTCAAACATTATGAAAGAACATGGACGTGTAAGTGACCACGACCCAGTACTTGCTCAAATTGATTTGAAGAAAGCTTCTTAAATAGTCATGAAAGAATGCTTAGAGATATACTGAGCGTTCTTTTTCTGTAAAAATCATGTTAAAATTAATTAAAAATTCAGCTTTTTATAATGAGGAGGTTAAAGATGCAAGCGTGGTTAAATGGAAAATTAATGAATCAGCTTGCAATTTTGTTTTGTACAATCGTCATGCTCCAATTTGTAGCGGAGGTAACAGGACTTACTCAAAATTTGGATATTACATATAACTTAATACATACAGCATCGTCCTATGTAACGTTTAGTTTGGCAGTCATTTTTACTTTAATAGGTGCAAGAAGAGAATTAAGTACATATGCAATTATTTTATTATGTTCAGTTGTAGGTATTAAAGCGATTTATTTTGCGGCGGTCGTTATTTTATGGGGATTGGCAGGTACACCGTAAAGGGGAGATGATTATACGATTGATAAATGTAAATGAGAATAAGAGCGTAATTCTCTAAGCTAACTTAGGGAATTACGCTCTTATTCGTACAATCACTTAGTCTGAAATTGCTTGAAGCGCTTTTCTACACCGATCTCTTTTTTGGAGTCTTCTTCTATATTTTTTTCTATCCCGCTTTACTCCTTGTATATACATAAATAAGCTAACGAGAAGGAAGAAAGCACATTGCATCGTTAAAATGTACGGTGACATGCCTTGCAATGGTTGTTTCGGATCATATAAATGAATAGGTGCTCCGCCTATTGAAGGAAATATTGTATTTAGCAGGACGTAAGGAATGGAGGCAACTGCAAATGGAAAGAGAATTGCCATATAGTCCTTTTGTGACCATACAGATGCAGCAAGTCCTAAAAGGGCCATTAAACCTGCAAATAAAAAATTAATTCCGATATATACAGTAATGTAAGTGAGAGGCGCATCGAAATATAGGTTTGCGAACATTCCATCAGCATTTATGATGCCTGAACCAATCGTAGGTGTTCCGTCTGGAATGGTTAATTTGCAAAATAATAGCGATAAGATGAATGGAAATGTATAAAGAAATCCTCCGCAAAAAAACGTAACGATATATTTCATTACTGAATAAGGAAATAAAGAAATCCCCTTACTCACAAACGGTTTAAAACCATCTGACTTATCCGAATTGTAACTTGTACTAAAGGGGAAACTCGCAATAACTGGCATTAATAATAAATAAACATCCATTTCATTGTCGCGAAATCCGATCCATTTTATATCTGTTGAAATAGGTCCACTCGCTGCGTCTCCTAAATAACGAATTACATAGTAATAGTGATAAATACAAATAAGAACGAATCCACTAAACATAATAATTAAAGAAATACGACTATAAAAAGCTTGCTTTATATTTAAACGAAGCGCACGCATCATGACTGAAAAAGCCTCCACTGTTTTGATAAACTTGTCTATTTTCTATATTACTATTAAATGTAAACATTTTCTTGTTTTTTTTATTTGATTATTTGAAAAAAGGGAAATTTGATGTCGTTAAGTAAGGTTTAACTAAAATTATATTTTCTAAAATATGGTTGACAATTAAGTATTACATTTGTAATCTTAATTGTAGATTACAAATGTAATACTGAGGAGTGAAATATCTATGACAAATCAATTACCTAAAATATCTGAAGCGGAATTAGAAATTATGAAAGTACTTTGGTCAAACTCTCCACAAACAGCGAATGAAATTATAGAAGAACTAGAAGATGCAATGGACTGGAAACCGAAAACAATCCGTACATTAATTAATCGGTTAGTACAAAAGGAAGCCGTTTCTTACCATCAAGATAAAGGGCGCATGTATGCTTATTATCCGTTAGTATCACAAGATAATTATTTGCAAGTTGAAACGAAATCTTTGCTAAAGCGTTTTTGCGGCGCAGCGTTTAAGCCATTACTTGTTAATTTTTTAAAAGAGGAAAAATTGTCTTCAGAAGATATTAATGAACTGAAACGCATTTTAGATGAGAAGACAGAGGAGAACAAGAGGAAGGATAGATAACAATGATAGACATGCTTATAAATGTATACCTTCCTCATTTTTTTGATTGGCTTATAGAAACGTCACTTATGGCTAGCATATTAGTTGGATTTATTTTATGTATAAAAGTACTATTTAGAAATAAATTAACGCCCCGGTGGCAATATATGCTGTGGATCGTACTAATGATACGACTCCTTTTACCATGGTCACCGGATAGTTCTTATAGTATTTATTCATTATTTTCCTATAGTTCTAGTGTGTCGGAAGTTATTCAGAAAAATACACCTTCACCTGAGAATACAGTGAATGACGAGATGCAACATACAGTGGGATTAGAACAAAATGCTGAAACTGTGACAAAAAATAGTGAACCTGAAGTAAACGTGAGTTCGGAACAACAGACTGCATTGTCTTTATACAAAGTTGCTCTATATGTTTGGTTAGCTGGGGTGATCATATTAGCAGTCATAACGTTTATTACAAATAGACGTTTATATTCTTACATAAAAAAACAACCGGATATTACGGATGAACAGGTCGCTACAGTGTTTAATCGCTGTAAGCAGTCTATGAAAATGAAGAAGACAGTTTCATTACGTTTAGCAGGAAAGATTGCAAGTCCAACGGTTTTTAGTTTCTTCCGTCCGAAAGTATTACTATCAAAAAAACATATGAAAGTATTAAATGAGCAACAATTACAATATGTCTTTTACCATGAGTTAGCTCATATTAAGAGAAACGACGTAGCTGTAAATTGGATTATGTACAGTTTAATCCTATTAAATTGGTTCAATCCGATTCTTTGGTACGCCTATTTTTGTATGCGAGAAGATCAAGAATTAGCTTGTGATGCATATGCGCTTACGTTTATAGATAAAGAGGAGCAAATTGCATACGGTCATACAATTATTACCCTCCTAGAACATTATTCCTATCAAGTACCAAGCCTAGCAAGTTTAAGTAGAAATAAACGAACATTAAAAAGGAGAATCGTTATGATTAAAAAGTTCCAAAAGAAATCGTATCGTCTTTCTTTACTTGGAGTTATTGCTATAGCAGCTATAGCAGGCGGATTTTTATTAAATGCAAGGATAACTGAGGGGGATGAAAGACAGAAAGAAAAGGTTGTAGAAAAAAAGAAATCTAAAGCGGCTTTTGAAGAAGCGATAGAAACAGTATTAGGCACACCGGAGAATGCAAGTAGAGAATGGGGGATGTCAATAAAGTCATATAAAATGAATACAGATTTTTTATATTTGGCAGAAAAGAATTTTACAAAAGAAGAATTTGAGCAGTATGTTCAATTATTTAAGGAAGCCCAAGAAATTCGTAAAAAAGCAATGGTTAAGAAAAATGTGCCTGAAAATTATGATGGAGATACAAAGGAATATAAACCTGAACGATTGAAGAAAGCTGATCAGGAAAGACTAGCTACTATTGAGAAGACATTAAAACCACTTGGAGAAAAGCTGGAGAAATCTTTAACATATACTATAGAAGAAGCGAAAAATCATGTGCCATTTCAAATTAAGCAGCCGGCTTATATACCTGAAGGTTATGAGTTAAAGAGAGAATGGGCTGATTCATATTTTGGAAGAGATATAGAATTAGTTATTAAATCAGAATATAAAAAAGGGAAATATGGTTTTACAATTTATCAGTCAAGAATGTATGCAGGTGGTAATAAGGATCCACTACACTACATGATGCCTGGAGAAGAGAATCTAGAAAGTTATAGTTTAGACGGGAAAGGAATGGTCTATAATAAATCTTCTCATGGAGAGGGTAAGTTAAAAGGGCTCAAAATGTTTGTACCAGCACAAGGTAAGAATAGTGAGTATCAAATTGTCATAGTGAATGATATTTTTACAAGAGATACAAAGATATACGAAGAGATAATCGATGATGAGCTAACTAAGAAAGAGATGGAGAAAATCTTACTTTCTATGTCAAAATAAAAGACAGTGTTCTTAAAGTTTTGGTTTTAAGAACACTGTCTATTTAATTAGATTTCTAGAGTGATCTATCCAGCAATTATTATGAATATATTCTTGCTTTCCATATAAGCATTCTTTTTGATACACTATGGACAGTATGATATAACTTGACTGGAATTTTTTTATACTGGAAATAATAAAAAAGAGAACTTGTATACAATGTAAGCGTGTGGTAATATCAAAGATGTACTGATTGACTATATTATCCAATTGGTCATTTTTGGAGGTGACGATGTGGCAATAGATCGAAAACGTTCTATTATTGAAGCTGCAACAAAGTCTTTTTCAGCGTTCGGTTATAAAGCAACAACGATGGATCAAGTAGCGAAGTTAGCGAATGTAGGAAAAGGAACGATTTATACTTTTTTCAAAAATAAAGAAGAGCTATTTGGTGAGATTATTTCTAATTTAATTACAGAAATGAAGCAAGTTGCAGAAAATGCAATTCGTTCAGATGTTTCATTTTTTGAAAATGTACATAGAGCATTATATAGCATATTAGAATTCAGAAAAGAACATCAGCTCATGATTAAGTTAATTCAAGAAGAGCGTGATATGGGAACGAAAGAAGTACAAGAAGTGATGCAACAAGTAGATGTGGAAATCGTTTCTGTCATTCAATCGTATTTAAAGATTGCGATTGAAAAAGGTGAGATTAGCAAATGTGATCCAGAAATTACAGCATTTATTATGCTTCGCTTATACGTATCGCTTATTTTTGATTGGGAAAAAAATCATAAACCGCTAGAAAAAGAAAAAATTGCAGAATTATTCGAACTTTATTTATTAAAAGGATTGTCAAACTAAGATAATCCTTTTATTATTATAAAAAAGTGACCACTTGAACAAAATGGTCATATATTTATTTTAGGAGGGATAATAGAAATATTTACTTCATAGTAAGGAACAGTTGCATAGTATACATTCGGGGATAAGGCATATGTATGAATAGGTATAGCCTTTTTATTTGGGAGAAAATGACCAAATGGACAATTTAGTCATTTAGAAAAGGGGGAGAAATGATGAAATGGAATCAGTTACTTCGTAAAGAGTTTACTGAAATTATAAAAAGTAACAAAATATTAATTCCAATTATCGCGGTTTTATTCGTGCCAATTTTATATGCAGGTATGTTTTTATGGGCCTTTTGGGATCCGTATAAACAGTTAGATGATTTGCCAGTGGCGGTAGTCAATTTAGATAAAGGTGCAGTATTTGATGGGAAACCAATTGAGGTTGGAAAAGGGCTCGTTGATAACTTAAAAGATAATACAAGTTTCAAATGGGAATTTGTAAGTGAAAAAGAAGCGAAAAAAGGAATGGAAGGTAGAAAGTATTACATGCTAGTACGCATTCCAAATGACTTCTCAAGTAACGCTACAACGTTATTAAAAGATGATCCAAAACCATTAAACTTAGAATACATTCCAAACGAAAGCTTAAACTTCTTATCTTCACAAATTGGCGGAACAGCCATTGAAAAAATTAAAGGTGAAGTATCAAGTACGTTAACAAAAACATATGCAGAGAAAATGTTTGATTCTATTCAAGACGTCTCAAAAGGATTAGCAGATGGGGCGGAAGGAGCAAGTAAACTACACGACGGATCAAGTGAGCTGCATGATGGTTCAAGTAAAGTGACAGATGGCCTTCATACACTTCAAGGGAAGTCTGGAGAGATGAAGGATGGGGTAGGGAAGCTATTTGATGGATCTGGGAAAGTAACAGTAGGTTTAAATACGTTAAATAGCAAAACAGGTGAGATGCAAATAGGTATCGGAAAATTAGTAGATGGCTCCGGAAAAGTAACAGATGGTTTACATGTATTAAATAGCAATGCGGGTATTGGGAAATTAGTAGATGGCTCCGGAAAAGTAACAAACGGTTTAAATACGTTAAATAGTAAAACCGATGAAATGAAAAAAGGAATTAGTGAATTGCATGATGGATCTGAGAAAGTAACAAACGGTTTGAGCATATTGATAAGTAAAACAGGCGAATTAAAAACAGGAACAACTGAACTATCAAATGGTATGGAAAAACTTGCGGGAGGGCAAAGTCAATTAGAGAAAGGTTCTCAAGAGATTCAAAAGGGTTTGCAAGAGTTAAATAATAAAGTACAAAACTCTGTTGCAGGATTAGAGGAAATGCAGTTGAAAGTTCCTGCTATATTGAATACAGTAAATGAGAAAATAGATGGTGCTGGGGCGAATGTAAATCAGTTAAATGAATTTACGCAATCAACAGCAGGAGATGCAAAAACTGCAGCACAAGATGTAGCGAATTTACAAAAGCAAATTGAAAGTTTACCAAAAGAATATCAAGAGCAGTTACAACCATTCATAACAAGTGCCGTAAAAAGTACAACGACAGTTCAGCAAAAAGCTGCCGGAGTAGCAGGTGGAACAAATAAATTAAATGAAGAAGTAAAACAATTAAAAGGTGAAATCGGTGAAAAGACAAGTGGGATGCAAAGCAAAATGCCGAATCCGGAAGATGTAGGAAATTTAACGAGTGGTATTAAAAAATTAACAAATGCACAAAACGAATTTGTAAGTAAGTTTCATGGATTAGGTGAAGGATTAGGTAATGCTAAAGTAGGTGTAGATCGATTAAAAAACGGATCAGGGCAATTAATTGATGGTGTAAATCAATTGTTTGATGGATCTGGAAAGGTAACAGAAGGCTTAGGTACATTATCTGTAGGAGCAAACCAAATGGCAGGTGGTGTAAATCAATTAGCAGATGGCTCAAGCCAAGTAACAGGCGGTTTAGGTCAATTATCTGTAGGCGTAACGAAATTAGCGGATGGTTCAAGCCAAGTAACAGGCGGTTTAGATACATTATCTGCAGGAGCAGGTCAAATGTCAGGCGGAATAACGCAATTAGCAAATGGCTCTGGCCAAGTGACAACAGGATTAAGTACATTGTCAACAGGCTCAACCCAGCTAATCGACGGAGTAAATAAACTAGCAGACGGATCAGGAAAAGTAACAGATGGCCTCGTAAAAGTAAACGATGGTTCCGGTGAACTTGCTGAGAAACTTGGTGAAGGAGCAGAGAAAACTGGTGAAGTAAAAGGAACCGATAAAACGTACGATATGTTTGCAAGTCCTGTAAAAGTGAAGACGGAGAAAATGGCGGAAGTTCCTAACTACGGAACTGGATTTACACCGTATTTCTTATCACTCGGTTTATTTGTTGGAGCATTACTCTTATCAATCGTATATCCATTACGTGATACAGTTGGTGTTCCTAAATCAGGATTTAGTTGGTTTATTAGTAAGTTCGGCGTGTTACTATCAGTTGGTATTATTCAAGCGGTAGTAGCAGATATTATATTACTATTCGGATTAGGTGTAGAAGTACAAAGTATTCCGTATTTCATACTCTTTAGCATCGTTACAAGTTTAGCGTTTATCGCATTAATTCAATGTTTAGTAACAGCATTCGGTGATGCAGGTCGTTTCATCGCCATCATCACATTAATTATTCAGCTTACAACAAGTGCTGGAACATTCCCACTAGAATTGATTCCGAAGTTTTTACAGCCATTCAATGCTTGGTTACCGATGACATACTCTGTATCCGGATTGAAAGCAGTCGTATCAAGTGGAGACTTTAACTTCATGTGGCAAAACATAGGAGTACTCATGATTTTCATCGTTGTATTATCACTTGGAACAATTGCATCCTTAACTTGGATGCACAAACGACAATTTAGAAATATTGCGGAAAACCAATCGATTGAAGCATAGAAAAAAGCACCTTTTCGGTGCTTTTTTATTTTAATGTAGGGTATCTTTTCTGTAGTTTATATATAAACCTTTTTAAAAGCTATAGAGACGAAAGAAAAGGATTTACAACAATTTACAGAGAAAACTAGAATAGAGGAGTTGATATGATGAAAGGAAATCTTACTTATTATTTTATCTTAAATCCGCTAATCATCTTTCTTGTTTACGCCCTTTCACCTATCTTGTTTCGTAAAGAAAAATATATAAATATGAAAGATGCACTAGGAATACTTTTAGTTTACTATGTGCTAATTAGCGGGTATTACCTTATGGATGTTGTAAGTGAAAGAATGAAGAATAGTAAGGACAAATAATAAAGTTTCATGGCATAAAAACCGATGGAGGACAACAAAATGACTGAAAGTGAAATGAAATTTCGTGATACAACCATTCGTAACTTTTTCGATAAAGAGGACCGCCTAAAATCGATTCCAGGTCAAAAGAAGAAAAAACTAGTATTGTTAGAGTATTTAATTAGCAAGTTAAACGCTGAAAATCAATATACGGAAAAAGAAATTAATACATTTATAAAACAATATTATGATGATTTCTGTACGAGTAGACGTGAGTTTATTGTGCACGGATTTATGGATCGAGAGGATAATATGTACCATATAAATGGGAGAGAAGTGTGGACGAAGTGGGAGGAGTTATAAATGTAATGAGGAAGGGGAATTTTCTTGCAAGCTAGTAGTCTTATAAGTGAAGAGATTTCGGGAAAACCATCAATTTTAGGGATATTCACTTCGCCAACAGTGCAATTTAAAAGGATGAAGAATCAAAGAAATATACTTTTACCACTTGTACTTTTAATAGTACTAATTATAATTTCAAGTGCTTTCATGTCATGGAATACTTTAAACAATCCTGCGCTTAGTATGTTTCATGATAAAACGGGATTTACGGTACCGAAATATATAACTTTCTTTACTACATTTGGGGTTTCCGTAATCAGTGGAATCATAGCCTTATTTTTTGCGCCTATATTCTATAAAAACATTATGATTTTTTTCGGGGTTGATATTACCTATAAAGAAACATTTCCTATCATTATTTATGCTTCGTTTGTATTACGATTAGGGATGATTTTAAACGGATTCATTGCATTGTCTCTAAATGGATATGAGATATCTTATACGAGTCTAGGGGCAATAGCAACGGATAACATGGTTTTGCATACAATCGCTCAAAGAATAGATATATTTAATATTTGGTATTACATTTTATTAGGCATCGGTTTGAAAACGATAACAAATTTACATAAGGAGAAACTTATTCCTCTTATTATTGTCCTTTTCGTTTTCACTAGTTTATTAGCGAGTATGGCTGGATTTATGCAGGAAATATCTAAACCGTAAAGATATATGGGAAGTAGAAATATAAAGGTGGTTTGGATATAGATCAAACCACCTTTTAGCATTTTTTATACTAAAACTTTTGTCTCCAGTCTGTCTTTCTGGCGCAGATGATGTGCAAAATGCATAGAAATAAGCTGGAACCATTCTGCTGCATGTAAGTAACCAAGCCCAGGGTGCTGTACTTTACAATCATTTGGAATAGAAGGAAGTGTTGGCTCTATTTTTTTTACAATTGTAATTAATTCTAGAAGCTGTTTCTGTACGTCTTCTTTATTAGCTGGGTTTTCAGGCGTATATCCAGGATAATCTGGTAATTTGATTTTTATGTCTGGGAAAGCTCCCATCATATATACCTTTTCTCCCATATCCGTTTTCTTGTTAGTTACAGAAGGCACTTCAGTTCTGCATTTCACGATTGCATCTAACTGCATGCGTGTAGCTGAAATTAAGTGATTATACATTTGACCGAGAGACCATTCCTCATTAGAAGGCTTCATCCTAAATTGTTCTATAGAGTACTTTTCTAATTCCTCTATGTAGTACGTTGCTAACTCTTCAAATTTCTTCATATCACTAACTCCTTTTTATGAAAATGTATTTGTTACTACCTACTATAAAGAGCTAATGCTGACAACATTATGTCAGTAGTGAAATGCAACAATTAAAGTTTTAACATTTTCTTTGCTTCATCACGGATTTTCTCAGATAGAACGTTTGGTTCAAGTACTTGCACTTGGCTTCCCCAGCTTAATACCCATTGAAATACTTCGTCTATGTTTCTTGATTTCAAAAAGACGTGAAAACCATTTTCTCTATGCTCGTATGAATCTATAAAGAAGTATCGTGATTCAATAATTTTATGTGCAATATGGGCTGGGAATAATAAATGAATCATCACAGTACGGTTGCTTTCAGGCTGATATTCTTGCAAAGAAAAGTCTTCGGGTTTTGTAAAGAATTCTTGTTCTCGCTGTAATTCCTCCATTCGATTTAAGCGGAAATTACGTATTTGTTTTCGAAGTAAACAATGGGCAACGACGTACCAAATTCCTGAAATATTGACTAAGCCGTAAGGATGAACGGTCCGTTTTATTTTTGTAGTTTCTCTTGGTTTACGATAAGAAAAAGAGATAGCCTGTTCTTTTTGGATAGATTCTTGCAACAGGATAAGTTGTTTTTCAAGTTTTTCTTGTTCAGATTGCTTGTGTGAAAATATAGGAGAAAGGAAACGGAAAGTCCCTCGTAACTCTCGGGCTTTCTTTTGTTGATCAGTAGGGAGGACAACCTCGAGTTTCTCTTTTGCCGATTTTGCATGTACAGAGAAAGAAGAAGTGAAAGTTTTCTCGATATAATCACCGCCTAATAAAAGAGTAACAGCCTCTTCAGACGTAAGTTGAATGGGTGGTAAGAAATAACCATCCATTAATGAATAGCCGTGACCGGGCATGGCGAAAAGTGGGACGCCAGATTCACTAAGTGCATCCATATCTCTATAAATCGTTCTTATACTTGTCTCAAATTTTTCAGCTAAGCTTTGTGCTGTAACAGTTTGCTTTCTTTGTAATTCAATTAATATAGCTAATAAACGATCCGTCCGATTCATGAAATATCCCCCTGTATCTTTTATAAATATGCCTACTATAAACTTCTAAAAGTAGTATAAACTCTCCTCCTATTAACAGACTTTTCCCTATGTATAATATTAATATAGTAAAATCATATCAACCAATATTGCAGTTTCCAATAATATACTATATAATCAGTTTAAGAAAACGTTTTCATGCAAAGGGGGAGGATTTCGTGTCGACTATAGAGGACGTGGCGAAATTAGCGGGGTTATCAAGGACAACGGTTTCTAGGGTGATTAATAATCATCCATATGTTTCAGATGAGAAGAAAAAAAGGGTTCAATTAGCAATGAAGCATTTAGGTTTCGTTCCTAATTCTGCGGCGAGAAGGCTTCGTAAACAAAAGACGGAAACAATTGCGGTGCTAGTTCCAAGGATTACAAATCCTTTCTTCAGTAGATTTATTGAAGCAATCGAGATTGCTGCTTCTGAACATAAATATAAACTGATTATTTGTCAAACAAGATATTTACCGGAAAAAGAGATGGAGTATTTACAATTATTATCTACGAAACAAGTAGATGGGATTATTCTATGTTCACTAGAAAATCCGTGGGAAGATGTAGAGCCATACTTACAGCACGGTCCAATCGTGTTATGTAATGAATATATTGAGGAAGCAAATGTTCCAACAGTGAAGTTTGATCATGCGCAAGGAGCATACATAGCTGCTAAGCATGTGTTAGAACAAGGATATCGTAATCTTATTTTTTGTCGTGGTAACGAAACCAAAGTGGTTAGCCAGCAGCGAAAAATGGGCTTTTTACGTGCAATAACTGAGAAGAGCCGCCAAGTAGAAGCGATCGATTTTCTTGAAAACGCTTTCTCTTGGGATGATGGAAAGAGAATATTCCATGAAGTATTAAAGGACAAAAAAAATCCTACCGCGATTTTGGCAGGAGGCGATGAAGTAGCAGCTGGAATTATTTCAGAGGCGAAACGCCATGACTGGAGCATTCCAGATGATCTCGCTGTTATCGGTTTTGATAATCAAATTTTATCACAGATTACAGAGCCAGGTATTACGACAATTGAACAGCCAATCGATGAGATGGCCCGAAAAGTTGTTGACCTGATGATGGATAAAATCCATACGAAAAATTATCGGAAAAAAGAATTGTATGAGTTTGAACTGGAGCTCTTGGTGAAAGGTTCGACGATGAAGAAGGATACGATGTTATTAGCCTAGTAGACTATGTCTGCTAGGTTTTTTATGTTCATAAACTACTATTCTTCGTGAACGCAGTCATCACATTTGTTATGGTATGCTTCGTGCTGCTCATCAATTTCTTTCCCGCAATGTGCACAAGTTTTCGTCGGTAAATTTCTGAAAAACTCCATTGGTTGATCGATCATGTCAATCCCTCCATTTCCATTTCTTACTATTATTGTATTAGTACAAAAAACAAAAGTCAACAACTGTTTTATAACAAAGTTGAAAATTAATGAAAAAGTTTAGGAAATGGATTATAGTTAACAATGTAGAATGTAAGTAAAACATGCATTCCTACTCGGTTTTAGAAAGGATGGATACATATGAAAATGACTGTTGTCGGCTTTTGGGGCGGCTTTCCAGAAGCGGGAGAAGCAACGTCGGGGTATTTGTTTGAACACGATGGTTTTCGTTTACTTGTAGACTGTGGTAGTGGTGTACTAGCACAGCTTCAAAAATATATAACACCATCTGATATAGATGCAGTTGTACTGTCACACTATCATCACGATCATGTTGCAGACATTGGGGTATTGCAATATGCGAGATTAATTACAAGTGCGACAAAGGGACAACTACCGGAATTACCAATATACGGTCATACGTTTGACGAGAATGGATTCCATTCTTTAACGCATGAACCACATACGAAAGGAATCGCGTACAATCCAGAAGAAACACTTCAAATTGGACCGTTCTCGATTTCATTCTTAAAAACTGTTCATCCTGTTACATGCTTTGCGATGCGTATTACAGCTGGTAGTGACGCTGTAGTATATAGCGCTGATTCAAGTTATATTCCTGAATTCATTCCATTCACAAAAGATGCTAATCTTTTCATTTGTGAGTGTAATATGTATGCACATCAAGAGGCTGCAAAAGCAGGGCATATGAATAGTACAGAAGTAGCAAGTATTGCGAAAGATGCGAATGTAAAAGAACTTTTATTAACGCATTTACCGCATACAGGCAACACATCTGATTTAGTAACAGAAGCAAAACAAATTTTCAGTGGCCATATTACGCTAGCGCATAGTGGTTACATTTGGAACTCATGAGGTGATACGATGTTATTTATTGATAATAAAGGGATTACAGATCCTAGAATAAACTTAGCAATTGAAGAATATTGTGTGAAGAATTTAGATATTAACGAAACATATTTACTGTTCTACATTAACGAACCTTCCATTATCATTGGTAAAAACCAAAACACAGTAGAAGAAATTAATGCAGATTACGTAAAAGAACAAGGAATTCATGTCGTTCGTCGTCTATCAGGCGGAGGTGCAGTATATCACGATTTAGGAAACTTAAACTTCAGCTTTATTACGAAAGATGATGGCGACAGTTTCAGCAACTTCAAAAAATTTACAGAACCTGTAACGAAAGCGCTTGGTAAATTAGGTGTAAATGCAGAACTAAGTGGTCGTAACGACATTTTAGCTGAAGGCAGAAAAATTTCAGGTAACGCGCAGTTCTCAACGAAAGGTCGTATGTTCAGTCACGGTACGTTACTATTTGACTCTGAAATCGATCACGTCGTATCAGCGTTAAAAGTAAAAATGGATAAGATTCAATCAAAAGGAATCAAATCAATCCGTAGCCGCGTTGCGAACATTACAGAATTCTTAAATGAAAAAATGACGACAGAAGAGTTTAGACAACTTCTTCTAGAAACAATTTTCGAAGGGGAAACAGAAATTCCGACGTATGAATTAACAGAAAATGATTGGAAAGAAATCCATAAGCTTTCTGAAGAACGTTACCAAAATTGGGATTGGAACTACGGAAAATCTCCGAAGTTCAACTTACAACATTCACACCGCTTCCCAGTTGGACAAGTTGACGTTCGTCTTGAAGTGAAAAAAGGAACAGTAACAGAATGTAAAATTTACGGTGACTTCTTCGGTTCACTAGATGTGCATGACATTGAAGAGCGTCTAACAGGCGTACAATTTGATAAAGATGCATTCACTGTAGCTTTAGAAGATGTAGATATCAAACGCTACTTCGGTAATATTACAACAGAAGATTTCTTACATTTATTCTTCTAAAAATAAGGGAGGCTGCCGTAACGGGCAGCCTCTTTATTTTTGCGTAGATTGTCACGTTTTATCGGTAAGTCGATATATTTTAAAAATCACCGATATAATTTCACTCATCATAAAATCACAGGACATTTGCCTCTCATAAAGGAATATATATATTCAAAAGGAGGCGGATTGAAATGAGAAGGCTAATGTACGTTGCATTACTGCTCAGCTTCGTCATCGGAATGATAGCTTGTAACGATGAAACTTCCTCAAGTCGCACACTTTTATCGATTGGAAAGCCAGGGAAGGATAATGTTATATACTTTACGAATACGGATAATAAACGAAAGATAGCTGATATACAAACTATGTTTCAAAATAAGAAATGGAAAAGAAATGAAGCTTTTAGTACGATGAATAAAACGCCAGATCTTGTCTTGTCAATAGATGAGGCCAATACCGGGTTACCGACATTATATGTAACATTGTTTTTTCATGAACACGGAGCGGATGCAATCAACTTGTATGGGGAGCATACGAGCTTGAATAAAAAGGAACTAGAAAAACTTAGTAAAAAGATGAGTGCATATTATCCTGAAATGATTTTAGCCTTAGTTTCATAATGTGTAGGCGAATAGAATTCCCTTATTTTTCTAAAGTGAATCAACAGGAGGTGATCCTTGTATATGCAGTTAATGGAATATCACTTGCTACTTTAATTTTCTTTTAATATAATTAATTTAGAATTTTTAAATATTCTAAATTTTATAAAGGTGGGGTTTGTGTGAATCTCGTTCAATCTTTGGCTGAAACGGCGAAAAAGAAGGGGGATAAACCGGCTTATATATTTATGGATCAGTCGGTCTCATATGACCAATTAAACAAAATGGTCACAAGGTTTTCTAGCAATTTAGCAGAAATGGGCATTGGAAAAGGGGACAATGTCGCATTAGTTGTTGGAAATTCACCACATTTTTTGGTCGGTTTATACGGAACAATGAAAGCTGGAGCAACTGTTATTCCAGTTAATCCAATTTATACAGCAGACGAAATGCATTATATTTTACAAAATGGAGATGTAAAAACAATCATCGTACTCGACGTCCTTCTACCTGTTATACAATCTCTTACAACAAGACTTCCTTCACTTGAAAATATCATCATATGCGAAACCTCATCAGATTTTAACTATACAGAAACCGAAAAAATGAAAACGTTTACGAGAATGGTAGGGGCTGGAGATTTAACTTTTGAAGGCCCAGAATTAGATGAAGAAGATGTAGCGGTTATTCTATACACTTCAGGTACAACTGGAAAACCGAAAGGTGCGATGTTAACACATAAAAACTTATATAGTAATGCGAGCGATGTAGCGTCGTATTTACAATATACTGCGGATGATCGCGTCGTTGCGGCTTTGCCAATGTTCCATGTATTTTGCTTAACAGTGGCGGTAAATGCACCGATTGTGAACGGAGCAACTATTTTAATGTTACCGAAATTTAGTCCGAAAGAAGTATTCCGTATTTGTCGCACGTACGAGCCAACGATTTTTGCTGGTGTACCGACGATGTACAATTATTTATATTTATTCGAAGAAGCAAGCGCAGAAGATGTAAAGACGCTTCGTCTTTGTATTTCAGGTGGTGCGTCAATGCCAGTTGCTCTTCTGCAAAACTTTGAAAAACGTTTTGACGTAATCGTTTCAGAAGGATACGGTTTATCAGAAGCATCACCAGTTACTTGTTTTAACCCGCTAGATCGTCCGAGTAAACCTGGGTCGATCGGTACAAATATTTGGCATGTAGAAAATAAAATTGTGAACGAACTTGGGGAAGAAGTACCTGTCGGTGCAGTCGGTGAATTAATTGTTCGCGGGCCTAACGTTATGAAAGGATACTATAACGCGCCAGAAGATACAGCAGCGACATTGAAAGATGGTTGGCTGTATACAGGTGACTTAGCGAAAATGGATGAAGAAGGTTACTTCTATATCGTTGATCGTAAAAAAGATATCGTCTTAGTTGGCGGTTATAACGTATACCCTCGTGAAGTAGAGGAAGTATTGTATACACACGAATCTGTAGCAGAAGTTGTCGTAATTGGCGTTCCTGATGAAAACTTAGGAGAAGCAGTACGAGCATACGTCGTTTTGAAACAAGCTAACGTAACAGAAGAGGAACTTATGCATTATTGCACATTACATTTAGCAAAATATAAAGTACCAAAGAGTATCGAGTTTTTAACAGAATTACCAAAGAATACGACAGGTAAATTGTTAAGAAGAGCGTTAAAAGAGAAAGCGATGCAAGTTTAAAAATGGGGGGCAACCATCTTTATGAAGGTGGTTGCCTTTGTATTTTTTAGAATTGGTTAAGCTATAGTCCCATATATTTAAACCGTAATATGACTAATAAGGAGGAGATATACGTGGAGCAAAAGGAAGTGCGTTTGCGGCGAGTACAATATCTTATTTGTGACATTATGGATGAAATGAACGCTGAAAGTGAAAAGAAAAACTTAGAAATTTTGCAGCAAGTCATTGATCATCTTTCAGGTGCGATAGGTGATTTAGTGGATCCATCAAGCTCGTATTCTATTGATTATTTGGAAAGAAAAGTTCACACGGCGCATTATTTACTGTTTAAAAATGAGCGAAAGGCATATTTGTGTAGGAAATGATATTTTTTACACTTCATTGATAATTATTATCAATGGAGGGATTGTGTTGCGTATATTCATATAGAAGCAGCTGATACATACGATGTTAATTTTAAAACTTATAAAGAGCAAACAAATGAAAATATGAAACTACTAAAAAATGTGCTGCTTAAAAAAATTATTGGGGTGCGAAGTATGTTAATAGTTTAATTCAAGAAAATATTTCAGTTGGAGCAGATAAGGGCTGGGTTCCAGATGAAGCGGTAAGCCGCGCGGAAGCAGTACAATAACATAATATATTTTATCAGTAGATATTGATTCGGGGGATAAGGATGATTGTGTTACGAAAAAATGAATATTGTATATTTTTACCTAAAAGAAATGAAAAGTTTGCTGTTCACATAAAAAACCGAACCACCATCTAAATAGCGGTTCGGTTTTTTTATTTTTTCTCTACTAACTTTTTATTCTTCCAATCTAGTGTGAATGATTTATTAAATGTTTTTTGATCAACGTCTTTTACGTTGTTTCCAACCCAGTTTGCAGTTCCGAATGTGTAGCCTGGACGAAGTTGGTAGTCGTCGGCGTGTTTTGTATAAGCGACTTGTAGGTTAGATTGGTCTGTATTTTTTTCAGAGATAACAACAGCAATCATACCAGGAGAGAAACCGCTATTTGTTAACGCTGGAAGTTGATCCATCGGTATTAAATTACCTTTTGCATCAGATTCATATAGGTATGTGCGAGAGTACATGAACAGTTGATTTCCATATAAAGAATGGTAGGAATCACGTGTGTAAATACCCCAGTTTTGATTGTTATATCCGTTAAAGAATACGTTCCATTTTACATTTTTATTTGTTTGGTCAATTAAGTTTGTTTTATAACTTGTTTGTTTATAGCTTACAGAGTCAGACCAAGTGACTTGGCCAGTTGCACCAGCTTCAGCGCTAGGCCCATTTGGAGTTGCAGAAGCTTTAACAGAACCACCAAGTTGATAAGATACACTAGATGTTACAGTCGTTTCTTCTACAGCATTTGTAGGTGCTACGTTAAAGAAACGAGCGCTGTTATCTTGAAGGTTAAATGCAATATCATACTGTGAAGGATAGCGTAATGTTGCACTAGCGCCAGGGATTGGATAGTTATCAATAGGCGCACTACTTATAGTAGGATTTGCCTTTAGAAAACTACCAGTTGTATTAATAACAGCAATCTGTTTATCGGCGCTTGGATCATCGATAAAAGTTACCTTTAAAGACATTGTCATATTATCAGTTTGATCATTATTAAATGTATTATAGCTCGTATGTGTTTTTGCGTTTTGCCCGATATCTGTTACAACTTGTGATGTCGTTTGAGCGTAAGCAGCAGGTGTTGAAAGAGTTAAAGCGCTACTAGCAAAAACAGCGGATAATGCTAAATATTTTAAATATGTGTTAGAACGTTTCATGCAATCACTCCCTTTTATTTTTGTCGATATATGTCGCATTTCATTTATATCGTAACATGAAAATAAAACGGGAGGGATGCATATGCAGAATTGCATAGATGAGTTTTGGATAATGGAATTTTATCAATCCTTATCAAGGGAATCACCGCTGTATTGTTTATATATTCCTCCTCATTAATTCCCCAACTTGCGTCGCAACATACTCAACATCATTATCAATCTCATCCAACACGTAAGATTCCAAAATGCCCATGACAGCTGTTCCTAAAAATTTTAAAACGATGTGTGTATCAATGTTTTTATTTACTGACGTATTTGTGTTTAATTTTTTTTCTAGTTCACCCATGATGAACGTTAGGAACTTTTTCTGAAATGATAATGTGCTGTTGCTTCTAAATAACGATGCGAAAAATGGCTTGTGTTCTTTGAAGTATTCAAACCATATGACAGTTCCTTCTATATAGCCTTTTGTTTGTTTTATATCGCATATTTCTCTTAATTGATTTAAATGGTCGTCGACAATTTTATCTAATAAATTGTACTTATCTAGATAGTGTAAGTAAAAAGTTTTTCTTCCGATGTTCGCTTTTTCTGTAATGTTTTTTACTGTAATTTCGTCAAAGCCATCTTCAATTAACATTTCAATAAATGCGGATTGAATGGCGTTTTGTGATTTTATAATTCTTCTATCGATTTTCTCCATATGATGTTCCTCCGTTATTGATACATATATTTCGTTATGTGTGTATTATCACCCAAATGCGTAAATATGGTCATTGAAACAAGTGGTTGCTCGTTTTATTATAAATATACACGTGAGTATTAACTCTCACAAGTGTAAATTTATAATAAAGTAAGGGTGGTTTTATATATATCAGTTACGAAGAGAAATGTCCGTTTTTATGCAAGAGGATTACAAGTTTCTATAAAGAAAATCTGTAAAAGTAATTTTGTTTTGAATTGCACCTCTAATTGTTAGATTTGCATCTAGCAGTTAGAGGTTTTTATTGTGAAGATTGCTGCGCTTAATATTTACGTTAAACGTGCATAACAAGATATAATAGAAGAAATCAAGAAGGAGGCTGACTGTGAAAAATCTTCGTTATTTCAATATATTTACTATGTTAATTGTATACACACTACTCATGTTTTACATCGGCTGGAACGGTTGGGTGTGGCTTCATGCGGTATTTGGCTGGGAATCTTGGGGATATTACGCTTTCGTAGTCGGATTTATTTCATATGCGTACATTCTCGTGCAAGTGTTTAAGTTTCTGCCATTTCTACGAACGATAGGTTCGATTTGGTTTGCGGTCATACAATATGCGCTTATGCTGTTGCCGTTAGCAAATATTACGGTCTTTCTTTTACAGTTTTCAGTGGAGAAAGAAGCGGCAATTATTTGGACAGGAACGGCCGTGTTACTTGCGTTTATCTTTATTTTTGCATATGGGGTATTCAACGCATATAGCCCAGTAGTTAGAAAGTACGAGGTGCACATACCGAAAAAAGTAGAGGGACGTAAAAGCTTACGCATTGCGATGGCTTCTGATATGCATTTCGGTAAATTATCCGGTGTTTCGCATTTAAAAAGACTTGTCCGTCATGTAAATGAGATGGAGCCTGATATTATTTTACTGCCAGGTGATATTATCGATGATCATCCAGGTGTGTTCATTCAAAAAAATATGGGACCAATTATGAAACAAATGAAAGCTCCACTAGGCGTATATGGTGTGTTAGGAAACCACGAATATTACGGACGAGCGGTTCCTGAATTTTTACAAGAGATGGATAAGATTGATATTCGTATTCTGTTAGATGAAGTAATTACAATTGAAGATCATTTTTATCTCGTTGGAAGAAGAGATAAAACAGAGCGAGATCGCCAAAGCTTTGAAAATTTAATGAGTACGGTAAATAAATCTATGCCAGTAATTGCAATGGATCACCAACCATTCGAGTTGAAACAAGCAGCGGAGGCTGGCGTCGATTTACTACTATCCGGCCACACGCACCGCGGACAAATGGCGCCGAATCATATTGTAACGAGAAGAATGTACGAACTAGACTGGGGATACGCACAAAAAGGTGCATTCCACGCGATTGTTTCTTCTGGTTTCGGATTCTGGGGACCACCGCTTAGACTTGGAAGTAGATCAGAGATTGTACAGGTGGAAGTTACGTTTGAATAGGTGTATAAAATAGAGAGCGAATTGCTCTCTATTTTTTAAAATAAAAAAAGGCTCCACATAAGGAGCGCTCAATAAAAACAAATGAATAAAAAGAAATAACAGACACGTATAATATACAATACTGATAATTTTGTATCAATATATTAGGATTTAATATTTATGTTGATGTCGATTTTATAAAAAAGGTACGATTAAAAGACGTTGCTGAAATAAAGGGGGATTATAAGTGGTTATATCAGATGTTATATACGGTGAATTTAAAGTGGATCAAGTAGTAGAAGAATTAATTTTAAGTAGGCCTGTACAAAGGCTGAAAGGCATCCATCAAAACGGTGCAAGTTATTTAGTGAACGAGAAATGGAATGTGACGCGCTTTGATCATTCAGTTGGCGTTATGTTGTTAATTAAGAAACTTGGTGGTTCAGTAGAAGAACAAATTGCAGGTTTACTGCATGACGTATCACATACTGCTTTTTCACACGTGATTGATTACGTTTTTCATAATGAGGGTGAAAGTTATCATGAAGAGATATTTAGTTCCGTCGTGAAAAACTCAGAAATTCCAGCGATTCTTTCGAAGTATGGTTATAACTATGAAGATATTTTATTAGATGATTCGAAATGGACGTTACTCGAAAGGTCAGCACCAGAATTATGCGCAGACAGAGTTGATTATACGTTACGAGATATGTATACATATGGGTATGTTTCTTTAGAAGAAGTTCACAGTTTTTTAGAGGATGTCATTGCTGTAGATGGGAAAATGGTCCTTCAAAATATCGAAATAGCTGAATGGTTTGCAGAAACGTATTACAAAGAAGTAATCGATTTCTTTATGCAACCAATGAATATTTACGGAAACGACATGTTAGCGAAAACGTTAAAGTTAGCACTTCATAAAAGGGTTATTCATGCAGATGACTTTCTTCTTGAAGATGATGAGCTAATTTCGAAATTGCAGCAATGTAATGATCCAGAAGTACATGTTTTATTAAGAAAAGTTCATCTGAATGTAAAAGCAAAAGAAGATAGAAAAGATTATGATTTGTATCAGAAAAATAAAGTCCGTCTTATTGATCCTCCGTTACTTCGTGAAGGTGAAGTTGTTTCATCGTCTGTCGTATCAGAAAACATAAGACAGATGAGCGAAATCGCTTATGAAAAAGCGGTGAGAGGGATGTATGTGAAAGTGATTTCGGATTAAAGGAGGAGAGCATTCCTTCATACATAACAACGAAATACATATAAAAAAGTTACAATGTTTTATGGAATTATAGTAAAAAACGTCAAGAATTGGATAGGATTCTCTTTTATCATAATACATATAAGGCGGGTGAACAGAGATGGAAAGCTATGAAACACAAATTCAAAGGTCAATTGATTATATTGAGGAAGATGTCATGGAAAAACAGACGCTGCGTAATTTAGCACGTATTGCAGGTTTTTCTGAGTCACATTTTCATCGTGTATTTCAGGCGTTAGTAGGTGATACAGTAATGGAGTATGTTCGAAAGAGGAGGTTAGCCCGGGCAGCTTATCAACTTTCTCATACGGATGAAAAAGTTATTGATATCGCATTTGAGCATGGCTTTCAATCTCATGAAACGTTCACGAGAGCCTTTAAAAAATTATTTCAAATGACACCGAGTGAATATCGAAAACAAGAAATTGAAACGCCGATGTATTACAGCGTGAATGTAAAACAAAGAAAATTAAATCCGTATTTAGGAGGCATACAAATGGAATATCGTATTGTAAATAAACCAGAATTTTTAATGGCGGGTTATGAACTGAAGACGACAAGTAAAGAAGGGAAAAACCATCAAGACATCCCAGCATTTTGGCAAGAATATTTACAAAAAGATCTTGGAACAACGATTCCGAATCGTAAAGATACGAGCCAATGGGTAGAGCTTGGATTATGTACTGATTTTAATTTAGAAACGGGCGACTTCACTTATATTATCGGAATGGAAGTTACAGGCTTTGAAAATGTACCAAATGAAGTTGCGAAGCGTACTTTCCCAGCAGCGACATATGCTGTATTTACAACGCCGAAAGTTCCTCATGAAGAAATGGTATCGTCTATTCACCAAACGTGGAATGCTGTATTCTCAGAATGGTTCCCGCATTCAGGATATGAACATTGTGGCGTTAATGAATTTGAACTATACGATGAGCGTTCCCATGCAGATAAAAGTGAGTTGGCTCAAATTGAACTTTGGATACCAGTGAAGAAGAAATAATAGAAAGAAAAGCGAGCCACTGAGTGGTTCGCTTTTTTTCATATAGGCCGCTATATTTGACGATTTTTGTCGGTAAGTCGATATATCTTGAAAATCGCTGATATATTCAGAAAATCGCCGATATAATTTCATTTACCGTCAAACTTCCCCATAAGAAAAGACGCCACATAGCGCCTTTTCTACGAATGAAACGGAAACACAAGTATAATCGTCGTTCCTTTCCCGAGTTCGCTGTCAATAGAAATTGTTCCGTTATGAGCATGAACGAGCTGTTTTGTAATAGCGAGGCCAAGTCCCGTTCCGATGTTGCTTTCTTCTGTATTTGTTCCTCTATAATATCGCTCAAAAAGAAGTTCTTTCGTTTTATCATCCATTCCTTTTCCGTTATCTGAAATAGAGAGTGTAAATGAATTTTCATTTTGCGAAAGTTTTACGATGACATTTGTCGTTTCATTATTATGTTTTACAGCGTTTACGAGTAAGTTTTCGATAATACGCTGGAACCATTTTTCTTCAATGAAATATTGAATTTTGTTTGAGCTTGGTACGAATTCAATATTTTGATTTTGAAGTGTTGGGTTATTAATAAATTGTAATAATACTTTTTGAACGAATTGATTCATTTCAATGTTTACGTGCTGCGCAGGAAGACTGTTATTTTTTAATTGATACGTTAAGCTTAAGTCATCAATTAATGTCGTCATATATTGCGATTTCTCTTTCATAACGCTGCCGAATTGTTGAATGTCACGATCAGTCCAGTTGTACTGCTTTGATTCTAGTAATAATGCGTAGCCATAAATAGAGCTAAGTGGCGTTTTTAAATCGTGCGTTAGACCGGTAATCCATTCTTCACGTGTTTGCTGCAGTACTTGCCTCATCGCATCATTTTTTTTGAGTGTAATAGAAAGGTGCTCTAGTGAATTTGTCACATCACTAAATAAGCGGAATGACCATTTTTCTTTACCAGATTGCCGGAACCTGACAGGTTTCCCTTTTTTACTAACAGGTTCTTCGTACTTTCCACCAGCGATGTTTTTAAGCCAGCGCATCGCATGGAGTAACGGTTTTCCAAATTTATTACCGTACCAAATAGAAAGAATGACTAAATAAACAAATACGATAAGAAGGATTAATCCGCATCCGATTAGAAACTTTTTAGTAAATACATCGTCTATTTCATCATCTGGATAGTAGTACTCATTTTTGGCAGTTACAACAAGAAGATGATTGCTATTTGTGTCGTAAAAGCTAGACGTGTTTTCTTTATGATTCCACGGTTCCTTTTCGCTAAGAGCAGCTTGTATGACAGAAAACGTTTTTTTCTTTCCATCTGGATAGGAGAATACTTCTTCGCCATCACTATTAAAGATTTGAAGTGCTGCTTTTTCTTTAGAAAGTAACTGTTTTTCTTCTTCTGTTAATGTGAACGAATCCGTAGATACAGACGGGTGCTCTTTCTGGATTGTTTTCAGTAATACATTGCTTTTTAACATACCGCCGTATATAACAAGTACGTTCTTTTCTTCTAGTTCAATTTCCCAATATGTAAATGTATAAGGGCTTTCTATATGATTCTGTATATACGAGAATAAAAATGTTTTCGTATAAGATGTCGGTACGTCACTCGGCGTATTAAAGTGATAGAGAACTTTTCCATTTTCCTCTACAACTTGAATCCAATCATTTTTTTCTTTAATTAAGTCTTTTACTTCAGCTTTTAACGAAATATCGCCATCTTCTGAAGAGATATATCTTGAAATCATAAAATTATCAGCATCTGGAATATTCGGTTCGTATGAAGTACTCGTAACAAGAAAAATTAAATACGTGAAAGCCGCTACTACAGCAATCAGTAATGTAACTAAAACAAATACGTGTTGCATGATAAACTGAATAATAAGTCGTTTATTAAAGTTCATATCGTCACCCTACTTTGTAAGGAACTTATAGCCAAGTCCGCGAACGGTTTTTATATATTCTGGTTTACTTGGGTCTTGTTCAATTTTTTCACGTAGTTTTCGAATGTGGACCATAACGGTATTATCATCGCCATTATAGGCAGGTGCTCCCCAAACTTTCTCGTATATTTCTTCTTTCGAAAATACGTAATTCGGATTCTCGCAAAAGAAGAGTAATAGCTGAAATAGCTGGGCGGAACATTCGACAACATGTCCATTTACTGTAAGCTCTGCGGAATATCGATCAATTTCAAATCTACCAAAGGAACTGGATTGTGCTTTTTGTTCGTGTGGTACTGCTTGTTTCATATGTCTTCGGAGTTGTGCTTTCATACGAGCTACTACTTCAAGTGGATTAAATGGCTTCGTAATATAATCATCTGCACCGTGTGAAAATCCAGATATTTTATCTAAATCAGATGTTTTAGCTGTGAGGAAGAAGATCGGGCAATCTGTTTTCTGGCGAATGATTGGACAAATATCAAAACCAGATTGTCCAGGAAGCATGACATCTAAAATAATTAAATCGTATTCATTTTGCTGCGTGAGAGATAAAGCTATTTCAGCCGATGTTGCAGTTGTAATATGAGAAAAACCTTCTTTTTCAAGAATGGTAGTTAGTAATTGTAAAATTGCTGTTTCATCATCAACGAGCAAAATATTTGCTTCATACATAAAAATCCCTCCTAATTTCCTCGAATATCATATCATCTTTCGGTAACTTATGGAATTTTTAAGGAAATTTTAAGGTTTTCTTTCTCAAAAAATTAAGAATCAAATGATATGATAAAAGTAACATAGGGGAGGAGATGAGTGTGAATCCGTTTCAAACGATGCGAGTTAGGTATTTTTTAATTGTATTTGCACTATTAACTTTAGTTGCAAGAGTCAGTAATGAATTGATAGAAAATACATTTCATATGCAAAATTCTACTTTTATAAATATTCTTATATTCTATATCTTTCCGATTACATGGATTTTTTTTGAGTATAGAAAACACCGTGTTTCCTTTTCATTATTTATTAATAAAAATGAAACATTTAACCTGGTGCAAGTTTTATACATTGCACTTATGTTAGCCGTGTTTAGTTATGGATATCTTATTTTGTACATGTATAGTTTTGCATGGATTACACCGGAATTTATTATGAACGCATTACGTGAACCGGTTATTGATAGCACAGGGGGATATGTATATCAAATTATTATGGTCGTGTTCATCGCACCAATTATCGGTGAATTTGTTTTTCGCGGATTTTTACTGCAACGTTTCGCAGCAAAATGGGGAACGAGTATAGCAATCATTGTAGTAGCGATGTTGTTTGCGTTGTTACATGTTGATTTCCTAGGCGCAGTAGTATTTAGCGTTGTACTATCAATCGTATATATTCGTACAAATAGCTTACTCATGCCAATTGCTATTCACATGTTAAACAATGCATTTGTAATCGGTGCTTCTTTTCTAATAAATAAAGAAGAGATAATGAGTTTTGCAGATTTCTCAAATTATATGACGTTCTTTCCAGGACTTCTTATTTTTATAATAGGATTAAATTTAGTACTCATCTTTTTATTTGTTAACCGCAAGTATTGGAGTAAAGAAATGCCAGCTATATATGTAGAACAAGAAGAGAGTTTTTCACATGTAGTGGGGAGTAAATGAGATGAAGAAGACGATTGAAAAAATATTGAAAGAGATTATAGATGCTACGTCTATTACAGATATGTGTGATAAAAGCGTTTGTCATTGGTTTCAACCTGTAGTAGATACGATTGTGTTTCCAGAGTATTATTTGTTCTCTAGTAATCATTTAAAAGAAAATATTATTTCTCTTCTTATTGTGCTAGGGGTTTTACTACTATTTGGTCTAATAGTAGAAGAAATGATGAAGCGCATCTTCAGAAAGAATGAAGAGAAGTATATGTGGGTTCATAACGTATTCGAGAAAGTAATAGTGGCTTTCCTTTTGTTTTATAGTATGAAAACAATTATTTACTTTATAGCTTTGAAACATCATTAATTCTAAATTTGAAAGGGATGTATAAAATTATATGAATGAAACAATATCATCAAATAAGTTTTTTTATTTGATTTTGCTTAGTATTGTGCTGATAACGACAGTCAACGTTATTCTTCGCTGGGAGGAAGCTTATTTCTTTATGTATTTAGCACTCCATTTGTTAGGGATTTTATGTATAAGCGGCGGAATAGTTGCTGAAAAAAAGAGTGAAGAAAGCGTTAATTATATGTGTGTGACTGGTCTTATTTTACTATTAGCTGTACAAGGTATTATGAAATATAGTTCTTTTTCTTTACAAGATTTTAGTTTATTAATGGATGTACTTCCTTAAGGGGGCGCGTTATGTTATCTAAGAAGCAAATAGGATACGTACTAGTTTTAATTGGTTTTTTTACGATTATTGTAACGACGTTATTTTTTCAAGACTATGAATATATACGCTATATAAAAGGCGCTGGTTTAATATGTTGGGTTGTAAGTATATTTCTTATCCCAGAGTATGAACCGAAGAAAGTGTCTAAAGGTAGGTAAAACTCTTCTTTTTGTAGAAGAGTTTTTTTGTAAATAGAAGGCTCGCGAGCAATTCGCATAATAAGCTTGTTCTAATTTAGCATGTACGAACTTACAATAATAATAGACAGGCAGCATAGAGGAGGGAATAGCGTGAGGAAGGTTATTGGGTGGTCGCTTTTTTTGTACGTTGGGTTTGCATTGCTTATATATTGGTATTTATTTGGATGGAATCATGAACTGATTCCGGACATGTATAAAGGAACGAGTGCAGATCCAGAAACGTTTATGAATGCAAGAGAGCTTACGCTAAGCCAAGATTATTCGCGCGTGAAAAATTTACTGTATTTTTTAGCGACGCCTCTTGAATGGATTATTTTATTATTTGTACTTGTGCTCGGTGTTTCAAGAAAGTTTGAGAAATGGTCGAAGGAAACGACGAAAATAAGTGTCCTGCAAGTTGCGATTTATTTCTTTTATTTATCACTACTCACAACAGTTCTTGCCCTGCCGATGCAATGGATTAGCCGAAAAGTGTCCGTTGATTACGGCATTTCAACGCAAAGTACACAAAGCTGGATAAAAGATCATGTTATCGGTTTTTGGGAAAGTTATGCGACTATGTTAATCGTAGTTACTGTTCTGTTATGGCTTATCCGTAAATTCCCGAAGAGATGGTGGCTAGCGGGATGGGCACTCTCTGTTCCATTTACAATCTTTTTAACATTTATACAGCCGGTCGTTATTGATCCGCTTTATAATGACTTCTCGACGCTGAAAAATAAAGAATTAGAAACGAAAATTTTAGCGATAGCAGAAAAAGCTGATATTCCAGCTAAACATGTATATGAAGTAAATATGTCGGAAAAAACGAATGCATTAAATGCATATGTAACAGGAATTGGCCCTAACGCTCGTATTGTAATGTGGGATACAACACTTAAGCAATTAAAAGATAAAGAGATTTTATTTATAATGGCCCATGAAATAGGGCATTATGTTATGAAACATATATATTGGGGCGTTGCGAGTTATGTGTTGCTATCGTTTATAGGGATGTATCTCATTAGTCGTATTATAAATATGTGTATTCGAAAATGGGGAGATACGCTGCAAATTTCAAAAGTAGCATGTTTTTCAATTTTACCTTTATTTTTCTTAATTTCTTCTGTACTCTCTTTTGCATCACAGCCAGCAACAAACTATGTTTCTCGTATAGAAGAACGAGCAGCAGATCAATACGCTTTAGATATGACGAAAGACGGGAAATCTGGTGTAAAAACGTTTCAATATTTATCAAAGACGAGTTTAAGCCAAGTGAATCCGCCTGCGTTAGTGAAGTTTTTCTTATACACACATCCACCAATTTTCGAAAGAATTCATACGTTTGAACAATATGAGAAACAAAGCAAAAAGAAGTAGCGGTTATGCTACTTCTTTTTTAGAGATATAAGTTTTATATTGGGAATATTTATCATTGCTTTTTATTGTGATTTTGTGAATAATAAGCTATAAAATTCTAAAAATCTATATATAAAGGAATAAAGGTGAAAAAATGTATTTTTTAAAAAATTTAAAAGTGAAATATAAATTATTATCGCTTATTTCATTAGCAGTATTGAGCATGGTAATTATGAGCTGCGTAGCAATTAATTCTATTAATAAGATTAAGCATGATACAGAGGTTGTAGTAGATGATTATCAACATTCTGTAGTTTTATTAGAAGGAATGCTTCGTACACAAAATTCACTAGAGTATAACTTACTAGAATTAATTACAGCGTCACCAAATGAGGGGACAAATAAAGAGGGGATTATTGGTAATATTGAAAAGGATCTTGAAAAATATGATTCTTTATTAAAAGAATATGATGATGGCTTCAATTTAAGTAAGCAAGAGGATGAGCTGTTTCAGAAGATGAAGGAATCTTTGCCAAGTTATATGGAGACATATAAGAAGTTGTTTGATAAAGCGAAGGTAACAAATGAATCTCAAATGGTAAACGAATTTCATAAGGAATTAAAACCGAAGGGAGTAGAGTTAGCTAGTTATGCTGTAAATCTAGAAGCGTATGTTTCAAGTTTAGCTGACCAAGTATTTAAAGATTCTCAAAAAATGATAGATCGGTCCGTTATTACTTTTATCATTCTTGTAATAGTTACTACAGTCATTATATGTATAGTAAGTTATATTATTAGCAAGCTTATAGTTGCACCTTTACAAACGGTTAGTCGTATGATGGAAAGAGCAAAAGAAGGAGATTTAACTGTACATGGTGAGTATAATGCTAAGGATGAATTAGGTGTATTAGTAAGTGATTTTAACGAAATGATTGCAGGGCTAAGAACAAATATGCAAGAAGTAGAGAATAATATTCAGCTTTTATTCCAACATGCAGACGGAGTAGTATCTGCATCGGAAGTATCTAGTGGTGCAGCGAAGAAAATCACTATAGATATTGAAGAAGTTGCAAATGGCGCAGAGGGCCAAATGCAGGCAATGGAGCAAACTGCGGGTGCGATGGAAGAGTTGACACAAGGAATGCAGAGTATAGTGAATACATCATCCTCTGTAAATGAATTGTCTGCTCAATCAGCATTAGATGCAGAGAGTGGTAACAAATTAATGAAACAAATGATTCAACAGATGGATACAATCCAAAATTCAGTACATAACGGTGTGAAACAAGTAGAGACTATGAAAGAACAATCAGAAGAAATAGTTAAAATCATTGATGTTATGCAAAGTATTACCTCTCAAATTAACTTATTAGCATTAAACGCCGCAATTGAGGCTGCCCGTGCTGGGGAAAGTGGTAGAGGATTTGCAATTGTGGCAGATGAAGTAAGAAAATTAGCAGAACAATCTAGTGATTCTGCAAAACAAATTGAGAAGCTTATTACTCAAGTTATGGGAACAACGAACCATACGGTACATATGATGGGGAAAGTAGATAATGAGGTACAGGCAGGTACACAAGTAGTAATGCATACAGAAAAAGTATTTGGAAAAATTACAGAAAAAGTACAGCAAGTATCTGAGCAAATTCAAACGGTATCTATGTCTACAGATGAAATTGCAGCGAGTAGTGAAGAGATTTCGGCTTCTGTAGAAGACATGGCTCAAATATCCCAAAGATCATCTGACCGCACTGATAGGGTAAAAGAGTCTATTCAACAGCAAGAAAAATCTGTTCAAGAGATCTCGGTTTCAATTGAACATATGCATAATGCAGCAGGAGGATTAAAACAAATAGTTGCCCAATTTACTCTTCAAAAGTAGTAGTATATTTAAGTTTTAATATAGAAAAATTCCATTCAATAAATAAAAAAATCATCCTATATAACAAAGGATGATTTTTTTATGGGAATTTTGTGTAGTTATCACTTAATATATTCTAATTTTTTACAATTTTCCGATTGTAATATATAATAATACGTAATGTTTTGGAGATTTTTCATTTGTAAAAGATAGTTTATAGGAGGAGAGAAAGGGTGTTCAATAAAAAATCAATGCCGGCTATAAAAATGATCCTTTCGATGTCTATTTTCGGATCAATTGGATTTTTTTCTACTCAAACAGGTTTACCGTCTTTTGAATTAGTATTCGTTCGTTGCATTTGTGCGACTATATTTTTAGCATTATGTTGGCTCGTAACAGGACAGTATAAAAGTGAGAAATGGAATAAAAAAGAAGTAATGCAAATATTAGCATGCGGTGTATTTCTCGTTTTTAACTGGGTATTTTTATTTAAAGCGTTTGAAGTTATGTCGATTACAATTGCGATTTCAGTTTATCATCTTGCACCCATTATCGTATTAATGATTGGTAGTATTGTATTTAAAGAGAGACTTACAGTGTTTGCGGTTATGTCCATTGTCATTTGTTTTATCGGTACAGTTTTAGTAGCTGGAGTAGATGGAAGTCTATCGCTTGAAAAACTGATGTCATCTGGAATGGTATGGGCACTTCTTGCAGCATTATTTTATGCTTTTACCACTTTATTAGGAAAAGGAATTCAGCATACGAGCGCATATGCGATGACATTTTTACAAACATTTTTAGGTATATTTTTATTGCTACCATTCGTAGACTTTGGCAAGTTTCAAGGGTTAACAGAGATGAACTGGATGATGATCACAGCGACAGGTCTTATACATACGGGATTTGTATATTACTTATTTTTTGACAGTTTAAGAGGTTTATCGACGAGATTAATTTCTGTATTAGTGTTTTTAGATCCTGCTGTTGCAATCCTATTAGATACAGTCTTTACCGGATTCAGACCAACTAGTATGCAAGTAGTAGGGATTGTTCTTATATTTGTAGGAATGGCATTTACTTTTCAAAAAACGAAAGGTGAAAAAATAGTGGTAGAAGAAAAAATGTATTCGGAATTGTGAATAATTTAATCGTATTCTATTGATAATTTCCATATTTTCTGTAAAATAGATGAGTAGGAAAATAAAGGAAAAGGTAGATGAGAGAGATGAAAAAGCTAGTAAAGATCGCGACATCACTAACTTTAATGGGGGGAATATTTGTAAGTGCAAATGGTGTGTCTGCAAATACTGATGTTTCCCAAAAATCTGGTCCTAATATTATGATAGAGTTTGATGATGTAACAACAGATCATTGGGCATATGATGAAATTATGAATTTAGTATATCATCGAATTATGTATGGATATGGAAATGGTAAGTTTGGTGTAGAAGATCATATAACACGTGAACAGGCGGCGGCAGTATTACATCGTGCACTTCATTTAAAAAGAAGTGTGTTTAATGAAAATCCATATGGAGATATTAGTGGGAAATCAACAATGTTTCCTTACGAAATTTTACATTTAACGAATATTGGTATTTTTAAAGGAGACGAAAATGGAAATTTCCGTCCGAAAGATACACTGACTCGTGCAGAATTAGCACAAATTTTAACGAAAGCATATGAGTTGAAAACAAAGCGTCCGCATACATTTACAGATATACGAGAACACCATTGGGCAAGAGATGCAATTAGCGCATTACAGTCTAATAATGTAGCGGTAGGAACGGGAGATGGCAAGTTCGAGCCTGAAATGCTCGTTACACGTGGGCAATTTGCGAAGTTTTTACAACGAGCAATTGATAATTCTCCAGGGAAAATGGAATAGATAAAGAGAAAGCTCATAATTTGTGGAAGCGGTATCTTCCGCTCATTATGAGCTTTTATTAATAGATAGGTTAATATTGTCGTATGTTGTAGTTAAGTCGATATAATTGCATTTTTTGTCTAGAAAATGAACTCTTAAAATGTGAAGGATTTCTTTTAAAAAAAGTAGAATATTTATATTATAGAAACACCTTTACATGAATACAGGGAAGAAAATTGATTTGCGTACAATTCGGTATAAAAGTTGAAATCGAGAGCGAATTGGCTCTCCTTTAGTAGTGATTTTCACAATAATAGATTTTTTAAATGTAATATATTGCATAACGGGTGCGAAGGCAACATATGTAATATTGGAAAGGATTTCAGTCTATTATTTTCCGTTTTTTAAATGGAGATAAAGGGGAGAGGGCAATGAAGAAGAACATGTTACGTATAATGGCAACGGTAACTATTATGGGCGGCTTGTTTGTAAGTACAAATGTTACAAACGTAAAAGCAGAAGAATATCCAGAAATGATTGTTTTTGATGATGTTCCAGTAAACCACTGGGCATATGACGATATAATGGACGTAGTATACAATAAAGTAATGTTAGGCTATGGAAATGGTAAGTTTGGTGTAGGAGATAATGTAACACGAGAACAAGTAGCAGCAGTACTTTATCGTACATTGAATTTGAAAAAAGAAGGACCTTTAAAAAATCCATACAAAGATATTTCTGAGAGGGCAACAATGTTTTTAGATGAAATTTTAGTATTAACAAAGCATGGTATTTTTGAAGGTGATGAAAAAGGAAACTTTAGACCAGCCGCACCTGTAACACGTGCAGAAATGGCGCAAATTCTTACGAAAGCATTTACATTTGAGGTGAAGAAGAACCATACATTTAAAGATGTACCAAATAATCACTGGGCAAAAAATGCGATCAGTGCACTGCAGTCTAATCATGTCATAGTAGGAACAGGAAATGGGGAATTTGAACCGAATAAAGTTGTAACACGTGAGCAATATGCAACGTTTTTAAATAAAGCTGTTTTTTATTTTCCTGTAAAAGATGAGGATTATGAATGAAAGTTAAAATATAAGGACATTTATATTATATCGATATAATATAAAGTAATAAAAAAGCGTGGGAATTCCACGCTTTTTTATTGTTTTATATTATTTATAAGTATATAAATTTTCTATTCATAATTTAGCTGTTGGAATTTAGTGGATAAGAAGAGATTGAATAAAGTAACTTTTTCTTGTTTAAATATGAGATTTAGTAACTTTATTATTAATAGAGTGTAAATAAAAGTATATGAAATATAGTTCATAAATTAGACAAAAATCACATGGGAATTGTATTGTTACGCTTTCGTTAATTCTTTATATTAGAAAAAAATATGTTTTTAGGGAGAGAATACTTTGAAGAAAAAAATTTTAAAAGTAGCAACAGCTTTAACAATTATGGGTGGAGTAGCATTTAGTGCTGAGGGGACTACAGCAAAAGCTGAATTAGCTGCAAAGCCACAACAAGCAAGTCAGGCAATCTTTACAGATGTACCAGCAGGACATTGGTCTTATAAAGCAATTCAAACTTTAGCAGAACATGAAATTATGCTTGGTTACGGAAATGGTGTGTTCGGTTTTGGACATAACGTAAATCGTGAACAAGTAGCCGCTTTAATTTATCGCGCACTAGATCTTGATGAAGAATTTGGTGAAGATGAGGTATTAGAAAGCCCATATAATGATATTGTTGATGATAACTCAACGATGTTTCCTTTTGAAGTTTTAGCAGTAACAGAATTAGGTATCTTTACAGGTGACGAGAATGGGAACTTCAGACCAAAAGCTACGTTAACACGTGCAGAAATGGCGCAAGTTCTTACAAGGGCATTTGGATTACAAGTACAAGGAACAGCAAAATTTAAAGATGTACCAAAGGGACATTGGGCAGAAAATGCGATTAATGCAGTAGGTTCAAATGGTATTTCAGTAGGAGATGGAAAGGGTAACTTCGCTCCGAACATGAAAGTAACACGTGAACAATATGCTCAGTTCTTATTTAATTCAATGTTTAAATAAATAATAAAGAAGGAGCCGGTGTTGTATAACACTGGCTTCTTTTTTATATGTAATGCCGGTGGAAGAATACAGTTTTGTAAAAAAAGAAATTAAATTTTCGAAAAAAACTTCCTTTTCTGAAGATTTGTTATATAATATAAAACATAAAATCAAATCTGTTATAAAACAGTTTAAGAAGGGGATGCTAATATGTCGACGCAAACTTCACGGGTTACATTGCCCGGAGAAATGTTACCAGCGTACAACGAAATATTGACACCTGAGGCGCTTAGTTTTTTAAAGGAACTACATGAAAATTTTAATAAGCGCCGCATAGAACTTTTACAAAAGCGTGCGGAGAAACAAAAGAGAATTGATGCAGGAGAGTTTCCGAAGTTTTTAGAAGAAACAAAGCGCATACGTGAAGCGGATTGGACAATTGCTCAATTGCCAAAAGATTTAGAGGATCGCCGCGTAGAGATTACTGGACCAGTGGATAGAAAGATGGTTATTAACGCTTTAAATTCAGGAGCGCATCTTTTTATGGCAGATTTCGAAGATTCGAATTCACCAACTTGGGAAAATGCAATTGAAGGTCAAATAAATTTACGAGATGCAGTGCAGGGAACGATTTCACATAAAAATGAAAACGGAAAAGAATATCGTTTAAATAGTAAAACAGCAGTATTAATTGTGCGTCCAAGAGGATGGCATTTAGAAGAAAAACATATGCAAGTTGATGGGAAGAATATGTCTGGTAGCTTAGTAGATTTCGGACTTTATTTTTTCCATAATGCAAAGGCTCTTTTAGCAAAAGGAAGCGGTCCATACTTTTACTTACCGAAAATGGAAAGCCATTTAGAAGCAAGGTTATGGAATGATGTTTTCGTATTTGCTCAAAAATATATTGGTATTCCAAACGGAACGATCAAAGCGACGGTGTTACTGGAAACGATTCACGCTTCGTTTGAAATGGATGAAATTTTGTATGAGCTTAAAGATCATTCTGCTGGGTTAAATTGCGGAAGATGGGATTATATTTTCAGCTTTCTAAAGAGCTTTCGTAAACATAATAAATTTTTACTTCCAGATAGAGCGCAAGTCACGATGACGGCGCCATTTATGCGCGCGTATTCTTTGAAAGTCATTCAAACGTGTCACCGTCGTAATGCACCAGCTATTGGAGGAATGGCGGCACAAATTCCAATTAAAAACAATCCAGAAGCGAATGAAGCAGCTTTTGAAAAAGTGCGTGCAGATAAAGAGCGCGAGGCTTTAGACGGGCATGACGGGACTTGGGTTGCCCACCCGGGACTTGTACCAGTCGCGATGGAAGTATTTAATCACATTATGAAAACACCGAATCAAATTTTTAGAAAACGCGAAGAAATACATGTTACAGAAAAGGATTTATTAGAAGTACCAGTGGGAACGATTACAGAAGAGGGACTTCGCCTAAATATTAGCGTAGGTATTCAATATATCGCATCTTGGTTAAGTGGACGGGGAGCGGCACCAATTTATAACTTAATGGAAGATGCGGCAACAGCGGAAATTTCTAGGGCACAAGTATGGCAATGGATTCGCCATGAAGGTGGAAAGCTAAATGACGGTCGTAATATTACGCTTGAATTGATGGAAGAGCTAAAAGAAGAAGAACTAGCAAAAATAGAAAGAGAGATTGGTAAAGAAGCCTTTAAGAAAGGGAGATTCCAAGAGGCGACAACGTTATTTACAAATCTCGTTCGGAATGATGAATTTGTACCATTTTTAACATTACCAGGTTATGAAATTTTATAAAAAGTGAAAAGGGGATGGAACAAATGAAAAATGAAAGAATCGAGAAATTACAAGAGAGTTGGGAACTAGATACGCGTTGGAAAGGAATCACACGTCCATATTCGGCAGAAGATGTAATTCGCTTGCGCGGGTCAATTGATATTGAACATACATTAGCGCGCCGCGGTGCTGAAAAGCTTTGGGCGTCGCTTCATACGGAAGATTATATTAACGCACTTGGCGCATTAACAGGAAACCAAGCGATGCAACAAGTGAAAGCTGGGCTAAAAGCAATTTATTTAAGTGGATGGCAAGTCGCTGCGGATGCGAACCTTTCTGGACATATGTATCCAGACCAAAGTTTATATCCAGCGAACAGCGTACCTGCTGTAGTGAAACGAATTAATCAAACACTTCAACGTGCGGATCAAATTCAGCATATGGAAGGAAGCGGTGATACAGATTATTTCGTACCGATTGTAGCAGATGCAGAAGCTGGATTTGGCGGACAATTAAACGTATTTGAACTGATGAAAGGTATGATTGAAGCAGGTGCATCAGGTGTGCACTTTGAAGATCAATTATCTTCAGAGAAAAAATGTGGCCATTTAGGCGGAAAAGTATTACTACCAACGCAAACAGCGGTGCGTAATTTAATCTCGGCACGCCTTGCAGCAGACGTAATGGGAGTGCCGACAATTATTGTTGCAAGAACAGATGCGGATGCAGCAGATTTAATTACGAGTGATATTGATCCTGTTGATCAAGCGTTTATTACAGGAGAAAGAACACCAGAAGGATTTTACCGTACAAAAGCAGGTCTTGATCAAGCGATTGCACGTGGTTTAGCATACGCTCCTTATGCAGATCTCGTTTGGTGCGAAACATCTGAACCAAATTTAGAAGATGCAAAACGATTTGCGGATGCAATTCATAAAGAGCATCCAGGGAAATTGCTTGCATATAACTGTTCACCTTCATTTAACTGGAAACAAAAATTAGATGAAAAAACAATTGCAAGCTTTCAAAAAGAAATCGCATCTTACGGTTATAAGTTCCAGTTCGTAACACTAGCGGGATTCCACTCATTAAACTACGGCATGTTTGAATTAGCACGTGGCTATAAAGAGCGCGGCATGGCAGCATACTCTGAACTACAACAAGCAGAATTCGCAGCAGAAAAACACGGCTACTCTGCAACTCGTCACCAACGCGAAGTAGGAACAGGTTACTTTGATGAAGTAGCTCAAGTTATTACAGGCGGTACTTCATCAACGACAGCGCTAAAAGGATCTACAGAAGAAGCACAGTTTACGAAATAAAAGGAAGGGGCACCTTTTTGAAGGGTGCTCCTTATTATTTTCGGAACGATTTTTCACATATATCGATTTACCGACAAAAAAGACGATATTATCAAATCCACTCAGCTCTATGATCGCGAATAAACTTCATATCTTTCTCATAATGCTCTAAATGTCCTTCATCAATCATTTTTTGGAAATTCAAATCGCCTTCTTGTGCTTTTCTTTTCATATATGTACATAATGCTTCTAATCGTAGTAACACTATTCCTAAGTAATCTTCGTCCATATGTTTACCGTAGGACTGGACAAACAATTTCACTCTTTCTTTCATACGGCTAGCATGTTGTGCCGATTCATAATGAACTGCCTCACCCGATTCTGTATAATACACTCTACTTAAAGGTACACAAGTATAAAGCGTATAAGCGATATCCCAAATTCTCGGGCCAGGAGCAGCAACATCGAAATCAATAATACCTACTGGTTTCTTGTCATGAAAAATAATGTTATATATAGCAAAATCGTTATGGCAAATAACCTCAATGTTATTTGGAGTAAGATCCATCGGTTGCCATTCATCTGATAAGGGAAAGTCACTTACCGCATCATGATAAAGGCGGAGTATCTTTGCTATTTCTTTCAAAACAGCATTAGACCGCATATATTCTTTTAAAGGATAATTCCCAGCGTCTCCTTCAATAAAGGATAAAATCTCTCTATCTTTTTCATCTACACCTAAAAACTTTGGAGCGTGATGAAATCCTTTGTTTTCTAAGTGTTGTAATAATGTATGAATTTTTGTACTACCTGGCTTTAATTCTCGCCGAACAGTATTTTCAGAACGATATACATTTGATACATTTCCCCCTGTAAGTTTTTCTTCGTTGGCGTAGTTTGACATATAATCCCCCTCCAATATAACGACTGTACGATTATATTGTAACACTTCAGAACAAGGGATGTAATCGTATTCAAATGATGTATGTGTTCACTTTATAGTGAAATCCGCACATACTAAAATCAATTATTTACGAACGTACAATCAATTTAATTTGTCAGTTATTTTCAAAAAAGATTGTACATTTCATTTTAAGTATGCTATGATGAAGTCAGTTGAATAGTTAAATTAAGCAATCCATATATTATCAAGTGCCGAAAAACGAACGAGAAAAAGTATGTGAGAACTAGTTTATGTTTCGTGTTTGATAATGTGTGGATTCTTTTTTTATACAGGAAGACTAAAATAAATTGTGTTTTCTTTAGGAGGAAATAATTATGGCAGTAACAGGACAAGTAAAATGGTTTAACAACGAAAAAGGATTCGGTTTCATCGAAGTTCCAGGCGAAAACGATGTATTCGTACATTTCTCTGCAATCGAAACTGAAGGTTTCAAATCTCTAGAAGAAGGTCAAAAAGTTAGCTTCGAAATCGAAGATGGTAACCGTGGACCTCAAGCTAAAAACGTAATCAAACTATAATTTTATAGTTCATTATGGAAAAGGATGGCTGCTGCCATCCTTTTTTTGTTGTAATATACGAGCATAATGATTATATTTTGGGGAAAAGTATACAAATGAAGTCATACTCGATGTTCGTAGCGGGAATAAAGAAGATCTACACAATACGATTGAAGAAATCTCATTCGCTCGCTTTAGATGAATAAGAAAAAATAGTCGTTTTTTTGAGGACGAAGAAGAGTAAAAGGCTTTCCAAAATGGAAGGCCTTTTACTCTTCTTTTCCAATCTTTTTCTTTTCGGGTTTCTTACATTCAGAGCATTTCGATTTACGAAAAGGCTTTGCAAAGAATAGTAGAATGAAAAATAAGCCGAATATAATGCTGGATGAGTTTTTCACGATCACAATGCTGCTATTTTTCATTTGAATCGTTGGTTGCATTTCTTTTTCTTCCATAGTGGACCTCCATTTATTGGATTTTCCTTTTAATTATAGCAAAGTTAATTGTCGTAATGATGCGAAATGAGGAAGCAGTTGTAAATATTTATCAGTAGTATAAATACATTTTATATAGGTTTTTATTGCGAAAACAATATATCGTTATTTTATAATTTAAAAGATGTTTGATAAATGATAAATTATTGTAAAAAAGCGGAATCTGAAAACCATTTCCTTTTCATAGGTGCTAGAATTATATATGCAGCTGCTAATATAAATAGAAAAAAGGAGACAGTAGAATATGGAAAGTAAAGTAGAACGCTATGTCGAAAACTATGTGGTAAATAAAAATACAATGGCCTTACTTCCTGTTATTCTAAGTGAAAAGAAAATCGTTACACGAGTTGTTGAGATGGAAGATTCTTTTTTCGTATTTCAAAAGCCCCTAGATATTATAGAAAGAAGTTGCCGCAAGCATGGCTCTAGTTTCTTAGGCAGAAAAGAAGGAACGAAAGAGTTAACTCATATTACACATAAAGCACCGATTGCGATTAGTCCGGCAGATCAACTTTATTTTTTTCCCACTTATTCATACTCTAGAAAAGAGTGTGCTTGGTTGTCTCATTTTTATATTGAAAGTAATAAAGAGTCAAAAGATGGAAATGTTATTGTTAGATTTATAAATGGATTTGCTGTGAAATTAGAAATATCAAAAAGCAGTTTTGAAAATCAACTAAATCGTACAGCGAAATTGCGTACTGAATATGAAGATCGTAGAAAAAAACAAGGGAATCCTTGTTTTAAAGAGATTGATAAAACTCAAGAATCTCGATTAAAACCAGCATACGAGAAAGTATATTTTGTGAAAGAAGAGGAAGTTTAAGAGGATGGGGAAAAATCCCCATCTTTTTTATTTGTCAGTTTTTATCGGTAAGTCGATATATTCGAAAAATCGCTGATAAAAATCGAGTTGTGGTTGATATATTTGAAAAATCGCTGATAAAATGCGAGTTACAATCGATATATTCAGAAAATCGTCGATATAATTTCAGTTACTGAGGAATTTGCCACTAAAACAAAAGGATCATTTCCAAAATCGCAAAACGTCTTGTCGAATATTGATAGATTATCATAGCATAATAATGAAGGAATTCTTATGGAAGATATGGAAACTTAATAATTACATCTCCATATGTCGTATCTACCATTTCCTCTTTCATATAAGCAATGATACAGTAGAGGTAGTACTTAGAGTAAAGGGGTAAAGTGTAGAATGGATTTTCAGACAATCAAAGAGTATTTTTCACCAGAAAATATGGATCATATTGTTGAAAGTTATAAAGCGTTCGGACCACTTCTCGGTATTGGTTTACCGATGATAGAAGCGTTAATACCGGCATTGCCACTCATCGTATTTGTACTGGCAAATGCTGTTGCATTTGGATTTTGGCTCGGTTTTCTTTATTCTTGGCTTGGATCAGTAATGGGTGCCTTACTTGTCTTTTTCATTATCCGCCATTTTGGACGAAGTCGTTTCTTTTCTTTTGTAAATAAACATGAGAAAGTAAGGAAGGCAATGGGATGGATTGAAAGGAAAGGATTTGCGCCGATTTTCGTCATATTTTGTTTTCCGTTTACACCGTCTGCGCTTATAAACGTTGTCGCTGGTTTATCTCGCATTAGTGTAAAACAGTTCGGGCTTGCGCTTGCGTTCGGAAAGCTTGTGATGATTTTTATTTTAACGTATATCGGTCATGATTTAATGTCATTTATTCATAATCCGGTGAAATCAGTCATTGTAGCAATTGGTATTTTTATTTTATGGTATGTCGGTAAGAAAATCGAAGTAAAGTTAGAACTACATTAAGAATAGTCTTCTTTGTAAAGGAAAGCTTCATTATTAAAGGATAAGGGGAGAAGCTGATGAAGAAAACTTTGAAAAAAGAAGGCATAGAGTGGATACGAACAATTTTAATTGGTGTATTATTAGCTGTATTTTTTCGAACGTTTTTCTTTTCGACGTACGTTGTAGAGGGGAAGTCAATGATGCCGACATTGCAAGATGGTAATATGCTCGTTGTAAATAAGGTGAGTTATCAAGTGGGGGACTTGAACAGGTTTGATGTTGTTGTGTTTCATGCGAATAAAAAAGAGGACTACGTAAAACGAATTATCGGTTTACCTGGAGATCAAATTGAATATAAGCATGATAAACTGTATATAAACGGACAATTCGTGGATGAACCTTATTTAGAAACGTATAAGAAAGAGATAAATGGACGACAACTAACAGGTGATTTTAAACTAGAAGAGTTAACGAAAGAAAAGTCGGTGCCACCTGGCTATATTTTTGTAGTGGGTGATAACCGCCTCGGGAGCTGGGATAGTAGACACTTTGGATTTGTAAAAGCTGATACAGTTGTCGGTAAAGTTGATTTACGATATTGGCCAATTCAAGAGGTGCAAACGAATTTTTCAAAAGGTTGATATAATAGATAGAAGTATAGAAAAAGGCAAACTACTCTGTTTGTCTTTTTTCGTGTCCTATAATACAATTATAGTAGCAAACTAACGTTCGTTATGTAAGTGAAAGGTGGGGTTACATGTCACTTCGATTTGTGATTGGTAGAGCGGGAAGTGGAAAAAGTACACTTTGTTTACACGAAGTGCAAGAAGAGTTAAAGCAGCGTCCAAGAGGGGAAACAATATTATATCTTGTGCCAGAACAGATGACATTCCAAACGCAGCAGGCGTTAATTGGTAGTGAGGATGTAAGAGGTTCTATTCGGGCACAAGTTTTTAGTTTTTCACGATTAGCGTGGAAGGTACTGCAAGAAGTTGGTGGAGCGAGTCGCCTTCACATTGATGAAGCGGGCGTACATATGTTACTTCGTAAAATTGTAGAGTCTCGTAAAGATGGATTATCGGTGTTCCAAAAAGCAGCGGAGCAAAACGGTTTCTTTGAACATCTTGGTAGTATGATTGCGGAGTTTAAACGTTACAATGTGACGCCATCTAACGTATATGAAATGTGGCAACAATTAGACGCACATAGTAGCAGTGCAGAACAAAAGCTATTAGCGAATAAAGTGTATGATTTACAACTATTATATGATGATTTTGAACGTGCTTTAATCGGAAAATATTTGGATTCAGAAGACTACCTACAATTGCTAGTCGAAAAGCTTCCACATTCTGAATATGTAAATGGGGCTGAAATTTATATAGATGGATTTCATTCATTTTCACCGCAAGAACTAGAAATTGTAAGACAGCTTATGATTTGCGGTGCGAGAGTTACGATCACGTTAACGATAGATGAAAAAACGTTAGCGCAGCCAGTAAATGAACTAGATTTATTTTATGAAACGACGTTAACGTATGAAAAAATAAAGCAAGTGGCGCGTGAAGAGAAGATAGAAATTGAAAAAACGATTCCACTTATGGAACAACCGCGTTTTCATTCGCAAGCATTAGCGCATTTAGAAACGCATTACGAAGCACGTCCAAATGAAAAGTTTCACGGAGAAGCAAGTGTAACGATTAGTACAGCAGCGAATTTACGAGCTGAAGTAGAAGGTGTTGCGCGTGAAATTCGTAGACTTGTGGCGGATGAAGACTATCGTTACCGAGATATTGCAGTCCTTCTTCGTAACGGAGAAAGTTATTACGATGTGATGCGAACGCTATTTACAGATTATAATATCCCGCATTTCATCGATGAAAAACGCCCGATGTCACATCATCCGCTAGTAGAATGCATTCGTTCTGTACTCGAGATTATTAGTGGAAATTGGCGTTATGATGCAGTGTTCCGCTGCGTGAAAACAGAGCTTTTATATCCATTAGACGTAAGAAAAGAAACGATGCGCGAAGAGATGGATGAGTTTGAAAACTACTGTTTAGCGTACGGTGTACAAGGGAAGAGATGGACTTCTGAGGATCCGTGGATGTATCGCCGCTATCGTTCTCTTGACGATACGGACGAGATGATTACAGACAGTGAACGTGAAATGGAAGAGAGAATAAATCGACTGCGCGACGTTGTAAGAACGCCTGTTATTCGTATGCAAAAAAGACTGAAGCGAGCGGGAACAGTGATGCAAATGTGCGAAGCTGTTTATTTATTTTTAGAAGAGCTAGATGTTCCGAAAAAACTAGAAGCATTACGTATTCGTGCAGAAGAGAGCGGAGATTTCTTATTTGCGACAGATCATGAGCAAGTATGGGAAGAAGTAATGAGTCTTCTTGATACGTTCGTTGAGATGCTTGGCGAAGAGAAAATGTCACTTTCTATGTTCACAGATGTTATGTCGACAGGTCTTGAGGCGCTTCAATTCGCAAACATTCCGCCGTCATTAGACCAAGTGTTAATTGCTAATATTGATCGTTCAAGATTATCAAATGTGAAAGCAACATTTGTCATTGGCGTGAATGAAGGAGTTATTCCGGCAGCACCGATGGATGAAGGGATGCTTTCTGATGAGGAAAGAGATGTTCTTAGCGTTGCAGGTATCGAATTAGCACCAACGACGAGACAAACCTTATTAGAAGAACAGTTCGTTATGTACCAAATGGTAACGAGAGCAACTGAGAAATTATATATTTCATGCCCGCTTGCAGATGAGGAAGGGAAGACGTTACTTGCGTCTAGCTTTATTAAGAAAATAAAAAGAATGTTCCCTGATGTGAAAGATACATTTATTACGAATGACGTGAATGATTTATCACGTTCGGAACAAATTTCATACGTAGCAACGCCAGAAGTAACGTTGTCATATGTTATGCAGCAACTTCAAACGTGGAAGCGATATGGATTTGAAGGGAATTTAGATTTTTGGTGGGATGTATATAACTTCTACGTAACTTCAGATGAATGGAAACAAAAAAGTAGCCGCGTATTATCAAGTTTATTCTACCGAAATCGTGCGCAAAAGCTAAGTACAGTTGTAAGTAGAGATTTATATGGAGATAAAATAAAAGGAAGCGTATCTCGTATGGAACTATTTAACCGTTGCGCATATGCTCATTTCGCGCAGCACGGTTTATCGTTAAGAGAGCGTGACATTTTCAAACTGGATGCACCCGATATCGGGGAACTATTCCATGCAGCGCTGAAGAGAATTGCGGACAGACTATTACGCGAAAACCGTACTTGGGCGGATTTATCAATAAAAGAGTGTGAGCATCTTTCTGCTGTAGTAATAGAAGAGATTGCACCGTTATTACAAAGACAAATTTTATTAAGTTCAAATCGTCATTTCTATTTAAAACAAAAACTACAACAAATCATTTTCCGTACATCAATCATTCTTCGTGAACATGCGAAGTCAAGCGGTTTCGTACCAGTTGATTTAGAAGTGCCATTCGGTATGGGCGGTACAGGATCGCTTCCGCCGATGGAATTCTCATTACCAAATGGTGTAAAGATGGAAGTAGTTGGTCGTATTGACCGTGTTGATAAGGCGGAAGATGAAAATGGGACGTTCCTACGTATTATTGATTATAAATCAAGCTCAAAAGCGTTAGACTTAACGGAAGTGTATTACGGATTAGCACTTCAAATGTTAACGTATTTAGATGTTGTTACTTCGAATGCACATACGTGGATGAAAAAGGGAGGTACTGCATCACCGGCTGGTGTACTGTACTTCCATATTCATAACCCGATCGTTGAGATGAAGGGTGACGCATCTGAAGCAGAAATTGAGAAAGAGATTTTAAAGAAATTTAAAATGAAAGGACTCGTACTAGGAGATGCTGATGTTGTTCGTTTAATGGATAACAAACTTTCGACAGGAAGCTCTGATATTATTTCTGCTGGTTTGAAAAAAGACGGCAGTTTTAGTGCACGTTCGAGTATTGCAAGTGAACAAGAGTTTAACGTACTTCAAAAATACGTACACCATACGTTTAAAAATATTGGAAAAGACATTACAGAAGGCGTTATTGATATTGCTCCTTATAAGAAGGGGAATAAAGCGGCGTGTACGTTCTGTAACTTCAAATCTGTTTGTCAGTTCGATGAATCACTCGAAGATAACCAGTTCCGTACGCTAAAAGATATGAAAGATAGCGAAGCGATGGAGAAAATTAGAGAGGAGGTTGACGGAGAATGATTGAAAATTGGCCTAAAAAACCAGAAGGTAGTCAGTGGACGGATGACCAGTGGAAAGCGGTTGTAGCGAACGGACGTGATATATTAGTCGCGGCAGCAGCTGGATCAGGGAAAACAGCAGTATTAGTTGAACGTATTATTAAAAAGATTATAAATGAAGAAAATCCAGTCGATGTCGACCGCCTGCTCGTTGTAACATTTACGAATGCAGCGGCGCAAGAGATGAAAAACAGAATTGGGGAAGCGTTAGAAAAGGTATTAATTGATGAGCCAGGCTCTCAGCACGTAAGAAAGCAGCTTAGCTTATTAAATAAAGCTTCTATTTCAACAATCCATTCATTTTGTTTACAAGTAATTAGAGGATATTATTACATGCTTGATGTTGATCCTCGTTTCCGCATTGCGAATCAAACGGAAAATGAATTGTTAAAAGAAGAAGTGCTAGATGACATATTAGAAGAAGAGTATGGAATTGAAAATAATACGATATTCTTTGAGCTCGTTGATCGTTATACGAGTGACCGTAGTGATGATGACTTACAGCGTATGATTTTAGCGCTTCATACAGAATCAAGAGCGCATCCAAATCCGGAAAAATGGCTCGATAAATTAGTAGAAGCATACGACGTGGAAGGAAAGACAATTGAAGATTTAGTGTATGCTTCTTACTTATTAGAAGATGTGAAATTCCAGCTTGAAACAGCAGAGACACATATTCGTAAAGCGACTGAACTCGCGATGCTTCCTGACGGTCCGGCACCCCGCGTTGAAACCCTGCAAGCAGATACAGTTTTACTTGGAACGTTGTCATCAGCTGCTTGTGAGTCATGGACAAATGTGTATGAAGCGATGCAAAATGTATCGTGGCAAACGTTAAAGCGTATTAAGAAAAGTGATTACAACGAGGATGTTGTAAAACAAGTAGACTCTCTTCGTAATAAAGCGAAAGATGAAGTGAAGAAATTACAAGAAGAGTTATTTAGCCGCAGACCTGAAAGTTTCTTACGAGATTTTCAAGATATGCATCCTGTATTAGAAAAACTCGTACAGCTTGTAAAAGTATTTACAGAGCGTTTCCAAGCGATGAAGCGTGATAAAGGGATGGTTGATTTCACAGATTTAGAGCATTTCTGTCTACAAATTTTAAGTGAACAAAGTGAAAACGGTGAAATGAAGCCGTCAGCAGTAGCGCTTCAATATCGTAATAAATTTGCTGAAGTACTAGTCGATGAATATCAAGATACGAACTTTGTGCAGGAATCCATTATTAAATTCGTAACGAAAGATTCTGAGAGTGAAGGGAACTTGTTCATGGTAGGTGACGTGAAGCAGTCGATCTATCGTTTCCGACTAGCAGAACCAGGCCTGTTCCTAGGAAAGTATAAACGCTTTACGCAAGAAGGATTAGACGGCGGAATGAAAATCGATTTAGCGAAAAACTTCCGTAGCCGTCATGAAGTGTTAGCAGGTACGAACTTTATTTTCAAACAAATTATGGGCGAAGAAGTCGGAGAAATCGACTATGATGCTGACGCTGAATTAAAGTTAGGTGCTAGCTATCCAGAAGGTGAAGATGTAACAGCTGAACTACTATGTATTCAGCAAACAGAAGAAGAAGTGCTAGACGGTGAAGAAGGTGCGGAAGTAGAAAAAGCGCAACTTGAAGCTCGCCTTATGGCGCAGCGTATTAAAGCGATGGTTGATTCAGGTTATGAAGTGTATGATCGTAAAACGGATAGTATGCGCCCTGTACAATACCGCGACTTCGTTATTTTACTTCGCTCTATGCCATGGGCGCCGCAAATTATGGAAGAGTTAAAGCTGCAAGGAATTCCAGTATACGCTGATCTTGCGACTGGTTACTTTGAAGCGACAGAAGTAAATATTATGATGAACGTATTCCGAGTGATCGATAATCCGATGCAAGATATTCCGCTTGCCGCCGTACTTCGTTCACCAATCGTTGGACTAAATGATGAAGAACTTGCAACATTGCGTGCTCACGGAAAGAAAGGTTCGTTTTATGAAGTAATGAGCTCATTCTTAAAAGGGGCACCGCTTGAAGAAGAACAAGAACTACATGATAAATTAGAGTGGTTCTATAACTTACTGCAAGGATGGCGTGAATTCGCGCGTCAACAGTCACTTTCTGATTTAATTTGGAAAGTGTACGGTGAGACAGGTTATTACGACTTTGTTGGCGGTTTACCAGCCGGAAAGCAAAGGCAAGCAAACCTGCGTGTACTTTATGACCGTGCAAGACAATATGAAGCAACATCGTTTAGAGGATTATTCCGCTTCTTACGCTTTATTGAGCGTATTTTAGAACGCGGTGATGATATGGGAACTGCGAGAGCTTTAGGTGAACAAGAAGATGTCGTTCGTATTATGACGATTCATAAAAGTAAAGGACTTGAGTTCCCAGTCGTATTTGTAGCGGGACTAGGTCGTCGTTTTAATACACAAGATTTAATGAAACGTTTCTTACTGCATAAAGACTTCGGTTTCGGTTCACAATTTATCGATCCTCGTAAACGCATTAAATATACGACATTATCGCAACTAGCAATTAAGCGTAAAATGAAAATGGAATTAATCGCGGAAGAAATGCGCGTGTTATACGTAGCGTTAACGCGTGCGAAAGAGAAGTTAATTTTAATTGGAACGGTTAAAGATGCCAATAAAGAAATGGAAAAATGGCTCGATGCAAGGGAGCATAGTGAATGGTTATTACCAGACCATATACGTGCCGGAGCGTCTTGTTATTTAGATTGGATTGCACCTTCATTATATAGACATCGTGATAGTGAAATGCTTCTTGAATTAGGACAAGGAAGCATTCCAGGTGAAATTTATGGATATGACACGAGCTGGAAAGTAGAAGTTGTTGACGGTAACACGTTACTTGCGCCAGAACCAGTTCAAGAAGAGAAACAAGAATTGTTAGAAGCACTTCGTGAGAAAAAAGCTGTTCCGCTACAAAGTGAACGGAAAGAAGAAGTGTACGACAGATTAATGTGGAAGTACGGATATGAGGAAGCAACATCTCACCGTGCGAAACAGTCTGTTACAGAAATAAAGAGAAACTACCAATCAGAAGAAGGTAGCGATAATGCCTTTATTAAAAAACTGCGTGCGCCAATTAAAACACGTCCTCGTTTTATGGAGAAAAAAGGATTAACGTATGCTGAAAGAGGTACGGCAGTTCACGCTGTTATGCAGCATGTTGATTTGAAGAAGCCGATTACAGAAGAAGTGATTCGGGAGCAAATTAATGGCATGGTTAATAAAGAATTATTAACATTCGAACAAGCAGAAGAAATAGCAATTGAAAAAGTGATTTCATTCTTTGACAGTGACCTAGGTAAAAGGGTATTAGCGGCGAAAAGTGTTGAGCGTGAAGTACCATTTACGATGATGCTTGCAGCAGAAGAGGCGTATCAAGATTGGCAAGGTAAGAGTGACGAAACAATTCTTGTCCAAGGGGTTATCGACTGCATGATTGAAGAGGAAGATGGTATCACTTTAATCGACTTCAAAACGGATACGATTGAAGGGAAGTTCCCAGGCGGATTCGATCAAGCAAAACCAATTTTAGAAGATCGATATAAAGTACAGCTTTCGTTATATGCAAAGGCACTTGAAAAAAGCTTGCAACATCCTGTGAAAGAGAAATGCTTATACTTCTTTGATGGCAACCATGTTGTAAAAATTGAAGAATAGAGAGGCTTGAAAATGACAACGGAAAAAACGTTAAGAACATGTGAAAAAGGACATGAATATTATAAAAGTAGCGATTGTCCAACTTGCCCAACCTGTGAGAAAGAAAAGAAACCAAAAACAGGATTTCTTTCACTTCTTTCATCACCAGCACGAAATGCGCTAGAGCACCATGGAATTCACACGATAGAAGAACTCTCAAAGTATAGTGAAAAAGAAATTTTAAAACTACATGGTATGGGACCTGCGTCTATGCCGAAGCTTAGAAATGCTTTGGAGGAGAAGGGGTTATCATTTAAATAAAATGAAACAGTAAACAGTGGAGTTTTTGATAATATTGAATGAGGTAAAAGAAAAAAGTAGGAGATATTCTCCTACTTTTTTTTACGCTGTTCCAATTTGATCTTGATCAGCCACATCAGAATCAAACGTATTTGTTGCACTAACACCGTTAAACGTATTCACGACAAATCCAACATTGGAAGCTCCGGATCCATTATAAGCTTTCGTATTTTCTTTCGGAGACACGTTATAAAAATCCCCTAAATTGAACGAACCATTACTGTTTTGAACGACGAGATTTCCAACAACAGAAGGCATACTATCCACCTACTTTACTTAGCTTTTTAATTACTATATGAATTATTGTGCGGAAGGTTCATCCGTAATATATTGGCGGATTTGCATAATACGAGAGTTATTAAAAACATAATCAACATTTCCAATTTGAAAGCAACCAGAATTTAAAAGTGTTCGCAATTCAACATTGTTTACTTCAATAAAAGGGCATTCATTTACAATGTTTAATTTTACATCTGTCGTTCGTTTCGGGATTGTAATGTATTCATCTGTAAAGATTTCAAATGCGTCTAAGCGGCCTTCGTCTTTTATATAACAAGGAATTTCCCGGTGGACGGCAAGAGCTCTACTTTTTAATTCCATTTGATTGGCATCTCCAACTTGAAATACGGCACTAATCCCTAAAGAAATAATAGAAACATTTTGGACAACAGACACATGATGTAACATAGTTTCTCAGTCTCCTTAACCTGGAGTAGGAGGGACATCTGTGACTAATGGTACAAATGGACCCTCTGTAACAGTTTCAAATGGTGTATCAAGAATAGAAGATAGTATGAGGAAATTTGCATCCCCAATTAAAAAGAGTGCGGACGACGATACACCGTTCATTTTAATTTGGCCGACTTTTAATTCGCGATTTACAACGTTAACATTCATACATACTTACTCCTTTCGGAAATTGCCCGGTATGTGTTGAATAAAAGAGAGGAAAGCTTTGTCGATATCATGTTTCATTGCTTGAATAATGATATCTCGTAAATAATCTGGATCTGTTGAAATCCCTTCATAGGATTGCGTTTGTGATAAATAATAAGGAAGTCTATGCTCCATCTGTTTTTTTATGTCATCAACCATCATTTGTCGATACATTTCATCGAGCGGCGTTCTCTCTTCTTGTTCAAAATGGAGAATTCGATTATATGCTTCTTCATCTAAGTAACGATGCATTTCTTGAAGGATGCCTTGGTAAAAATCTGGGTTTGTATCTGTTTCAGGATTTACTTTTAATGTTTCTGTATCCACTTGGAAATCTTCAATTTGCTGTCCTTTTGCTGAAAACGGATTTAAACCGATATTTAAAGTACCATTTAAATTTTCTACTTTTAATTGATCGAATTTGTATTCCACTTTTCCTACAGAAGAGGAGGGGCGATTTTTTAATTCGTTAAGCTCTTCTTGGAGTTGGCGAACTTGATCTTCTAGGTTAAGGATGGTTGCTTGTTGTGCTTGAAGAGCTTGTTGAAGTTGGTGTAAGTAAGTATATATATCTTGATTCATTTTGTGAAACCTCCTTTTCAGTAGGGAGGGTAAAAATATTCCTGCTATATATTTATGACAAGGATGTCTTAAGAAGAACTAGTTGATGGCTTGATAGAAATAATTTGTCCTTTCGCCTGCAATGGGCGAAGGGGCTCTGTAAATCCACCGCTATTTGAGAATTTAGATAGAGCTTTAATACTTCCTGCAGTACCAATTTGGAATACAGAAGAGGTTGTAATGCTATCAATTCTAATGCTATTAATGATGATGCTTTGGTTTACATAAAAATTCAATGCAATCGCCTCCTCTAAGTTGAACCAATTATCGCTTGATCAATTACATCTGAATCATTGACAGTCGTTGCGCTTTGATAATTGTAGACAGAAACGTTATCTCCAACATTAAAAGAGCCGGCCCCAGCAAAAGCGCGTGAATAACTAATAGGCCTAATCGCAAATACATCTCCAATATGAAAAATACCACTTGATCCAATATTGACGATACGAATATGTCCGACCATAGCTGGCATACAAAACACCTTTCGTTTTTTAAATTTTCTTTTCTACTATTGTATGGGCGTTTTCAATAAAATGTGTTTTTTTTTATAAAAGAAACACACACGTTATTGCGTGTGTGTATTGAGTGTTTGATTAGGGTAAAAATCCGTATGTACATGCCAAATTACATTTAAGAGCCTGTCCAGTTCTTGGCTACAATCCACTGTTTTTTGAGAAGTCATTCCGTAGCGTTCAGCAAAATAAATCATTTTTTCACGTTTTTTTTCAATCGCTTGCTCAAACATTGAAATCGGCTCCATCTCTAAATGAAATTTTTAGTATATATGTAGTACATATTATACAAAAAACCAATAAAAAAGAAACACCTTCGCTAAAAAAAGTAAAATTTCTACATTTTATGCCAAATATAAAGGAGTAACGAATAGAATATGAGAAGAATATTGTAAAAATTAGCGTGCATGAGAAGGTTTTTTTCTGACGGATGCGAATACAATTAAAGGTCATGAGTTTTAGGATGGAGAGTGGAAATATTGCGTTTGGTAACGGCGAAAAAAGATGAAAAGGTATTTGTAGGTATTGTGGATGAAGAGGAAGAAAAGGTATTGCATGTAAGAGAAGCGCAAAGACAAAAAGGGGAAAAGGTTACGATTCCGATTACAATGTTAGAGTGTATTGAAAGAGGAACCGAATGCTTTGAAAAAATATGTGATATTGTAAATTGGGCGAAGGAAAATGAAGGGGCGGCGTATTATCCGTTAACTGAGGTGAAAATATTAGCGCCAATCCCAAGGCCAAGGAAGAATATTCTTTGCGTGGGAAAAAACTATCGTGAGCATGCGATAGAAATGGGCGGAGTAGAGTCAATTCCAGAAAATATAATGATCTTTACGAAAGCGCCAACGACAGTTATTGGAATGAATGAAAAAATTAATAGTCATCCCCACGCAACGAATGAACTAGACTATGAAGGAGAACTAGCTATCATCATTGGTAAGCGAGGGAAACAAATAAAAAAAGAAAAAGCGCTTGAGCATGTTTTTGGTTATACCATTATAAATGATATAACTGCTCGCGACATTCAAAGGAAGCATAAACAATTTTTTCTTGGAAAAAGTTTCGATACATTTTGTCCGATGGGACCGTATCTAATTCATAAATCAATGGTTGAAACGCCAAATGCGTTACACATTGAAACAATAGTAAATGGGGAAGTAAGACAAACTTCAAATACAAATAAAATGATTTTTTCAATAGAAGAAATCATTTCAACGATAAGTAAAGGAATGACGTTAGAGCCAGGCGATATTATCGCAACAGGAACGCCGGCTGGTGTCGGAAAAGGTTTCACACCACCGAAGTTTTTGCATGCGGGTGATGAAGTGGTCATTACAGTAGAAGGAATTGGTACTTTGCGAAATGTAGTGAAATGAAGAAAAGGGCTATCTTATTAATAGATAGCTCTTTTTTATGGCCATGGGTTATTGAAAAAATCTAAAATAGCAAAAATATATAATCCGATGAGTATTAACGTACAAATCCCGATTAGCATAACGGCAAGAGAACTTCTTTCGCGGCCAAAACCGATAGCTGTAAGGAAAACAGCAGCCCAAAATGAGATTTTAAGTAGCATGAATGTATGAGGTGTTGAGTAGTACCTGAGTAACGTTATAGATAATAGGAATCCGATGAATGTAATGGAAATGAGAATAGTAGCTAAATAGTTAATATGTTTGCCGTATTTCAAAAGCATACAATTACCCCCTGTAAAATAAACTGAATATTCAATCTAACTTTACAGTAAACTACTAAAAAAATAAAGAGGTTGTCCCAACATGTAGGATAACCTCTTTATTATTATGATAATACCGCTTTAATTTTTTGGAAAGCCCACTCTAAATCTTCTTCAGAGATTACTAGCGGTGGTGCGATACGAATTACATTTTCGTGTGTTTCTTTACATAATAGACCAGCTGCTTTTAATTGTTCGCAGTAAGGACGAGCTGGCTCGTTTAATTCGATACCGATGAATAAGCCTTTACCTCGAATGTCAGTAATCATTGGGTTATCAATTTCTTTTAATTGCCCAACTAATTTTTCGCCTAATTGAAGAGAACGCTCTGTTAATTTTTCTTCTTCTAACACTTCAAGAGCCGCGATAGAAACAGCACATGCAAGTGGGTTACCACCGAATGTAGAACCGTGAGAACCTGGCTCGAATACGCCTAAAATGTCGCGGTTTGCTGCTACGCAAGAGATTGGGAATACGCCGCCGCCAAGTGCTTTACCAAGTATGTACATGTCAGGAGTTACACCGTCCCAGTCACAAGCAAATACTTTACCAGTACGGCCTAAGCCAGTTTGGATTTCATCTGCTACGAATAAAACGTTTTCTTTTTTACATACTTCAAGAGCTTCTTTTAAGAAACCAGCTGGTGGGATGTTAATTCCTGCCTCACCTTGGATAGGCTCTAAAATGAATGCAGCTGTGTTTGGTGTAATAGCAGCTTTTAACGCTTCTAAATCACCGTAAGGAATTACGATAATGCCAGGAAGCATTGGACCGAATCCACGCTTGTACTCTTCGTTTGAAGACATAGAAACAGCACCCATTGTACGGCCGTGGAAGTTATCTTCACAAACGATAATTTCAGCACGGTTTGCTTCTACTTTCTTCACATCATAAGCCCAGCGGCGAGCTGTTTTAATTGCAGTTTCAACAGCTTCTGCACCTGTATTCATTGGAAGTACCATTTCTTTATTAGTTAGTTTCGCAACTTTTTCGTACCAAGGACCTAATTGATCGCTATGGAAAGCACGAGAAGTTAACGTAACACGATTAGCTTGGTCAATTAAAGCGTTAATAATTTTTGGGTGACGATGACCTTGGTTTACTGCAGAATATGCACTTAATAAGTCCATATAGCGATTTCCTTCAGGATCTTCTACCCAAACGCCTTCTGCTTTAGAGATAACGATCGGAAGTGGGTGATAGTTATTTGCTCCGTATGTGTCTGTAAGTTCGATAATATCCTTAGTTTGAATCATGATTGTTCCCCCTTTTGTTATTACAAGAAGTTTGTAAATACTCTAAATATTATATCATTTAAATGTAAAAAAGCGAAACATTTCCTGAAAATAAATGAACATGTTATCATATAGAGTGAAAAAGTGTGAAAAGAGGAGGTAGGGGATACGATGGTACATATGCATATTACAGCATGGGCGTTAGGTTTAATTTTATTCTTCGTTGCGTATTCACTTTATTCAGCAGGAAGAAAAGGTAAAGGTGTACATATGGGGCTTCGTCTTATGTACATTATCATTATTGTGACAGGTTTCATGTTGTACATGGGTATTATGAAGACTGCAACAAGTAACGTGCACATGTGGTATGGTTTAAAAATGGTAGCTGGTATTTTAGTTATCGCTGGAATGGAAATGGTTCTTGTGAAAATGAGCAAGAACAAGGCAACAGGGGCATTTTGGGGATTATTTGTTATCGCGCTTGTAGCGGTATTTTACCTTGGACTGAAATTACCGATTGGCTGGCAAGTATTCTAATAAAAAATAAAACCACCTTATAATCTCAAAGACTTGGGAGATAAGGTGGTTTTTTTACTTTATGTCGCATCGATATGCAGCTCTTCTCCGTTTACTTTCGTAAAACGAAACATGTTTTTATTTGACGTAGCGTGACGAACGAAATGGTGCTGTAGTGTACAAATCATTTCTTCGTTATCAAACAAAAGAATATTTACTCCTTCGCATGCTTCCTCTTTCGGTAAGAAAGATAAATAATTATGACAATACATGCAATCATATAAAGAGTAATGAAGGGATTGCAATGATTCGGTTAATAATGTAAAGACAGAGTCAGGTAATTCCTCGAGCCATTCTGTATAGCTAAGAAGTAATTTTTTTCGAATTCGTATCATTTCTCCGTTTTGTAAATGGTGCTGTTCGTTGGCGATTTGTAATACATCTTGTTCATAGAAACGAGCTGGTAGCCAGTTGTTGTTATATAAAATCTCAAAGCCATCTTCGGCAATATCTTCTAATAAAAATGCTTCATCATTTTCATCATCAAAGAATACCCATTCATTGTTTATATATTCTACATTACCGACTGTATGAGCGCGAGGCTGGTTATATAAAATATGGTTACGTTGTATCATACACGATTTCTCCTTTATAAAAAGTAGTTATTTCTGTTATAGACAGTTCGTGCATTCTTTATAACTAGACACATCTAGACATAGGTGGGCATACAATAAAACACGTTTTACTGAGTGAAAAAGCTATTCCGTATGTAGATAGTAGATTATCGTCAAGTTTGTCATTTTTTTGATCCGCACCTTTAAGGTGTGGATTACTGCTTGTTTAGGAAAAGAAATAAGATGGAAGGATGATTCGTATGTGCGGGATTACAGGATGGGTGGATTATAAACGCTCATTAGAAGGAGAACGGGACGTCGTTACGAAGATGGCTGAGACGTTAGCAAAGCGTGGCCCGGATGATAATAAAGTTTGGATTAAAGGCAATGTCGCATTTGGGCATAAACGGTTAATCGTTGTTGATCCTGAGGGTGGTAAACAACCGATGACTTGTTTAAAAGATGAAACGAATTATGCAATTTGCTATAACGGTGAATTGTATAATACAGAAGATATTCGAAAGGAATTATTAAGAAGAGGATATACGTTCAAAGGTCATTCTGATACGGAGGTGCTATTAGCGTCGTATATTGAATGGAAAGAAGAATGTGTCGATCATTTAAACGGTATATATGCGTTTGCTGTATGGGATGAACAGAAAGAACAAGTATTTATTGCGCGAGATCGACTAGGTGTAAAACCGCTATTTTATAAATATGATAGTGGGCGATTACTATTTGGTTCAGAGTTAAAAGCGATATTAGCGCATCCAGATGTGAAGGCGGAAGTAACGTTAGAAGGGTTATCCGAAATATTCGGTCTTGGACCATCTAGAACACCTGGTCATGGCATTTATGCTGGTATAAAAGAATTACGTCCAGGGCATGCGATGACATTTTCAAAGAACGGTTTATGTATATGGAGATATTGGAATGTGGAAAGCAAAAAACATGAAGACTCCTTTGAAGAAACAGTAGAGAAAACACGTTTTTTATTACAAGATGCGATTACAAGGCAGCTCGTTTCTGATGTACCACTATGTACTTTTCTATCAGGTGGTGTAGATTCGAGCGCCATTACAGCGATTGCTGCGAAAGAATACGCAAGGTCAGGAAAAGGGCAATTACACACATACTCTGTTGATTATGAAGATAATGAAAAATACTTTAAAGCGAATGCGTTTCAGCCGAATTCAGATGCGCCATTTATTCATTTGATGACTGAGACGTTTCAAACAATCCATCATCGCTGCGTCATTTCAAATGAACAATTAGCACAGTATTTAACAGAAGCGGTACTCGTTCGTGATTTGCCTGGTATGGCAGATATCGATTCGTCATTATTATGGTTTTGCCGTGAAATTAAACAAGATTTTGTCGTCGGTTTATCTGGGGAATGTGCAGACGAAATATTTGGTGGTTATCCGTGGTTTTATAGAGAAGATGATTTGCAATCGAGTGCATTTCCGTGGATGCGCTCTACAGAAGCACGTGAACAACTGCTAAAGAAAGAATGGAGAAATAAATTAAACTTACAACAATATGTACAGCAGCGTTATGAAGAATCCATTCAAGAAGTTCCTATTTTAGAGGGAGAAAGCCCAATTGAAGCAAAGAGACGACAATTATTTTACTTGAACATGGTATGGTTTATGACAACATTATTAGACAGAAAAGACCGTATGAGTATGGGGGCAAGCTTAGAAGTACGTGTTCCATTTGCGGATCACCGACTTGTCGAATATGCGTGGAATATTCCTTGGGAAATGAAAATGTATAAAAACCGCGAAAAAGGTCTATTGCGTAAAGCATTAGAAGGATTACTTCCAAATGACATCTTATATAGAAAGAAGAGCCCGTATCCGAAAACCCATAATCCGCATTATACAAAAGCGGTAACAGTATGGCTACAAGATTTATTAACAGATAAAGGCTCAATTTTGCACGAACTATTTGATAAAGAACAGCTGAGTGGATTAATTGAGTCAGGTGGCAGTGCATTTCAATCCCCTTGGTTCGGTCAATTAATGACTGGTCCGCAGCTTTTAGCTCATTTAGCGCAAATTCATGTTTGGTTTAAAGAGTATGGGGTAAATATTAAAGAATAGAAGAAAAGCGACTTGCATAAAAGCAAGTCGCTTTTCTATTAAATAAATTGTCATATAAAATTCAAAATCATATTAGAAATAATACTTATTTAGAATAATTATTTTGACGTACTTATTATTAGTTGTTATAATTGGAAACAAATGTTCTTGAAAAAGATTCTCATTTATAAAATTGAGGTGTTATATAGATGACAAAGAAAAAAATAGGTTTACTCGTAATGGCGTATGGAACGCCAGAATCATTAGATGATGTAGAAGCGTACTATACACATATTCGCCACGGGCATAAACCTTCAGAAGAAGCACTCCAAGACTTAATCGGACGCTATAAAGCGATTGGCGGAATTTCACCACTTGCAAAAATTACGAAAGAGCAAGCGCATAAATTAACAGATTCAATGAATAAAATATTTAAAGAGTATGAATTTACTTGTTACTTAGGATTAAAACATATAGCTCCATTTATAGAAGATGCAGTAGAAGAGATGAAGAAAGATGGAATTGAGCAGGCGATTAGTATCGTATTAGCACCGCATTATTCTACATTTAGCATTAAAGCATATAATGACCGTGCTATTCGTCTTTCGGAAGAAATTGGTGGGCCTGTTATTGAACCGATTGAACAATGGTACGATGAACCGAAATTTATTTCGTATTGGACAGAGCAACTAAAAGAAACATTTACAAAGATTGAAGATAGAGAGAAAGCTGTCGTGATTTTTTCAGCACATAGTTTACCAGAGAAAATTATTGCAGCAGGAGACCCTTATGTGGAGCAATTGCAACATACAGCGGATTTAATTGCGGAGGCTGCCGATATTCCAAACTATACAACAGGTTGGCAAAGTGCTGGAAATACGCCTGACCCATGGATTGGTCCGGATGTGCAAGATTTAACGAGAGATTTATTTGAAAAGTATGGCTATGAAACTTTCGTATACTGTCCGGTTGGATTTGTAGCAGAGCATTTAGAAGTTTTATACGACAATGATTACGAATGTAAAGTTGTAACTGATGAATTAAACGTGGCATATTTTAGACCGAATATGCCAAATTCACAATCTGTATTTATTGATTGCTTAGCTGAAATTGTTTCAAAAAAAATGAAGGAAATAGTTGACAAGAATCTAGTTTTAAATAATAATTAGTTTATAATAATTTTAAATAAACAATGATTACTAAGAAAGAAAGAAAGAAAGAAAGAAAGAAAGAAAGAAAGAAAGAAAGAAAGAAAGAAAGAAAGAAAGAAAGAAAGAAAGAAAGAAAGAAAGAAAGAAAGAAAGAGGAGGATCCCCTAGATGAATCCAAATAATCGCTTAACAACAAACCAAGGTGCTCCAGTTGGAGATAACCAAAATTCTCGTACAGCTGGTCGCCGTGGACCGGTATTATTAGAAGACTATCATTTAGTAGAAAAACTAGCTCACTTTGATCGTGAACGTATTCCAGAGCGTGTTGTGCATGCACGTGGTGCAGGTGCTCACGGTGTATTCGTAACGAAAAACAGCATGAAGCAATATACGAAGGCAGCATTTTTACAAAATGAAGGAACTGAAACGCCTGTATTTGTTCGTTTCTCAACGGTTATTCATGGTCAAGGTTCTCCGGAAACAGCTCGTGACCCACGTGGGTTCGCTGTTAAATTTTATACAGAAGAAGGAAATTACGATATCGTAGGTAACCACTTACCAGTCTTCTTCATTCGCGATGCAATTAAATTCCCTGATATGGTCCATTCTTTAAAACCAGCACCTGATACAAATGTTCAAACACCAGATCGTTATTGGGATTTCATGACGTTAAGCCCGGAATCTACACATATGATGACGTGGGTATTTTCTGATTACGGTACACCGGCAAGTTATCGTGAAATGGAAGGTTTCGGTGTTCACTCATTTAAATGGATTAATGCAGAAGGTAAAATCGTCTACATTAAATATCACTGGAAACCACAGCAAAGTGTACGTAACTTAAGTGCAAAAGAGGTGCAAGAAGTACAAGGAAAAGACTTCAACCATGCAACTCGTGACTTGTTCGATGCAATCGAAAAAGGAAATTATCCGAAGTGGGATTTACACGTACAAGTGATGCAACTAGATGAAACGGATTCTTTAGATTTCGATCCATTAGATCCGACGAAAGTATGGCCAGAAGATCGCTTCCCATTAATTGAAGTGGGGACGATGACGTTAAATCGTAATCCGAAAAATTTCTTTGCAGAAGTAGAGCAAGTGGCGTTCTCTCCAAGTGCAACTGTAAATGGTATTGAACCATCTGAAGATAAATTATTACAAGGTCGTTTATTCTCTTATCCAGATACACAGCGTTACCGTCTTGGTGCAAACTACTTACAAATTCCTGTAAACTGCCCATACGCAGCTGTTCACAACCAACAACGTGATGGTGCGATGCAAATCAATCAAAACCCATCTACAATTAACTACGAACCGAGCCGTCATGCTGAAAATCCAGTTGAAGACAAAACTTACCGCGATTCAACTATGAAAGTAGAAGGCTATGTATCTCGTGAAAAAATTGACAAACCAAATGATTTCAAACAAGCGGGTGAGCGTTACCGTTCATTCTCTAAAGAAGAGCAAGACAACTTAATTGCAAACTTAACAAATGACTTAAAAGACGTAAATGAGCGCACGAAATTACTAGCTATTTGTAACTTCTTCCGTGCAGATCACGATTACGGAATGCGTTTAGCGCAAGCTTTAAATGTTGATATTACGCAATATGTGGGAAATGCTCCGAAATAAGTAGGAAAAGACGACTGTTAAACGGTCGTCTTTTTTGTATGTATGTAAAGTTACGCCGGGGTATTTTTCAGTTTCGTCATGTCGGAATTTGTTGGTAAATGGATGTATCGTGTCGAAACGTCGATATATTGAAATAATCGCTGATATATTTAAAAAATCGTCGATATATCCGAAGAATCGCTGATATATTCACCGGAATACTAGGTGGGGTATACTGCGCCGACAAGTACAATAAAAAGAGATGCAATCTACTACCAATAGATTGCATCTCTTTTTTTAGTTCACTCGCTCTGTATACTCATAAGCTTTCTCTCCGTGCATCGAAATATCAAGTCCCATATGTTCCTCATGCTCATTTACCCGAACGGGGAGGAAGAAGTTGATCGCTTTAATAATGGCGTACGTCATGATGATCGTGAATGCATATGTTGCGCCGATTGCTATCAGTTGTTTAAACAGTAAAGCAGCGTTTCCGTAAAATAATCCGTTAGCGCCATCAGCATTTACAGTAGTAGTTGCAAAGAGTCCTGTTGCAATACCGCCCCAAGTTCCGCCGATACCGTGGCATCCGAATGCATCGAGTGTATCGTCGTATCCGAATTTTGTTTTTAAGAAAAAGACTGCTCCGAAGCATAATACACCGCCGATTGCTCCGATAAGAAGAGCGGAGAAAGGTGTAACGAACCCGCAAGCTGGTGTAATAGCGACTAGACCGGAAACTACACCACAAGCAGCTCCCATCGCAGTCGGTTTTGATTGGAAGAACCATTCTGAAAGCATCCAAGTTAATGCGGATGCAGCTGCTGCTATATTTGTATTAATAAATGCGGTTAAAGCTACGTCGTTTACAGATAATGCACTTCCGACGTTAAAACCGAACCAGCCGAACCATAGTAAGCCTGCGCCTAACATTGTAAATGGTAAATGGTGAGGAGAAGTACCGTTTATGTTTTTTCGTTTTCCGAGGAAAATAGCTAATACAAGGCCAGCCACGCCAGATGTAATATGAACGACGTTACCACCAGCGAAGTCTAACGCGCCGAGTTCTCTTAGCCATCCGCCAACGCCCCATACCCAATGAGCGACAGGGTTGTAAACGATTGTTGTCCATAGAAGGATGAAAATAAGGAAAGCAGAAAATCGCATTCTTTCGGCGAATGCACCTGAAATTAAAGCGGGAGTTAAAATGGCGAACATGAGTTGGAACATCATAAATAAATTGTGAGGAATAGTAGATGAGTAGTCTGGATTTGGTGCGTAGGTAACTCCGTTTAAACCGAACCAATCGAATGTACCGATAAGTCCGTGCCAATCTGGTCCGAATGATAAAGAATAGCCGATCGCAATCCACTGAATCGAAACGATAGCCATTGCACTATAACTATGCATTGTCGTACTGAGTACGTTTTTACTGCGAACCATGCCCCCATAAAAAAGTGCCAATCCTGGTGTCATTAACATGACCATTACTGTCGTTACAAACATAAAAACCGTATCTCCTGTATTCATTCTCTCTCCTCCTATGATGTTAGAAAAAATAACATCAATTTGTTATGTTTCATATCATATTCGAAATGAAATGAAAAATCAACTAAAAATTCGGAAAAATTTATACTTCATGTTAGGTAATCTAACATTAAGTATTTTTTGGGGAATGAAATCAACGTATGTGATTCGTCCTGAAAATTGGTATAATATTCTTACAATTAAAAAACATGGGGGATGCGTGTGAGGAAAATACGGACTAGGAAATTATTTATTTGTTTTTGTTTAGCTGTCGTTTTGTTTGTGCCAATACATACGTTTGCAGATGAAAAAAGAGAGTGGCGAGACGAAGTCGTATATTCCATTATGATTGATCGCTTCAATAATGGAGAACCGAAAAATGACAAACAGTTAGAAGTTGGAAATTTAGAAGGATATCAGGGTGGAGATATAAGAGGGATTACAAAAAGACTGGATTACATAAAAGAAATGGGTTTTACCACTGTTATGCTTTCACCGTTTTTTGAAAGTGGAAAGTACGATGGGTTAGATGTGCAAAATTTTCAAAAGGTAAATGAACATTTCGGAACAGAAAATGATGTGAAAGAACTTGTACAAGAAGCGCATGCAAAAGGAATGAAAGTTATATTCCAATTTCCGCTTGGAGAAAACGAACAACAAGTTATCGACGCGATGAAATGGTGGATCAAAGAAGTCGATTTAGATGGAAGTTATGTGATACATAGTGAAAAAAAGTCGCGTTCTTTCTGGGATGACGTGCAAAAAGATATGCAAGTGATAAAGAAAGATTTTCGTATTATGACAAAGGAAGATAGTGGATATAACGAAAAAATAGTAGAATCGTTTTCTAAAGTGGATGTATCGGTGAAACCTTTATATGATGTGAGTAAAAAAGAAGGGGAATCCGTTACATTTTTAGATAATCAAGATACAAAAAGGTTTGCCCGTATTGCAAAAGAGAATATGAATTATCCACCATCTCGTTTGAAACTAGCCCTTACCTATTTATTAACATCACCAGGTATTCCGAATTTTTATTACGGGACTGAAATTGCATTAGATGGAGGGGATACCCCGGATAATAGACGATTAATGGATTTCAAATCAGATGGAAAATTTGTGCAGCACATAACGAAACTTGGTGAGCTTAGACAAGCGAGACCATCTTTACGCCATGGAACGTTTGAGCTTTTATACGATAAAGATGGAATGAGTGTACTGAAACGAAAGTATAAAGATGAAGTAACATTAGTAGCGATTAATAATACGAAAGAAACACAAAAAGTTGCTTTACCTGTAAGTGCAATTGGCGAAAAACAAGAGTTAAGAGGATTGTTAGAAGATGAAATTATAAGAGAAGAAAACGGAAAGTTTTATCTTGTTTTAAAGCGTGAAGAATCAAATGTATATAAAGTTAACGGGGAAACAGGTGTGAATTGGCTATTTATCTCTTTAATCGTCGGTGTGAACGTATTGTTTATTGCTTTTTTAATTGCGGTTAAAAAGAGACGGAAATGAGTAGCGTTTTTTTAGTAGTTCTTCAGTTTAAGGTGGTGAGGTATTTGCGGAAAAAGAAGTGGTTCGCTCTATGCTTATGTGTTTTTATCGTATTCGTAAGTTTTTATTTTTGGGAAAAGCGTGATGAAGGGGAATTTGTTCGGTGGGGCGATAGTGTTCATTCTGTTGATACGGCAGTTCTGAAGAGAAACGATATAAAATACAAAATCGAAAATGATAAAGTATACATACCTAAAAAATCATTTGATAAAGCAATATGGTGTTGCTCTTAATAAATGCGAAATCTCGGTGGGACAGGCTAAGGAGAAAACTTTCTCCCTAGTCTGTTTTTCTGTGAAGTAAGACTCTCGCTTCGAAATGCAGCTGAGAAAAGAAATGAAAAGACCTTTAGAAAAACAATAATTGCAACTATATTGATTTTACATTACATTAAAGGGTGAAAAATATTCTGTTACTCATTGAGGGCTATATTTGAGGAGGAAAAATGGAATTTTACGATTTGGGTATTACCATTAAAGAACTTAGAATGAAAAAGAATATATCACAATCTGAATTGTGTCATGGAATATGTTCGCAAAGTCAAATTAGCAAAATAGAAAAAGGTATGATTTCTCCATCTAGCATATTGTTATATCAGTTATCTGAAAGACTTGGTATTGATCCAAATAATATTTTCGCACTAACGCAAAATAAAAAACTAAAATATGTAGAAAATGTAAAATATGTAATGAGAGATTGTACAAAACAAAAACAATATAATGAACTTTACGAAATAGTGAAACAAGAGAAAAACGAAAATAATTTCCAGTTAAAAGAAGATAAACAATTTCTAATATGGCATGAAGCCATTGCTATATTTCATGTAAATAAATCAATAAAAATTGCTTTAAATCTTTTAAATAGTGCACTAAAACTAACTGTAACGAATGTTGATTTTTTATCAGAAAGAGAAATAGATATTATGCAGTCGATGGCTATATTTCATTGGGCAAATAAAGAGTATGAAAAGAGTATTACTATATTAAGAAGGTGTTTAACTAATTTTAATAAGTTAGATTTTCCTAGAGATAAAGAGATTAAATTAAAAATCATTTTTAATTTGGCGAAAATTTCAGGTCTTGCAAATCAACATGAAGAGGCAATAAAATACAATGATATGGGGATTAAATTAGCTATTAATCTAAATACTTTATATTTATTAGGTGAATTATATTATGGAAAAGCTTGGAACTTGCTAAAGCTAGAACAATATAATGAAGAAGATGTGGCTGACAACATGAAAAAAGCATTATTTATCTTTGAACTAACAGAAAAAGAAAATCTAATAAAAATGGTTAAAGAAAAATATTTTGAAAAACAAAATAAAAAATGATTCATAATTTCTGATGAATATCTTATTAATTTCTATAAAAAAGGCACCTTACGGTGTCTTTTTTATAACTTATATCATCAATTATTACATTTTATAGGTTTCTTATACCAAGCTTTGTTGATGTGTTTACACTTCGCAGGTGTTGAAGTTTTATATGTATCCTCGGGTGTAGTTATATTATTAGAACACCCTGCAATATATATACAGAATGTAGTTAATAAAAAACATAGTATTAATTTCTTCAAATAACCACTTCTAACTCTTGTTTAATTAACATTTTTTCATAAAATAAATTCCTTACTAATTTTACATTACATGAAAGGGTGGAAAATATTCTTATACTCATAATTTGTTACATTTGAGTAGGGAGGGAGGTTTTGCGCCGAGTATTAAAAGGACCTTCTTCATTTATGCATAATAATTAAATACTTATTCTAACTATCCGATTGCTCGTAATCTTAGACTTTGTAATATTTTCTCTACACGCTAAAAAGAAAAACACCCTCTACACAGAGGATGTTTTTCTTTTTAGCGGTAGTTAATAAATTGTACGTCAATCGGTAAGTCAGCACTGCGAACTGCTGCGATAACTGCTTGTAAGTCATCACGGCTTTTCGCTGTAACACGTACTTGGTCATCTTGTACTTGTGTTTTTACTTTTAATTTCATTTCTTTAATGATGTTGTTAATTTTTTTCGCGTTATCTTTATCGATACCTTGTTGAAGTGTTGCGCGTTGGCGAACAGTGTTACCAGTCGCAGCTTCAACTTTTCCGTAATCCAAGTTTTTAATTGGAACGTTACGTTTTACAAGTTTAGAAATTAGAACGTCTTTTACTTGGTCTAATTTGAACTCATCATCAGAAGTTAAAACAAGTACTTCTTTTTCTAATTTAATATCACTTTTACTTCCTTTAAAGTCATATCGGTTTTGGATTTCTTTTAATGCGATGTTAATTGCGTTTGTTACTTCAGGTAATTCTACTTTCGAAACGATGTCAAAAGAACTATCTTTTGCCATAGTTAGCACCTCCAAATAAATTTCTAATCTTTTTATGTACTGTACATACTAAAGTATAGCTGAAAACGAGCCTAGACTTAAGTGTTTTCATACTTATATTTATGTAACCTCATTTTATTATAGTGAATTTTGGGCAGTTGGACAAATAAAGGAAAAATCGTGTTATAATTAACTTTTGTTTGGAATGATAAAAAATATAAAAAAGTTAATTTTATATATATAGAAGGGAATTAAAAAATATGTATTTACAATTAGGATCGATTGAACAGGTAACTGTTTTACGCGAAACGGAAATCGGCTATATGGTTGGGAATGAAGAAGAAGAAATCTTCTTACATAAAAACGAATTAGTTGGAGAAATTGCAGAAGGCGATACGATTGATGTCTTCTTATACCTTGATCACCAAAATCGTATTTCAGCAACAATGAAGGAGCCGCTTATTACAACTTTTGATTGGAACTGGGTAAAAGTTGTAGAAGTTATTCCTAGTTTAGGTGTGTTTGTTAATATTGGCGTATCAAAAGATATACTAATCCCAGCTGATGAGTTTCCGATTTATATGCCAGTATGGCCTGAAGTTGGCGACGAATTATACTGTACGTTAAAATTAACGAATCGCGATCGTCTTATCGCTCTTCCTGCAAGAGATAGCGATATGCAAGAAATTATCGTAGATGCGACGCCATCTATGCGTAATAAAAACGTAAATGGACGTGTGTATCGTTCACTTCAAGTTGGTTCATTTATCTTAACAGATGAGCATTTCCGTGCTTTCTTACACCATACAGAGAGAAAAGAACAAGTCCGCATCGGTGAACGTGTAACGGGTCGTATTATTGACGTAAAAGATGACGGTACAATTAACATTTCACTTCTTCCCCGTAAAGAAGAGGGAATGGAAGATGATGCTGCAGTAATTTATTCATATATGGAAGAACGAGGCGGAGCAATGCCGTTTTGGGATAAGAGCCATCCAGAAGACATTAAAGAACGCTTCAACATGAGTAAAGCTGCGTTTAAGCGTGCGCTTGGTAAGTTGATGAAAGAAGAAAAGATTTACCAAGAAGAAGGTTGGACGTATTTTAAGAAGTAAATTAAATAAAAAGCACTGCCTTATTTTGCTGTAAAAATAAGGCGGTGCTTTTTTAATTCCCTTGCTCATGCGCAAGAGTAAACGTATCTTCCAAGTCACTATCATTTATTTTAATATTTGCCTTTTTTAATTCCTTTTGTATTAACTTATGACTGAATGTAGGGTCGGCAATACGTTCTGCTTCTAAGTTTTTACGGATGGAGTCTTTCACTTCATCGTAAGGTTGTAAATCTTTTTTATCAGTTAATTTAATAATATGATAACCGTTTGGTGATTTAACGGGATTGCTAATTTGTCCGACTTTTAGTTTATAGGCAGCTGTTTCAAATTCAGGCGCCATTCTGCCTGAATTGAAGTATCCAAGGTCTCCACCTTTATCTTTTGATAGTAGATCTTGCGATTCTTGTTTTGCTAATTCTTCAAATGAAGCGCCAGCATCTAATTTTTTCTTTATTTCTTTCGCTTCATTTTCGTCACTTACTAAAATATGACTCGCTTTAATTTCTGGTTTATAGTGGTCTTTCACGTCTTTTTCTGTAACACTTTTCTTAATTGCTTCATTCATAGCAAGTTTGAACTTAATTTGATTTTTGAAATCAGCTTCATCTTTTAAACGATTGTTTTCGAGTACTGCTGTGAATTGATCTCCATATTGATTTTTCGCTTTTTGTACTTCTTTATCTACATCATCGTCAGATACTTTATATTTTTTCGTGATAACGTCTTGTGCCATCATTTCGTATAGCATGTCTTTTCCGTAACGATCTTTCAACTGTTTTTCGAAGTCGCTCTTCTTAATGGTTGAATCTGTTGCTGTAGCGACTGTAGCTGAGCTGTTTTTTTGTCCACAAGCAGCTAGCATTAATATACTTATTAGTGCAGTAATAATGAAAATGTGTTTCCCTCTCATGCCAACACCTCATCCGAATATGTTATCGCTATTGTAGAATATAGAAGTGAACATGAAGTGAATTTTTAATGTTTTTTCCCTGTAAAATGTAAAAAAAGTACATCAACAATATTGTTGATGTACGATGGGATCAAAGGTGATCAGTCTTTTTAGAATAGGCACGCTTACCTTGCTGAATATTTTTTTGTTCTTGCTCATTTTTTTGTGTACGCTTTGCATTATTATCGCGTGCTTTTTTGTCGTTATCACTCGTATGTGGCATATGTATCAACTCCATTTCTAACCGTTGTACGTTTATCATTTCCTTTTTCGTAAAGACTATGTATAGCAGTGCATTCATGAATAATAAAGGTGGATTAGAAATGGATTTGAAGTTGAATTATACCGAACTTATAAAGAAGTTAATCGTTGTAATTGTCGCAGGTTTGTTAAACGCGATTGGAATGAATTTATTTTTAACGCCAGCGAAAGTGTACGCGAGTGGCTTTGCTGGATTGTCTCAATTGTTATCACAAATATTAGGGGACTTTTTATCTATTCACATATCAACGGGGGTATTGTTTAGTTTGTTTAATATTCCCGTCGTTATTTTAGCATGGAAAAAGGTTGGAAAGGCCTTTACTTTCTTTAGTTTTCTTTGCGTGATATTTATGACTTTGTTTCTAGAAATTATCCCGGTTAGAGCGGTTTCGAACGATATTATATTAAATGCGATTTTTGGTGGGATTATTTCAGCGATTGGGGTAGGGATTGCGTTGAAGTGGGGGGCTTCTACAGGTGGTTTAGATATTATCGCCATGATTTTATCAAAGATTAAAGATAAGCCTGTCGGTACGTATTTTTTCTTCTTTAATGCACTTATCATTATTGCGGCTGGCTATGTGTATGGATGGGAAAAAGCATTATATACTTTGGTGACTTTGTATGTGTCAACGCGAATTATTGATGCGATTCATACGCGTCATGTGAAAATTACAGCACTAATCGTTACGAAGAATGGGACAGATGTACGAAAGGCGATTCATTCACGCTTAGTGAGGGGGATTACAACTATACCAGCAACAGGCGCTTATACAAATGAAAATAAGGAAATGTTAATGATTGTTATTACGCGTTATGAGTTATATGAATTAGAAAGGGTTATTAGGCAAGTGGACCCAGGTGCATTTACAAACGTATTACAGACGGTCGGAGTGTTTGGTTTGTTTCGAAAAGATTAAAGAGGACCAAAGCTGGTCCTCTTTTTTAATGTAAATTCGTAATATTTTGCAACTGCTCCTGCATTTCACGTAGCTGAACTTTTTCAGCTGTTGAAGAGTTTGCATAAGCAGAGTGCAAAGCGTTTTTTGCTCTATATACGAGATCTTGTTGCTCAGTACCGCTTGAACAAGTGACGGCATTTGCAACGGCATCTCTAGCTTGTTGGAATAGTAAGTTCCCCATTTAAACCCCTCCAAAAGAAGAGTTACTTCTCGCTTTTTCTGCCTCAGCTAATGTACCACGGTACGGGAATCTTGCATCATGCTTCATAACAGCATCGGCTCCTTGTTGGATAAAACGTTTTGATTTGTTCTTTTTACCCATTCGAAAAACCCCCTTTATTTAGCTGAAAACAATCGACGCGCTGACTTTTGCGTCTAATAATAGTATGAGCGTTTGACGAGAAACTATAAGCAGGGAATTTTTAGATTATAATCCAAGAACCTCTTCTAAATATAGCGCAATACCATCTTCTTCATTCGTTAATGTCGTATGATTTGCGAGTGATTTTAATTCAGGAATTGCATTACCCATTGCGATGCCGTGACCAGCAAATTCAATCATTTCAAAGTCGTTATCTTCATCACCGAAAGCGATAATTCTCTCTTGTGGAATGTTGTAATGACTAGAAATTTTTTGTAATCCGACAGCTTTATTTAACCCACTTTTCACGATTTCAATAATCGGCCAAGGTGCGCCCCATTTTCTATGGTCGATTACTTCAGCGTGCATATCAGTTAAATGTTGACGGATTGCACTGGAATGCTCATCATGTGCGTCAATTAATAAGCAGGTTGGATGATCGTTTAAAATATTTAATAAGTCTCCTGTAAAAATCTTTGGAGAACCGAATTCGAAAATATGTTTTTTATCTTCATCAATTTCACGAACATACACATCGTCCATTACTTCAGCATATATATTTTTTACACCAAAATCAAAGCAAGCTCGGACAATTTCTTGGGCTGTTGCTAGCTCAAGAGGAGAGTGGTGTGTTCCCCACTTTGAATCAAGAGGATGATGTACGTAAGCACCATTAAAGTTTACGATTGGTGTATTAAGACCGAGTTCTTTGTAGTAATCAAAACTAGCACGGAAGGGACGTCCCGTTGAAATAACGACAATATGTCCTTGCTCCTTTGCTTTTGCAATTGTATGTTTTGTTCGAGTGGAAATTATTTTGTTGTCTGTTAATAAAGTGCCGTCTAAGTCTAATGCGATTAAATGCTGTTTATTCATAATTTCACCTCTTATAATATTTTTTTATTTCTATCTGTATTTCCGTTTTTAATATGCAGAAATAAGAGGTTAAACTGGGTGAGAAAACCAAAGATGGAAAGTTCACTATATATCCATCTTACGTCGCAAAGTGCTGCGGTGTCTACTATTTCTCGCTGGAAATTAAGAAAAGTCAACGTCTTTTTAGAAAGTTCAAACAATGTTTCTTTCATTATGTACAAATTGTGAAAAGGGTTACATTGCTCGTATGATGAAGCTTATAATGAACATGTAATCTTCTCGTATATGTTTGACTCTCCTTTGAAGCTAGCCTATAGTAGGTTGGTTTCTTTTTTTTTTACAAATAGGAAAGAAATCCCTTCCTAAGCTTGTGTCATTCATGTATATGTACAAGAACGAAATGTAGTACTTGTTTCCTAAACATGACAGAAAAGCTTTCTTTTAAAATGGATATACTAATGAGGCAAAGACGTCATGGAAGGAGAATGGAAATGGGACAAAATCGCAGGTTTCGTTCTGGACAAAAAGCGCCAAACGATGGTATTTACGTAGAAATTGGTGAAACAGGAAGTATGGTAAAAGATCCGCAAATGGTGAAATTAACTGCGGGTGAAAAGTTTCCAGATAACGCGAATCATAACCGTCAGTGGACATATAAAAGAAAACCGTAACAGGAGCCGCAATCATTATTGCGGCTTTTTTGTCGTTACGCATTGCGTATATTTTTTCAGTTGTATAATGAATGTTCCCTTTTTCTTTTTCCAATAATAAGTTTGAAGATACATAAGCAAAATTATTGTATAAAAAAGTCAGTTGGCGTATAATCAAATCAAAGGTCAAAGAAAGTCAAACATTTGGAGGACTGTAAAGATGGACTTAAATCAAATGACAACAAAAACACAAGAGGCGATTATGAGTGCCCAATCTTTAGCGGTATCTCACCATCATCAAGAAGTAGATACTGTTCATCTCTTGTTTACATTATTAGAAGAGCAAGATGGATTAGCAGTGCGTATTTTTCAAAAAATGAATGTCGATATAGAAGCGTTAAAGCAAGGCGCCGAAAGTTTAATTAAGAAAAAACCTTCTGTAACGGGAAGCGGTGCAGAAGTAGGAAAATTATATATAACGGGTGCTCTGCAACAACTACTTGTAAGAGCAGGAAAAGAAGCAGAGAAATTGCAAGATGACTACATTTCAGTTGAACATGTATTGCTTGCTTTTTCAGAAGAAAAAGGCGATATAAATCAATTACTTACAAGATTTCACATTACAAAAGATAACTTATTACAGTCTTTAATGACAGTTCGGGGGAATCAAAGAGTGACTAGTCAAAATCCAGAAGCAACTTATGAAGCGTTAGAAAAATATGGTCGTGATTTAGTGGCGGAAGTGAGAGCAGGGAAAATTGATCCTGTTATCGGTCGCGATAGTGAAATTCGACGTGTAATCCGCATTCTTTCACGTAAAACGAAAAACAACCCGGTTTTAATTGGTGAACCCGGTGTTGGTAAAACAGCAATCGTTGAAGGATTAGCACAGCGTATTGTGAAGAAGGATGTACCAGAAGGATTAAAAGATAGAACAATCTTCGCATTAGATATGAGTGCGCTTGTAGCTGGAGCGAAATTCCGTGGTGAGTTTGAAGAGCGTCTGCAAGCTGTATTAAATGAAATTAAAAAGAGTGAAGGTCGCATTTTATTATTCATTGATGAACTTCACACAATCGTCGGCGCTGGTAAAACAGAAGGTGCGATGGACGCAGGAAATATGTTAAAACCGATGCTTGCGCGTGGTGAACTGCATTGTATCGGGGCGACAACGTTAGATGAGTATCGTAAATATATTGAGAAAGATCCAGCGCTAGAAAGACGTTTCCAACAAGTATTAGCAGAAGAACCAACTGTTGAAGATACAATTTCCATTTTACGTGGTTTAAAAGAGCGTTTTGAAATTTATCATGGTGTAAATATTCATGACCGTGCGATTGTAGCAGCATCCGTTTTATCAGATCGATATATTTCGGATCGTTTCTTACCAGATAAAGCGATCGATCTTGTTGACGAAGCGTGTGCAACAATTCGAACAGAGATTGATTCTATGCCAACAGAATTAGATGAAGTAACGCGCCGCATTATGCAGCTGGAAATTGAAGAAGCGGCTCTTGGAAAAGAGAAGGACTTTGGTAGCCAAGAACGCCTGAAAACGTTGCAACGTGAATTATCGGATTTAAAAGAAGTTGCAAGTGGTATGAGAGCGAAATGGGAAAAAGAAAAAGAAGATATTCATAAAGTGCGTGACTTACGTGAACATTTAGAGCGTCTGCGCCGTGAATTAGAAGAAGCAGAAGGTAATTACGATTTAAATAAAGCAGCGGAACTTCGTCACGGGAAAATTCCTGCAATTGAAAAAGAGTTAAAAGAAGCAGAAGAAATGGGCGCACATAATAAACAGGAAAATCGTTTGTTACGTGAGGAAGTAAGTGAAGAAGAGATTGCTGATATTGTTTCACGCTGGACTGGTATTCCTGTCGCAAAACTCGTTGAAGGTGAACGCGAGAAATTACTACGCTTAGAGCAAATTTTATCAGAGCGTGTCATCGGACAAGAGGAAGCGGTAAGCTTAGTATCAGACGCAGTTCTTCGTGCACGCGCTGGTATTAAAGACCCGAACCGTCCAATTGGTTCCTTCATCTTCTTAGGACCGACAGGTGTTGGTAAAACAGAACTTGCAAAAACGTTAGCGCAGTCTTTATTCGATAGTGAAGAGCAAATGATTCGTATCGACATGTCTGAGTATATGGAGAAACATGCTGTGTCACGCTTAATTGGTGCGCCTCCTGGATATGTTGGATATGAAGAGGGCGGTCAATTAACAGAAGCGGTAAGACGTAAACCGTATTCAGTTATTTTGTTAGACGAAATCGAAAAAGCACATCCAGAAGTATTCAACATTTTATTACAAATGTTAGATGATGGACGCATTACAGATTCTCAAGGACGTACAGTAGACTTTAAAAACACGGTTATTATTATGACTTCAAATATTGGATCTGCTCATTTGTTAGATGGATTAGAAGCAGATGGCTCAATTAAAGAGGAATCAAGAGAACTTGTAATGGGGCAATTAAGAGGACATTTCCGACCAGAGTTTTTAAACCGTGTCGATGAAATTATTTTATTCAAACCTCTTACAACGAATGAAATTAAAGGTATTGTTGATAAAATTGTAAAAGAATTACAAGGTCGTTTAGCTGACCGTCATATTACAGTAGAATTAACAGACGCAGCGAGAGAATTTGTTGTAGAAGCTGGCTTTGATCCGATGTACGGAGCTCGTCCATTAAAACGATATGTACAGCGTCAAGTTGAGACGAAATTAGCGAGAGAATTAATTGCAGGAACAATTACTGATAACAGTCACGTAGTTGTTGATGTAGAAAATAACGAATTAGTCGTTCATGTAAAGTAAAATAAAAAAGAGTTCGGATAAAATCCGGACTCTTTTTTTAGTGTTGTTCTACTGGCTCGTTTGGAATTGTAGCTGAAATTGCTAGTACTAATACCGCAAGAACAACTGAGAAAATAGACGCTTGGTTAAAATCGTATGTACCGCCAGTCATAGAGCCGATTACGTAGCTCATCATATGTACAAGCGCGAACGACCAAATTAATGCCCAAATGAAACGCATATTTTACACCTCTATTCGTTCAATCTGTCCTTATTGTAACACAATTGAAAAAAGAATATAGAAAAATATTTGTAGATTTTTCAACGCAAATTTGCATTCCGTTCATACATTATAGAAGAGTACTTTTATACGTTTAGAAAATAAGGCGGGGGAAAAATGAGTATTACGGAACGTTTTTTTTATTTAGAAAAAGAACCATGTGTCATTTATTTACCGGAGAAGCCAAATGGATTTTCTGTTATGCTTCTCGGTGATTATAACTACTTTATTGAGAATGGTACAAGTTTATGGACACAGCATGCAGGAAGGTCTTATTTTTTACATGGCCTTATTGAGGAAGGCTACACGGTCTTTTCCTCTAATTTATACGGAAGACATTGGGGAAACGACCAATCTGTTCGTCTAGCAAAACGTTTATATGACGTTGTTTTGAGAAAAGAGACATTAAATGCGAAAATGCACATTATGGCAGATGGTATGGGTGCACTTGTAGCACTTGAAATGATGAACAAATACCCTGAATGTATACGCTCTGTCATTATGTTAAATCCGTGTTTAGATTTACCAGAATATGTGGAGTTTGAAAAAGAGCATAAGTTTTTTTACAAAAGATTAGTGAAGGAATTAAGTTTGGCGTATGATTCCAAAGAAGAAGAATTAGAATCCAAAATAAATAAGAAATCATTTACACTTCTTCCGTCTTGTGTACCTGTTAAAGTTTTCGTATCAACACAAGAAAAAAGAGGAAGAAAACAGTTGTTACGTAAATATGAGAAAATGAGGCAATTCAATCAATGCGATACTTCTGTCTTATTCCATCTGCAAGATGTGAAATATAAAATGGTTAGGCAAACGACTGATTTCTTTAAAAAATATGAAGAAGAATTGTGAAGCTCCCATATACATAAATGAGGAGCTATTTGTTTCAAGGAGAAAGGGTTGGTGGTATGGAGCGCGTGCTAATTATAGGTGCACTTACGTTTGTAGGTTATCACCTTGTGAATAAAATGATTGCAGAAGAAGTAGAAGTGTACGGTCTTGATTTTGATGAATTCGAGAATATGAAAAAAATTAATGAAGAGAAGTTATTGTTGATTGGACGAAATGCGTTATTTACGTATTATTCGATAAGAGATGAAGATGGATGGAGATCAGTAGAAGGAGAGAAGTTCGATACGGTTTACTTTTGCTTGTATGAGCCAAATCAACAAAGTGGTTTTCGGAATGAAAGAGTTATATTACAGTATTTAAAGCGGATTATAAGACTGTGTGCAGAGCAGAAAGTGAAGTTAAATCTAATTTCTTCTATTGAAGTAGGAAACGCAGAGGAATCTGAAAATAAACGTTTATTTTTGAAAGTGGAAGAAGGATTGAAAAAAGGAGAGGCACCATATAGTGTATTTCGAGTTCCTACATTATATGGGCCATGGCAACCATCTTTTATGATGTATCATCAGCTCATTTTATCAGAACTGGATGAGAAAGAGTGCCATTATGCGAGCGAGGAAAATGGAAGTGATCTATTGTACGTGGAAGATGTATGTGAATACTTATGGGAAAATGGAATGAACGCGGAGCATCTCGGCATATACAATTTACTTAGTGGTAAAAAGTCATTATGGAAAAAAGGTATGAACCTTTTACGTGCAGCGGATAAAGTGAATAAAAAGAATGAGGAAGAACGAAATGATGCTGTCGAGGTTATTTCGATAAAAAGAAATACCCCGTTAGAATATGGTTTAAATAAACAATTGGCACATATGAAAAAATATAAAGAGTTATACGAAGGATAGCGAGCGTGTTACACTATGTATGTGAAAGTTTTAATGGAGAGGAAGAACATAATATGAATGAGAAAAGCATGCAATTTTTACAAATCGCAATGAAGCATTTACCAGAAGCAAAGGCCATCTTAGATTCGAATGGAATTGCGCTTGATATGGAGAAAGCACAACCAGTATTAGAGTTATTGATGAAAGTTATGAACGAAGCATATGAGCTTGGGAAAGCAGATAAAGAATAAAACCTTCTTTTTTGGAAGGGAAGAGAGGCTCGAACCGTGGATAGAAGCGGTTCGGGCCTTTTTATATTTCAAAAGAAGCAGGAAAGGTATGTTTCTGTTTCTTTTAATAAACAATAAAGTGAATAATGCTGGATTTATGTTTTAGCTGAAATATATTCTAGACAAAAATACATTTATGTTTTAAAATTAGTACCAAGTCATAATAATTGATATAAAACGGAGGGCTGCGATGTGAACGTGGGCATTTTAGGGATCGGAAGATATGTGCCAGAAAAAGTAGTCACAAATCACGATTTAGAGAAAATCGTAGATACATCTGATGAATGGATTCGTACGAGAACGGGAATTGCAGAAAGACGCATTGCCGATGATACAATAGATACTTCATATATGGCGGTAGAGGCTTCTAAAAAAGCACTTGAAGATGCCGGGATTAGCGGAGAGGATATCGACCTGATTTTAGTGGCAACAGTAACACCAGATCGAGCATTCCCAGCAGTAGCTTGTGTCATTCAAGAAGCCATTGGCGCAAAACACGCAGCCGCAATGGATTTAAGTGCAGCGTGTGCTGGTTTTATGTACGGAATGATTACAGCGCAGCAATTTATTCAAACGGGAACTTATAAAAATGTATTAGTAGTTGGTAGTGATAAACTATCTAAAATTGTAGACTGGAATGATCGAAATACAGCAGTACTATTTGGAGACGGAGCCGGTGCTATCGTAATGGGGGCGGTTTCAGAAGGAAGAGGCGTTCTATCTTTCGAATTAGGAGCAGACGGAAGCGGCGGTAAGCATCTTTATCAAGACGAGTATGTTATGATGAACGGCAGAGAAGTCTTTAAATTTGCTGTTCGCCAACTTGGTGATTCCTGTCTTCGCGTGTTAGAAAAAGCGGGACTTACGAAAGAGGATGTGGATTTTTTAGTACCACATCAAGCGAATATTCGTATTATGGAATCTGCAAGAGAGAGATTAAATTTACCACAAGAAAAAATGAGTATGACAATTGAAAAGTTTGGTAATACATCAGCTTCTTCAATTCCAATTGCAATGGTAGAGGAATTGCAAAATGGACGTATTCAAGATGGTGATTTAATTATACTTGTTGGTTTCGGCGGCGGATTAACATGGGGAGCAGTAGCTCTTCGTTGGGGTAAATAAGGACTGAGAGAAAAAAAGGAGTGTATTTTGTATGGAGAAAAAGAGGGTCGTAATTACAGGACTAGGAGCTGTTACACCGATCGGAACAGATGTTGAAACAGCGTGGGAAAACATTAAAAAGGGTGTATCTGGAATCGGACGACTTACAAGAATTGATCCGGAACTGTTTCCAGCAAAAGTAGCAGCAGAAATTAACGACTTTGAAGTCGAGAAATATATTGATAAAAAAGAAGCGCGCCGTATGGATCGCTTTACACAATATGCAGTAGCAGCAGCGAAAATGGCAGTTGCAGATGCAAAGCTTGAAATTACAGAAGAAAACGGACCTCGAATTGGTGTATGGATTGGTTCTGGTATTGGCGGTATGGAAACATACGAAGAACAATTTAAGATTTTTACTGAGAAAGGTCCGCGCCGCGTGAGCCCATTCTTCGTACCAATGATGATCCCAGATATGGCAGCAGGTCAAGTATCGATCGCAACAGGAGCAAAAGGAATTAACACTTGTTCTGTAACGGCTTGTGCATCTGGTGCAAACTCAATTGGTGATGCATTTAAAGCAATTCAACGCGGTGATGCTGATGCAATGATAACAGGCGGAGCAGAAGCGCCGTTAACAAGTATGGCATTTGCAGGATTTAGTTCAGCGAAAGCATTAACATTTAATGAAGATCCAGCAACAGCTTGCCGTCCATTTGATAAAAACCGTAGTGGTTTCGTAATGGGTGAAGGTTCAGGTATTTTAATTCTCGAAGAATTAGAGCACGCATTAGCTCGTGGTGCTCACATTTATGCGGAAATCGCTGGTTACGGTGCAACTGGTGATGCATTCCATATTACAATGCCGGCTCCTGGCGGTGAAGGCGGCGTGCGTGCAATGCGTCAAGCTTTAGCAGATGCAGGTCTACAGCCAGAAGATATTGATTACATTAATGCGCACGGTACAAGTACGGATGCGAATGAAAAGTATGAAACGATGGCAATTAAAGAAACGTTCGGTGAGCATGCGTACAAAGTAGCAATTAGCTCAACGAAATCAATGACAGGTCACTTATTAGGAGCAGCTGGTGCTGTTGAAGCGATCTTCTCAATTAAATCAATTACAGACGGAGTAATCCCTCCAACAATTAACTATGAAACACCAGATCCAGAATGTGACTTAGATTACGTACCGAATAAAGCGAGACAACAAGAAGTAAATGCAGTATTAAGTAACTCACTAGGATTCGGTGGTCATAACGCAGTATTAGTATTTAAATCGTATAAATAATAGATGAGATAAGGAGTTTTTTCGCACTATATTGCGAAAAAACTCCTTATTTATTTTTACGCCTTTTTCTCCTTTTGCATATACATAAGAAAAAGGAGGGATAAAGATGGGGATTGTTGAAACTGCTGAGTGGTTACATCTATATTATGGACGGCCAGAAAAGCTGTGTGAAAAGTTTACGAAGTATATCCCGCTGCCAAAAGAAAGGTTGTATCGCTTTTTAATTTCTAAAGGTATGTACCGCCCAGTTATACGAGGAGAACAAGAAGTAAAAGAGTTAGAGGAAAAGGAAGTTTGGAAAGAGTTACGTACGGAGTATGAGAAACTGAAAACCTGGTTACAAGGTCCAGATGTCCCTGTCTTTATTTTATTATCAGATTCCTATAATCGAACTGTACAAGAAGAGTATAACGGTAGGGCGGGATTATCTATGCGTCACGTTATTTTCTTATTCGTATGTGGACGGAATTCGGTGGAAGAATTAAAGGTGTTATTGGCGCATGAATATCATCACATATGCAGGTTACATCAAATTGAGACGAAAGAAACAGAATATACATTACTTGATACGATGATTATGGAAGGGCTAGCTGAGCAAGCGGTAACGGAAAGATATTCAGAAAAAAACAATGCACCGTGGACGATGTATCTTTCAAAAGAAGAGGCTATTTATTATTGGAAAAATGTTGTACATGAAAGAATAAGTATAAAACGAGGAACAAGGGAGCACGACATCTTATTAAATGGATTTCACTCTTATCCAAAGATGCTGGGCTATGCGCTTGGATTTCATATTGTCAAAGATTGCGTAACATTGGAAGGAGAAGATACACTTTCTTTATTATCTATAGATGCAAAAGAAATATTGAATAAAGCAAATACATTTCATATATAAAAAACAGGAGCTCTATTTCCTGTTTTTTTTAGTATTAATAGAAGAAAAAATAATAATTAGAATATATTTCCTTAGGTGGAATAAAGTTAAGAAAAATTGAACATAATGATTGATACAAACAGTAGTGAAGTGAGGGGTAGTGAATGTTATATCTACATGATGTATGGGTAAATTGGTTTGAAGGTGAAGAGAATGGGTATAACGTTTGTCATTTTTACGAATGGCGGAAAGATGATACGATTGAGCTATTAGATCAAGTGCCATTATTAAAAGTAGATGCCACATTATATCATTACATCGAGGACGAATTGTTAGAGCTTCCGCAAAAATTGTTGGAAGACGTACATCATAAGGCATATATTCGTAAAAATCATGAACGTTTGCAGCAAGAGTATTGCTTTGTTGTTACAGATGGAAAAGGAATTATTGCGATTGACACAATTGGTTACAATGTACCAATTCGAAAAAGCAGACTTATACCGCGCCAAGAGCAGATGGTATATGAGATGGTAGAAAACGTACAAGCAGAAAAGTATGAGTTCCAAGTAGAAGAAATGGAAAAAGAACATCATATTTTATCACCATCACCTTTCATTATGAATGGCTTAACTCGTAAAGAAAGACAGCTTAAACAATTATTATTTATGGCGTTAGATCAATTACATACAACGAAAAACACAGCAGAAATTCGCTATTGGTTCACAGAGTGGGATCCATCAGCATACGGAATGGTTCAACATATGGAATTTGAAGATATTTGGGCTAAACTGTATGATGAAGCGAAAACAGGCTGGTCTGAGAAGCACGAACAATTATGCGAGCGTCTCGTAAAAGGACAGCCATTTTTTGAAAAGTTATGGGAAATGGAAAACGAGCAAAAGGTAAATTAAAAAAAACCGCCAATTGGCGGTTTTTTTAATTTGTTGTAACTTAGCTCCAGCGGCAAGCTCTTCGTGTCTAAGAACCTTCCGCATAAGAAGACAAAAAGCGTCTTCTATGCGAAAGAACCTTAGCCAATCAGAGCTGAACGAGCTGCCTCCGCTTTATAAGTTACCTACGTTTTCTGCTTAGTCCCATTGCGTTTTCTACTTTGCGTAGTTGTTTGAATGCAACGCGGTTTGCTTTTTCTGCACCTTTGTCTAGAATTTCGTCTAGTTCTGGTGAGTTGATTAGTTCGTTATATTTGTCTTGGATTGGACGAATTGCTTCTACGACTACTGCTGCTAGGTCGCCTTTGAAGTCTCCGTATCCTTTTCCTTCGTACATTGCTTCTATTTCTTCAACTGTTTTTCCAGAGAATGAAGAGTAGATTGTTAATAAGTTAGAGATTCCAGGTTTGTTTTCTTTATCAAATTTCACGATACCTTCAGAATCAGTTACAGCACTTTTAATTTTCTTTTCAATTGTTTTTGGTTCATCAAGCATACTGATCATTGCTTTTGGATTCGGATCAGATTTACTCATTTTTTTCGTAGGTTCTGTTAATGACATAACGCGAGCTCCTACTTTTGGAATACGAATTTCAGGAACAGTGAACACTTCACGGAAGCGTTTGTTGAAACGCTCTGCTAGGTCGCGTGTTAATTCCATATGTTGTTTTTGATCATCACCAACAGGTACGATTTCAGTGTTGTAAAGTAAAATATCAGCAGCCATTAATGGTGGATACGTTAGTAATCCAGCTGGAACTGAATCTCTACCAGAAGATTTATCTTTATATTGCGTCATACGCTCTAATTCTCCAACGTAAGCAACTGATTGCATAATCCATCCTAGTTGAGCGTGTGCTGGTACTTCTGATTGTACAAATAAAGTAGCTTTTTCAGGATCGATGCCGCATGCTACATAAAGTGCAGCAAGACTGCGAATGTTTTTACGAAGTTGTACGGGATCTTGAGGTACTGTAATCGCATGTTGGTTTACAATACAGAAATAACAGTCGTGTTCATTTTGAAGCTCTGTAAATTGCTTCATAGCTCCTAAATAGTTTCCAAGTGTAATCGTTCCACTCGGCTGAATACCAGAAAAGATAACTGACATAAGTAATTCCTCCTAAATTTGAATGCGTGATGGGGAAGAGAAGGCAAACAAAAAAGCCCATTCATCCCAAAAACTATAGGGACGAATGGACCGCGGTACCACCCTAATTATTTCACTACTGTGAAATCTCTCTAATCCATAATAACGTTTGGATATAACGCCAAAGCCTACTACTTTCGGTTCGGTTTGGTGCTCAAAAGCCCATTCCATACTGCGCAATTACTTGTTCACACCAGCCACAAGCTCTCTGAAATTGCCTCAATATGTACTCTTCTTTATCATCGCATACATATAAATTTATTTATTGTTACCTAAGCTCTTTTAATATGAAAGAACTAAAGTTTTATAACAAAATGTTTTGCTGATTATTATATCATATGGGATAGTGTTTGCAAACTACATCAAAATAGTAAAGCTAATGAGGGTCGAGAACAACCCAAGAACGATACCGGTAATGCAAATTGGATACGTCCATTTGAATGAATATGTTTTATAAATACGTTCTTTCTTATCGACAGGTTCCTCTACTTCTTCAATTAAAGACTCAATTTTTTTGTTCGTACCAAATACTCTTTGGAAGGCGTAAATTGTTACGTTAAAAAATCCATTTTGAAATATGAATAAAAAACCGCCTATAAGAATAAAAAATAGTGCGACATAAAACGATATATTGACAAAATTCAACAAAAATTGCGATGAAACGAGGAATGCGCCAATACTAGAAGCGATTATCGCTATGAAAATTAGTATACAAGTATGAAAAAAAACTTTATTCAAAATGTTCCCCTCCGTCAAAATATTACTAGAATTATTATACTATAAAAGCTATAATATGTACTAGAATTAATTTTTTGAAAATTATACGCAATTAAAGGTCTGATTTTAAGATGATGGTAGCAATGTTAACGTATCCCTTTACAAAAAAATAAAAAAATAAACATTTTATTAAAAATTTTAACAAAAAAACAAAAAACTATATTCACAATTGTTATATTATATGTATAATGAAAATTGTAGAAACTTGGAGATTATTCTTTCAATTCTACTTTTTTACAAGTGAGGGTACAGGAAGTGCAATTAGGGGAGGCAACACAACATGAAGAAAAAGATACCGTTATTACTTGCATCGACGTTGACTGTCAGTATGTTAGGAGCTTGTAGTTACCAAAAAGAGGATAATAAAGCAGGCGCAAAAGAAAAATCCTCAAACAAGCAAGTGTTAAATCTAACCGAGACAGCTGAAATCCCAACTATGGATACGACGTTATCAACAGATGCAGCATCTTCTAACATCATGAATAACACAATGGAAGGATTATATCGTCTGGGGAAAGACGATAAGCTTGTTCCAGGTGTCGCTAAATCTTATGAGAAATCAGAAGCTGGCAAAAAGTATGTATTTAAGTTACGTGAAGATGCGAAATGGTCTAATGGTGAACCTGTAACAGCGAAAGACTTCGTTTATTCTTGGCGAAGAGCTGTAGATTCAAACACGGGTGCCAAGTTTGCTTACATACTATTTGATGTTAAAAATGCGGAGAAAGTTAACAAAAAAGAATTACCAGTTGAAGAACTTGGTGTAAAGGCAATTGATGATCATACACTTGAAGTGGAATTAGATAACCCTGTTCCTTATTTTGTAAGTTTAACAGTCTATCCAACATTGTATCCTTTGAATGAGAAGTTTGTAACAGAACAAGGAGCAAAATTTGGATTAGAATCCAATACGACACTTTATAATGGTCCATTCGTATTAAATGAATGGAAGCATGAACAAAGCTTCAAACTTACGAAGAATCCAACGTATTGGGAAAATAAAGAAGTAAAACTTGAGGAAATAAACTTCAATATTGTTAAGGATCGTTCAACTGCTATAAATTTATATGAAACGAAAGCAATTGATCGTGTAGTCTTAACATCAGAGTTTGTAGACAAATACAAATCAGATGCTGACTTTAAAACGATTAAGAGACCATCTACACAATTTATTCGCTTAAATGAAAAGAATAAATTTTTAGCAAATAAAAATATCCGAAAAGCAATTGCAATGTCCTTTGAGCGTGAAAATATCGGAAAAGTTATCTTAAACGATGGTTCAGAGGGGATATATGGTTTTGTTCCGAAAGGCTTAGCAAAAGGTCCGAATGGAAAAGACTTCCGTGAAGAAAACGGAAAGCTTATAAAAGAGGATATTAAAGAAGCTCAAAAATACTGGGAAGCTGGTAAAAAAGAACTTGGTGTAGACAAAGTAGAGTTAGAGCTATTAAACTTTGATACTGATGATGCTAAAAAAATCGGAGAGTATTTAAAAGGCCAATTTGAAAAGAACTTACCAGGTTTAACAGTTTCAACAAAAATGCAGCCATTTGCACAAAAATTAAAACTTGAAGCAAGTGGAGATTACGCAATGTCATACGCAGGATGGAGTCCAGATTATATGGATCCAATGTCATTCCTTGAAATGTATACGACAGGTAATGCGCAAAACAAAGTAAATTACGCAAATGCAGCGTATGATGATTTAATTAAAAAAGCGAAAACAGAAGTTGATGTACAAGCTCGCTGGGATGCATTATTACAAGCAGAAAAACAACTGCTTGAAGATGCAGCGATTGCTCCAGTATATCAACCAGGAAAAGCTTATTTACAACGTGGCTCAATTACTGGCCTATTAGAACATAAATATGGCGGAGAATTTAGCTATAAGTGGGTTGAACTAAAAAACTAAAAATGGTTTCCATCATGAATAAGGGTATATGCCTATGATGGGCGTATGCTCTTATTTTAAAAAAATAAAAGTGAGAATATTTTAAACTATCTTATTGCTTTTGAGAAAAACGGGGAGGTGCTTGACTATGGGACGTTATGTATTAAAACGTTTCGTGTACATGGCTTTGACATTATTTTTAATTACTACACTGACTTTCTTTTTGATGAAATTACTTCCGGGTTCTCCGCTTAAAAACCAGGAGAAACTATCACCGGCACAAAAAGAAATCATTCTTGAAAAATATGGCTTAAATGATCCAGTACCAGTTCAATATGCACGTTACTTAGGTAACTTAGCAAAAGGTGATTTAGGGGTATCATTCCAATATGATAACCGTCCAGTAACAGATATGATTGTGGATCGCATTGGACCATCAGCACAACTTGGTTTACAAGCGATTATATTAGGAACATTTATCGGTTTAATTTTAGGAATCGTTGCGGCACTTCGTAACAATACGTGGGTCGATTATGGGGCGACAATTATTTCCGTACTCGGGATGTCGGTACCATCGTTCGTATTCGCCGCATTACTACAATATTTCGTAGGGGTAAAACTTGGGTGGTTCCCAGTAGCATTCTGGAAAGGACCAGAGTTTACCGTAATGCCTACAATCGCTTTATCGATGGCAGTTATCGCAACAATCGCACGTTTTGCTCGTGCAGAGTTAATTGAAGTTATGCAAGCTGATTACATTTTAACAGCGAAAGCGAAAGGAATTAGCCAAGGCGTTATCATTATTAAACACGCACTTCGTAACGCGTTAATTCCAGTAGTAACAATTTTAGGACCAATGGTTGCAGGTTTAATTACAGGGACATTAGTTATTGAGCAAATTTATGCTGTACCAGGACTAGGGGAACAGTTCGTTAAATCTATTACAGTGAATGACTATACAGTTATTATGGGAACTACAATTTTCTATAGTGCGATTTTCATCTTAGTTATTTTCATTGTCGATATTTTATACGGAATTATTGATCCTCGTATTCGTTTAGCGGGAGGGAAAAAATGATGAAAGATGTACAAAAATTATCTCCAGATTTATTTCAGCAAGCCAATCAAAATAATGTTGATAATGAAGTCATTGCCCGTCCAAGCTTAACGTTTTGGCAAGATGTAAGAAGACGTTTGTTCCAACATAAAGGAGCAATGTTCGGTTTCGTTTTATTAGCGCTTATTATATTACTAGCAATCTTAGGACCGATGGTAAGTAAGCATTCTTATAAAGAGCAAGACTTAGGTCGTGCGAAATTACCACCGAAAATTCCTGTTATTGAAAATGTTCATTGGCTACCATTTGACGGTACGGATCAATATGGTGTTGACCAATATGAAAAACGTGATATTAAAGAGTATTTCTGGTTTGGTACAGATGATCTTGGCCGCGATTTATGGACAAGAACATGGGAAGGTACGCGTGTATCATTATATATCGCTCTTTTAGCAGCGGCGATTGACTTAGTAATTGGGGTTGCTTATGGAGGTATTTCAGCGTTCTATGGCGGTAGAGTAGATAATATTATGCAACGTGTTATGGAGATTATTAACGGTATTCCATACTTAATCATCGTTATTTTAATGGTAATCATTATGGGATCTGGTATATGGTCAATTACACTAGCAATGGCGATTACAGGTTGGATAGGGATGTCACGTATCGTTCGTGGACAAATCCTGAAATTAAAAAATCAAGAATATGTATTAGCATCTCGTACATTAGGTGCAACAAATACACAATTAATTGTAAAACACTTAATCCCGAACGTAATGGGACCAATTATCGTAATGACAATGTTTACAATTCCAACAGCAGTGTTTGGTGAGGCGTTCTTAAGCTTCATCGGTTTAGGTATTCAGCCACCATTCGCATCACTTGGTTCTCTTGTAAATGACGGCTATAAATCAATTCAAACGTATCCACATATGATGTTCATCCCAGCGGTTGTCATCAGTATGTTAATCTTAGCATTCAACTTAATGGCAGACGGATTACGCGACGCGTTAGATCCAAAAATGCGTAAGTAAAAGAGGGGAGAAGTAAAAATGAAAACATTGCTAGAGGTAAAAGATTTGCAAGTCTCCTTTGATACACATGCAGGTGAAGTACAAGCTGTACGCGGTGTTACTTTTGATTTAAAAAAAGGAGAAACATTAGCGATTGTAGGAGAATCTGGTTCTGGTAAATCAGTTACTTCTAAAGCGTTAATGGGATTAATTCCGAATCCTCCAGGGCGTATTAAAAACGGTGAAATCGTATTTGAAGGTCGTGACTTAACGAAACTGACAGAAAAAGAAATGCAGCAAGTGCGCGGGAAAGATATCGCGATGATTTTCCAAGATCCAATGACATCATTAAATCCAACGATGACAATTGGGAATCAAATTATGGAAGGTCTTATTAAACACCAAGGGATGAGTAAAGCAGACGCACGTAAAGTTGCGTTAGAATTAATCGACCTTGTAGGTATTCCGAATCCAGAAGCGCGTTTAAAACAATATCCTCACCAATTCTCAGGTGGTATGAGACAGCGTGTAGTTATTGCGATGGCGTTAGCTTGTAACCCGAAATTATTAATTGCCGATGAGCCGACAACAGCCCTAGACGTTACAATTCAGGCGCAAATTTTAGAGCTTATGAAGGACATTCAGCAAAAAACAGAAGCGGCAATCATTTTCATTACACATGACTTAGGTGTAGTGGCAAACGTTGCGGACCGCGTAGCAGTTATGTACGCAGGTAAAGTTGTTGAAATTGGAACGGTTGATGAAATTTTCTACAATCCAAAACATCCATACACTTGGGGCTTAATCGCATCTATGCCAAGTTTAGATGGTTCAGAAGAAGAGTTATACGCAATCCCTGGAACGCCTCCAGATTTATTAAAGCCGCCAAAGGGAGATGCTTTTGCACCACGTAATCCACAGGCATTGAAAATTGATTTTGAAATGGACCCACCTTTATTTAAAGTAAGTGATACACACTATGCGGCAACTTGGTTACTTCACGAGCAAGCTCCAGAAGTAAAACCACCGGCAGTCGTTGAAAAACGCATTCTTCAAATGAAAGCAGGTGAACAACATGACTAAACAACGTGAGAAATTAATTGAAGTAAAAAATGTAAAACAGCACTTCGACGTGAGTGGTGGTGTTGTCAAAGCGGTTAATGATATTTCATTTGATATTTACCGCGGAGAAACATTTGGTCTTGTAGGAGAATCAGGTTGTGGTAAATCGACAACTGGAAGAACGATTATTCGTTTATATGATGCAACTGCTGGTGAAGTGTTGTTCGATGGTGAAAATGTACATGGTAAAAAATCACGTGCAGAGCTGAAGAAATTCAACCGTAAAATGCAAATGATTTTCCAAGATCCATATGCATCATTAAACCCTCGTATGACAGTAGGGGATATTATTGCAGAAGGTATTGATATTCACGGACTAGCAAAAGGCAAAAAAGAGCGTATGGACCGTGTTCATGAATTATTAATCACAGTTGGTTTAAATAAAGAGCACGCAAACCGTTTCCCGCATGAATTCTCAGGTGGACAACGTCAACGTATCGGTATCGCTCGCGCACTTGCTGTAGAGCCTGAATTTATCATTGCCGATGAGCCAATTTCAGCACTTGACGTATCAATCCAGGCGCAAGTTGTAAACTTACTGAAAAAGTTACAAAAGGAAAAAGGTTTAACATACTTATTCATTGCCCATGATTTATCGATGGTAAAATACATTAGTGATCGCATCGGCGTAATGTACCGTGGTCAAATCGTTGAGCTAACAACAAGTGAAGAGTTATATGCGAATCCAATTCATCCATATACGAAATCACTATTATCAGCAATTCCGCTTCCAGATCCAGATTATGAGCGCAATCGTAAACGTATCGTATACGATCCATCTCAGCATGATTATGCTAGTGAAGCACCAACAATGCGTGAAATTCGCCCAGGACATTTCGTATTATGTTCTGAAGCAGAGTATAAGAAATATAAAGAGATTTATCAATAATAAAAAAGCCAATCTTCCGTTAAGAAGATTGGCTTTTTTCTACTATATAATAGATTTGTCAACATTTCTCGGTAAGTCGATATATTTAAAGAATCGCAGATATAAGTTTCCTTTACGAATGACTACACCTTAATTAAACGAGTGTTACTGTGCTTGAACAGAAACAATTTCCTCTTGTTCTTCAGGTTTAACGAGTGCATAACGTTCCCACGCCCTACTTTTCCAGCGGAAGAACATAATAATGGCACGTGTCCATTCATCAATAGCAATCGCTAACCAAATACCAGCGAGCCCCATATCTAAATGGAAGGCGAAAAAGTAACCGAGTGGTAAACTCATTAACACCATAGAGAATGCTCCAATCAAAACTGGGTACTTTGCATCACCAGCTGCGCGAAGTGAATTGATAATGACGATATTCATCGTACGTCCCGTTTCAAGTAGCACACTTAGTAAAAGAACTGACGCACCTAACGTAATAATGTGCGGATTATCTGTAAATAGTCCCATTAATTGTGTACGGAATGTAACGACGAGAGCGACCATACATAAAGTGACGCCAATTGCCCATTTTACACTTTTCCATACGCGTTCATACGCTTCATCTTTTTCACCACCGCCAACGAGGCGTCCGATAATAATGGCTGTTCCCATACCGATCGCAATCGCGAATAAATAAGTGAACATAGAAATGTTCGTAGCGTATTGTCTAGCCGCTAATGATTCTGTTCCTAAGTATGTTGCATAGTATAAGAAGACAATTTGGCAAGCTTGATACATAACCTGCTCAAATGCAGATGGAATCCCGATTTTTAAAATTTTTCCGATGTATTCCTTTGATAAGGTGAAGTAATATTGTAATTTCACACGGTATTCCATAACGCGGTACAGTAACCAGAAGAAAACGATAAGTGCGATAAGTCGGCTGACAGCAGAAGAAATGGCAGCCCCTTGTACACCGAGTTCTGGGAAACCAAATTTCCCGAAAATGAGTACGTAGTTTCCAGCGATATGAATAATATTCATTCCAAGTGAAATAAACATCGCTTGCTTTGTGAAGCCGTGTACGCGGATAATTGCGGCTAATGAATTAATAATAGCTTGAAGGAAAATAGCGCCTCCGACGATGGATAAATAGTTTTGCGCATACATGAGTACATCGCCTTGTAAGTTCATTGCCATCATCATATGTTTTGAAAATAAAAGAAAACCAGCGCTTATAATGAGTCCGACCACTAAATTTAATGTGACGGCTAAAGCTGATATTTTAGATGCTTCCATAAAACGTTTGGAACCGAGGTATTGAGATACGACGATAGCTGCGCCGTTCCCGATGACTTCTAGTACCAAAATAGCGATATGGAGATATTGATTCGCTGCACCAACCCCAGATACAGCATCGTCTGATAATGCACTTAACATGAAAGTATCAGCGATCCCCATTAACATAAATAGAAAAACTTCTAGAAAAATAGGCCATGTTAATAAGAATAAACTTAATTTCTCTGTCGGCCCGTTTTTTGCCTGAATTGCTGCCATGTCCGTCCCCTCTTTACCGATATCTATTTTTAGCAAGGTGTATCGTAACATACTTTCTTATCCTTTGCACTCATTTTAACCTACATATCTTTATTATGAAGGGAGCGCTATTTTATGATAAAAAGAGAAGGATAATTATGCACAAAGTATTATGGGATATAAAAATTATTTTTCTCTGATAATTTAGAAAAATATAAAAACATTCATTTTCAACACTTTAGTAAGGATAATCAGCAATATGAAACGTTTACAAAGGTTTATTTTTTAACAGAAAATTTTAATAAAATAGAAATATAAATATACAAAAAATATATTTATGTGTATAATATGAATTGTTAGAACATATATATATTTCTTTTTGTTTGAAAATGAAAGGGCTAACATTTTTGTGGAGGGTGGAAGTATGAAAAAAAAGATGCCAGTTTTTGTAGTATCAACAGTAGCGATGAGCATGATGTTAGGGGCATGTAGCTACCAAAAAGATGAACCGCAAGCGAACGCAAAAGGGGATAGCGGGAAAAGCGGTGCGAAGCAAGTTATTAATCTAATTGAAACGCAAGAAATTCCAACGATGGATCCAGCGTTATCAGCTGATGCGGTTTCTTCAAGAGTAATGACTAATACGATGGAAGGCTTATACAGTTTAGGAAAAGATGATAAGCTAGTTCCTGGTGTAGCGAAGGAATTCCAAAAGTCAGAAGACGGTAAAAAATATACATTTAAATTACGTGAAGACGCAAAATGGTCAAATGGTGAGCCTGTGACGGCGAAAGATTTCGTATACGCATGGCAAAGAGCAATTAACCCAGATACAGCTGCGAAATCAGCGTACATTATGTATGATATAAAAAATGCAGAGAAAATTAATAAAAAAGAGATGAGTCCGGATCAATTAGGTGTAAAAGCGATTGATGATTATACATTAGAAGTGGAATTAGACAATTCAATTCCATACCTTGTAGATTTAATGGTATATCCAATCTTCTATCCTGTGAATGAAAAGTTTGTAAAAGAACAAGGTACGAAGTTTGGTTTGGAAGCGAATACAACACTTTATAACGGACCATTTACATTAAGTGATTGGCAACATGAACGTAGCTTTAAAATGACAAAGAGCGCGTCATATTGGGACAATAAAGAAGTGAAGATTGAGGAAGTAAACTTTAATATTGTTAAAGATACGTCTACACCAATTAATTTATATGAAACAAACGCAGTCGATCGAGCGACGTTATTAGCGGAGTTCATCGATAAATATAAAGGAAAACCAGATTTCCAAACAGTAGAAGATACATCTGTATTCTTCCTTCGTTTAAATCAAAAAGATCCAGCGTTAGCAAATAAAAATATTCGTAAAGCAATTTCACTTGCTTTTGAACGTAAACCGTTCGTTGATACATTATTAAATAACGGTTCTAAGCCAGCGACAGGATTAATTCCTGATAATTTCATTAAAGGGCCGGATAAAAAAGACTTCCGTGCTGTAAATGGAGATATTGTAAAACCAAACGTGAAAGAAGCGAAGAAATATTGGGAAGCTGGTAAAAAAGAGCTTGGTAAAAATGAAATTGAATTAGAGCTATTAAATGAAGATGTTGAATTATCGAAGAAAACAGGTGAATATTTAAAAGGTGAGTTAGAAAAGAATTTACCAGGTTTAACAGTGAAAATTAAACAACAACCATTTGCGCAAAAACTAAAACTAGAAGATGCAGGCGATTTTGTCATGTCATTCTCTGGATGGAGTGCAGACTTCCCAGATCCAGTTACATACCTTGATATGTTTGTGACGGACGGATCGCAAAATAAAATGAAATACTCTAATCCGAAATATGATGAAATTATCATGAAAGCGAAGAAAGATGGAAGTGATGTAAATGCCCGTTGGAAAAACTTACTAGAAGCAGAGAAAATGTTACTTGATGACGCTGCGATTGTTCCAGTATATCAACGTGGTAGAGCATATATACAAAGAGAATCAATTAAAAATATGTACAACCATAAATATGGCGGTGATTTAAGCTTTAAATGGGCGTCAGTAGAGAAATAAGAAAAAAGCAGGTGATTGCCTGCTTTTTTTTAATACGTACGTTTCTTATAAATACCTTTCCCGCCAACTTGGTTCCAGCCGGATTGTACATCCAAACTTTTATTAATAAACTTCATCTTTTCTTTACCGCCAAAGAGTTTTTCACCAATGCTATTTGTAATGACACCAATCAATGCTGTGATTCCGATGATGAGGGCAGCAACAGTGACAAAATCAATAAAAAAAGCAATCATTTGCAAATTCCCCCTTTGCCTGTCTGTATGTTTATTGTATGAGATAAAAGATAAAAAAGAAAGAAATGTCAGAAAAATAATTGATTTATTTTAGAAATCGTATAGACATGGATGAGGATGTTTGTTAAAATGAGAACAAACGTTCCTTTTTATTCTCACTTGTATAGTCTTACATTTCTTAATTGATTTATGAAGAAAAGGTAAGAAAACGTTCTCTTTTTCATAGAGAAGATTATGGGGAAATAACTGTATATTACATGAAAAATCTATGACAAGCCAGTATTAAGAGGGTTGAAGGTTATTGTTAAATTACAGCTGAAGTGAGTGTGATCATGTTACATAGCAGTGGAATACACGGAAGAGTTTTCTCAATTAGAAGGAAATTTACTGTATATTTCTTGCAAAATCTATTGTATAATGATTATAGAAGTTACTTATTAAAAGTAATTGTTGTTTGCTCAAAGTTGTTGCTTACATGAAATGAGATTTTTTGCACTTTGTTATAAGACAAGGTATCGTAAAAAATTGCTGAATTTAGAAATTTAAACTGTAATTAGTACAGAATTTGTACTCTTTAAGGAGAGTGAGCTTTGTATGGTAACATTATATAGTTCTCCAAGCTGTACGTCTTGTAGAAAGGCGAAATTATGGCTAGAGGAAAATCATATTCCTTATACAGAACGTAATATTTTCTCAGATCCATTAACGATTGAGGAAATTAAAGAGATTTTACGTATGACAGAAAGCGGAACGGATGAGATTATTTCTACTCGTTCGAAAGTTTTCCAAGAATTAAATGTAAACTTAGAGTCTTTACCACTTCAAGATTTATATAAGATGATTCGTGACTATCCAGGGATTTTACGTCGTCCAATTATGATTGATGAGAAGCGCCTTCAAGTAGGTTACAATGAAGACGAAATCCGCCGTTTCTTACCACGTACAGTAAGAACGTTTCAATTACGTGAAGCACAGCGTCTTGTAAATTAATTATAATAATATGAAAACCTTCTACCTATTATATAGTAGAAGGTTTTTTTTAATGTTTCACATTTCGTAATCGAACTTGTTGCACGATAATACCGATGCATAGAACAGTGAAAATGAATAAGAAAGGCATGTTTGTGGTGAAATTTGGATTATTATGAAAGAACGTTGCAAGCCTGTCTTCATGTGTAACCATTTTTCCTGCTGTATAGGCGAGAATCGCTGCTCCGCAATAAATGAGGAATGGAAAGCGTTCCATAAGTATTAAAATAAGTTTGCTGCCCCAAATAATAATCGGGATAGAAATGAGTAAGCCGATTATTACGAGTAAAAATCTTCCGTGAGCTGCACCTGCAATGGCAATAACGTTGTCAAACCCCATAACGAGATCTGCGAATACAATTGTACGCACAGCTTGAAATAAAGTTGTTTTCCCCTGAATAGCAGAAAGATCGTTGCTATTATCAGTTAGTAAATTTACTGCAATTAATGTAAGTAAAACGCCCCCGATAAGTTGTAGAAATGGAATGTCGAGTAAATAGACAGCTAGTATAGTAAGGATAATTCTTAGAACGATTGCTAAAAGAGTACCAATCAAAATGGCTTTATTTCGTTTCGATTCAGGTAAATTTCGGCTAGCTAGTGCGATGACGATTGCGTTGTCACCACCTAATACAACATCGATACCGACAATCATTAGTACAGATGTTAAAAACTCTAAGTCCATTCGTCTGCCTCCATTTATAATGTTTTAATAAGCGAACTGTATGTATGTGGTGAAGAGAGAGACTAAATCACCTTCTCTAATAAAAGTTTCACTTTATTACAGTGTACGGGGGAGGGTGGAAATGTATGTCCAAATTTTTCATGAGTGAGAAATCGCTATAATGATATATTTGTGTAGATGGTCGAATAAAGATAGGCATATAACTATTTTTGTAAAATAAATCGATTTTATTTCCATTCTGGAGAATCTTATCATAAAATGAGAGTACAAGAATCTATTGATTTGTCATATGAGTGGGGAATCCCTTCATAACAATTCTAAGCAGGAAGGGAGAGTTGTATTTTGGATATTGAAAGAATTAATGACCATACGATGAAATTTTTTATTACGTACATTGATATAGAGGATAGAGGGTTTAATCGTGAAGAAATTTGGTATGACCGCGAACGAAGTGAAGAGCTCTTTTGGGAGATGATGGACGAAGCTCGTGATCATGATGATTTCTTTATTGATGGACCGTTATGGATTCAAGTGCAAGCAGTCGATAAAGGGATTGAAGTACTTGTAACGAAAGCAGAGCTTTCAAAGGATGGACAAAAGCTAGAACTACCAATAGGTGTAGATAAAATTATAGACATTCCTCTAGATGAAGGCATTGAATCATTATTCCAGCAAGAATTAGTGGAAGAGGTAGAGGAACAAGCAGGAACAAACTTTAACGAAGATGGTACGTTTGGATTTTTAATTAAATTTAATGATTTTGAAGATGTCATTTCATTAAGCCACCGTCTTATCTTTGAAGATATAAAAGATGAGCTGTATTCATTTGAGAACCGCTATTATGTATATGTGGAATTCGATGAAGTGCTACATGATGAAGAAGAAATTGATCGTATTTTAAGTATTGTTTTAGAATACGGAGAAGAATCAACTTTAACAATTCATCGTGTAAGTGAGTATGGGAAACAAATTGTGAAAGAGCATGCGCTTGAAACAATTCGCAATAATTTTCCTGCTAAAACGTAGGCCGATTTCTGTAGTATGAAATCGGCTTTTTATATGAAGAATAGGAAAGCTTTCTTAGTAAGGAGGTAAGAGATGAAAAATACGTTAAAGTTGATTTTCTTTGTTTTACTATTGTTCGCGTTATTTGTTTCGTTACGTATGTTTATTGATGTAGCATTTTATTCGGATGTAATTGGTATAAAAGATGTTTCGATTTTAGGTATTATTAGTATTTTATTTACGGTATCTGCATTTTTAATTGGCTGCGTTATTTTCTTAGAGAACCGTCATCCGTCTAAAACACTTACATGGCTCATTGTGTTAGGCATTTTTCCGGTATTTGGATTCTTCGCTTATTTATTATTTGGACAGAACTTTCGGAGGAAGAGAATGTTCCAAAAGAAGGCGTTGCTCGATGAACAAGCATTTTTACAATATAAAGGGCATGAAGATTACGAAGAACGGATTTTGCGCAATCATAAGCACCAAGAGCTGTTATTTCGTTTAGCGGACCGCTTAGGCGCTTTAAATATTTCATTTCAAACTGAAACGAGAACATTAACAAATGGAGATGAAACGTTTCAGGCCATTTTAGATGGATTAAAACGAGCGAAACACCACATTCATATGGAATATTACATTGTGCGTGATGATAAGCTTGGAACAGAAATTAAAGATATTTTAATACAGAAATCAAAAGAAGGTGTTGTCGTTCGTTTTTTATATGATGCGGTTGGAAGTTTTAGATTATCGAATTCATATATTGAAGAATTGAATGATGCAGGAGTAGAAATGATTCCGTTTTTCCCTGTGCGCTTTCCGATTTTAAACGATAAGATTAATTATCGAAACCACCGGAAAATCGTTATTATTGATGGAAATGAAGGATTTGTCGGTGGATTAAATATTGGTGATGAATATTTAGGGAAGGATAAATATTTCGGTTTTTGGCGAGACACGCATTTATATTTGCGTGGTGAAGCTGTTCAAAGCTTGCAACTTATTTTCCTTCAAGATTGGTTTTATATGACTGGTGAGGCTGTGCTGGCCCCTGAATATTTACAAGCGAAAGCAGTTGAGGGTGATCATTGGGGAGGCGTACAGCTCGTTGCAGGTGGACCGGATAATAAATGGGAAACAATTAAACATTTATATTTTGCCATGATTTCTTCTGCACGGAAATCAATTTGGATTGCGACGCCGTATTTCATTCCAGATGATGATATTTTATCCGCATTAAAGGTAGCTGCACTTGCTGGTATTGATGTCCGTTTGTTAATGCCGAGTAAGCCTGATAAGCGCACCGTCTTTTACGCATCGAGATCGTACTTCCCAGAGCTTTTAGATGCAGGGGTAAAGATATATGAATACGAAAAAGGCTTTCTTCATAGTAAAGTTGTCATTGTCGATTCTGATTTAGCTTCAATTGGGACTGCTAATATGGATATGAGAAGTTTTCATTTGAACTTTGAAGTAAATGCCTTTTTATATGATACAGACAGCATTCGAAAACTTGTTCAAGATTATAAAGAGGATATAGAAGAATCAAGTGAAATTCATGTCGATCGTTTTCATAAAAGGCGTCTTCATAGACGAATTGTTGAATCGACGTATCGATTATTATCACCTTTATTATAAAAAGAGATGTCCGAAATTGGGACATCTCTTTTTTAAAAGGAATTTGTAATAAATTGTAGAATATAAGGAGCTGAAAGGGTGTGATTCCGATGTTTATCGCCAAAAGAGAAAACGGAGAAAAAATCCATCTACTCTATCATCATGATGAAGAGCTTTTACATCGTATGCGTAAAAAGGAAAGCTTCTTTTGCATAGCTTGCGGGAAGGAAGTGCAAATGAAATTAGGGAAACAAAAAAGTTGGCATTTTGCTCATAAGAAAATGGACGCGTGTCTTGCCTTTTATGAAGCAGAATCTATGTATCATATGCACGGTAAAGAATTGTTATATAGGTGGTTCAAACGTCAAAACTTTCCTGTGTATATAGAGCACTATCTTCCAGAAATTCAGCAACGACCAGATATTTTCATAGAGAGAGCAGGGAGAACAATTGCGATTGAATACCAATGCGCCAATCTCTCTATAGAGCAGCTGTACAAACGAACCTATTCGTATTGGCGAGCCGGTATACAGGTCATTTGGATCATTGGTGGAAATCAATTGAAAAGGCAATCAGCATATTGGATGAAATTCTCCTCACTTATGGCTTTCTCCTTACAATCTTATCCTCAGCCATTTCTTATTTTCTTCTGTTCGAAACAAAAATCATTTATGAAATGCGCGTTTCTCACTTCATTTTCTACAAGCGTCTCTTTCACACATATTATCTATTTACCAACTGAAACGACTACTTTTGAAATGCTCTTTTCTCCCGTCTCTTTCCGAAAAGAAACATTAGATGAGGAATGGAAAAAGCGAAAGAGCAATTTTCGGCAAAATGCTCTGCCGATTTGGAATTACAATCATAAGTCACTATTACGCCTTTTATATCAATGTAAATGTACCCCAGCAAATTTTCCTTCTGAAATCGGTGTGCCACTCCCGTCCTCATTTGCTTTTCAAACAAATCCATTTATATGGCAAGCTTTTCTATATATAAAATGTATAGGTGAGCTTACGGTAGGGGAATGTATTTCCCTTCAATATGTATGTAGTTATGTGAAACCGTATACGAAAAGGCGCATGCTCCCGTACTTTTCACGGCATATATGGAAAGTAGCAGTTGCTGAATATATGACATTTTTATGTTATGCAGGTGTATTGCAGAAAGTAGGGACTTATAAGTACCGGAAAAAAAGAGAAGTAGTTATGTTAAAAACAGAGGAGGAAGTTATAAAATATGATGAAATTTGCTTAACGTATGCCTTATCTTTATTTGAGGCAAAGTACAACATGAGAGAAGGAAAAGGGGATATAATAAAGACTGATCGTGAAGGAATTACATAAGAAAAATCGAATTGTATGTAAGTAGAGATATTTAAAGGAGGGCTTAAAGGATGTCTGAACAAAACACAGCAAAAACATTACCAGATCGCAAAGAGATTGAAGAATCAAGTACGTGGCGACTAGAAGATATTTTCCAAACAGATGCAGAATGGGAAAAAGAATTCCAAGCCATTAAAGAGCTATTACCGAAGTTAACTGAATTTAAAGGGAAACTTGGTGACTCTGCGAACAATTTACTTGAAGCATTGCAATATGAAGACGAAATTTCAATGCGATTAGGTAAGCTATATACATATGCGCATATGCGTTACGATCAAGATACAACAAACTCTGTGTATCAAGCATTAAATGACCGCGCAACAAATTTATATTCACAAGTATCTAGTAGCACAGCATATATTGTGCCTGAGATTTTATCGATTTCAGAAGATACACTGCAAACATTCTTGACAGAAAATAGAGACTTAAGTGTATATGAACATGCATTAGAAGAAATTACGCGTCAACGCCCGCATGTATTATCTGAAGCGGAAGAGGCTCTATTAGCAGAAGCATCTGAAGTAATGAGTGCGTCAAGTAATACATTTGGTATGTTGAATAATGCGGATTTGAAATTCCCATCTATTAAAGGTGAGGATGGAGAAGAAGTGGAAATTACACATGGTCGTTACATTCAGTTTTTAGAAAGTGACGATCGTCGTGTGCGCGAAGATGCATTCAAAGCTGTATATGAAACGTACGGGAAATATAAGAACACATTTGCAAGCACGTTAAGCGGAGCTGTGAAACGTAATAATTTCAATGCGCGTGTTCGTAAATACGATTCTGCACGTCAAGCGGCATTAAGTAATAATAATATTCCTGAAGCGGTGTATGATCAACTTGTTGAATCTGTAAATGATAATTTACACTTGCTACATCGTTACATTGATATTCGTAAGCGTGCACTAGGACTTGATGAGCTTCATATGTATGATTTATATACACCACTTGTACCAGAAGTGAAAATGAACGTGAAGTATGAAGAAGCACAAGACATGTTATTAAAGTCTTTAAACGTACTTGGTGATGAGTATGTTGACATTTTAAAAGAAGCATATGAAAATCGCTGGGTAGATGTGTATGAGAATAAAGGAAAGCGAAGCGGAGCATATTCATCTGGTGCATATGGAACAAATCCGTATATTTTAATGAACTGGCATGATAATGTAAATAATTTATATACACTTGCTCATGAGTTCGGTCATTCCGTGCATAGTTACTATACAAGAAAGACGCAGCCGCACGTATACGGTGATTATTCAATCTTCGTTGCGGAAGTAGCATCAACTTGTAATGAAGCACTTCTAAACGATTATTTATTAAAAACGACAGAAGATAAGAAAGAGCGTCTATACTTATTAAATCATTATTTAGAAGGATTCCGTGGTACTGTATTCCGTCAAACGATGTTCGCAGAGTTTGAGCATATTATTCATAAGAAAGTACAAGAAGGACATGCGGTTACGCCAGACATGTTAACGGAGATCTACTATGATTTAAATAAGAAATATTTCGGTGATGCTTTAGTAATCGATGAAGAAATTGGTTTAGAGTGGTCTCGTATTCCGCACTTCTACTACAACTATTACGTATACCAATACGCAACAGGATTTAGTGCAGCAACGGCTTTATCTAAACAAATTTTAGAAGAGGGGCAACCAGCAGTAGAACGTTACATTAATGAGTTCTTAAAAGCAGGAAGCTCAGATTATCCAATTGAAGTGCTGAAAAAAGCTGGAGTAGATATGGCATCTCCAGAACCGGTAAAAGAAGCGCTACAAGTATTTGAAGAGAAATTAAATGAATTAGAAGCATTATTATTTGAAGAGAAGTAATTGTAAAGACGAGGAATTTATCTCGTCTTTTTTTGTTTTAAATATTTTTGTCGATATTTGTCGAAAAAATAAGGTGAATTTCTTTCTTTTTTCTAAATTAGAAGGCATTTTTACAGGTGATTTTTGTAGTTAAAACCTTTTAAATCGTTTTTTATGGTTGAAATAAGAGAGAGCGATGACAATGACTCCAAATAAAAGAGGGAAGGCAATAATTTTAGGAAAAGCTTGTAGTAGAGAGAGGATGTACAAGAAAAAAGAAACGATGACAGCTAGTAAGATAAGTAAAATATACGTTTTTTTCATACGGAACACCTCCAAAATAGCTTTTTTATAGCTTATTCAGAAATGAAAACGTTTAGAATGTGACAAAAGTGTGAAATTCGACAAAAGGGGTTGTCATCTGACGTCGAATCTTGTAATATAATAAGCGTGAACGAATTCACATACAAACATATACCCCTTTGTTTGAACGTGAAAATTTCTCCCATCCCCTTTAATATTTTTATAAGCCGTAAAGAAGAAGACCTGGTGTTTTACACCAGGTCTTCTTCTTTTGCTATCCATTTCCAATAACGTTCACATTTTACGTCAATCATTTGTACTTTTCGTTTTAGTTGTAATTTTTTCAGTTCACGCTCGATCTCTTGCTGCGAGCAGTCATATATAAATGCTACTTCTTTTGAAGATATAAATTGCGTTGCTTCTAGTAACACTTCTAAAGGTGGTAATGGTTCTGGCTCGATGTCACATTTTACAAGTTCTTTCAATAATTGTACGTATACGTCGTAGGAATAAGTTCCAGCGATTTTAATACCTTCTTCATCTGAATTCGCATGAAAGAATACGAGAGAAGGTATTTCTGTAATGTGCATCTCATTTGTAAATTTTAAGTCACATTGGAAAGCTTTTTTTGCGCTAGCGGAATGTAGGTCTTTTTTAAATTCTTCTACATCAATATCGCTATCTCTTGCACATGCAAGTAATAATTCGCAGTCAGGATTTGATACATTTTCAAGGAAAATGTATTCTTGGAGTTTTCGCAAAAACTTCGAACCTGCTTTTCGGCCCTGTAACTCCGCTGCCTTAATTGCCATCGAAACTAAATATGGTGTTGACGATGCTTCTTGCATATGTACCTTTCCATCACATGAAAAACCTTGTAAACTTGTTGTCTTTTCCCACACAAATCGAATATTAGCAGGTTTATTCCATTTGTGTGAGGAAGCGTTCGTTCCATCCACTTTTCCTGTTACGATATGACGAATAGAGAAGTATTTCCCGTATTCAAGCCATAGTTTAATAATAAAGGGCTCAATTTCCCAGCAATCTTTGCAAAGTGGATCAATAAATAAATATGCTTCTACAGACTTATGCTCACATGCGGAAGGAGATGGCATATTTATATGCGTTGCTTCCTGCTTATCCATTACACTTCACCTGTTTCGTTTGGAGTATTAACCATATGCTGAGCAGTTAACGCTAAACGTTCAAAAACGAACTCTCTTATATGACCGTGCACTCCTGTGTCATCCATTGCTTGCTCCATACATGATAGCCAAGCCTCTGCTCGTTTTGGAGTAATCTCAAACGGAAGATGGCGTGCTCTTAACATAGGATGACCATGTTCTTCAGTGTACAAATTAGGACCACCTAAATATTGCGTTAAAAATTGTTTCTGCTTCCTAGCGGTTTCTGTTAAATCATCCGGGAAGATGGGAGATAGGTCAGGGTGTTTACTGACATAGGAATAAAACGTGTCTACTAATATTGCAATGCATTGTTCACCGCCAATTGCTTCAAATGGTGTCATCGGTTGCTTGCTCATCCTTTATAAACTCCTTTTTCCATGAAATGTATATCTATTGTAGCAATGGAATGTTCTAGAGGGCAAATAAACAGCCTTCATAACGTTCTTTGCTTAGTTTTCAAATGTAAAAGAATCTTTTCCTTTTAAAAAGTGAGATATATCCACTAGTAGAACGTATTCACTAGTGGAATTTTCACTTTAGCGTGCTTTGTTTTGTTTGGCAAGGAAAAAGCGTTTTACTTTATTATTTGTATGACGGATTGGTATGTCGTGCTGTTTTAATAAATGAATAAATGCAGCTTTTCCTGTTTCTTCATCTTGCACTTCGAATTCAATTTCATAATCATCGTGATTGTAATAGAAACTATGATCAAAGACAAGCGTTCCGCCTTCAAATAGTGTTTCGGCTCTTTCAGTTGTTAAACTACCCATATAAGTTAAAGTGGAAACAGGAATTTGTAATTTGTGTAGTTGATCCATTACAGCCCCTGGAATGATTACGTTTGTTTCCATCATCATTCTTGCTTCGTCTTCTGTTAAGACTTGATGCGTTTCTAACAAGCCGATTTCTGCAGGTTGTTTCAATGTTAATGTATAAGTTTCTCCTTTATGACGAATACGAAGTGCAGAGCCAGCTTCTTTTAACGAGAAGCCCGGTGTTTCAAAGTAGTGATTCACCTGTTTCGTAAATACCTCAATAGAGAATGATTTACATAATGTATCGAATTCTTCTTCTGTAACAATATTTTTAAATTCAATTTCAATTTCTTGTGTCATTGTATGCGCGCTCCTTTTAAAAAATAATTCTTTACACATTATCGCTTTTTCATAAATTTGGTTCAATGTTTTATTTGTTTGCGTCCATGTTATGATACAATAATACTGTTAAGTAAGACAGGAAGTTGAGATGGAGGAGTTAGAGCATGCAAAATAAAATTCAAGTTAAGAGCGTAGAAAAGAGAGAGAATGCGCTTATTTTTTGTGCGGAAAATAATGAAATAGAGGTAAAGGAGTTAAGTGCGCGTAATCACGTACTTGTAGACTCAGACAATTTATCATTTTTATATATTTTAGAAAACGAATCATCTTTCATTTATGTAAGTATTCCGCACACATGCTGGGAAGCAATGCATGAAGCGATGAATAACGATATAGTAATGTTCGTTCGTGTGAATGACGTTGAAATGGAATTAGAAAATTTAAAAGAAGAAGTAGAATATTTAGTTGAAAATATTGAAGGTAATGCAAATTACGGAGAAGAACTAGTAACTGCTGTAGAAAAAGTATTTCTATAAGCAAATGGATTGATTTTGGTGGTGGTTGAAATGAATCGAAATTGGGAAGAATTTTTAGCACCTTACCATCAAGCGGTGGCAGAGCTGAAAGTGAAACTAAAAGGAATGCGTACTCAATTTGCAATGTTAACAGAGCATTCTCCAATTGAGTTTGTAACAGGAAGGGTAAAGTCGGTTGCTAGTATTATTGATAAAGCGGAGAAGAGAAATGTACCGCTAGATCGGCTGAGAGAAGATATGCAAGACATCGCGGGTCTTCGAATGATGTGTCAATTTGTTGATGAGATTAAGCCTGTTGTAGAATATCTTCGAAAACGAAATGACTTTGAAATCGTGGAAGAACGTGATTATGTCACGCAAAAGAAAGATAGCGGCTATCGCTCTTATCACGTTGTCATTAGTTACCCCGTTCAAACGATTCAGGGAGAAAAAAAAGTATTGGTAGAAATCCAAATACGCACGTTAGCAATGAATTTTTGGGCAACAATTGAGCATTCTTTAAATTATAAATATAGTGGACGTTTTCCTGAAGATATTAAAATACGCTTGCAACGCGCAGCGGAAGCGGCGTTTTTATTAGATGAAGAAATGTCTTCTATTCGTCTTGAGATTCAAGAAGCGCAGAAAGCTTTTTCAAGAAAACAAGAAACGAAAGATTCCGAATCATAAACTAAAGGGTGTTGGGCGATGAAATTTACAATTATGTCAAAGGGAGATCAATCATCAGATACACTGGCAAGCACGATGAAAGAATACTTGCTAGATTTTGGATTTATAATGGATGAAAAGGAACCCGATATTGTAATTTCTGTTGGGGGAGATGGAACGCTTTTATATGCATTTCATCGTTATTATAATCGATTGGATGAAACAGCATTTGTTGGTGTACATACAGGGCATTTAGGTTTCTATGCAGATTGGTTACCGACAGAAGTAGAGAAATTAGTAATTGCAATTGCTAAAACACCATTCCAAGTGGTGGAATATCCGCTTTTAGAAGTGATTATTCGCTATGTGAATGGGAGTAAAGAGTCACAGTATTTGGCGATGAATGAAGCAACTGTTAAAAGTGCGGAAGGTACATTAGTAACAGAAGTGGAAATACGCGGAGAGTACTTTGAAACGTTCCGCGGGGATGGCCTTTGTATTTCTACTCCTTCGGGAAGTACTGCGTATAATAAGGCGCTTGGCGGAGCTATTATTCACCCTTCTATTGAAGCGATTCAAATTGCAGAAATGGCATCTATTAATAACCGTGTGTTTCGTACTGTAGGCTCGCCACTCGTATTGCCGAAGCATCATACATGTGTGTTGAAGCCGGCTGCAGGAATGAACTTACAAATTACGGTGGACCATTTAACGATGGTTCATCAAGATGTGAAATCAATCCAGTATCGCGTTGCAAACGAGAAAGTACGATTTGTTCGTTTCCGTCCGTTCCCGTTCTGGAAACGAGTTCGTGACTCGTTTGTTGCAGATAAATAGAAAGGGTTTATATATTTGAACAGATTTACATTGAAATGGGATATAGAATCGGCTGAAGAGGGAACTTTAGTTAGAGAATTTTTAAAAACAAAAGGGATTTCTAAAGCCGCCTTAACGGATATAAAATTTCGCGGCGGAGCTATTGAAGTAAATAATCAACATGCCAGTGTTCGTCATCAGTTGCAAGCTGGTGAAGAATTACGTGTCTTTTTTCCAGTGGAAGAAAGAAGTGAAGGGATGATTAAAGAAGATATCCCTTTATGTATTGTATATGAAGATGATGCGGTTCTTGTCATAAACAAAGAGGCGAACATGTCAACGATTCCGTCTAGAGAACATCCGGCAGGTAGTGTTGCGAATGCGCTCTTATCTCATTATGATAAGCAGCATCTTGCAAGTACGGTGCATATCGTAACAAGATTAGATCGTGATACTTCAGGGCTTATGCTTATTGCAAAAAATCGTTTCGTGCATCATCTTTTATCGAAACAGCATCAACAAAAAGCTGTGAAAAGAACATATGAAGCAATTGTTCACGGTGAGATGATAGAACGAGAAGGAACGATTGATGCACCGATTGGACGAAAATCGGATAGCATTATTGAGCGAACCGTTTGTGAAAATGGGCAAAGAGCTGTTACTCATTTTAGAGTGATGGATAGCGCCAATCATAAGACGCATGTATCACTTGAGCTTGAGACCGGAAGAACGCATCAAATTCGTGTACATATGGCTCATATAGGCCACCCGTTACTTGGTGATGATTTATATGGAGGAAGAAGAGATGTGATAAAACGTCAAGCACTTCATAGTACATCTTTGACGTTTTATCATCCTATTTTAGAGAAGGAAATGTCTTTCACTACAACGATTCCAAGCGATATGGAAGAGGTATTAAGGTATACTTAAAAAGGGAACAAAATTCTTCGTTACATAAGAATTTTGTTCCCTTTTTTCTTAGCGGAATAATATTAAAATTTGATTTTCACCCGTGCGCTTTATAACGAAAAAGCCACTTTCGGATTTTGTAGCAATGCCATCGTTATTTGGACGACAATATCCATGCGTTTCGCAAGTGCCGTCATCGCGTACTAACATTTGTCCAATTAATCCGACAGGAAGCCACTCGGTACGATCTTTTCTTGCTATATATTTGCAAGTTGGATCCCATTCTGTATTTAAAAGAGGTTGTATGTCTTGCGATTCCGTACGTACATATTGGCGTTTTCCAAAGTTATCTGTTTTATAGCGTTTTTGCCAACTTAAAGCACCGCTATTTCCTATAAGGGCGGGGGTTGCACTAGATATTCCTAAAATGAATGAATCGTTTGAAGTAGCGATCCGAATTTTTTCTTCGCTACTAAATGTAACGAAATAACCTACATCAATAAAATTATTGTCTGTTGTTTCAAACATTTGTGCAAAATCAGTTCCACTTGCATTGTAAGAAGCGCCATCAATATACATTTCCCCATTATGAGCAAGCCACTTTGCACCGATATTATGATCGGTTTCATTTGTGCCGTTTGCAATAAACCAAGAATAAGATTCTTCTGCTGTGCCGAAGCGCCCCATAATATGGCTACCTGCAAAATGAGCTGTTGATGTATGATTACCTTCCGCATGAGAAGAGAATCCGTTAGCGATAGTCGCGGTTCCTTCTGCATGTGCTGCTTCGCCTAAAGCGATTGTATGTTTACCTTCCGCATGAGAATAAGAGCCACCTGCTGTCGTTTCACTTCCTTCACTATGGGAACTATGTCCAGTTGCTTTCGTTTTTGATCCTTCCGCATGAGAGAAAGAAGCTTTTGCGTGTGTAAGAAGTCCTTCTGCATGTGAAGCTGTACCCTCTGCATTAGAGTGAAGCCCCTCTGCATGTGCATATCGTCCCCCTTTTTTTACTTTTGTATTTTCAGGTGTAGGAGTTTGAATTATGATTGTTTTTTCTGTTTGTATATCATTGGATGGTGCTAATGCTTCTCTTATTTTTTTCACTTGATTTATAATAGCAGCTGGAATTTCTGATTCTGCTTTTTTATTTATTGCTACAGGGATGTCTTCTTCTGTATTTTTCTCTGTTTGCTCAGAAGGCACAACCTGTTCAGTGTGAGTAGAGAGAGGTTTATTTTTTTGCTGCATCTTTGTTTTTCTATTATCGATTATGCGGCTCATTACAGCATTTTCTAAAGAGACATATTTTGGTTTAGCTTTGTTTTTGGGGGAAGCCCCTTGTCCGTCCGGTTCTTCTAAAGCTGCAGATCGAATGCTGCACCAGTTGTTAATTCCGTACATGGGCAGATAAAAAGGCGGGCATTTTCTTTTTTGTTTAGAAGATTTTTTCTTCATTCTGTCACCTCCTGCGACAGTATATGCCGTGTAATTAAAAAAAGATGCACTTTATTGCATCTTTTTTTAATTACTTTACCTAGTTTTTATAGGAGAGCCGCCTAAATGATACGATAATCCTCGTAATTTGTGAATGATATCTAAATAAGGGTCGTTATGAAATTGGGCGAAATTTCTCAGGGACAAAAGACAGGGAGGAAGGGACGGAAACGGTCTCCATCTCAGGATAACGTAGTCCGGTTAGTTTGCCACCAAATACAGCGCCAGTGTCAATATTGACTGTATGATTTACGAAGCGAGGTTCTTTAACGGGTGTATGTCCATATACAATCCAAGCTTTTCCTTTATATTCTTGTGCCCAGTCGCGACGGACAGGAGAGCCGTCAGCATGTTTTTCCCCTGTAATATCGCCATATAATACAAAGGTTTGTACTTTTTTATCTTGTCTTCCTATGTAATCTTGCCGAATTCCAGCGTGACATACAATTAACCTTTTCTCATCGAGTACGTGATATAAAGGGGATTGCTCATAAAGTGTGATGAATTTTTCTTTTATAATGTTTTGTTTATGAGAAGGCAGTGCTTCATATTCGGCAACAGTTGTTTCGAGTCCATGAGCGATTGTCACATTACGCCCGAGGAAAAAACGGTATAGTTTATTACAGTGATTTCCCGGAGCGTAATAAGCTACTTTTTCATTTATGACAAGTTCCCATACAATTTCAATCATACGTAATGAATGAGGGCCGCGATCTGTAATATCACCAACAAAAGCAAGCCTACGTTGGTCAGGGTGAAACGGCAGGTCACTATTCCAGTTGTATCCGAGTTTCGTCGTTAAATCTTGAAACTCTTGAAAGCATCCATGAATATCTCCTATAATGTCAAATTTCATATTTAAACCTCCACCATATTTTTCATTAGTATATCTAAAAAAGGATAGAGATAAAAATATACTGTTTTTGCTCGTCATTTAAACATAAAGATTTTCGTTCTTGAGCGAACGTTTAAAACGAATCCAATCGCTATCATGTATGTGAGTAAAGAACTTCCTCCGTAGCTCATAAGGGGTAATGTAATTCCTGTAATAGGTAGTAATCCGATGGTCATCCCGATATTTTGAAATACTTGAAAGGTAAACATTCCGATTGTACCAGCACAGATGTAACTACCGAAAGGATCATTACTTTCTAAAGCGATATGAATCATGCGGAAAATAAGTAGGAAAAAAAGTGAAATAATGACACTTGCACCTAAAAAGCCGAATTGCTCAGCGACATTGGTGAAAATAAAATCTGTATGTGGTTCTGGAAAGTATACTTGTCCATTTTCCCAACCTTTTCCTTGCATTTCCCCTGATCCAGTAGCTAAGAAAGCTTGTCTTAATTGATAGCCTTGCGCATCATATTTGTATGGCGCTAACCAGCCGTAGAAGCGATTTAGTTGATATTCTTGTAAAATGTGTGCTTTAAAGAATTTTGTATGAGTAAAAAAAATATACGTTAATGTAACGCCAGCTACAAAAATACCAGAAACTAATCCGAAAATAAAACGCCAACGTATACCAGAAACTAGTATCATTGCTGCGAGCATAGCTGAAATTACCATTGTGTTTCCTAAATCAGGTTCCTTTGCAATAAGTAGTAGGGGTGGCAAACTTGTTGCACATATTTTTCCGAGTAATAAAAAATCGCCGTGTATTGTTCGGAAAAAATATTTCTCATTGTGATTTGCTATAATTCGTCCGGTGACGATAATTAAAAACAATTTCATAATTTCAGAAGGCTGGAAATTTCCGATACCTGGAAGCCTGTACCAAGCGGTCGCACCTTTTATTGTAACGGCACCTGGTACTTGAAGTTCTAGTCCAATTAGTAGTACCAATGCAAAGCTATATAAATACCAAGCAATTTTTTGATAACGATCGAAATCGATAATCATAATAAAACCGATGGCTATAAATCCAATGAAGTACCATTGGATTTGCTTTAATACAAAATTTACATTTTGCAAAAATGGTGGTAAAGAGGCTTGTGCACTTGCAATTGCAAAGCAACTAACAGTCCCAATGGCAAATAAGATGAATAGTAATACGTAGTCTATTTGATATTGAGAATTTGGATCTTTCAATGTATGTATTCCTTTCTATCGCCTAGTAAGTATATGGATTATGTCATGAGAAAAATAATATACAAGCAGACTATGCATACATTTATTCCACTATTTGTGGGAAGTCATACATCACGAGGAAGGAATAGCTCCTCCCTTGTGATGGACTATATTGCACGGAGCTCTTTTGTAATGATATTTAAACAATAAGAAAGTCGTGCATGTGTATTTTTATCTGGAATGAGGTTTGGAAATAAATCGTAAAATTTGGTCGCATTTTTATACCATCCGTAAGCTCTTATTAAACCTTTTTTATAATATTTGGCGTCTTGTAAGAAACCATACTTTTTCGAGGTTAAAACGAGGTGAGAAAAATCTTCACAGCCTTCAAGGAATTTGTAATGTACTTGCTGTCCCGTATGAAGGCGGAATGAACTTAAGGGCTCAGTTATATACATTGCATCACCTTTTGACAGTAAACTTATCCAAGAGGCCATATCAACACTACAACCATATTTTCTACCATTTAAAGTGCCGAATGGTTCTGCTAATAGATCTTTTCGAAAGAGTACAGTCGTAGGTTCACCAATAATGTTTTGTCCCAGTATAAGCATACGGTTTCCAAAAGCTTTCCCATTTAGTAGAGTATCTTCATCATATAATTTTTTCATGGAGGGATGTTGTTCAATTATATCTCCATTATCATTAATCCAAGTGCGATAGGATGTGATAAGCGCGAGATTTTTATTTAAGTCTTGTTGGAAATAAGACATCATTTTTTCGATTTTATTATTATAAAATATATCATCGTCCATTAAGAAATTTATGTACTCTCCATTTGACTGTTCTAAGAGCATAAGGGCGTTATGAAATTGTCCTAGAGTAGAAGCATTTCGAATGTACGTTATATGTTTATGCTTATGTAAATAATGTCTGTATATTAATTTTTCTGTTTCATTATTTGTGCTATCGTCTCCTACAATAATTTCAATATTTGAATACGTTTGTGCTAATGCACTTTCTAAAGCAATTTTAAAATAATGTGGTCGATTATAGGTGGGAATAAGGATGGAAACGAGAGGCGGATTTTTAATATTATTCATATACAACTACCTTTCAGAAGTTTTTTGTGTAAGAATAATATCTTGATAACTTGTGTGTTTAGTTCTGCTACACCATGAACCATAATGAGGGGGAGTCTGTACTTCTAGCCCATACTTATTTAATAGGATACGAATATCTTCTTCAGGATAGGCAACTGCGAAGTTCGGGATATCTTTATTTAGAACATAACAATTGTCAATTTGATGATAAAAACCTAACGTACTTAGTCCTGCGTTTAAGTAATAGGAAGATTCAGGATTAATTAAAAAGAAAGTAATAAAACATCTCCCATCTTTTTTTAGAACTCGTGCAATCTCGCATACGTAATGTTCTAATTCTTTCGGAAGGAGATGGGTAAATACTGACGTTAAAAAAATAAAATCAAATGATTCATCTTCATATGGAAACTTGTATTCGGAAGCATCTTCTTTTCCTTCGGGATTGTAGAATTGATTATATATATCGACATGTTCAAAATGGAAATTGTTACGGCGTGTTGAAATGTTATTTTTGCACCATGTAATTCCCGCATTGAATAAGTCAAATCCATAATAAGTACCATCATCACTTAAATAATTCATTAATGGAACCGCCATTCGGCCGATGCCGCAGCCTATATCTAACACTGTTTCATTTGATTTTAAATTTCCAAATTCAATAAAATACTGTATAAACTCTTTTCCAACTTCTTCAAAGTCACCACCTACATATTGAACGAGTTCTGGGGGTGGAATTAATGTGATTTTTTTCTCATTTTCGTTCATACATTCACTCCGTCCTTGTAGTAAAGTAAGAGATTTTTATTGCATATATAAGTTAATCATTTATAGTGAGGGGAACTTTACATGATAGGTCCTTATGAATAAGTAGTGTGATAGAACCCCTCAAAAAAATAAAATTGTATCCTATTCTTTTCGCCAATAAATACCGAAATCATCAATTTGAGTCATAGGAGCTTTTATGTTTCTTTCACTTCTGAAATCTGTTACAGCCTCTGCGCATGTTATCAATCCATAATCATCAATAATAATAAAGCCACCTGTTGAAACTTTATCGTATAAATTTACAAGACTATCCATCGTTGATTCATACATATCACCATCAAGGCGAGCAATTGCAATTTTTTCTACCGGTGCTGAAGGCAATGTATCTTTAAACCAACCCTTTAAAAATTTCACCTGATCATTTAATAAATCATATTTTCTAAAGTTTTCTTGCACTGTTTCTAAAGAAACTCGTAAGTAATCGAATGTGTGCAAATAATCACCGTAATCTTTCGGATATTGTTCTAAGTTAGGTGCGGGCAGACCTTCAAACGAATCGGCAACCCATACAGTACGATCCTTAATGTTGTTTGCTTGTAAAAACCCATTCATAAAAATGCATGATCCTCCGCGCCATACACCAGTTTCAATAAAATCGCCTTCTATATTTTCCCTGACTACAGTTTCCATCGCCTCTTGTAATTGATTCATACGTTTTCGACCAACCATACTGTGTGCAGCTCTTGGCCAATCCTTGCCACCTTGACGCTCATCGTTTGAAACATTAGGATTAACGATTTTTAAATTGTGATTTTCTATATACTGCTTAAGAAATAAAGGAAGTGGAACCGTAACTGGTTCATATGATAGTTCTTTAGATATATGTAAAGAAGCAGGTAAGTATGGTTCGTATTCTAGCCATATTTCAAATAAAATTGTTTTCTTTAATAACTCAAGATAAAGCTGGACAGCCGATTTATTTTCCATATAATTGCCTCCTGAAGAATGTCATACAACATTATGACTATGTAGAAAAGAAGGATTTAATGATTGAATTTACCAATGAAAAAGCAGTAAAACTGATATCAGTTTTACTGCTAAGGAAAAAATTAAGCGATTTTTTCAATAATAATGGATGCACTCGTACCAAGAGCTAATGATAGCCCAAGTCCTGTAACAATTACTTCAACTAATGATGGAGTTGTCGTAATTTGCGTAATTGCTTGAACAACGATAGGTGCTCCAACTGAGATTAAAGTCGTTCCAGTACCAGGTACAGGTACCCCATTTACTTGGATTGTAAGTCCTCCTAATAGACTTACGGCTGCAGTATATACGATAACAGTGATTTTATAGAATCCAGTTTCACTAATTACGAAAGTATCGGCATCTAATTGAGAAATTGCTGTGCCGAACTGAGATCCAACAGTATTAAATGGTACTGGAGCATTAAGTCCAAGATCCAAAGAAATTCCACCGGAGTTAAATGCATATAATCCTGCTGGAAGTCCTAGCCCTGATGGTCCAGTCGGTCCAGTCGGTCCAGTTGGCCCAGTTGGTCCAGTCGGTCCGGTAGCACCAGTTGGTCCAGTCGCGCCAGTGTCTCCAGTTGGCCCAGTCGGTCCAGTAGTACCAGTGTCTCCAGTTGGCCCAGTTGGTCCAGTAGCACCAGTGTCTCCAGTTGGCCCAGTTGGTCCAGTAGTACCAGTGTCTCCAGTCGGTCCAGTCGGTCCAGTCGGTCCAGTCGGTCCAGTCGGTCCAGTCGGTCCAGTCGGTCCAGTCGGTCCAGTTGGTCCAGTCGGTCCAGTCGGCCCAGTCGGTCCAGTTGGTACAGTTGGCCCAGTCGGCCCAGTCGGCCCAGTCGGCCCAGTTGGTCCGGTAGGAAGGGTAAACGGTGGTATTGGTGGTAATGTTGGTCCTACAAGATTAGGGTCAAATGCACTAGCTGATAAAGATTCATCGGGATTCAATCCATCTGAATAATTATTATTTGACATAAATTCACCTCCATAAAGCGTTCATTATATAGTAGATGCAAAACCGGAAGAAAATGACACGGACATTTGAATTATTGAAAAGAAATCTTAAACTGCTTGTGTAAGTTAAAAAAGTGGAAAGTTTATTGTATGTATAACATATGATTGATTTGGAAGAGGGTGATTATGTTGAACAAGCAAGGAATCACAATTAGTTTATGTATGATTGTTCGAGATGAGGAAGATACAATAGGTCGATGTTTAGAGGCAGTAGAAAAAATTGTTGATGAAATTATTGTAGTTGATACAGGTTCCATTGATCGAACGAAAGAAATTGTAGCTCAATATACTTCCAACATATATGACTTTCCATGGATTAATGATTTTGCGGCAGCTAGAAATTTTTCTTTTTCGAAAGCAACACAAGAATATATATTATGGCTAGATGCTGATGATGTGTTATTAGAAGATGCTCAAGAGGCATTGATCCTATTAAAAAGAGAATTAGATCCTAATGTGGATGCAGTTTCGATGCCGTATCATCTTGCAATGGATTCTAACGGGAAACCTTTATATTGTACAAAAAGAAATCGACTTGTAAAGCGTGAAAAACAATTTCAATGGTTTGGAAAGGTTCATGAATATTTAGCTATTTCTGGTGAAACTTTTAGTAGTAATGTTGCTATTACACATAAAAAAGAAAAAAAGGTAACAAATCGTAATTTGAAAATTTTTCAAGATGCTGTAGCAGCTGGAGAAGAATTGAGTCCGAGAGATTTATTTTATTACGCGAATGAATCTATGGATAATCAAAAATATGATGATGCAGTTCTACTATATGAAACATTTCTTAATCAAGACGAAGGATGGTATGAAGAGAAAATTTATGCATGTGGTAAGTTAGGAGATTGCTATGCAAAGATTGGAATGTGGGAGAAAGCAGTTGAATCTTGCGTGAAGTCGTTTCGATATGATGTTCCTAGAGGAGAGAATTGTACAAGAATAGGATATATATATATGGAACAACAAAAATATAACGAAGCGATATTTTGGTTTAAACTTGCAACGGAAGTACCAATGGCGACGGAGAGTCCGTTTCATAGTCCAGCGAGCTACACATGGCTTCCCTATTTACAAATGTGTATTTGTTATAGCAAGTTAGGAGAGCAAGATAAAGCTTATTATTACAATGAACTAGCAGCTTCTTATGTTCCGAATAATGCTGCAATTGAATATAACCGCAAATATTTTCGGGATGTTTTTGATAAACAATATAAAGTGTAATAAGTTTCGTTTTGTTAGAAATGATTTATCGTTATTCTAACACTAATAGATTGGTTATATATTAGTGTATCAGTAATGGAACCAATATTTGGTGAATGAGATTTATATTTCAAATTCAATTTGCATAAGGAGTGTGTAAAATGAATCGTGAAAAAAGTTCTCTATATGAAGAAAAGTCCGAGCATTATTACAATGCAGCGAATCCGAATTTATTAAAGCATATAAAAAAGGAATGGAAAGAAGTTCTTGATATTGGTTGCTCGGGCGGTGCATTGGGAGCAGCTATAAAAGAAAATGGCATACGTGTATCCGGAATTGAGGCATTCCCAGAGGCGGCAGAAAAAGCAAAAGAAAGACTTGATCATGTTATTTTAGGGGATATAGAGAAAATAGATCTCCCTTATGAGGAGGAGCAATTTGATTGCGTCATATTCGGAGACGTATTAGAGCATTTATTTGATCCGTGGGCTGTAATAGAAAAAGTAAAGCCATATATAAAAGAAAATGGTGTGATTTTAGCAAGTATACCAAACGTTGCTCATATTTCAGTATTAGCGCCGTTACTTGCTGGAAATTGGACGTATACAGAATATGGTTTATTAGATAAAACGCATATTCGTTTCTTTACATTTAATGAAATGCTCCGAATGTTTTTAAAAGCAGGATATTCGATTAGTAAAGTAGATCGTGTATATATTGATCACAAAATGTATGAACCGTTAATTGAGGAGTTATATGGAATTTGTAAGAAATATCGTCTTGGAAGTGGCTTCATGGCTGAGACGGTCGTATTTCAGTATATTATTGAAGCAGAAAAATCGCAGTTATGAGTGCTGCTGAAAAAACAATATTATTTGTTACGTGTATAAATGATCGGAAAATGTATGCACAGTGCGTGCGGCATATATTGAGATTGGGAGTGCCTCCAGGATATATTGTACAATTTATGCCAATTCGGAATGCGAAAAGTATGACGAGCGGATATAATCAAGCACTTTCGCATCCAGCGAAATATAAAGTATATATACACCAAGATGTTTTCATTATGAATGTGGCATTTTTATATGGATTACTTCAATTATTTAACGAACATGAACATCTTGGAATGATTGGAATGATTGGAGCCCAATATGTTCCTCCAAACGGGATATGGAATGAAGGCAGAGGAGTTGTTGGGAAAGTAATTGGTTATATGAACGATTTATTTTATATGGCAACTCAAGAACAGCCGTACCATGAGTCAAAAACATTTATGCCTGTGGAATGTATCGACGGTTTATTGATGGCAACGCAATACGATATTCCGTGGCGAGAAGACTTGTTTGATGGGTTTGACTATTATGATGTATCTCAGTCATTTGAATTTAGAAAAGCTGGCTATACAGTTGGGGTTCCTGTACAACGTGATGCGTGGTGCATTCACTATCATATTGATGTGAATATGACCAACTATGACAAGTATAGAAAGATATTTGTGGAGAACTATATGTCAGATGTAAATCAAGACGAATAGAGGGGCTACAAAATGAAGGATCGTACAATATTAGTTGTTGTTTGTGTAAATAATGAAGAGCTATTTGAACAATGCGAGAGACAAATAAGAAACCTTTTTGTTCCCCCTGATTATGTTGTACAAATTTTTCCGATACGAGATGCAAAAAGTATGGCAAGTGCATATAACCGAGCACTTTCATATCCCGCGAAGTATAAGGTTTATATACATCAGGATACTTATCTTATTAATCGAGAGATGTTTTATACACTCATTTCTCTTTTTAAAGATAACGAAAAACTTGGTTTAATTGGGGTAGCTGGTGCACAGTTTTTACCGAGTAACGGGATATGGTGGGAAGGGAAAAATTTAGTAGGAAAAGTGATTGAGCATAGAAGACGGAATTATCAATTATTAAATTTAGATCAGGGGTTTTATGGAAGCCAATCTTTTATGTCGGTGCAGGCAATTGATGGCTTATTCATGGCAACGCAGTATGATATTCCATGGCGAGAAGATTTGTTTCAAGGGTTCCACTTTTATGATGTATCACAGTCTTTAGAGTTTCAAAGGGCTGGTTATTTAATTGGTATCCCAAATCAATCAAATTTATGGTGTATTCATTATAACGGAGATGAATTTGATGCGGATACATATGAGAAAGATCGAAAAGTGTTTGTAGAACAGTATAAAGATATATTATCTCCATCATAAGGGAGAGATGCGGAGTGAAAGGGATTATTTTAGCAGGCGGTACTGGATCAAGGCTATATCCAATAACGAAAGTAACGAATAAACATTTGCTTCCTGTTGGACGTTATCCAATGATTTATCATGCAGTATATAAGCTAAAACAATGCGAAATTACAGATATTATGATTATTACAGGTAAAGAGCATATGGGAGATGTTGTTAGTTTTTTAGGAAGCGGTCAAGAGTTTGGCGTGTCCTTTACGTATCGTGTGCAAGATAAGGCTGGCGGAATTGCACAAGCATTAGGGCTTTGTGAAGATTTCGTTGGGAATGATCGTATGGTAGTTATATTAGGGGATAATATCTTTTCAGATGACATTCGTCCGTACGTGGAAGAGTTTGCAAATCAAAAAGAAGGTGCGAAAGTACTGCTGCAATCTGTAGATGATCCGGAGAGATTTGGTGTAGCAAATATTCAAAACCGCAAAATAATTGAAATTGAAGAAAAGCCGAAAGAGCCGAAAAGTTCCTATGCAGTTACAGGAATTTATTTGTATGACCCGAAAGTCTTTTCTTATATAAAAGAATTAAAACCTTCCGCAAGGGGAGAACTTGAAATTACAGATATCAATAATTGGTATTTAAAGCGAGGGGTACTTACTTATAATGAAATGAGTGGTTGGTGGACTGATGCGGGAACTCATGTTTCTCTTCAAAGGGCGAATACGTTAGCGCGGGATATAAACTTTGGTAAACAGTTTAACGGAGAATAGGTGAGAATATGAAAGTTCTAGAAACAAACTTTACCGACGCAAAATTGTTGGAACCGAGGTTATTTGGAGATGAGCGGGGCTTTTTTACTGAAAGTTATAATAAGAAGGTGCTAGAAACATTAGGGATTACGTATTCATTTGTACAGGATAATATTTCTTATTCAGCAGAAGCGGGAACGATTCGGGGATTACACTTTCAAAAAAATCCGAAAGCACAAACGAAACTTATTCAAGCTATGCAAGGAGCAATCTATGACGTTATCGTTGATTTGCGAAAAGATTCACCAACGTTTAAACAGTGGAGAGGATATATTTTAAGCGCGGATAATCATCGGCAATTGTTAGTGCCAAAAGGATTTGCACATGGTTTTTGTACACTTGTACCGCATACTATTGTTATGTATAAAGTAGATGAGTATTATAGTGCCGATCATGACTCAGGGGTACTTTGGGAAGATAAAGAATTAGCAATTCCATGGCCGGTAACAAATCCTATTTTGTCTGACAAAGATCGAATATTACCGTTGCTTCAGGAATGTGAAGATAGCTTTTGAGTAGGAGAGTTGTTTATGAATATATTAGTAACAGGTGGGGCTGGATTTATTGGAAGTAACTTTGTTCATTACATGTTACAAAGCTATGAAACATATAAAATTATTAATTACGACGCATTAACATATAGCGGGAATTTAAATAATGTGAAGTCTCTTCAAGGGCATCCTAATTACTCTTTTGTAAAAGGGGAAATTCAAAATGGAGAGCTGCTAGAGCATGTCATAAAAGAGCGAGACGTCCATGTGATTGTAAATTTCGCAGCTGAATCACATGTGGATCGTAGTATTGAAAATCCGATCCCTTTTTATGATACAAATGTAATTGGGACAGTCACATTATTAGAATTAGTAAAAAAATATCCACATATTAAACTCGTGCAAGTATCAACAGATGAGGTGTACGGCTCTTTAGGGAAAACAGGGCGATTTACCGAGGAAACCCCGTTAGCTCCAAATAGTCCATACTCTTCAAGCAAGGCGAGCGCCGACATGATAGCTTTATCTTATTATAAAACATATCAATTACCAGTTATAGTAACGCGTTGCTCCAATAACTATGGGCCGTATCAATATCCTGAAAAGTTAATTCCGTTAATGGTTACGAATGCGCTGGAAGGAAAAAAACTACCGTTATATGGCGATGGATTAAATGTAAGAGATTGGTTACATGTAACGGATCATTGTAGTGCGATTGACGTTGTTCTGCATAAGGGACGTATAGGAGAAGTATATAATATAGGTGGAAATAATGAAAAAACCAATGTAGATGTTGTGGAACAAATTATCTCTCTCTTAGGAAAAACGAAAGAAGATATTGCATATGTTACAGACCGTTTAGGGCATGATCGTCGTTATGCGATTGATGCACAAAAGATGAAGAATGAGCTCGGGTGGGAACCACAGTATACGTTTGAACAGGGGCTAAAAGAAACGGTGGAATGGTATGAACATCATATAGAATGGTGGAAACCACTAAAAGAAAAATAAGGGGCATATAAATGAAAGAACGGATTATCATAACGGGAGCAAATGGTCAATTGGGAAAGCAACTACAAGAAGAGTTAAATGCTGAAGAATATGACATATATCCATTTGATAAAAAGTTACTAGATATAACAAATATATCCCGAATGCAGCAAGTGGTACAAGAAATAAGGCCACATATAATTATTCATTGTGCAGCGTATACGAAGGTTGATCATGCTGAGAAAGAACAAGACCTTGCTTATGTAATAAATGCAATAGGAGCTCGAAATGTAGCGGTTGCTTCACAATTAGTAGGGGCGAAATTAGTTTATATTAGTACCGATTATGTATTTCAAGGTGACAGACCAGATGGCTATCATGAGTTTCATAATCCATCACCGATAAATGTATACGGGGCTTCTAAGTATGCGGGAGAGCAGTTTGTCAAAGAGTTACATAATAAATATTTTATCGTTCGAACATCGTGGTTATATGGTAAGTATGGAAACAATTTTGTGAAAACGATGATGCGGTTAGGAAAAGAAAGAGCAGAATTATCTGTTGTAGCGGATCAAATTGGTTCTCCTACTTATGTGGCGGATTTAAATGTGATGATTAATAAGCTCATTCACACTTCTTTATACGGTACGTATCATGTATCAAATAGAGGCTCATGTTCTTGGTTTGAATTTGCAAAAAAAATATTCTCGGATGCAAATATGAAAGTGAATGTATTACCTGTTTCAACCGAAGAATTTGGATCGGCGGCAGCTAGACCAAAATATTCTGTTTTCCAACATAACATGCTACGATTAAATGGTTTTTCACAAATGCCTTCTTGGGAAGAAGGATTAGAGCGGTTTTTTATAGAAACAAAAAGTCATTAACAAAATTTAAGTTAATGACTTTTTTGTTTGCCTTTAAGAGGTTTTATGGTACTATAATTATAGTATCAGGTACTAATAACAAGTATAAGCAATTCTGGGAGGATATATCATGGAACTATTACAAGGGAAAACATTTGTTGTTATGGGCGTTGCGAACCAAAGAAGTATTGCGTGGGGAATTGCTCGCTCTTTGCATAATGCAGGTGCAAAATTAATATTCACATATGCAGGAGAACGTTTAGAAAGAAACGTTCGTGAATTAGCGGACACATTAGAAGGACAAGAATCACTTGTATTACCTTGTGATGTAACAAATGATGAAGAACTTACAGCTTGCTTTGAAACAATCAAGCAAGAGGTTGGTACAATTCACGGTGTTGCACACTGTATTGCTTTTGCAAATCGTGATGATTTAAAAGGTGAATTTGTAGATACTTCTCGCGATGGATTTTTACTTGCACAAAATATTAGTGCATTCTCTTTAACAGCTGTAGCAAGAGAAGCGAAGAAAGTAATGACAGAAGGCGGAAATATTTTAACGTTAACATACCTTGGCGGCGAGCGCGTTGTGAAAAACTATAACGTTATGGGTGTTGCGAAAGCTTCATTAGAAGCGAGCGTAAAATATTTAGCTAACGATTTAGGCCAACACGGCATTCGCGTTAACGCTATTTCTGCAGGACCAATTCGTACGTTATCTGCAAAAGGCGTAGGCGACTTTAACTCAATTTTAAGAGAAATTGAGGAGCGCGCACCACTTCGTCGTACAACAACTCCAGAAGAAGTTGGGGATACAGCAGTATTCTTATTCAGTGATTTAGCACGCGGCGTAACAGGAGAAAACATTCACGTTGATTCAGGGTATCATATCCTAGGATAAATATAATATTAATTTTTAAAGGACAATCTCTACATGTTGAGATTGTCCTTTTTATTTGTTCTTAGAAAGAACGATTTTTAACGAAAGTTCTTACCACGTTATGAATATAACTATAATAGTACACGATTTATTCAGCTACGTATGGAAGTGGGAGGGACGAGTGTGAAGAATAAAAATAAAAGTTCAACAGTTGGAAAACCGTTGTTATATATTGCGCAAGTAAATTTGGAACTTGCTGCACCGAAAATAAAAAGAATTATCTTAACAAACTTTGAAAATGAGGATCGAAAAGAGGAAAGTAATAGAAACGAAAATGTTGTAAGTAGTGCTGTGGAAGAGGTAATAGAACAGCAAGAAGAGCAACAAGTAGAAGAAACAATAGAAGAAGAGGAACAAGTACAAGAGCAACAAGAACAGAAAGAACAGCAAGAGCCAGTGAGAACTGTCCCGTATAATAAATCATTTAAGGATATGAATAATGAAGAGAAAATTCATTTTTTATTAAACCGCCCTCATTACATTCCGAAAGTAAGGTGCAGAATAAAAACAGCTACAGTCTCATATGTTGGATCGATCATATCGTATCGTAATGGCATTGTAGCCATTATGCCGCCAAATAGTATGAGAGATATTCGGTTATCTATAGATGATATCCAATCGATTAGTATGGCAGGTTTTTAAATATGTAAAGGTGGTAGAAAATCTTCTACCACCCCAATAGTTTTTTAGTTTACTTAACTTATTAGATAGAAACGTCGCGTAAGCACTGAATCGCACAGAAACAGCTTAAATCTACAGTGATACAAGTAGATGTCGATACTAGTCTTGCATTTGGTACAGCTAAAAACGTACAAATTGGGTCATCATTAGGTGGTACAGGGGATCCATCACCTAATACTACAGTTAACACACGTAGCACAGCACAGCTACCATCATCTACACTCTCAACACGGAAAATCGGAGAAGTACAGCTAGTAAGGCTTCCAGATGGTGCAAATGCTTCAAAAGGTGATCCAACTTTTGTGTATATAATAATAGGGCGTGTATTCGCTACTGCTGCAGTATTGTGTGCTCCTAAAAATGGAATTTCACAACCAGATCCACACGTTGTTGTAGAGCAATCTTGTAATTCATTGATGAATTTTACAACGTCAACTACACAATGAGAAGAGCTATGGTGTTTATTTTCGTTACAACTCATTAATGTCACTCCTTATCTTCTTGTTTGTATTTACATTAATAAGATATTGGAGTCGGAGAGATTTGGTCACAATCTCAAGACCTTTTTTTTTAAATAGGCGGAAGAAGATAAGGGAAGGTGGAATCATGCTGTTTACAAGCTGGCTTTTATTTTTTATTTTTGCGTTAGCTGCTTTTAGGCTCACCCGTTTAATTGTTTATGATAAAATTACAGCCTTTTTGCGAAGACCGTTTATTGATGAGCTAGAGATTACGGAGCCTGATGGAAGTGTATCAACCTTTACAAAAGTAAAAGGTAAAGGATTAAGAAAGTGGGTTGGTGAATTATTAAGCTGTTATTGGTGTACAGGTGTATGGGTTAGTGCTTTTTTATTAGGTGTATATAATTGGATTCCTATCGTTGCAGAGCCGTTACTTGCATTATTAGCCATTGCAGGTGCAGCGGCAATCATTGAAACAATTACAGGATATTTTATAGGAGAATAATATATTTTCATAATACGAGAAAAAGCGGAGTTTAAAAGAATGAGGGAACGGAAATAAGAAGTTGTTCATATAGTAAATTGACAGATTTTAAAGTAGAGGAGATGTTTGCTGTGAGCAATAATCCAAGGCAAAATTCATATGATCTGCAGCAATGGTATCATATACAGCAACAACACCAATTGCAACAACAGGCATATCAAGAACAATTGCAACAACAAGGATTTGTGAAGAAAAAGGGATGTAATTGTGGGAAAAAGAAGAACACAATAAAACACTATGAAGAATGAAACACTCATGTTACTGTGAGTGTTTTTTATTATACATGTAAAAAGCGGTATTTCTAATGAAGAAATACCGCTTTTTACTAGCTAATTTGTGCAACTGTTAATGCTGCAGCACGGATGTCCACAGTTCCAATTAACTCAACTGGTACAATTTGAATTAAATCACCAGGGTTCAAGTTAATAAGAATAACACCACTGGATACGTCTACTTCACCAGTACCAATAACGTTAGAACGAACTGCTGTACCTGATCCAGGAATAATGTTAGCTGGCGTACCTAATGATAAGAAGAAACGACCAGCTTCTGGTGCAACAGGTGAGTTATCAAGACTAATTGTTAATGTATAACTGATTTGATAAATACCAGCTCGTAGAATTCGAATACCATCTCCGACACTTACTGTATCATTTATTACAGGAACAGTAATATTTGGGTTTGGACTTACGCTAGGTAATAGTAATGGTGTGAATAGTGAAGCAAACTGAGGTGCAGACGCGTTGAAAGCAAAACCGAAGGCAGGTAGTGTACTAGCTGGTTTCGCCTCGCAATCGATTTTAGTAAATTCGCAATCAGAAGAGAACATGTTTTTCACTCCTTTATCTGTTTCTACTTTCAGTTAATGAAAAGGACAGGTTCTATGTTCTAGACAAGTTCCCAATTTTATGAAAAATACATAATAATAGCTTTTAAGCATGGATTGGGTGGCAGAAAACTCTGCCACCCAATCCATGCTTAAATTAATATTTAGTTTTATATAGAAACATCACGTAAGCATTGAATAGCGCAGAAACAACTTAAATCAACAGTAATACAAGTAGATGTCGATACTAACCTTGCATTTGGTACAGCTAAAAACGTACAGATTGGGTCGTCACCAGGTGGTACAGAGGTACCATCACCTAAAACTACAGTCAATACACGGAGTACAGCACAGTCATCATCATCTATACTTTCTACGCGGAAAATGGGAGATCGGCAACTAGTAAGGCTTGAAGATGGTGCAAATGCTTCAAAAGGTTCTCCAGTCTTTGTGTATAAAATAAAAGGACGTGTATTCGCTACTGATGCATTGTTATGTGCACCTAAAAATGGAACTTCGCAACCGGATCCACATGTTGTAGTTGCGCATTCTTGTAATTCATGTATAAAACGAACGACATTCGATACACAGTTGAAATCACAATCATGGTGATGATGGTCTTCGTTACAATTGCAGCTCATTATGTTCACTCCTTATCGTGAGTTCTGACATACACTATTACAATATGAATGAGATATGGTTGATATTACGTTAATTCTTACGATAAAAGCAGGGAATTTATATAGTAGGGATGTACATAATGCAATATAAAAAAAGACATCCTTATTTAGTGGATGTCTTTTCAGGTAAATCTTTTCGCGCAGTATATAAAAAACGAGATATATCTAATTTTTTTCCTCTAAAAAATTGCGGAGAGGAAATGTAAAGTTCTTCTTTCGCACGTGTAATTGCGACATAAAGTAGTCGACGTTCTTCTTCTAAAGCTTCAGAAGTCTCTGTAACACGATCATTTGCATCTTTTAAAGAAGAAGTATGGGGAAGAATACCATCGCTCGCTCCAAGTAAAAAGACGCATGGAAATTCAAGGCCTTTTGCGTTATGAATAGACATAAGCGAAACAGCATTTTTTTCCGGCATTGTTTTTAATGCTTCCATTTCTTTTTGACCTTGAATTGCTTCATCAATAAATTGTAAATAAGCTGGAATATCGGTGAAACGAGTTGCGGACTCCATTAATTCTTCTAACATTTCTTCTTGTATATCTTTATGCATCGTAAAGGAAGAACGATCGTTACTTTGTAAGTACTCTAAATACTTTCCTTTACCATGAATAATTTCTTTTAATGCTTTTTTCGGTTCTAATTCTTTTATAAATTTAATAAAATCGATACGCTCATTTACCTTTTTTACTTGAAAAGGTTTTAAGCTCGGATTTAATAATAAGAAATGAAGAAGAGAAGGGAACCGCCCCTCACCATATTTCCATTGTTCACGTTCAATAAATGAAATACAATCATCACGCCCGATATACATAGTTGGCAATATATTTGAAAGTGATTCTAGTCGAAACGGTTCAATCACCAGTCTTAAATGATCTAATACAGGCTTAATTAAAGAATGTTCATAAAATGATTGACTCGCCCCGTGCTTAATAAATGGGATTTTGTGAATTGTAAGCTGATCAAGTAACGAACGGCTTACAGAATGTGTGCGATACAGTAAACAAAAATCTTTATAGTTGCGTTCGCCGCTATCTACTTTTTCTTGAATGAGCTGCAAAATTTGATTTGCTTCATCAAGAGTCGTAGCAGGTCTTGCGTAAAAAGGTTGTACACCTTCTTCACGCACAGAATATAGCTCTTTATCAAAACGTTCTTGATTTAGTTTGATAACTTCATTTCCAAGTCCGACGATAAAAGGATTGGATCGATAATTCGTATTAAGTGCGATAATCGTAGTGTTATCAAATTCTTTTGGAAAAGATAAAATAATTTGGTGACTTGCTCCTCGCCAGCCATATATCGCCTGGTCGTCATCACCCGCGATAAATAAATTATTTCTTGGCGTGGCTAACAATTTTACAATTTCATATTGTGCATACGATGTATCTTGGAACTCATCTACTTCAATATAGTGGAAACGTTGTTGTAATTGGGTAAGCAAAGGAGCGTTATTTTCTAACATATAATATGTTTCTAATAAGATGTCATCGAAATCAATATAATTATATCGTTGTTTCACTTCTTCAAAACGCTCGTATACTTCTTTAAATTCTTGTTCAACGGGTGTTTTTGCTTTTACATCTTTCGGACGATTCAATTTGTTTTTCTCAAGTGAAATCATAGCGAGCATTGTTTCAGCATCATAATCGTCTTTTAGACGCAATTCTTTCAAGATTTTCTTTATCATAATTTGTTTATGTTTTTCGTTTGCTAAAATTTGCTGATTATATCCTTGACTACGAAGCAATTTTAAAAAGACAGAGTGGAATGTACCAGCAACAACGTAGCTACTTGCAGCACGATTCATACCTGGTAAATTTGCTACACGGTTTCGGATTTCTTCAGCAGCTTTTTGTGTAAATGTAAGCAATAAAATATTTCGTGGATGAACTTGTTTTACATTTACTAAATAACCTACGCGGGTTGTTAAAACAGATGTTTTCCCGCTTCCGGCACCAGCCAATGTAAGGACAGGGCCTTCTGTCGTTCGCACAGCCTCTAATTGTTTTTCATTTAAAAAAACATTTTGTTGTTCGAGAGCGCGAAAATACGCCGCATCTGCATCTTCTTCCATAATTAAATGGGTAGATGTTTTCGGAATATGATATGTTGCACGCGGAATGTCAGCGTGCGTTAATGATTTTTGTGAAAATTTTTCTTGTGTCATATATTCACCTTCAAAACTATAGCATCAACATTTAACTTTAGCGGAAGAAAAAGAAAATAGCAATGTAAAAAACAGGAGGGGATACCTCCTGTTTTCAAATTACAATTCTTTTATCATAACGATGTGAGGAATATTTGCTTCCATGAATACATCAGAATGCGTTACATATCCAAGCTTCTTATAGAAATCTTCAGCATGTGTTTGGGCATGCAGCTTTAATTTTGGTAGCGAGTTTTCATTCGCATACGCTTCAAGTGCATCCATAACAATTTTTCCAATGCCTTTTTTACGATGGGAAGCTAGTACGCAAATGCGTTCCATTTTTCCTATTCCATCCAGTATGCGAAAACGACCAGCACCAACTGGAACATCATTATCATATATAACAACGTGTGTTGAAGTTTCTTCAAACTCATCATACTCTTCGTCAGCAGAAACTTGTTGCTCATTCACAAATACTTGCTTACGTACAGAGAATGCATCTCTTAGTTGTTCGTCCGTTTGTACGATCTGTGCGTGCAAATTAGTTGTTCCCCTTTCCAAGGTGGAATGTTTCGTATACAGTCCACGTTCCGTTTTCTAATTGATATAGAAGATGGAAGCGATCAATTGGTTGTTCATAATAGAAATCTTTCATACGTAATCGACCTAATACATCAGCATGTTCTGCATCTGATAAGCCTTGTCCGATTGTTAAATGAGGTACGAAAGCGTACTCGCGTTCTTGTATAAAGAATTCGCTATGCATTTCCTCATTTAAGAAAGTAAGTTCAGGTGTTTTTTCTACTTTAAAATAAAGAACATTATTAACCGGTGCGAATGAACCAACTTTTCCGACATGAAGGGTGAAAGGGTTCGTTTTACTTGCGATTGTATGTAACTCTTTTACAATCGATTCTAATTGTTCATCTTGCGTCTCAAAGGGTGTTTTCAATGTAATATGTGGCGGAACTAATGCGTAGTGCGGATCATAACGTTTACGCAATCCGTTCGCTTTATCTTGAATCATTTTAGATGGAAAAATTACAATGCCTAATTTCATGTTCCAATTCCTCCCTTTGTAAGTCTAGTTAGATTTTGAGAAAATAACTCTCTTAATCTATTATATCAAATTATTCTGAATACTGCTCTCTATTATTTCATTGATAGAATATGAGAGAAAGCTTTCGGTAAATCAGTTTGCCAATATTTCCACGTGTGGTTACCTTCAAATTCTTCGTAATGCGTGATGAAATTTCTATCTGTCAGAAGCGTATTGAGCTCACGGTTCGGCCCAACGAAATTGGATACTTGTCCATCAGTGCGTTTTACAGCTGTTTCTTCTGTCCCAATGACGTGATAAAGGTCTAGCGCCTCCGGATTTTTAAAGTCTTTTGCTAAGTTCATCACTGTTTCATCCACAAATGGTGATTGCATAACGACTTTACCGAATGTATGCGGATACATAAGTGCAGTCATGAAGGAAACTGTCCCGCCAAGAGAATCACCAATTAACACACGACCTTTTCCCATTTGGTACGTTGGATAGTTTTCATCGATATATGGTGCAAGTTCATGAGCAAGGAAACGAATATACGCAGCGTTTTTCACTTCATTTGGGAAATATTTTTCTTTACGATCGTGTACATTTTTATATGGAATACCGACAATAATTGTACGGTCAATTTCTTCAGTTTCACGAAGGCGCTCAATTACACGGTGCGCTTTACCAAGCTGAAAATAATCTCTACCATCTTGTGCAATTACAACTGTATGTTTGTGTAGTGGTGTGTAATTTACCGGTAAGTAAACGAGAAGTGTAACATCTTCTTGAAGTGATGCGCTATAAAATGAAATTTCTTCAATTCTCCCTATTGTTTGATTCATGTAGATCCCCCTAAATAAAAATTTACTGTAATGATTGTAAGAGCGACACTTGTAGTGAAAAAGAAAGAAATATTCACTAATAGGTGCTTTCGTTTCTATTTTACCATAATGGTACGAAGAATCTAAAAAATTAGTATTTAAGTTGTGAAAGAAAACGGATATAATGAAGTGGGATTTTTGACAGGTGAGAGGGGAGACGGAATTTGAAACAAGAAAGATCAATCGCGCTACCATTAGCAATTTCCATTATAGCCATTTCATTCGCAGCAGTTTTTGTAAAGATGTCCTCAGCACCATCTTCAATATTAAGTATGTATCGATTATGGATTATCGTGCTTATTATGCTGCCTATCGTTTGGAAAAAACGGGAAGAGTTTAGTAAGATTCAAATAAAAGATTGGGGATTTTTAATTGGATCTGGTTTCTTTTTAGCGCTTCATTTTCTTTTGTGGTTTGAATCTTTAAAGCATACGACAGTTGCTAGTTCGACGATTATTTTAGCGCTTCAACCAATCGTATCTTTAGTTGGAGGTTTTTTCTTATTTAAAGAAAGAACAACATACTCAGCCATTGCGACAATGGGAATAGCGATACTAGGCGTAATGTGTATTGGGTGGGGAGATTTAGGGTTAAGTGAACAAGCAATTTATGGAGATATATTATCCTTTTTAAGTGTCCTAGCGGTTGTTGGTTATTTATTTATCGGGCAAACAACAGTAAAGAAAGTATCACACTGGATTTATAGCTTTACAGTTTTTGCATTCGCAGGTATTTTTATGGGGATTTATAATATAGTATTGCAAGTGCCTTTTACAGGTTATACGAAGTGGGACTGGACCGTTTTTCTTTTACTTGCGGTTGTGCCGACAGTTTCACACGTCATTAATAATTGGTTATTAAACTACGTAAATGCAACAACAATTTCAATGAGTATTTTAGGTGAACCAGTTGGAGCATCTATATTAGCGTTCTTCTTACTCGGTGAAAGACTAAATGTAATGCAAATTATCGGTAGCATGCTCGTATTGTTTGGTGTATCTGTTTTCTTACTACAGCAACAAAAACGAACAGCAAAAAATGTAGTAAACGAGCCGGCGTATACACAGGAATTATAATGTTAGAGGAGAAAAGAGAAGTTGTGATACTTCTCTTTTTGTTTTACAGAAATATAGGGGAGGAAGGGAAGTTTAATGGAATTTCCATCAAAAAAAGATATATGGTTATATCCGATTTTTTTCGTTGTCATTGGAGCGTGTTTTGCTCCTCTATTTGCAGGAAAAGAGTATTTTCTTTTATTTTTTACAATTCCGTTAGCAATATTATTTATGTGGAGTTGGTTTTCGACAAAATACATCGTCGGAGAAGAAACAATTACAATTAGATCAGGTCTCGTTAAAAAAAGCATATTTATACGAGATATAAAACAAATTTCAAATACGAAAAATCCAATAGCTGCTCATGCATTGTCATTGGATCGACTTGAAATTGTTTACGGCGCACATAAAACAGAAGTTATTTCTCCTAAAGATAAAGACCAATTCATCAATCTTGTTACAAGTAAAAATTCAAACATTGAAATCAAGTAAAAGAGTGGCTAGGAAGCCACTCTTTTACTTTGGATTTGTCATATAAGGTTGTACATGAATAATACATAGGTCACGGAACTTTCCTTCAGTAGTTGTGACAATTATGACTGCTCTTCCGGCACTTTTTCCAGTAATCGTTACCGTATCACCTTTTGGATACATTGTGATAACATCAGCATTCATATTTGTCCAAATAAGTTCTTTATTCGTTGCTTGCACTGGCAAAACAGAGGCTGATAACTCAGTGCTTTGTCCAGTTCTTACTTTCAACTTATTTTTTTTCATATGAACACCAATGACTGAAATAACAGAAGGAGCGATTGAAATTTTAGGTGGATTAGGTTGTATGTTCAAACGAGACGCAGAAGTATTTGTAATAGGTGAAAATTTTCGTGTTTGTTGTTGCTGGAAAGCTGCTAACATGTTGGAGTCCCCTTCCTGTATAAGTGCTGATAGTACTACTATAAAGGACTAGTGTTATGTTTAATTTAACGAAACATAAAGAAATTGTTAAATTCGAGTAGAAGATTGTCGAACTTTCATAAAAAGAAAGCTCTGCTGATACGATAACAGCAGAGCTTTTCCTTTATAGATTATGACTATGTTGTTTTTCGAAATTCTCAAATTGCTCTTCAACTTCTTTTGAAGGTTGTGTTAGTAAACTAACAATTACGATGGCTAGTAAACTAATAGCGAAACCTGGAATCATTTCATATAAGAAATCTTTTAAGAATTCGAATTGAGTCCATATAATAACAGTAGCGGCACCAGAAATCATACCAGCAAGTGCGCCCCACTTCGTCATACGTTTCCAATATAAGCTTAATAAAATAGCAGGTCCGAATGAAGAACCGAAACCAGCCCAAGCGTATCCAACAAGAGCTAAAATCGTATCATTTTGTTTAAACGCTAATGCGCACCCAACTAATGCAATAACAAGTACAGCCATACGACCGACAAATACAAGCTCTTTATCAGAAGCAGAGCGTTTAAAGAATGTACGATATAAGTCTTCGGTTATAGCACTAGAAGTAACGAGTAATTGAGATGAAATTGTACTCATAATAGCTGCTAAAATAGCTGCTAATAAAAATCCAGTAATAAGTGGGTGGAATAAAATTTTTCCTAGTTCAAGGAAAATTGTTTCTGGATTAGATAATGTTAACTCTTGTTGTGAGTAGTAAGCGATACCGATAAGACCAGTAAACATAGCTCCAACAACAGAGAAAATCATCCAGCTCATACCAATTCTTCGTGCGCTTTTAATCTCTTTTACAGAAGAAATCGCCATAAAGCGTACGATAATATGAGGTTGTCCAACATAACCAAGGCCCCATGCGAATAAGGAAATCATTCCTAAAGTAGAGGCACCTTTAAAAATATCTAGACGTGTTGGATCTACAGAACGAATTGTATCAAATGCAGGCCCAAGTCCGTTCGAATTCATAATTGTTACGATAGGAACAAGAATAAGAGCAATTACCATAATGATTCCTTGTACGAAGTCTGTCCAACTTACGGCTAAGAAACCACCAAATAATGTGTAAGCGACAACAACGCCAGCAACAATGAATAACCCAAAGTGGTAGTTCATACCAAATGAATTTTCAAATAATACAGCGCCTGAAACTAATCCTGAAGCTACATAAAAAGTAAAGAAAATCATAATAACAAGTCCGGATACTAAGCGTAGCATGTGAGATTTGTCGTGGAAGCGGTGTTCCAAAAATTCTGGGATAGTAATAGAGTTGTTTGCAATTTCAGAGTAGGTACGTAAGCGAGGAGCGACATAAAGCCAGTTTGCGTATGCGCCTAGTGTTAGGCCGATCGCAATCCAACTACTACTCAATCCAACGCTAAACATTGCACCGGGTAAGCCCATTAAAAGCCAACCACTCATATCGGATGCTCCAGCACTTAATGCTGTTACTGCGGGGCCTAGTGTACGCCCGCCAAGCATATAATCTGTTAAGTTGGACGTTCGTTTATAGGCGAAATAGCCAATGACTAACATCCCGAGCATGTAAATAGAGATTGAAGTTAAAGTTAACATCTGCGTACTCATGAAGTTCCCCTTCCTTTTGTCATGTCTTTTGATGCGTTATGCATATTTATAATCTATCATGATTATTCTGAAAAATCCATACAGAAATATGAATTTTCAGAAATGTAAGCGTTTTTTGATATCATTTTACTTTTTTAATATATAATATTCATACAAAAAACCTTATTTTTAATAGAGTATTTATTATATTTACATAAAAAGAGGTTGTTTTGTCAATATAATATTGAAAGGAGAGAAAAATAAAATTTTTTAAAAAGTATTGACTTATGAAAAAAGTAAGGTCTATAATGAGTGCAACTTAAAAAAATGCAAGCGTTGATGAAGAAGAGTACACATGATGAACATGTCAGAGAGCTGATGGTTGGTGCGAATCAGTATGGAATTGATGTGGAATGGGCTTCGGAGCTTCCAAACCGAAACGAAAGAAGTAGGCTTTGGCGACATGATCTCATCGATACAAGAGACACGTATTGTTTTTGATACGGTAAAGTGCGTTACATTCGTAACGAATTAAGGTGGCACCACGGGAGTACCCGTCCTTTCTATAGGATGAGTACTCCCTTTTTGTGTACAAAAAATTAAATAAATGAAATCGTTGAAGTAAGAAGAGTACGTATATTGGAGACGTTACAGAGAACCGGGGATAGGTGGGAGCCCGGTGCGGTGCCATATACGGAATGGGCTTACGAGAGGTATGCTGAACAATTATTTTCAGTAGGCAACCCGGGTTCCGCCGTTACAAGGATAAGGTATATATTTTGTACCTGAATAAAGCGGGATGCTTTTGCGTCCAACATGAGGTGGTACCACGGTAAATTTATCGTCCTCTACATATTTTCGATATGTAGGGGACTTTTTTATTTTTCAGATTGAGGTGAAAGGCATGATGACAAAAGAGGAATTTATGAAGCAAAAAGAACAGGGAAGAGCATTTTTAGTAATCGCTGAAGAAGAAGGAGATAGCATTACGCCAATTTCTTTATATAGACGTATGAAGGGAAAGAAAAAGTTTTTATTAGAAAGTTCGCAGCTTCATCAAGATAAAGGACGCTATTCTTACTTAGGATGTAATCCATATGGTGAAGTGAAAAGTATTGGTACGGAAGTAGAACGAACGATTTACGGCCGGGCAGAAGAGTTGCAAGGTAACGTACTACAAGTGTTAGAAGAAGAAATCGCGTCAGCTCAAGTAGACAGTCCATTCCCATTTTGCGGAGGAGCAGTTGGTTATATTGGCTATGACGTCATTCGGCAATATGAAAACATTGGAGCAGATTTACACGATCCACTAAATATTCCAGAAGTACACCTTTTACTATATCGTGAGTTTATCGTGTATGACCATTTACGTCAAAAATTATCATTTGTATATGTATGCAGGGAAGATGATTCAGCAGATTATGAAGAAGTATATGAAAGATTGCAAGTATACAAAGAGGAAGTGCTGAGGGGAGAAGAAGCGGAAGTAACTGAAATAAAATCAACATTATCATTCACTTCTTCTATAACAGAAAAAGAATTTTGCGCGATGGTAGAAACGGCGAAAGAACATATAAGAGCCGGGGACATATTCCAAGTCGTACTGTCACAGCGTTTGCAAAGTGAATGTATTGGGGATCCATTCGCGTTATACCGAAAACTTCGAATTGCCAATCCGTCACCATATATGTTCTATATCGATTTTCAAGATTATGTTGTACTCGGTTCTTCGCCGGAAAGCTTGTTATCAGTTAGAGAAGATAAGGTGATGACGAATCCAATTGCGGGTACGAGGCCGAGAGGGAAAACGAAGGAGCAAGATGCGGAAATTGAAAAAGAACTGTTAGAAAATGAGAAAGAACGAGCGGAGCATATGATGCTTGTAGATCTTGGGCGAAATGATATTGGCAGAGTAAGTGAAATTGGATCCGTGACGATAGATAAATATATGAAAGTAGAAAAATACTCTCACGTTATGCACATTGTATCTGAAGTTTACGGAATATTGCGAAAAAGAATGAGTGGATTTGATGCATTAGCGTATTGCCTACCAGCAGGAACAGTGTCGGGAGCTCCGAAAATTAGAGCGATGGAAATTATAAATGAGCTAGAGAATGAAAAAAGAAATGTATACGCAGGTGCAGTTGGATACGTTAGTTTTTCAGGGAATCTTGATATGGCGCTCGCCATTCGAACAATGGTCGTAAAGGATGAAAAAGCATACGTTCAGGCAGGAGCGGGAATTGTTTATGATTCAGACCCAGTAGCTGAATATGAAGAAACGTTAAATAAAGCGAGAGCACTATTGGAGGTAATGAAATGATTGTACTAATTGATAATTACGATTCATTCACATATAACTTGTATCAACTGTTAGGTGAATGCGAGGAAGAAATTGTTGTCGTAAGAAATGATCAAATAACGATAGAACAGTTAGAAGGGATGAATCCAACAGGAATTGTGCTATCACCAGGACCAGGAAAACCAGAGGATGCTGGCATTTGTATCGAAGTGATTCGTCATTTTTATAAGAACGTTCCCATATTAGGTATTTGCCTTGGTCATCAAGCAATTATATCAGCATTTGGAGGGGACATTGTAAGAGCAGGACGCATTAAACACGGTAAAACATCACGTGTAAAACATAATGGAACTTCAATCTTTTCATATGTAACACAGCCATTAACGGCGATGCGCTACCATTCCCTTGTTGCAGCGCAAACGAGCTTGCCAGAGTGTTTTGACATACTAGCGACAGCGATGGACGATGGAGAAATTATGGCAGTTCGTCACAATTATTATCCGCTATTCGGATTACAGTTTCATCCGGAATCAATCGCGACAGAAGAAGGTGGAAAGTTAATACGTGCCTTTTTAACAGAAGTGAAGGAGGAGGAAAGAGTATGAATAACTATCTTCGTAAATTAGTGGAGAGACAACATTTAACAGAAGAGGAGATGTATAGAGCAGGGCTTCTTTTATTAAATGAAAACATATTGGAGAGTGAAATTGCAGCTTTCTTAGTATTACTGAAAGCAAAAGGTGAAACAGCAGAAGAAATATACGGTCTTGTTCAAGCTCTTCGTGAAAAGGCATTACCGTTTTCGAACCATATACAAGGAGCGATGGACAATTGTGGGACGGGTGGTGACGGTGCCCAAACGTTTAATATTAGTACAACATCGGCATTTGTACTGGCAGGAGCTGGCGTAAAGGTTGCAAAACATGGTAATCGAGCTGTTTCTAGTAAAACAGGAAGTGCAGATTTATTAGAAGAACTCGGTGTAAATATTAGCAGTACGCCAAACGAAATTGATTATTTATTAGAGCATGTCGGCATCGCATTTTTATTTGCACCAGCGATGCATCCAGCATTAAGACGCATTATGAAAATAAGAAAAGAATTGAATGTGCCGACGATTTTTAACTTAATTGGTCCTTTAACAAATCCGGTAAATTTAGAAACACAATTTGTCGGCATTTATAAACGAGATATGTTACTACCAGTTGCGCAAGTATTACAGAAACTAGGCAGAAAACAAGCGCTTGTCGTAAACGGAAGTGGATTTTTAGATGAAGCATCATTACAAGGAGAGAATTATGTTGTCATTTTGAAAGATAATGAAATAGTAGAAACGAGTATTGAACCTAAGAAATATGGTTTCTCAATAGTGAAAAACGAAGAGATTAGAGGCGGGGATTCGAAAGAAAATGCAAAGATTACGCTCGGAGTATTAAGCGGAGAAAAGAATGTTTACCGCGATACAGTTTTATTAAATGCAGGTCTAGCCCTTTTGGCAAATGGAAAAGCAGAAACGATTGAAGAAGGAATTACACTAGCGGCATATAGCATTGACTCTGGAAAAGCATTAGCCAAACTAAACTTATTAATTGCAGCAAGTAATGAAAAATTAGAAAGGGTGAATTAACGTGGGGACGATTTTAGATAAAATTGTAGACCAAAAGAAAAAGGAAGTTGCGGCATTATATGAAACGTATACACCATTAAAAGAAAGTAGAAAGACACTTTCACTTGTAGAAGCATTACAGCAGTTTACTGTCATTGCAGAAGTAAAGCGAGCATCACCATCAAAAGGAGATATTAATTTACACGTTGATGTACGAAAACAAGTGAAAATATATGAAGAATGCGGCGCAGGAGCAGTATCTGTTTTAACAGACGGTCAATTTTTTAAAGGATCGTTTCACGATTTACAAACGGCAAGAGCAGAAAGTAACATTCCGCTTTTATGTAAAGATTTCATAATTGATAAGATTCAAATTGATAGGGCGTATGAAGCTGGAGCAGATATTATTTTATTAATTGTAGCGGCGTTAACGAAAGAAAAATTAAAAGAGCTGTACAGCTACGTACTAGAAAAAGGATTAGAGGCAATTGTTGAAGTTCATGATGAGCAGGAATTAGAAATTGCAATTCAATTAAATCCGCACGTTATCGGTATTAACAACCGTAATTTAAAAACATTCGAAGTCGATTTAAGCCAAACAGAAAAGCTTGGAAAACGATTAAACGAGGAGAAATTACTTTGGGTTAGTGAAAGTGGGATTCATTCAAAGGAAGATATTATCCGTGTTAAAAAAGCTGGAGCGAAAGGTGTATTAGTTGGAGAAGTACTTATGACATCATCTTCTATTCATACCTTTTTTGAAGATTGTAAGGTGAACATATGAAAGTGAAAATTTGCGGTATCACTGATGTTGAAACGGCAAAACGTGCTTGCGAATACGGAGCTGATGCACTCGGATTTGTTTTTGCAGAAAGTAAGCGAAAAATCACTCCAGTGCTAGCGAAAGAAATCATTCAGGAGCTTCCAACAAACGTGTTAAAGGTTGGTGTTTTCGTAAATGAATCAGTAGAAGTGATACAGAAAATTGCAGATGAGAGCGGGTTAACACATGTGCAGCTACATGGAGATGAAGATAATCACCAAATCAAAAGATTGAATATTCCGTCTATAAAATCACTTGGAGTAACTTCAGAGAATGATTTGAAAAATGCTCAAGCATATGAAACGGATTATATATTGTTTGATAGCCCGAAGGAAAAGTTTCACGGAGGAAATGGAAAGACATTTTCATGGGAGTTACTCGCGCATATGCCAAAAGAGTTACGAGAGAAAACGATATTAGCTGGTGGATTAAACGCTCTTAATATAGAAGAAGCGATTCGAACGATTCAGCCATACATGGTCGATGTAAGTAGCGGAGTGGAGACAGAAGGAAAGAAAGATGTAGAGAAAATAAAACAATTCATAAAAAAAGCGAAGGAGTGTTCCAAATGAATTACGCATATCCAGATGAAAAAGGTCACTACGGTATATACGGAGGACGATACGTTCCAGAAACGTTAATGCAATCTGTATTAGAGCTAGAAGAAGCATATAAAGAAGCGATGCAAGATGTAGGGTTTCAAAAGGAATTAAATCATTATTTAAAAACGTACGTCGGAAGAGAAACACCGCTTTATTTCGCTGAAAATATGACGAAGTATTGCGGGGGTGCAAAGATTTATTTAAAACGTGAAGATTTGAACCATACAGGAGCTCATAAAATTAACAATACAATCGGTCAGGCACTACTGGCAGTACGAATGGGCAAGAAAAAAGTTGTCGCTGAAACAGGAGCAGGACAACACGGAGTTGCAACAGCTACTGTATGTGCCCTACTCGGATTAGAATGCGTCATCTTTATGGGAGAAGAAGATGTGAGACGTCAAAAATTAAATGTGTTCCGAATGGAATTACTCGGAGCGAAAGTAGAAAGTGTAGCAGCAGGTAGCGGCACATTAAAAGATGCGGTGAACGAGGCGCTTCGTTACTGGGTTTCACACGTGCATGATACGCACTACATTATGGGATCTGTTCTCGGACCGCATCCATTCCCGCAAATTGTCCGTGATTTTCAAAGTGTAATTGGGAAAGAAACGAAAAAACAATATGAAGCGTTAGAAGGGAAAGTACCAGAGGCAGTCGTTGCATGTATTGGTGGTGGTAGTAATGCGATGGGCATGTTTTATCCGTTCGTACACGATGAAGAAGTCGCTCTTTACGGCGTAGAAGCAGCTGGGAAAGGTGTTCATACAGAAAAGCACGCAGCTACTTTAACGAAAGGAAGCGTTGGTGTTTTACACGGATCGATGATGTACCTTCTGCAAAATGAAGAAGGACAAATTCAAGAAGCGCATTCTATTTCAGCGGGGCTTGATTATCCAGGTGTTGGGCCAGAACATAGCTTGCTAAAAGATATTGGCCGCGTTTCTTATCATTCGATAACAGACGCAGAAGCGTTAGAAGCATTTCAATTATTAACGAAAAAAGAAGGGATTATTCCGGCGTTAGAAAGCTCACATGCTATCGCATACGCATTAAAATTAGCGCCGCAAATGAAGAAAGACGAAGGACTTGTCATTTGTTTATCTGGCCGCGGGGATAAAGATGTAGAGAGTATAAAACGTTATATGGAAGAGGTGTAAAAAATGGGAGTAGAAAAAATTAAAGCAGCGTTTGAAAATGGTAAGAAAGCATTTATTCCGTACGTAATGGGCGGAGATGGTGGCCTTGAAAAATTAAAAGAAAGAATTTGTTTTCTAGACGAAGCAGGAGCGAGTATCGTTGAAATCGGCATTCCGTTTTCAGATCCAGTCGCAGACGGTCCAACGATTCAAAGAGCAGGGAAACGAGCGCTAGATAGCGGTGTAACAGTAAAAGGTATTTTTCAAGCATTAATAGAGGTAAGGAAAAAAGTACAAATTCCGTTTGTACTCATGACATATTTAAATCCAGTACTCGCATTCGGAAAAGAACGATTCATCGAAAACTGTATAGAAGCAGGTGTAGACGGTATGATCGTTCCGGATTTACCGTATGAAGAACAAAATATTATTGCCCCGTTACTTCGAGAGGCAAACATTGCGCTAATTCCACTCGTTACAGTAACGAGCCCAATTGAGCGAATTGAAAAAATTACGAGTGAATCAGAAGGGTTCGTTTACGCTGTTACAGTAGCGGGCGTAACAGGAGTACGTCAAAACTTTAAAGGTGAGATTCATAGTTACTTAGAAAAAGTAAAATCACATACACATTTACCGGTAGTAGCAGGGTTCGGTATTTCAACGAAGGAACATGTAGAAGAAATGATTACAATATGTGATGGAGTAGTCGTTGGAAGTAAAGTCATCGAGCTGTTAGAAAATGAAAAGCGAGAAGAAATATGTGAATTAATACAGGCAACAAAACAAAAAGAAGAGGCATAAGTCTCTTCTTTTTGTTTTACGTAATAAATGTTAAAATATACAGAAAATACATATAACTTAGAGGGTGAGAAAGCATGCTAAGACGGAAACTACTATATCTTCTTCTAACTGTACCATTATACGCTTGGCTTATTAGCATGACGAAAATAGAGGTGATGGCTCTATTTTTAGGATATGTATTCATCTTTTCCAACTTAAATCGCATTCAAGAGCAATCTATTTTAGAAATATGTATATTTTCGATTAGTATAGAACTATTTAGTATCGTTTCGATTGTATTATTAAACGAATTATTTCGCTGGATCCACTCATTTGAATTAATGAAATTTGGAAATGTTGTATTGCAAGTAATATGTGCTTATATTGTGTTTGTTGTATTAGACAAAATAGTTGGACAGCAGAGCGTTTTTCAGGATAAAAGAAAATGGGAGTGATTCAAAAAAGGAGCTAAATGGCTCCTTTTTTGAATCTGTAGTAAAAACAATTGAAAATTATGACATCTGTTATATAATAGTTAAAAATTGTATTTTTAATGAAAAGAGATGATAACATGGCCATATTGTTGGCACTTATCCCAATTATGATGATTTTCATTTGTTTATTTTTATTTAAACAAACGTCATTAAGGTCCTCTTTAATTGCTTACGTTGTGTCTGTTGGAATCGTTTTACTCTCGCCAACGTTTCAACTAGGGATAAGTGAAACTGTGCACGCAACGATTAAAGGTTGGTTAATTTGTTTTATTGTCGGGTACGTGTTGTTTTTCGGTATTTTTTTATTTCACCTCATGAATAAAATGGGGTACATCGATCAAGTAGCACGTTTTCTAGAAGAAGTGACGCACGATCGTTTATTACAAATGCTCCTTATGTGTTTTGGTATTTGTCCGCTAATCGAATCAGTAAGTGGATTCGGAATTGGCTTCATGGTTGCAGCACCTATCTTTCTATCATTAGGCTATAAACCGTTTCAAGCTGTACTACTTTCATTTATTGGTTTACTAGCTAGTTCATGGGGCGCAATGGCAACTGGTACGATTATCGGTTCGCAGCTTATAAATATGCCGCTTACAACACTTGGCACGAATACGGCACTACTAAGCATTCCGATGTTTGCTTATTTCGTCATCCTTTCTTTACACGTTGTTGGTGGTTGGCAGGCTGTTATTGAAAAGTGGAAAGAAGGATTCGGTTTCTTTCTATTATTTTCTCTCGGAATTTATCTTTCTAACGCATACGTAAGTGTTGAACTAGCAGGTATATTGAGTTCCATCGTTACAATTGCATTTGGCTTTCTTATCATTAAATTAAAAGGGAAAAATGAACAAAATCTTATAACAGAACATGCTGCGGCAACGGAGAGAGAAGTATCTATTATAAAAATTATTAGCCCTTATATATTCCTAACAGTTTGTATTTTACTTTCTCGCCTCGTACCAGCATTACATGATGTATTCAGATCATATGCAGTCCTTGATTTAAAATCATACTCTTATAAACTGGAGCTACTATATTCACCAGGATTTTGGCTCGGTATGACTTGCCTATTTACTATTATTTTCTTCCGCATTCCATCTCATATTATGAAACAATCACTCTCGCAAACGATAAAACAATGGATTCCTTTTGCGATTACGACGACGATGTTTATCGCCATTTCAGAACTAATGGGTGCATCTGGCATGCATTCATTACTGGCAAAAACAGCTGGTGACACATTTGGAACGTTTTTCGTTTTCGTTGCTCCGTTTATCGGCGGAATCGGTGGCTTTTTAACAGGTAGTAACGCAGGATCAAATGCGATGTTCATAAAACTACAAATGCAAACTGCGCAAAACGTAGCACTTCCGTGGCAATACGTCACAACACTTCAAAACACCGCATCATCAGTAGCGACAATCGCTTGCCCGTCACGGATTACGTTAGGTGCTTATTTATGTAATATACCGTATCGTGAAAATGAACTATTAAAGAAGACGACGTTAATGATTTTTGGTGCGGTGTTGCTTGTGGTGGTAGAGGTTATTTTTTGGTATCTGTTGAGAAAATAAGAAATCCTCCTGAGAAAGGAGGATTTTCTTTTTATATGGATAATGCCTTAAGTATGAAAAGCTTCTACTAAATGAATAGGAGATGAAATGTATGCCCCTAAAAAACTACGGCGTGTTAAAAGGTACAGTTATACAATCAAAGATTGGAAAAGGGAAAACACCTCATTATCAAGTTCATTTACAAGGCGAAGCAGGAGTAGATTATCGTATTGCAATTAACGTGAAATCGCAAAGTTATCCGTCAGAGGTGTTATATTTTGCGAGTAACAATATTAGGTCAGAGGCGATTCATATTTTACCGACATTACCATTTGGTTTTACGGAAGTAAAAAATAATGAGCCGAAAGTGGCTTTAGATTATGTAAGAGGAAATCTATTTGACTCAAAACAAATGATTCCTTTACCTCCCGAAAAAGCAGGAACAGATAATGATTTAAACGAAAAAATAGAACGTTATATAAAACGAGCGATAGAAGAAAAGGCAACTATTTATGCGTTCGGTGAAAGATGGGGACCAGAAGAAAATACACCAGATTCCTATTTTCATTTCAAACCAGGAAACGGGATACACGATATTCACATGAATCAAGGGAATGTAGAGAAATGGAAAGGTGATAATGGTATATGGCAAGACGGGGGAATACTCATTCACTTTGAAAAGGAAGAAGAATGGATTGGTATCTTTCTTGCCTTCCAGTCGCAGTCATGGTGTACAGATGAAGAAGGACATGCTCGTGTTCCGGTTGAGCATTGTGATTATAAGAACAATAAGTGATGAGAAGAGCTAGTTCGTAATGAACTAGCTCTTCTCATTGTAAACAACATGAATGGTATATAGTGGTGGGATTATGTATGCAATATTAAAAATCTTGATAGAGTTATTGATTTTTATTCGTATTAGAAAGTAGGTATCAATTAGCAGTACAAGGAGGTCTAGCTTTGAAGATAACGGAAGAAAATGTTGTGCAACAAATAAAAAAACGTAATGAGAAAAGCATTACGTTTTTTATTCAAACATACGGCAGTTTACTCAGCGCTATCATTAAAAGATATGTACAGAGTAATCAACAAGATTATGAAGAATGTTTAGATGATGTATTACTAGCTATCTGGTTTCATGTCGACTCATTCGATCCAAGTAAAAATACGTTTAAACAATGGATAGCAGCCATTGCTAAATATCGAGCAATTGATTATCAGCGGAAAAATACGAGAAATCGGCAACAAACTGTCTGTACGGAGATTAATGATCGTCTGTATCAAGAACAAAGAAGACAAAACGATTTCTTAGACGTACAAGAATTGCTCAGTGAACTGTCAGCAACGGAGCGGAACATTTTTGAAAAGTATTATCTAGAAGGTGTACCGTCTCGTGAAATTGCATCCCACCTTAATGTGAAAGAGTCATGGATTCATAACAAACTGTCACGTGGAAGAAAAAAGCTCAAACAGATTTTTATTTTTAAAAATGGAGTGTGAGGGCATGTCTATTTATAAAGAGTTAAATGATATTCAGCTGGACATCACAGAGTTTGAAGAGATTCCCTTAACCAAATTAGAGGAAAAGAAGTGGGGAAAACGTGTGAAAAATAAGCTCCGGAAAAACAAACAGTCAAAAAGATGGTTCGGAGTTGCAGCAGCTTGCATGTTAATGGTCAGTATTACAGTCCCACTTGGACAATCTTCTTTAGCAAATACTCCATTTATTGCTGGATTGATTGAAAAATATCTTGATGAACAGCAACCGCGGGACTATTCTCCCTATAAAACAGCTATTGGAAAAACTGCTGAAAATAAATACGGTAAACTGACTTTAAACGAGGTACTAGTTGATGATAATAAACTACTCATCAGTTCAACATTTGAGCCAGCGAAGGGTGTGGAATTTGATTATCAAACATATTTAATCCCACAGGTACGAATAAATGGCCGTGACTTTTCTAGTACAAAGGATGCACAATCAATTGAAGTAAATCATTCTATGTATACAATCTACGGTGGTGTTGAGTTAAGTGAAATGCCAAAAACTGACGAACTTCAAATCGAAATTACTTATGATACACTCAACAGGGATACTGTAATTGAGCAACCATGGATATTTGATATTGAAGTATCGCAAGCTCAGTTGATGAAAGAGAAGCAGACGTTTGATTTAAATGAAACAATTGTTTTATCCGATGGCAATAAAGTAAATGTTAAAAAAGTAGTTTCAACACCGATTTCTACAACAATTTATTATGATGTAACACAAAGTACAAATGAAGATATTTATTTTAAAATTGAATCAGAATCTGGAAAAACATATATATGTAAAGAGGCATTTGCATCGAATAAAGAAGGAGACATTTCTTTTAGTAGATTCGATGGAATTAATGTATCGGTAGGAAAATATTTACTTGTACCGTATTCGGGGAAAGAAAACGAAGTAATTGGGCCATCTATTCCAATTCAATAGCTTATTAAATCGGATAAATAGTCATCTGAAAATAGAAGAGAGCGTTCAAAACGAACGCCCTCCTCTTATTTTATAAAACCCAAAACTAACAAGTGTAGAAATACAAGAAAATAGTAGTGCCACACTAGAAAATGCGATGAGGTACATATTATACTTCATCACTTTGCCGATTAGCTGGTTACTGTCGTACTGAAATAGTCCTGCTATTATATTGAATAAAAATAATAGGATAAACATGACGATAACACCGTCTATTGATCCTTTAATATCTGGTTTACTTAAAGCGATATGTGCAGAAATACAAATGGCGATAAATAAAAATAACCAAAAAGAAGGATTTAATAAATTACTTATTGTAAATAAGCTTTTCAATAATACAAACGTCGATAAAAGCATGTTTTGAACCATTTCTATATTAATAGAAGTAGAAGCGATTGTTTTTTCGAGGGTTGTATTAAATAAGAAATATGAATTTGGTACGAAATAGCGCATTAAAAGGATTAACGCAGTAATACCAGAAATAATAGGACCGATTCCAATGAAGAAGTTCCCAATTCGTTGATATACACTTTTTTGATTGTATTGATGTTGTACGTAGCCTAAAGCACCTTGGCTTGTATCTGTTGGGAAAAACTGCGTTGCTACAATTTTATGACGAAATAGTACACACATAATGGCATGTCCAAGTTCATGAATAGGAACACCAATCCACGCCGTTAAAAGGAATCCTTTTCTTCCGAAAGCCCTTGACCAATACATGCGTGTGAGAGATTCTAAATAACCTAATAGAAATCCAATTACAATGATAACGCCAATTAAAGAAAATAATTGGATTACGCTTGTAAGGAGTATTTGAAAAATTGAGTTTACTAATTCCATTGCCAGTCATCCAATCTGTTAAAAATGTTATTTGTTCTGTTTCATAATAGCATTATTTTTCAAGATTGCTAGCACATATATTTTCATTTGAAAGAAGGATTTCATAATCTTTTTCTTGTAGTCATGTTTTATGTACAAAGTCATATATTGAATTTGTAACACCCTATATGGTATCTGCTTAAGGGGGGGAATGCGAGAATGAAATGTCCGGCGTGTCATACGGAAAATACAGCAGAGGCAAAATTTTGCGGGAATTGTGGACATTCGTTGACGGAGGAAGCCGTAGCGAGTGGTGCACAGGAGGAAGGTGAGCAACAAGCACGCGTAGCACCAGCAGAGGAAACTCGATCAAATGAAACGGTAGAGCAAGCGAAGCGGTTTGCAAGTGGCTACTTTCAGTTTTTTAAACACGCATTACAAGCACCGACAGCTATTATGAAAAGTGGCAAGGTTGAAGTACGAAATGGAATTGTAAGTCTTGTTCTTATTTGTTTTTTAGGGGCATGTATTTTTTATAGAATGATGAGTGCTGCAGCAGCTGTTACGAAAACATTTGCACCAGATATATCTACTCCTACATTCTTTTTGGACTCTGTAACGGTCTTTTTATTTTTACTCATTTTAACTTTATTTGTCGGATTTATTATTTTTGTCAGTGGGAAGATGATGAAATCATCTTTTTCGTTTCTTGAAGTATTTGGAATATGGGGAACGATAGCAACTCCGGTAATTGCTATATTAGTGCTTTCTTTTCTGTTTAGCTTTTTATTAATCTTTTTCTTACCAATTTTATTAGGGCTGGCTACAACATATATGGGAATTAGTATAATTGTAGCTACAGTAAAACTAGATAACGGTGGATTAGATCTTGTTTACACTCTTTTTATCGCAAATATTTTCATTGGAATTGCAACATTTATTGTACTGTGGTCTTACATTAGCACGATAATTCAAACCTTTACACAGGGATTAAAGGGCCTCTAAAGAAAAGGTGGTTGAATGGATGAATGTATGTACAAAGTGTGGGACTCAGCTTGAAGACGGTGTGCAATTTTGTCAAAGCTGCGGGAGGAAGAGGGAGAGTCTTGCAGTAAAGAAGAAAATGAGCAGCGGTACAAAGGTTGGCATTACAATTTTAACATTACTTGCTGTAGTGATTGTTGGACTGTATTTGTACGGATCATCGTATTATAAGCAGGCGGCACAAGTAGATCGGATCATTACTATTTTACAAGAGAGGAACGGGGAGAAGTTAGCTGAAATCGTCACGGCAGATGATCCATCAGTTACTGTAACGAGAGAGAGTCTAATGCCACTATTTTCGTATATAAAAGAAAATCCATCTTATGTGAATGAATTGAAAGAACAGTTGAAGATAGGTGAAAAACAAGGGAACGGAATCGAAAGAGCAGACTTTTCGTTAACGAAAGATGGAAAGTATTTCTTTTTATTTGATCGGTATAAATTGAAAGCGAAGACGTATTATACGACATTGCTTACAAATGAAAAAGGTACATCTTTAAAAATGAACGGAAAAGAAATAGATAAAACAGATGACAAAAAGTTTGAGAAGCAATATGGACCGTTTCTTCCAGGAACTCAAGTGTTTCAAGCAGAATATAAAAATGATTATGTGAAACTATTACGTGAAGAAAAGGTTGTACTTATGAAACAAGGTCAAAATAACGTAATGATAGATTTAACGTTGCAAGGACAATATATTACGGTTCAAACGAACGTGCCTGGTGCAACATTGTATGTGAATCAAAAACCAGTTACTCCGCCGCCTACGACTCGGTATGTATATAATGGTTTCATCTTCCCGGATAGTGATATTCGAAAACTAACGAGTGCAGAATTAACATATTTATCGAAAGAACAGTTGAAAATTGCTAGAAATGAAATATACGCAAGACATGGAAATATTTTTCAAACGAAAGATATGCAAGCGTACTTTTCAAAACAGTCTTGGTATAGAGAAAATCCGTATTTTACAGGAAAGCTAACAGATATTGAAACTTATAATGTTGAATTGATCAAATCAAGAGAATAAATACGTAAAAAAGGTACAGTGCATAACTGTACCTTTTTTATGGTTATTTATCTGAACCAGGATCCCTTGAGAAAAAGATGTGAAAGAGAAATGTGACTTTACTTGATCCTCCTGATGTACTAGCTTGTATATGTGATAAAGGACCAGACGTTATAGCTGCCTCGGAATGGGGTGGTACGACTATTTTGAGCGCATGATCCGAATTTGGCGAAGCAGTAACAGTTATTGTATCATCAGAAAAGTTCAAAATTTTAACGGAACCGACTGGAAAGATGGATTTGCCAGCATGTGATGCTGAAGCAAATTGGGTAGCTTTCCAAATATCTTGTGCAAACGTATCATCGCTAGATAACCAAGCACGAGCGCTGTAGATTGTTGCATTAATAGAAAATTCTTGGTCAAGTGAAAGGGCGGGTTTCGGTTCTTTTGGTTCTTGCGGTTCTTCTGGAAGCTGGGCGAGAAGGCCGGCGCACATGTATGTTTCACCTACTTTCGATCGTTACTGTTATAGCATATTAAACATGTTGTTTATAAGACACGACGGCTACCTATTCAGGCATAGGTTTGTGCACCAAATTTGAAGATGAAATGCTCTTTCTTTACAATGGAAGTAGGTGTTATTTCTGAAAAATATGGAAAACGTAAAGAGTATGTAGAAAAGAAGGAGTGGTAAAGTGAACTATGTCATTATTGGCGGAGATGCAGCTGGTATGAGCGCAGCTATGCAAATTGTTAGAAACGATGAAACTGCAAATGTTGTAACGTTAGAAAAAGGTGAAATTTATTCGTACGCGCAGTGTGGATTGCCGTATGTCATTAGTGGTGCTATTGCTTCAACGGAAAAATTAGTCGCGCGTAATGTAAAGACATTTCGTGATAAATACGGAATTGATGCGAAAGTACGACATGAAGTAACGAAAGTAGATACGGAGAAGAAAATTGTGTACGCAGAGCATACGAAGACGAAAGATGTTTTTGAATTTCCGTACGATCGTTTATTAATTGCAACTGGCGTACGTCCTGTTATGCCAGAATGGGAAGGTCGAGATTTGCAAGGCGTTCATCTTTTAAAAACAATTCCTGATGCTGAGCGTATATTAAAAACGCTAGAAACGAATAAAGTTGAAGATGTAACCATTATTGGCGGTGGTGCGATTGGACTGGAGATGGCAGAAACATTCGTCGAACTTGGTAAGAAAGTAAGAATGATTGAGCGAAATGATCATATCGGTACGATTTATGATGCAGATATGGCTGAATATATACATAAAGAAGCAGATAAACACAATATTGAAATTTTAACGAATGAAAATGTGAAAGCATTTAAAGGAAATGAAAGAGTGGAACAAATTGAAACGGATAAAGGTACGTATAAAGCAGATCTTGTTTTAGTATCGGTTGGAGTGCAGCCAAATACTGATTTTCTTGAAGAAACAAATATACGTAAAAATCATAAAGGGGCAATTGAAGTAAATGCATATATGCAAACGAATGTGCAGGACGTATATGCAGCTGGTGATTGCGCAACACATTACCATGTTATAAAGGAAATTCATGATCATATCCCGCTCGGAACGACTGCCAATAAACAAGGGCGACTTGCTGGACTGAATATGCTTGATAAACGAAGAGCATTTAAAGGTACGTTAGGTACAGGTATTATTAAATTTATGGATTTGACGCTTGCAAGAACAGGTTTAAATGAAAAAGAAGCAAAAGGGCTACATATTCCGTATAAAACAGTTAAAGTAGACTCCACAAATATGGCGGGCTATTATCCTAATGCGAAACCACTTTACTTGAAATTATTATATCGTTCTGACACGAAACAATTATTAGGTGGACAAGTAATTGGAGAAGAAGGTGTAGATAAACGAATTGATGTGATCGCAATGGCACTTTTCAATAAAATGAGCATTCACGATTTAGAAGATGTCGACTTAAGTTACGCACCACCATATAACAGCGTTTGGGATCCAATTCAGCAAGCGGCAAGGCGAGCAGAATAGCACTTTTTAAGTGCTATTTTTTTTCGTTAAAGGGGAATCATTATTTTTGGCGAAAGAAGCGAATTGGAAAAAGTTGTATATAGGGAAGGGGATCATTAAAAATGTTTGTAGCACTTCAAACAGTTCAAGAATCAGAAAAAGAAATATTACGTAATTTATATGCACTATATCTTCATGACCTCTCTACATTCACTCCTAATATAAAGATTGGGGCAAATGGATTTTTTGAATACGAAGATTTGTACATGTTTTGGGAAAATGACGGAATCACTCCGTATTTTATTAAAAGTAATAATGATATTGTAGGATTTTTATTACTACTGGAACGTCCATTTTTGAAAAAAGAAAATGACTTTTGTATTAATGACATTTTCATATTGAATCAGTACAAGGGAAAAGGAATCGGTAAACAAGTTATTGAGAATGTACTAAAAGAGAAACGAGGAGAATATTTCGTTATCGAACTTGTGAAAAATGTACCAGCTGTTTCTTTTTGGAAGAAAGTATATAGGGAGCTAAACATCGAATTTGATGAAAAAACACAGTTAATCGATGATGAAGAATGTCTCGTTCAAACGTTTAAAATATAATGAAATCGGTGCCTCTAGTAGATTAATTTGAAATTTAACTTTATCCTGCATTAACGGGCAGTAAGACCCCCACCTCAAAATTCAGCGAAAGCAAAGAAGCTAAGTGGGGGGCGGGCTGCCCGTAAAAGCCCGATTGGTGAAGGCTGATAATCAGTGGGGGATGAAGAAAACCCCCACTAATTAAAGTTTCACTTTATTTCGAATATACCGTTCGCCCTTGAAAACATAGTACTTATCGCTTATATTTTCATATAGTATTTATTTTTTAATAAAGCAATGATCGAACCAGGGGGCACAGTATGGCAATTAACATGAAAACAATCGAAGAATGGATTGCTGAATCAAACGCAAGACAAGAAGAAGACTTTGGAAACGTTGTTGAAGAAATGAAAGAAGTATGCGTCGGACTTGATAATGCGACATTAATTTATACGAAAAATGTATTTTGTTTCGGTAAGAAAGTAGAAGTATTGTTCTTCTTCCAAGATCATGTCGTGATTGGACAAGAAAAAGATGAATATGTTGAAATCGAAAAATTAAAGTATGAAGCAATTACACATAGCAACTTAAAAACAAATGACAAAAATACAACGTTAGAATTAAAGTTTGCTAACGGACAATCTATCAATCTAGATAGTTTAAATGATAACTACGGTACGAAAAATTGGTTATTCGCGAGACAAATTAAGAGTATTTTTAAATTAATCTAGTAAAAAAGCACGCCGTCCACCGGCGTGCTTCTAATTACGCAAATCCCCTTTTAACCAATTCCGCGCTCGATACGCCCCAACAGGAATTTGAATGAGAGACGTTTCATTTCCAGTATCTATCCCGTATAACTGATCACATGAATTTGTATTAAAACTTAGTAATGGATGCCCGCCCATCCCCATCGCGGTTGCGGCGAAAACGAGTTTATGAACGAGTATGCCAGCTTCCATTTGGTGAATACGGTATCCTCTATAGCCTAATGCATTTGTATAGTAATCTTTCTTTCCGACTACATGTAGGCAAAGCGGTACTTGAAAAAGATTTACGTTATCCATCGTCATACTGGATTGAAGGGGATAACGAAGGTCTCCATATCGAAGTGGCTGTATGGAATGTGTTTTACTGTTATAAGAATAAGCACCGTTCTCTATATCTTTTACGTTATAAAAACATCCATATAATGAGACCCGTGCATTTTCATTTACATACTGACCATCAAGGTCGTTGTAATAAGGGAAGGAGAGACTCGCTTCTTGTAGTAAAGTAGCGAGCTCGGCTGTATCCCATTTCGTGAAAGTAAAGTCAGCATCAGGGGAATACCGTTCTTTACAAAGTTGTAAGAAATCATACGATAACCGTTCTACTTGCGGCAACTGTACAGCGTACGCATGATGTTGATAGTGCTCTTCATGATGTAGTGTTTGGAAGTGTGCTGTCGATTCAATCATAGAAGCTTCATTTATTTTTGTTAACATTGGATATTCATTTACATGTTTTGAGCGAACGAAATGTTCGTGTGCTAACGGCGGAATTTGCTGTAACAACTCATGAGAAGTAACTGTTTTATTTTCACGGTAATCATTGTGAAACCAATTTGTTTGCGGTTCTGTACTTAAAGGAACGACAGCATACACACTTTCTTCGCCTTCTGACAGTCCGAGTAAATGATTGATTGCACGGTCTAGAAACTGAAAGTATACGCCATTTGTGTAACCGAATTGTTTGGCACATGCAAGTAATTGTCCGATGAGAACACCACTATCTAATCCTTGAAGTCGATACGAAAAATTATTGTATTTAAAGTAGTTTTTCCAAAACATAGTGGATACGAATGCAGCGCCAAAACAAGACTGTATGTTACAACGGTTGCCAAGTGCTTCTGTAATGTAAGAATCGAAATTTCCTTCGCGAAGTAAAATAAGTCGGTGGTGCGCAGCGTCGTAATGGTAAATACCGTCTGGATAATCATCGATCTTTAAATATATATACAATTCATTTGGATATAAAGCGCCGCCTGAAGGGATAGATCTTCGGAATAAAATTTTTTCGCTATTTAGCTGACATAACTGTGTTAAACCAAATGAGGACCAAAGGTAATGACCAATCTCCTTCAAAGTAGGTGTAGTAGAAGAGTTAGGTAAAGATAATGGGATTTCTAAAGAGAGAGGAATGATAGGTACATTTCGGTATAATTTATAAGGAAGCGGTGCATCTTCCCAGTCCACTTCATGATTCGGCATAATTTCATCGATAGAAAAATGGAGATGATGTAAAAAAGTATCCAGCTGCATAAAATCCTCTCCTTTACTATGGAAACGGATGCGGATGTGGATTTAATTGTTCATTCGTTAAAGGTTCGTTTGTATATCCAAGTGTCATCGGCACAGTATATACTCTATCCAGTCCTGTAACTCGAATGAGATGGTGACCGAACGTCATCGGTAACATGCCTGGAATAATGACTTTTACGCAATGTAATCCGTTTTTTTCTATAAGAGGTACTGTTTGATCTACAACGATTACGTCAAGTCCAGATTGCTGCAGGCGGTTTAAAAGTTGATGAAGATCGGATGTTAAATCTAGATCAACTGATTGTAATGCATTCATTTCTTGGAACGATTGCACCGGGGCATCGTCACGTAAAAGAAAGTGAAGACGTTCTTCTGCTTCTTTTAATCCGTACAGCATACTATGGTCTTCCATTTTATTTACGAGATAAGGGTCTTGTAAGCAGTTTTCGTAGTGCTCTCTTTTTTGTTCGAGTTCATCGTCTGCTATTAGTAACATGCCTGCTATTTCATGGATGGCACTCTTTAAAGCGCGGACAGGGTCTAAATGAGAGCCTCCCGCACAAACAACGTTCATTCCATTTTCACGCGTATTTTTCGCAATTACCCATAAGCTTGGGATACCGTGTTCCATCGTTGCGTTAAAAGCATGTAATTCATACCCAGTAATCGTGTACAGCCGCTGAATCATTAATTGTAATTCCGTATCATTTGCTGAACTAAGATCAAGGCGGGGGAGAGGTAATTCGGCATACCAAGTGAGCAAAAAGGCGTCACGCTCTACAACTTCTAAAATGCCATGAAAAATTGCTTCTTCTAAACTACCACCAATTGCACATCCATTTGATGTTTCATACACGAAAGCATCTCGATGACCGAGGCTATAATAAGCAATTGATTCAGGAACTAAAAGTGGCCGGTTTTGTAATAAAGAGTAGCCCCATACCCAGTTTTGTTCATAGTCAGGATCAAACGGTTTAAACGGAAAACTATTACGATTATAATGTTCATTTGTATGTACACCGAGCAAGAGGGGATTAAGTGCATGATCCTCTAACTCACGAAAACTGCCGTGTACATTTGTCTTTTTTCCTCGAGGTGACATACCACAATATCGTTCTAAACCTTCTAAAATAGCAGTCGCTTCACTCATTGCAAATGAATGAGTTCGGCCTGCAACACCTTCATTTCCAAACATTAATGGCATGTTTATAATAACGTCAGCAAATGGTAATAAAGAATGCTGCATTTTTCCGTTCAACATACCGACGCGATAATCTAAATAATCTCTCGTTAAAAATGTGTTTAGTTCATGAATGGAACGACAGCGATATGCTGCTTCGCTTGTTTTTAAGCTCGGTTGTAACGAAATCGCTGCTGCATCTGCCGTATCATCAGGCAAATTGCTACATACAGGGCAGAGCGGATCGGGAAGAAAAGAATGCCGCGTACATTGCAGTGTTTGTAAGTTTAGTAAAATGAGTTCATTTTCTAAAGAAGAATGGTTATGAGTTAATATTTTCTCTGTTTCTGCACGAATAAGATGGCACATTTGTAACATACCATTTTGGGTGGCACGTACATCACGCCTTGTTACATTATCTGCCTTTAACGCATATTTCCGCTGTAGTGCCCACATTTCTTGTTGATCAAATCCAGCGATAAATCGGCGTCCATCAGAGCAGTTGGAACAGCCAGTTGCAAGAGGATGAATGTAAGGACCGATAATACCTTCACCAAATGAAGTGAATGCACGTAGCCATGGAATATGATTCGATCGAAACATTAGCTCGGCATCATGATGAATAGTAGAAGGAGAGCCATCATGTAATACGAGAGCGAGATGAATATTTTCAGGGAGTTCTTCTGTAAGGTTATGTTGGCGAATGATAGAATATTGTTTGCATAGTTGATCATGTACATAGTTTGCAAGTAAGCCATCTCCTATAAGCAATATATTTTGAGTCATAGACTGTCCTCCTTTGCAATTAATACACCGTACACACCATCTAAGTTTTCTTTCAAAAATGATTCAATGGTTAAATCAAACACGAATGGATAAAAATTATGTTCTTCTAAATGTTGCAAGGCAAGCTGCACAGATTGCACACCTGGAACTTCTTCTTCCGCTTGTATTTCCACTCTAAAAGAATCCGTGTCATATAAAATAATAGAGGATTCAGGCAAGATATTAGCTCTGTAAGGAGTCTCTTCATTTTGAATATGAAGTAGTGATAGTTGTAGTGCGTTTCGTAAGGCTAACGTCATATTAATATTAGATGCACCGTACCAGCGATCATTTATACCAACCCAAACGACAGGAAAGCTGAGAATCTCTTCACTCATTGCTATTTTAGGAGGTTCATGAATTGTAGAGAGAGCATCGTAATAAAATCTACAATGTTTATCATGAATTGCAGTTAAATCAATCGTCGTAATTTCTTCTAGCATATGTGACTGCCGCTCATACAATTTATTATTTAAATGTTGTTGTAGCGCCCGGTATACACCTTCTGTCATCGTTTCTCCAGCGCCAATACCGATATCATTATGTTCAGGAATAAGGCGGTGCATAATTTCCGCTACATATGTTTCAATTCCTGCTAAACCAGCTTCTCGGCGCGCTTCATTATGAGTTAAACCACCACAAGTCATAAGAGGCAGGAGGGAAGCAGGACCATCTGATAGTGGAGTAGCTACTTGAATATGGCATTGTGATAACGGTAATTGATATGAATCTTGTTCATCCCATACATGGAATAAACCAGCTTCTTTAGAAGTTAATGAGTCGAAAAAGCGGAATAAATCAGTTGAGGTATGTTGGTTGGACCGCTGCTCAAGTTGTTCAGAAAGATTTTCTATCGTATCAATTGTAAAACTTTCATCAGTTGCGAGAGGATGTTTTATAAAAGGATGCCATGCTCCTTCGAGTGTTTCGTAATTTAATAAAAAGAATTGTGGTTCTTTTTCTCGGTAAGAATCATCAGCGACATGCTTAAGTAATTCAAATACGATTATATTTGCTAACATTGCAGATGGAAGTGGTGAAAATGATGCTGATGAATGTTCATTTTGTAAAGTCGTTTCATGTAGCCGATGCCATGCGGATTCCCAGCATTCTTCACGATTAGCTGTTACGATAGGGCCGGCTATACCAAGTGCTGATAAACAGACGGCAGGTATGAAGTTCTTTCCTACTTCTCTACAAATCGTGTGAACTGCTCTTAGGCCTTCAATATCTCCAGTTTGAGAAACATACAAAATCCAGTCGAAAGGCTCGAACACTTCATGCAGGGGACGATCAATTGTCGTATCTACTTCCTGAACAAGGACATGATCATCAACTTCATGTGCAAGTTCTACTAGCTCATGAATGCGATTGTAATTTGTTTCCTCATAATCTGTAACAAGGTAATGAAAGGTAGGTAATCCTGATTCTAATAAAGAAGAAACTAAGGAAGTAAGCATATCTCCAGAACCAATTATAAGGACGTTTGCCGCGCGATACGTTTCGAATTTTAGAGCGCCTGAATGAGAATCAGCTTCTAAAAATTCAATTTGTGAAGCGTATCTATCAAGTAATGCGCTATTTAATTCATGAGGTGCATCTTGACTTACATCCCGAACGAAACCATTTGCATATAAAATCTCTCCAATTTCAAATACACGATTTTGATAGGGGAGAGGGAGACCATCGGTTATTTCTGCTAAAGAATAATTCCCGTTAAACATTGGCATTAATTTTTCAATCCAGTTGTAAATTCCATCACCGTCCATACGAAATGAACTGGCATTATTTCGAAAATAGACACCCCCGTTTGAGTCGGGGAGGAAAAAAGTATCCTTATTTGCTTTAAGTTTTGCATCAATTGGAAGGTTATTCATTTTAATCCTCCTTACGTTTTAGGCATACATTATTAGCTTATGTTATGAAATTTGTCCCATATGAATGCAATAAAAAAAGGCTGTAGAATAATTCATTCTACAGCCTGTAATAGATTATTAATCTATCAACCTTCTAATAATAATGATTTTGGATCTTCAAGCATATCTTTAACAGCAACAAGGAAGCTAACTGCTTCTTTACCATCAACAATACGGTGATCGTAAGATAAAGCGATGTACATCATTGGACGGTTTTCCATACGTTCTGCATCAATTGCAACTGGACGTACTTGGATTTTGTGCATTCCTAAAATACCTACTTGTGGGCTGTTTAGGATTGGTGTTGACATTAGAGAACCGAATACACCACCGTTTGTAATTGTGAATGTACCACCTTGTAACTCTTTTAATGAAAGTTTGTTATCGCGTGCTTTCATACCTAAATTACGAATTTCGCTTTCGATTTCAGCGAAGTTTAATTGGTTAGCATCGCGTACAACTGGAACAACTAATCCATCTGGAGCTGCTACTGCAATACCGATATCATAGAATTTTTTAATGATAAGCTCATCGCCTTGAATTTCAGCATTTAATAACGGGAATTGTTTTAATGCTGCAACAACTGCTTTTGTGAAGAATGACATGAAGCCAAGACGTACATCATGTTTTTTCTCGAAAGCATCTTTACGCTCTTTACGTAATTCCATGATTGCAGTCATATCAACTTCGTTAAATGTTGTTAACATTGCAGATGTTTGTTGAACTTCTACAAGGCGTTTTGCAATTGTTTGACGGCGGCGGGACATTTTCACGCGCTCAACTGGTTTTTCGAATTCCGTTTTTGCAACTGGAGCAGGAGCTGGACTTTTTGGAGCAGCTGGTGCTTCTTTTGGTGCGGCAGCATGAGCTTGTACATCGTGTGGTCTCACACGTCCAAGTGGATCTGTGCTACGTACGTCGTTTAAGTCGATACCTAATTCACGAGCCATTTTTCTAGCAGCTGGTGATGCGATAGGACGGTTCGTATTCGGTAAACCTTGTAAAGTTGTAGTTTGCTCAGCATTTGGTGCCGCAGCTTTCGGTGCTTCAGTTGTTTCTTGTTTTGGCTGTTCAGCAGCCGGTGCAGGTGTACTTACTGCAACTGGTGCTCCGTTTGCATCTAAAATTGCGATAGTTGCACCAACTTCAACTGTATCCCCAGGTTCGCCTAGTAACTTCGATACAATACCTGAATCTTCTGCAATGATTTCTACATTGACTTTATCAGTTTCAAGCTCAACAACGCTGCCACCTTTCTCAACTTTGTCGCCTACGTTGATAAGCCATTGTGAGATAGTTCCTTCAGTAATAGATTCTGCAAGCTCAGGTACTTTAATTTCGATCATTTTAAATGTCCTCCCCTTATTTGCCTAACGGTGTGTTTTTTCTTCTTTTGTCTTCGGTAATCTCCATTTGTTAGCCTGCCCCCGGGCAGAATATCTGTCCGGGGAGCAAGCTAGAAACCTTCATTATTACTTTCAGTTGCTGAAAACTTCAATTTCTTGTTTATCTTGACGGAAGTTATACTTCACATCTAAAGCGTGTGCAACAATTAGTTCTTGCTCAGCTTTGTGAGCGAATGGATCGCCACCAGATGGGCTAGAGCGATCTGGGCGTCCAATGTAACCTGTTTTCACTTTATCTCCAGCAAGTTCAAACAGAATTGGAGCCATGTAATGCCATGCGCCCATATTACGAGGTTCTTCTTGAACCCAAATAATTTCTTCTAAGTTTTTAAAGCGTTTAATAATAGATTGAACTTTCTCAGCAGGGAATGGGTACAGCTGTTCAATACGAACGACATGAACTTCATCTAAGTTATACTCATGTTTACCAGACTCAATTTCTGCTGCTAAGTCAATCGCCATTTTACCTGTGCTTAAAACAAGACGTTTTACTTTAGTTGGTTTCATGCCAAGGTTTTCTTGTTCTAGAGCAGGTTGGAAACGTCCTTCGCTTAACTGACTAGCAGTGGAAAGCGTAAGTGGGTGACGTAATAAACTCTTTGGCGTCATCAATACTAATGGTCGAACAGCGTCTGTTCCTAAGATAGATGCTTGACGACGTAAAATATGGAAGTATTGTGCCGCGCTCGTTAAGTTTGCAACTGTCCAGTTATTCTCAGCGGCTAACTGTAAGAATCGCTCTGGACGTGCACTAGAATGCTCTGGTCCTTGACCTTCATAACCGTGCGGTAATAGAAGAACTAAACCAGATTTTTGACCCCATTTTGCTCTTCCTGCTGAAACATATTGATCAAATAATGCTTGCGCAGTATTTGAGAAGTCACCATATTGCGCTTCCCACATAACAAGAGTTTCTGGAGCGAATACGTTATAACCATACTCGTAACCAACAACAGCAGCTTCTGATAACGGACTGTTATGAACAGAGAAGGATGCATTAATGTTTGGTAAGCGATGTAATGGTGAATATGTTTCATTTGTATCAGTATCGTGTAATACGATATGACGGTGCGCGAATGTACCACGCTGTGAATCTTGACCAGTTAAACGAATTGGCGTACCTTCTTGTAAAATAGAAGCGAATGCTAATGACTCAGCAAGTGCCCATTCAATTTTACCGTTCTCTTCAAGAGCGTCTTTACGGCGTTCAAGAATTTTCTTTACTTTCGGATATACGTTAAAGCCTTCTGGCCAAGATAGTAGACCTTCATTAATTGCACGAAGTGAGTCAATCTCAACACCAGTATCAATTGGCTGAATGCCTTTTGCAACAACATCTGGCACTTTAACGTCAATTGTTGCAGCGCTCGTATCAGCTGGCGGTACTTGTGCATAGTCAGATTTTAATTGCTCTTGTATAAACTGAGTCATTGTTTCAACCTCATCTGCATTTAGAACACCAGCAGCTTGTAATTGATCTGCATAAATCGCTCTTACAGTTGGGTGATTTTTAATCTTTTTGTACACTTGTGGTTGCGTAACTGCTGGGTCATCCATTTCGTTATGACCGTAGCGGCGGTAACCAATTAAATCGATTAAGAAGTCTTTTTTGAACAATGTACGATATTGAATCGCAAGGTTAGCAGCAGCAAGACAAGCTTCTGGATCATCAGCGTTCACGTGAACAATCGGAATATCGAAACCTTTTGCAAGGTCACTTGAATATTTCGTAGAACGAGAATCATAGCTATCAGTCGTAAAGCCAACTGCATTGTTTGCGATAACATGAATTGTTCCGCCTGTTTGGTACGCGTTCAATCTGCTTAAGTTCAACGTTTCAGATACAATACCTTGACCAGGGAATGCAGCATCACCATGAACTAAAATTACGAATGATTTTGAAGTATCTTGTTCTGGAAGACCAGATTTTTTACGATTCTCTTGAGCCGCACGTGCAAAACCTTCTACAACAGGGTTAACGAACTCAAGGTGACTTGGGTTATTTGCTAATGTAACGCGAGTGCTAACTTCTTCGTTACTAACGACTTGTTCTCTACCTAAATGGTATTTCACGTCACCAGTCCAGCCAGAATTTGCCACTGCGCCTTCTATTTTTGCATGTTTGAACTCAGCAAACATGTGACTATATGGTTTTTCTAATACGTGTGCAAGTACGCTTAGACGACCGCGGTGAGCCATACCAATCATGACATCTTCTACGCCGCCCTTTGCACCTTCGAGAACAATTTCATCTAGAACAGGTACAAGCATATCAACGCCCTCGATAGAGAAACGCTTTTGCCCAACGAATGTTTTATGCAAGAATTGCTCGAAACCTTCAACAGCTGTTAAACGTTTTAAAAGAGCAGTTCGTTTTTTATTTGATAGTGGTTGACGCAATGAATTTGATTCCACCATTTGATGCAACCACGCGCGTTCTTCACTATCTTGTATATGAGAAAATTCATAAGCTAAAGATTTTGTATAAACGTCTTTTAATCTATGAATTACATCAAGTGCAGTGTGAATACCTTCTGGTGCATCTTGCCATACTGTTTTCGCTGGAATCGCTTTCAAGTCAGCATCGCTCAGTTCGTTCATTGCTTTCTCAAGAAGAGATTGTCCATTAGCAGCATCTTCCATCGGATTGATGTGAGCCAACGTATGCCCGAATGAACGAATTTGTTCAACAAGCTGAACGACTTTAAGAATTTTTTCAATGTTCCCTGTGTTTTGAGGAGAAAAATGTGTTGCTGTGTTGTCCCTTGTTACGACATCATCTTGAAACGAAGGAGCTCCAAAAATTTCAAAAAGCTCTTGTAATTCCGGATCAACAGAACCTGCTCCAGTTACGTAAAGATCATACTGCTCAATAACATAACCAAGGTTCGGACCATGGAACTTGGCCCAAGGGTTTGTCGTTGTATTCTTCCTCGTCATTTGTTTAAACCTCCCAATGCATATAATCCTTTTTCCAAACAAAAGGTGCATTTTGCTCTTTTCAATAATTGATGAACCAACAATCAATGTAAATGTTTTCTTTATTCTTATGTTATTACAATAATTTACATAATACCAAACACTATTACTTATCTGTTTTGTAAAAAAACATTCACAATAACTTATCACCCAAGTTAATCTTTCATGTTATAAAGTAATTTCACAGAAAAATGGGGTGGATATATTTGGTATACCTACACGAATAACTAAAATTGTTGCATGTAGATATAAGCATAATAATTAGAATGTTTCGATAAAAATGAGTTCGAATTATGTATATTGAAATAATAAGCGCTTTCATTGATATTATACAACAATATAACGGAATATAGTATAAAAAATAAAAAATTATGAATTTATCGTAAACTTTATTTAGATAGTGTTAAATATTGAAAGGAAAGCGAAGGATTTCTACAAAAAAAGTTGCTAAACATAAAAAATGCTTCATAAACAGTTAGTTTCTATAAATATGCCGAAAAACACCGTAAAACCAATAACGCATTTTGTGGAATAAAGAGATAAATGAAATATTTTAAAAGGATAAAACAAATAGGGAGATATTAAATTTTAAAAAAAGAGAGGAGGAGATATAGTAACGGTTATTTACAGTGTTCCGTGTTGTGCTTCAAAATAGACGTGCTAAAATTGAAAAGTTTCTTCTATATAAATAGAGTGAAACAAACTAAAATGCATGTAAAGGAAACTTGACGTAAAGGTTGCTTTACATATATACTCACTATAAGGAAGGAGGGAGAAATTTCCTTGGAAAATAAAATGGTTGAATACCGAAAAAAATTTGGACTATCTCAAGAAAAATTGGCTGAGAAACTTGGAGTTTCCAGACAAACCATCATTTCAATTGAAAAGGGAAAATATGATCCATCACTTCCGTTAGCATTTGAAATAGCAAAAACATTTCAGACAACGATAGAACATGTATTTATTTATGAAGGAAAAGAAGAGGGGGAATAGGGATGAATTATTCACAAAAGTACTTTTTAATTATGGGAATTATTTTCTTTATTATGAGTGGAACCATGGTATTAGCGGGCATAATGACGCATTCCGCACCACCGGCTCCAACGTATACAGTACTTGCGATGATGATTATGTGTTTCTGCTTAAGTTACTTACACCCGCAATTTAAAGAAAAAGATGAGCGAATGAAACTTATTCGTTATAAAGGAATGTTCTTCAGCTTTTTTGCGCTAACGGCATATTACCTTCTTTTCTCTTTCGGTTTAAATCTACACGTAATTACACTATCTGCGGTGGAACTATTAAACATACTTATGGCACTTACGATGAGTACAGTTTTTATCTCATTTGTTGTTTTATCGAAAAGATATTAAGATGGAAGAGAGAAAGGAAGATTAACATATGCAAATGATGTATGCTTTTGGCATTGGACTTGTATTATTTTTAGCCGTATTCTTATTTATTCGAAAAGACGTTCAAGGTGGGACGTTAACGAAAAGAGGCTTTTATAAAATGATCGGCTGTTTAGTTGTTATGTTTATAGCGATTATCGTAATGATCGTTTTAATAAATCAATCACTATAGAATATAAAAATGGAACCTTACTGTAGTAAGGTTATTCTTTTTGATGTAAAATCTGAAAATTCCCATGACATCCATTTACTACATATAATGGATATTATATAATTTAATAAAATGATAGATAGGGAGCATAGTATATGAATAAAAACACTATCTTCTTTTTATTAACATGCCTACTACTTATAGCTAGTATTACTTATATAATATGTAACAAACGAGAACAAGTGCCACCTATGTTAGTATGGGAGCACCAAGAATACTATGTTACGAATGAACCTGCCGAAGCTGAAAAAGTTGGACAAAGGCTCGGAGAAGTAACGAAGAAAATTGAAACAAGTAAAAAACCTACTAAAAACAGTGAATCCAACATAGTACAAGAAAAAACAGAAGTATTCACAATGATAGAGGAAGAAAAAAATCCTCACTCATCTTTAATCATAAAGGAGCCTTATAGTGACGAATATAGAGTAGTAAGACCGATGTTACATGTACTATAAAGTGAAAAGGAGACTCATATGCAGACAGTAACTTATCCATGGTCGTTAAGAAAAATGTTTGTTTTTTTCCTTTGCTTCATCCTTCCGCCAATCGGCGCAATTTATATTTTGATGAATCGAGAAGCGCTACAAAAGAGAGACTTCATTTTATATGTATTATTTGCTGCTATTAATATATCGCTTTGGTTATCACTTATGATCCTCGATCGGAGCGTGTGGATGGTAGCGGGTCATTATGTGTTCGGAGCAATTGTTATTGTTTTTTCGAATATGAATAAGAGATAAGCCAGCAACCTTAAAGTTGCTGGTTTTAATTTTGCTATTTATAATGAGGAAATAAATTTTTAATAGAGAGTAGTGGGCGTTATGAGATGGAAAGAGGGGACGTTTGAAAAAATAGACACGAATGACTTATCTATTGAGAAACTCATACATACATTCAAGGAACAAAACGTAAATGGCGGAGCGGTTATAAGCTGTTTTAAAGTAAATAACGAAAATTTTTTCAAAGAAATACCATATTGGAAAGATGGACACGAACACTTCTTTAGAAGAATCTGTAACTCTTTAGATATAATCAATAGCTTAGAAGAGTTAAAAATACATACGTCAGAAAAATATAAGTTTCATTTTAAAGAGCAATGGGCAGTCATGCTTGATGGTAGCATTGCCGCTCAAATTTTGTCGGGTGGAGCATATGAAACATTTAAGAAACGACCAGTTATCGCAAAACAATTAGCAGTTAATCTATGTCAATATATGTTCCAAGATCGATACGAAGATATTAAAGTTTTTGAAAGCTATAGCCCTTGGACAGATTGGTTTTATGATGTTGCGTGGGATGTTACTTGGATGGTGTTAGATAGTAAGGAGCAGAAAATGTGGTTCATCTGTGCTACGGATACGGATTGATAGAAAAGAGCCTTGTAGGAAAGCTGCAAGGCTCTTAATATTTTGGGAATGAATAGAAAATAAATCATATAAATGCTATACTAAAAAATGTTTGTAATGTCAGTTTCATACTATTATATAGTGATGACTTACTAGAAAAGATAAGAGGAGAATGAAAGTGAAAAAGATACAAAAATTATTGCTGTTAATGATGGTAGTGGGATTAACAGTAGGTATTTTAGCAGGATGTGCAAATCCGAAAGAAACGACAGAAGAATTTTTAACAGCGATACAAAAAGGTGATGTAGAAAAAGCTCGTACATTTGTTGAGAGTGACAAAGAATTTAATAAACTAAATGAAAAAACAGATGATGCTGAGGCAAAAGCAATGCTGAGTGCGATTACGAAAAACTTTAAATTTGAAAAGCTAGAAGAAGTATCGAAAAAAGATGACAAAGCAGAAGTGAAAGTGAAAATTACATCTGCTGATCTATCCGTTGCTGTAACAAAAGCAGTGGGAGAAGTTATGCCAATGGCCTTCGCTAGTGCCTTTAGCGAAGACAAAGAACAATCTGAAAAAGCGATTGAAAAAACGATGACATCATCTATCGTCAAACACTTATCAGATAAAGATGCAATCATGGCAACTCGCGAAGTTACATTGAACTTAAAGAAAAACAAAGATGGCGACTATAAAATCGTTGCAGATGATAACTTGAAAGAAGTATTGTTTGCTAATGCGAAGTCTTTGGAGAAGATGTTTGGTGGGAAGTGATTGATTTAGATAAAAAAGAGAAACCATATCACGTAGAAGGTTGATACGGTTTCTCTTTTTTTATGACCCCGGAGAGGCTCGAACTCACGGCCTCCACCCTGTCAAGGTGGCGCTCTCCCTGCTGAGCTACGGGATCTTCAAAAATGCGTATGTAACAGCATCTTTAATCTTTATGCTAAAGCAATTATATATAATTAACTGAAATTTTACAATATTTTTATGGTAAGTTTTAAAAGGGAAATCATATGCAATTATGCGAGTAGTGTCTGAAGGGATAATGATGAGAAGAAGACTTAGTAGAATGTAGCGGTCATATTATTTAATGTATTTATCCAAAGGGTTTTCATCGCTTAAATCAACAAGTAAAGGACATAAGAATAATAAAGGTAGAGCGGCATTAGCATGATGAAAGGTGTCATTTGATAGATACTGCCTTCCGAAACAATACGGACAATCTTTTTCAAATGTCACGAGTATTGACCATACATCTTTTATTGTCCACTTCGTTTTACAATACGTACAACGTGCCATAGAGTTCCTCCTCATTTTAAGTCTTCTTCTAGTATATTCCATTTTATTGTACGAAAGTCATTTGTATTTGGTGTGATAAAATGTAAGTTGTTTTGTTTTTTTATGTGGATTTATTTAGTCATTTATGATCAATTACATATCGTTTCATGTTTTTGCAGGATGATAGATTTTCAGCTTCAATATGCAAATTGGCCAATATATCCTTTTTACAATTTACTTAAAATCATGTATAACAGAGATACAAGATTATTTTACCCCGCTATTTGCGGACGGTAAGATCCCCACCTCAAAATTTAGCGAAAGCAAAAAAGTTAGGTGGTGGCAGGCTGCTCGTAAAAGCCCGATTGGTGAAGGCTAATTAAAGTTTCACTTTATAAATATTCAGTAGTAGAGGGAGAATTATTGTAATGGTAAGGAAAACGTTCAAGATGCGTGTATCTAGAAATAGAACGATTTCGATTAATGGCTCGATTCTTGATGTGGATGTTACACATGATGAGTTTTTACAAGAGTTTGTTGAGTGGGTCGATTCTAAAGGCTGGTCGTTTATGGGGATGACAGATGAGATTACACCCGAGGAAGCTAGTCAAAATTTAATAGATTCATTGATTGATGAGAAGGATAAGAAAGAATAATTCCTTCTTATTTTTTATTGTATATTTATGTTCTTTATCGTAAAAGTATGATATAGTAAAAAACAGTGAATGCCCTTCCAATTTAATACAATTTACATATAGATTGGTAGATTCAGTTTTTAAGCTGTGAGAGTATAGTGAAAAGGGAGAGTCATATGGTAAACTTTAAGAAAATTTTGGCTGTTGTTACCGTTATTTGTGTATTTTTTTTGACACCTATGACGTTACGTGCTGAGACGAATGTTGGAGTGAATCCAGAACAAGTGGCACCACCACCTGCGGAAGGACCAAATGTTTTTAGTCAGTTTGCAGCTACGATTGATGGGAAAACGGGAGATGTTTTGTATAACAAAAACGCACATCATCGTGCATTTCCAGCTAGTATGACGAAAGTGTTAACAGCGATTTTACTTATGGAGCATACGAAGCCAGAGGATCAATTTACGTTTTCACAATTAGCATTAGATCAAGAGAAGAGTAATTATCAAATTGAATTTCAACCTGGTGAGACGATTAATAGAAATACTGCGCTTATGATTTTAATGGTGCTGAGTGCAAATGATGTGTCGTATGCGATTGCGGAGCGTATTGGCGGAAATGTTGAGAATTTCGCTCATATGATGAATGAGAAAGCAAAGCAATTAGGGGCTACAGATAGTCACTTTGTAACGCCAAATGGCTTGCATGATCCAAACCATTATACGACGCCGTATGATATGGCAATGATTACGAGAGGTGTACAAAAGTATCCTGAGATTTTACAAGCGATGAATACGAAAAGGACGACGGTTACGACATCTAGCCAGACGGTTTCTATTTTTAATAAGTCTAATTATTTTGAAAATCCATATAGTATTGGCGGGAAGACAGGTTTTACAAATGAAGCGCGTAATACACTCGTTCTATTAAATGAGAAGGATGGCAATCGCATTATAAATGTAGTAATGGCTTCTCAAAGACCTGAAATTTATGAAGATTTGAAGCAGATGGCGGACTATTCTTTCGGTCAATTTGTGAAGCAAACTGTATTAGATAAACATAGCTGGCATCAAAAGGCAACGTATTTAAATAAAGATATTGATAGCGAGCTTGAAAAAAGTGCAGAGCTTATGCTTAAGAAAGATGAAGGTAAAAATGTGAGGACGATTTTCCGTGCGGCTTCATTAGATAAAGATTCTTTGTATCATAAAGGAATTCATCGTGGTGAGGTAGTTGGTGCAGTTGACATCACGAAAAATAATCAAATAATTGCGACGATAAATGTTCTTTCTAAAGAAGATGTTACTTTTGCGATGCCTAAAAAAGATACGGCTACGCCTGAAGTAAACGAATCAAATGTGAAAATAATAAGCATTGGGATAGGTGCCGCTCTATTATTTGGAGCTATTTTATTTGTAGTGCTACGCCGAAATACAACAAGAATGAAATCAGAAGAAAAATAAATTACTAATTAAAAGGCTGTGAAGAGACTTTGTCACAGTCTTTTTATATATATTAAAAATAACTAATAATTGTAAATTTTATTATTGCATTTCTGTTTTGTTCGTTATATTATTTACTTGTGTTCTTGTTAAAGAGCAAGAGTGGATATTGCATACTTCAAATAATATAAAACAACGGAGAGGGAGAGAAACGATGAAATTAATTTGGAAGGTGATTAGCAACGTTATCTCATTTGTTTTATTTGCATTGATGATTTGCTTAGCTTTTGTAGTTATTTCTTCAAAAGCGAGCGGTGGGGATCCAACAGTGATGGGATATCAATTTAAATCAGTGTTATCAGGATCGATGGAACCGACATTTTTAACAGGATCAATCATTGCGATAGAACCGACGAAAGATGGTTCTAAATATCAAAAAGGCGATGTTATTACTTTTAAAGAGAAAGATCAAAAAATTATCACTCACCGTATTATCGGTGTGAAAGATATAAATGGAAAAGTAATGTATGAAACAAAAGGGGATAACAATAACGGCGCTGATTTAGAACCAGTACTTGCGGAGAATGTCATTGGAAAATACGCGGATATTACAGTTCCTTATGCAGGGTATGCATTAAATTATGCAAATTCAAAAGCTGGAGCTGCTTTACTTCTTATTATTCCAGGAGTCTTTTTATTAGGATATTCCGCTATTACTATTTTTGGTGCTATTCGTAGCATAGACGGAGAAAAGAAAGAGAAAAAAGTAGAACAATCTGTCTAGTTCATTTGGTTATACTTTCCATTTAGGGAGTTGACAAATATATAAATCAAGGGGATATGGACATGACTTTAAAGAAAAAATTAGGAATGGGTATCGCATCAGCAGTATTAGGAGCAGCGTTAGTTGGCGGAGGAACGTTTGCATTTTTCAGTGATAAAGAAGTGTCAAACAATACATTTGCGGCTGGTACGCTTGATTTAGCATTAAATCCATCAACAGTTGTTAATGTATCGAATTTAAAACCTGGTGATACAGTTGAAAAAGAATTTAAATTAGAAAATAAAGGAACATTAGATATTAAAAAAGTACTACTAAAAACAGATTATAATGTAGAAGATGTGAAGAAAGATAATAAAGATGATTTTGGTAAACATATTAAAGTAACATTCTTAAAAAATGTAGACAAGCATGAAACAATCGTAAAGGAAACAACGCTAGATAAATTGAAGGGTGACACACTTACTGCGGTAAATAACGATTTAGCTGCTTGGTTCTGGGATGAAAAAGGTATTTCTGCAGGTAAATCTGATAAATTCAAAGTGAAATTTGAGTTCGTTGATAATAAAAAAGATCAAAATGAATTCCAGGGGGATAAGCTACAATTAACTTGGACGTTTGATGCACAACAAGGTGAAGCTGAAGGAAAATAATAAGGACGAGAAAAAGAGACTATCAAAAATGATAGTCTCTTTTTCTGTTAAAAGGGAAATGTAAAAAGAAAGATAATTTTTATATCATTTTGTAATTCACTTTATTATAATAAAGATATAGTTCTTGATAAAGAACAAGTTGTTCGATAGGAGAGATTAAAATGCTGAAGCCACCTCGCAAATTCAAAAGGATGCTTATACTGCCATGTTTGTGTTCTATTACTTTTTATTTAGGCTCTCAAATGATGACTTATACAGAAGCAGCTTTCATTTATGAAACGAAAGTTGAGGCTACTATTTCTACAGCAAGTATTTTTCCAAAAACAGTTGATCAATTAACAGAACAAGCTAAGCAGCATAAGGAAGTTATTTTGCGTGAGTATGAAGGGATGAAATTGAAATTAACCTTTACTTCCATTCAAGAGTTAGAGCAGGTGCTTGCTACGTGGAAGCAAGGGCGTGAGAAAATAGTTGCGGAAAGAGAATTGTTACAAAAAGTATATGTATCAATAGAGGGTCCTTATAATCAAGTGCAAGAAGAGTTAAAAGGAAATAAAAGCGAATCGAATAAGCAAGTATTCTCATATGTGAATGCTGGTTTTCATATAGTGAAAGACAATTGTGAGTATGTTGATAAAGAGGTAAAGTTACAGGTGATTGATAAACAAATTCAAGATTTTGAGAAATTACTAGTAGAGGAAACAGCAAAACAAGTAAGTGAGGCTAAGAAACAAGAAGAAGCGAAAAAGCAAGAAGAAGCGAAAAAACTAGAAGAGAGTAAGAAACAAGAAGAAGCGAAAAAGCAAGAAGAGAGTAAAAAGCAAGAAGAAGCGAAAAAACTAGAAGAGAGTAAGAAGCAAGAAGAGGCGAAAAAACTAGAAGAGAAGAAACAAGAAGAAGCAAAAAAGCTGGAAGAGAAGAAGAAACAAGAAGAACAGAAAAATAAAGATAGCAAGTAAATACAGCAACATTTCAGAGCGAATAGAGGTTATAAAGCCGAATAGGTGAGAGAGCATTGCGACTCACCTATTCGGCGTGTCTTCTTTATTTTAACAATACACGTCATATACGAGAAAACTGGTTGGCAGCATGATGGTGAAAGATACTAATTAGTATAGATAGTGAAAATTAATTACGTTTTTCTTTGTTTCTCAATAAATTCCCGAAAATTTAAAATGATATTGAGAAATAAAAATAACTGAAAATACTAATAAAAAAATGTTGTATTTATATAGAGTTGTTCGTTATAATGAACTTAAGGTTTTTAAAAGAGAACGAATATTAGCTAAGCTAATATAGTTTTCTTTATGTCCCTTATTGAAAAATTATAGGGGGAAAAATATAAAAAACAGCTAGGGGGAATTGATTGTGAGTCTGAAAAAGAAATTAGGTATGGGAGTTGCATCAGCGGCACTGGGGTTATCTTTAATTGGTGGAGGAACGTTTGCATACTTTAGCGATAAAGAAGTATCAAATAATACATTTGCAGCTGGGACGTTAGATCTTACATTAGACCCTAAAACGCTTGTAGATATTAAAGATTTAAAACCAGGGGATTCTGTTAAGAAAGAGTTCTTATTAAAGAATAGCGGTTCATTAACAATTAAAGACGTTAAACTAGCAACAAAGTATACTGTGAAAGATGCAAAAGGCGATAATGCTGGTGAAGACTTTGGTAAGCACGTTAAAGTGAAATTCCTTTGGAACTGGGATAAACAAAGTGAGCCTGTATATGAAACAACTTTAGCTGATTTACAAAAAACTGATCCAGATCTTTTAGCTAAAGACATCTTTGCTCCTGAGTGGGGAGAAAAGGGTGGATTAGAAGCTGGTACAGAGGATTATTTATGGGTACAATTTGAATTTGTAGATGATGGAAAAGACCAAAATATCTTCCAAGGTGATTCATTGAATTTAGAATGGACATTCAATGCTAACCAAGAAGCTGGCGAAGAAAAATAATAAAAAAGCGGGTAACCCCCGCTTTTTTTATAAAGAAAAAGAAGTGCTGGTTGTTAGCACTTCTTTCTATTATTATTTTTGATCGTGCTTCCATTTTGTAAATTCAAGAAATTCACGAAATTGTTCTTTGGAGACACCAGAGTTCATTGCATCTTTAACAAGCTGTGTCCATTCGGAGTCTAGGTTAGTTTCCTTTGTTGTTTCATCATGAAGTAAAGTATCAACTGGAATTTGTAGAACTGCTGCGATCTTTTCAAGAAACTGAATGGAAGGGTTTTTTTGTAAATTTCGCTCTATAGAACTAATGTAAGATTTAGCAACACCAGCTTTTTCGGCAAGTTCAGTTAATGAAATACCTTTTTGTAAGCGAAGGCGTTTTATACGTTCTCCAATCATATTTGCGCACCTTTCTATCAATATGTAGTCGTCTTATGATGTCATTATTATAACATAAACTTCGTTAAAAAGAACAAGGCTATTGAGCCTGACTGGATGGCTTCATACGTTTTAAAAAATGTTCGATATCTTGCAGGGCGATACCAGCGTCTAGAGCTTCAAGTATTAAATCAATCCATTCTTGGTCCAGTGCGTCAGTCTTATCTTTGTACAAATGTAATTCCTCCCTAATTATCGGTCATAACTGCTGCTACAGAATATATGATAATGCAATCGCATTTTGTGTTTTATATAGTGAATTATCAAATATTTTGTAGATAAAACAAAGATAAAATCCCCATTAAATTCCCTCTATGGCGATTATAAAGTTTCTGACAAATATTTTCAATATTTTCAGAAAACATTGTTGAATTGTGATATATTCGTATGCTAACTATGGAATTTTTACAAATATGTTAAAAAAATTACATAATATAACTAAATATTGAAAAAATATTGAATTTTTAATAAAATTCAATTTGTAATACATATTTTTTATTAGGGGAGGAAATAAGGGATGAACAAGAAACCGTTCAAAGTTTTGTCATCAATCGCTTTGACAGCTGTGTTAGGTCTTTCATTCGGGGCGGGTGGCCAGTCTGCATATGCTGAAACACCTGTGAATAAGACAGCTACGAGTCCAGTCGATGATCATTTAATTCCAGAAGAACGTTTAGCAAATGCGCTAAAAAACCGTGGGGTAATTGATTCGAAGGCTTCAGAGACAGAAACAAAGAAAGCCGTCGAAAAATACGTAGAGAACAAAAAGGGTGAAAATCCTGGGAAAGAAGTATCAAATGGGGACCCACTTACAAAAGAAGCATCTGACTTTTTAAAGAAAGTGAAAGATGCGAAAGCTGATACGAAAGAAAAGTTAGACAAACCAGCAACAGGAACACCTGCAGCGACAGGCCCAGTTAAGGGTGGTCTAAATGGTAAAGTACCAACTTCTCCAGCAAAGGGAAAAGAATATAACGGTGAAGTTCGTAAAGATAAAGTACTCGTTTTACTTGTAGAGTACGCTGACTTTAAACATAACAATATCGATAAAGAACCTGGTTATATGTATACTGACGATTTTAACAAAGAACATTATGAAAAAATGTTATTCGGTAATGAGCCATTCGCATTAGAGGATGGCAGCAAAATCGAAACGTTTAAACAATATTACGAAGAGCAATCTGGCGGTAGTTATACAGTAGACGGAACAGTTACAAAATGGTTAACAGTTCCTGGTAAAGCTGCTGATTACGGTGCAGATGGTGCGACAGGTCATGATAATAAAGGACCAAAAGGACCACGTGATTTAGTAAAAGATGCATTAAAAGCAGCTGTAGATAGCGGTATTGATTTATCAGAGTTTGACCAATTCGATCAATATGATGTAAATGGCGATGGAAATCAAAAACAACCGGACGGTTTAATCGATCACTTAATGATTATCCATGCGGGTGTTGGACAAGAAGCAGGCGGCGGTAAATTAGGTGACGATGCAATTTGGTCACATCGCTGGACTGTTGGACCAAAACCATTCCCAATTGAAGGCACACAAGCGAAAGTTCCATATTGGGGCGGAAAGATCGCAGCATTCGACTACACAATTGAACCAGAAGATGGCGCAGTTGGTGTATTCGCACATGAATATGGTCATGATTTAGGTCTTCCAGATGAGTATGATACAGACTATACTGGTGACGGTGAACCAATTCAAGCTTGGTCTGTTATGAGTGGCGGAAGCTGGGCTGGTAACATTGCAGGAACAACGCCAACGAGTTTCTCACCACAAAATAAAGAGTTTTTCCAAAAAACAATCGGTGGTAACTGGGCAAATATCGTAGAAGTAGATTACGAGAAATTAAATAAAGGTATCGGTCTAGCAACATATTTAGACCAAAGTGTTACGAAATCTAACCGCCCAGGTATGATTCGTGTTAACTTGCCAGATAAAGATATAAAAACAATTGCTCCAGCATTTGGTAAGCAGTATTACTACAGCACAAAAGGTGACAATCTTCACACAAAAATGGAGACGCCACTGTTCGATTTAACAAATGCAACGACTGCGAAATTTGATTTCAAGTCATTGTATGAAATTGAAGCAGAGTATGATTTCCTTGAAGTACATGCTGTAACAGAAGATGGTCAGCAAACATTAATCGAAAAACTTGGTGAGAAAGCAAATAGTGGAAATGCACATTCAACAAATGGAAAATGGATTGACAAATCATACGATTTAAGCCAATTCAAAGGTAAGAAAGTAAAATTAACATTTGAGTACATTACAGATGGTGGTTTAGCATTAAACGGTTTCCTACTTGATAATGCATCACTAAATGTAGACGGTAAAGTAGTATTCTCTGATGATGCAGAAGGTACACCGCAGTTCAAATTAGATGGATTCGCTGTATCTAATGGAACAGAGAAGAAAAAACATAACTATTATGTAGAGTGGAGAAACTATGCTGGTTCGGATAACGCATTGAAATATGCTCGCGGTCCAGAATACAACACAGGTATGGTTGTATGGTATGCAGACTCAGCTTATACAGATAACTGGGTTGGTTTACATCCAGGACATGGTTTCCTTGGCGTAGTTGATTCTCATCCAGAAGCAATTGTTGGAACTTTAAATGGTAAACCAACAGTAGCAAGTAGTACACGATTCCAAATCGCTGATGCGGCGTTCTCATTTGATAAAACGCCAGCTTGGAAAGTTGTATCTCCAACGCGCGGAACGTATACGTATAATGGCTTAGCAGGCGTACCGAAGTTTGATGATTCGAAAACGTATATTAATAAACAGATTCCAGATGCAGGACGTATTTTACCGAATCTTGGCCTGAAGTTTGAAGTAGTAGGACAAGCTGATGATAATTCTGCTGGTGCTGTTCGTTTATATCGTTAATACAGTAAAACTACCGAAAGATTTTCTTTCGGTAGTTTTTTGTGAGCAATGAATTTTATATGCAAGAAGAAATTATATATAATGTAACTTTACGAATAGAAATTTATTATATATGAAGTCTATATAAATAATGAAAGAATTGGATAAAAATAGTGGGAGAAGGTGAACGAATGAGTGTTTCTTCTATTGTAAATAAACAAAAAGCATATTTTTATAATGGCCATACGAGAAGTGTAGAAGTGAGAAAGAATAATTTGAAGAAGCTTTATGAAGGCATTCAGCGTTTTGAAGAAGAAATATTTCAGGCATTGAAATTAGATTTAAATAAGTCAGTTCATGAGTCGTTTACAACGGAAGTTGGATATGTATTAAAAGAAATTTCCTTTCAATTGAAGCATATTTCATCGTGGAGTAAACCGAAGCGGGTTCGAACAGCACTCACTCATTTTGGATCAAAGGGGAAAGTAGTTCCTGAACCGTACGGTGTGACACTTATTATTGCACCGTGGAACTATCCGTTTCAATTAGCAATTGCACCTCTTGTAGGAGCGTTGGCGGCTGGAAATACAATTGTTTTAAAGCCGTCAGAGCTAACGCCAAACGTTTCCAAAGTACTTACGAGGATGTTAGAGGAATTATTCCAAGAAGAGCTTGTAGCGGTAGTAGAAGGCGGTGTAGAAAAGAGTACGGAATTGTTAAAGGAACCGTTTGATTATATTTTCTTTACAGGTAGTGTCGGTGTTGGAAAAGTTGTGATGGAAGCAGCAGCGAAACGGTTGACGCCACTCACGTTAGAACTTGGGGGAAAAAGCCCATGTATTGTACATAAAGATGCAAAAATAGATGTAACAGCAAGACGAATTGTTTGGGGTAAGTTTTTAAATGCAGGGCAAACGTGTGTAGCGCCTGATTATATGTATGTGCATGCTTCGGTGAAAGAACAGTTAATCGAGGCATTACGACACGAAATTGCGGAGCAGTATGGAAAAGATCCACTAAACAATGACAATTATGTACGAATTGTGACTGAACGTCATTTTGAACGTTTATGTTCATTTTTGAAAGATGGTAAAACGGTAATCGGCGGGAACTATAAAAAAGAAACTTTACATATAGAACCAACAGTGTTAACAAATGTTACATGGCAAAGTACTGTTATGGAAGATGAAATTTTTGGTCCGATCTTACCAATTGTAGAATACGACAACATAGAAGAGGTAATTGGAACAATTCAGCAACATCCGAAGCCATTAGCGTTATATGTATTTTCTGAAGATAAAGAAGTACAAAAGAAAGTGACAAGTAATATTTCATATGGCGGAGGCTGTATTAATGATGTTGTCTATCATCTTGCAACGCCATATTTACCTTTTGGTGGTGTTGGAAGTAGTGGATTAGGTAGTTATCATGGGGAAGAAAGTTTTCGGACTTTTTCACATTATAAAAGCATTTTAGCCCAATCTACGGCATTCGATATGAAAATTCGTTACTCTTCTACAAAAAGTGCTTTAAAATTCATACGAAAGTTGTTAAAATGATGATGGTGTTTATCAGTAGGCGTAGCCGTATGATAATAGCCCCTTCGTAATGGAAGGGGTTTTTCTGTTCGACATATGTATCATGCAAAAATGAATCAAACATACTACATAAAGAATAGAAGAGAACGCTAAACAACCATTTTTGTTTGGATCGAAACAAAAAATAGTCTATAGAACATAAATATTTATTCATGAATATAAAAATTAAAATTTAAGGTAGATAGGACGGGAAAATGAAAAAGATTATTAAAGTTGAAGCAGTAGAAAAACATTTTGGAAATCAAGTGATTATCCCACCTCTTTCTTTAGACATTAAAGAAGGGGAATTTTTAACGATTTTAGGGCCGAGTGGTTGCGGGAAAACAACGTTACTTCGCATGATCGCAGGCTTTGAAACGCCAACTAAAGGGAATCTTTTATTAGATGATGAAAAGATTAACGATTTGCCACCATATAAGCGTCATATGAACTTAGTGTTCCAACATTATGCGCTATTCCCACATATGAATGTGGAGAAAAATATTTGTTTCGGTATGAAAATGCAGAAAGTACCGGCAGCAGAGCAGAAAGAGCGTGCTGAAGAGGCAATGCGTTTAACGCAGTTACTTGAGTTCCGTAATCGTAAACCTGCAAAGCTTTCTGGTGGACAGCAGCAGCGTGTAGCAATTGCGAGAGCGATTGTAAATAACCCGCGTGTATTATTACTAGATGAGCCACTTGGGGCGTTAGACTTTAAGTTAAGAAAAGATTTGCAACGTGAATTGAAAAACTTACAACGTAATTTAGGAATTACATTCATATACGTAACGCACGATCAAGAAGAAGCGATGAGCATGAGTGATCGTATTGTCGTTATGAATAAAGGACATATTGAACAAATTGGAACGCCGAAAGAAATTTACAATAAGCCGAAAACAATGTTCGTTGCGACATTTATCGGTGAAAATAATATTGTGAAAAACGGGGAAGGCTATGTAGCAATTCGCCCTGAAAACGTAAAAGTACGTTCGGTTGAAGAGCCGATTTTAAAAGAATACCATCTTGGACATATTGAAGACGTTGAGTTTGTTGGAAATATGGAAAAGCTGTATGTACGTGACGAGAAAACATCAGAATTACTAATGGCATATCAAACTGCTGAAGAAGCAGCGCAGTGGAGCATTGGAGATAATGTATACGTAGGCTGGGAGCAAGAGGACGAGGTGACCTTAAATTGAAAAAAGGGAAATTACTCGCACTACCGACAGTCGCGTGGCTGTTAATCTTCTTCCTAATTCCCCTTCTGTTTGTATTGGCATTTGCCTTTATGCAGCGCGGGGCATATGGGACAGTGGAAATGCAATTTACGTTAGAGAATATAGCTCGTGTGTTTGATCCACTATACATGGGAACGTTATGGGAAACTGTTAAGATTGCAGTTATTACAACAGTAATCTGTTTAGTAATTGGTTATCCATTTGCTTATACAATTACAATTGTTGATCGCAAATACCGCTCAATTCTTTTATTATTGGCAACGATCCCGTTTTGGATTAACTTCCTTGTTCGTTCATACGCATGGATTGTTATTTTACGTTCACAAGGTCTTGTAAACACATTGCTATTGAAACTAGGTATTATAAGTGAACCTTTAAATTTACTATATAACACACCTTCTGTAATACTCGGAATGGTCTATTCTTTATTACCATTTATGATTTTACCGGTGTATGCAGCGATTGAGCAGCTTGATAAGCGTAAGCTAGAAGCAGCTTATGATTTAGGAGCAACACCAGCAAAGGCATTTTGGAATGTAACAGTACCAATGACGATGTCAGGGATTGCTACTGGTTCTATTTTAGTGTTTGTTTCTTCTATCGGAATGTTTGTTGTATCAGACGTTATGGGTGGATCGAAAGTAGCGTTAATTGGAAACGTAATTCAAAATCAATTCTTAGGAGCGCGTGACTGGCCGTTTGGATCTGCGTTATCTATGATTGTTGTTCTATTCTCTGTTCTGTTAATTTACTTATATTATCGTGCAACGAAAGTATATAAATATGATGGGAACGGAGGGGAATAGGCAAAGATGAAGAAGTTTTTAGTTTCTTATTCTTGGTTAATTTTATTGTTCTTGTATTTTCCAATGATGGTTTTAATGGTATATTCCTTCAATGATTCTCGCATTAATGCGGAATGGGAAGGTTTTACATTCCATTGGTATACAGATTTATTTCAAAAGCAAGATGTTATTGATGCGTTTGTAAATAGTATGACGATTGCGATCGTAACGACGGTTGTAACGACAGTTCTTGGTGTGATTTTCGCGATTGCATTACATCGTTATAAATATCGTTATGAAGGGGCTATTAACGGTCTTGTGTATTTACCAATTTTAATTCCTGATATTTTAATGGGATTATCTTTACTTATCTTATTTAGTCAATTAGGTATGGAACTTGGCAAAACAACAATTATTATTGCGCACATTACGTTTAGTATTTCATTTGTTGTCGTTATTTTAGCAGCGCGTCTTTCTGGTATGGGACGTGATTTAGAAGAGGCTGCGAATGATTTAGGAGCAACGCCGTGGCAAACGTTTCGTTATGTAACGTTCCCAGCAATTGCACCAGGGGTTATTTCAGCCGCATTATTAACATTCACATTATCAATTGATGATTTTGTAATTAGTTTCTTTGTATCAGGACCAGGATCAACAACATTGCCATTATACATTTACAGTATGGTTAAGCGCGGAGTATCACCAGAAATTAATGCACTTTCTACAATTTTAATTGTGGCTATCGTAGGATTAATGGTTCTATCTGAAATCTTCCGTAACAAAGGTGCAGATGGTGAAGAAAACTCTGGAGGACACCTTCCTTTATAATACGAACAATATAGAAAGTACGAGGAGGTAATAAACCGATGAAATTAATGAAAAGATTAGCCGGCGCAGCAATTAGCTTTAGCCTTGTTGCTGGTGTACTTGCTGGTTGTGGTGAAAAGAAAGAAGAGTTAAACATTTATAGCTGGGCTGACAATTTTGATGAGCAAGTGCTAAGAGATTTTGAAAAGAAATATAACGTGAAAATTAACTATGATAAGTATGCAAGTAATGAAGAAATGCTTGCGAAATTACAAGCAGGTGGCGCGAAGTATGATTTAATTCAGCCGTCTGATTACATGGTTAAAACAATGGCGAAAATGGATTTATTAGCGCCGTTAGACAAAAAGAATATCCCGAATATCGAAAATATGGTTTCTAACTTCAAAACACCGGCGTTTGATCCGGAGAATAAATATTCTTTAGTATATACTTGGGGCGTAACAGGTATTGCATACAATAAAAAGTATGTGAAAGAAGCTCCTACAAGCTGGGCTGACCTATGGAATGAGAAATATAAAGGGCATGTAACTTTATTAAATGATTCTCGTGAAGTATTAGGTATGGGTCTTAAGAAGCATGGATTCTCAAACAGCACGAAAGACGATACACAGTTAAAGACAGCAGCAGATGATTTAAAGAAGCTGCTTCCAAACTTATTAGCATTTGATACAGATAATATTAAACAAAAATTCATTACAGAAGATGCTTGGATCGGAACAGTTTGGTCTGGAGATGCAGCATTTATCGCAAAAGATAATAAAGATGTAGAGTACGTTGTACCAAAGGAAGGCGGCACAATTTGGGCTGATACGTTAGCAATTCCAAAAGGTGCGAAAAACAAAGAGCTTGCAGAGAAGTTTATGAACTACTTATTAGATGAAAAAGTAAGTGTGAAAAACTACGAGTCAATTGGATACAGTAATCCTAATGAAAAAGCTCATCCTCTTCATAGTAAAGAATATCGTGATAATCATATGATCTTCTTAACGAAAGAAGAATTAGATCGTACAGAATGGCTTGTTGATGTAGACGATAAGCTAAAAGACTATGATCGTTACTGGACAGAGTTAAAAACAAAAGGTAAATAAGTAAGGAAATGCGGTTTCTAAAATAGAAATCGCATTTTTTCATAGTAGGAGGAAATCGCTTGAAAAAGAAGTTGCATCAATATGAGGTAGTATGTATCGTTTTATTACTTGCTGTATTTGGCATTGTTGCTTGGCGCGTACATGCGGGTGGCGTTACAGTGATGGATACATATGTCCGAGCATTAGTAAAAGGATTACAAACAGAAGGTTCGCTTACATTTTTCTCACACTATACAAAATTAGGTTCTGCTATCGGGATCGTAACTACGCTGGCTATAAGTTTATTTGTTTTTTGGAGAAAACGTTATTATGCTGCGATGATCGTGTATCCAATGGGCATTTTAATAACACATCTTGTTAATAAAGGGATAAAAGAAATTGTGAAAAGGGAGCGCCCATCGTTAAATGAAACGTTGGATGCGCTTGGGTATAGCTTCCCTAGTGGACATGCAATGTTATCTATTATGACATTCGGGTTTCTTACTTATATTATTGCGGCAAATTTGAAGAGTGTAACTGGAAAATATGTTATAACGATTTTGATGGGAATTGTAATTGTATCGATTGGATTAAGTAGAGTTATTTTAAATGTACATTATCCAACTGATATTTTAGCTGGTTATTGCGTAGGTGGTATTTTGTTAATTATGGCGATTTACTGCCATCGTTTACTTACCAAGAGATGGGGACTTAATAAAGAGAGATAAAAAACGTCTGGAAAAACTATCATTATAGTGTTTCCAGACGTTTTTTGTTTGTACGAAGATGTGATACAGTATAAATGACAATTGAATTATTTAAAGTAGGTGAAAATGTGTGAAAACAAATGTACATAAAGTAGATAAGTGGGGGAAATTAGGAGCTTTTTTGTATCAGTTTCGTTATACAGTAATTGTAGCATTACTATTGGTTGCGATCGCACTCGGTATTTTCGCTCCAAAGCTGCCGGGAGTATTAGGCGGTGATGGTTTCCAAACGGAAGGGGACTATCAAAAAACGAAAGAAATTTTAGATAAAGATTTTAAGAGGTCTCAAGACACACTTCTACTCGTTTTTGAAAAAAATAAGGGTGTTTCACATGAGGAATTTCAAAAGCAAGTAGAGGGAATTGTAAAGAATATACAAGAGAAAGAGACATATGAATCTTTCCATCACCCAGTGCAAAATAAAGAAATGTTACAAGATGATATCGGCTATGCGACAATTTTATTTTCCGGGAAAACAAATAAAGAACGAATGGAAAAGACATTGCAATTTGCTGATAAAATCGAAAAGGAAAGTAATGCCGCATTAAAAGTAACGCCTACAGGGTTTCCAAAAATTAATCAAGAGATTAATGAAAGAACGCAAAATGATTTGAAAGTAGCAGAGATGATTGGGTTACCAATTGCATTTCTCGTATTACTATTTTCATTTGGTAGTCTTTTGGCATCTATTTTACCAATTGTAAATGGGGCACTTAGTGTTATTAGTACGATGGGCATATTATACTTTATAGGTAGCGATAAGGAACTATCTATCTTTGTGTTAAATGTTGCACCGATGATTGGACTTGCACTATCTATTGATTTTGCACTATTATTTGTAAATCGCTTTCGAGAGGAAGTTGCAAAGCGAGCGGTAAAAGAAGCGATAGCAATTACATATCAAACAGCAGGGCGCGCTATCGTATTTTCAGGATTATGTGTATTTGTTGGATTATCCGGCTTGTTTTTCTTTAAAATCGATTATATTCAGTCTGTCGCAATTAGCGGAATGATTGTTGTGATTATGAGTATTTTATTCTCACTCACACTTCTTCCAGCGCTATTATCATTAATTGGGAAACGAATATTAAAAAAGAATCAAGTAGCACATACGCCGGCAAAGGCGTGGCGTAAATTTGCGCAATTTGTAATGAAACATCCAATCGCAATGATTATTGTTGTTACAACATTTATTGTTATTTGCTTATTACCGTTACGTACAGCTAATTTGCAGTTCCCTGACGTAGAAGCTCTACCTAAACAAAGTGATACAAGAATTGCATATGAGAAGTACGAAGAGGCATTTAATAAAACTGCAAAAAAACATGCTGATGTTACGTTAGTGGTAGAGACGAAAAAAGATATGAAAGAAAAAGAAAGTTTACAAAAGATAGAAGAAGTCGTTCAAAAGTTAAAAGATGATAAGAAAGTATATGAAGTTAGAAGCTTATACGACGCGTTAACTCGTATGAAAGCAGATCAAGTTGCTGGAATGTTAGAGTCGCCAGAAGCGGCGAAACTAGCTCCTATATTTGAAGCGTATACGAAAGGAAATAAGACGACGATAGAAATCTTTTTGAAAACAAAACCACGTACTGAAACTGCTAAACAGTGGGTTCGTGATTTTAAACAAAATTATAAAGAAACAGATGTTACGTATTATTTAGGCGGGATGACGACGTTCCAACAAGAGTTAGAAGATGAAATTAAAGATAAAGTTGCAATTGGTATGTCTGTTATATTTGGATCGACCTTTGTTATATTATTATTTGCATTCCGATCTATACTCATTCCAATTAAGGCGATTATTATGAATATACTTAGTTTAAGCGCAACAATTGGAATTGTTGTTTGGTTATTTGAAGGTGGGCATTTTGGTTTAGAAGAGAGTCCTGTTCTATTTGTCTTACCAATCTTTATTTTTGGTCTCGTATTTGGGCTTAGTATGGATTATGAAGTTTTTCTTATTTCACGTATTCATGAGTTATATGAAGAAACAGGAGATAATGATCAAGCAACGTTAGAAGGACTTGTGTCAACAAGTAGGATCATTACATCAGCTGCGTTAATTATGATTGTTGTAACAGGTGCGTTCGCCTTTACTGATATTTTACCAGTACGGCAAATGGGGCTTGGTGTTGCATTAGCAATATTCCTTGATGCAACAATTATTCGTCTTATGCTTGTACCAAGTTTAATGAAACTGTTTGGAGATTGGAACTGGTGGTTACCATTCCGAAAGAAAAGAGAAAAATCATCGTAAAAAATACTCATCTTATAGATGAGTATTTTTTTATGAATAGCAAGACCTACATTTTGCAAATAGTATGTGATAAGAACATTACATATAAGTAGGTGAAGGCAATGTTTCGTTATTTTAAGTTTAAGCTAAATGATACAGTACAGTTTGCAGAAAACGATGGGCATATGTATCGCATTGTCGGTTATCGGTTAGAAAAAGGATATTATCCAAAAGATGAATGGACTCATATCATTTATGAATTACTTAGAGATTTTGATGGGTATACGATGGATGCGGAAGAGGAGGAACTTGTAAAGGTCATTCAAGTAGAGGATGAGTATTACAAAATACAAGAGGTATCGGGCTATCGTTATCCAGTAAAAATGAAGCAAAAACAACAAGTGATGAAAGTAGAAAAAATTGATGACTTATTAGATACGTATAATGATTATAAAAGATTGGCGGATTTCTTTAAAGATTTATCGTATGAGCAAAAAGCGGAAGAAGTATTGCAGGAAATGAAACGGCGTAGAGCGTGAGGGGGCCAGTCTACTATAAGACTGGCCTCTATTTTTGACGGTGCATCAAATTGTGTTTTCCGTTACAATGAGAGAATCAATAGAAATAAGGTGATACAGTATGGAAACGAAGAAGAAGGGCGAATGGTGCGAAATTACTGTTCCAGCGAAATGGAATGGCATAAGTATTGATTCGTTATTAAAAATAGAATGGGAAATACCGAAAAAGTTGTTACATCAGCTTCGTATGGAAAAAGGTATTACCGTTAACGGAGAACAGAGAAGATGGAATGAGCTTTTAAAAGAAGGCGATAAGTTACAAGTGCATATGTTTATGGAAGAAGAATACGATGTAGATCCTGAATATGGTGAATTAGATGTAGTATATGAAGACGATCACGTACTCATCGTAAATAAGCCTGAGAAGATGGATACGCATCCTGCGGAAAAAGGCGGGATGGGAACACTTGCAAACCTTGTTGCTTTTCATTTTCAAATGCAAGGTTTAGAGACGAAGGTTCGTCATATTCATCGGTTAGATAAAGATACGACAGGTGGTGTCTTGTTTGCTAAGCATAGAATTGCTGGTGCAATTATGGATCGTTTATTAATGGAACGAAAAATTAAAAGAACATATGCGGCGCTTGTGGAAGGGAAAGTAAAAGGTAAGCAAGGAACAATTGACGCAGCTATTGGAAGAGATCGTCATCATGCGACGAGACGACGTGTTTCTCCAAAGGGAGATCAAGCTATCACATTTTATAAAGTAGAGAAGTATTTTAAAAACCAAAATGTTACGTTCGTAACGTTACAATTAGAGACAGGTAGAACCCATCAAATTCGTGTTCATATGAGCTATCATGGTAATCCATTAGTTGGGGATGTATTATATGGTGGGCAAACGCAATATATGTCCAGGCAAGCATTACATGCGATGAAGATAAACTTCTTACATCCAATTACGAAAGAAGAGATCGAAGTGGATGTACCATTCCCTGCAAAATTAAATGATACAATGAAAGAATTTCAAAGAATGAATGCGTAAAGTTTAAGTTTAAATTTGAGAAAAGTAGATTCTTGCAGGAATTTCTCTAAAAGAAGCGAAGCCGTTAAGAGAAAAGAGAGGTGAGAATTGCTTGGTCAAATATAAATACATACTAGGAATATTTTTCGTTTGTCTTTTAGTTACTCTATGCCTCTATCCATATTTACCAAATGAGATGGCTGTACATTGGGATGAAAATGGTGGGCCGAACGATTTTATGAGTAAACAAGTTGTTATAGCATTTATTCCTTTTTTTCTTATTTTTTTACATGGGTTGATGTATATTATTTCACATAATATATATAAGTTTAATGAAGGCGAGCATGTCATTATAAGTGGATTTCTAAAGACGATTACTTTATTTATGTTGTTTATCCATATGCTCATTCTCTTTATTAATTTTGGAAGTATGATATCCTTTCAAACAGGACTAACAATTGGGATTAGTATGTTTCTTTTTATGCTTAGTAAGTTGTTTAAACAAGTTCAGAGTACGGAAAAAGACCCAATCAAATTACAAAAGATCCGTTTAGTGAGTAGGCGGATTTTTCAAATGATGGCATGTAGTATATTATTTTCATTATTTTTGAACTTGAAGTGGGGGTTTTATGTATTACTTAGTGTAATAAGTAGTGGTTCTATTTTGTTCATGTTTTACATTTTATACTCATACATAATAGAAAGTTATGAAACATAAAAAGAGTCTTCTCATTATGAGAAGACTTTTTTAATCTATTTACTTCGTAATAAATTGTTGTGTCCAGTAGTTGCCGCTTTCTACATAGCCAACACCGATGTGAGTGAAGCCGTTATTTAAGATGTTTGCACGGTGTCCAGCACTGTTCATCCAAGCTTGTACTACCTCTTCAGGTGTACGTTGGCCTTGAGCGATGTTTTCACCTGCAGATGTATAAGAAATACCAAATTTCTTCATCATGTCAAACGGAGACCCGTATGTAGGGCTGTTATGATCAAAGTAGTTATTCTTCTGCATATCTTCAGATTTAACACGTGCTACTTTGCTTAATTCAGTATCGATTTTTAGTGCTGGTAAGCCTTGTTTTGCACGTTCAGCGTTTGTTAATTCAACAACACGTTGTTCGAATTCGCTTAAAGATTTTGCTTCTTCAGCAGGCTTTTGCTCAGCAGGTTTTTGTTCAGCTGGTTTTTGAGTATTGTTGTTTTCAGCAGGTTTTTGAGCTTCTGGTTTTTGAACTTCTTCAGCAGGCTTTTGTTCAACTGGTTTTTGCTCAGCAGGCTTTTGAGTTTCTGGCTTAGCTGTTGGTTGCTCAGTTACAACATTTTCAGTTGGTTGTTGACCAGGAATAATGCAATTTGGTTGGAAGTTTCCTTGTTGCCATTGTGCTAATGATTCCACGCCCATAGATTGTAAGAATGCTTGTAATTCTTGTTGGCTCATTTGCTTCATCATCACTTTTGAATGCTGAATATTTTGAACCTTTACGTTAGATGGTTGTACTGTTGCAGCTTGTGCATCTAGAGAAGATACTCCTAAAGTAAGAGCCGTCGCAGCAGCTACAGATAATAAAACACGCTTTTTCATGATGTGTGTCCCCCTATATAAAGTTTTAATTTGTTTTCACACGATTTGTTTTTGACAGCCTGTCTGACTGACAAATTCATCGTAGCATAGATTTTGTGAGAAAAAAGATGGAAAAAAATTCATAGACTTAAAATTTACCTAATTTATCCTAAGAGGGGAAAAGAGGAAAAATAAGAGAAACATAGAGTATAAAAGGAATTTTCAGCATTTTTATACTTGGTTTTAAGAGGGGTATTTTGGATGAATTTACCTAAACGGAAAATGAAGAATCCTATTGTATCAATGGTTTGAGAGTTTTTTTTAGGAATATACTGGATTGATTTTTACAAAACTGTAATGTATCTGTTGTTCTTTTTTATAATAAAGTAACATATTTTTAATATTGTAGCGGACAAAAAAGCGGCTATCTCTTTACATAGACGAAGGAGATAGCCGTTTTCCTATTATTACGTATGTTACGAGTTATTACGAGTTGGTTTCAATTGCTTCTAATAATAAATCTACAATGTGAATTCCTCTCATTTTATGAGAAAGTCCTTCTCGTTCAATGCCTAATTTCATTTGTAGTAGACAACCTGGATTTGCAGTAACAATAGTTGCTGCTTCTGTTTCATGTACACGGTCCATTTTATAATCTAGAAATTCCATGGATAGTTCTGAATGAACAATATTGTAAATACCAGCAGAACCACAGCAGCGATCCGCATCTTTCATTTCACGATATGTTGCGCCTTGAATTGCTTCTAGTAACATACGAGGTTCTGAAGATGTTCGCATAACATTGCGTAAATGACAAGAGTCTTGATACGTAATAATTTGCGATGGAAGTCGTAAGTCATTTCGTTTATGGAAATCTAGTTCTACTAGAATAGCAGTAATATCTTTAATTTTAGAAACAAACTGCTTTGCGCGTTCAGCCCACTGTGGATCATCTTTTAAAAGATAATCGTAGTCTACGAGGTAAGCGCCGCAACCACCTGCATTCGTAATAATATAGTCGATATTTAAATCTTCGAATGCTTTTATATTTCGTTTCGCTAATTCTTTCGCTCCGCTCTTTTCACCAGCATGCCCATGTAATGCACCGCAGCAACTTTGTGTTTTCGGAATAACGATATCACAACCAGCTAACTGAAGAAGTTTCATCGTTGCGTTATTTGTTTCTAAAAACATCGTATCCATTAAACAGCCTGTGAAGAATGCAACTTGTTTCTTTTTTGTACTTTCAGCAGGTAAAAATGCAGGACGATCTTTCATTGCTTTCATTTTAGGGACTTTTGGTAAAACGAGATCCATTGTTGCAAGTGTTTCAGGGAATAACTTCATAATACCCATTTTATGTGTTAGTGTTTGTAAACCAGAACGTTGGTAAAATCCGATTAACCCTGTTAATGTTCTCATTCGATTTTGATGCGGGAAGAGCCCTTCAAAAACGACTTTACGAACGGCTCTCACTGGCACCGAGAACTTTTTGTTTTGATTTATAATATCACGAGCTTCTTCTAATAAATGTCCGTAATTTACACCTGATGGACAAACAGGTTCACAAGCACGGCAGCCAAGGCAAACATTCAATGTATTTTCAACATCTTCATCTGGTTCAATTAAACCGTCAACGACCGCTTTCATTAATGCAATACGTCCTCGTGGTGAATGTGATTCTTTATATCCAGATTGAATGTAAGTAGGACAAGTAGGTAAACAGAAACCGCATCGCATACAGTTTAGTAGTTCATCTTCACTTAATCTTTCTTTAAATTCTTTTTGAATGTTTTCTTTATTTAATGTTGTCATCGCTCAACCACCACTCTTTTGCGAGTGTCTTTCGCGAACATCTTGCCAGGGTTCATAATGTTATTTGGATCGAAGGCTTGTTTAATTCCTTGCATGGCAGCAATACCTTCTTTACCTAATTTCATTTCTAAATAAGGAGCTTTCATCGCACCAACACCATGTTCACCAGTAATTGTGCCACCAAGTTCAATTGCTTTCGCAAATATTTCAGCAAAAGCTTGTTCAGCTCGGTGCATTTCTTCTTCATTACGAGCATCTGTCATACAAGTTGGGTGTAGGTTGCCATCGCCAGCATGCCCAAATGTACAAATAGGAATATTATATTTTTTTGCAATGGCATTAATAGCTTCAACCATCGGAGCTATTTGTGAGCGTGGTACCGTTGCATCTTCTAATATTGTAGTAGGTTTTAATCTTGCAAGTGCTGATAGTGCACTACGGCGAGCTGTCCGAAGCGCATCTGCTTCCGCTTCATCTTTTGCAATGCGAACATCGACTGCATTCATAGAGCGGCAAACGTTAGCCATTTTTTCAATATCTCGATTGACAACTTCAGGTGGACCGTCTTGTTCAATTAATAAAATTGCTTTTACATCAGTTGGTAAACCGATTTGTGCAAACTCTTCTACTACTTCAATTGTCGGCTGGTCTAAAAACTCAAGTGTCGCTGGAATGATTTTATTTGCAATAATAGAAGAAACAGCACGTGCAGCTTCATTAATATCTTCATATAGTGCAAGCATCGTTTTCTTCGTTTCAGGCATAGGAACAAGTTTTAATATTGCTTCTGTTACGACGCCAAGTGTTCCTTCAGAACCGATAAATAAACGAGTTAAATCGTAACCGGCTACATCTTTTGCTAATTTACCGCCAGTACGAATAATATCGCCATTTGGTAAGACAAGTTCAAGACCCATCACATAATCACGTGTTACGCCATATTTTAATCCGCGTAATCCACCTGAGTTTTCATTAATGTTACCGCCGATTGTAGAAATTTTCATCGAGCTTGGATCTGGTGGATAAAATAAACCTTTTTCTTCTACCGCTTTAATAATATCAAGTGTAATTACACCAGCTTGTACAGTAATTGTTAAATTCTCTTCATCAATTTCTAAAATGTTATTCATATGGCGGAAGATAAGGACGATACCGCCTTCAAGTGGACATGTCCCCGCGCAAAGGTTTGTTCCAGAACCACGAACATATACAGGAATTTTGTGAGTGTTACATATTTTTAACACTTCAGCTACTTCATTTGTATTACGAGGCGCAATGACTGCATCAGGCATTGCTTGGAAGTTTGGAGTGGCATCATAACTATACGTTAAACGCCCCATATTGGATGTATCTACATTATCTTCGCCAACAATGGATACGAATGAATGAATAATTTGCTTTTCTAACATTGGAAATCCCCCTCAAACTGTTAACGTATTTAGTCATCATAAAAAACGTTGTAACAGTGCTTTCATTATAATGATAAAAAAGTTGGGGGATTCTTTCTATGTATAATCATCTAAAGATTAATCTTTTTTATCATTCTTTTTTGTATGATTATCTAATAAGAGGAGCGAGAAGTATAAAATGTTTAAGTCTTTGAATTGTTTCGGATCAAGTCCTGTATGCTCCTCAATCTTTTTAAGTCTGTAATGCAATGTGTTAATGTGTATATGTAATTGTTCAGCTGTTTGTTTATAGGATTGGTTATAATCAATAAATAAGCGTAAAGTGTGCATAAGCTCAGGAGATGATAGTAAGTTTTCGATAGTACGCCTTAGAAACTGTTCCCGCGTTTCAGCAGAAATATCTTGTAAGCACATTTCTAAACGTAAATCTTCATTAAATACAATTTTTTTCGTTTCAAGTGATACGGAAAGAGCTTGTAATGCTTGTTCGTACGATAAGTTCATATTGCTTGGTGTAACGGATTGTCCAATCCCAATATATAAAGGAATAGAAAACAAAGTTTCACAGTCTTGTTTTAATCTTTTTAAAAATTGATACGTTTGCTCTTTGGAGTTTGTGGCTGTAAATAAAATGAATCGATCATTTCCCCAACGAACAAATAGATGCTCCTTTGTTAATAGATTGCGTACGTGTTGCCAAATCTTACGCTGAAGCATCGTGTCATTTTGATCGATAGAGAACAAAATAAGTTGTTTCTTCTTATATAAATCAATACCAAGTGTTTTTGCGCGATCGAGAAAGTTTGGAGACCAGTCGGTATTTTGAAGCCAATCAAAGACAAATGCTTCATAAGAACGGTGTTCAAGTTCCAGTTGTTCTAAAAAGTAGTTTTCATGAATGAGTAGTTCGGTCATTTTACGTAATATTTCTCCGTATTGCGAAATGTTTTCAGGTGCTCCTGTAATTCCAATGACACCAATTACTTCGTCATGAAATAGTAAGGGGAGGTTCATACCCGCCTTTACGCCTTGCAAACGTCGTTCATCTTCTTTTGTAATAATGACAGTTTTCTTTTGTTTCGCGCATCGGAGTGCACCTTCATGAAATTGGCCGATTCTTTCTACATCTGTACTTGCGATAATAACGCCTTGTATATTAATGATAATGATATTTTCTTTAATTAATCTGCGTACTTCTAGTACAATTTTATTCGCTAAATCAGGAAAAAGCATAATTTGCACACCTCAAATTCTATTTGTTGTACATTATATATGTAATTGAAGTAAGAAAGGAAAATTTCACACTTTCCACACATTTATTTGTTATTTTACAATTATAACGAAATCATCCGAAGATGGAGGGAATCTTTTGAGAAAGTATGTTTTTCTTCTCTGTTTTTTATTTCTATTAGTAGGGTGTCAAGGAAGTTCATATACACCAATTGCTAAAGATAAAAGTGTTATTATAACAACGAATATAAAAGAAGGTAGTATTAGTTTTGTTGATGAAAAAACTAAAAAGTTAATTACGACATGGGAACTTAATGAACCAATGGCAGGAGTTGCACTACTTCCAAACGGTGAGGACATACTTGTATATGGCAAGCAGTTAGAGTACATGTATGTATATTCACTAGCAGAAGGAAGGCAAGTGGACAAATATAAAACGGGAAAAGGCATTGTAAATGTGATTGTATCCGAGGATAAAAAACAATTATTTGCTGCCGATCAAACTGCCCAAAAGGTAAGGTTCTTTACGATAAAAGGGAAAGAGACAGGGAGTGTATCAACAGGAAAAGGACCAATTACGATGGTAGAGCACGATAACCAGTTATCTGTATTAAACTTTTATGATACGAAGCTAACGACCATTGATACAAAGAAAAAAGAAGTGATACAATCCTTTATGATTCCCCCAGCATCAACGGGAGCGACAATTAGCCCAGATGGGAAAGAAATATGGATTGGTGGACATGGTGATGGAAATCAAGTCAATGAAAAAGTATTAGTGTATTCATTGCAGAGCGGAGAAATGGTACGTTCTTTACACGCTCCGTTTATGCCTGTGAATATAACGAAGGATAATAAGAATGTATATGCATTAAGTCACGGTTCGAATACGCTTAGAAAGTTTGATGTTAGCACGTATAAAGAGGTGGCTTCTGTAGAAGTAGGATCGAATCCATTTGCATTTTTGAAGAGCGGAGCAGAAGGATACGTAGCAAGCTATGATAGTGATGAAGTGTGTGTCATGGATATGAAGAGCTTGAAAATAAAACAAACAATTAAAGTCGGAAAAGGGCCGTTTCAACTCATAGAGAGGGAAGGGAAGGACAATGAGTAAATATAGGGTGCTAGTTGTAGATGATGAAAGTGATATGAGGCAGCTTGTTGGAATGTACTTAGATAATTTCGGATATGAGTGGGGAGAAGCTGAAAATGGAAAAGAGGCTCTAAAAAAATTAGAGACTGATCATTATGATTTCGTTGTATTAGATATTATGATGCCAGAGATGGATGGACTTTCAGTTTGTAAAGAAATTAGAAAAACGTCGGATGTACCAATTATATTTTTAACAGCAAAAGGTGAAGAGTGGAATAGGGTGAACGGCTTGCGTATGGGAGCAGATGATTATATTGTAAAGCCTTTTAGTCCTGGAGAACTAATTGCTCGTATGGAAGCTGTGCTAAGACGTTATACAAAGCAAGAGCAACAAGAAGAGATTCAGTTTGGACCGATACTTATTAATGAAAAAAGTAGGAAGATTGAGGCTGATGGTGAGCCGATTTCTCTTACAGTAAAAGAGTTTGATTTACTCTATTTTCTTTGCCAACATACGGGACAAGTATTTAGCCGGGAACAATTGCTGGAAAAGGTATGGGGATATGATTATGCCGGAAGTACAAGAACAGTGGATACGCACGTGAAAACGATGCGTTTGAAGCTTGGAGAAAGTGGAAACTACATTCAAACGGTTTGGGGTGTAGGTTATAAATTTGAGGTGTAACGTATGTTTACGATGGTACAGAAGCTTTGGCTTACAGTAGTATGTGCAGTATGTGTAACAGTTTCCTTTCTTTATTTTGTATCTTTATACTCGTATGAAAAACTATACGTTGATAATTTAAAAGATTCATTAGTAATGGAAGGGAAACGTCTTGCTGCGCAATATGATAAGCGTGAAGGAATAGCAACTTTTGAAGAGAAAGTAAGAGCATTTGATCAAATATCTAGTTCAGATGTTCTTTTCGTATCTAATCCGCGTGATTTAAGCGCGTGTTTACCTTTTGATGTGCATCATCATTCTCTTATAAGTGAAGGGGACAGGCAAGCATTATTAGATGGAAAAACTGTGACAAAGATAGGGTATGAGGAACATTTTGACCGAAATATTATGGGGGTTGTCATCCCTGTTTTAGAAAATAAAAAGTTAGTTGGCATTGTATATTCTTATATTCCTTTAAAAAGTATAAAAGACTTAATATATGATATGGGCCTTATTTTAGCACCATTAGCACTTGCTATGACTTTACTGACAATATGGATTGGTAGAAAGATTATTATTGCTATTACGAGACCGCTTTCGCAAATGGAACGAGTTGCCAATCATTTGGCTACGGGAGATTTCTCAGAACGGATTACAATTTCTTCCGAAGATGAAATTGGACGATTAGGAAAAGCATTTAATAAAATGGCAAATTCTTTAGAGACAGAAGACGTAAAGCGTAAGGAATTTTTAGCTAACGTTTCGCATGAACTAAGAACACCGCTTAGTTATATAAAAGGATATAGTGAAGCTATTTTAGATGGTGTAGCGAAGGGACCACAGCAGGAAAAAGTAACACAGCTCATTCATAAAGAAGCGGGTCGTATGCAGCGTCTCGTTCATGATTTATTAGATTTAGCACAATTAGAAGGTGAACATTTTCCGTTAAAGAAACAACCTATCGTTTTTTCACAACTGATTGAAGATGTGTTAGATACGTATGAGATTAAGTTTATAGAAAAGAAAATTCGTATTTCAACAAATTTAAATCCAGAAATCATTGTAATGATTGATGAGGATCGTATGCAACAAGTGCTTCATAACGTGTTAGATAATGCGATACGGTATACAAATCAAAATGGGGATATTGTGATAACACTCAGGCAGATAGATGATTACTGTGAATTAAACATAAAAGATACAGGAATCGGTATTGAAACAGAGCATTTAGAAAATCTTGGTGAACGTTTTTACCGCGTTGATAAAGCGAGAAGTCGTCAACATGGTGGAACAGGTTTAGGCCTTGCCATTGTCAGACAAATTGTTCATATACATGATGGACAGTGGCGAATTGAAAGTGAAAAAGGGCATGGAACGACGGTTAGTATTAAATTGAAAATACAAGTTGAAGAAAGCATGTTCTAACGTGAAGGACATGCTTTTCTTCATGAGTACAATGAATAGAGGAATAAATATAAATTAATATCAAATAAATATTAAAAATTTGACGATTTTATGAACAAAACATTTGTACTTCTTACCAATTCGTTCTAAAATAGTTATGATGCAAAGTTCTTATAAATCGTTTCAATTGTTGTTTGGAAGATACTGAGGTGATTTAACTGGAGTACAAATCTATTAAACCGAAAAAGATTTACGAAGAAGTATCTGAAGCTATTTTAACAATGATTAAAAATGGTACGTTAAAACCTGGTGACAAACTACTTCCTGTACATCAATTAGCTGAGCAGTTTCAAGTGGGTAGATCTGCTGTTCGTGAAGCGCTAAGTGCGCTAAGAGCAATGGGCTTAATTGAGATGAAACAAGGAGAAGGTACATATGTGAAGAATTTCGATTCTTCTTCATTAACAAAATCATTAAACAATAAATTATTAATGAAGAAAGAAGATATTTTAAACTTATTAGAAGTACGAAAGGTGCTTGAAGTGGGGGCAGTTCGAGCAGCTGCGGCAAAACGTACGGAAGATAATTTGCAAAATATGAAGCATTGGTTAGATGAAATGGTAAAGAGCATTGGAGATGAAAAGGCTGGCGAAAAAGCAGATTTTCAGTTCCATATGGGAATTGCGGAGTCTTCGCATAACAACATTTTGCTTGAACTCATGAATCACGTTTCAGAGATGATTGCTGAAACGATTGGTGAATCAAGACGCATTATTTTATATGGTGAACAAACAACATCAGAACGACTTATAGAAGAGCATCAAGTTATATATGATGCAGTGTTAAAGCAAGATGTAGAATTAGCGCAGCAAGCAATGCTAGATCATTTAACAAATGTAGAACATATTGTCACAGGTAAAAACGATATAAATTCGTAATTTAATCTTTTAAAAATCAAATTTTTTGATAAAATAGAGAAAGATTAAGTAAGCGTTTTCTTTAGAAGAGGGAGAGGATAGGCCATGGTTGAGCCTACTTCTTCTTTTCTTAGTCATCTGATGACCATATGTTTGTTGGTGGAGTTGTAAAAAGGGGGAGTAATAATTATGAAAGTTACTTTATTTGTTACTTGTTTAGTCGATATGTTTGAAACAAACGTCGGCAAAGCAACAGTTGAAGTGTTGGAGCGTTTAGGTTGTGAAATTGAATTTCCAGAAGCACAAGTTTGTTGTGGTCAGCCTGCTTATAATAGCGGCCATGTAGAAGCAGCAAAAGAAGCGATGAAACATATGATTGAAACTTTCGAAGATGCAGAATATATCGTTACACCATCTGGTTCTTGTGCGACAATGTTTCATGAGTATCCGCATGTTTTTAAAGATGATCCGAAGTGGGCTAAACGTGCACAAAAGGTTGCTGATAAAACATATGAATTTACACAATTTATTGTAGATGTTTTAAAAGTGACAGATGTTGGTGCAAGCTTACCAGGGATAGCTACTATTCATAAATCTTGTCATATGACACGCCTGCTTGGAGTAAAAGAGGCACCAGGAATTTTATTATCAAACGTAAAAGGATTAACTGTGAGAGAACTGCCAAACGAACAAAATTGTTGTGGGTTTGGGGGAACGTTTTCAGTGAAGATGACTCCAATTTCCGAGCAAATGGTAGATGAGAAGGTAGATAGTGCAATGGAAACAGGTGCTGATTATTTAATCGGTGCAGATTGTGGGTGTTTGTTAAACATTGGCGGACGTATTGAGCGTTTAGGAAAAGAAATAAAAGTAATGCATATTGCTGAGGTACTAAATAGTCGCTCATGAAGGGGGAACATAAGCTATGTCTATGAAAATCAGTGAGAAAAAATTTAATGATCGCGTTGGCGATGGAATTCAAGATTCTTTTATGCGCGGAGCAGTATCTTCTGCGCAAACGCGCTTATATACGAATCGCTTAAAAGCAGCGGAAGAATTAGGGAATTGGGAAGAGTGGCGTGAACTAGGTGAACAAATTCGCCAACATACGTTAGAAAATCTTGATTATTACTTAATGCAGTTAAGTGAAAATGTATCAAAAAGAGGCGGACATGTGTACTTTGCGAAAACGAAAGAGGAAGCAGCAAAGTATATTCAAGACGTTGCAAAAAAGAAACAAGCGAAGAAAGTTGTAAAATCAAAATCAATGGTAACTGAAGAAATTAGTATGAATCATGCCCTTGAAGAGATTGGTTGTGAAGTGTTAGAAAGTGACTTAGGAGAGTATATCTTGCAAGTAGATAACGATCCACCTTCACATATTATTGCGCCCGCACTTCATAAAAACAGAACGCAAATTCGTGATGTATTTAAAGAAAAGCTTGGCTATGAAAATTCTGATGATCCATATGAAATGACAAAGTTTGTTCGTAAACAACTTCGTGAGAAATTTATGGATGCAGAAATTGGTGTGACAGGTTGTAACTTTGCAGTTGCAAATACTGGCTCTCTTTGTTTAGTAACGAACGAAGGTAATGCCGATCTTGTTATGTCGATTCCGAAAACTCAAATTGCAGTAATGGGTATGGAACGTATGGTTCCGACAATGGAAGAATTAGATGTTTTAGTTGGTTTACTATGTCGTAGTGCAGTAGGGCAAAAATTAACAAGTTATGTAACTGTAGCGGGACCAATCCAAGAAGAGGAAGTAGATGGACCAGAAGAATTCCACTTAGTTGTTGTTGATAATGGCCGCTCTCAAATTCTTGGGTCTGAATTCCGCTCAGTATTGCAATGTATTCGTTGTGCTGCTTGTGTTAACGTATGTCCTGTATATCGTCACGTTGGTGGACATTCGTATGGTTCTATATACTCAGGACCAATCGGTGCGGTATTAACACCACTTTTAGGTGGATACGATGATTACAAAGAGCTTCCATATGCCTCTAGTTTATGCGGAGCGTGTACAGAAGCTTGTCCAGTAAAAATACCATTGCATGATTTATTATTAAAACATCGTCAAGTAATTGTTGAGCAAGAAGGACGTGCACCACTTGCAGAAAAATTAGCAATGAAAATGTTTAGTATGGGTGCATCTTCAGCAGCTTTATATAAAATGGGATCAAAAATGGCGCCAGCAGCAATGAGTCCATTTACATCGGGCAACCGTGTATCAAAAGGTGTTGGGCCACTTAAAAACTGGACAGATATTCGTGAATTCCCGGCTCCAAGTAAAGAACGATTCCGTGATTGGTATAAAGATCATAAGAAAGGCGGGGACAAATAATGACAGGATTAATTCAAAACCGTGAGTCCTTTCTAGATAATATTGCAAAAGAACTTGGACGTGAGCGGAAAACGGAAGGCGTAAAGCGTCCAGCATGGAAAAGTAATGTGAATGTAGAAACGCTAAAAGATTATTCAAAAGAAGAATTGTTAGAAGTATTTAAAAATCAATGTACAAACATTCATACAACTGTAGTGGAAACGACAAACGACCGTTTACGTGAAGATATTCAAAAAGTAATCGTGGAAAACGGCGGGGGACCTATTATGTTATCGGCAGACGAACGTTTTGATTCTTATGGATTGACTTCTTTATTTAAAGAAGAGCTTCCAAAGCAAAATGTTGAAGTGAATGTATGGGATCCTGAGAAAAAAGAAGAGAATATGCGTATCGCAGAAAGAGCGAATATTGGAATCGCATTTAGTGATTATACTTTAGCTGAATCTGGTACGATTGTTGTACAAAGTCATAAAGGCCAAGGTCGTTCTTTACACTTTTTACCGACTGTATACTTTGCTATTATTCCACGTGAAACACTTGTGCCTCGTATTACACAAGCAGTTCAGGATATGAACACACGTGTAGAAAATGGCGAGGCAGTAGCATCTTGTATTAACTTTATTACAGGACCTAGTAACTCGGCAGATATTGAAATGAATCTTGTTGTCGGAGTACACGGACCATTAAAAGCAGTATATTTCATCGTATAAAAGAGGGGAAAGCAGGCCAGAAAATGGCCTGCTTTTTTAATAGAATAGAAGTAATATGAAGTAGAATTTCTCTCCTTTTTTTGCTATGTTCTTCTGGAAAGGAGAGGAAGGGATGTTCACTTATTTATATGCATTGTTAGTGGGGATGGTGTTTGGTTCTTTTTTTATGTTAATTGCGATGAGAGTACCACTTGGTGAGTCTATCATTACCCCGCGTTCACATTGTCATTATTGTAAGTATGTGCTAAAGCCAAAAGAATTGATTCCAATCATTTCTTTTTGTATACAAAGAGGACGTTGTACGAATTGTAAGAGGAAAATTTCAATTTTGTACGTAGTATTTGAACTTGTAACAGGAATGATATTTCTTCTTACTGTATATATGATTGGGGTGGAACGGGAGCTTATCATCATTTTATCGCTTTTTTCTCTACTTCTTATTATTTCAGTTACAGATTACATATATATGTTAATCCCCAATCGTATTTTAGCTTGGTTTGCCTGTTTACTCATTTTAGAATGTGTTTTTGTGCCGTTAGTGACTTGGACAGATAGTATAGTTGGTAGTGGCGTTATATTCATTTTGTTATATTGTATGCAAAAGATATATCCAGAAGGGCTTGGTGGAGGAGATATAAAATTACTTTCGTTACTTGGATTTATAGTGGGACTGAAAGGGATTTTTATGATCTTATTTTTAGCATCTTGCTTTAGTCTTTGTTTCTTTGGAGTTGGTATAGTATTAAAACGTATGAAAATGAGGAGCCAAATTCCGTTCGGTCCTTTTATTAGCATTGGGGCAATATGTTACATGTTGTTCACGTATACAAAATAGAGAGAGGATAGAACATGAATGTATATATGGATGATCAAAGAAGTTGTCCGTACGGGTATGTGCCCGCCACTACAGTAGAATGTGCCTTGCAAATGGTTCGGGATTATGATGTGAATATTCTTTCCCTTGATTTTAATATGGGATGGGGGAAAAGAAATGGATTAGATTTTGTAGAGGCTTTTTGTAAAGAGGGTTTATATGTAAATGAAATTCACCTTCATACGAATGATTTCATCGGTATGCACAAGATGAAACAGAGAATTAATAAGGGAAAGGAAGAAGGCGAAATTAATCCGCACCTTGTTGTTAAATATGTGGGGAGCTAAAAACTCCAAAGTTTTACTTTGGAGTTTTTAATGTTTCATATGTGCTTGTAACGGAATGATTTCTTCTTGTTGAGCCGCTACTAATTCAGTTTCTTCTTGTTTCACGTCAGGTACTTTCTTTGTTAAGTAATGGTATACCATGCCGACAAAGACGGACCCGCCAATAATGTTACCGATTGTAACTGGAATTAAGTTATGAATAGCACCTGCAAAAGAAATTGTCTCCGGATGCGGTGAAACTAAAGATAGAGCAAACAGTGATAAGTTTGCAATGCTATGCTCGTAACCAGATAAGAAGAATGTGAAAACGAGTAGCATCATCATCATAATTTTTGCTGTATCACCTTTAACTTGAGAAGGTAAGAAACACGCAAGACATACAAGCCAGTTACATAAAATTGCTTTAAAGAATAATTGCATTGTAGGTGTATTCATTTTTCCTTCTACTACTTTATTCATGAAATGGCCGTGATCAATTGCTTCGAAAATTCCAGTTGCATAAAATAGTAAGGCAAAGAATAAAGCTCCAGCTAAATTCCCTGCATAACAAGCGACCCAGTTACGAAGTGTATCAGAAATCGTTGTTTCTTTTCTTAAAGTTGCTACAGTAAAGTACATTGTGTTTCCAGTAAACAATTCAGCACCGCCATATATAATAAGTACGAGGGCAATTCCGAAAAACATAGAAGCAGCTAAATAAGTTGCCGGTGAATCTGCAATGTGAAAAAAGTTACCTAATTTAAAACATAGTACAATAATAAAACCGATATAAATACCCGCAAGTGCGGCACGAATGAAATATTGCATCGGGTTTGTATCTAGCATTTGTTTTTTGCTCTTAGCCAGTTTGACAACATAATCTATTCCTTGCTCTAGCATGAGTAATACGCTCCTTTAGTACATCATCTATAAATACTCCTTATATGAATAAAGTACATGGAATTGTTCTTAGTTTCAATAAGTTTGTGCAATGTTTCACAAAAAGGACATACATATATTTGGAAAACGCTTACAAACGGTAGTATAATAGAATTTTTTCTGGACATTGAGAGGGGAAGGGAAAAAGAAAAAGCGCTGTAATTACAGCGCTTTTTCGTCTAAATTCTTTTCTACTTTTACTTCTACTTCTTTCGAGAAGAACCAACCGCCAACTGCGATTCCGACTAATACAATCCAGAATGTAAGCTTCCATAGTGTAGATTCTGGGAATGAATGCGGAATTACATTTAATGCAGGGTGTGCTAATGTATAAACTGCTAGTTTCACACCAACCCAACCTACAATTAAGAATGCTGCAGTTTCAAGTCCTGGTTTACGTTTTAAGATTTGTACGAAAGCAGTTGCTGCAAATCTCATGATGATTAACCCGATAAGTCCACCTACAAAGATAACAACGAATTGCCCAGTATCAAGACTACCAATTGTACCTAATCCTGTTTTTGGTAAAGTCATTGCTAATGCAACTGCAGCTAAAATTGAATCAACTGCGAAGGCGATATCAGCAACCTCAACTTTAAATACAGTCCACCAAAAGTTCTCTTGTTTTTTCTTTGCTTCTTTTTCTTCTGTTTCTTCATCCGTATTCTTTTTAACATACGTTTTAAATAAGTGATTACCAGCGATAAACATAAGGTAAATGGCACCGATTGCTTGCACTTGCCATACGTCGACTAAGAACGAGATCATAAATAACGATCCGAATCGGAAAACAAATGCCCCCGCTAATCCGTAAAATAATGCTTTCTTTCGTTTTTCTTCTGGTAAATGTTTTACCATAATTGCAAGAACGAGAGCGTTATCAGCCGCTAAAATCCCCTCTAGTGCAATTAGGATGAGTAATACCCAACCATACTCCAATAATAATGATACATCCATGTACATTCTCCTCTCATTTCTATAAGTACTAAATAAGTGAAGAATTTCCCCACTATTTAGTTTCCCCATACTCCTGCCTATTAACTTTGGAAGAATTTGGAAATTAATACAAAAAAGACCTCTGCCGTTAATAGGCAAAGGTCTTGCTAGACATATGTAATGAAAATGCCAACAAAGCCGGAAGAACTAAGTTCTACGTAATGACGACTTTGTTTCCAAGAAATATTCTTGGACGCTACTCCCCTTTGGAGATATGCTATTGTACTCTCATTATATGGATAATGTATACGGTTGTCAACCTGTTAAAATATCTTCATTCGGATATTTTATTTTTCGGTTCTTTTTACGTGCAAATGAAAAAGCCAATGTTAAAGGTCCCATTTTCCCAAAAAACATCATAAAGATGATAATAGCTTTTCCGATCATAGTTAAGTGTGGTGTGAAATTCATACTGAGACCGACAGTCCCAAATGCTGAAAATACTTCGAAAGCACTCATTAATAGAGGAACTCGTTCAGTAATACTTAAAATTAAAATAGCAAAAAAGATAAATGAAATGGAAATAATAGTGATGGTTAATGCTTTGACAATGAGAGTATCTTTAATAGATTTTTTAAACACGACAATATCATCTTGTTCTTGTAAAAATTTAAATACCCCAAAAAACATGATTAAAAATGTTGTTAACTTAATTCCGCCACCGGTTGAAGCACTACCAGCGCCAATAAACATAAGGAGCATCATTAATAGTAGGGAAGGCTTTGATAATGCAGAAATATCAACTGTATTAAACCCGGCAGTACGAGTTGAAACCGCCTGGAAATAAGCGGCCATTCCTTCTTCAAATGGGGTAAATCCTCTCATAGAAAGGGAATTGTGGAACTCGAATATAAAAATAAAAACAGTCGCAATAATATTGACGATTAGAGTAGAAGAGAGCATAAGTTTTGAGTGTAATGTAAGGTTTTTAAAATTTTTCTTTCTTTTTATATCTACGATTACTGTAAAGCCGATCCCACCTAAAATAATGAGGGAGGAAATAACGAAATTGACAAGAATGCTATGAGAATGGGACATTAAATTATCGCTCCACACAGAAAAACCAGCATTGTTAAAAGCAGAGATCGAATGAAAAAAGCTATAATAGATCCCTTTAGCAATCCCGTATTTTGGTACCCATTCAAAAGAAAGAATCAAAGTAGCGATACATTCGACTGTAAAAGAGAATAAAAATAATGCTTTGGCAAGACGAATGACACCACCAATGTTCGTTTGGTTTAACGCTTGTTGTAGTAAAATTCGGTTTTGAAGACCAATTTTTCTGCCGAGCATAATCGCAATTAAAACGGCAAAGCTCATAATGCCAAGTCCCCCTACTTGTATAAGCGTTAAAATGACACAATGTCCAAACAAAGTAAATACTTTTCCGGTGTCTACAACACCAAGCCCAGTAACAGTACAAGCAGAAACTGTTGTAAATAAAGCGTCGATCCATGAAATAGAAGTTGTTGTAGCAATTGGTAGTTTTAATAAGCATGTACCGATAACTGATAACATAATAAAAGACAAAGTAAGAACACGGGGAGGACTCATGCTAATATTAATCCGTTTCATGTCACATATCGTTCCTTTCAGTTTGCTCTTACTAGTATGTGAAAAAGCACGATTATGTATGTTAAAAATAGAAAGAGGCAGAGAATATCTGCCTCTAAGCCATAGGTTATTGTATTATCCACGTAATTGTTGTTGAGCTAAAGCGACTAGTCGTTTCGTTACTTCACCGCCAACTGAACCGTTAGAACGAGATGCTGTATTAGAACCTAAGCTAACACCGAATTCTTGTGCGATTTCATATTTAAATTGTTCAAGCGCTTGTTCTGCACCTGGAACTAGTAATTTGTTTGTTTTTACCATGTTGATACACATCCTTATGAGTAGTCCAGTTCAGCTAAATACTTATCTAAACTGGTAACGTTATTTTATGTGGAAACGACGTACTCATACGCGGAAGTAATCGGTGTGATTAGAAGTTATTGGATAGAAAAAAGAGTAGCAAATTTGCTACTCTTTTTTCAGTATTGTCGCTGTACCTTCCACGACAATATCACCGGATTGATTATATATGTTTGTTTGCAACGTAATGATTTTTTTATCGTCTCGTTTTTTAATGACTTCTGCCACAACGCGAAGTGTATCACCGATTTTGACAGGAGCACGGAATGAAACGTTTTGAGATAAATAAATCGTGTTTTTGCCAGGGAGTTTCGTTCCAAGAATCGTCGAAATGAAACTGGAAACGAGCATGCCATGAGCAATACGTTCTTTAAACATTGTCGTTTTTGCAAAAGAATCTAAAATATGAATAGGATTCACATCTCCAGTTAATTTTGCAAAATTAATAACGTCCTCATCCGTAATAGTTTTTGTAAGGGATGCTTGATCACCGACTTGAATCTCATCATAACGAAGCTCCGGAACAGTTTGTGCTTCTTGAAATGGATTCATTTTGGCCTCCTTCTTTTCCATATCGAAAAATGCTAGCCATCTTGATGTAGTAGGAGGAAGAAAGAGTTTTGTTTGTGCTGCAGTTAGCTCCCACATTTTTCTTACTTGATGGAAGTAAATAAATTTTTTGAGTTTTCCTCGAACTGCTTTGCGAGTTCTAGTTGTTTGGACTTGAACTCTCCCAAAAAAACTTCTAACTGTTTTTGAACCTCTTCACGTTGTAATTGTTGTTGTTCAATAAATTGTTTTGTTGTTTCTTCAAATTGACCGCTAGTTTGAGTAAGAATAGACAAAGATGTTTTCGTAGGAGAAACAGTCAGTTGGTGCATTTGATTAGAAAGTTCATTCCATTTCCCTTGCCACTCGTTAATTTGATCATTTAAGGAGTTTCCAGTTAATTGCTTCACGTAATCTGTATATTGGTTATTGAACTGAGCAGTGAATTGTTGTAGTTCTTTTTCTAGTTCATCTACTCCTGATGTTAATTTATGCAAAGCGTCTTGTTGTTGCTTTAAAGTTTCTAAAGTAAGTTGCTCTAATTGTTTCCCAGCTGAAGAGAAGAGGGAAAGAGATTGAGACCAGTTTTTCCAAAATGCATCGACTAATTCGTATGGCTTAATTTCCATTGTTTGACCTCCAAATGTTTTTTTACATATTGTGAACGCAGATTACTCTGCTGTACCACCAGGTGAAGATGAAGAATCCTTTTCATCCTTTTCTGGAGAAGTAGAAAATGGAAAGAACGCATTGGTGTATAACGTAAAAAACGTCCGCAACATATTTTGATAATGTTCAAAAGAAGTTGCACATGTTGTTAAATATTGCTCTCCATATTCTGTTAAAGAATAAATTCGTTTCGCTGGCCCGCCTTCACTTGTATCCCAAGTGGAAGAAATGAGATTTTCTTTTTCTAACTTGCGCAATGTTCTATACACATTACCTTGGTCAACAGAAGAAAAGCCGATGTCCATTAGCATTTGAATGAGTTTGTAACCATGAAGACTCCAGTCTTTTAGACAGAGAAGTAAGAAAGGAACTAAGAAGTTTTTGGGCATGGAGTTTGGTTGTTTCGCTTGGTTTTTTTCCAAACTTTCTGGGTGTTCTGGTTCATTATGTAGCATGATTGTGCATCACCTCATGAATCAGTTAGATGGAATTTTTTTGCTTATAAGTGCAATTTACACCTATCTGTTTTTAATGTCAACACATTTATCGGAAAATAAAGAAAAATAAAATATAGACTTGAAGTTTTATTCAGAATATTAGAAAATAGTGAATAGGTTGAATTGTTTCAAAAACGAAAAAGGGAGTGTAGGCGAAGTGATTGATCAAAAATTCGATCCATTGCAAGCATGGAAAAATGCTTATGAACAAACCGAAACATTTTGGGGAAAAGCGCTCAATGAAACAATTAAAACAGAAGAATATTCTGCTTGGATGGGCAGCGTTCTAGATTTGAATTTGTTTTATCAAAAAGCATTAAATGATACGACAAAAAATTATTTAGAACAAGTTAATGTGCCGACGAGAGAGGATATCGCTAGAGTAGCTACGCTTGTTATCAATTTAGAAAATAAAGTTGATAACATTGAGGAAATTCTAGAAGAGAAAGTGGATTCATTAGGACAAGCTCCTACATTAAAACGTGATGTTACGAAAGTAAAACAAGATATTCGCACGCTAGAAACGAAAGTTGATCAAATTTTAGAGTTACTAGAAAAGCAAAATGCAGTACTAGCGAAACTACAAGTACCTGCAAAAGAAGAAGTAAAACCTGCGAATAAGCCGGAAAATAAAAAATGATAATAGCGTTTGTTTATAACGTGTAAAAGGGAAAGGGAGAATCTCTTTTTCATGTATAAACAACGAAACATAATTAATATATGGACTCTATTAATATGAGTACCAAAATGATTCATAACAATCGTTCACAAATTCATTTAAGGGGGAAAAGAAATGGTTCAATTAAATGGCAAAGTAGCAATCGTAACAGGTGGGGCAAAAGGAATTGGAAAAGCAATTACAGTAGCATTAGCACAAGAGGGAGCAAAAGTAGTTATTAACTATAACAGCAGTAAAGAAGCAGCTGAAAACTTAGTAAATGAATTAGAAAAAGAAGGACATGACGTTTATGCAGTTCAAGCGGATGTTTCGAAAGTAGAAGATGCAAACCGACTTGTAGAAGAAGCTGTGAATCATTTTGGTAAAGTTGATATTCTTGTTAATAATGCTGGTATTACAAGAGATCGTACATTCAAAAAATTAAATCGTGAAGATTGGGAGCGCGTAATTGACGTGAACTTGAGCAGTGTATTTAATACAACAAGCGCGGTACTTCCATACATATCGGAAGCAGAAGAAGGAAGAATCATTAGTATTTCTTCTATTATTGGCCAAGCTGGTGGATTTGGACAAACAAACTACTCTGCAGCAAAAGCAGGTATGTTAGGATTTACAAAATCATTAGCATTAGAGCTTGCAAAAACAAATATAACTGTAAACGCAATTTGCCCAGGATTTATTGATACTGAAATGGTAGCAGAAGTACCAGAAGAAGTACGTCAAAAAATCGTTGCGAAAATCCCGAAAAAACGTTTTGGTCAAGCTGATGAAATTGCAAAAGGTGTAGTATACCTATGCCGTGACGGTGCATATATCACAGGTCAGCAATTAAACATTAACGGTGGATTATACATGTAATGAATCGAGAAAAAAGTGCATATCCATAGCAGGAATGCACTTCTTTTTTTAGAAATAAATCGACCGAAAAGGAGATAGAAAAATGACTACATTCGTAACGGAATGGGAAAAGCAATTGGAGTTGTACCCAGAAGAATATCGTAAAGCATATCGCCGTGTGAAAAGAGCGAGCGAAGTTTTATTGCGCGAACCAGAACCACAAGTTGGTTTAACACCAAAAGAAGTTATTTGGACGAAGAATAAAACGAAGCTGTATCGTTACATTCCAAAACAAGAAAAAACACAGAGAGTTCCAATCCTATTAATATACGCGCTTATTAATAAACCGTATATTATGGATTTAACTCCAGGAAATAGTTTAGTGGAATATTTAGTAGATCGTGGTTTTGATGTGTATATGCTTGATTGGGGCACATTTGGTTTAGAAGATAGTCATTTGAAATTTGATGATTTCGTGTTTGATTATATTGCAAAAGCAGTGAAGAAAGTAATGAGAACTGCGAAATCGGACGAGATTTCTTTACTTGGTTATTGCATGGGTGGAACGCTAACTTCTATTTATGCAGCACTTCATCCGCACATGCCAATTCGCAACTTAATCTTTATGACAAGTCCTTTTGATTTCTCTGAAACAGGATTATACGGTCCTTTATTAGATGAGAAATACTTCAATTTAGATAAAGCGGTTGATACATTCGGAAATATTCCGCCAGAAATGATTGATTTCGGAAATAAGATGTTAAAACCAATTACAAACTTTGTAGGTCCGTATGTCGCTTTACTTGATCGTTCAGAAAATGAGCGCTTCGTCGAAAGCTGGAAATTAGTTCAAAAGTGGGTTGGTGACGGTATTCCATTCCCGGGTGAATCGTATAGACAATGGATTCGTGATTTTTATCAAAATAATAAATTAGTGAAAGGTGAACTCGTTATTCGTGGACAAAAGGTAGACCTTGCAAATATTAAGGCGAATGTCTTAAATATTTCTGCGAAACGTGATCATATCGCCCTGCCATGCCAAGTAGAAGCTTTGCTAGACCATATTTCTAGCACAGATAAACAATATGTATGTTTACCAACGGGACATATGTCGATCGTTTACGGTGGAACAGCGGTAAAACAAACATATCCGACGGTTGGAAATTGGCTGGAGGAGCGTTCTAATTAAAAATAAAAAATCCAACTAGCGTATGTTAGTTGGATTTTTTTATGGGAAATAACAAAAGATAGAAAGGAGAAATTTATATTTTAGGAGTATAATTATGAAACTTATGACTGGTAAGTTGTTTTGGAATACAGGAGTTTCTATACCTTGTTATCCATCATTAGAAAATGATATGATATGTGATGTGCTTGTAGTCGGAAGCGGAGAAGCAGGTGCTCATATAGCGTATTCGTTAGCGAAAATTGGAATGCGTGTTACGCTCATTGAAAAACGAGCAATCGCATGTGGTAGCACAGCTGCTAATACAGGTTTACTACAATTTCTTCATGATAAATCGCTAACCTCACTTATCCATACATTTGGTGAAAAAAAGGGGGTACGAGCATATAAGCTTTGTTACGAAGCGCTACGAACAATGGAGCAAGTTGTACCGACTCTCGATATTGATCCCCAGTTTATTCCGCGAAGTAGTTTGTATTATGCAAGTAGAAATGAGGATGTATCGTTTTTACAAGAAGAATATAATACGTTACGCCATTATGGATTCCCGGTTGAATATTTTACCGATTCACATATGAAGAAGAAGTATTCATTTATAAAACAAGCAGCGTTATATACGCATGGTGATGCCGAAGTGAATCCGTATTTATTAGCGCATAGCCTTTTGCATAAAGCAAATCAAATGGGAGCTACTATACTTGAGCATACAGAGGCCATACATATAAAAAAACGCCAAAATGATTTAATTTGTTACACGAAAACAGGAAATCAAATTGTAGCAAAGAATATTATTATGGCGACAGGTTATGAAGTACTTTTCGGAAAGAAAGAAAAAAATACAACGGTGGAAACATCATATGCAGTGGTGACAAATAAGGTAGATTCATTTGAAGGCTGGCATGAACAATCATTAATTTGGGAAACAGCACGGCCTTACTTATATTTTCGAACGTATCAAAACCGTATTATTGTAGGCGGATTAGATGAAGCGATGCAAATTCAAACAATTGGTGATACGAAATTATTGCATAAGCGTGATATCCTTATTAACATTGTAAAAGAGATGTTCCCGCAGTATAAGAATATACAGGCAGAGTACTATTGGGCGGCAGCATTTGGCGGTAGTCATGATGGTCTCCCTATTTTAAAAGAAGACAAAGAGATACATAATTTATTTTACGCATTGCCATATGGAGGTAATGGAACTGTGTATGGAATGGTATTTGCCAAATTATTTGAGCAGTTATTTACAAATAAAGAAAGTGAAGATTTTTCTTTATTTAATCGATAGAAAAAAGGTAGCGAAGTGATGGAATGAGAGATATAAAAAAGTTTTTACAAAAATTACGTCCTGTACAACTCATTGTTTTGTTTTATTTATTAGCAGTAGTTGTATCGGTGATATTGCTTAGTTTCCCGTTTGTTACGAAGTCTGGTGTGAAATGGACATTTATCGATGCCCTCTTTACATCTGTTAGTGCGGTAAGTGTTACGGGACTGTCTGTTGTTACAATTTCAGATACATTTACTACGGCAGGAATTATTATGTTAGCCCTTATTTTACAATTAGGCGGCTTAGGAATTATGGCACTTGGTACGTTTGTTTGGATTATAACGGGGAAAAAGATCGGTTTGCAGAGAAGAAGACTCATTATGGCAGACCATAATCAAGGGAATTTATCAGGCCTTGTAGAATTGATGCGTTCTATTTTAATTGTAATTATTTCGATAGAACTTATCGGAGCGATACTATTAGGTACAAGATTTCTACTTTATTTTCCAACTTGGCAAGAAGCTTATTTTCACGGTTTCTTTGCCGCTGTTAGTGCAACCACGAACGGCGGATTTGATTTAACTGGACAATCATTAATTCCGTACAAAAAAGATTATATTGTGCAAATGATTCATATGTTACTTATTATTTTAGGAGCGATTGGCTTCCCGGTGTTAATGGAAATAAAGCAATTCTTTAGTAAAAGGCGACAGCAACTATTCCGCTTTTCGTTATTTACAAAATTGACGACAACAACATTTTTTGCCCTCGTTATCGTTGGAACCATTATGATTTTTTTACTAGAACGAAATCAATTTTTAGCAGGAAAGTCATGGCATGAAACAGTTTTCTATACATTATTCCAATCTGTGACGACGCGAAGCGGTGGACTTGCTACAATGGATATACGTGAATTGTCACAACCGACGCTTTTATTTATGAGTATATTAATGTTTATAGGGGCATCTCCAAGTTCGGTTGGGGGCGGAATACGTACAACAACATTTGCTGTTAGTATATTATCGTTATACACTTTTGCAAGAGGTGGAAGAACGGTTAGAGTCTTCAAACGTCAGTTACATGAAGAAGACGTGCTAAAAGCATCTGTCGTTATGACGATGGGGATTTTATTATGTGCCACAGCACTCTTTATTTTATCTATTACGGAAAATGTACCGCTTATGAGTTTAATTGTTGAAGTGTGTTCTGCTTTCGGAACGACAGGGCTATCGACAGGTATTACGCCAGATTTAACAACTGTTGGTAAACTTGTACTCATTGTACTTATGTTTATTGGGCGTGTCGGTATTTTAACATTTATACTGGCTAGTGGGGGAAGAGAACAGCCACCTCGCTATAAATACCCGAAAGAGAGAATTATTATTGGATAGTATGAAACCATTCTACCTATGTGAGGTAGAATGGTTTTTTAGTCGTTAATGCCAAATTGCGGATGCATAAAAGCCTCATTCTTATTATCCACTTCTTTTTTTAGCAACTCTTGATTTTCTTCTGAAATCCACCCAATATCATTTGTAGGATGAATCCATTCTTCTCCAGCCATAATGGCAGGGTCTACTTCATCAGTCCAATTGTGAAGTGGACTATTCTCGGAATCATATTTACTGTCTCCGATTACGACGTCATATTGATTTATGAAAGGTTGTTGCATCTTCTTTCCTGTTCCTTTAAAAGATGGGAAATTCATTTGATGCGGGAGCGTTTCATCTAAAATTGGTGACTGGATTTTATCTTTCTTCTTCAAAATAATCGCCCCTTTTCTAATGTTTTTTCATAGGTAGTATTTCCATCTAGCGGCTTTATGTACTTGTTAACACTTGCCAGTAATAATTATTTAATGTTGTTTCAAACTAGAGTAGAAAGTGAATTCTTGAGAGCAGGTGAATGTATTGGTAAAAAGAAAAGTGAAACAAAATGCGGCAAACAACAATAATAAAACTCCGAAAGAAAGCTTACCAGATGCAGAATTTGCATTAGAGTATGAAGGAGAAAATAGCGCGAAGTATGCAAATCGTAATTCAAAAAAAGGTAAACAAAAATGAGGCGTTTTTTACAAACGCCTCATTTTTTTGTGGGATTATAAAGGTTTTTTTAATTATTTGTAAATTTAGTGTTCACTATTAGCAGAAAAATGCGAAAAAATATAGAAGTAGCAACGTATTACACAAAAACAAACAACAAACAAAAGATTAATGTTGGTTTAATACTGCTTTTACACTAGTTGTTTATATTAGAGTTGTACATAAGATTTATAAAAGGAGAGAGAGACAGTGAAAAAAACAATCTTTAAAGCTGTAGCAACTGGAATGGTATTTTCGTTATTAATGGGGTGTGGTGCAAAGAAAGAAGAAAGTGCTGGGGCAAAAGTAAAGGATGATAAATTATCTGGATCATTAACTGTTTACACAGCGATTGAAGAAGAACTTGTACCAATTTATCTTGATTCTTTTAAAAAGAAATATCCAGATGTGAAACTGAACATTGTTCGTGATTCAACTGGAGTTATTACAGCGAAATTGCTAGCTGAAGGAAAAAATACACAAGCAGATGTTGTATGGGGAACAGCAGCGTCTAGTCTATTAGCTTTAGATAAAAAAGATATGTTAAAAGGATACTCTCCAAAAGGAGCGGATCGTGTTCTTCCGCAATTTAAAGATGATAAGCAACCAGAAAAATGGGTAGGTAATACGGCATTTATGACGGGGATTGCTATAAATAAAGAAGAATTAAAGAAGAAAAATTTACCGATGCCAGAATCATACGAAGACTTAACGAAACCAGAATATAAAGGAACGCTTGTTATGCCACATCCAGCTTCTTCTGGAACAGGATTTTTAACAGTTTCTGCATGGTTACAAATTATGGGTGAAGATAAAGGCTGGGATTACATGAAGAAACTTCATGATAATATGGCAACTTATACTCATTCAGGTTCAAAACCAGCGAAATTAGCAGGCGCAGGTGAATATCCAGTTGGCGTATCAATGGTTTATAGTGCTTTGAAAGAGAAACAAAAAGGTGCACCAGTTGAAGTTGTATTGCCGAAAGAAGGGTTAGGTTGGGAAGTAGAAGCGAACGCACTTATTAAAAAAGATAATGCAAAAAATGAAAAATTAGCGCAAGCATTTTTAGATTGGGCAATTACTGATGATGTAATGAAGTTATACTTCGAGAAAAATGGATTCGCGACAATTAAAAATGATTATAAACTTCCAGATGGATTCCCTAAAGATGTGACAGAAAAGTTATACAAAAAGAATGACTTTAAATGGGCAGCAGAAAATCGTGACAAAATTTTAGAAAAATGGGAAAAAGAGTTTGGCCAAAAAGCAGAACCGAAAAAGTAAGTGAGTGGGAGAGAGAAAAAATGAGCGAATATTTATCAATTCAACACATTCAAAAACAGTTTGATGCATTTACAGCGTTAAAAGATATTTCTTTTACTGTGAAAAAAAATGAGTTTGTATGTTTATTAGGCCCAAGTGGTTGTGGGAAAACAACATTGCTTCGAATTTTAGCAGGGCTAGAAGAGGCAACAACAGGTAGTATCGCTGTGGATGGAAAAGATATTACAGCATTACCTCCTGGAAAGAGGAATTTCGGAATGGTGTTTCAATCGTATGCATTATTTCCGAATTTAACAGCACTTGAAAACATTGAATATGGCTTAAAGACAAAAAAATATGGAAAAGCAGAAGTAAAAGAGAAAGCGCTAGAGGCGTTAGAACTTGTAGATTTGCTGAATGTAAAAGATAGATATCCTGCTCAAATGTCTGGTGGACAACAGCAGCGAGTAGCACTTGCACGTGCGCTCGCTCTGTCTCCGGATATTTTGTTACTCGATGAGCCATTATCTGCTTTAGATGCAAAAGTGCGTGAAAAGTTACGTAGAGAAATGCGTGATTTGCAAGAAAAAGTAGGAGTAACAACTATTATGGTTACGCATGATCAAGAAGAGGCATTAACGATGGCCGATAAAATTGTTGTAATGAATCATGCGGAAATTATGCAGATTGGCACACCAGAGGAGATTTATCAAAGACCAGCCAATCCATTTGTGGCAGATTTTATTGGTTCTATTAATTTCTTTTCGAAAAACAATGAAGAACATGCAATTCGTCCTGAGCATGTAACAGTTGTACAAAAGGATGGTATTAAAACGGTTGTGGAAAGCATGGAATTTCGCGGATCTGTATATCGGACGGAAGTGCGGGTCGTAGAAGAAAAAACACATCTTTATAACGAGAAAATTGTAGTGGATATATTGGCATCAGAAGTAGAAGCAACTGCAATTAGAAAAGGAAAGCCGATTCAAATCTCTTTCTCAGAAAATCATATGTTGTCATATGGAAAGAAGGTCATTGTATAGATGGAGATGTTAGAAGATTTCAAGGTAGAAAGTACGAAAAAAAAGATTAAGAGACGTATCGGTAAAGAAGAGTGGATACAAAGACTATTAATTATTGGTATGCTTCTCGCGTTTTTGATCATGCTTGTATTACCTCTATTACAATTGTTTACACAAGCTTTTTACGATAAAGATGGAGCTTTCATTGGTGTTGCGAATTTCAGTAAATATTTTACAACACCAACGCTAGTTCAATCATTACAAAATACGATATGGATTTCGGGCGCGACAACAATTATTGCAGTGACACTCGCTTTCGCTTACGCCTATGCGATCGCTCGTACGAATGTGTTTGGAAAGCGTGTATTTCAATATATTGCGTTGTTACCATTATTCGCACCAACGATGATGCATGGTATCGCACTTACATATTTATTTGGTAATCAAGGGTTAGTAACGAAAGGAATGTTTGGTTTGTTTGAAGGGATACAAATCCCTTTATATGGACCAGTAGGAATTGTAATGGCTGAAGTCATGTATACATTTCCGCAAGCATTTCTTATATTATTAATTGCTTTTCAAGGCTCTGATTATCGTTTATATGAAGCTTCTAATATGTTAGGAGCGAGTAAAACAAAGCAATTTTTCACTGTTACTTTACCTAGTGTAAAGTACGGATTAATTAGTGCGATGTTCGTTGTGTTTACACTTAGTTTCACTGATTTTGGGGCACCAAAAATTGTTGGTGGGCAATATAATGTACTTGCTACTGACGTATATAAGCAAGTAATTGGGCAGCAAAATATGCCGATGGGTGCAACTGTTGGAATGATTTTATTAATCCCAGCTATATTTGCCTTTGCAGTTGATCGCATTACGCAAAGAAAGCAGGCGAATCTCTTATCTTCCAAATCAGTACCTTACAGAATAATAAATAATAAGAAACGAGATGTTATTTCGTTCGTATATTGTAGCGTAGTAACGCTTATGATCATTCTATTATTTGTGGCAGTTGGTATTGCTGCAAGTGTGAAAGTATGGCCATATAATATGAGCTTTACATTTGAGCATTTTAATTTTTCCAGTTTAACAGGAGATGGACTTGAAGCATTTAAAAATAGCGTAATTGTTTCAGCAATTACTGCGGTTATTGGAGCGGTTTTAACATTTATGTTCGCTTATGCGATTGAGAAAATAGATCAGCTACAATTTTTCCGAAAAGCAGGTTACTTTTTCTCTATCGTCCCTTTAGCGATACCAGGTTTAGTACTTGGGTTAGGCTACGTCTTCTTCTTTAGTCAACCAACAATACAAATCTTTGGACTTTCCGTAACGAACCCGTTCCATTCTCTATACGGAACAATTGCTGTGCTAGTACTAGTCAATATCATTCATTTTTATTCTGTAACATTTGTTACGGCAACGACAGCTTTAAAGAAATTGGACCGAGAGTTTGAACTTGTTTCACAGTCGATGGGGATACCGTTTTATAAAACATTCTTTCGAGTTACGGTACCGATGTGTTTACCAGCCATTTTAGAAATGGTAATGTACTACTTCGTAAATTCAATGGTAACTGTCTCAGCAGTTGTATTCCTGTATGCAGCTGATTTTAAACTAGCTGCCGTATCAATTGTAAATATGGATGATGCAGGAAATGTAGCACCAGCAGCTGCAATGAGTGTACTTATTGTTGTTACAAATATTGTAGTGAGAGTTGTATATGAATGGGGAACGAAAGCACTTCGTAACCGAACGTCACAATGGCAAAAAAGATAAATAAGAAGGGTGATGGATTGGATGAAAGTAGAAGCAGTTATTTTTGATTGGGCAGGTACAACAGTTGATTACGGATGTTTTGCACCACTGGAAGTATTTATGGAGATTTTCCATAAACGAGGTGTTGCAATTACTGCAGAAGAAGCCCGTAAGCCAATGGGATTATTGAAAATTGATCATGTTAGGGCATTAACAGAGATGCCTCGTATTGCGAGTGAGTGGAATCGTATTTTCGGACAATTACCAACAGAAGCAGACATTCAGGAGATGTATGAAGAATTCGAAAAGATTCTCTTCACTATTTTACCGCGCTATGCGTCGCCGGTTAATGGAGTAAAAGAAGTGATTGCTTCTTTACGTGAAAGAGGAATTAAAATTGGTTCAACGACTGGTTATACGAGAGAAATGATGGACATTGTAGCAAAAGAAGCAGCACTACAAGGGTATAAACCTGATTTTCTTGTAACACCAGATGATGTTCCAGCAGGTCGTCCGTATCCGTGGATGTGCTATAAAAATGCGATGGAGCTTGGTGTATATCCAATGAATCATATGATAAAAGTTGGAGACACGGTATCAGATATGAAAGAGGGAAGAAATGCTGGTATGTGGACAGTGGGTGTAATTCTCGGCAGTAGCGAACTCGGCTTAACTGAAGAGGAAGTGGAGAATATGGATCCGGTAGAACTTCGTGAAAAAATAGAAGTAGTTCGCAATCGTTTCGTTGAAAATGGGGCGCACTTTACGATAGAAACGATGCAGGAACTCGAAAACGTAATGGAACATATCGAGAAACAAGAACTTATTATTTCATAAAAGGGGAATAGGATCATGACTGAAAATCACTATTTATTATTAACGCCTGGACCATTAACAACAACCAAAACAGTAAAAGAAGTTATGTTATACGATTGGTGTACGTGGGATGCTGAATATAACAAAATGGTACAAGAGGTAAGAGCTAAGCTTGTATCGTTAGCAACGAAGGAAGAAGAGACATATACAACTGTTCTCATGCAAGGAAGCGGTACGTTTTCAGTTGAAGCAGTGATTGGATCTGTCGTTCCTAAAAATGGAAAGCTGCTCGTATGTACAAATGGTGCGTACGGTAAGCGAATTGTACAAATGGCAGAGCTGTTACATATAGATGTCGTGGTCAGTCAAACAGAAGAGTGGGAGCCTACTAATATTGCAGAGGTAGAAAAGATATTGCAACGAGATAAAGAGATTACACATATTGCAGTTGTTCATTGTGAAACAACAACAGGTATTATCAATCCAATTGTAGATGTATGTAAATTAGGGAAGCAATACGGAAAAGTAACACTAGTTGATGCAATGAGTAGTTTTGGTGGTATTGAAATAAATATCGCTGAGTTGCAAATTGACTTTCTAATTAGTAGTGCGAATAAATGTATTCAAGGGGTTCCTGGATTCGGCTTTGTTATTGCAAAGCGCGATGAATTGGTGAAATGTAAAGGGCAGGCACGTTCATTATCATTAGATTTATTTGATCAGTGGGAAACGATGGAAAATCAAAATGGGAAATGGCGTTTTACGTCACCTACACATGTTGTACACGCTTTTTATCAAGCACTACTTGAATTAGAAAAAGAAGGCGGAGTAGAAGCGCGTTACAATCGATATTATAACAATCAAAAAATATTAGTGAATAGAATGAGAGAAATCGGATTTAAGCCACTAGTAGATGAAAAATATCAATCGCCTATTATTACATCCTTCATTTATCCAGAAGAGAGGTTTGATTTTGGGCAGTTATATAATGAATTAAAGTGCGATGGGTTTGTTATTTATCCAGGTAAAATTTCAAAAGTAGATACATTCCGCATTGGAAATATCGGTGATGTACATGAGGCAGATATCCATCGCTTAGTTGATAGTATTGCTAAAGGAGTTGTTATAGGTTGAAAGTATTTTGCTTAGGGGGAGCAGGTAAAATTTGTCGTGAAGCAATTTTAGATTTAGTGCAATTTTCATCTTTTGAGGCGATTACAGTAGCTGATTTTAATGAAGAAGAGGGCCTGAAAGTAGTAGAATGGCTCAACGATCCTCGTGTTGATTTTGTGAAAGTAGATGTAACGAATCACGAGGATACGGTTGCAAAAATGAAAGGTTATGACATTGTAATGGACGGTACGACAATTAAGTTAAATGGATTGTCTACTCGATGTATTGCAGAAGCGGGTTGTCACGGTGTGAATTTGAATGGATTTGGTGAAGAAAATGAATCTCATTCTATATTTGCTCAAAATGAAAAAACGTGTTTACCTGGTTTTGGTATGACGCCAGGTGTAACGCAAATGATGGCAATGCATGCAGCAAATCAGCTAGATACTGTAGAGTCAGTACGTGTAAGTCATGGCTCGTACCGTCCAATTGCTTTTTCTGCATCAATTACAGAAACAACGACATATGAATATGATCCACATTTACCATCGCGTACAGTATATGAAGATGGTGAGTTTAAGCAAGTACCTCCGTTTGCACGTCCAAGAGAAATTGAATTACCGGCGCCTTATGGTAAGGCAACGCAGTATATAATACCGCATTCTGAAACGATTACGTTAGCAAAAGCACTAGAAAATAAAGGCGTCAAACTGATAGAGACGAGAGGAACTTGGCCAAAGCAAAATATGCAGCTCGTACGTGCTTTATATGATTATGGTATATTGCGTAATGATCTGGTTGACATAAATGGGAAAGAAATTGGTATTATGGATTGTATTTCGAAGTATTTATTGCAATCGAAAGAAGGGAAAGAAACAGAAATTTACGGTTATGCACTTCATGTAGAAGTAATAGGTATGAAAAATAATGAGAAACAAAGGCACATATTATATCATACACACCCGTTATCTGATGGTTCTGTTGTAGGGTGGGAAAAATTAAGAGCTTATACGAGAAACGTCGGTATTCCATTTGGGATTGCTACAGAGTTAATCGCAAAAGGGAATGTAAATAAAGTTGGTGTTGTGACACCTGAGGAAGCTTTTGTAAATCCACAAATTATTTTTGATGAACTAAAAAAGCGTGGTGTTCATATTCATGAAGAAATTTTAACTGAAAAAGAAAGTTAGAACTTTGTATAAGTAAGGCAGTGTATGAGGTAGAAATCAATGGGGTGAAGCTATGTCTGTAGTAGGTGAAGAAAGAAAGCGAACCATTCTTGAGAAGGTAGAGTTTAAAGGGAAAGTAAAAGTTTCAGAGTTAGCGAGAGAGTTTGCTGTATCAACAGAGACGATTCGTCGTTATTTAGAAGAATTGGATCGTGAAAAGAAGTTGAAGAAAGTGTATGGTGGAGCCGTCCAACTTCCGGGAGCTAGAATAGAGGCACCAATGTTAGAACGAGAGATGCTGCATATAGAAGAGAAGAAGAGAATTGGGTATAAAGCAGCAACGTTTGTGGAAGATGGGGATGTGATTGCGATTGATGATGGAAGTACACCACTTCAAATGGTGCCATATCTTGTTCATCGTAAAAATTTAACGATTGTAACAAGTTCATTTCCAGTAGCTACACAATTAATTTCTTCTATTAATAAAAAGATGTTTCACGGTGAAGTTTTATTTATTGGTGGAAAAGTATCTCCAAAGCATTCACGTGTGTCAGGTTCTATTTCACAGCAAGTAATCCAGCAATTTCATTTTCATAAAGCATTCGTTTCGATTGATGGATTGTTACCTGGTTTTGGGGTTTCTAGTTTTGAATTAGAAAAGGCGAAACTGTCAGAAGCGATGCTGAAATTAGCGGAGAAAACATATATTTTATGTGATCATACAAAAGTAGGGGTAAAAGGAAATTATCGAATAGCAGCATTTTCACGTATTCAACATGTAATTTGTGATAAGAAAATGCCCTATAGTTTTGAAGAGGAAGTCAAAAATCATAATATTCAATGGACAATTTGCTAAATAAATTGAACTCCCACCTGTTTTTGAGGTGGGAGTTTTACTGTCCGCAAATAGCGGGATAAAAGATTTGTATGTATGCAAAAAGTGGACACATTTTCTCATCTCTTTCATATAATTTACCAATACAAAAAAAGTTGGTCGAAGGAAAGAAGGGAGAAGCATGTCAGAACGGATATATAATAAACTTGTATTGTATGCAAATATTTTGCAAAAAATTGGTTTTATTAATGAAAAAGAAAAAAGTGAAATTCTTCATACGCTAGGTAAAAAGGCCCTTTGATTAAAGGGTTTTTTATTTTTTATCTTTGGAAATATAAACTTAGTGTAATATTACCATTGACATTGATAATGATATTCATTATCATTTATTTGTAGATAATTGATAACATTTATCAATTATGAAAATTATATATGATAGGGGATATTATTTTGAAAAAAAGTTATATTAAGGCGCTAGTAGTAGCCACAACATTAGCAATTCCATTTGCTACATACTCTACTCCAGCATTAGCAGCACTAAAAGCTGAAGCAAACCAGTCGGTGGCAGCAGCTAGTGAACGTACATACGATACTGAGATTAAAATATATAAGGATCAAAAAGATGAGCCATCTATGGTTTCTCAGTACATAAAAAATCCTAAAGTAGCAATTGAAGATGGGAAAAAAATCGTTACTGTAACAATACAAGATAGCGATTATTTTCAATATCTTAGAATAGAGGATAAAAACCAACCTGGTGTATTTCAAGATGTGAAAGTTTTATCAGAAGATAAGAGGAAAAATGGAACGAAAGTGGTCCAATTTGAAATTGGCGAATTTGAGAAGAAGCATAATATGCAAATGCATATACTTATTCCGGCCATCGGATATGATCACAAATATCAAGTTCAATTTGAAATTAAAGATCCAACTGTAGGTGACAAAGAAACAGAGAAACCAGATGATAACTCTAATTCAGGCAATACGGAAACGGATCATCCAGTTGATAGTCAAAATATGATAACAGATAACAAATTAAGAGAACTTGTTAATAAAAAAGTATTTAATAGAAAAGATTTAAATACACCAATTACGAAAGAGGAGTTATTACAAGTAAAGGACTTGTTTTTAAACACGAATGAGATTCTTGATTATAGTGCATTAAAATATATGCCAAATTTAAAATCTTTAACAGTTGCGAATGCGAAGATAACAGATCCGTCGTTCTTTGCGAATTTAAAGCAATTAAATCATTTAGCTTTGCGTGGTAATGAATTTTCAGATGTAACACCACTTGTTAAGTTGGATAATGTAGCATCTCTTGATTTGAGTAATAATAAAATTACAAACGTTGCACCACTCGTTGAAATGAAAAATGTAAAAAGTTTATATCTATCAGGCAACCAAATAGAAGACGTAACAGCATTAGCGAAAATGGAACAACTAGATTACTTGAATTTAGCAAATAATAAAATTACGAATGTTGCTCCATTAAGCGCGTTGAAAAATGTAACATACTTAACTTTAGCAGGTAATCAAATTGAAGATATTAAACCGTTATATTCATTACCTTTAAAAGATTTAGTATTAACGCGTAATAAAGTTAAAGATTTATCGGGTATTGATCAAATGAATCAATTAAATAAATTATTTATCGGTAAAAATCAAATTGAAGATGTGACACCACTTGCTAAAATGACTCAGCTTACAGAATTAGATGTACCTAATAATGAGTTAAAGGATATTACTCCATTATCAAATCTAGTAAACTTACAAAAACTTGATTTAGAAGCAAATTATATTTCAGACTTATCGCCAGTTAGTAAGTTGAATAAGTTAGTATATTTAAGTTTTGTTGCAAATGAAATCCGCGATGTTAGACCAGTAATAGAACTAAGTAAGAAGGCTTATATTAATGTTCAAAACCAAAAAGTCTTTCTAGAGGATACAGAAGTAAATAAAGAAGTAAAAGTACCTATATACGAAAAAGACGGCGAGGTATCTACAAAAATCCGTCTGAAGAGTGATGGTGGTACGTATAGTAATGGTGTAGTGAAATGGAGTACACCAGGTGAGAAAGTATATGAATTTGGAGTGAAAGATCCATTTGCAGATACAGGTATTTTCTTTACAGGATCTGTAATTCAAAATGTAGTAGAAAGTAAAGGGGACAACAATTCTAAAGAAAACAATACTTCTAAAGAAGATGAAAAAGTAGAAGTAGTAGAATTTAAAGATGTACCAAAAGGACATTGGTCAGAAGAAGCAATTCATTATTTAGCGAAAGAAAATATTTTCAAGGGATATGGAAATGGACAATTTGGATTTGGGGATCGTATTACTCGTGGACAAGTTGCGTCTTTAGTACAAAGGTACTTGAAATTAGAAAATAAAGTAGAGCAGAAAGAGAGATTTACAGATACGAAAGGGCATATGTTTGAGCAAGAGATTGCCACAGTTGCGCAAGCTGGAATTATGCAAGGAGATGGTACTGGGGAGTTCCGTCCAGATGGAGTATTAACTCGATACGAAATGTCAGTAGTATTACAAAAAGTATTTCAGTTAAAGGGAAATGAAAAGAGTGTAGAGAGCTTTACTGATGTGCCAAAAGGTCATTGGGCAGAAGGCTATGTGAAAGCTTTAGCGGATAATAATATATCAAAAGGTGATGGAAAAGGAAATTTTTTAGGTGATGATTTCGTAACACGTGAACAATATGCACAGTTTTTATATAACGCAATAAAGAAATAAAAGATGAGAAAATACGTTATTCTTTGATTTAAAAAGAATAACGTATTTTTTATGTACAAAATGAAATAGGGAATAGACAGAAGTATAGATATATGGATGGCCCATTTTAAAGAAGAGCTATGAAACTATATTGACAAAAAGGCGTTATCATGTGATAATTCAATTAAATTTTTAGAATAATCAAAAAATACTCCTTTTACATAGAAAGGATTCGAACATTATATAAATATTATGCCGGGGGTGACGAAATGTTATTTTTTCTAAAAAAATGGAATGAATTAAAAGATGTGAAATCTGAATTGGCACTTCGTGATTGGTTTTATGGTACAAAAATTAGTTTATCACTCTGTACGTCAAAAGAGCCGTTAACTTTTTTAATAAACGTTGAGGGAAGAGATAAAGGGTTATTTTCAGAAGAAGACTTTATTGTTGTTAATTGTATGTGTGAGCCAGTATTTGAAAATGAAGAAAAACCAGCTGCAGAATCGTTTATGCATGCGGATATTTATAAAAAAAGTAGTGCAGAATGTATTTTACAAGTGCAGACTGTAGATAGTCATTTAATATCAGAGTTATATGGAGAAGAAGGGGAAGTAACATTCGATAAACGTAGTGTGGAACGTGTTTTTGGAAAAGAAGGTATAACAGAAATGACAATTCCCATTGTAGAAGATGAGAAGAAATTTGCTGATTTATTAGAAAATAATGTACCGAATTTTATTGAAGGTGGAGGAGTAGTTCTTGTTCATAATTATGGCATGATTGTGTGGGGGAAAACTCCAGAAGAAGCGAAAAAATGGCTAGAGGGTATAGAATATTTAATGAATTACCATGTAAAGTTGTTAATGATAAAAGGTGCAAAGAGCTCTGTTATATAAAATGTTTGTGATGTCGTTACAAGTCAATAAAAAATGAAGGCGTTTTAAAAATAATTTCACTCATAAAATATAGGTCTCCTTATTATATATAGATTACATGTTGACATGTAAGGAGGAACATATTTTGCGAGTTAAATATCATTTTCTGCCAAAACAGCAAGTAACATTTTGCAAAATGAACGATTCAGGTGAAGAGGCTTTGCACATTATGAATGAAACGGGATTTCGAGCAATCCCTGTATTAGCAGAAGATGAAAAGAAATTCATAGGGATTATTTATAAAGTAGATCTTTTAGAAAAGAAGTGTAATAGCGGATTAGAGAAATTAAGTGCGGAACATATGCTGGGAGATTCCTCCGCATTTATTTTTGAAAAGGATTCTTTTTTTAGAGCATTTTATGTTATTCGTCGACTTCCATTTTTAGCTGTGCTAAATGACTATAATGAATTTGTCGGTATCTTAACGCATTCCAATATCTTTGATGTTATTGAAGATTCATTCGGTATGCGGACGGGTGGTTATATATTAACAATTGCAACACAAGATTGTAAGGGAACGATTAAAGAACTTGGGACATTGTTGAAAGCATTTAATATCGGTGGATTATTTACACTAGATAACGGTGATCAATATATTCGCCGCGTTATCGTAAATATAGCAGATGAGTTAAATGAAAAAAGATTAAAGCAATTAATCGAAAAAATAGAGAAAAAAGGATTCAGGGTGAGTCATGTAGATTATATTTAAGGTGAAAAGGAAAGGTACCAATTTGCTATATGCAGATTGGTACCTTTTTAGTGTGAGTAATGAATCTTATTTTGAAACAGGAGGTGGAGATAGTGCTAAATCAGATAAAAAAATAAAATCTGCATGCGCGCGAATGTTAGGAATAGAAGTTTCTATAACACGTGATGTAATTTCACCTGGAGGTCCAACGTGTCCAATAGCTACCATAATCGGTTTTTCTTGAAGTTTTTTAATGAGTAATTGGGCTTGTTTTGAAATATGTGCCGCCGTATATACATCATCAAAAAATAATTGATTTTCAATAATAGGCACTCCTAATTCTTTCCCGATTTTTGGGACAACACTCTTAGGATTTGTTTTGCTATCTAAATAAAATAAACCGTGTTTTTTACAAGCTGCAAGTATAAGTCGTACAATTCTTTCGTCCGCGGTCACTTTTGATCCCATATGATTGTTCATGCCAATTGCATGCGGTACTTCTTGAATCGCTTGTTCGAGTCGGTTATTTATTTCTTCGTCGCTTAAATCAGTTGTAATTGCTTTTGGTCCAAGCCATTCTTTTTTACCTTTAATAGGTTCCATTGGCATATGTATAATAACTTCGTGCCCTTTCTTATGAGCCGCTATCGCATCTTCCTTTGTGGAAGGGAGAAAAGGCATAACGGCAACAGTCAGTGGAATAGGAAGTGATAACATTTTATCAGTCCCCTTCATATTATTGCCGAAGTCATCAATGACAATAGCGACTTTGTTTGTATGGGCCTTTGCTTGAACAGGAAACAAGAAGGATGGTAAAAACATAGTAAATATAAGCAATGCAATCGTATATTTGCGCATATAAATATTTCCTTTCTATTTTATCCCGCTATTTGCGAGCAGTGAGGAATGGACAAAATCCTCAATGATTAAATTTCAATTTATCAATCATCATTATGTTTTGCGTTTTTATATAAATTAAACAAAAAATGTCGAAGAAAAGTATATGGAAAATAGAGAATCCGCTATTTAATTGGTATTTGTAAAAAAAGAAGATGAAAAAAATGTCTATTATTGCGAATGTATTTACAAAGATAGAATAATTTGTAATAATTCTCAAAGTGAGGGTAAAGATTTGTAAATTACAGGGAGAAAATGTTAAATTTTCTGATTCTTCAAATTCAAATATGATTAAGTAGTTAAAAGGCCGATGGAGAAGTAAAGTCGAGAGCACGGAAGTATAATAAGGGGGATATGGATGTTTACTGTAAAAAGGAAGTACACATTAGAAAAGCTTTCACGTGATATTCATATGAAACGTGAAGAAATGATTCAATTAGGTTTAACAAGTGGGTTAAATAGTATGGAGACAATTCAAGTGAGTCAAGAATTGGACAAGCTTATTTTACAGTACCAGTGTTATAAAGAAGAACAAACACCAAAATGGTTATCAATTATAAAGGTACCTATTTTTCAAATTGGGTATGAAGGGAAATCAAGTAATTTTTGGCGAATGCTTGTGGCTGGTTTTATGAAATAAGTATAATTACCCTTTTGGGATAAGGATAATTATACTAGGTGTAACGGAATTTCGATATGAACTGTCGTTCCTTCATTTTCTATACTATCAATAAAAATATGCCCATTGTACATCTCTACAATTCGTTTACATATGACAAGTCCAAGACCGGTTCCAGTATCTTTATTAGTAAAGAACGGATGAAAGAGGTGTTTTTGAATATGTTTCGGAATTCCCTTTCCAGTATCTGTAATTTTCAATTGTGCGTGTGTCTCATTGTTTGTTACGGAAATGGTCAGTGTGTCACCAGAATTCATGGCTTCAATTGCATTTTTTGTAATGTTTAAAACCACTTGTTTCATATGGTCTTTTGAGCAACGGATATGAACAGGATGGTCTGGCAAATGTAAATGGAATACAATGTTATGTAGATTCGCCTCAGATTGAATAATTAATGCTACCTCATTTAGAATGGTTCTCACATCATATGTTTGTTCAATGATAGCAGTTGGCTTTCCAAGAATAAGAAATTCGCTTACAATTTCATTAATCCGTTCTATTTCTTGTTCGATGATGGAAAAATAAAACTGATCTTGTTCATCTTTATATTTCTCTTTTAATAGAGCGACGAGCCCTTTAATTCCGGTAAGAGGATTACGGATTTCGTGGGCTGTACTAGCTGCAAAAGTTCCAACTAATTCAATTTTTTGTAGTTCATTTTGTTGTCTTTCCAGTTTTGTTTGACGTTTTAACAACATATATTGAGCAAGTAAAAATAAAATAGACATTAAAAATAAAGTAGCTATACACTCTATTGCAACCCACTGATATAAAGTTTTTTGATGGATAGGCAATGGAGAAACAGAGACCTTCCAATTTAATCTTTTGAGTGGGGTAGTAAGCATATTAGAATGCGCATCACTTGTTTCGTTATTATCATCGGTGAGAAAAACTACATCATGTTTATCAGTTACTTCAAAATGATATTGTGGCTTAATGGCATTTAAAGATGCTGAAATGTAGTCAAAGCGTAAACTTGCTAACAATAAGCCTGAGATTTCCTTCTGTTTATTGAAAATGGGAGAAGCAATCATAATAGCTTGATGTCCAAGAACACGATCTGTAATGACTGATGATACAGTTGTTTTCTTCGTTTGCAATACGTCTTGAATATATTTGCGATCTGAGACATCAACAGGTGGCCGGTCGCCTTCAGATGCGATTGTAATGATTCCTTCTGGTGTAGCGTAATATAAACCAGAAAAACGTGCATCGTTTCCATCTGTATCATGTACAATTTGTTTAACTTCATTTATATTTCCAGTCTCGGTTCCTACGACCTTTGAGAGCATTTTTAATGCGGAAATTGCTTCACCAAGGTGATGATCTAAATAGTCTCTATATAAAAAGAGAACCGTGTGAGCAGATAGTTTGTTTTCCTGCTTCATTTTATAAGAATGATATGAATAAAATGTAGCACCAATCCCTATCGTTGGTAGGATAACAAGAACTATATATAAAACTATGCTGTGGAATTTGACTTTCAAATTTGGTACTCCTTCTTTTTTATTATCATTATATATAAACTATGTTAAAATTGTCATGTTTTTATTCAAGAATCATTCATACTATATTTGGGGAGAGGAAATGAATGAGTGAATACTCATTCGGAATTCACATGAAGTACTAAGTTGTTTTTTCTATTTATTACTGAGAATTTAAGTGAAGGGTTGAAAGTTGTATGACATCAAATAATGAACGAGAAGATATTTCTCAATCTTTAAAAGTATTTATTGCATTATCTCGTGTACATCGTTCTGTTATGGATACTACAAATAAATCTATACAAAGTAACGGGTTAAATCCAACTGAATTTGCTGTATTAGAACTGTTATATCATAAAGGCGGTCAACCACTTCAGCAAATTGGTGAGCGTATTTTAATAGCTAGTGGCAGCATTACATATGTTGTAGATAAGCTAGAGAAAAAGGGACTAGTAAAGAGAATTCCGTGCCCGAATGACAGACGTGTTATTTATGCACAACTAACTGAATCTGGAGAGAGCTTTATTGCTTCTATTTTTCCAGGGCATGAGCAAGTTATACATCATTCTTTTGAAATGTTAACGAAAGAGGAAAAGGATGAATTACTTGCTCTATTAAAAAAGATTGGAAAATATGAAAAATAATAGTATGTTCCAAAAGAGCTTTGGATAAAGAAATCCAAGGTTCTTTTGTTTACATGTAATTATGACAGCATCTGCCGTATTTTGTTAAAGAATAAGAGGAGATTTGTAAGTAAGCATTGAATTATAGTAAGGATGCACATAATGGAGAGGAGGCTCGTTCATGTCATTTAAAGACTATGAATATAAACGGCCAAATATTGAAGAATTAAAAGAAAAGTTTACCGTTGCTTTAGAGAAGTTTGATAACGTAAAAACGGTAGAAGAACAAAAACAAGTCATCAATTCAATTAACGAAATTCGCAACGACTTCGGTACAATGGGGAACCTTTGTTACATTCGTCATTCTGTTGATACGACAGATGCTTTTTATAAGGAAGAGCAAGATTTCTTTGATGAATTCTCTCCAGTTGTACAAGGATATGGTACAAAGTATTATAATGCGTTAATTCATTCTCCATTCCGTGAAGAATTAGAAGCGTATTATGGAAAGCAATTATTTGCTTTAGCGGAGTGTGATTTGAAAACATACTCTGATGAAGTTGTGAAAGATTTACAATTAGAGAATAAATTGTCTTCACAATATACACAGTTATTAGCATCTGCAAAAATTGACTTTGCAGGAGAAGAAAGAACGTTATCGCAACTGATTCCGTTTATGCAAGGGAAAGAAAGAAGTGAACGTAAAGCAGCAAGTGAAGCATATTACGGATTTTTAGCTGAGAATGAGGAAGAGTTAGATCGTATTTATGATGAGCTTGTTAAAGTGAGAACGAAAATCGCCAAATCTTTAGGTTTCAAAAACTTTGTTGAACTTGGATATGCAAGAATGTACCGTACAGATTATAATGCGGAAATGGTGGCGAATTATCGTCAGCAAGTACTAGATTATATCGTTCCCGTTACAACGGAGTTAAGAAAACGACAACAAGCACGTATTGGTGTAGAGAAGTTAGCATATTACGACGAAAACTTTGAGTTTGCTACTGGTAATCCAACTCCAAAAGGAGATGCGGATTGGATTGTTAATCATGGGAAAACGATGTATAAAGAGTTATCGGCTGAAACGGATGAATTTTTCAATTTCATGCTAGATAATGATTTATTAGATTTAGTTGCGAAAAAAGGAAAAGCTGGTGGCGGATATTGTACATATATTGAGAATTATAAAGCACCATTTATTTTCTCAAACTTCAACGGAACATCTGGCGACATTGATGTATTAACACATGAAGCTGGTCACGCTTTCCAAGTATATGAAAGTCGTAAGTTTGAAATTCCAGAATACAATTGGCCAACGTATGAAGCATGTGAAATTCATTCTATGAGTATGGAATTCTTTACATGGCCATGGATGAAGTCATTCTTTGAAGAAGATGCAGATAAATATTATTTCTCTCACTTAAGTTCAGCACTTCTGTTTTTACCGTATGGTGTATCTGTTGATGAATACCAACATTATGTATATGAAAATCCAGAAGCATCACCAGAAGAGCGTAAGACAGCATGGCGTAATATAGAGAAAAAGTATTTGCCGCATCGTGATTATGAAGATAATGATTATTTAGAGCGCGGTGGATTCTGGCAACGTCAAGGACATATTTATAGCTCGCCGTTCTACTATATCGACTACACATTAGCACAAATTTGTGCACTGCAATTTTGGAAACGTGCAAGAGATAATAGACAAGAGGCATGGGAAGATTATGTGAATCTGTGTCAACAAGGTGGAAGTAAATCATTCTTGGAATTAGTAGAAGTTGCAAATTTAACATCACCATTTGCTGAAGGCTGTGTGAAAAGTGTCATTACAGAAATTGAAGCGTGGCTACGTGCGATTGACGACACAAAATTGTAAAAAACATGCGCTTTTTTTCACATGTTTAACATCGACATAACGAGAAAATGATGAGATAATAAAAGAAAATTCAGAATACTAAAGAGGTGTTTCTAATAAGGAGCACCTCTTTTCACCAACAAAAAGGGGGGAAAGAAGTATGCTTCAATCTAATATGGATGTGAGTTTAGAAAGTTTGGTGAACTCATTACAGTCTACTCGAAGCACGCTATTATCAGAAATTGAAATGTTAAATGATACAGAAGTGAATGTAAAGCCACGCCGTGATAAATGGAGTATTATTCAAATTTTGCATCACTTGCATTTAGTTGAACAATCAGTTACATCTGCCCTTGTATATGCTTTACAAAAAAATGAAAGAAACACGACTCCATTTAAAGACCTCCAACTTACGCTTGATCGCACACATAAACGAGAAGCTCCTCAGCAAATGGAACCAACAGAAACGTTAATGAAAAAACAGCAAGGAATTCAATTACTAGAACATTCACGACAAGAACTATTACACGCGCTTCATAGTGTGATAGATGAAAAAGATTTATTTGAAAATGGATTAAAGCATCCTATTTTTAACGATTTGAATTTGTATCAGTGGATTCAATTTCTTGATTTGCATGAACAAAGACATCTTACGCAGTTAAAAGAGGCGAAACACGCAATTTTGCAACGATAATTAGAAGGAAGTGGGAGACCACTTCTTTTTTGATACGTGCATAGTTTTCTTTCTTATTTTGGAATACTACATGGAGAAAGAACAGAAGGAGTTGAAAAGTATGTCCAAGAAAAAGAAAGAAGAAGAGCGCGCGTGGAAAGCACGTAAAGAAAATCAAAAACCACATGGTAAAGTGAAAGCCTTTGCTGAATTAGTTGAAGGAACAGAAAAAACGTGATGAGTATTTCATCACGTTTTTTGTATGAGTGGAAAAGTTAATAAGAAGGTTGTACCTGTACCTTTTTCGCTTATAATATCAATTTTTCCGTTCATAGCTTGAATAACACTGAATACGACCATCATTCCAAGACCAGTTCCTTTTTCTTTCGTTGAGTAGAAAGGGGATCCAAGGCGTTTTACTTGTTCTTGATCCATACCAACTCCTGTATCTTTTATATACAATTGTATATGCTTATGGTCTGGAACTAAAGTGAGTACGAGATCACCGCCTGTAGGCATTGCCTCAATACAGTTTTTTAAAATATTTAATAAACATTGGTTTAGTTTCTGTTTTTCACCAGCGATATAGAAAGATGTACTTTGTTTGATATAGTGGATACGAACATTTGTTAAATTAGCAAGAGGTGTGATTAAAGATAAGGCATGCAATAATTCTTCCTCTACTTGTAACTGTTGTTCTTTTTCAATACTTGGTTTTGCGAAAGTTAAGTAGTCTGTAAGAACATGATTTGCTTGTTCGATTCCGTTGATGGCTATGTCGATATATAATTTTCGCTCTTGCTCAGTGCATGTATTTGACTGCAAGAGTTGTAAAAATCCTTTTGTTGAAGTTAATGGATTGCGAATCTCATGAGAGATGGACGCTGCCATTTCTCCAATTAAATGGAATTTTTCGGCATTCATAAGTTCGTTTTGAAGACGAACTTGCATTTGTAGTATGTGTAGCAAATATAAAATAAGGATTGTTCCAATTATTGTACATATTTCGTACACGATAATATGGGGTATGTAATCGGCGCTATTTGTAACCTCTGAGAGGAAAGAAGGTACCCAGCCCAAGCTAAATATGAGACTGTAAAAGATAGCGAGTGCTATTTTTATTCGATTAGAACTTCGGTTAAAGAGTTTGTATGTTAATAGTAGAACAATAAACAGTAGAACCGAAGCGATAAGGGATGGAAAAACACCTATTCCCCCTAATAAGAAGCGGTATATGTTTAATACAGTTAAGATGGAAGCACCAGCAATAGGGCCCCCTGTTAATGTACCGACAATTAATACGATATGGCGCATATCAAATTGAAATCCATAATTTGTTTTTGCTCCGAAAGTAATACATAGTATGGTAGCGAGGCAACATAATGCAATAAATATAGCTGAATTTAATTTAGGAGAACGTTTCCCTTTTTGATTCCAAAATAAATGGTATACGAGCATTGTAACAAGGATGAATAATATATTTAGAAAGAGATAAATAATAAAGGGTTTCAGTGGGGTGCCTCCTCTCTTCTCGCATTAAATTCATCATACTATAAAATGAAAGAAATGAAATGAAAAATAGCGGAAAAATCAGAAATTTTTTCTGGTAGTATACAATATGTTACAATAAGCTTTGTCAATGAAAGAAGGAATTCCGTGCATTGCACGGGAGAGGTTCGCGAACTCCCTCTATAAAAAACTATGGAAACAACAATATCTTTAGGTATTGTTTTGTTTTTTTATTGTGACAGTTCAAGAACGTTCTTTCTTCTTATTCGTAGTAGAGAAGGAGAATGAGTGAAATGAAAAAAGAAAAGGCAGTTGTTGTTTTTAGTGGAGGACAAGATAGTACGACATGCTTATTTTGGGCAATAGAGCAGTTTGCAGAAGTAGAAGCTGTAACGTTTAATTACAATCAACGTCATAAACTAGAAATTGATTGTGCAGCGGAAATTGCGAAAGAGCTAGGAATTAAACATACGGTGCTAGATATGAGTCTATTAAATCAACTCGCTCCAAATGCGTTAACGAGAACGGATATGGAGATTACACATGAAGAAGGTGAATTGCCATCGACGTTTGTAGATGGACGAAATTTACTATTCCTATCATTTGCTGCTGTATTAGCAAAACAAGTTGGAGCACGTCATATTGTAACTGGTGTATGTGAAACTGATTTCAGTGGTTATCCAGATTGCCGTGACGTGTTTGTGAAATCGTTAAACGTTACTTTAAATTTATCCATGGATTATCCGTTCGTAATTCATACACCACTTATGTGGATTGATAAAGCGGAAACATGGAAATTATCAGATGAACTTGGAGCATTCGAGTTTGTTCGAGAAAAAACATTAACATGTTATAACGGAATCATTGGTGATGGTTGCGGTGAATGTCCAGCATGTCAGCTTCGTAAAGCAGGATTAGATACGTACCTACAAGAACGCGAAGGAGCAAATAACTAATGGATAATTTATTTGGATTTCGCATCGTAGAAAATTTGCAAAAAATGGACAAGGATATTCAGCGTAAACAGCTCAAATATCATAATAAAAGAGTAATGGTCAGCAAGGAATTTACATTTGATGCAGCACACCATTTACACTGTTATGAAGGGAAATGTAAAAACTTACATGGTCACACATATAAAGTTGTATTTGGGATTAGTGGATATGTAAATGAAATAGGTCTTGCGATTGACTTTGGAGATATAAAAGAAATTTGGAAGAATGAAATAGAAATTTATTTAGACCATCGTTATTTAAACGAAACGTTACCAGCAATGAATACGACTGCAGAAAACATGGTCGTTTGGATTTATGAAAAGATGGCAGAAGCATTACTAAAAGATAATCGTGCGAACGAATATAAAGGAGCTCGTGTTGAATTTGTTCGTCTTTTCGAGACGCCAACTAGTTATGCGGAAGTAAGACGGGAGTGGATGCTCGATGAGTAAAATCCCTGTCTTAGAAATATTTGGTCCGACCATTCAAGGTGAAGGAATGGTTGTGGGACAAAAGACGATGTTTATCCGTACAGCTGGCTGTGATTATAGTTGCGCATGGTGTGATTCTGCTTTTACGTGGGATGGATCGGCTAAGGAACAAATTAGACAGATGACAGCAGAGGACGTTTGGAACGAGCTTGTAGAAATTGGTGGCGAAAATTTTTCTCATGTTACGATTTCAGGTGGAAATCCAGCATTGTTGAAAAATATTGAGTTTCTTCTTTCTATATTAAAAGAGAATGGAATGCGGACGGCAATCGAAACGCAAGGGAGTAAATGGCAAGATTGGCTACTTCAAATTGATGAGATAACGATTTCTCCAAAACCACCAAGTTCGACGATGAATACTGATTTTCAGAAGTTAGATGCTGTTATTCAGAAACTAGCAGGAAAAGATATTAGTTTAAAGGTAGTAGTATTTGACGATTATGACTTTGAGTATGCAGTTAAGATGCACGAACGTTATCCAGATGTTCCATTCTTCTTACAAGTAGGGAATGATGATACAAAAACTGTGGATGATGCGATGTTGATTAAAAAATTATTAGATAAATACGAGTGGCTTATTGAAAAAGCGGTTAACTGTAAAGAAATGAATAATGCAAAAGTATTGCCACAGCTTCATGCGTTAGTATGGGGAAATAAACGCGGAGTATAATGAGAAGGGATGTTTAAAATGGCAGGAAGATTAGATGAAGATTTAAAAGATGTAACTTTATTAGGAAATCAAAATACAAAATATTTATTTGAATATAGCCCAGAAATTTTAGAGGTATTTGATAACAATCATCCAAACCGTGATTATTTTGTGAAATTTAATTGCCCTGAATTTACAAGTTTATGTCCGAAAACAGGTCAACCAGATTTTGCAACAATTTATATTAGCTACATTCCAGAACAAAGAATGGTAGAGAGTAAATCTTTAAAGCTATATTTATTTAGTTTCCGCAATCATGGTGACTTCCACGAAGATTGCATGAACGTTATTATGAATGATTTAATTAAATTAATGGATCCGCGTTACATTGAGGTATGGGGGAAATTCACACCACGTGGAGGGATTTCAATTGATCCTTACTGCAACTACGGTCGCCCAGGCACGAAGTATGAACAAATGGCAGACTACCGTATGATGAACCATGATCTATATCCAGAAACAATTGATAATCGTTAATATATAATAGAAAGAAAGGATCTGTATAACATACAGATCCTTTCTTTCTATTATATTATGCATTTTGATTAATGACAGTATAGTTTTTATGACTTACAACTGTAAGAGGTTCCATATCTAGTTCTCTAAAATTTTCCATAATTGTTATATCTACAATAACGGAGTTTTGATTTACTTTTTGAACACGGCCTTGCATTCCACCTTTAAATTCAATGATATCTCCAGTTTCTGCGATCTGCATAAGCAACTCTCCTTGTTACAGTTTTCCAAAAAAAGAATAATTTTGGGTTTTTTTTATTTCCTCTTATTTTGAACCATATTGTCTATTTTGTAAATGTTTCCAAAGTAAAAATTCGAAAAATATTCACATTTTGTAAGAAAATATGCAAGAACTCCAAGTTATTAGAAAAAAAGAACGGTTTAAATGCGCGCATCTTTATATAGGGGTATAATGAAAAAATACAATAACCTACTAAAGTGGGAGAAATTAGAGGCGGTAAAATGATGTTTGAATTTGTGGGGAGTGTTATAGCATTAACTTTATTTGTATTTTCTTATATAAATTTAAAAAAGATTCGTCATCATGAAACGACTACATATTTTGATGGGATGGATGGTATACATGCTGGGGTCACACATGAGAGTGGTGGGGATATGTAAAGGTGTATAACTTTCTTTTTTTGCGTGGTATGATATGTAAAAATAGTACATAATAGAGTTCGTAAGTGATGAATGGAGAGTGGAAAGAATGAAGATTTCTTTTATTCGTCATGGCCGCTTAGATCGTACTATAGAACCAATGACGGTTACATCCTTTCATGAATGGATGAAAGGATATGACTTACATACTATAACAGAAAAAGCACCTATACCAATGGAAACAATGGAAGCGGTTGAAGCAGCAAAGTTGATTGTAACGAGTGATCAAAGGTGTGCTATACAGTCAGCAGCTGAATTAATGAATTCTTTATCTTTTATGCAAAATTCTCTTTTTAGGGAAGCTGAAATTCCGACGAATTTTTATGCTCCAACATGGTTGAAATGTAAACCTAACGTATGGATGTTTATCGGGCGAACATTATGGATACTTGGTTACCATAAAGGTGTTGAGTCTTATAAGGAAGTAAGAGAGAGGGCAAGGCAAGCGGCTTACTTATTACACCGTTATGCTCTCGTACATGGAAGTATTGCTCTTGTAGGTCATAATTACATTAATGCAATGGTTGGTGCGGAGCTGAGAGCGATGGGATGGTCTGGTTCTCCTATTTTACATAGGAAGCCATGGGGATGTACAACCTATACATTCCACGAAGCGATGGATGGAAATATATTAAATACAAAATTAACATAAAAGCACACGATTTATATATAAATCGTGTGCTTTCTTTTTAAGATATAGAAATTTTGATGTTTAATGTTTTTACGAGGTGTGCATAAGGTTCGCCTACAAGCATAACGATTTGATCTTTTTTATAACCTAGTTTTTCATATAGTGAATAGGCACGTTTGTTTTCTAAATTAACAAGTAATGCGATTTTTTCATGCTCCTTTTCAGTTGCATGGATTTCAGCAGCTTCAATTAATTGAGAACCGATTCCTTTTCCGCCATATGCACTTGAAACTGATAATGTATCAATGTAATATTCATCAAGTTCAGCTTCTTTTTCTAATGTAATTGATTCATCTTTATGTAATTCTCTTAAGTAATGTACAATTGGTGCATCAAGACTTGTTGCTTCACTACCGTGATAAGCGACAATAACCCCAACTGCAACCCCGTCTTGTACATATACAAAACAGTTTTCATAGCTCAGTCGATTTCTCTCTTTTGAGAACCATGTTTCAAGTCCTAGTAATACTTCTGTCTCAACTTTGCTGCCTGTGATTTTTTCAGCAATTTCGTGCAGAGCGTTATATAATAAAGGTGCAATTGCCTTCGCATCTGTCTTTTTTGCTTTCCGAATCATAGTATCCCTCCTAATTCTATTTATATATTGTAGCATAGTGGTATGGAACTTTGCATAATTGAATGCTGAAATGATTGATATAGAGAAGTAGCTATGTTAGTATATGATATTTAGTGGACATATACTAAAGAGATCTTTTTTGAAAAATAATGAAAATGAAATGAAGGTATAGCACCTGGATAATTTTACAGTTGTTGACCTATAGAATATACGATAAAATAAAATATTGCATAGAGGTGAAATACATGGATAAAGAATTAGCAAATGCAATTTTGGATCAGCTGAAAAATGGTGAAATAAAGGAGTATGTTGTTACGAAAGATGTATTTTATACGTTCAGAGAAGTTGTAGTAAGTCGAGAAGATTTTAAACATATTATTGGGAACGCACAGCGCGGCGGACAAGTAATTTATACATATTCAGAAACGCCACGTTCGTAACTAGAAGAATATAGGGAGGGGAATTATGGGCGATTTTAAACAAGGCATATTACCGCATTGGGATTATATGTGGAAAGATAGAGCTGGCAATAGGTTTATGGGGATGGTCATGTATCCAGAGAAACGAAAGTGTTCGGCAAAAATGCTTCAGAAAATAAAAAGAGCATATGAAGAGGCTATAGAAATTAAAGTAACCGTACAAGTTCAACATACATATCAGTACGTAGAAGGAATGATTGTGTACTTTGATGAAGAAGCTCCTGTATGTACAATGATTGATAAAGATGAAAATCCACATCATATATTTGTAAAAGATATTTTGCGCATTGAGCACTCAGAATAATCTTTTCATAAATAAGTTGAATTTCCATAATAATAATCTTTTTCTATAATAGTTATCTTTTAGTATGTAACGCGAACCGAAAGTATATGTATAATATTTAATAAAGTAACACTGATAAATGTAATCGTTTTTTAGAACAGATTATCGTTTCATGTCTGTTCTTTTTTGCGTGATGCTGGAGAAATATATTCCTCCAGCATTTGCCGTTTTATGACAAAATATATTGGTAACTTTTTTAAAAATAAGGTTAAATTCGTTGACAACTTTTTTGAAAAGCACTTTATTGACATGAGTTTTAGAATGTTGTTTCATAGTCATTGTATTGAAAAAAATCGACTGTCTTGTCGAAAAGTAAAATTTAAAAAAAGAAAGAATTTATACATATATCTTGTGTCTTATTTTGAAACGTAATACAATATATAGAGAAATCAAGAAACAACATACAGAGAGTATAGATTGGAGAGGGAGGGTCGGAAATGATAGTTGCATATGATTCTATGACAGGAAACGTGAAGCGTTTCATTCACAAATTAAATATGCCGGCCGTTCAAATTGGTGAAGATCTAGTAATAGATGAAGACTTTGTTTTAATTACGTATACAACAGGTTTTGGCAATGTACCAGAACGTGTTTTAGAATTTTTAGAGCGCAATAATGAAAAATTAAAAGGCGTATCTGCAAGCGGCAATCGTAACTGGGGAGACATGTTCGGTGCAAGTGCTGACAAAATTTCTGCTAAATATGAAGTGCCTATTGTATCAAAATTTGAGTTATCAGGAACAAATAATGATGTAGAATATTTTAAGGAAAGGGTGCGGGAGATTGCGACACATTGAACTGAATAATGAAATCACGCAAATGCAGGACGGTTTTTATCAGCTTCATAAAGATAAAGAGGCATTAGAAGTCTTTATGGAAGAAGCTAGAGAAAATACCGTTCATTTTAATAGCGTGGCAGAGCGAATGGAGTATATGAAAGAATATGATTACTATTACAACGTTCTGGACGAGTATAGCTTGGAGGAAGTAGAAGAGGTATATAACATCGCTTATGGTGAAAACTTCGAGTTCCAATCTTATATGGCAGCATCTAAGTTCTACAAAGATTATGCGTTAAAAACAAATGATCAAAAACAATACTTAGAAAGCTATGAAGATCGTGTAGCAATTGTTTCATTATACTTAGGACGCGGTGATGTTGCGAAGGCAAAACACTTCGCAAGCATGATTGTAAAACAAAACTACCAACCAGCGACACCAACCTTTTTAAATGCGGGACGAAGCAGAAGAGGAGAAATGGTGTCTTGTTTCTTGTTAGAGATGGATGATAGCTTAAATTCAATCGGCTTTAACATTAATACTGCAATGCAATTATCAAAAATCGGCGGTGGAGTAGCTTTAAACTTGTCTAAGCTACGTGCACGCGGTGAGCAAATTAAAGGTATCGATAACGCTGCAAGTGGTGTAGTACCTGTTATGAAATTACTTGAAGATTCGTTTTCATATGCAAATCAACTTGGGCAACGAAAAGGTGCCGGCGCAGTATACTTAAACATTTTCCATTGGGATATTATTGAATTCCTTGATACAAAAAAAATAAATGCCGATGAGAAGAGCCGTATTCAGTCTCTATCAATCGGAATTATCGTTCCAAGTAAGTTCTTTGAGCTTGCTGAGAAAAACGAACCTTTCCATGTTTTCGCGCCTTATACGGTGTATAAAGAATACGGAAAGCATTTAGATGATATAGACATTGATGAAATGTACGATGAATTAATGAGCAATCCGAAAGTGAAGAAGAAGCCGCTAGATATTAGTGCACGTGATATGCTTATTAAAATTGCTATGATTCAGCTTGAGTCTGGTTACCCATACTTAATGTTTAAATCAAATGCAAATAACCAACATCCACTGAAGGATATTGGAACTGTGAAGATGTCGAACTTGTGTTAAATATGTAGCACCTTCTAGTAGAAATGCTAGTCGAAAACTCCGTTAAACGGGGAAAGCCTCAAATTTGAGGTAACCTACCGTGCTAAATCTTATCTTAGAATGAAAATATAAAAGTTCAGAATGTATCTTATTATTTTGTATAGCAGAGTTATGGGACAACATAAAGTAATAAGAGACTTTCTGAAGTATGTAAGATAAGTAAAAGCCTAACGACTATCCCTTATGGGAGTAGAGCGCAAGCGATTGGCGTTCGAAAAGCGGAGCACCTAATCAGGTAATGCTGTAGGTGATGATATAGTCTGTCCTGTATGGTGACATACAGCAGTTGCATGAGCAACGGACTGAGGAGTAGCGGACTCGGTTGAACATTCGAGACAGAAATCTTCCAGCTTCAAGAAACTTCTGAAATAAATGATTACGGTACAGATGATATTATCCGTCGTGATATTAACTGTAATTTAGGATCGTTAAATATCGTAAATGTAATGGAAAATAAAGAAATTCGTGAAGCTGTTCATGCGGGAATGGAAGCTTTAACAGCTGTGTCTGATATGACGATCATTCCGAATGCACCAACTGTGAAAAAAGCAAATGATGAGCTTCATTCAGTTGGACTTGGCGCAATGAACTTACACGGATATTTATCAAAAAACAAAATCGCATATGAAAGTGCAGAAGCAAAAGAGTTCGCTCGTACATTCTTTATGATGTTAAATTACTACTCTATTGAGAAAAGTATGGAAATCGCTAAAGAAAAAGGCGAAACATTTAAAGACTTCGATAAGTCTGATTATGCGAATGGCACATACTTTGAAAAGTACGAAACGACAGATTACAGCCCAGTAACTGAAAAAGTTCAGCAACTATTTGAAGGAATTCATATTCCAACAAAAGAAGATTGGACAAGTTTAAAAGAGCAAGTGAAGAAGAATGGATTATATAATTCATACCGTCTTGCCATCGCTCCAACACAATCTATCAGTTACGTTCAAAATGCAACTTCAAGCGTAATGCCGATCGTAAGTCAAATCGAATCAAGAACATATGCGAATGCGACGACATATTATCCAATGCCGTATTTATCAAAAGATACGTTCTGGTACTATAAATCTTCTTACGATATGAATCAGTTTAAATTAATTGATTTAATCGCAGAAATCCAAGAACATATTGACCAAGGAATTAGTACAATTCTTTACGTTAATAGTGATATTTCAACACGTGAATTAGCACGTTACTACATCTATGCACATAAAAAAGGCTTAAAGAGTCTTTATTATACGAGAACACGTAAGTTAAGCGTGGAAGAGTGCGTAGCTTGTACCGTTTAATATAAAAAGTGAGACATCATGAGCAGGGTTTTCTGAACCCTGCTCATGCTTAGTTATCAATTTTTCATGTTTATTTAGAGAAGGGGCGATTGAATGCGTGCGGTAAACTGGAACAAAAAAGAAGATGATTTTAGTTTAATGTTTTGGAAGCAAAACATCGCTCAGTTTTGGACAGAAGAAGAAATCGCAGTATCTTCTGACAAAAATACTTGGGCACAATTATCAAAAGAAGAGCAGGTTGCTTATAAGCGTGTATTAGGTGGTTTAACACTTTTAGATACGAAACAAGGTGGCGAAGGGATGCCACTTGTACTTGTTCATCTTGAAAATTTACAAGCGAAAAGTGTATTAGCTTTCATGGGAGCTATGGAAGAAGTACATGCGAAGAGTTACAGTCATATTTTCACAACGTTAGCTACTGAAGAAGAAATTGATGATATTTTTGAATGGGTAGACAATCATCCATTACTTGAGAAAAAAGCTGGTATTGTTACTAGTTACTATCGTCGTTTATTAAAGCCTGAAGTAACGAAAAAAGAGTTATACATGGCGATGGTAGCAAGTGTATTCTTAGAAAGTTACTTATTCTATAGTGGATTCTTCTACCCACTTTACTTAGCAGGTCAAGGTAAATTGACAGCAAGTGGTGAGATTATTAACCTAATAATTCGTGATGAGTCAATTCACGGCGTATTCGTCGGTATTTTAGCACAACAACTCTTCGCAGAACTTTCTGCAGAAGATCAACAAGAAGTGCAAAAAGAAACACAAGAGTTATTAATGGAACTATATGAAATTGAAATGGCATACACAGAAGAAATTTACACTTCTATCGGTCTTGTAGAGGATGTAAATCGTTTCGTTCGTTACAATGCGAATAAAGGACTTATGAACTTAGGACTTGAGCCGAAGTTTGAAGAAGAAGAAATTAACCCAATCGTTTTAAATGGTTTACGTACAGATACGAAAAACCATGATTTCTTCTCTGTAAAAGGGAATGGTTACGTAAAAGCAACGAACGTTGAAAAGTTAGCTGATGATGACTTCGTGTTTGATTTTTAATATATACTCATAAAGAAAAGCTGTCTTATTCATTGATAAGACAGCTTTTCTTTATGGATTTGTTTACATAACACTATTATTTTTGTATAACGAGTTCTGTTTAAAAAGTTCTATCCAGCAAATGGATAGAACTTTTTTGTAATTAAATGGGTATTTACAAAATATTTGTATCAGTGTATTATTTAACTAGTACACCGATACAAAAGGAGGGAAGAAATGAAAATAGAGTTTTCTCCAAATACACCAATTTACATTCAGGTAATGGAATACATAAAAAAAGAAATCGTAACAGGACATTTATTGCCGGGTGATAAAATTCCCTCTGTACGTGAATTAGCGAGTGAATTACAAGTAAATCCAAATACGATTCAGCGTACATTTCAAGAGCTAGAACGGGATGGGGTTGTTGTCACACGTAGAGGAATGGGACGATATGTAACGAATGAAGGGGAGAAAATTATGGAGCTGCGAAAAGAGATGGCGAAAGAATTACTTCATTCTTTTATAGATGGAATGGACAATTTAGGTTTTTCAGAAGAAGAAATTCTTACAATCCTTCGCTCTTCATTACACGAGAAGAGGGAGGAGAGCGAATGACAGAGTTATTAAAAATAGAAAACTTATGGAAGCGATACGGATTGAAAGCAGTGATCCGTGAACTAAACATAGAGATTACGGAAGGGAAAATTATAGGACTCGTTGGAGATAACGGGAGCGGGAAAACGACGTTATTGAAAATGATTGCCGGTCTGCAGCATCCTTCTGAAGGCAGTATTACAATCGCTGGTAAAAAGGTAGGATTAGAAACGAAAGAAATTGTTTCTTTTATGTCGGATAAACCAGTATTTGATGATTGGATGACGGTAAAAGATTCTTTATTCTTCTATCGAGATTTTTATAAAGACTTCGACATTCAAAAAGCGGTAGATACAATTGCGGAATTTAAAATACCGTTAGAAGAAAAAATTACAGCTTTATCAAAAGGTATGGTTGAAAAGCTACAAATTATTTTAACATTTTCGAGGAAAGCGAGGTTATACGTACTAGATGAACCATTGGGCGGGATTGATCTCGTTTCTAGGGAGCATGTACTGGAACTTATTTTACAGTTTTATCGCGAAGACTGTACTATTTTAATTGCAACACATTTAATTGGAGAAGTGGAAAATATTTTTGACGAAGTAATCTTTTTAAAAGATGGTGAGAGTGTATTGCATGAAAATGTAGAGGAATTACGTTTCCAAAGAGGAAAAGCTGTTACGGATTTGTTTAAGGAGGTGTTTAGTAGATGAAGGCCAGTTTAATATATATGTACAATGCGAATAAAAAACAAATTTTCATTTCGTTATTGTCATTCATATTTATTGCAGCTGTCGCTTTTGTAAGTATGGGGAATTATATTAAACAAGAATCAGGAGAAGTAAGGCAAATGATTATAGTTGCCTTAGTATTCTTAGTTTATATAATTTTTGCGGTATTAGTATTTCTGCAGGCGATGTCTGCGTTTGGGAAAATGACCGAAAGTACATTATTTCGATTAACACCGATATCTGGTAAAAAAATTGTTTTAGCAATATTGTCATATGCGGCAATTAGCTTAATGTGTTTTGAAGTAATAGGTACTATGTTTTTCTATAGCATTTCGATGAAAGTAATAAAAGGTACAGAACTCTATGGATTGTTATTTACCGAAAGTACACTTACGTTAGATATAGTAAAACAATTATTTAGCAGTGTGTTATATGTATTTAATTTATCAAGTGTATTGTTAGTTTTACTTTTTACAGTAGCTGGCGTTAAAGTATTTTCTTTGAAAAAGAAAAAAATGGAGTATGTAATTATTTTCTTCTTATTTTTACTAGTAACGAAAGTAATCAATATGATATATGAAATGCTAGGTGGACTTGCACCTACACCTGCTTTTATAACAAAGTTAGTGTATATAGATGAATCATCAGAAGCAAATGTGTTTCTTTATCCAGAAAAGCTTATGAATTTATATAGTATTGCTTTTTCAATCGGTATATTTGTTTTATTTGTTTATATAACAGGTCGCATAATCGATAAGAAACTAGAAGCCTAAAGGAGGAATCAACATTGGGAAATGTAGTAGTAAAGTTAGAGAATGTTCGAAAAAAGATTGGTGGAACGGAAATTATCCACGGTTTATCATTTGAAGTTCGTGAAGGGGAAGTGTACGGGTTTCTTGGACCGAACGGTAGTGGTAAAACGACGACAATTCGTATGATGACAGGTCTTATATCAATGACAGAGGGCGATATTACAATTTGCGGTCATAGTATTCGCACGGAGCGTGAAAAGGCGCTAGAGCAAATTGGGGCAATTGTAGAAAATCCTGAACTATATGATTATATGACTGGCATGCAAAACTTAAAGCATTTTGCGAACATGGCAATTACACCAATTAGTAAAGAGCGCATTGCTGAAATTGTAAAGCTTGTCGAATTAGAGCACGCAATTCATAAAAAGGTGAAAACATATTCACTTGGTATGAAACAACGTTTAGGAATTGCACAGGCATTACTTCATCAGCCGAAAATCTTAATTTTAGATGAGCCGACAAATGGATTAGATCCAGCTGGTATTCGCCAAATTCGTGATTATTTACAACGTTTAGCGAAAGAAGAGAATATTGCTGTAATCGTATCAAGTCACTTATTAAGTGAAATTGAACTCATGTGTGATCGCGTCGTTATTATTAAGCAAGGTGAGTTTGTGCAAGAGTACAACTTACACGAACAAGCGAAACATGATGAGACAGTAGTTGTAGCGTTTGAAGTAGATCAAGTACAGAAAGCAAATGAAATCATTAAAGGTAAGACGCAAGGAAATGTAATTGCAGTATCTGTAATGAAAGAGGAAATCCCACAACTTGTAAAACGACTTGTAAATGACGATGTGCTTGTATACGGAGTTACTGTTCAAAATAAAACGTTAGAGGATGAGTTCTTAGCGATTACAGGGGGAGTGAAAGCGTAATGTTTAAATTAATTCAAAATGAATTTTTAAAGTTACATGCGAAAAAAGGTATGTATATTTTAATTGGTGTCATTGCAGTATTGGAGATTTTGGGAGTTTTAGCGATGCTGAAATGGGGAGACGGAAGTGAATTTAAAGGATCATATTTAGATTTTGCAAGTTCAGAGATTGGTTTAATTACTTTGTTTGCAACAATTTTTGGGATTACGATTGCTTCTCGTATGATTACTGATGAGTTCCAAAAAGGTACAATTAAGCAGTTATTAATCCGTCCAAGAAAGCGAATTACAGTTTTATTCTCTAAATATATTACAGTGTTACTTACTATAGTATTTATCATATTTGCTAGCACGTTAATTGCAATGATTATTGGCGGAATTGTAATGGATGGTAGTAAAACAGAATTAACGGTAGGAATCGTAATGAAATCTACTTTATATCAAGTACTTTCGCCGTTCTTCTTTGCGACGCTTGCATTTTTCTTAGCAAACGTATTTAGAAAGTCTGTATTACCATTAATTATTACGATGTTTCTCTTCTTCTTACAAGGAGCAATTAATATGGTATTAATGATGTTTGCAAAAGGTGTAGCGAAATTTGTAGTGTTTTTCCATTTAAATTTAAGTGTGTACGATAGCAATAAACTAGTAAGTGGCGGAACGGAACCAACATTTACAGAGTTTACATTTACAACTTCCTTATTACTTGTAGCTGTATACTTTGTTGTATTACTTGTAGTATCAAGTGCATTATTCCAAAAACGTGACGTATTATAATAAAAGAAATCCCCGCTTGTAAAAACGGGGATTTTTATTACATAACTTTCTCGTATATTTCAACTGTAAGAAAAGAATGATTACTATATATATTGTTCGAAAGTATTTGAGAAAAATAGGGAGAATTTCAACTATATTCATATGATAATTTAATTATCACACCATTTATTTTACTATCTTTGGGGGTGTTCTATTATGCACTATGCATTTTCACGTATAAGGCTACGCAGTTTTTTTGGATGGATGATTATAGGATTGTTCCTTACGATGATCCCATTAAGTCTAGCAAATGTTTCTGAGAATACGATGGAGGTTATTTCACAAATAACTGTATTTTTTGTATTTCCGTTATTTTGGTTATACGTAAAAACAAATAAAAATAATGTTGTGTTTAACAGTTTTTTTGATAAGCCAGGACGTTTACCGTGGGGATTAATTGTATTAGCAACGATAATGGGAATGATTTTTTCAGTTGGTATATCTCATATTCAATTTTACATATTAGCACATACGTTACCGAATTTCTTAGTTACCATGTTAGAAGACGTAAATGTTATTAATACGAGTAACATATATATGACGATATTTACTTTCATTTCAGCATGTGTATTAGCACCTATTATGGAAGAGGTTATTTTTAGAGGCTTCTTTTTACAGCGAATGGCTCATAAATGGGGAATTAAAAAAGCTGTAATCATATCTTCACTTATTTTTGGTTTAGGACATTTTGATGTTATTGGTGCATTTATGTTTGGTGTTGTAATGTGTCTTTTATACATAAAGACGAAAAATATATGGACGAATATCGCTGTACACGCTCTAAATAATTTGATTGCAACAAGTATGCAATTTGTCGGTGGAGAAGAGAGTAGCGCAATCTCAATTACTGAATTACAAGCGCAAAGTAATTTATGGATCGGTATCGGTCTGACAGTTGTTGGATTACTTTGGTTAATTCCTTACGTTTGGAAACAATGGCGTACAGTAAAAGAAGTGGGTGTGCCACCAGTGCGCTTTATAAATGAGGAAAAAGTGGTGAGTGCATTACAAGAAAATGAAGTGTATAGTCAAGTGATCGTAACAGATAGACTGATGGCTGTAGAGCTACCAGATGAAGCAGTAAATAAGCTTCGATTAGAAGAAAATGATTATGTAACAGTATCTGTAGAAGAAGATAAAATTGTAATAAAGAAAGCACAGGATAGATAATTAAAAAGTAGCTCCTAAAGAGCTACTTTTTAATTTGTAATAATTTCTACACGAAAATTATTACCGTTCTTTACATATTTAATATCTGTAACGATACGGACTGTTTTTAAAATCTCCACTTTTTCACCAATTCGAGGGATAGTCGGAACATTATCCCAAATGCCAAGTAAATCATCTAATTGTGCCGTTTTTTCATAAAACCAGATTTTCAATGTAAAGCCCCTTTCTCGAACTTTATGTATTTTAATACATAATATATTATTTTTATTCTTATTGTAAGGGGTTTTTTTGTATTTTATGAATAAAAATAAATTAATCTTCTGGGAAGATGTGTTCGATATCAGGAGTAAGAGATACTTCTGATAATACGATATGAGAAACTGTCGTTGCATATGAAGAAACATCATTGATAAAATCTTCAAGTTCAACGAGTGAAGGAACAGAAATTTTTACAATGTAGCATAAGCTTCCTGTTACGCGGTAACAAAAACTTGCAGATGGATAAGACTGAATAAACTGTTGCATACGTGTTGTATCACCATTTTTTAAAGTGATTTCTAAAATACAATCTAAAACAAGTCCTGCTTTTTTATAATCGATATCAATTGTGTACTTTTGAATCACGCCTTCACTTTCAAGTTTGCGAACACGCTCTGCAGTAGACGGAGCAGATAAGTTTACTCGTTTCGCCAATTCACGCATGGAAAGGCGACTATCATTATATAATTCATTTAAAATCTTTCGATCGACACGGTCTAGTTGCATTTGTAAATATACCTCCAGTAAAATAATAATTTTTGTAAAGGAAAAATATAAATTAAGATTCATATGAAATGTAAAGTGAACTTTATTTATTTTACAATAAAACGGAAGGAAATAGGAGGGGAAATGATGGAGAGAATTTCATTATCAAATGTAGGAGATACAAAGTTTCAAAAGTTATTAGGGCATAATTCGGATATATTACATTCGTGGAGTACGTTAGAAGATACACTGTACAATAAAGGAACTCTTTCAGCAGAGTTGAAGGAGCAAGTGAGAAGAACATTAGCGTATGGGAATGAATGTCCGTACTGTATGGCAAAGGGAAGACCTGATGATGTGCAAAAGGCAGAGGAGATTGGTGTAGCTGTTACTTTTGCGCATACATTTGTTCATGACCGAAAAGCAATAGATGATACTATGTTTCACGTATTAAAACAATATTGGACAGAAAAAGAAATTGTAGAGCTTTGCGCCTATGTTTGCTTTATTACTGCGTCACAACAACTTGGTTTTCTATTTCAATTACAGCCAAATTAAGGGGGAAATGATGACAAATCAAATAGCCCTTATCATAATCGACGTACAAAAGGCATTTCAATTACCAGATTGGGGCGAGAGAAATAATATTTTTGCTGAAGAAAACATGAGAATTTTGTTAGCAGAATGGAGAAAAAGGAAACGACCAGTTTTTCATATTCAACATGTAAATAAAGAAAATGCTCAGTCAATGTTTTATGAGAGAGCGGAAACGGTAAACTTTAAAGAAGAAGTGCAACCACTACCTGGTGAAGTGGTTATTCATAAATTCGTTAATAGCGCGTTCATTGGGACAAATTTAGAAGAGCAATTAAGAGAGAACAAATGTAATGCAGTAGTGGTTGTAGGATTAACGACAAATCATTGTGTGGAGACTACGACACGAATGGCAGGAAATTTAGGATTTACAACGTATTTAGTGAGTGATGCAACGGCTACTTTTAACCGTAAAGGTCTAGATGGTAAAGAGTATAATGCAGAGGATATTCACAATATGACACTTGTAAATTTACATGAAGAGTTTGCTACGATTGTAACGACAAAAGAAGTGTTAAAATTATTTTAAGAAAATAATTGCGAATTATGTAGAAAAAAATAAGAATATTTCGTATAATCTAAGTACAATCATTTTGAAATAGGGGTGGCATCATATGGAGCAAATTCCGGTAAAGAGAATAGAAGAAGTACTTGTTGTAGCAGGGGACGATAAACAGAAGCAAAAGGAATTTTATGAATTGCTCTTATCTACTGAGTTTTATGTTGCTGGTTCACTAGAAGCAGAGGACGGGGCAACAGAAGGAATACTTCGTTTGCGTCATTTCCAAGGAGAGGGTAGATGGATCGTTCCGTTCTTTACACAAATGGAATTTGTAAAAGACGTGTTGCCAGAAGGAACGCCCCTTATTACGATACGTGGAAAAGAATTATTTGGTAGCATTGAGAAAGATGCTACAGCAGTATTAAATGTTGGCACTGATATAAGTAAAACATTTATTCCAGAAGAAGTTGCAGATATCGCATCTGGACGAATTTTTAATTATTATAAATAAAAGGAAAAGCGGAATCGCTTTTCCTTTTTAATTTGAATACGGATTGGCTACGCCAGAAGAAATAGAGATTGTTTTATTATTTGTATTTATTGTCGCTGTAGCTCCAAGAGGAATCCCGATGTTTGGGCTTATATGTCCAATCGGTAAACCGAATAGGACAGGTATATGATATGGTGCGAAAAATTCATATAGTATTGTTTGCAATGATTGAGATGGTTTAGAAGGAGTGCAGTCGTGACAACTTGTAAAAATAACACCGCTACATTCATTAAACTTTCCAGATATAAGTAGCTGATTTAACATACGGTCAATGCGATACGGTTCTTCCCCAATGTCTTCAAGCAACAAAAGTTTATTAGCCGTAATTATCTCATAGGGTGAGCCAATTATACTCGTTAATACAGTTAAATTTCCTCCCGCCAATGTGCCTGTAACTGTACATGGAGAGGTAGGTACGATACATTCTGAAGCAGATAAGATGGTTGAATACGGATGGAATAGTTGATTGAAAGAAGATAAAGAAAGAGAATCTACACCTTTACCTAATTCTTCAACCATTGGACCATGAAAAGTAACAAGCTTTGCATAACGTGAAAAGGCCGTATGTAAAGCTGTAATATCGCTATATCCCCAAAAGATTTTTGGATTCTGCTGAATGATTTCATATTGAATGTGAGGGAGGAGACGAGCACTTCCGTAACCACCTCGTGCACAGAAAATGGCCTTTACTTCATTATTTGTAAATGCTTCATGTATATCATCGAGCCGAACTTGATCACTTCCAGCTAAATATCCATATTTCTCATAAACACTCTTCCCAATTACTACAGATAAACCCATTTCTTGTAATAGGGTTACCCCTTTTAATACATTTTCAATTGTTGGTGGGCCGGACGGTGCAATAATCATTACTGTATCACCTTGTTGTAACGCATTTGGATATATCATTGTTTTCAGCCTCCTTCACTTTCAATATATTCGCTTCATAGGAAGTTCAACCCTTGTAAAAGAAGGGGAAAGTTTGTCAAATAAAGAAGATATAAGGGGAATAGGAGGAGAAATGATGTTTACAAGTCGAGTTATAGATACATTACAAATTAAGTATCCCATCATTCAAGCAGGTATGGCAGGTGCAATTACGACGCCTGAGCTTGTTGCAGCTGTAAGTAATAGCGGAGGACTAGGAACGCTTGGAGCAGGCTATATGAGCCCAGAGCAAATTCGTGAAGCAATTTATAAAATAAGGGAACGAACTGATAAGCCTTTCGGTGTTAATTTACTGTTAACGAAAGAGATACAGATAGAAGAAGAGAAAGTAAACTTGGCAAAGGTATTGCTTAGCGGAGTGAATAGAGAATTCGGTATAGAGGAAGAAGAGACGATAAAGCTTCCAAAAAGCTATAAAGAACAATTACAAGTGTTAGTAGAAGAAAACGTACCAGTCGTTAGCTTTGCATTTCAAACGTTAGAAAAAGAAGAAATAGATGACTTAAAAAGAAGAGGAATAAAAGTCATCGGAACAGCTACTCATGTGAGAGAGGCGAGGGTGCTTGCTGAATTAGGAGTAGACATTATTGTCGGTCAAGGTAGCGAGGCAGGAGGGCATAGAGGAACGTTTATTGGGAAAGAACAGGACGCTATGATTGGGACGTTTGCATTAATTCCACAGTTAGTAGCAGCAGTCCCGCATATCCCAATTGTTGCAGCAGGTGGTGTAATGAACGGACAAGGGCTTGTTGCGGCATTTACACTGGGGGCAGAAGCTGTTCAAATGGGATCAGCCTTTTTAACGAGTAAAGAAAGTATTACGCATGATGTGTATAAAGAAGCAGTGTTACATAGTACAGATACGAGTACAACTGTGACCCGTGCGTTTTCCGGGAAATATGCGCGGGGTATTCGTAATGAATTTATAGAGAGACATGAAGGGAAAGAAGAAGGGCTTCCGATGTATCCAGTGCAAAATGTATTAACCTCTAAAATACGCCAAGAAGCAGCAAAACAAAATAAAGGAGAATATATGTCACTTTGGGCAGGACAAGCGTCATCATTAGCGCGAATAGAATCAGCTCAGCATGTAGTGGAGCGAGTGATGAAAGAAGCAGATAACGTAATCAAACAATTGCAAAGTGTATATAGAAAAAGACCACTTGAATAATTCAAGCGGTCTTTTCTTTAGTTTGCTTTATAAAATTGTTGGATGGCTTCATCGATATAAACCCAGCCTTTCCAACCTAAGTGCATGTGATCTTTTAAGAAGTATTTATCATACTCATGATTTGAGAAGTCGGCAATTGGATAGCCAGCTTTCTCAATTTGCTCATGAACTTTCTTATAGTACAATTCTCGGCGTTCTTTCGGGAAGCCCGCGTAATCGTACCAAGGACCTTTTACAGGAACAGAAATGAAGATTGGTTTTGCACCAGATTGTTTTAATAAATCAAGTACAATTTGTAAATCTTCATATTCTGGCGATTGATCATAAGCATCATTTTTTAAGTAGCCTTCACGTTGCTTTAATTTCTTCTTGATTTTGCTGTTGAAGTAATCATCTTCGATACCATATTCGTTAGAACCTGATTCTACTGCACCAGTTTGATCTGCATGTTTACGAGCTTCTTCCCAATTCATTTGTTTTAATGAAGGGTCAAGTTTTTCTTTATGCGGTTTAATATCAAACATTGCTGTAAATAAATCTTTACGATCTAAAATGTTACGATAAATATAAGCGAAAGGTTTAGCAGCAAGTGCTTTTACTTTATGCTTTGTATCATCATAAACGATACCTTCAAGCGAAATTTTTAGTAAAGTTTCTTTCTTGACGATCTCAAAGTTTAATAAACGTTTTGCAATTTGCTTTTTCATTTCAGGCTTTAAGTCATCATTGAAAAGCAAGTGATAGCCTTGTTGTTTTGAAAAGTTAGGTGCAAAGTGTGTTTCATCAATACCTTGTGGTACAAACCATTGAGGAGAAAGAACGAATACCATTTTCTTACCCTTCAATTGATCCATTGTAGATGCAAAGTTTAACACATGTACAAGGTCTTGTGTTCCTCCGCGTCCAAGTAGGAATGGTGTGAACCCTTCAGGCTTTACTTTGAAATAATTTGATGGATGGAAAGCATCCATACGTGCGAATTCCGATGAACCGTACATCGGAAGGTATTTCGGGTCTGCTAACATTTTTTGCTGTAATATCATACTTTGAATCTTTTCTTCTTTTAAAGAAGTGGCAGCTTGTTCTACTTTTTCATCACTTAAAAGTGGAAGTAGAAAGCGCGTTGGAATAAGTAAGAATACAGCAAAAAGGGCCAATGCTAAAAGCATCGGACCAAATTTTGCTTTGTTCATCGGATTTCTTCCAACTTCTTGATAACCATGTTTGGTGTAGCCCACTCGTCACGGTCAAAATCAGAAATAGAAACTTCAATATCTAAACGCTCTTGGAATTCAACTAATAAAGATACTACAGCGAAAGAATCAAGAATACCTTCTTCAAATAATTGAACATCTAAGTTTTCTTTCACAATATCGTTCTCACATACTTCTTCTAAAATATCTAATACTTGCTCTTTAAATTCTGCCATTTTTAAAATCTCCTTTATATCCGAAATATATTATATGTGCAACTTCTTACTAGTATAAGAAGGGTGCATTAAAAGTATCTGTTAAGGTGTCCAGAGAAAATTAGGAAACCGAAACATACAACGTGGAACGTAATTACAATCGCAAGGACGTGTGTAAATTTATTGTTTGGCCAAAACTTATGCTTCTTGTTTTTTCGCTCGAAAATATCGAATAAAATAAACAGTGCGGCATGATAAAGACCATAAATAATGTATTGATACACATGCTCACCAGTAATATGCCATATTCCCATGATGAAAAAGTTTAAAAATGCACCGATATACGAAATTGTGTAACGGTTTTTAATTAACTTTTTCTTCGTTGCAAAAAAGACGAAACGCATGTAAATAAAATCACGGAACCAGAATGATAAGGTCATGTGCCAGCGATTCCAGAAGTCTTTAATGTTACGACTAATGAATGGTTTATTAAAGTTTTCTGGAATTTTAATTCCCATCATATAACTTACACCAATTACAAATGAGCTATAACCAGCGAAGTCAAAGAATAAATATAAGCTATAGCTATACATGTAAATCATATTTGATAGGATTGTATCTTGCTGAGCGAATGCCGGATCCATAAAATATTGCTTTATTAAGTAAGCGATAATAAATTTATACAAGAAACCTTGGAAAATACGGTTTAGCCCTGTATATAGTAAATTTTGATATTCTTCTGCACTAGGTGGCTTTTGAATATCTTTTTGGAATCTGCGGTAACGATCGATAGGTCCCGTTGAGATAGCTGGGAAGAATAAAATGAATTCCCAAAAATTAAAGAAGGAAAGTTCTTTAATTAAGTTATCACGAACTTCAAATACCATTTGTACTGCTCTAAATGTTACATAGGACATTCCTAAAAATACAACAAACTTTAGCTCAGGTACAAACGGTGCAATTTTTGCTAAAACGAGCGGTAAAATCGACAAAATAACAGCTATACAAAACATGAATGTACTATTATTTTGTTTTCTTAAAATTAAATAGCCTTTAATAAGGGCATATTGCCAAATAATAAATGCGGCTAACATAATCGCTTGCTTCGGTTTATCCGAGAAGATAATAACGAGCATTACTAATGTTAAAACGGCATTATATTTACGCAACATTTTACCTTTTAGTCCAGCTATGATAGTAGGTATTAATAAAATGCCCACTATAGCGAAAAAATAAAATGATCCATATGCGGTCATGCTGTAACCTCACTCAATAATTTTTTGCGATCTACCTTTCCATTTGGTGTCATTGGAATAGAAGATTGATACATGAATTTACGTGGAATCATGTAGTTTGGTAATCGCTCATTGAGTTCTTTTTTAATTGCAGATGTTAATTTGAATTCTTTTTCAAATGAATGTTCGCCAGGAACAACAACCGCTAATAAATAATCGTATTTCTCACCTTTTTTAATTGGAACGATAACTGCTCCTTCTACGTAAGAACACGCACGAAGGTGATGCTCAATTTCTTCTAATTCCATTCGATAACCATGCAGCTTAATTTGGAAATCAAGACGACCATTATAGAATAGAAGACCATTTTCAACATAGCCAGCATCGCCTGTTTTATAGGCGCGCTCACCGTCAATCATAGTAAATGCTTTTTCTGTTAATTCCGGGCTTCCTAAATATCCAACACTTACGCTTGGACCGACAATTACGATTTCACCTTTTTCACCATCAGGTGCAATGGTGCCATCTTCTTTCATAATAAGAAGGCGGCAATCTGATTTACAGTAGCCAACTGGAAGTGATTTGTATTGATCAAGCACTTCTTCTGTAACGTGAATACCTGTTACAGCGACAGTAGCTTCTGTTGGACCGTACGTATTCATAATTGTCGCTTTCGGGAAACGCTCAATTAATTTTCTAGCTACTTCATTTGGTAACACTTCACCGCAGAATAAGAATGTTTTCATGTTCGGTAGCATACTCTCAGAGAAAGATGCTTCCATTAAACACATCTCTGCGAAAGATGGTGTTGAAGTCCATACTTGTATATCCGATTGCTCTAAAGAAGCAAACAAGTCTTTTGGACGTGCAATCATATCTTTATCGATTGCCCAAAGTGTACCACCTGTTACTAAGGATGGGTAAATATCCATGACAGATAAATCGAATGAGAAAGGTGCTTGGTTTAAGAATACTTGTCCTGTTTGTAAGTTGAAATCTTCTACAGCCCATTTTGTAAAGCTTACAAGGCAGTTATAAGTAATCTGAACCCCTTTCGGATTACCTGTGCTTCCTGATGTGTAAATAATGTAGAAGTTCTCATCACCTTTTACCGCATGTTCAGGATTTGGAGTGTTCCCTTTATGAGTAAAGAAAATATCTTTTAAGTTGTCTTCACTTACAATGCGAACTGGTAAATCAGTTACAGTTACTTCAGTTCCTGATAAAAGTAGTTTCGCACCAGAATTTTCAGCGATACGTTGTACACGATCAGCTGGGATAGATAAATCTACAGGAATATAAGCGTGTCCAGCTTTTACACATCCTAAAAAGTTAATAATCATTTCAGGTTGCATATGGCCATACACCATAATTGGTGAACGATCATCTGGATACTCAGAAGAAATCCAATGTGCTAACGCATCAGAATCTTCCTTTAATTGTTTGTACGTAATTTTCGCATCTCGCCAAACAAAAGCAGTTTGATCAGGCGTTTCAATAGCCCACTTTTCAATTTGTTCTAATAACTTCATAACGTTCCCACCCTAAAATTCGTTGTAAATAAATGTACTTGTGTTTGTATCATGGAATCCATACAACCAAAGCAATGCAAATAAAATTGCAAGGTAATAAACCGTCTTTGCAACCCATTGTGTGAGTGGTCGAGACCATATCTCTTTTAATCTTTCCATGTCTTTCCCTCTCTTAATGAAATGATAGCTCTTTGTAGGTATCATGTCCTACATTATTGTGAAAAAAACAAAATTCCACATTTTAGGTAAAAATAAGTCAAAAGGCTCTTTTCTGATATTAGCACTAAATACTAAAAAAGAAAATCCCTAACTTAGCAATTATATTACATTCAGCATGAATTTGTAATGGATTTGACATGTAAATAGGAAGTGGATTGTGTGAATGTATAAAAGTGGTCTGGGAGAATGTATAGAAATGTAATATTTGTTTGAGTTTTTCATAGTTAATATATGAATTGTTAAAGTTTCATAAGAGGAGGAATTTCTGATGAAGAGGATGTGGAAGGATCTTATTTCAGAAGAAAACATTATTAAGTGGAGACAGCATTTTCATAAATATCCGGAATTATCATTTCATGAAAAAGAAACTTCTCAATTTATATATGATACATTATGTTCATTTTCTTCTTTTGAAGTAACGAGACCGACGAAGTATAGTGTACTAGCAATTAAAAGAGGGACGGGACAAGGGAAAGTAGTAGCGATTCGAGCTGATATAGATGCTTTACCAATTCAAGAAGAGACAAGGAAATCTTATACGTCTGTGAATAAAGGAATGATGCATGCATGTGGGCATGATGCTCACGCAGCTATTTTGTTAAGTACAGCAGAGGTGCTATCAAATATAAAGGAAGATTTCGTAGGTGAGATTCGTCTCTTCTTTCAGCACGCAGAAGAGGTGTATCCTGGCGGGGGACAAGAAATGGTTGAGGCAGGCGTGATGGATGGTGTTGATTATGTAATAGGTTTACATGTTATGTCAGGACTTGAGAGCGGGAAAATCGGAATTGCGTATGGACCGATGATGGCGGCACCGGACGTATTTACAGTTGAAATTCAAGGGAAAGGAGGGCATGCGGCGAGGCCAGAAGAAACGATAGATCCTATTGCTATCGGAGCGCAGATTATTACAAATTTACAACATATCGTATCAAGAAATACAAGTGCTTTCATGCAAAGAGTTGTTTCAGTTACGCAGTTTCATGGGGGAATGGCTGATAATATTATTCCTAATGCAGCAACTTTAATGGGAACTGTGCGTTCTTTTAATCAAGCGTTAAGAATAGAAGCAGAAGAGAAAATTGAGCAAATCGTGAAAGGAATTACAAAAGCACATGGAGGGAAGTATACATATACGTATCGATATGGATATGATCCGGTTATTAATGATGAATATATTACGAAAGTAGTAGAAGAAAGTGCACTACATTTGTTTGGGAATGAGCGTGTTGTGAAGCTTGAACCTTCTATGGGAGGAGAAGATTTTTCAGCATATTTAAGAAAAGCACCGGGTTGCTTCATTAAATTGGGGACGGGGAATGAAAAGATCGATACTTGTTATCCACATCATCATCCAAAATTTGATGTAGATGAAGCAGCTTTAATTTATGGAGTGGAATTATTTCTAGAGACAGCGATAAGATTACTAAAATCGTAAAAAAGTATAAAAAAAGGCAACTGCGCTCTATCGCAGTTGCTTTTATTTCTTTCCGTCAGAGAGGGCTGAGAAAGAACTATGCTCATTTATAGTATATGAATAGCTAACGGACAAGCTTGTACATTTTAATCATTTTTTAAAAAATAGTTGTTGACATTGATAATCAATATCAATTAATCTAAAAGTAGTTGAAATTGATAATTATTATCAATAGGGTGGATACGACATGTTAATGAGAAAAAAATTTCACCTTCTGCGGAGGGGATTAAAAGATAAAAATAAAGATGTTGATCAGCATATGGAATGGCAACGAAATGTAATTCGATCTGAATATGTAGATGAGAAGAGTACACTTCCAACAGAAAAAGAGATACAAGGTAAAAGGAGAGATTCAGTTGAGTAAGTTAGTAATGATATTTGCAAGTATGAGTGGAAATACAGAGGAAATGGCTGATCATATTGCGGGTGCAATTCGTGCAACAGAAAATGAAATTGAAGTGATCGATATTATGGATTCACCAGAGGCTTCTATACTAGAACAGTATGATGGAATTATTTTAGGTGCTTACACTTGGGGAGATGGTGACCTTCCTGATGATTTCTTAGATTTTTATGACGCAATGGATTCTATTGATTTAAATGGGAAAAAAGCAGCAGTATTCGGATCATGTGATTCGGCTTATCCGAAATACGGCGTGGCGGTTGACATTTTAATAGAAAAGCTACAAGAGCGCGGAGCTGCAGTTGTGTTAGAAGGACTAAAAGTAGAATTAACGCCAGAAGATGAAGATGTAGAAAAATGTTTACAGTTTGGAGCTGAATTTGTAAAACACCTTTCTTAATGGCAGAAGGGAGATGGAGAGCAAGTGCATGAGAAAATCGCAATCAAAACGATGACAGATTATCATTTGTATGATTTTATGCGTTGCCCGCATAAATTTTATTTTCGTCATATAAAAAGAAGAGAACCTTCTTCGTTTGAATGGCAACAAATCGCACAAATGATTGTGAATCGAATTATTAACGAATATTACACACTACCTGCGGGCCAACAAACGAAAATTGTACTTTTAATATTAATAGAAAAGTATTGGAAAAAAGTAAGGGTTAATATGTTTGCTTCGAAGGCGGAGTATTATATTGTGTTAGCGAAGCTAACAGATCACTTATTACAGTTTGTTGAAAGAGATGATAGTCAGACACCGCCGTTATTTTTGTATGAAAAATTTCAAACATATATGGAAGAGTTAGGTGTCCACATGTCATTGACATTAGAAGTTGGTGAGTGGAGTACTGAGTCGTTTGTAATTAAAAAGTATGTTGTCGATGCGGATGAGGAAATGCTTGCTCTTTGTCAAAAGTTAATGACAGTATTCAGTTATAAAGCTTTCGGCATTCTTCCAGGAAAAATTGAAGTTATTAATTTAATAGAAGGAACTAAGTATGAGTACATTCCGAAACAGGAAGATATTATAACTGGCATGGCTGATTTATCTAGAATGAAAGAAATGTTGCAACAACCTGAGCATTATACAGAGCGTCATTTTCGTTCTGAATGTATGAGTTGTGCGTTTCGTAGTGAATGCCAAAGGGAAGAAGTAAAGAAAGAAGCAAAGCAGAAGAAAAATATCGTACATTAAAGGATGCAATTTTGCATCCTTTTTTGTTATTGACATGAAAAGCTTTTCATCATTTACCGTATATTTGTAGCAGATTTTAATAAAGGGAGGAATAATCAATGAAAGATGAAACGAAAGTATTTCAATGGTTAAAAGAACAGAATGCTCCTTTTGGAATTCAACTGCAAATTTTACAAGCGTTTCAACTGTATCAAATTATTGTTGAAATGGATAAAAAGTTAATGATGTATGAAGAGAGAGAATATCGGGAGAGAATTTAATCTCGGCCCTGTAGTATTACTTTCAGTTTTTCTGTACCTGCTAGGAATTCAAGTTCATTCTTTGTTTCAAAGTTATAAATCATATTATGTAATAAAGGACTGTATTGATAAAAGGTCGTGATGCGATGAATGAATAATGGATCATGGTGTGAAATAAGCGTACTGTATTGTTCATATACTGATGTAGTAAATTCATGTCCAAAATCATAATATAGCCCAGCAAAATCAAAGGCGGGATCTCCAATTTGAGCATCACCAAAATCGATAATACCTGAAATGGTTTTATTTTGGTGATCAAATAAAATGTGATGATGTGTAAAGTCAGCGTGAATAATTGTTTTTTGAAAAGTGGATGTATCGATACATGTAAAGAAATTTTCGAATAAACAATTTAACGCTGATTTCTGGTATGAAGTAAGACTGTTAGTAAGATATTGAGTTAATTTTGTTTGTAGCTCTTTCCAGTAGGTGAGTGTTTTTTCTATAGGGAATTCTAATGCCTTCACACGCTTTAAAGGAATACTATGTAGAGCCGCAAGGAAAGTCGCTAATTGTGTAATAATTACTTCAAGTTCTTTTTTCTCTAGCTTGGTAACTATTTCTTTTTTAAACGGTTCACCATGAATGAGAGTATAGTAACTACAGAGGGGAATAGTATCAGTATCCTTTTTATAGAATAGGTGATACTTTGGAACCTCGATTTCTTGTAGCAAATGAGAGAGAATTATGCACAGTTCTTTTTCTAAAGGAATTCGCATTGCATATTCTTGTTTTCGCGGGAAACGAAACAGTAGCTCATCATTTACTATAACTGCTACATTATCCCATCCTTCTTCATTTTGTTTATATGAATGTATAGAAAGATTAGGCAAAGCTTCTTTTATATACTGTTTGTAAGAGTCCATAATTGTTCCTCGTTTCTGAATTAAGTTATTCCACTTTATGATATCAGAATTTTCTTTCTATATGTTAAAATATAACTATCATTATGAAGAAGGGCGGGAGTATTACGAAGAAAAGACTATTCATCATTTCTCTATGTATCGCTTTTGGATTGTTTTGGTCATATAAAGAAGAGGTTTTTGCTAGCTTTAAACTGATTAATCAGTACGGATTAAATAATGAATTAAAGAACAAAAGTATAGAAACTTTAACTCATAATGAAATGAAAAAGGTAGGAAAACATTTTGTAACAGAGCAATTATCAGTGTTTGAGCTTAATAATAAAGAAGATGTGAAACGAAAAGGTGAAGTACTATTTGTAAATAGAGGGTATGAACAATTAATAGGAAATTATTATCCAAATCGGTTTCGGGATTTAGAGTATAAATTTACAAACGAGGACATACGTGAAGTGACGGATGAAAGTTTTCGTTATCAAACTGTAGCGTACGTTACGGGTACTGAAAATGGTAAGAGAAGCGAAATGAAATTGAATTATGAAATAAAAATTGTAAAGGTTAATAATATATTTAAGGTGTTAGAACAAAAACAGTATGTACAATAAAGTGAAACATGAATCAGTGCTACAAATAGCGGATAAAAAAATCCCCCAGTTCTTTGAGGGATTCTAAAGGTTTTCATTTTGTTGACCAAGTTCTTTTTGAGCAATATATAAATTTCCTTGCTCGATTTGTTTCTGTGTAAGAACAGAATCACCTGCATACCCTTTTTCTGTTTTCACAGTTCTTTTTGAACGATTGGAATCTTGTTTCTTCATATATAATATGTCACCTTTCCTTAAAAATAAACGAAAATGATGAGTACGAGTAACACCGCAGCAAAAATGGTAATGCCCATTAAAAACGAGGTGTTTTTATATTTAGGTGGCTTATGTACATCTTGCCGATATCCAGGTGAAATTTCAGGGGCGAATTCTTCATCGAATGATTGCTTTTTTTCTTTTTCGTCCATATGTATCCACCTTTCTTTTTCATTATGTTATACGTTCAAAGAAAAAATATGCATAAAGAAAACCGCCCCTCTATCGTGAGCGGCGGTTTTCTATTGTATATTTTCTTTGAACTTGAAAGAGACGGACAAGGAGGAAGATAGCGCCAAATGCTAGACCGATAATAAGACCGATCCAATATCCTTTTGCTGCCCAGTCAGTATAAGTTGCTAATATGTAACCGAGAGGGAGACCTATTACCCAGTAAGCGATTAATGTCATAATTAAGGAAACATTTACGTCTTTATAACCACGTAGTGCCCCTTGTACAGGAGTTGCAATTGCATCTGAAATTTGAAATAAAATCGCAAATATAAGAAATTCTTTTGCTAAATGATGAACTTGTATATCTGTCGTATAAATTGAAGCAATTGCATCATCAAAGAAGTAGAGAAGAATTGAATATAATAGGGCGAATGCAAGTGCTAAGCCAATCCCGATAAATCCATATTGTTTTGCGTTATTGTATCGCTTTGCTCCAACTTCAAATCCAACAGCGATGGTCATTGCCATTGCTAAACTTAAAGGAGTCATATATAACAAGGAAGCGAAGTTCATAGCTGCTTGATGAGCAGCGATTGTTGTCGTACTAAAATTACTCATCATAAGTGTCACCGCAGCGAAAATACTCGTTTCAAAAAAGATAGCAAATCCGATAGGGACGCCAAGTTTTAAGAATTCAGTCCAACTTGAAAGAGAAGGACGATATAATTGTTTAAATATATTGAAAGATGCGAAAGGCTCTTTCGTACGAATAATAATAACGGTAATGATTAAAATGCACCAATAGGTTGCTGCAGAAGCAATTGCCGCTCCAACACCACCGAGTTTTGGAAAACCGAAATGACCAAAAATTAATACATAATTTAATACTACGTTAATTGGTAATGATAGTAATGTAATGATCATCGTTGTGCGAGTTTTTCCTAATGCATCAATAAAGCCGCGTAAAACAGTGTAAGTAAATAAAGGGATAATTCCAATTGCAATAATACTTAAAAATTGTGCCGCAATACGTTCCACTGGTTCTTCCAGGCGCATGCCGTTTAAAATAGGTGAAACAGCGAAGAAACCGATAAGGATGACCACGAAACTAGCACAAATTGCTAAATATACTGCTTGTATGACAACTTGGGGAACATCCTCTTTTTTCTTTGATCCAACTAGCTGCGCAACAATTGGAGTAGTAGCCATTAAAATTCCTGTTAATCCGGTACTAACGGGAAGCCATATACTTGTTCCGATAGCAACACCCGCTAAATCAATAGGACTTGCGTGCCCGGACATTGTCGTATCGAAAAAACTCATTGCAAATAATGACATTTGCGTTACGAAAATCGGGAAAAATAGTAATACAAATTGCTTTAATTTTTGTGAGAATGAATTAGTTTCTTTCATAAAATCCCCTTTCCGCTAAAAAAACAAACTCATACTATCATACAATTTAATCAAAAAATAGAAAAGAAATACGCGCATACAACATGTACAATCAATAAAAAAAGGATGCACTTTAAAAGGGGATAAGGTATTATGATAAGGTGTGAAAAATTACATATTTGTTATTAAGGAGGCACTACTCGTGGCTGATTGGTTAATTGGAATAATCATGGGTGCTGTTGAAGGTTTAACAGAGTTTTTACCAGTTTCATCAACAGGACATATGATTTTAACAGGTCATTTACTTGGATTTGACGACGAGAGAGCGAAAGTTTTCGAAGTTGTTATTCAATTGGGATCGATTTTAGCAGTTGTTGTTATATTTTGGAAGCGTCTATGGTCTTTAGTAGGTATTGGGAAAGTAACAGATGGACCATCGTTAAATTTATTACATATTATTATCGGGATGATTCCTGCCGGCGTACTTGGCGTATTGTTCCATAGTGCGATTAAAGAAGTTTTATTTGGGCCAGGCCCAGTTGTCATCAGTTTAGTGGCTGGTGGTATTTTAATGATTGTTGCTGAGAAGTTTTCGAAACCAAGTACAGCAAGAACATTAGATGAAATCACATATAAGCAAGCATTTACAATTGGGATGTTCCAATGTTTAGCGCTTTGGCCAGGATTTTCTCGTTCTGGTTCTACAATAAGTGGTGGTTTATTAGCTCGCGTGTCACATACAGCGGCGGCTGAATATACATTTATTTTAGCAGTACCAATGATGGTAGCTGCAAGTGGTTTAGATTTAATTAAAAGCTGGGATATATTAAGTGCGGCTGATATCCCGTTATTTGCAACAGGGTTTATTACAGCATTCGTTGTTGCGATGCTTGCAATTGTTTCATTCTTAAAATTATTAGGTCGTGTAAAACTAACACCGTTCGCTTACTATCGTTTCATTTTAGCTGCGGTATTCTATTTCTTCATTATGTAATAAAAAAACTGCCGAGTTCGGCAGTTTTTTTATTTTACTACTTTTTCCATCATGCTTTCCATTACATGTTCCCAAAGAGAAGTATCATCAGCTAATGTAGCACGGAAATTAGCGTACATTTCTTTTTGTTTCTCTTCGAATGTTGGATTTTCTTTTTCAGGCAATGTAGCGCGCATTGAAGTTACTAACTCTTGTACTTTTGGAGCGCGTGGTCCCCAAACGGCTTGTTCATTTCCATCTTTATCAATGAAAATAAAAATTGGAATGGCACGTGCTGTTCCATTTGTTAAATATTGATCCATTAATTCTAAGTTTTCATCGCGAATTAATAATCTCATATCAATATTTGCAACTTCAGAAATTCGTTTCATAACAGGTACGCATAAAAGAGCGTCACCACACCAATCAGCTGTTAATACGATAACACGCCAGCCATCATTTTGGCGTTCTTCTAATACAGGAAGTAATTCATTTGGAATTGAAAAGTTATTATAAATGTGCAGTAGCTCATATTGATTTACTTTCATTTCATTCACATATGTATCAAAGGACATACCTTTATCAGCCCATTGTTGTAAGTTCATAAGTAACACCTCTTTAGTATGATTTGTTTTCATTGTACCAATTTTTATATAGAAAAGCTTGCATTCTTACTCTTTCTTGTCACTTAATAATTGATTTAATAGGAAAAGGAATAGTATGACACATAATTCAGTAAGATTGGACAGTTGTACGCTCTCTATCCAATCATCGGCAGTATGAATGACGAACCAATCTAGCGTAATTTCAATGATTGCAAAAAGAGTAATAGCCAGCCAATTTGGCATGTTTTTTGTCATTGGATATAGCAACGCCTTGAGGAAACCGAAGATAAAGAATGTAATACCGTCTAAGAAAGTAATTAATAGAAAAAATAGAAGTAAAGCAGTGCGTGATCTATACTCTATACCTGTAATATGAAAGATTCCTACATAAACAAAGAATATAAATGCAAAAATTATAATGAGAAACAGAATAACAAAACCAATAATCAAAGTCTTATCTTTTAGATTGAGATTAAAAAATTTTTCTTCTTCACTCACTATTCCATCCCCTTTTTCTGGAAAATCAACTTTATTGTATCATGAAATATCTATTAAAAAACTACGAATTGTGGGAAAATAAGGTGACAAAAAGTAAGATTTCATGTAAAATTATTAATAAGGTTTTTATTTAACTAAATGAAATAAAAGGGGCTGTCAAAGTTGTCTCAAAATCGAGAGCAATTAATGGAAGAACTATCGACAAATGTTTTTGCTATGTTCCGCACGTTGCGTAATGATATTGGAAAGATATTTGGTGGTTACATACCGTGGAATGAGTTCATCGTCCTTAGAATATTGAATCGTACGAATAAAGAAATGGTATCACGTGTAGCCAATGAGTTAAATGTGTCGAATAGTCATATTACAGCTGTTACAGAAAAATTAATTAATAAAGGTTTTGTAACTCGTTCACGTTCTACGTCAGATCGCAGAGTTGTATATTTGGAGATTACAGAACAAGGAAAAGATTTAGTTGCAAAAATGGAAGGGGAGAAAAAGAAATATTTACAGGAAAGATTCTCCGCGCTTTCAGAAGAAGAAATGAATATAATGATATCAATTTCTAAAAAACTTATTTAATTCATCACAGGTAAGAAAACGCTTACGTAATAAAGGAGAAGACCTTCCTTATGAGAGGAAGGTCTTCTTTCGTATGTAAAAGATTATAAAAAAGAAAATATGTAACATACTACTAGTAAAGGAAGGGGGCAGACATATGACAAATCGAAATGGTAGTAAAGGGAGCGGAAATCAAGGCTCACCAAAATCAGGACAATTTCAGCAAGAGTTTAGTACTGAATTTGAGACTGGTAATGATAATAAAGGAAAAGAATATCGTTCGAAAAAAGGAAGTAAATCAAAAAAGGAGTGAAATAATTCACTCCTTTTTTGATTTAAGATGCTGCGGATTGATCCGTATTATATTTTTCTTCTGATTTTGCGACGATCATTGCGCAAATTGCATCACCGGAAATATTTACAGCTGTTCTTGACATATCTAAAATGCGATCAATACCGATAATTAAGGCAATACCTTCTACCGGTAGATTTACTTGATTTAAAACCATCGTAAGCATTACAAGTCCAACACCTGGTACACCAGCAGTACCGATACTAGCTAGTACAGCAGTTAATACGACGACAGCTAATTGGGACATAGTAAGCTCAACTCCGTATACTTGAGCGATAAACACAGTTGCTACACCTTGCATAATGGCAGTACCATCCATATTAATTGTTGCACCTAGTGGTTGTACAAAAGAACTTATCGCTTTTGGAACGCCAAGTTTTTCTTGTGCTGTTTTCATTGCAAACGGAAGAGATGCATTAGAGCTAGATGTACTAAACCCAATTGCCATTACCGGTCCGAAATGTTTAAAGAAACGGACAATACTTTCTTTTGCTAATACCTTTAATAATCCGCCATAGACGAAGACGCCGTGAATAATAAGTACTAGCATAACGACAATCATATACTTGAACATCGCAGCGACGCCTGCAAGACCCATTTTACCAACGGATGAAGCGAGCAATCCAAATGTTCCGATTGGAGCTAATTTCATAACGAGATTAACAAGATACATCATTAATTCGTTGCCCTGTTCAAGTAATGAATGGATACCTTGAACCCGTTTTCCTAAAATAGCTATACCGAGTCCGATTAATACGGCAAAGGCAATAATTTGTAACATGTTTCCATCAGCCATCGCTTTTGCTGGGTTATCTGGTACGATATTTAGCAATGTATCGACGAAAGATGTTTCGGTTTTTGCCCCTTCATATTTAAGCCCTTCGGTTTTAAAGTTACCGCCAGATCCTGGTTGTATAATCAGTGCAAATGTAACTGCAATAGAGATGGCAACGGCTGTAGTTACAAGAAAGAATGAAATTGATTTTAAGCCGATTCTTCCAAGTTGTTTCGGGTCTCCAAGCCCAGCAGATCCAAGCACGATAGAAATGAATACAACAGGAACAACTAGCATTTTAATGAGGCGAATAAATAATTGACCAAGTGGATTGAACACATATTGATTTAATGGTTCAAAAATGGATGGTGCAGCTAAATTTAAAGTGAGTCCGACGACTAAACCGAGAAATAATGCGATTAAGATTGCTTTTGTTTGTTTCAATAAAACCCCCCCTTTATTTTTGTGAAATTACTTTCTACATTAATTGTACAGAAAAACCGCCTATTTTGACAGTATTTTCTGAATATTTTGTATGAAAATATGTATTTAAATATAGATTGCTTTTGCTAAAGTAAGCAAAAAAGTTGGGGAATCTAGTTAGAACACAAAGTAGACCATCACATAGGATGGTCTAGGGAAGGGGACAATTTATGTCGATTTAATTAGGGATGGAAGCCATTCAAAGACACTGGGGAATGTCTTATAAATTAGGGAGGAACAGCTTCGATACATATACTATAAAAGTTGGATGTGACCCCCATGTGAACATAGAGTGAAAGAGAGAGGGAGTTTTAAATAGAAGATAGAGTAAACAAAAAAATAAGACCATCACAAATGATGGCCTAAGGAAGGGGACAATTTATGTCAATTTAATTAGGGATGGAAGCTGTTCAAGACACTGGGGAATGTCTTATAAATTAGGGAGGAACAGCTTCGATACATATACTATAAAAGTTGGATGTGACCCCCATGTGAACATAGAGTGAAAGAGAGAGGGAGTTTTAAATAGAAGATAGAGTAAACAAAAAAATAAGACCATCACAAATGATGGCCTAAGGAAGGGGACAATTTATGTCAATTTAATTAGGGATGGAAGCTGTTCAAGACACTGGGGAATGTCTTATAAATTAGGGAGGAACAACTTCGATACATATACTATAAAAGTTGGATGTGACCCCCATGTGAACATAGAGTGAAAGAGAGAGGGAGTTTTAAGTAAGAGGTAGAGTAAACAAAAATAAGACCATCACAAATGATGGCCTAAGGAAGGGGACAATTTATGTCAATTTAATTAGGGATGGAAGTTGTTCAAGACACTGGGGAATGTCTTATAAATTAGGGAGGAACAACTTCGATATATATACTATAAAAGTTGGATGTGACCTTGATGTGAACATAGAGTGAAAGGTATGAGAATTTGAGAAATGATACATATAAAATGATTGTTGCGAGAGTTGTAGAGTACGAATAAATATAATAGAAAGTTTCTTGTCATAAAATGAAGTGAAGTCCGAATATAAATAAAAGTTGTAATCTATGAAAAAAAGGATTATGCTCAACTATATTATAAGAATATGAGGTTTATCCGACTATTTGAGGGCTCTTAAAAGCCTTTATTTATGAAGGAAAAGCTGCACTTTATTAAGGGAGTTAGTGATATGGAAGTAACAAAAAGACAAGGGCTGTATAGTCGTTTTATACGATTAAATCCACCACAAATATTAGCACTAGGTTTTTTCTGCTTAATTGTGGTTGGCGGTTTGTTATTAAAGTTACCATTCGCAACGAAAGTACATATTAGTTGGGTAGATGCTTTCTTTACGGCAACGTCAGCAGCAACTGTAACCGGATTAGGAGTAGTAGATACTGCAAGTACGTTTACGATGTTTGGCGAGATTGTTATTATGTTTTTAATTCAAACAGGTGGTTTAGGTCTTATGACAATTGCCATTTTAATTGTTTGGGTATTAGGTAAAAAAATCGGGTTACGCCATCGATTATTAATCGGAGAGGCATTTAATCAGACAAATATAGGTGGTCTTGTAAAGTTAGTAAAACGTGTCTTTATATTTTCAATTTGTATTGAATTGATTGGAGTTATCTTTTTATCATTTCGCTTTATTCCAGAGTTTGGCTTTGGAAAAGGTGTATACTATAGTATTTTTCACGTGATCGCATCATATAATAATGCCGGATTTGCTCTATGGCCAGATAATTTAACGAGGTATGTAGGAGATCCTATTATTAATATTGGGATCTGCTCTTTAATCGTAATAGGTGGTCTCGGTTTTACTGTATTAATTGATATATGGTATAGCCGTAGTTTTCGAAAATTATCGCTTCATTCCAAAATCATGATTGTTGGAACAGTAGCGCTAAATGTGATAGCGATGATTGTGATTTTTGTATTGGAATATAATAATGTGAAGACGTTGGGGAATTTACCTTTAAATGAAAAGTTATGGGCTTCTTTTTTCCAAGGTATTACTCCTCGTACTGCTGGATTTAATACAGTTGACTACGGGGGGATGGAAGAATCATCTATATTATTTACGATGGTTTTAATGTTTATTGGTGCAGGAAGTGTATCGACAGGTGGAGGGATTAAATTAACAACGTTTGTTATTTTAGTTACATCCGTCCTTTCTTTCTTTAGAAAAAAAGAGGAAATCGTTTTATTTCAGCGCACGATAAAAATGTCAACAGTAACGAGAGCGTTAGCCATTGCTGTTGCCAGTCAAATACTCATTTTTGCAGCAGTATTTGTATTAATGCTTACAGAAAACTTTAGTTTTATTCAGTTACTATTTGAAACAATTTCAGCGTTTGGAACAGTAGGGTTAACGATGGGGATTACTGCAAAGTTATCAGCATTTGGAAAATGTATTATTATGTTTGTTATGTTTTGTGGATTAATTGGACCGTTAACACTTGTTTTTTCTTTAGCGCGACCAGCAAAACAAAAAATTAAATATCCATCGGAAGATGTATTTACAGGATAAGGTATCCCGCATAAGCGAGATACCTTTTTCTTTTTAAAAAAGGGAGAACAATAATCCGACAAGTGCTACTCGGAATAAAATTGCAATGAGTGCTGCAATTCCGCCGACAATCGCAGCGATACCACCAGTTACAGTAGCTCCGCGATTATAAGCGTAAATTCCTAGTAATACAGAAACAAGACCAAATAATGTTGGGAAGGTAAAGAGTGATAAGATAGATAAGGCAAGAGCGATAAAGCCAGCAGTTGATCCAGCGGCGGACGATCTTACATCATCTTTATTATCTTTCTCATCGTAATCATAATCAATGCGCTGTGGTGCAACCTCAGCTGCATATTCTTCTTTATAGTCACTATAATCACTATCTATTCTATCTCTTTTTTTATACTCATCAAATTTCTCAGTCAAAGTCATGGCTCCTTTCATAACAAGGTTCAATAGTAGTATGCATCTCTTTTTCTTTTTTATCCCGCTATTGTAGCCCGTAAATATCTGATTGCTGATGGCTAATAATCAGTGGGGGATGAACAAAGCCCTGCTGATTAAAGTTTCACTTTATCCGAACGAGTACAAGGCGTAATTCCACTTAGAAGAGTAAAAATGTTTTTTTGAAATAGGAAAAGTTAGTATGACTTCCTCTATTTTGGAAAGTATAAAAAAGAATAATGAGGAAAGGGTGCAATACATAATGGAACATCCAATTGAAGATTTAATGAAAACAGCAATGACAAATTTAAAAGAGATGGTAGATGTAAATACGATTGTCGGAAGTCCAGTTTCAACAGCTGATGGAAATGTAGTATTAACAGTATCTCAAGTGGCTTTTGGTTTTGGTGCCGGCGGAAGTGACTTTAAAGGTGATTTCATTTCCGAAAAGCATAATAACGGACAAGGGCAGCATAAAGAGAAGAAGCAAAGCCATCCATTTGGAGGCGGAAGCGGGGCTGGGGTTTCTATTAGCCCAGTTGCTTTTTTAGTAGTCGGTTCTAACGGTGTGCAAGTATTACACCTCAATAGTAGTACACATTTAATTGAAAAGGCTTTAAATACGGTACCAAGCACTGTAGATAAATTTGTAAATGGTCGCCAAAAGTGAACTTGCATTTTTTAGGAATTATGATATATTAGAAAAAGTGCGCTTTAAGATGATCGGAATAATTGAACTGTAAATATATATGATGTGTGGAATAAGGGAGAGGAATTTATGATTAATATCAAAAACTTAGTAGTTGGCTTATGTATGTTAGTAAGCGGTTTTGTTGTATATGTAATAAAAGAAAAAGCTCCATTCTAAAACAGACAAACCGTTACTGTCTGTTTTTAATTTACAAAAAACGTTGACAAGTTATTGTATTAGTGTTAAAATTTTAATTCGTGTCTCGGTTACAGCTAGTGTAAAGTAAATAAATCTTATAAATATAATACGAAAAGTTTGCGAAAGATCGGGTAGTCTTACCAACAACTTTTGTGAACAAACCCTATAAATTATTATTGTAGGCTTTATATGTATACTAGTGAATCAAGGAGCGGTCAGTGGAACCGTAATGATGAGAGAGAGGTAGGGCTTTCATCCAGTATATGTTACTTTCCCGTTAGGTGAATATAAAAAAGAGGACTCCTTTTCAAAAGGAGTCCTCTTTCTTTTTGTATAATACATTTAAGTGCAGCTCTCTACTTGCTGACAAATTTCATCTGTTGTTAAACCATGAGCTGCAATTACCGATCCCTTAATTGATGCATCTGCAATACCCATCATATTAGAATCTTGCCCAGTTACAACACAACAATCGCACCCTTGTGCATCCTGTTCGGAGCCCAGGGTAACAACTTCATGTCCCTGTTGCTGAAGAGCTTGTTGAACATCTGTTAATGAGTTTTCAACGCCAATTCTAGCCATAATTCTCACCTCCTACCATCTAGTTGCTAGTATGCTCAAGTCCACTGCATATATTTATGAAAAGACGGTAGGAAGTAAATCTTTGTTTAGTCGTTATATACACCAGTAAGCATTTGACTTACGAATTGATCGTTTAAAGTATCTTGGGCAGAAGAAGTATTTGAATGAATGTCAATTGAAGCAATAAAATTATTATGTTCTTTATTATTTGGTTCTACCTCTACATAATTATCGAATTTACAAAAACCTTTCGTATCCATTAGATCAAATAGTTGAAGCATTTCTACTACCTCTTGTCTCGTTCCTTTAATTTGTACACACGCCATATTGATTTCCTCCTTCATTTTGACAAATTGTTTTTTAAAAATAGGATTATGATTACGAAACGAAAAATATGAATGTTATTTTTAGACAGCGTTATTTTTATTATTTTCCCCCTTTTTCAGCAAAAGTCGTTATATATTACCGAATTTATAAAAACGGACGTCCGTTTATTGAATACAATAGATTCGTATCAATTGATGAAAATCCTTCTTTTAAACAAATATTTTTTTTAGTGGAAATTGACGAAAAAAATTTTTTGACTTTTTGTAAACGTTAACAATGCTGTTAAATCAATATAATCAAAGATGTACGTACGATTAAAAATTATAAATTTTCTAAAAATTCACTTGATTTATTTAGAAAGGAGAGTAAACTAGGAAACAATAAAAAATTCATAGAACATAGGAGGCGCTTTCCAGTGAACGAGCAATGGATTTTCTTAAATGGAGAATTTGTTCCAAAAGACGAGGCAAAAGTTTCAGTATATGATCATGGTTATTTATATGGCGATGGAGTATTTGAAGGAATTAGAGTATATAGCGGTAATGTTTTCCGTTTGAGAGAGCATCTTGTCCGGTTATATGAATCAGCAAAATCCATCATGTTAGAAATTCCATATTCTTTAGATGAAGTAACGAATATTGTTGTTGAGACGATTCGACAAAATAAATTATCTAATGGATACATTCGCCTTGTTGTATCGAGAGGAGCAGGAAATCTTGGATTAGATCCTGATTCTTGTAAGAAACCGAATGTAGTAGTAATTGCAGAACAACTATCTTTATTCCCGCAAGAATATTATGAAAAGGGGATTCCAGTTGTAACAGTTGCAACGCGCCGAAACCGTCCAGATGTTTTGTCGCCTCAAGTAAAATCTTTAAATTACTTAAACAATATTTTAGTTCGTATTGAAGCGAAATTAGCTGGAGTACAAGAAGCACTTATGTTAAATGATCAAGGATACGTAGCTGAAGGCTCAGGAGATAACGTGTTTATTGTAAAAGGAAATAAATTAATTACACCACCAAGTTCTGCTGGAGCGTTAGAAGGCATTACACGAAACGCTATATTAGAAATCGGTGAAAAACTTGGATATGACGTTAGAGAAGAGTTATTTACAAGGCATGATGTATATGTAGCTGATGAAGTATTTTTAACAGGGACGGCTGCTGAAGTAATTGCTGTTACGACAGTAGATGGTAGAACGATTGGTTTAGGGCAAACAGGTCTACATACGAATCGTTTATTAGAAGAATTCCGAAAGTTAGTTGTAGAAGATGGAGAGAAGATTTACGAAGAAAATAAAGTTGGATAACAACTCTTTATAACAATAAGAAAGCGTTGAGAGGGAGGAGTAGTTGATTGTGAAGCCTCACAGAGAGTCGGTGGTTGCTGAAAACCGATGGTTCACGTCGACGAACATCGCCCTTGAGTGCTAAGCTGAAGCATTTGTCTAGGCTTAGACGGTAGCTCCGTTATTAGCTAGACTCATTTATGGGTCACTGAGGCAAGAGTATTCTTGCGAAGAAGGGTGGTACCGCGAAATCTTTCGTCCCTTCAGCACATAGCTGGAGTGTGGACGTAGGATTTTTTTTATTGATAAAAATTTTCAAAAAGGGGGCTTATAAGAACAATGTCTTCAAAAACGGAAGAGAAACTGGCAACTGGTGCACAGCTATTGTTAGAAGCGTTAGAAAAGGAAGGAGTAGAAGTGATTTTCGGTTATCCTGGTGGTGCTGTTTTACCTCTTTATGATGCACTCTATGACTGTGAAATTCCGCATATTTTAACAAGGCATGAGCAAGGAGCTATTCACGCCGCGGAAGGGTATGCCAGAATTACTGGCAATCCAGGGGTTGTCATTGCAACGAGTGGGCCAGGTGCTACAAATGTTATTACCGGTCTAGCAGATGCGATGATTGATTCATTACCACTTGTTGTATTTACAGGGCAAGTAGCAACGACGTTAATTGGAAGTGATGCTTTCCAAGAAGCGGATATTATGGGGCTTACGATGCCGGTGACAAAACATAACTATCAAGTGCGAAAGGCTTCAGATTTACCTCGAATTATTAAAGAAGCATTTCATATTGCTAGAACAGGAAGACCAGGCCCAGTCGTTATTGACCTTCCGAAAGATATGGTAGTAGAGCAAGGAGAACGCTGTAATGACGTACAAATGGATTTACCAGGATACAACCCTAATTATGAACCAAATTTACTCCAAATAAACAAATTATTACAAGCAATTAGGGCTGCAAACAAGCCGTTAATTTTAGCTGGAGCAGGTGTATTGCATGCGAAGGCTTCGAAAGAGTTAACAAGTTTTGCTCGTAAATATGAAATTCCTGTTGTGCATACATTACTTGGTCTTGGTGGGTTTCCGCCAGATGATGAACTTTTTCTAGGGATGGGAGGAATGCACGGTTCTTACACAGCCAATATGGCGTTATATGAATGCGACTTACTTATTAATATAGGTGCAAGATTCGACGATCGTCTTACTGGGAATTTAGCTTATTTTGCTAAAAAGGCGACTGTTGCGCATATCGATATTGATCCAGCCGAAATCGGAAAAAATGTGCCGACTGAAATTCCTATTGTTGCAAGTGCTAAGCGAGCTTTGGAAGTATTACTTCAACCAGAAGGAAAGAAAGAAAATCATCATGAATGGATCTCTTTACTAAAGAGTAGAAAAGAAAAGTATCCATTCTCTTATAAACGAAATTCGGAAAGTATTAAGCCTCAATACGCAATTGATATGTTATATGAAATTACGAAAGGAGAAGCGATTGTAACAACAGATGTTGGGCAACATCAAATGTGGGCGGCACAATATTATCCGCTCAAAAATCCAGATAAATGGGTAACTTCAGGAGGATTAGGAACGATGGGATTTGGGTTTCCAGCAGCAATTGGTGCGCAAATTGCAAAGCCTGAGGAACTAGTTATTGCAATTGTAGGTGACGCTGGATTTCAAATGACCTTGCAAGAATTAAGTGTGTTAAAAGAACACTCATTGCCTGTTAAAGTATTTATTTTAAATAATGAAGCTTTAGGAATGGTAAGACAATGGCAAGATGAATTTTATAATCAAAGATACTCGCACTCTTTACTGTCGTGTCAACCAGATTTCGTCGCTCTTGCGAATGCGTATGGCATAAAAGGAGTTCGTATAGAGGATCCACTTCTTGCAAAGAAGCAAATACAGCAGGCGATTGAATTACAAGAACCGGTCGTAATTGATTGCCGTGTACTTCAATCAGAAAAGGTAATGCCGATGGTTGCGCCAGGGAAAGGTGTTCACCAAATGGAGGGAGTGGAAAAAAGGTGAAGAGAATTGTTACAGCGACAGTTCGAAATCAAAGTGGTGTATTAAACCGAATTACGGGTGTTATGACACGAAGACATTTTAATATTGAAAGTATTTCAGTAGGTCATACGGAATCATCGGACATATCGCGGATGACGATTGTTGTACACGTTGAAAATGAACAGCAAGTGGAGCAGTTAATTAAACAACTTCATAAGCAAATTGATGTTCTGAAAGTATCAGATATTACAGAAGAAGCGATGATCGCAAGAGAACTTGCACTTATTAAAGTAGCAACATCAGTAGCAAGAGCAGAATTATATAGTTTAATTGAACCGTTTCGAGCCGCTGTAATAGATGTTGGGAAGGATTCCATAGTTGTGCAAGTAACTGGTACGCAGGAGAAAGTAGAAGCATTAATTGAATTACTTCGTCCGTATGGTTTGAAAGAAATTGCTAGAACAGGTGTAACAGCATTTACGCGTAGTATGAAAAAACAAGATAAGCAAGTTATGTTAATTCAATAATCATTTAAATATAGGGGGAAATGAAAATGACAAAAGTTTATTATGAGAAAGATGTAACGGTAAATGTATTAAAAGAAAAGAAAGTAGCAATCATTGGATATGGTTCGCAAGGTCATGCGCATGCGCAAAACTTACGTGATAACGGATTTGATGTAGTAATAGGTTTAAGAAAAGGGAAGTCTTGGGATAAAGCGAAAGAAGATGGATTTTCTGTATATACAGTAGCAGAAGCAGCGGAAAAAGCTGATGTAGTAATGATTCTACTACCAGATGAACTCCAGCCAGAAGTATATGAAGCGGAAATTGCGCCAAATTTAAAGGCAGGAAATTCTCTCGTTTTTGCACACGGATTTAATGTTCACTTTGATCAAGTGAAACCACCAGCTAATGTAGATGTATTTCTAGTAGCGCCAAAAGGGCCAGGTCATCTTGTGCGCCGTACATTTGCTGAAGGCGCAGCTGTTCCTGCATTATTTGCAGTATACCAAGATGCAACAGGAGTTGCGACTGAAAAGGCACTTTCTTATGCTGATGGGATTGGAGCGACGAGAGCTGGTGTATTAGAAACGACATTTAAAGAAGAAACAGAAACAGATTTATTTGGAGAGCAAGCTGTGCTTTGCGGCGGAGTAACTGCGCTAGTAAAAGCTGGATTTGAAACGTTAGTTGATGCTGGTTATCAACCGGAACTTGCATATTTTGAATGTTTACATGAACTAAAACTAATCGTTGACCTTATGTATGAAGGCGGACTTGAAAATATGAGATATTCAGTTTCAGATACAGCGCAGTGGGGCGACTTCGTATCAGGACCACGCGTTGTAACGGAAGATACGAAGAAAGCGATGGGTGCAGTGCTGGCAGAAATTCAAGATGGTACATTTGCAAGAGGCTGGATTGCAGAGCATAAAGCAGGAAAACCAAATTTCCATGCGACAAATGAGAAAGAGAATGAACATGAAATTGAAGTAGTTGGACGTAAATTACGTGAAATGATGCCGTTTGTACAGCCGCGAGTAAAGGCAGGGGTCAAATAATATGAAACAGATTTTGTTCATGGATACGACGCTACGTGATGGCGAACAATCACCAGGAGTAAATTTAAATGAACAAGAGAAATTGCAAATTGCAAGGCAATTAGAGAGACTAGGTATTAATGTCATGGAAGCTGGTTTTGCAGCAGCTTCCGAAGGGGATTTTCAATCGGTAAAACGCATCGCAAATACCATTCAAAATGCTACAGTTATGAGTTTAGCTAGAGCGAAAGAAAGTGATATTCGAAGAGCATATGAAGCGGTGAAAGGTGCTGTATCTCCTCGTTTACACGTATTTTTAGCTACAAGTGATATTCATATGAAATATAAACTTTGTATGTCAAAAGAAGATGTATTAGATAGTATTCACCGCTCGGTTACACTCGGGAAATCATTATTTCCGACAGTACAATTTTCTGCAGAAGATGCGACAAGAACAGCAAGAGATTTTTTAGCTGAAGCAGTTGAAGTTGCGATTCGTGCAGGAGCGAATGTAATTAATATTCCAGATACAGTTGGATATACGAATCCAGAAGAATATTATTCTCTTTTTAAATACTTACAAGAATCCGTTCCTTCATATGAAAAAGCAATTTTCTCTTGTCATTGTCATGATGATCTTGGGATGGCAGTAGCAAATTCATTAGCTGCGGTTGAAGGCGGAGCGTTGCAAGTAGAAGGAACAATTAATGGAATTGGAGAAAGAGCAGGTAATGCGGCGCTAGAAGAGGTCGCAGTTGCTCTTCATATTAGAAAAGATTTCTATAAGGCGGAGTCTTCTATGACGCTAAAAGAAATTAAAACGACGAGTACATTAGTAAGCAGATTAACAGGTATGGTTGTACCGAAAAATAAAGCGATCGTTGGAGCGAATGCTTTTGCTCATGAATCCGGAATTCATCAAGATGGTGTTTTAAAAGAAGTGACAACATATGAAATTATTGAACCAGCGCTAATAGGCGAATCTCAAAATCTATTCGTACTTGGAAAACATTCTGGACGTCACGCGTTTACAGAAAAAATGAAAGAGCTTGGCTATGAATTTACAAAGGAAGAACGAGATGCGGTGTTTGAAGCGTTCAAAAAATTAGCTGATCGTAAGAAGGAAATTACTGAGGAAGATTTACGTGCGCTTATGCTTGGTGAAGCAGCATTTGCAGCTCAGCAATATAACATTACGCAACTACAAGTTCATTTCGTATCAAATAGTACACAATGCGCGACAGTTGTACTAAAAGACGAAGAAGGAAATGCATACGAAGATGCAGCCACTGGTTCTGGTAGTATTGAGGCGATCTATAATGCAATCCAAAGAATTTTAGGATTAGAATGTGAATTGGTGGATTATCGCATACAATCTATTACACAAGGTCAAGACGCACTGGCTCATGTTCATGTTGAATTAAAAGAAGGAACGCATCAAGTATCAGGTTTTGGTGTTGCGCAAGATGTATTGGAAGCGTCGGCAAGAGCATATGTCCATGCAGCAGGGAAATTAAAATCTCTGATAGCGCTTGTGAAATAAGTGTTTGATGGGTGAGGGAGAAGTTTCCTTACCTATCAAATTAAAGTTCTGAAAATTCAGTTAAAAGGAGTGTTGAAATTGGAAAAACGTATCGTTTGTTTAGCTGGTGATGGTGTTGGCCCAGAAATTATGGAAAGTGCGAAAGAAGTATTGCATATGGTAGAAAGGTTATATGGACATCATTTTCACTTACAAGATGAGTACTTTGGCGGGAGTGCTATCGATTTAAATGGGCAACCATTACCACAACGAACGCTTGCCGCTTGTTTAGCAAGTGATGCGGTTTTACTTGGAGCGGTTGGTGGACCAAGGTGGGATAGCGCGAAAGAAAGACCGGAGAAAGGATTATTAGCTCTAAGAAAAGGACTTGGAGTATTTGCGAACGTTCGCCCTGTAACGGTAGAAAGCGCAACGGCACATTTATCGCCATTAAAAAACGCTGATGAAATTGATTTCGTTGTTGTTCGTGAATTAACAGGCGGAATTTATTTTTCTTATCCGAAAGAACGAACGGACGAAGTAGCAACAGATACACTTACGTATCATCGTCATGAAATTGAACGGATCGTTTCTTATGCCTTTCAATTAGCGAGTAAGCGGAAGAAAAAAGTAACATCTATTGATAAGGCGAATGTTTTAGAATCTAGTAAACTATGGAGAACTGTTACGGAAGAAGTAGCACTTCGTTATCCAGACGTTGAACTAGAACATATTTTAGTAGATGCAGCTGCGATGGAGTTAATTCGGAATCCAGGACGGTTTGATGTAATTGTAACGGAAAATTTATTTGGGGATATTTTGAGTGACGAGGCTTCAGTATTAGCAGGATCATTAGGAATGCTTCCATCAGCAAGTCATGCGGAAAAGGGACCTTCATTATACGAGCCTATTCACGGATCAGCACCGGATATTGCCGGGAAAAATAAGGCAAATCCAATTGCAATGATGCGCTCTGTTGCAATGATGCTTGGGCAATCATTTGAATTAACGAGAGAAGGGAATGCAATTGAATCTGCGATATCTGCAGTTCTTAAATTAGGAAAATGTACAGCAGATATCGGAGGAGATGAGACGACAACTTCATTTACGAAGGCAGTTATACAAGAGATGGAAGAGCAAGCGTTAGTAGGGAGAGGGAGATAATGGGAAAAAGGCTGCTAGATAAACTTTGGGAAAGACACGTAGTTACGACAAACGAAAATGGATTAGATTTATTATATATCGATCTTCATCTTGTTCATGAAGTAACGTCACCGCAAGCCTTTGAAGGCTTGCGGCTTACAAATCGAACGGTTCGCAGATCGGATTTAACATTCGCAACGATGGATCATAATATTCCAACGAAAGATGTTTGGAATATTACCGATCGCATTGCGAAGCAGCAACTAGATACACTCCGGGAAAATTGTAAACAATTTCAGGTGCCGTTAGCGGATATCGGGGATGAAGAGCAAGGGATTGTTCATGTTATCGGACCAGAACTTGGACTTACACAACCAGGAAAAACAATTGTTTGTGGTGATAGTCATACAGCAACGCATGGTGCGTTTGGCGCACTAGCATTTGGCATTGGTACGAGTGAAGTGGAGCATGTATTGGCAACGCAAACGTTATGGCAACGAAAGCCGAAAGCGATGGGTATTGAGTTAAAAGGAAAATTACAGAAAGGTGTTTACGCAAAAGATATTATTTTGCATTTCCTTTCAAAGTACGGTGTAGCAGTTGGAACTGGATATGTAATGGAATTTTACGGAGATACGATTGAGGTTATGGAGATGGAAGAGAGAATGACGCTTTGTAATATGGCAATTGAAGGAGGAGCAAAGGCTGGTATTATAGCACCAGATGAAAAAACATTTGCTTATGTAAAAGGACGTAAATATGCACCGAAAGACTTTGAAACATTCGAGAAGAAATGGTCTGAACTTTATACAGATTCAGATGCAATTTATGATTTGCATATTTCGATAGATGTGACGGATTTAGCACCGTACGTTACATGGGGAACAAACCCGAGTATGGGTGTTCGTATTGATGAAAAATTGCCAGACAAGCAGGATGCAAATGACGAAAGAGCATTTTCTTATATGGGATTAAGCCCTGGACAAAGCACGTATGACATTCCTGTTCAGCATGTTTTCATTGGATCTTGTACAAATTCCAGGCTTTCTGATTTAGAAATTGCTGCATCTGTTGTGAAAGGGAGAAAGGTAAAAGAAGGTGTGCGAGCGCTCGTTGTGCCTGGATCGAAAAGAGTAAGAGAAGCTGCGATGCAAAAAGGGCTACATCACATATTTGAAGAAGCTGGATTTGAATGGAGAGAACCTGGATGTTCAATGTGTCTTGGAATGAATCCAGATCAAGTACCTGAAGGAGAACATTGTGCTTCGACTTCAAATCGTAATTTTGAAGGAAGACAAGGAAAAGGGGCACGAACACATTTAGTTAGCCCAGCAATGGCGGCAGCAGCTGCGTTATACGGTCATTTTGTTGATACTAGAAAGGAGAGTTATGATGGAGCCATTTCGTATTCATAAAGGTACTGCTGCAGTACTGATGAATGATAATGTTGATACAGATCAAATTATTCCGAAGCAATATTTAAAGAGAATTGAAAGGACGGGATTTGGAAAATATTTATTCGATGAATGGCGTTATGATAATAACCGCCATGAAAACCCTAATTTTCCGCTTAATGCACAAAATAGAAAAGGAGCAAGTATATTAATTACAGGTGATAATTTTGGTTGTGGTTCTTCAAGAGAACATGCTCCGTGGGCGCTTGCTGATTATGGTTTTCGCGTTATTATCGCCGGCGGGTTTGCAGATATTTTTTATATGAATTGTATGAAAAATGGTATGTTACCAATTGTAATGGATAAAGAAATGCGAGAACAACTTGCCAAAACGGATGCGAGAGAACAAATAGAAGTAGATTTAGAGAATGAGGTAATTAAAACAAGTACGCACAGGTTTCATTTTACAATCGAGAAAATGTGGAAAGAGAAATTATTAAATGGTCTAGACGAAATTAGTATTACGATGCAATATGAACAAGAAATTGTAGAGTATGAAAGGAGAGTAGCTTTACATTAAGAAATAACGGAATGTTCAAAAAGTATTTACATTCAGAATTAAGTATTATATACTATGTAAAAATCAGAGGAGAAAGGGAGTAAGTATTATGAATATCATGCAATCTATTAAAATGCTTACACAACTACATCATCATACATAAAGCCCTTGAACCTAGCGTGAAAACGTGTAGGCACAAGGGTTATTCCCGTTGTACCTACACTCTACTAAAGAGCCTTGTAGGTATTTTGTCTACAAGGCTCTTTTTATTTTCGGTTTAGGTGAATGAAATGGGCATACATTAGAAAGGGAAAGGTGTGAGAATTTAGATGACAAAATGGAAACGGGCAAACCCAAATGGAACGAGAGACTATTTATTCGAAGAATGTACGTTAATTGAAGAGGTGGAGCAAAAATTAAGACGTACTTTTTTAGGGCGAGGTTATGAGGAAATAAGGACACCTACAATTGAATTTTATGATGTTTTTGCCTTTCAAAATAGGCCGATAGATGAAGAAAAGATGTATAAATTTTTTGATGAAAAGGGACGGATTACCGTGTTACGTCCAGATATGACAATTCCTTTAGCGAGAGTGATGGGAACGCAGAGGTGGGATACGCCGCTTAAACTGACGTATGGCGGGAATGTATTTCGGGCGAATGAGTCCCTTACTGGAAAATATAATGAAATTGTACAAAGTGGTATTGAAATTATAGGTATTGATAATGTAAGAGCTGAAATTGAATGCGTCATAAGCGTCATTCAATCACTTCAAAAGGTGAAGGTACAATCTTTTACAATAGAGATTGGGCAAGTGCAATTATATAAATGTATTGTAAAAAAACTCTCCATTCATGAGGAAGAAGAGAGAGTACTTAGGACATACATTGAAAGTAAAAATTATGCGGCTCTATCAAATTTTATTAGAGAAAAGAAATTAGATCGATGTGATGAAACAGTAAGATTACTTGAGAAGTTACCAAGGCTATTTGGGAACTTAGAAGTGATTGAGGAAGCAGAAAAACTCGCCTCAAGTAATGAAATGAAAATGGCGATTGCAAGAGTGAAAGAAATATATGAAGCAATTGAAAAACTAGGCTATGGATCTTACATATCAATTGATTTAGGTATGATCCAACATTTAGATTACTATACGGGAGTTATTTTCAAAGGGTATATATACGAAATTGGAGAAGAAATTGTTAGTGGCGGAAGGTATGATGAGTTAATTGGAAATTTTGGAGAAATGCTGCCGGCTGTTGGACTCGCGGTGCAAGTCAATCAAATTGTGAAGGCGCTGCAAGAGCAACAAGAACCATATGAACGAAAGGGAATAGATATTATTATTCATTATGAGTTAAATAGATTAGCAGAAGCGGAAAGATTACGAAATTTACTTCAAAAGGACGGGAAAAAAGTAGAGCTATCCTTATTCTCTAATGTAAATGACACCTTTCAATTTGCAAGAAAAAATCAAATAGTAACGGTCGTTGAGGCGAAGAACGAATCATTAGTGGAATATGTATGGAAAGAGAAATGGGTAGTCCAGAAAGAAGGAGAAACTTCATGCGTAACATTCAAATTGCGTTAACGAAGGGAAGATTAGAAAAACATGTGATTCCGCTCTTTGAGCAGATTGGAATTGATTGTTCGGAGCTCAAAAATAAAGGACGAAAGCTTGTTTTTCAAAGTAAAAATACAGATATCTCATTTATTTTAGTGAAAGCAGTAGATGTTGCTACTTATGTAGAACATGGAGTAGCTGATATTGGGGTCGTTGGAAAAGATATTTTAATGGAAAACGAGAAAGATATTTATGAAATGTTAGATTTAGGAGTGGGCGTGTGTAAGTTTTGTGTTGCTTCTATTCCTACGTATAATCCGAAGAGCTACCGAAAGAAACGCATTGCGACGAAATATCCACATATTACTTCTAACTATTTTCATGATAAAGGGGAGGATGTAGAAATTATTAAAATAGAAGGTTCTGTAGAAATCGCTCCTATTCTTGGATTGGCAGATGCAATTGTTGATATTGTGGAAACAGGAAAAACATTACAAGAAAATGGGCTCATTGTATTTGAGGAAATGTGTTCTATATCTGCTCGGATGATTGTAAATAAGGCTGCATTAAAAACTAAAAAAGACGAAATATTCAGTATTATAAATATGATGGAGCAAGAAATTTTGTCAGGAAAATAGGGGGACTTGTAATGGAGATAGTTTGTGAAGATTTTCAAAAGGCGTTATCGAAAATAAAATTGCTACGAGAAAATGCTAATATAATAGAAGAAACTGTTCAAAGAAGTGTAAGCGAAATCGTTCGAAAGGTAAGGAAGAGTACGGATGAGGCTCTATCTTTTTATACAAAAAAGTTTGATGGTGTGGAGATTAAAGAGTTTCGTGTAAGTGAGGAAGAAATAAAACGAGCGGGTATGTTTGTAGAGAATTCATTTTTAGAAGCGTTACAAGAGGCGAAGAAAAACATTATTTCTCATCACGAAAAGCAAAAAAGGCAATCCATGTTCGATTGCACGAGTGAAGGCATTATTAGAGGGCAAATCATTCGGCCGTTAGAAAATATAGGGGTATATGTGCCGGGCGGAACTGCTTCGTATCCTTCGTCAGTATTAATGAATGTATTGCCAGCAAAACTCGCTGGTGTGAAAAAGATTGTAATGGTAACACCACCAAGGCAAGGGGGGATTGATCCACATATTTTAGTTGCTGCAAGCCTTGCAGGAGTAGATGAAATTTATACGATAGGTGGTGCGCAAGCAATTGCTGCTTTAGCATATGGGACGGAATCGATTCCAAAAGTGGATAAAATAGTTGGACCAGGAAATTTGTACGTTGCTCTGGCGAAACGAGAAGTATACGGAATAGTAAATATCGATATGATTGCTGGACCGTCAGAAATTGTAGTTATTGCTGATGAAACCGGTAATGCAAAATATATCGCTGCTGATTTATTATCACAAGCAGAACATGACGAGAGAGCAACAGCAATTTGTATTACAACGAATATAGAGTTAGCAAAAGAAGTAGAAAGAGAGATAGAAAGACAGTTAGAAACATTACCAAGAAGCGAAATTGCACGTGAATCGATAAATAGAAATGGAGCTATCTTTATCGTGCCTTCTTTAGATGAGGCGCTACAATTATCGAATGAAATCGCTCCAGAACATTTAGAATTACATATAAAAGAACCGATGAATGCTCTAGCTTATGTGAAACATGCAGGGTCTATCTTTCTTGGTCCATATGCACCGGAACCGCTCGGTGATTATTTAGCAGGACCGAATCACGTGTTACCGACAAGTGGAACGGCAAGGTTTTTCTCACCGTTATCAGTCGATGATTTCGTGAAAAAATCAAGCTTTCTGTCTTATACGGAGGAAGCGTTAAGAGATGTACAACATCATATTGTAGAACTTGCCAATAAAGAAGGATTACATGCGCATGCGAGAGCAATTCAAATAAGATTTGAGGAGGAAGAATAATGCGTGAGTGCAGTCAAATACGTGAGACGACAGAAACAAAAATCAAATTAAGTTTGCAGCTTGATGAAGGCAAGAACGTTTCTGTACAAACGGGAGTTGGATTTTTTGATCATATGCTAACTTTATTTGCAAGGCATGGAAGATTCGGTTTACAAGTGGAGGCGGAAGGCGATGTATTCGTTGATGCGCATCATACAGTTGAAGATGTTGGAATTGTACTCGGAAATTGTTTGAAAGAAGCATTGCAAAATAAAGAGGGGATTAACCGTTATGGCTCCGCATATGTACCGATGGATGAATCTTTAGGTTTTGTCGCAATTGATATTAGCGGGCGCTCATATATTGTATTTCAAGGAGAATTAACGAATCCGAAGCTAGGGGATTTTGATACAGAACTAACAGAAGAATTTTTTAAAGCAGTTGCTCATGCTGCCAATATTACATTACACGCTCGCATTTTATACGGAAGCAATACACATCACAAAGTTGAAGCGTTATTTAAAGCGTTTGGTAGAGCGCTTAGAGAAGCAGTCGAAAGAAATGCCAGCATTACTGGTGTAAATTCCACGAAAGGGATGTTGTAATTGATTGCTATTATAGATTATGGAATGGGAAATATTCGCAGTGTGGAACAAGCATTACAATATATTGGAGCAGAGTACATCGTAACGGGTGATAAAGAAAAGATTTTTAGAAGTGATGGAGTAATTTTACCAGGAGTAGGTGCATTTCCGAAAGCGATGGATGTATTGGAAGAAAAAAATTTAGTGCGTGTGTTAAAAGAAGTCGGGCGTTCAGGAAAACCGCTTCTGGGCATTTGCCTAGGGATGCAGCTTTTATTTGAAAAAAGTGAGGAACTACAAGACTGTAACGGATTAAGTTTATTGCCAGGTGTTATTCGAAAGTTAAAGGTTCCTTATAAAATTCCACATATGGGATGGAATGAGTTAAAGAAAGAGGGAGAAATAGCACTTTGGAATGGAGTAGAGGACGGTTCTTTCGTATATTATGTTCACTCTTATTATGCAGATTGTCCAAATGAAATTGTGTATGGGATAAGTGAATATGGAGTGAAAGTACCTGGTTTTGTAGCAAAAGGAAATATATACGGCGCACAGTTTCATCCTGAAAAAAGCGGTGACATTGGAATGCAAATGTTGAAAAATTTCAAAGGGGTGGTAGAGGCATGGAAATCTTCCCAGCTATCGATTTAAAAGAGGGGCGATGCGTTAGACTTTATCAAGGAGAGTTTAGTAAAGAAACAGTAATGAATGAAGATCCGGTTGCGCAAGCGATTATATTCGAAAAATTGGGAGCGAAAAAGTTGCACATTGTTGATTTAGATGGCGCAATTGCTGGCGAGTCAGTAAATTTGCTCGTTATTGAAAGAATTTGCAAGGCAGTACGTATTCCTGTGCAAGTTGGAGGAGGAATTCGATCACTTGTAGCGGTAGAGAAGTTATTGTCAGTGGGTGTAGATAAAGTGATTTTAGGAACAGCTGCTCTTTATGATAAGGAATTTTTAGAAGAAGCAGTTCTTCTATATAAAGAGAAAATCATTGTTGGAATTGATGCGAAAAATGGTTTCGTAGCAACGAGAGGCTGGCTTGATGTGTCTGAAATTTCTTACATTGATTTAGCAAAGCAAATGGAGAATGTAGGTGTTCAAACGATTGTGTTTACAGACATTTCGAAAGACGGGACACTTGCAGGACCGAATTTAGAGCAATTGGAGTTACTACAAAAAAGCGTGAGCATTCGTCTTATTTCTTCTGGAGGAGTGGCATCTATTCAAGATGTGAAAAAATTAAATGATATGAATATATACGGCGTCATAATTGGTAAGGCTCTTTATGAGAAAACGATTGATTTAGAAGAAGTGTTAGAGGTAACAAAGTTATGTTAGCGAAACGCATTATTCCATGTCTAGATGTGAAAGAGGGCCGAGTCGTAAAGGGTGTAAATTTTATAGGGTTACAAGACGTCGGTGATCCTGTTGAAATAGCCGCTTTATATAATGAGGCGGGAGCAGATGAAATTGTATTTTTAGATATTACGGCAACGCATGAAGGACGAAAAACAATTCTAGATGTTGTAGAAAAAACAGCTTCGAAAGTATTTATTCCTCTTACAGTTGGCGGGGGAATTTCAAGTGTTAAAGATATGTACAATTTACTAAGAGCTGGAGCGGATAAAGTTTCAATCAACTCAGCGGCAGTGCGAAATCCAAAGCTAATCGAAGAAGGGGCAGAACACTTTGGCTCACAATGTATTGTCGTAGCAATTGATGCTAGAAAAGTAGCAGAAGAAAAGTGGAATGTTTATGTGAACGGCGGAAGAGTTGATACGGGTATGGATGCAATCGGGTGGGCAAAACGCGTTGCCGAGCTAGGGGCAGGCGAAATTTTGTTAACGAGTATGGATGCAGATGGAACGAAAAACGGGTATGATCTTCGTTTAACAGAAGAAATTTCAAAAAGCGTTTCCGTACCAGTCATCGCGTCAGGCGGATGTGGTCACGTTGATCACATTATAGAAGTTTTTCAAAAGACAACAGTTGATGCAGCACTTGCGGCATCCATCTTTCATTATGGTGAGGCGACAGTGCAGGACGTAAAGAGAAAATTAAGAAATGCAAATGTTGAGGTGCGGTTATGAAACCTAACTTTTCAAAAGGATTATTACCAGCAGTTGTAATTGAAGAAGGGACAAAAGAAGTTTTAATGCTAGCTTATATGAATGAAGAAGCATATGAAAAAACGCTAGAAACGACAAGAACATGGTTTTATTCTCGTTCAAGACAATCGTTATGGAATAAAGGAGAAACATCAGGAAATGTCCAATATGTGCAATCTCTTTATTTAGATTGTGATCAAGATTCAATTGTTGTTGTCGTAAAGCAAGTGGGACCTGCTTGTCATACAGGAGAGAAAACATGTTTTCACTACCAAATTATATAGGGGGATACATATGGAAAATGCCTTTAAATTACTATTTGAAACAATTGAAGAACGAAAGGGAAATCCACTTCCTGAATCGTATACAAATTATTTATTTTCAAAAGGCGAAGATAAAATTTTAAAGAAAATTGGTGAAGAATGCACGGAAGTAATTATCGCATCTAAAAATAATGACAAAGAAGAATTAGTGAAAGAAATGGTTGATGTATTGTATCACTGCTTTGTTTTATTAGCTGAAAAAAATATATCATTAGAAGATGTTATGGAGGAAGTGACAGAAAGAAATGGGAAGCTTTCGCGAGTAGGGGACAGAAGTGAAATAGATACATTATAAGGGGGAAATGTAGATGAAGGTGGATTATCACATTCATTTAGAAGAAGGGCCATATTCAATAGGATGGCTAGCTAAAATAAATGAAGTGTTACAACATTATGAACCACTTAAAGAAGAGAAACATTCTATGGAATGGCTTGTGAAAACACAAGAACGCCTGCAAAGACGTGTGAAAGAAGGGCCATTTACAATGAAATGGATTGATTTATATTTAGAAGAAGCTTTGCAAAAAGGTATAAAAGAAGTTGGTATTGTTGATCATTTATACCGTTTTTATGAAGCGAGAGAATACTATGAAAGATATGTCGATATTAGTGATTCGAGGCTTGGTCGTTTACAGAAGGAATGGTTAGACCAAGTAAGGGTAACATCACTGCATGATTTTACAAAGGCAATTGAAGAGGCGAAAGAACGGTGGAGTAAAAGAGGTGTTACGCTTAAACTTGGAATTGAAGCGGATTATTTTATTGGTGGTGAACAAGAATTACAATCTTTACTCGCATTAGGAGATTTTGATTATGTAATTGGTTCTGTTCATTTTTTAAATGGATGGGGATTTGATAATCCAGATACGAAAGAATATTTTAAGGAACATGACTTATATGCTTTATATGATACGTTTTTCAAAACGGTTGAGTGTGCAGTTCGCTCTAATTTATTTGATATTATAGCTCATCTTGATAACATAAAAGTATTTAATTATCGGTTAGATGAAAATGAACAACTTTCTTATTATAAGGAAATTGCGCGTGCGTTAGTAGAAACAAATACGGCAACGGAAATAAATGCAGGATTGTACTATCGCTATCCTGTACGCGAAATGTGTCCGAGTCCGCTATATTTACAAGTACTAGCTAAGCATGGCGTTCCAGTTACTCTCTCCTCAGATGCTCATTATCCGAATGATTTAGGGAAATATGTGGAAGAGAATATAAAGACATTACGTAATCATGATATTTCTCACATAGCTACATTTACGAAACGAGTAAGAACGATGAGATTACTGGAAGAAGAAGTAACAATTTCAAAATGATCACGATTTTTTGATGAAAACCACCCTTTTTGTTCAAAATAAGAAAGAATAAAAAGGAGGGTAAGAAATGGCGAAACAACAAAATAAACAAAATGTACAAGGTGCACAACAACAAGCTTATACTTCTGAAACGAATGCTACATCTCAATCCGTTATTGAGGAACAAATTAGTGATACAGTTGCAGAGGGAACGATCGATGTGAAGCTTGGAAAACAATCGCAAGAAAAAGCATAAGAAGAGGGGGAGACTTGCATCTCCTCTTTTTTTGTGGAAAAGTGTCGATTTTCAAAACTATAATCAAATTCCTTGGTTTTTATATGTGGATTTCTTACAATAAAAGATAAGAGATATCTTATTTTCTATAGAAGAGGTGTTAGTAGTGGCAAAAATATTAGTAGCAGGGAAAATTCCAGCAATCGGATTAGAACTATTAAAGGATCATGATGTAGAAATGTACGATAAAGAGGCGTTAATTTCTTTAGATGAATTAACAGAGCGTGTAAAAGACAAAGATGCATTGTTAAGCCTACTTTCTACAAAGGTGACAAAAGAAGTGATTGATGCGGCACCTAATTTGAAGATTGTTGCAAACTACGGTGCTGGTTACGATAATATTGATTACTCGTATGCTGGAGAAAAAGGGATTGCGGTAACGAATACACCGAAAGTATCAACTGAAGCGACAGCAGAATTAACATTTGCACTTCTTTTAGCAGCTGCACGTAGAATTCCTGAAGGCGATACATTATGTCGTACAACTGGATTTAATGGATGGGCACCATTATTTTTCTTAGGCCGCGAAGTACACGGTAAAACAATTGGAATTATTGGCCTTGGAGAAATCGGAAAGGCAGTTGCAAAGCGTGCGAAAGCGTTTGGAATGAATGTTTTATATACAGGACCAAACCGAAAGCCTGAAGCTGAAAGTGAGCTGGAAGCAACATATGTAACATTAGAAGAATTATTACAAACAGCAGACTTTATTACAATTAACTGTGCGTATAATCCGAAATTGCACCATATGATTGATGAAGAACAGTTCAAAATGATGAAGAAAACAGCTTATATTATAAATGCTTCACGTGGACCAATCATGCATGAAGCAGCACTAGCTCATGCATTAAAAACGAATGAAATTGAAGGGGCGGCTCTTGATGTGTTTGAATTTGAACCGAAAATTACTGAAGAGCTAAAAGGGTTAAAGAATGTAGTACTTGCTCCTCACGTAGGAAATGCAACATTCGAAACGCGTGATGCGATGGCTGAAATGGCAGTAAGAAATATTTTAGCAGTATTAAACGGTGAAGAGCCTGTAACACCTGTAAATCAAAAAGTATTCGTTACAAAATAAAAAGAAACCTTCCGGTTCCGGAAGGTTTCTTATTTGTCTTTATTTGCTCTTTTAGATGGTATTTGTCTAAGAAATTGAGATAGCATATACAAAATGTATAGTGGAATAGCAATGAATAAGAAAACAGAAAAATTACCGAACCCTGTTTGGTACATTGTGATAATGATTCCAACTAAAAATAGTGTAATAATGATGCTATATCGTGGAATTGGTACATCTTTTAAACTTGGGATACGAATGCGGCTCACCATTAAAAATGCGAACGTTACAAATACTGTAATAAGAACGATTTTTGGAATGGTATGTGAAAATAATGTTAAGAAAGCAACAAGCCCTCCCGCTGCTGTAATCGGTACGCCAGTGAAATATTTCATTGAAGTAGAAGATGGTGTTACATTAAATCGTGCTAAACGGTATGCTCCGAAAAGAGGGAATAGTCCCGCTATGTATAGTCCGATGATTCCGTAATTGGAGAAAGATGTGTAATACATGAGAACAGCAGGTGCTGCACCAAATGTTACGACATCCGCCAGTGAGTCAAGCTCTTTTCCCATTTGTGAATCAACACGTAATAAACGAGCAACACGCCCATCAAGACTATCTAACATCATCCCGATAAGTACTAAAATAGCAGCTGATTTATAATATCCTAAAGATGCATAGCCGATTGACAAGAATCCACTATATAAATTTCCGAGCGTAAATAAGTTTGGAATAGCTGCTCTATACAAAATCTGATCCCTTGCTTTCTGTAATAAATTCTTAATTAGTTTATGAAATTTTACTTATTTTATCATACCATAAATTTCTTCCTCATACGAAAAAAATTCCCAATTTGTGAAAGATTTCATAGCGGAATGATTTGAAAAATAAGTAAAAAAAGAAGCAACTTTTATAAAAGTTGCTTCTGGCGCTATTCAAATTTCGTTGTCATTGTTCCGGTTTTATAACGATTGTTAGGATCGAAACGTAATAAGTCTCCATAAATGAGTTTGTCGGAGAGTTTCAATTCAGTTTTTGCTTTTTCAATATTTGGTTGACATAATGAAATGTCCGCTTCTTCACCTGTATTTCGTTTATAGCACATGTTTTTTGTATAAACATAGTTTTCCGAAACGAAGCTACCATCACGCATTACCATAAGTGGATCTTCTTCTTTAATAAATAGGTCAGTTCCAAATTCAACTGATTGATTTGTTTTAATACCAAGTAAATGAAGTAGCGTTGGTTTAATATCAATTTGACCAGATACTTTAGAAATGACTTTTCCTTCTTGACCAGGTACATGAATAATGAGAGGGACGCGTTGTAATTGCATAGAATCAAACGGTGTAATAGCATCTTTCCCAAGGAACTGAGCCATAGCTGCATTATGGTTTTCAGAAATACCGTAATGATCTCCATAAATGACAATAACGGAATTATCATACAGTCCTTCCTCTTTTAATTGTTTAATAAATAGTTTAAGAGCTTCATCCGTGTAACGAACGGTTGGGAAGTAGCGGTTTACAACACCACTTTCCGAATTAAACTCATCAACATATTGATCTTCTGGATTTAGAAGAAATGGAAAATGATTTGTTAAAGTAATAAATTTTGTATAGAACGGTTGTGGTAAAGATTTTAGCTTTGGAATCGATTGTTCAAAGAACCCTTTATCTTTTAATCCCCAACCGACAGACATTTGTTCTGTGCCTACGTAATCATTTAAATTAAAGTAACGATCATATCCAAGTGCAGGATACATTACATCACGATTCCAAAACGTTTTATCGTTTGAATGGAAGACAGCAGAAGAATATCCGTATTTTTTTAATTGTTCTGGTGTAGCTGTATATTCATTTGTTGCGTGAGTAAAGAATACAGAACCGCGGTCTAACGGATAAAGTGAATTTTCAACGATAAATTCAGCATCAGAAGTTTTACCTTGTCCCGTTTGATGATAGAAGTTATCGAAATAAAAACTATCTTTAATAAATTCATTTAAAAATGGAGTGATTTCTTTTCCATTTATTTTTTTATTAATAACAAAACTTTGTGTAGATTCCATTGAAATCAAAATTACATTTTTACCTTTTGCAGCTCCAAATAAGTTTTTATCAACTTGCTTATCTTTTGAGTCTGTATAGTTTTTAATTTCAGAGAACCCGTCACCACTTGCAAATACACGTTCAGCCGAAGATTTAGATTGAAGTGTAATATCAAATAGATGATATGTGTATAAACCTAAATTTTTCACGACAGTTTGACGATCAAATGAGCGTGAGAACATTTGTGGCTTATAAATAACTGAAACGACAATTTGTAATGCTAATAGAGCTGTTACACCGCTAAAGAAAGTTCGCTTCTCAGAGCGAGAAAGTGGCGTCTTGTCGCAAAATGCTGGGAATTTACGTGAAAGAAACATTAAAATAATTGCATCTGCAAATAAAAGTAATGTTTTGTACGTAAAGAGTTCTTTTATACTTGTCCCTAAATCAGCCATATTATTTGTTTGAAATAAAACTGGGAACGTAACGAAATCGTTATAAAACCCATAAAACATTGCATTTCCAAATAAAATAAAGGACAGTATAAAACTGATTCCAACTATAATGCGGTTTCGGTGTTTAGATGCAAGTAAAGCAAAACCGAAAAATAAAAGTAACGCAGCTAGTGGATTAATAAAAAGCATAAATTCTTCAAAGAAGTTATCAATTTTAATATCAAATGCTAGCTTGTACACAATATATGTTTTTATCCATAATAAAACGACTGCAACGAGTGCAAATCGCAGTTTTGGAAACAGACGTTGTAGCATAATATACTCCTCTCCTAAAAAGCATGACAGTTCTTGTGAGCCGGTTTGATTAGCGCCTCATTTTATATATACGAACAGTCCTTTGTTATTATGTTTATTATACTATGAGTATCATTATACGAAAATAAAAGAGAGTTGTGGACTTTTTTATAATAATTGAGTAGAAAAAGGGCAGTGGGAGACAATAAAACGGAGTTTCTATGTATGATAATTATCGTGCGCAGAAAGAATCGTGTAATAATACGGAGGTTATAATGCGAAAATTATTATATTTTATAGTATGCAGTAGTGTTATACTTTTTGCTTCACCGAGTGTGTCGGTAGCCCAATATGATGCACCTCTTATGGAAGATGCCCTTTATTCTGTTTTATTTCCGAAAATAAATAAAGCAATTGAAAAACAATATGGGAGCTTGAAGCCTTATCAATGTCCTAAAATTATTAGTTTAAAAAAAGTGTATAGCGGTACATATTTATTTCAAGCAAGTATTGAAGTAACGAAGTATGAACGAGTTGCTGGGAAAATTGCTCCACCATTTGAGAAGGTAACGATTACATTTAATAATGAAGAAGGCGAATGGGAAGTGTCAAAGATTTCAGTAAAGCGCTTACCAAATGATACGAAATTAAACTGTAAAAAAACAATATAAAAAATTGTTTGACAAATAAAATGGTCCTTTGGTATTGTTAATAGCAACAATTAGATGTTTGAAAATTAAATAGACTTACCTCATCTACTCTCAAAGGTAGAGGCCGCGATAGGAAAGAGTAAGCTATGGGAGATTTAATGGAATCTGTGATCATAGGTTGAAAGGGACTATTGCCGAAATATAAGAATAACCATCTTATTCATATATTGGGACTGCATTGAATAAATGTAGTACTGTCATAATATTTATTTTATGGAGAGCTATTTGGAGATGTTGATGCGGTTTCTTATTTTGAGGAGATAACAACTCGTTTATTTTTTCAATATATATTTTTCCTAATAAGAAACGCGTGTGAACATTGTTCCGCGCGTTTTTTGTCTATCTAAAAGCGTGCTGCAATGAATAGAAGATTGGGGTTATGAGTTTTAGAGGAAATAAGGGAGGAATTCAAATGTATTTACACGGCACGAGCCGAATCAATGGGCAAGGACACTTAGAAATTGGAGGGTGCGATACGACGCAGCTAGCAAAACAATACGGAACACCACTTTATGTATACGATGAAGAGTCAATTCGAGGAAAGTGCCGCGCGTTTCATCGTGCGTTTAAAGAAAGTGGTTTCTCTTATCAAGTAGCATATGCAAGCAAGGCGTTCTTGTGCATGGAGATGTGCCGAGTGGCTCGTGAAGAGAATATGTCATTAGATGTTGTTTCTGGAGGAGAATTATATACTGCGCTGCAAGCAGGATTTCCGGCATCACGCATTCATTTTCACGGCAATAATAAAACAGAAGAAGAAATTGTGATGGCTCTTCAGGCGAATATTGGTTGTTTTGTCGTAGATAATTTCTTGGAATTAGAAATTTTGCATGATTTAGCAGTGCAACATGGGAAATTTGTGAACATATTAATTCGTGTAACGCCCGGAGTAGAGGCGCACACACATGAATATATTACAACAGGCCAAGATGATTCGAAATTTGGATTTGGCGTGTCAAATGGTCAAGCGATGCAAGTGATTGAGATTGCTTTACAAAAATCAAATTATAATGTGTTAGGAATTCATTCACATATCGGATCACAAATATTTGAAACGGCCGGCTTTGTGCGAGCGATTGAAGTTCTTCGTCAATTTTTAGAAGAAGTGAGAGAGCGAACAAACTATGTAGTAAAAGTGCTAAATGTAGGCGGAGGATTCGGAATACGCTACACAGAGTCAGATACACCATTAACTCTTGAGACATATGTGCGAGCTGTAACAAGTGCTGTGAGGGAACAATTTACAGTATGTAATTATCCCCTGCCAGAAATATGGGTTGAACCAGGCCGTAGTATTGTAGGGGATGCTGGAACGACAATTTATACAGTCGGATCTGTGAAAGACATTCCTGGTATTCGGAAATATGTATCAGTGGATGGTGGGATGACTGATAATTTAAGACCTGCTTTATATAACGCTCGTTATGAAGCGATGTTAGCGAATCGAGGGAATGATGAGAATGAGGAACTTGTCTCGATTGCTGGGAAGTGCTGTGAGAGTGGAGATATGTTAATTTGGGATATCACTCTACCGAAAGTTGCTTCAGCCGATTTATTAGCAATTTCTTGTACAGGGGCATATGGATACTCGATGGCGAATAATTATAATCGGATTCGTAGACCAGCTGTCGTATTCGCGAAAGGCGGCACATCACAAATTGTTGTAGAGCGTGAAACATATGAAAATATTATTGGGAACGATCGCATACGTATTAAAGAACTTGTGTGAATGGGAAAAAGGAGTTGTTCGGATGGGCAATTCCTTTTTTATAAAATAAAATAATTAAAATATATCGGAAAACTAGGATTGAAAAAAATCAGAATTGTGATAAAATACAAATACAAAGCTTATCAAGAGAAGCGGAGGGAACTGGCCCGAAGAAGCTCGGCAACCTGCTTATAGAAAGCAAGGTGCTAAATCCAGCAAAATGGAATCCATTTTGAAAGATAAGGTAAAATATATTACCGAACAGTCTTTTCGAAATGGGAAAGATTTTTTTTATGAATAAAAAGGGGGGCTGTTCGCGTGAGTGTACGGGAACATTTTGAGGAAGTATCTGAGAAAATTCAAGCGATGCTTGCTGATATGAAATATGGTTCAATTACAATTGTTGTGCAAGATGGGAAAGTCATTCAATTAGAGAAAAGTGAAAAGGTACGTTTAAAGTAAAAAGCGCTGACTAGAAAAACTAGAGGCGGTTTTAACCTATTATATTAGGTTAAAACCGTCTTTTTGCTTTTACAGGGGGAAAGAACATGTTGACGTATGAAACGTGGGAAGAAAATAATGTTTCATTTTCAGAAGAAGATGAAACGAAAGGCGCGCTATCAGTATTAAGTTGGGCTTATAAAGAATATAAAAGTGAAATTGTATACGCATGTAGCTTCGGAGTGGAAGGGATGGTATTGCTGCATCTTATAAACCAAGTAAATCCATCTGCTAAAGTTGTATTTTTAGATACGAATGTTCATTTTCAAGAAACGTATGAATTAATTCAAAAAGTGCGGAAACGATTTCCTTCATTAAATATTATAGAAAAACAGCCGGAACTTACGCTTGATGAACAAGCGAAGTTGCATGGTGAGAAATTATGGGAAAGTAATCCGAACCTTTGTTGTAAAATTAGAAAAATTTTACCGTTAGAAAAATCATTAGCAGCGGAAAAAGCGTGGATATCGGGCTTAAGGAGGGAACAATCAGAAACGCGTAAGCATACAAAGTTTATAAATCAAGATCATCGCTTTCAATCTATTAAAGTTTGTCCACTTATTCATTGGACGGGGAAAGAAGTGTGGCGATATGTATACAAACATAGCTTGCCGTATAACCCGCTGCATGATGTTGGATATCCAAGTATTGGGTGTGAGAAATGTACGTTACCTGTAGGTGAGGGTGGCGATTCGAGAGATGGTAGGTGGTCTGGGAAAGTGAAAACAGAATGTGGTCTTCATTACCAATAAGATGAATTTGAAAATAAAGCTAAGAGAGGAAATAGAAAATGAGTACAAGAAACGAATTAATAAATCGTATAGACGAGACATACGACGTATCACAAATCGAAAAAGAAATTGAACTAGACAACATTGCGTTAAGTGATTTAGAGCTATTAGCGACAGGGGCATATAGCCCACTTACTGGTTTTTTAGGAAAGAAAGATTATGATTCGGTCGTAGAAACGCTTCGCTTAGCAAACGGGAGCGTATGGAGTATACCGATTACATTACCAGTAACAGAGGAAGTAGCAGAGAGTCTGAAAGCTGGAGAGGAAGTAAAACTTGTTAATGCTGAAAATGTATATGGTGTCATTCAAATAGAAGATATTTTTGTACCTGACAAGGAAAAAGAAGCGTTACTTGTGTATAAAACGACGGATGAGGCTCATCCAGGAGTGAAAAAATTATATGAACGACCGAACGTTTATGTCGGGGGAGCCATTATTCTTACAAAACGCTTTGAAAATAATCCGTTTCCTTCTTATCATTTAGATCCAATTGAAACGAGAGAAGAATTTAAAAAGCGTGGTTGGAAAACAGTGGTTGGATTTCAAACGAGAAATCCGGTACATCGTGCCCATGAATACATTCAAAAATCTGCCCTTGAAATTGTAGATGGTCTCTTTTTAAATCCACTCGTTGGGGAAACGAAGTCGGACGATATTCCTGCTGATGTAAGGATGGAAAGCTATGAAGTATTACTTCAAAACTATTATCCGAAAGATCGTGTCTTTTTAGGTGTATTTCCTGCAGCAATGCGTTACGCAGGACCGAGGGAAGCGATATTCCATGCATTAGTCAGAAAGAATTTTGGATGCACCCACTTTATCGTAGGGCGCGATCATGCAGGAGTAGGAGATTATTACGGGACTTATGAAGCACAAGAAATTTTTACAAACTTTACAGTGGAAGAGTTAGGGATTACACCGTTATTTTTTGAACATAGCTTTTACTGCACGAAATGTGAAGCGATGGCTTCGACGAAAACATGCCCACACGGAAAAGAGGATCATGTCATTTTATCAGGTACGAAAGTAAGAGAACTATTAAGAAACGGTGAGGTTCCGCCGAGTACATTTAGTCGTAAAGAAGTAGTGGAAGTGCTAATTAAAGGTTTGAAAAAAGAAGTAGTAACAGAATAGGGAGAGAATGACATGGATACGAATATTACTTGGCATACAGCATCTGTTTCAAAAGATGAGAGAAGAGTAAGAAATGGGCATCATAGTTTTGTAGTTTGGTTTACTGGTCTATCAGCTTCAGGTAAATCTACGGTGGCGAACGCGGTTGCTCGTAAACTATTTGAAAAGAATATTGGAAACTATGTACTAGATGGAGATAATGTACGCCACGGTTTAAATAAAGACTTAGGTTTTTCTGAAAGTGATCGTATGGAAAACATAAGACGGATTGGTGAAGTGGCGAAGCTATTTGTAGATCAAGGTACTGTTGTTCTTACAGCGTTTATTTCACCGTTTCGAGTAGACCGAAAACAAGTTAGAGATCTATTAGCAGCAGATGAGTTTATAGAAGTGTTTGTAAAATGTCCAATTGAAGAGTGTGAAAAACGTGATCCAAAAGGGTTATACAAAAAGGCAAGACAGGGTGATATTAAAGAGTTTACTGGTGTTGATTCACCGTATGAGGAGCCAGAGAAAGCAGAGTTAATTGTAGAAACGCACAAGTATTCTATTGAAGAATGTGCAGAACAAATCGTGAAGTACTTACAAGAGCGTAGTTTTACCCCGCATTAACGGGCAGTAAAACTCCCATCTCAAAATTTGGCTAGGGCAAAGAAGTTAGGTGGGAGATGAACTGCCCGTAAATGCCCGATTGGTTCAACTAATAATCAGTGGGGGATGAACACTCCCCACTGATTAAAGTTTCACTTTATATAGGGGGATTAAAAAATGAGTTATGAAAAAGTATGGGCTAACAATGAAAAATTAAATCAGACTGAGAAAAATAAATTGAAAAAAGATGGATTGGAAATCTTTAATGATATTCCTTACTATGCAGAAAATGGCTTCGAATCTATTCCGAAAGAAGAGTGGGACGCATTCAAATGGGCAGGGTTATATTTACAAAGACCGAAAGAAGCTGGATATTTTATGATGCGTGTAAATATTCCTTCAGGAATTATTACGAATGCACAGGCAGAAGTGCTTGCTTCTATCGCTGAGGATTATGGGCGTGACGTAATAGATATTACGACAAGACAGGCGATTCAGTTTCATTGGTTAGAAATTCATCAAATTCCAGATATTTTTAAAAGATTAGCAAGAGTTGGGTTATCTTCAGCGGGGGCGTGTGGTGATATAACGCGTAATATTACAGGGAATCCACTTGCTGGTATTGATGCAAATGAACTGTTTGATACAACGGGTATTGTGAAAGAGGTATATGATTATTTCCAACATAATGAAGAGTTTTCTAACTTACCGCGTAAATTTAAAATGTCTATTAGTTCTAACATTTATAATTCAGCAAACGCAGAGATTAACTGTGTTGCATTTACACCTGCAACGAAAGAGATAGATGGTGAGAAAAAAGTTGGTTTTCATATAAAAGTAGGCGGTGGATTATCAGCCCGTCCATATCTAGCTGATGAATTAGATGTATTCGTTTTACCAGAAGAAGTGAAGGCGGTAGCAATTGCGATTGCTACGATATTCCGTGATTTTGGATACCGTGAAAAACGTCATTTAGCTCGTTTGAAATTTCTAGTTGCAGACTGGGGAGCAGAGAAATTTAAAGAGAAACTAATAGAGTATATAGGACCATTGCAAAGTAAAGGAGAAAGTGCTCTCAAAGGATGGAATGCGGGATACTTTTATGGTGTTCAAGATCAAAAACGAGATGGACTAAAATATGTAGGTTTTAATGTGCCGGTAGGACGTCTACATGCAGAAGAAATGTTTGAGATTGCAAGAATTGCTAAGCAGTATGGAAATGGACAGATTCGTACATGTAATTCGCAAAACTTCATTATTCCGAATGTTCCGCCAAAAAATGTAACAGGTTTACTAAATGAGCCGTTGTTTAAAGCCATATCAGCAAGTCCTAAATCATTTATTGGTCATGCGGTTTCCTGTACCGGTATTGAGTATTGCAATCTTGCTTTAGTAGAAACGAAAGAAAGATTACGCAAAATCGCAGAGTACTTAGATACACAAATTGCACTCGATGTTCCAGTTCGTATTCATATGGTAGGATGCCCGAATTCATGTGGGCAACGTCAAATTGCTGATATTGGATTGCAAGGGGTGAAAATGAAAACGAAGGAAAAAGGAATTGTTGAAGCATTTGAAATATACGTAGGTGGAACGCTGTTAGATGGCGGTGCTTATAACCAAAAGTTAAAAGGGAAAATAGATGGCGAGGATCTACCTGATGTACTTGCATCATTTATAAGCTATTTCAAAGAGAATAAATTACCAGCTGAAACATTTTATGATTTTGTCAGCCGTGTTGGTATAGAGACATTACAAATAGCGTTAAATACTGTGTTAGAAGAAGTAATAGCGTCTTAGGAGGGACAATATGGATTTATATCGATTTGAAGCTGTGTTAGTAAATAGTATTGTTCCGATTGTTGTTGTTGCTCAAAGTGAAGAACAGGCATTTAAGCTCGCGGAGATAGAGCTTGAAAAGCATTTTTTACCGTTACCAGAAGTAAAGGAGATTTCTCTATTTGAAAAAAAGAAGATTCGAAAAGGTGCAGCATTTGTTATTCATGAGTAGGAAAAAGGTAATACGAAATAATGAAAACTTCCATTCGTATATAAGGATGGAAGTTTCACTTTAATAGTAGAAATGAGGAGAGATGATGGGGAAGGTTTATATCGTTGGTGCAGGTCCTGGTGATCCAGATTTAATTACTGTGAAAGGGTTGAAATGTATTAAGAAGGCAGATGTTATTTTATACGACCGTCTCGTGAATAAAGAGTTGCTTTCCCATGCAAAGCCTGAAGCGGATTTAATTTATTGCGGAAAACTACCAAATTATCACACGATGAAGCAAGAGACGATTAACACGTTTCTTATTAAATATGCGAAAAAGGGAAAAGTTGTAACGAGGCTAAAGGGCGGGGATCCATTTGTATTTGGTAGAGGAGGAGAAGAAGCTGAAGCGTTAGCAAAGCAAGGGGTACCATTTGAAATCGTTCCTGGTATTTCAGCTGGAATAGCTGCTCCTGCTTATGCTGGCATTCCAGTGACACATCGTGATGCAAGTGCAAGTTTTGCTATTGTGACAGGGCATAGGAAAGAAGGTGCTGAAGAAGTGAAGTGGGAAAATTTAGTGAAAGGTGTAGAGACTTTAGCTGTATATATGGGGGTTAGCAATTTACCCTACATATGTGAACAACTGATGAAGCATGGAAAAGACAAAAGTACACCTGCTGCTATTATTGAACGGGGAACGACATCAATGCAGCGCACAGTTGTTGGGACGTTAGGAACAATTGTGGATGTTGCAAAAAAAGAACAAATTCAAAATCCGAGCATGATTGTAATTGGAGAAGTGGTCCGTTTTCGAGAAAAAATCCATTGGTTTGAGAAACAGACAGAAAGTACCTATCAAGTAAGTGGAGTGTTATAAAATGAAAGCCATCTTATATATATGCCATGGAAGTCGTTTGAAAGCAGCTAAAGAAGAAGCGGTTGCATTTATTACGTCATGCATGAACCGTGTAGAGGCAAGTATTCAAGAAGTTTGTTTTTTAGAGTTAGCGAGCCCAACGATTAATGAAGGGTTCCGTACATGTGTGAAGCGTGGTGCTACAGAGATTATTGTTATTCCAGTTTTTTTATTAGCGGCAGGTCATGTGAAAAAAGATATACCGTTTGAATTGGAGAAGTTAAATAATCAATTTTCGAATGTTAAAGTGACCTACGGTAACCCGTTTGGTGTATCAGAAACACTTGTGAAATCGGTGTATAGTGGAAGTGGCATTGAACAGGAAGATAAGAATGAAGTGACGCTACTTCTCGTAGCAAGAGGGAGTAGTGATCCTGAAGTATTAAGAGATATAAACTGGATTGCTTCTTTATTTCAACATGAAGAGAAAATTAAAAAAGTAGAGGTTTGTTATTTAGCGGCTGCCGAGCCGAAATTTGAGGAGAAGTTAAAGGAAGTTGTTGAACGAAAAGAAAAGAATATCGTTGTACTGCCTTACTTATTATTTACAGGTTTACTTATGAAACATATTGAAAAAGAAGTGCGCCAATATGAGTTGGATGAGATAAAAATAAGTCCGTATTTAGGAAAGAATGAAGCATTTCAATATATGTTAATTCAGAAAACGAAGAAATTATTGAAGGGAGATCAATATGTATCCACTTACAGTGCGAGTTGAGAAGAAACGTGTTGTTGTCATTGGTGGAGGAAAAGTCGCGGGATTCAAAATTATTCCTTTACTAAAACAAGGTGCGGATATAGTTGTGGTAAGTCCTGAATTGGATGCGAATTTAGTGAAACTTGTGGAAGAAAAGAAAATTCGTTGGTATCAAAGGGAGTATGAAAAAAGTGACATTAAAGGTGCTTTTTTAGTCGTTGCAGCGAGTAGTGATGCCGTATTAAATGAACAAGTTGCTGAAGATAGCGCAGAAAATCAGTTAGTAAATGTTATTACGAACCCGGAAAGTGGTAATGTTCATTTTCCAGCGGCAATTCATCGTGGATTATTGAATGTGGCTGTTTCTACCGGAGGAGCGAGTCCGAAACTTGCAAAAAAAATTCGTGATGATATCGCAAATAAATATGATGAGGCGTATGAACCGTATCTTGATTTTTTATCCGAAGTTAGAATAAAAGTGAAAGAACTACAAATAGAGAAAAGAGAGAGAAATATATTGTTGCAAGAAGTATTAAAGTCGGTATATGTTCAAAATGAACAAAAAAGAGAATTGTTTTTACAAGAATTAGAGAGAAGAGTTCATATAGGATAATGAATAAATTGTACTTTACAACTATAAAAATATAATTTATAATCACAAGTAACTTCAATAGATGAAATCGATGAGCAAGAAGAGTATGTATATTTGATACGTTCAGAGAGCTGGGGGAAGGTGTGAGCCCGGTACGATAAAATATACAGAATGGGCTTGCGAGAGGTATGTTGAACATTGTAGTAGGCAACCCGGGTTCCGCCGTTAAAAGGATAGAGTATCGGAATTTTCCTGTACTTGAACAAGTGGGATTTATCAATCCAATTGAGGTGGTACCACGGTATTTACATTACATATATCGTCCTCTACATGCATATTTGCGTGTAGGGGACTTTTTTATTTTCTAAAGGAGGTGTGCGAGTATGAAATGAAAGTGTATAATTAACAAAAGTTTAAATATTCAGAAAAGGAGAATTTATGATGAAAGAAACACAGCAATGGACATCGAAAATAGGCTTTGTACTCGCAGCAGCCGGAGCCGCAGTAGGTCTTGGTGCCATATGGAAATTTCCATATGTTGCAGGTAATGGTGGGGGAGGCGCATTCTTCCTTGTATTTTTACTATTAACTTTATTTATAGGTATGCCTCTTCTAATAGCGGAATTTGTCATTGGACGTAGCACCCAAAAAGAGGCAGTTACAGCTTATAAAGTACTAGTACCAAATAGTAAATTATATCCTTGGATTGGTCGTATGGGAGTTGTAACTTGTTTTAGTGTACTCTCTTTCTATAGTGTCGTAGGTGGATGGATTTTACTGTACTTATACTATAGTATTACAGGAAGCTTTTGGAATGGTGTTGTTGATTATGGAAAATTATTTGGTGAAACGATTTCAAATCCAGTAAGTGCGATTGGAGCGCAATTTATCTTTATGCTTTGTACTATTTTTGTAGTAAGTAAAGGTGTAGAGAAGGGAATAGAAAAGGCAAGTAAGTATATGATGCCACTATTATTTATTTTGTTTATTGCAATCATTATTCGTGCGTTAACACTCGATGGTGCTTTTGCTGGGGTAGAGTTCTTTTTGAAACCAGATTTTTCAAAGCTGACAGCAGATACGATTTTATACGCGATGGGACAATCGTTCTTCTCGCTAACAGTAGGTGCCTCAGTAATGGTCACGTATAGTTCGTACTTGAAGAAAGAAGAACATTTAGCTAAATCAGCAACGTCTATTGTAAGTTTAACTGTTTTTATTACAGTACTTGCAGGATTAGCAATTTTCCCGGCGATTTTCGCATTAGGCGTTAAGCCGACTGAAGGACCAGGACTACTGTTTATCGTCCTTCCAGCAGTATTTGCGAAAATACCATTTGGACAATTTTTCTTCATTATGTTTTTAGTTTTATTTTTCTTTGCAACTTTAACATCTGCGATTTCCATGCTTGAAATTGTAGTAGCATCTGTTGCGAAAGATAATGAGAAAAAGCGTCCGTCAGCATCATTATTAATTGGTATTCTTATTTTTGCAGTTGGAATCCCGTCAGCATTATCGTTTGGAATTATGAGTGATGTGAAAATATTTGGTAAGACATTCTTTGATTTCGTCGATTTTTCGGTAAGTAATATATTACTGCCGCTCGGAGTACTAGCCATTTCACTATTCGTACCAAATAAAATGAGTAAAGAAATGTTAATGAAAGAATTAGAAGTTACGGAAACGAAAGGGAAAACATTATTTAATATTTGGTTTTTCTTGCTTCGTTATGTTATTCCAGTAACGGTAATTATTGTATTTTTAAATGCGATAGGCGTATTTAAAATGTTTGCATAATAAAAAGACGGAGATTTCTTCGTCTTTTTATTATGTTGTAGGTGTATTCAATAAACGATTATACGCTTTATAGGCTGTGACGACTGCAATGAATGATCCGATTAAAAATAATGCTGAGCCGCCAAATGTAAATAACCGGCCAATGTAAGTTTCTCTAGCTTCTTCTATTTTCTGTTGTAATTGTGTATTCATATGATTCACCTCGTAAAATATGGGCATTTAGTTGTAGTCTATGTGGAATGCCTATAGTGTGTGAAGTGGAAATAAAAAAACTCGGTATGAACCGAGTTTTTTCTATAATCCGATATAAGGAGATGGATCCACTGCGTTTGTCTTACCGACATTCCATTCTCCAAGGTGAAGTTCAAAGTGTAAATGCTGCCCGTATGATTGGCCAGTATTTCCCATGAATCCAAGTTGAGTGCCTTGTTTTACAGTTTGTCCATTTGATACAGAACGGCTACTCATATGAGCATATACTGTCGTATATGTTTTTCCGTTTATACGGTGAGATAAGTACACAACGTTTCCGTAACTAGATGATAATTCTGAGCGAATAACAACACCATCAGCAGCGGCAATAATTGGAACGGTTCCTGAGGCTGCGATATCGATTCCTTTATGGTTATCTATAGAGCGCACGCCAAACCCAGAAGTTTTTGATCCAGCTGCTGGCTTAATAAACCCGCCAATATTTGTATCGTGTGGTGTTGGAGCTGCTTGAGCTGTTTGAGCAGATGTAGTGGCTTGTTTACGAGCTTCTTCTGCCTTGCGAGCTTCTTCAGCTTTACGAGCTTCTTCGGCACGTTTTTCTTCTTCAATTGCTTTTTGAACAGCTTGACGCTGATTTTCTAAAATGCCTTTAGATTCTTCTAATCCTTCAATCTCTGAATCTACTTTTGCTACTTTTGCATGTAGATCGCTAATAAAGGTTTGCTGCTGTTGTTGGTTATTTTGTAATTCTTGCTGTTTTTGTTCTAATTTTTGCTCGGATTCTTTCAGTTGTTGCTCTTTTTTCTCAACAGCCTCTTTTTCTTTCGTCACAGCATTTTGGTCAGTTGTTTGCTTTTTAACAATATCTGTATCATTGTTTAAAATTAAACTTACAGAGTACATATTATCAACAAGATCAGCAATGTTTGTAGAATTTGTTAATACCTCTGTAATGATGTTTGTACGAGGTTTTTCTTGCATAGATTGTAAACGTTGTTTAATAACTTCCTGACGCGTATCTATGTTTGTTTGTAATTGCTCTATATGTTTCTTTTTTTCAGTAATTATTTGTTGTGTTTTACTAATTTCTTTTTTTGTATCGTTTAATTCAGCTTCGTTTTTATTAATAGAAGTAGTTAAATCGTCGATTTTCTTTTGTAATTCTTGAATTTCTTTTTCTATTTGTTCTTTCTCAACTGATTTATTTTGTAAGTCATTTTGTTTTCCTTCTAATTCAGATTGAATATTAGATAATTTATCTTGATTCGTTTCAGCGTATACGGGTGAAAGTAACGGAGAAACAAAAAGTGTTCCTGCTGCTAAAACACTAAACGCTGCAAATTTCTTTTTCATGGTTGTCTGGCTCCTTTCCCTATGAATGTTATATATCATAAGAAGAAGAGTGTCTATCGTTGTAACCATAATGTAAAGAAAATTTTATAAAGTTGCTAAGTTTTGTCGGAATTTATCATTTTTCAACAGTATCTGTAATGGTGATTTTATTTTTTTAGTTTGTGCAACAAAGGTGTATTCTAGATTTTATCTGTAAAATAAAGGGAGAAAATCGTGATTTTATATAGTGAAATTCAAGTTGAAAACCCACTAAAATACTAGTGAGGAATCGTTCTCATGTTAGGTTTTCTGACATGGGTTTTATTTTTGTCAAGAAAATTATTTGTGTTCAGGAAAAGTTATTTTGTTGTCAGATTTAATTTTTTGATTTATGATTTTTAACAGGGACAAAATGTAGTGAATTGTCGAATAATATGTAATACTCTTAATTTCAAGTTTTATAGATATAGAATGAGAGGTAGAGTGACACATCGAAGAGGGGGTTACAACAAATATGAAAAGAATAGGACTTGCATGGCAAATATTAATAGGACTTGCGCTTGGTATTGCAGTTGGGGCGATTTTCTTTGGCAATCCGGCAGTGGTGAGTTACTTACAACCAATTGGTGATATTTTCATCCGATTAATTAAAATGATCGTTGTACCGATTGTTGTAGCAAGTATTGTTGTTGGGGTTGCTGGTGTTGGCGATGTTAAAAAATTAGGTCGACTAGGCGGAAAAACAATTATTTACTTTGAAATAATTACAACAATTGCAATTATTGTCGGTCTATTAATTGCGAATATTTTCCAACCAGGAAAAGGCGTAAATATGGAGCAGTTAACAAAGACAGATATTTCGAAATATACACATACGACAGAGCAAGTACAAAGTCACTCATTTGCAGATACATTTGTAAATATTGTTCCAACGAACATTATGAAGTCATTAGCTGACGGAGATATGCTTGCTATTATCTTCTTCTCTGTATTATTTGGTTTAGGTGTAGCAGCAATTGGTGAAAGAGGAAGACCGGTTCTTCAATTTTTCCAAGGTGTAGCTGATGCAATGTTTTACGTAACAAACCAAGTTATGAAATTTGCACCATTTGGTGTGTTTGCACTAATTGGAGTTACAGTTTCTACATTTGGTCTTTCTTCATTAATTCCATTGGGGAAATTATTAATTGTAGTATACGGGGCAATGATTTTCTTCGTTGTAGTCGTATTAGGACTTACAGCGAAAATATTTGGAATTAACATTTTCCAATTCTTTAAGATTTTAAAAGACGAACTGATCTTAGCATACTCTACAGCAAGTTCAGAAACAGTTTTACCGAAAATCATGGAGAAAATGGAGAAGTTCGGTTGTCCGAAAGCAATTACATCTTTCGTTATTCCGACAGGTTATTCATTTAACTTAGATGGATCAACTTTATATCAAGCAATTGCAGCTATTTTCTTAGCGCAAATGTACGGTATTGATTTATCCATTACACAACAAATTACATTATTACTAGTATTAATGCTTACATCAAAAGGTATTGCGGGTGTACCGGGCGTATCATTCGTTGTATTATTAGCGACACTTGGTACAGTAGGTATTCCAGCTGAAGGTTTAGCCTTCATCGCTGGTATTGACCGTATTTTAGATATGGCTCGTACAGCAGTTAACGTTGTAGGAAACTCTTTAGCAGCTGTAGTTATGTCTAAGTGGGAAGGTCAATATGACGCTGAAAAAGGACAAGCTTATTTGAAAGAGATTTCTGAAAAAGGACAAGCAGCTTAATTATAATTTGAACAAGCTCTCACATAATATGTGGGGGCTTTTCTATATAGAAGGGGAGCGGACGTAATGAAACGTAAATATGGTGACGGTTCTTCGTGGAAGCGACTAATAGAGAAGGATTATACGGTTAAGCAAGTGGAAGAAGGAATGCTAGGAATATTAGAAATAAAAAAGGTAAGAGAACCTAGTTGTAAAGAATATGATGGTAAAGAACTTTGTATCGCAGGGAATCAATATACGTGGATTCAATATTTCATAGACGGGAAAAACTTTGCGATTACAGCTATGTTAGATGATCAGAAAAAATTAGTGCAATATTATATCGATGTGGCGAAAGAACATAAAATTGACGACCGTGTTTTACCGTATTTTGATGATTTATATTTAGATGTAGTGTTATTACCGAATGGTAAAATGTATATATTGGATGAAGATGAGCTAGAGGATGCTTATAAAAGTGGCGATGTTACAAAAGAAGAGTATGAGTTAGCTTGGTACACTACGAAATGGATAATAGATGCAATAAAAAATAGTGAATTTTATTGGATTTCAATATTGGAAGAAGAAATCAAAAAGTTAAAATGATTGTTGTATTCAAATTTTTGTATAATTACCAAAAAAATCTATACAAAAAATAATTGACTTTTGTTTTGTAAGCGAGTAAAGTTAGGGAAGAAATTATTATTAAAAAATAAATATGAAACCTTCTTATAAAGAGAGGCGGAGGGACTGGCCCTACGATGCCTCGGCAGCGGACTCGATTTCAGAGTGCTGTGCCAAATCCAGCAAGCATGTGCTTGAAAGATGAGAAGAGCGTTCCTTATAGATGTATAAGACCTCTTCTCATTGGAAGAGGTCTTTTGTTATTCATTAGAAAAGGTTGAAACTAGGGAGAGATGGTACTTTGAAAGAAACGAGAGGAAATGGTTTGGCTTTATTACCACTTGGGATATTTTTGGCGCTATTTATTGGTTCTGGAATTATTACAGGTGATTTCTATAAATTGCCGATACTTGTAGCAATTTCAATTGCTGTAGGAGTCGCTTTAGCGATGAATCGTAAAGAAAGTTTTAATGTAAAAGTAGAACGATTTGCTAAAGGTGCAGGGAACCCGGATATTATGATTATGGTTCTGATTTTTGTACTTGCAGGAGCATTTTCTGAAACAGCAAAAGGGATGGGTGGCGTTGATTCTACAGTTAATTTAGCGTTATCCATTTTACCGCAAGGATTTATCGTAGCTGGAATTTTTGTTATAGGGGCATTTATTTCATTAGCGATGGGAACTTCAATGGGAACAATTGCTGCATTAGCACCAATTGCTGTAGGTATTAGTGGGCAAACTGATATCTCTATTGCACTTACGATGGCTACTGTTGTTGGTGGGGCGATGTTTGGGGATAATTTATCATTTATTTCAGATACAACAATCGCAGCTGTACGTTCACAAGGAACAGAAATGAAAGATAAGTTTAAAACGAACTTTTTAATTGTATTACCAGCAGCTATTATTACAATTGTACTATTAGTAATCGTTACTTTAGGAAGTGACACGCAGATTAAAGCGCATAGCTTTGACTGGATAAAGATTTTACCGTATGCAGGAGTACTTATTACAGCATTGCTTGGTTGGAATGTACTTATTGTGTTAACTGGTGGAACTGTACTATCCGGCGTTATAGGTCTTTTAGATGGGAGTTACACGTTAGAGAGTTTCTTTAAAAGTGTAACGACTGGAATGGGCGGTATGATGGAGTTAGTATTACTTGCTATTTTAATTGGTGGTATGGTCGAACTGATTCAATATAATGGTGGTATTCAATATTTAATGAATATTTTAACTCGCAACATTCGTTCGAAAAAAGGAGCAGAGTTCGGTATCGCTGGCTTAGTGAGTATGACGAATATGTGTACAGCGAATAATACGATTTCTATTATTTTTACAGGTCCACTTGCGAAAAACATTGCAGATCAATATGAAATTGATCCTCGTAAATCAGCGAGTGTATTAGATCTTTTCTCATGTTGTGTGCAAGGGTTAATTCCGTATGGTGCGCAAATGTTAACGGCAGCAGGATTTGCGGCGTTATCTCCGATTGAATTGTTACCATATGCGTTTTATCCGATCTTAGTTGGAGTATGTGGAATTATTTCTATATTAATTGGTTTCCCGAGGTTTTCTAAAGTAGCGGGAAAGAAAGAGTATCACAAAACAGCATAATTTAAAATGAAGTTTATGAATAGTAATGAAAGCCGTACAGAGAATGTTCTCTGTACGGCTTTTTATGTGCGATAAAAGAGTGAATCATCCTATCCTACCGCATATTTTTACAAAAGGCTGAATGCAACTCAGTCTTAAGTCTGAGTCGAAAACGGTTCTTAAGCTCGTTATGGAAAAGTGAAAAAATAGTTAAGATAAGAGTATCAAATCGAAGGGAGGCAAGCACAAGATGAAACAATTTCTAGCGTTTATCGCGGCTGGTATTTTAGCTTTAATTGCTCTTGGCAGTCTTGCTGGTATTATAGGATTCGCAATTGGAGCAGGAGTTGTGTACTGGAGCTATAAATCATTTGTGCGAGCACAATCATTTTTTGGAAAGTTAGCTTGGGGTATTGTTGGTTTGATCGGCTTGTCCATCGCCCTTTCTCATTCCCCAGCATTAATCGGTATCGCAGCATTAGTAGTTTTATACTACGGATACCGTGAGTGGAAAAAAGAAAAAAATGTAGTTGTTGATTCTGCACCAGAAAGTTCTAAACCATATAGCAACTTTGAAGATGAGTGGAACAAGTTAATGAAAAACTAATAAAAAATTAATAAAAACCAAATCAAATTGATAAAGTAGAAGAGAGGAAGATTATAATGAAACAATCTTTATTCGGACGTGTACGCGATGCAATTTTAGCAGATTTTCATAATGTGTTAGATGAGAAAGAAAGAAAAAATCCAATCGCGATGTTAAACCAATATTTACGCGATAGTGAGCGTGAAATAACAAAAATTGAGAAGTTAATTGAGCGCCACAAAACATTAAAATCTAATTTCGCTCGTGAGCTTGAGCAAGCACGTTATTTCGTTAATAAAAGATCAAAGCAAGCGATTGTCGCTCAAGAAGCAGGCGAATTACAGCTACATGAGCGTGCGTTAGAAGAAGTAGCGTATTATGAAGGGCAAGTAACTCGATTAGAAGAAATGTATGCAGGTGTTGTAGATCAAATTGATGAGTTAGAGCGTCGTCTTGCTGAGATGAAAAATAAATTAAAAGAAATGCACGCAAAACGTATGGAATTAATGGCACGTGAAAATATGGCACATGCAAATCGTCGTATGAATACAGCGATGCATAAAATGGATGAAAATAACCCGTTCTTACGCTTTGAGGAAATTGAAGATCATATTCGCGACTTAGAATCTCGTATAAATGAGGAGCATGAACGTGACACATTTGATATGAAGATTGCAAAGCTTGAGCGTGAAATGAAAGAGAAGAATGATGTATCGTTAACGAAAGAGTTAACAAAATAATAGTAGTATATTATAAAACAGGCTTATGATATAGTGATAGGAGAAAAGGTGTTGGAAAGCAATGCCTTTTCTTCTATGTATATGTAACAAGAAGGGGGGAGCTGAAATGAAGAAACAATTTTCAAAAACACAATTAATGGGGATGCTCCTCATCATATTTGGATTCGGTCTTTTTCTTGATATGATACTTGGACATTTTGAACCAGGTGGTCTCATTTTTGCATTTATTATGCTTATGTTTGGAAGGCATTATCGTAAGAAGAATCGTTATGTAAGGGGAAATGTCTTTTTATTTGTTGGTGGTATCGTATTTTTATTCTTCTTATTTTCATCAGCAGCATTTGTTCTTGTCGTATTTGCTTGTTTAGCTTTAATTGGTTATCAACTGATTCAACAAGGACATCAGCAAAAAGCAATGAAGGTTGAAATTAAAGAAAAAGGGATTATAGACGAAGAGAAGCAAATATATCGTACAGAATCATATTTAAAAAATATGTTTGTAGGGAATATACGAATGATGGATCATATTTATGAACTTGAGGATATTAATGTTCAATATGGTGCTTGTGATGTGGAAATAGATTTAACAACTGCTATGATTCCAGAAGGAGAAACGGTAATTGTTATCCGAGGTGTCGTTGGTAATATTCGTTTATATGTGCCATATGATATTGAATTGTCTTTAAATCATTCTGTTATTGTCGGACGTGTGCTCCTGCCAGGACATGAAGAGACAGGATTTAATCGCAATGTTACATTTAGAACAGAGCAGTATAAAGAAGCGCCTCGTCGTATTAAAATTATTTCTTCGCTTGTCGTAGGCGATACGGAAGTGAGGAAAGTATAATGAAGAAACAAAAAAATATTTCGTGGATGTATATTCGTTATTCTATGTTGTCTTCTGTTAGTATTGCACTCATTTGTACAATTGTATATGTATGGAAAAGCGAGCAACAAGTGTATGATTTATTATGGAAGGAATCCATCGCTTCTGTTCCAATTGGCTTGTTTATTATGACTACAAGTTTACTTATCGGGGGAATTGTAGGATATGCAATCGGTTACTATATAGAGCAGCGTATACAAGGATTAAATACTTTTCTATTTGAAGTGGAGCGAGGGAATTTTCCGAGTGATGTTTCGTTTACTGCAGATGATGAATTTCATGAAGTAGAACGAAAAGTAATCGGTCTTGCTCGTCGATTAGAGGAGCAAGCTGGACTCTTTCAAAAAGTAACGAATGAACGAGCTCATTGGAATGAAGAGATGAGACAAGAAGCGATATCTCAAGAAAGGCATCGATTGGCGAGGGAGCTGCATGATTCTGTAAGTCAGCAGCTTTTTGCAATGTCGATGATGATGTCGGCTATTAATGAACAAGTAGCTGAAATTCCAGAAACGACAAAAAAGCAGTTGCAGCTCGTTGAAAATATGGTTGTAAATGCACAATCAGAAATGAGAGCGTTGCTTCTTCATTTACGGCCTGTACAATTAGAAGGTAAGAAACTGACACAAGGTATAGAGGAATTATTGACGGAATTATCGCGAAAGCAACATATGAAAATTGAATGGCTAATCGAGCCAATAGAATTGAAAAAAGGTGTAGAAGATCATTTATTTCGTATTGTGCAAGAAGCTTTATCCAATACTTTACGACATGCGAAAGCGAAGAAAACGGAAGTACGTCTTCGGAAAATTGATCAATATGCAATTCTAAAAATTATTGATGATGGCGTTGGATTTGAAGTCGGAGTGAATAAGGCTGGTTCATATGGTTTAAGATCAATGCAAGAGCGTGTTCATGAAATTGGTGGGACATTAAAAGTACTTAGTTTCCCCGCTAAAGGGACACAAATAGAAGTAAAAGTACCGATTATGATTGAGAGAGGGGGAGAATCATGATAAAAGTGTTACTTGTCGATGATCATGAAATGGTTCGAATGGGTGTATCAGCATATTTATCAACGCAGCCAGATATCGAAGTAGTTGGAGAAGCTGAAAATGGAAGAAAAGGTTCAGAGTTAGCACTGCAATTAAGACCAGATATTATTTTGATGGACCTTGTCATGGACGAGATGGATGGGGTTGAAGCAACACGTGCTATTATTCAGGAATGGCCAGAAGCGAAAATTGTAGTTGTAACGAGCTTTTTAGATGATGAGAAATTGTACCCTGTTATTGAGGCGGGAGCGACAAGTTATTTATTAAAAACATCAAGAGCAAGTGATATAGCAGACGCTGTACGAGCTACTTATGATGGAGAAACTGTATTAGAGCCAAAAGTTACTGGTAAAATGATGTCTCGTATGCGTCAGAAGAAAGAACAACCTTTGCATGAGGAGTTAACAGAAAGAGAGTCTGAAATTTTGTTATTAATTGCAGAGGGGAAAAGTAACCAAGAGATTGCAGATGAATTGTTTATTGCCCTCAAAACAGTAAAGACACATGTGAGTAATATTTTAAATAAGCTAAATGTAAGTGACCGGACACAGGCAGTTATTTATGCGTTTAGACATCAATTGACGAAATGATAAAGTGAAACTAATAATCAGTGGGGGGTATCTCCACTGATTATTAGTTTACGCCAAATCTTTTTATTGACGTTAACAAATGTAAGCGTTATCATTAAGTTGTTAACAGTACATACAAAGGGGAGAGAGTGTATGTTAGTTCAAACGATATTTGGCATGGATAAGTCTAAAAAATTAGGGGATTATGTGAACGCATTACAAGCGCTTTGTGAACAATATAATGTTGAAACAGATAAAATTGCAATTGTTGAGGCGACAGAAGAGTACTATTTATTTTTAGTAAAGCAAGAAGATTGCTACGATGTTATCAAAGTAGAAACAGTGGATACAAATATCGAATATTATACGAAAGCGTATAAAATAAGCAGTTTTAATCATACTGCTTATCAAAAGTAAAAAAACTCCCTTTCGGGAGTTTTTTAGGATGCTTTTACTTCGTGGGAATCGGTTATTAAGGGAACTTTTTTCGCACCGCTTAACTTAGCGATTGTAAGGCCGATAATAGCCCCGGCTAATGCTGGTATTAGCCAGCCAATTCCTTCATTATATAAAGGAATAAATTCAAAATATGGTGTGATAAATGAAACTGAAATGCCACCTTGTTTTAATCCGTCAAATACGCTTACGATTGCTGCTCCAATTAAAGCACCTACATAAACAGAGCGATATCCACCGAAATATTTATGAAGTAACGATAGTAGAACGAGTACAATTGCAACTGGATATACAACAAGTAGAATTGGAACAGAGATGGCAATAATTTTCGTTAAACCTAAGTTGGCAACTAATAATCCTAATGCACAAATGATACTCGCGAACATTTTGTATGAAAATGTAGTCAATAATGTTGAGAAATATTGACTACACGCAGATACAAGTCCAACACAAGTTGTTAGACAAGCGAGTGTAACGATTAGAGATAATAGAAGTAAACCGTATGGACCGAATAATTGCTGTACGATAACAGTAAGTAATTGTCCGCCATTTTGTGCATATCCGAGCGAGACGCTAGTTGCACCGAGCCAGCCAAGTGCACCATATACAAGTACGAGACCAGTAGCGGCAATAAGTCCTGCTTTCGCTGTTGCGATGGCAATGGATTTACGATCCTTCACACCTTTAGAGCGAATGGCATTTACAACGATAATTCCAAATGCAAGCGCAGAAATGGTATCCATCGTTAAGTATCCTTCCATAAAGCCTTTGAAGATTGGAGAAGTTTGATACTCTTGCATTGCTGGTCCTGATTGCCCGAGTGGTGTAAATACACTTTTAACAAATAGTAAGAGAATAGAGAGTAATAAAATAGGTGTTAAAATATTTCCGATGCGATCGACAAGTTTAGATGGATTTAAACTAAGCCAAAATACGATAGCGAAGAAGACGACTGTGTATAAAAGTAGTGCTAGGTTACTAGAACGAATTGTTTCTGGTAAGAAAGAACTAACACCCATTTCATAAGCGACATTTGCAACGCGTGGAATTCCCATAGAAGGACCGATTGCGATGTATACAACTACAGTAAAGAAAATTCCGAATAATGGGTGAACATGACTTGCGAGTTGTTGCATGCCGTTTCCTGATAAAGAAATTGCAATAACAGTTAATAATGGTAAACCGACTCCTGTTAGTAAAAATCCAATCATTGCCGGCCAAAAGTTTTCACCTGCATTTTGTCCAAGCATGGGAGGGAAAATTAAATTACCTGCCCCAAAAAATAAAGAAAATAGCATAAGACCCGTGAAAAAAATATGTTTTTTTGATACAGTGTTCATTGTTTTTCCTCCTTTTTTAAATTCATTTGTAAGAACACAAAAAACTCGTCCCTAAAGAAAGGGACGAGTTATATTTACCCGCGATACCACCCTAATTTATACATGTAGAAATGAGTCTATATGTATACGGCTTTACAACGTACAACATGATACGTGTTCCTTGTAACGGGGGACAGCCGGTAAGAACTTACTGTAACATTCGGTTCTACTTCTCGGAGATGATTTTCGGTTACGCACTGAACGTTGGCTTTCAGCAAATCGCCAACTCTCTGGGGGACAGTCCTATAACGTACTCGTTCTCGTCAATGAATTTTTATTCAAGTATTCTGACAGTATTGTCACATGTTTTTTTTTGAAAGTCAACATTTTTTTGAAAGATATATTTATATATGGAAATATCGAATATGATATTCGTTATTGTAAAGGGAATGGTGAATTGTAAAACGGGAGTAAAAATTTGTAGAGAATTGTAAAACTTATAGAGAAAGTTGATATTTATAGGAGTAAAGAAGGTATTGTTTGAATTTACAGAGAATAATACAACAATCCACTTGCTGGAAAGAACAAACCAAAAGAGGTGACTGGAATGCTTGCGATGGGAGTATTATTTGGCATTATTGCTATAATTGGTTTTATGTGGTTATATTATTCGCGTTCGTTTAAACAAGCAGAAGTTTTACTCTTTCAAAAAGGTAGTTTGTTGACAAATCAGTCTAGATATTTAGTATGTCCGAAGTGTGGAAGTGCACAGGCCAGAAGTGGAGGATATCAAGAGTGTTGCAAAATTAGATTATGAAAGAAGGAAGCCTCACATTATGTTGTGAGGCTTCCTTCCTTACAATTTCATGGCGCTCCAAATTGTCCACCGATCTCTTTCGATAATAGGAGAGATACTTTGTAATGCGGTCTGGATCTGTTGTAGAAGTTGAGAAAGTTCATGATCTGTTAATTCATATAGAATAGATCGACCTGTTCGAGGTGATAAATCTTGTAGCAATGCTTCTACAGAATCATGTATTTTTCGTACTTCCCATTGTGTTTGAGAGGGGAACACGTGAAGAAAATGTTTTTGTAATTCTTGCTGTATCGTGGTGGTTTTTGGCCGCCTTTTTGATTCTATTTCAATGAGTTTTGGAAAGGTAGAGAAAAAATATCCACGAATGTGTTCGGGGCTTCCAGGAATTGTACAATCTTCAATGGTTCGGTCTTGTACAATAAGTACACCGTTTTTCTTTAATATACGAGAAGCTTCACGTAGAAATGTAGGAATGTCTTGTAAATGATGAATCACTGCGCGCGAAATAACAATGTCGAATGTATCATTAGGATATGGGACGCTATGTGCATCACCGTGAATGAATGAAATATTTGGAAAGCCGCTACAATTTTCTTTTGCAGCTTGTAATATTTCTTTTGAAAAATCAAGTCCAATGACATTTTTGGCCCCCATAAGAGCAAGTTCTTTCGTATAAATCCCGCCACCACAGCCGATATCAATTATTTGCTTGTTTTGTACATTTGTAATACTTTTTATCATTTCTCCCCAAGAAATATGGGCGTTTCGCTGTGCGTATGTGTATTTATTATTTGCATCGTGAAAATTAATGGACATGAAAAAGACCTCCTTTCAATACTTAGTATAGCGTATTTTATAGTGTGTCACGTTTTTGTTTTTTATATGAAGAGTATAAGAATTTCTTATTGTAAAAGGAGGATTAAGTTGAAAAGGAAATATGTATTGTTGTTATTTGCTATGTTACTAGCATCTTGTGGTCAAGTAGAGCAAAAAAAAGAAACAAAAAAAGTGGAAGAGACGGTGAATGAAGTGAAAGAAACGATAGGGGTAACCGTTATACAAAAAAAACATAAAGAGAAAAAGTTACAGGAATCAGAAGCTAAGTTAGTAATAGACATTATAGATAAAGCGGAAAAACAAGAAGTAACAGGTAGTTTTGGTGAACCGGAATATGAAATACAAATTAATAGGGGTGGAAAAAAAGAAACATATTATGCATGGCTAAGAGGAGAAGACAGAAGAGGATGGATACAATATAAAAAAGCTATGTATATGCTGAATAAAAAAGATACAGAAAAGCTTTTGGCTATATTTCCAAATGTTTTAGAACAAAAAGAAGATGAGATGCAGGTAGGTCCTTTAACGGAAGTAACAAAAAAAGATTTGCAGATTACTGCGTTTCATATTAAAGCAGGCGATCAAAAAGTGAATTATACGGTGCGGTATACGATTTCACAATCACTATACAACAAGTTAGAGAAGGAACAAGAGTATTATTTACAAGTCGTTTTCCCAGAAAAAGTTCAAAAATTAATTGGAGCAAAAGAGAGTGAAAAAATTCCAGGTGAAAAGGTAAAGGAAGGGTATAAACAATATGAATTGCATGCTACTGTTCCGGTAAAAGATGCTTCAGAATCACAATTAAAGTCATTAGAAACATATTATGAAAATTATGATTTGAAAATATTAAATAGCAAAAAAGAAAAAATAGGTGTTTTTCAAAATATCATTCAAATTGTTAAAGAGTATGGTGAAAAAATGGATTTACAAAGATAAAATGAAACTTTAATTAGCCCTGACAGATCGGGATGAAGGTAATTAGTAAAGTTTATATGGCCTTTCCTAGGAAATGATAATAGAGAGGGGAAAACACCCCCTCTCTATTATTTTGCTTTTGCAGATGGCTCATTCATTGATTTTCGTGTAATAAGAAAAGAAATCATAAGAGCGGAAAGGATGACAAGGGCAATAAATACGTGATTGGGCAACAAATCTAATAATAATACGTAACTAACGGTATAAAAAATAAGAGTTGAAGCTAAAAACGATAGAGCGCCTATTATGAGAGATTGTAAATTCATTTGCAAACACCTCCTTATATTTATACTTATATTTTTGGCTAAAAATGGATTAAATAAACATTATTTCTAACGATAGAAAAAAATATGTCATAATAGAGAAAAGAATAGTTTTGATGAATAAATATGATTCATTAATGAGAGATAAAGGAGAGGAATATGAAAAATAATAAAAAAGGATTATGGGGAATTATTGTTGCAATAGGGCTATTTTTACTTTCTAAGTTAAAGTGGGTATTTGCAATTTTTAAACTAGCAAAGTTTTCAACGGTATTTAGTATGTTTCTATCACTTGGTGCATACGCGGTTATATATGGTTGGAAATTTGGGGTAGCGCTCATTTATTTGTTGTTTATTCATGAAATGGGCCATTTATGGGCTGCGAAAAGAAAAGGTATACCAACATCGCCAGCAATATTTATTCCATTTATGGGCGCTCTTATTGGGATGAAAGAGATGCCGAAAAATGCAAAAGATGAAGCTTATATCGCCTTCATGGGACCTCTTTTCGGATTGTTGTCATTTTTACCTGCGATTCCACTTTATATAATAACGAAAGAGCCATTTTGGGCATTAATTATTTTACTTGGAAGTATTATTAACTTCTTTAACTTGATTCCGGTTTCTCCATTAGATGGTGGACGAATTATCTCAGTTGTAAGTACAAAGATTTGGGGAGCGGGTCTTATTGTATTGCTCGGTTATGCCATTTACTTTAAAAGTATTTTGGGAGGATTTATTTTTATTATCGGCTGTATGGAATTATATAGAGTAATAAAGAGAGATGAGCCAATTAAGGAATTAGGATATAGAATTGATGGAATGAAAGAATATGTTGCAAGACTTGAAGAGGAGTTAAAAGAAACAGGTGCGGTGCATCGAAATATATATATGATGCAACATGAAATAAATATATTAAGGCAAAAAGAAAGAGAGAAAGAATTAAAAGTAGGAGAACTTCAAAAGATTGAAGTGTTAGAGCATCTTTTACCAAAGTTTGAGCCGCTTGATTACGTTCCATATGAAGATGAAAAAGAAACGCATACAATTCATATAAGAGAGGCATTTGAAATGTCAGAAAGAAAATTACAGGAATGGGAGACGGAAAAGAGACAACAGGAAAACTATTATAAAGTTGATATGAAAACAAAATGGACAGTCTTTGCTTGTTATATCGGATTAATGGCTATACTCGGTTACACAGCTTATGAAGGGTACATTGTTTTACAAGAACATTTACCAACGAGAAATGTATAGAAAAATATTGTCGAAATGATAGGAAGAATTTATACAGGAATTATATTTCTACGAGAGAATGTTACAAGTATAGTCATACTTTGTAATATCTTTAGTAGAGAAGGAGTTCTGTATATGAAGAAATTGTTAATTGTATTCGGGATTATTATCGTAATGATCATTGCGAGCTATAGTCTTATGAAATTGCTATTACATTATGCGAATAAGCCTGCTGAGGTAAGTACAATAGCTCAAATAGAAGATGTGCAAGAGGAGACAAAAGTGCTAGATTTTATTCGTATGACGCATGAAAGTTATAATAATTTCTTAAATTACGGTAAAGCAGAGAATTATACAGAAGGGGACTGGAACCAATTTAAACAATGGTTTCAACAACAAGAATCGTCTTTAAAAAATATACATACAGAAATAAAGAATGAAAAAATAAAACGTGATGTAAATAGAAGCTATGAAATTGTAAAAAAAGGTGTGGAACTTCAAAATATTGAGTATGTAGTTTATGCACATCGTGTATACCATGACTTAGATATTATTGTAAATAAATATAGAGGTGAAACGAACATCTGGGGGTATACAGAGTTTGGAGATGGAAAAGATATAAGGGTAATTGAACAAGCTATACAGTCCAAATAATAAGCTAGCTAGAATTCTAGTTGGCTTATTTTCTTTTGTAAGTGCAATGTTCATATATTATTCACAAAAACACCGTGTTAATAGTGATTAAAATCACAATATGTACTATACAATTCAGTTAAACTAAAAACAGTTAAGGAAATAGAGGAGTGGGATACAATGTTAAGTGCAAAAACAATTGAAATCGTAAAGTCAACAGTACCATTATTACAAGAAAAAGGCGTTGAAATTACAACGAGATTTTATCAAATTTTATTTTCGGAACATCCGGAGTTATTGAATATTTTCAACCATACAAATCAGAAAAAGGGAAGACAACAACAAGCGCTAGCGAATGCTGTTTATGCAGCTGCAACGTATATTGATAATTTAGAAGCTATTATTCCAGTTGTAAAACAAATTGGTCATAAGCATAGAAGTTTAGGTATTAAAGCAGAGCATTACCCGATTGTAGGTACATGTTTACTACGTGCAATTAAAGAGGTCGCAGGTGCACCTGATGAAGTTTTAAATGCATGGGGAGAAGCTTATGGTGTCATTGCTGATGCATTCATTAGCATTGAAGCAGAGATGTATGAAGAAGCGGCACATAAAGAAGGTGGATGGAAAGATTTCCGTAACTTTGTGGTTGTTAAAAAAGTGAAGGAAAGCGACGTTATTACATCATTTTATTTAAAACCTGAAGATGGTGGACAAGTTTCTTCATTCATCCCAGGACAATATGTAACGATTCAAATAAATATAGAAGGTGAAACGTATACACATAATCGTCAATATAGTTTATCAGATGCTCCTGGAAAAGAATATTATCGTATTAGTGTAAAGAAAGAAAAAGGTGTAGATACACCGGACGGTAAAGTATCTAACTACTTACACGATCATGTAGAAGAAGGGGATATGTTACCAGTAAGTGCACCAGCAGGAGATTTCGTATTAAATATGGATTCAACATTACCAGTTGTGCTAATTAGTGGTGGAGTAGGTATTACACCAATGATGAGTATGCTAAATACGTTAATTGAACAAAACTCAAAACGTAATGTATGTTTTGTTCATGCAGCGATAAATAGTAATACACATGCAATGAAAGAACACGTTGAGACAGTAGATAATGAATACGAACAAGTTAAAGCATACACTTGCTATTCTGCACCAACTGAAAAAGATATGGAAATGAAGAACTTTGATAAAGAAGGTTTCATTGAAGCTGAATGGTTACAAACTATTATTCCGACAACTGAAGCAGAATTTTATTTCTGTGGTCCCGTACCATTTATGAAGCATATAAATGCTGCACTAACTAATTTAGGTGTGGAACAAGAGCATATTCATTATGAATTTTTCGGTCCAGCAGCAAGCTTACAATAGATGAAGTTTGAAATAAGTAAAAAACGAGGTATTATTTTACCTCGTTTTTTATTTGTTCTCGTAACAGCCGATTTACCGTTTCACGGCGTATACCTATGAGTTGACCGATTTCAGTTTGTGTCAATATTTCATATATAGGAATGTCACCTAAATATAGTGTGAACCATTCTTGTAAACGATGTAGACGTTCTTTCGGAGAGACGGTTGTCAATTGATCGATACGCTGTTGCATCATTCTTAATTTTGATTGTAGTTGCATAGCAATATTTGCATATGATGCAGGATTTGCCTGAAGTTGATCGTACCATTCATTACTAATTATAGGTTCAACTTCTGTTTTCATTAAAGCGATTGCTGTACCGTGATATTCCTTCGGTGAAATTAAAGAATGGTGAGGTATCGTTTCACCTGGAACGATAATGTTGAATAGAAATGGTGTTCCATCTTCTTCTATCCGTACTACTTTTAATAAACCTGTTTTTATAAAATATAAAGGACCGTCCTCGCCTTGACGGAATAGTACATCTCCTTTGTGTAGAATCAATGTTAGCCCCCCATTTAAACATTTCTATTTCTTCTATTTTAGCGTATATGTATAAAGACAATATGCTTTTAAATAGCAATTTCATTGACGAAATATATGCTATTACAGTAGTATACTATTTAGTGTGTAATAGTACTAGCAATGAATACGCTGTAGGGGGTTTAGTATATTGTTAGATGCGATAAAAATGACGGATATGAGAATTCCGGCGAATGCTATCATTCATGTAGAAGAGATGAAAGGTGGAGTCGTGTTATCCGTTGAAGTAGACGGCCAAATTATTTATACGATGGCTTATGATGAAGAAACAGATAGTTATGCTGAATTATATGATCGAAACGATAAGAGGGCGTGCCAAGTACATGAGGATTTTATGGGATGGTCACTTCTTCACTAAAAAAGATGTCAATATGACATCTTTTTTTATTAAAACGATAGAATATACAAAGAAATGAAATATAAGGATAAAATTTGTAATAAATGATTTTGCATTGTTAGCACTTTGTAACTGCAAGTGAATTATTTTTTCGCTATCATAAAGATAACAGTCGCAGTTATAGGAGTGGTCAACGTGAAGAAAGTACATATTTCCAATTATATGTTATTATGTGTTTGTTTAATTTTATTTGTTCTCTTAGGAGGATTTTTATATTCATGTGTATAAGAAAAACGCATTCTAAAAAGAACGCGTTATAAAAAAGAAGTAATGATTAATCTAGTTCCAAGAATGATTAATGTGATACGTAATAAATTAATTACGGCATTACCACTTAATTTTGTATTAATATAAGCCCCGATTTTCCCGCCAATCCATGCACCAGGAATAAGAATTAATGCGTAAACCCAGCTGACATTTCCAAGGGAGATGTGAGTTGCAGAACTTACAATTGCTGATAAAAAAACGATAAACATCGAAGTTGCTACAGCAATATGTGCTGGGAATGCAAAAAGTAGCATCATTGCTGGAACAAGTAAGGCACCGCCGCCAATTCCAAATAATCCAGATATAAAACCAACTATAAAGGCGATAAAGATAGCGAGAAGCGGTGGAAATTGATAGTGTACAGTGTTTCCTTCGTTATCTGTAAAAGAACGCTTAATTACCGTCATATTTGATAAAGAAAGGGGGTTTAATTTGTCTCGTAACATAAGAAGGATGGAGACAAAAATAAGGAAAATCCCAAAATATAAAGAAAATGTATCTTGGTTTAAAAATTTGTTTGCCCACGAGCCGATGATACCACCAGGGCCACTCCCGATAAATAAAATAAGTCCACTTTTGTAATCTACTCGTTTATGCTTCATATAAGTAAGGGTGGAAGATAGTCCTGTAAAAACGACTGTTACCATTGAAGTTCCTACTGCAAGTTGTGGTGATAGACTGTGTAATCCGATTAATAACGGAACAATAATAATTCCGCCACCAAGCCCGACTAGACTCCCGACTGTCCCGGCGATTAACCCGATGAAAAGTAACATGATGTATTCCAAAATTTCCAACTCCTCTATATAACTTATCCACCAATTATTATACACGCTTTTTAATAAGAAAAAGGTTTGTTCACAAAAAAGTCGTCTTCCTAGAAAAATAAGGAAGACGACTTTTAATTAAAAGATTAAGTGTAATAAAGCGTAAAATAATGCAGCTAACGAAGCTGAAATAGGAAGTGTAATAACCCATGTAATTAACATACGTTTTGCAGTTCCCCATTTTACACCTTTCACACGATGTGAAGCACCAACCCCTAAAATAGAAGAAGAGATAACGTGCGTTGTACTAACCGGTAAGTGAATGAATGTTGCACCGAAAATAACAAGTGATGATGATAAATCAGCAGCTACACCATTTACAGGACGAATTTTCATAATTTGTCCACCGACAGTTTTAATAATTTTCCATCCACCAACAGAAGTACCAAGACCCATTGCGATTGCACAACATAATTGTACCCAGAACGGGATGTCGTCAGAAGTATGATAGTTATTGGCCATAAGAGCCATCGTAATGATTCCCATTGCTTTTTGTGCATCATTCGTACCATGTGTATAAGCTTGTAATGCTGCAGTGAAAATCTGGAATAAACGGAAGTTTTTGTTCGTTTTCGTTAAATTAAAGTTTTTAAAGACCACTTTAAAAATACTGTATACGATATAACCAATAACAAAAGCGATAATCGGTGAAATGATTAAAGCTTCAAGAATTTTTATGAACCCTTTAAGATTTAATGAGCTAATACCGGCAGCAGCGATAGCTGCACCTGCGATTGAGCCGATAATTGCATGCGAAGAACTACTTGGAATACCGTAGTACCAAGTAATTAAATTCCAAGCTATTGCCGCAAGCAAAGCAGCTAAAATTACAAGAGAACCATTTTGCAAGGCAAATGGATCAACGATATCTTTTGTAATCGTTTTTGCTACACCTGTAAATGTCATCGCACCTAAAAAGTTCATAATAGCTGCCATAATAATTGCATGTCTAGGCTTTAGAGCTTTCGTTGAAACAGCCGTTGCAATAGCGTTTGCTGTATCGTGAAATCCATTGATAAAGTCAAAAGCTAAAGCGCAAATGACTACTAAAACGGTCAGTATCAAGAGTGTATCCATGATCAAACTCCTTACGCGTTCTTCATAATAATTGTTTCTAATACGTTTGCAACGCTTTGGCAGCTATCCGCTACTTCTTCAAGCTCTTCGTAAATCTCTTTGTATTGAATAATCTTAATCGGATCTTTCTCACGAGAGAATAAGTGCTTAATTGCATGACGGCGAATATCATCACATTGTGATTCGTAATCCTTAATCTTAATCGCGTTCGTACGAATGTCGACTAACTTCTTTTTAGACAGTAGTTCAACAGAATTTGCAATCTCAATCGCACATTGATTAATTGCTTCAACGAATTTAATCATGTATTCATCAGCTTCTGTAATAGAATACATTTCGAATAGACCAGCACTATGATCTAATCCGTCTAATACATCATCCATACTCATTGCAAGTTGTAGGATGTCCTCACGTTCAATTGGAGTAATAAACGCTTTGTTTAGCTCCATAATGATTTCGTGAATAAATGAGTCACCTTTTGACTCATACTCTTTCATGCGCATAGAAAACTCTTTTAAATCGCTAGCATTTTTAATTTTATACTCCACGAAAAACTGCGCGCCTTCTTTTAAATTTTCTGAAACATTCATTAACATTTCAGAAAATTTATCTTTTTTTGATTTAAATACCATTATTAGTTACCCCCACAAAAGTAATATATGTAAAATATATTGGCTAATCAATTCTAACAAAAAACTGTCGTTTTTTAAAACATTTTATCGAAAAGTTTACAAAAACTTAACATAACTCTCATTGTTGTATTAATAATATTAATAATCAATAGTGAATATCTTACTTGTAGAATGTCCTTTTCTTGCAAAAAGTATGAATGTGAAAGAAAAGCTTTACACTATAGGAACGACTACGTTATTATAATAAATTTAAAAGGAGGTATATTCTTCCTTTTAAAAAGAAGAGTGTAAACAAACGAAGGAAGTGAACGAATGAAATTGAAGAACACTCACTTAAAAAAAATGCAGGAGTGGTTCAACAAGAGGAAGAAACTTCGTAATTCATTAATTGTATTAGGGAGTTTACTCGCTACTCTATTTGTTGCTATAAATATAATAATTTCCATTCAAGACATATCTGAATTAAAACAAGCTGTTCCGCAACCGACCTTAATTTATGATGCAAATAATGAAGTTGCGACTAAATTAGCTTCTTCTAAAACAGAAGGTGTTAAAAGGAAAGATATTCCTGACATTATGGTTCAGGCAATTGTTGCAGTAGAAGATAAGGAGTTTTTTAACCATCACGGTATTTACTATAGTGGTATTATAAGTGCAGTTTTTAAAAATATTACAGCAGGAGAAGTTGTAGCAGGGGGAAGTACAATTACACAACAACTTGCGAAAAATGTATTTCTGACACAAGACCGCACATACTCTCGAAAAATAAAGGAATATTTTTTGACAAAAAAAATAGAGCGTACGTATACGAAAGATGAAATTATTGAAATGTATATGAACCAAATTTATTTTGGCGAAGGTGCTTGGGGTATAAAAAGGGCAGCTAAATCTTATTTTGATAAAGATGTAAAAGATTTAACGGTTTCAGAGGCTGCAACGATTGCTGGCTTGATTAAAGCACCGTCTGCATATTCACCATATAAAAACTTTAATAAGTCAATCGAACGACGTAATGTTGTATTAAGTTTAATGAAAGAGCAAGGATATATTTCTGACGAACAGTATAATAAAGAAAAAGAGAGCGGTCTTGTGTTAAAACGTGGTGTGGATGATAAATACAAGGGGAAATACTCTCAATATGTAGATTATATTGTTAGGGAAGCTATGGACAAGTACGAATTAACACAAAATGAAATTTTAGCAGGTGGTTATCGTATTTACACAGAGCTTGATCCGAAAAAACAACAGGCTGTAGAAGACGTTGTGAATAATGAGAGTTATTTCAAAGATAATGGCTCAGACCAGCTTATGCAAACGGGTGTAGTTCTTATGAATCCAAAAACAGGTGGTGTACCAGCTTTAGTTGGAGGTAGAGGACCGTATCAGTTTTTACAGTTTAACCATGCAACCCAATTAAAAAGACAACCTGGCTCAACGTTAAAGCCTTTGGCTGTATATGTACCAGCTTTAGAGCAAGGGTATGAAGTATACGATATATTAAAAGATGAACCATTTAATATTAAAGAATATAAACCGCAAAATAGTGATCACACTTTTCACGGTGATGTGACAATGTATGAAGCCGTGGCAAAGTCGTACAATGTTTCGGCTGTTTGGCTATTGGAACAAATTGGATTGGATAAAGGATTGAAATCTTTAGAGCGATTTGGTATTCCATTAGTGCCAGAAGATCGTACGTATCCAATTGCTTTAGGCGGGATGCATGTTGGGACCTCTCCATTTGTAATGGCTCAAGCATACAGTACATTTGCAAATGACGGTGTCCAAGTGGAAGCTCATGCGATTAGAGAGATACAAAATGCTGAAGGTGAAACAATTGGAAAGTGGTATAAGAAAGAGACACGAGTGACGAGCGAGAAAATTGCTCAAAAGATGACATATTTATTAAAAGGTGTTGTCGAAAAGGGAACGGGCGAAAAGGCGAAAGTTAATAATGTTGATACGGCCGGTAAGACAGGAACTACTCAAATTGTAAATGGACCAAGCACCGGTGCAAAGGATTCATGGTTTGTTGGATACACACCAGATTTAGTAGGTGCGATTTGGGTAGGATTTGATAAAACAGATAGCGATCATTATGTTCCAGGGGGGAGTCAAATTACGACGACAATGTTCCGGGATATTATGAAAAAAGCGAATGCCAATCCAGCTCAAAAAGCATTCCAGTTATCGCTCATATCTGAGGCTGATTATAAAAAACAATTGAATACAATAGAAGAGGAAAAACGAAGAAAAGAAGAAGAGAAGAGAAGGAAAGAAGAGGAACAGCAAAGAAAAAAAGAGCAACAAGAGTGGCTCGACAAAGTGAAAGAATGGATTCCTTCACTTTGGTAAAAGAAAGAGGCGAATAACGAAATTCGCCTCTTTTTCGTATGAGAAATTAAGTGAACTTTTAATCGGTGGGAGGAGCTGTATCTATCCCTACGAGTTGTTAGCCCATATTAATTGGGATAAATAGTATTACTCGTTAAGTGTAACATTTGTACTGCCAAAGGATTGAGAATCGTATGTGATGATTATTTTTCCTTTACTAATAGGTTCGTAAGGTAATTCTTCTTCGTAATTACCATTATTTTCATTATGGATAGAAAGCGTGATTTCATCAATTTCTTTATTTGTATACTGAACTTTAATCGTTTCAGCAATTTGAAGTAACGCTTCGGAACTAGCAGCTTTCGTAATAAGCATTCCTTTTATAACTTTTTTTTCATTATTTGAGGCATTGGAATAAGGGATGTTGCTTTGTTTTGCATACAAAAGTTTGTATGGAACAGTTTTTCTCTCTGCTTTTGATATAGTGGAATATTTTAGAGTTAAAAAAAATCCTACACATAAAATAATGCATACCATAAGAGCAACCCAAATGCGTATTAGTGTCATAACTCTCATTTTCATCCCTCTTTCATATCTTTGACTTCACTATTTATCATACAAAATGAGGATTAAGACAGAGTAAATTTGAGGTAAAGAAACGTAAAGAAGGAGCACTTATCCTCCCAAATAAGTGCTCCTTTCTATATAAAGAGAGATTTAATGCACGGTTAAACGATACATATTATTATAAATATACTTATTGATTGAAAATTAGTAAATTCGGAATACGGATAGTGTTGCAGTTGTATCGCCTGTGTTAGGAATAGAAATAGTGTTTGCTGTAGGCTGTACAGCGATCGTTGTACCAGCTTGTAAAGTAACGATTGTAGAGAAAGAAACAGCACTACCGATAACGTTAGTCGAGAAGTTACGATTAGGTGGTTGGCCATTGAATGAAATACCGAATCCGAATGGTGAAGATCCTGGGAAAGTTGTAGGCGCTGAGAAACTAATATCATATACGCCTGTTTCTAAAATTGTTAAAGTATCTGAAGTATCGTTGAAAGAGATATTAGTTAATTCAAAAACTTGATTGAATTGGATGTTTGTTCCAGGGGATATAGTTTGTGGATTTGAGTTTCCGATAGCTGCGATAGTTACAGGAATTGGAGTACCCGCTGCTCCTGTTGCGCCAGCTGGTCCTTGAGCGCCAGTAGCACCTGTTGCGCCAGCCGGTCCTTGAGCGCCAGTAGCACCTGTTGCGCCAGCTGGTCCTTGAGCGCCAGTAGCACCTGTTGCGCCAGCCGGTCCTTGAGCGCCAGTAGCACCTGTTGCGCCAGCTGGTCCTTGAGGTCCAGTAGCCCCTTGAGGTCCAGTAGCCCCAGTAGCTTCTGTTGCTCCTCCTCCAAGGCAACCTGACCCGTATTGAACTAGGATAGTTTGGATCTCTGTTATGAGTTTAACTAGTTTGTCGATAGTGCAGCAATCTACTTTGAATAACTTAGCGATATACAATAAATAATTAAGCAAGCTTTGTAGCTCAACGTACAATGCTCCGCATGAGAAAGGTTTTGTTTTTAAAATAGTTAATAGATTAGCGATAATAGAATTTCCAATTTGTTTTTGTGCTGGAGATAAATCTAAGCAATTGAGGAATTTTTGTAGGTTATTTAGGGCAGCAATCAAGTTATCGATATTATTTTGAGAAGGGTTTTGAAAGACAGCTTGAATAGCTTGGCCAAGAGCTTGAAGAAGTCTAACGAATTCTGTAAGTTCGGACTTAGAGATGTTAATATAACTACAAGCTCTGACTTCGCAACAATCATTACCATAAAATACTTTTCCTTTATTTTTATTGTTCACCTTTTCATTCCTTTCTTTCATAGAATCAATAGTCGTTACTATATATTAAAATGAAATTTATACTAAATTCGTGATGGACAAACTACCATTTCTAAAAAAAATAAGAAATTGGCCCTCTTAGCAAAAATAAGTAAGATAAAGAGAAGGTTTATATAATGTAAAGACGAAAAGTTCAACATAAAAAACTGCATGCCAATTGTTAGGAGTATCTAACAATTGGCATGCAGTTTGTGGAAGAGTACCTCATTTGTAGTCATTTAATCTTTCAAGGGTTGTTTTAGGTAAAATTGGAATTGAAATAGTGAAAGTTGTACCATCTTGATTACTGGTCATTTTTAATGTACCGTTATGATTTTGAATAATTTTCTTCGTTACTGACAAGCCCAGTCCTGTGCCCGAATCTTTTGTTGAGAAGAATGGATCAAAGATATACTCTTGAATGGCTGTTGGAATACCAATTCCATTATCAGTGAAAGTAATACGAACAAAATTATCTAGGCGATAACTAGTAATTTGGATAGAAAGTTTTTTTTCACCTTGAGCATCGACAGCATTCTGAAATAGGTTTAAAAAAACTTGCACAAGTTCATGACGATCAATATGGACTAATACATCATCTAATTCGGTAGAAAAATTATAATCAATTGAAATATTATGTAAAAAGACTTCACTAGCTAGTAACTGTTGAATATACTCACGTAAAAATGTATTAATAGGAAACGGTTCTCTTGTAAATTCGCGTGTTTTTGAAATAGCTAAAAATTTTGTAATAATACTATTTGCGCGGTCTAATTCAGGAATAAGTAAGTTTTCAAATAATTCTTTATTAGATGGAGAAACAGTTTCTTGTAAAAATTGTAAATAACCTCGTACGGTTGTAAGAGGATTACGTACTTCATGTGCAATCCCAGCTGCAATTCGCCCTGCTAAAGAAAATTTCTCTGCATCACGTTCTGTGTTTAAATAATGAAAGACACTAATAACTCTAAAAATCTCTCCGTTATAATCACGAATAATTCGGTTATTTAAAATGCCATAGTTTTTGTCTAAAACTTCTTCATTATATATTTCTGTTCCCGTTCTTAATGTTTCAAGAGCTTTAATTTTTTCTTCTGGCAATTGTAGTAATTGTTGAATTGGCTTTCCGATTATATCATTTCGTACTACACCAAAATCATCTGCTGCAGCTTGGTTACATAAAGTGATATTTCCTTTAGCATCAACAAAGGTTACATGATGTGAAAAAGCATCAAAAATATGAATGAAGTATGTTTCAAGTTGCTCAAATAAAAATAATGAATCGCAAGTAAGTTGAAAATCAGCCTCTTTATTCTCTTTTTTTATGTTTTGAATGGAATGAGTCGTTCTCGTTTTCTTTATTTGTAAACCAATATGTGGATTTTTGTATGTGAAATGATGTGGTAATTGATTCACAAGTTCTTCATAAAAACGTACTTTATTTTCTAATTCTTCTATTCGTTTTTCATGAGATACAATATCATCGTTTGGAAGCATAAATAAATAACCCCTCAATTTAAAAATTCTTCCATCTAGTATATCATATTTTTATACGGATACTCTTAAAGAAGGGGCTACTTAATAAAATTGATTAGCTGAAGTGTTCGGGAAGTGAGTAGAATGAATAGAAGGTGAAGTTAAAAAGGGAGGGATATATTTGCTTTTCATTGGAGTGACAGGGTGGGGAGATCATGATTCTTTATATATAGATCCCTATGAAAATAGAAATAAATTACGAACATATAGTGAGCATTTTCCTATTGTGGAAGTAGATAGTTCATTTTATGCGATGCAACCTGCACGAAACTATACAAAATGGGCAATGGAAACACCGAAAGATTTTTCTTTTGTCGTAAAAGCATATCAAGGGATGACGGGACATATGAAAGGTGAAATTCCTTTTTCTACGTTTGACGAAATGTTTGATGTGTACAAACAATCTATTCTGCCTTTAATAGAAGCTGATAAATTAAAAATGATTTTATTTCAATATCCACCATGGTTTGATTGTAAAAAGAAGAATGTGGATTTTCTTCGATATACGAAAGAAAAAATGGAAGGTTTACCGTGTGCCATAGAATTTCGAAATCAAACATGGTTTTATCCCGAAATGAAAGATAAGACGATACAGTTTCTAAAACATGGGAAATGGATTCATACAATTTGTGATGAACCACAGGCTGGAATAGGTTCGGTACCCCTCGTGTTAGAGGCTACGAATTCAGACATGGCACTTATACGTTTTCACGGTAGGAATGTTCATGGGTGGCTTGATAAAGGGGAAAATTGGAGAGCGGTTCGTTGCTTATATCGTTACAACAATAAAGAATTGGAAGAATGGGTAGAAAGATTAGAGCAATTAAAAAAGAGGACAAAGGACATATATGTACTATTTAACAATAATTCGGGCGGAGATGCAGCGGATAATGCGAAACAGCTTATGAAAATGATGGACATTACATATGGTGAGCCGAAGCCCGAGCAATTAAATTTGTTTGAATGATAATAAACAAGAAAGGCACTGTACAAACAGGGGGAATGTACAGTGCCTTTCTATATGAAAAAGAGGGGTAACAATGTTACTGAGCGTTTGGTTGATTCATCAATTGTTGGCTTCGTAATAAATGATAATGGTTATCATTATCATTGTCAATAGTTTTCCGAAAAATAAATAAAAAACTTTTTATGAGACATTAACGGGTAGAAAGGTTCCTGATAAGAGGTTTGGCTGAAGCAAAGAAGTTTTTCGGGGCAGAATGCTAGTAAACTCCTAATAAAGTATCAAAAAAAAGAACAGCAATTAATGCTGTTCTTTTCCAGTGACGAATTGTTGTAAATCAAAAGGAGTTATCGCTTGGATAAACTCTTTTGAGATAAGTGTTTGAACAAGAGTACTTTCAGAAATGGAAGCACCTGTTTTCTTTTCATAAGCTTGTTTTAATAAATCAAGTTTTTCAGCCGTTTCTTTCGGTAATTCAATTGTTAATGTGTTCATAATTTCTCCCCCTTACTATTAGAGTACCACTACAATATAGGAGAGACAAGAAAAGAGAATGTGAAACATAAAAAAGGTTACCATTTATAAATGGTAACCTTTTTTATGTATAAGAGTTATTAAGCAATACCGATATACTTTAAAGTTTTTGATGGAGTACTATGATCAAAGAAGTGTTGTAAAAATGCGATATCAACACCTGATTTGTATGCACAATATCCCCAAGTTTTTCGAAGTGTATGTGAGCTAATCCCTTCTAATCCAACTTCTTTTGCAGCTTTGTTTAAAATGTACCATGCATGTTGTCTCGTAATAGATTTTGTTCCTTTTTGAGACTTTAATAATGGTTCATTACGTTTCCAAGTTTTACGTTCTTTCATGTAGTCTTCGATCGCGTGCTGCAAGTCTTCATTTACAGCAAACCATTTATGTTTCTTTACCTTTTCATTGTAAAATAAAATGGAATGGCGAACATTTTCATTTTCATCGATTACATCACTAACTTTTAATTGTAAGATTTCACTTACTTTTAAGCCAGAATTTACAGCTAATACGAATAATAAGCCATCACGTTTCGAAGATTGTAAAAGTATATTTTTGATAGTTTCTAATTGTTTTTCATTTTGAATAGGTTGTCCTGCTTGTTTCATTTCACGCACTCTCCTCTTTTATGTGTGTAAAGGAAAGGATTAACTTGTTTCTAACTATAAAGGGAGAGTGTGAATTTCATGTGAACTCCTAGTGAAATTAAGACAAATTATTTGACTTCTTTTACTTTTTGTAAATTAAAGTAGAATATAACACTATTAGTCGTATTATATACACCGTACTCGGCATGATGGAGATCTAAAATGTTTTTTACAATAGATAAACCGAGACCGGTACCTCCAGTATGACGGCTACGGGATGCATCTAAACGGTAGAAACGATCCCAAATTTTTTCAAGACTTTCTTCTGGGATAGGGTTTCCTGTGTTTTCGATTTCGACTTTTACTGTATCTTCCATTGCTATAACGGAGACTTGTATTTTTTCTCCATCTGGCGTATAGCGAATTGCATTGCTAAGTAAGTTCACAACGACTTGCTCAATACGGCTACGATTCGCGTTAACGAATATAGAAGAGTCTACATCTATGTTCACTTGTAAATGCTTTTCTTCCATGCTAAATAGTAACTTTGTATAGACTTGTTGAATTAATTCACCGATTGAGAATGTCGTCATATCTAGTTTGTACGTACCAGATTCTAGTTTTGCTAATTCTAACATTTCAACAATAAGTCTGTTCATGTTTTCTGTTTCTTCTAAAATAACATCTGTGTAATACGTCGTATCTTTACTAACGCCATCTTTAATTCCTTCTGCGAAACTTCTAATTACACTAAGTGGAGTTTTTAATTCGTGTGATACACCAGAAATGAATTCTTTTCGCGTTTTCTCTAATTGACGTTCACGTTCAATATCTTGTTGTAATTTTGTATTGGCAACATTTAATCGATCGATTCGGTCTTTTAAGTTTACAGATAACGTATTAATACTACCGGAAAGCCCGCCAATTTCATCGTCTGCTGTCACGGGTAATTTTTCACTAAAATCAAAATTGGCCATTTTCTTTGTAACGCGATTCATTTTAATTAATGGTTTCACAATGATTTTTGAGTAGTAGAAGGATAATAAAATAATGACGAGAAATACGATGATTAAGGCATAGACATAATAGTCCTTTAAAACGAGCATCGCTTCATTAACAGGTTGCAAAGATGCTATCGCAAATGCATATTCTGTAATCTGTCCATCCTCCATAATAGGTTTTACAAAGATACTATTCTTTATATTCTCTCCGCTATCTAGTAGAAAATGGTTTAATTGCTGCGGGTTAGAAGTGCCATCTCTAATAATTTCTGCAAAGTATTGAACGGCTTGTAATGTTTCAATATCATTTGCAAGACGAACCTCGGCTTTCGATGGAAGCTGTAACTTAGATACAATACCAGTAAACTCAATTTGAGTCACAGCTTTGTAACGGCTTGTAAGTCTATTTTTAGAAGAGTTGCCATTAATAGATGAAAAATCTGAATTGAAACGTTCGTTTTGCCATCGATTATAATTTGTTGTCAATTCTAGTGGTGTTATTGTTTTGTCTCGTAGCAAACCGACGACGTTTATCATGCCATCTTTTTTCAATCCTAAGTTTTCGAATTTCTTATATTCTTCGGGCGTTAAAAGATTATTGAGCGGAATGGAATATGTTTCATTATTTTTAGGGTTAATTACATCAATATAGTAATTGTTGTCACTTTTAATAATGCCCTCAGGATTTAAAAGTTGCATATCAGCATTTGTTTTATCATGAAATTCTTGTTTTAGTTTTCGAATTTCTTCATAACTTTTCCCACTTTTTTCGTAAGCATCTAAAAACTTCTCAAAAGCAGTTTCAACTGTTTTTACTTTTTTATTAATATAAAATTTCTCTAAAAATAGAGATTGTCCTAAGAAAAAAAGGAGGAATATGATTGTAAATAATGTTGATGTTAATAAAAATAGTTTAAAGACGATACTTCTGTTTTTCACTGCGTCACCTCTTGTGAGAAATACTGTAAATGATTTCTTTATTATAACAAACGTTACAAAAAAGTAGAGGAGAAAATCTGTCTCTTCCGAAAGTAGTTTTTAATAAAAAGTCACATAAAAAGAACTCGACAGACGTATGACGAGTTCTTTAATGTATTATTGTTGAATTGCTGCATCTAAAGCGATTTCAATCATTTCGTTAAATGTAGTTTGACGCTCTTCAGATGTTGTTTCTTCACCAGTGAAGATGTGGTCACTTACTGTTAATACAGATAACGCGTTTACACCGTATTTCGCTGCTAATGTATAAAGAGCAGTTGTTTCCATTTCTACTGCTAGTACACCATAATCTCCAAGTTTTTTAACCATGTCCATGCTTTCGCGGTAAAATACATCTGCTGTTAAAACATTACCAACACGAACGTGTAAGCCTTTTTCAGTTCCAGCATCGTAAGCTTTCTTTAAAAGGTCAAAGTTTGCAGCTGGTGCAAAATCAAAACCTGGGAATGTTAAACGGTTCATATTAGAATCTGTACAAGCTGTCATTGCAATAATAACGTCACGTACTTTTACGTCTTTTTGAATCGCACCGCAAGTTCCAACGCGAATTAAATTTTTAACTCCGTAGCTTTGGATTAATTCGTTTACATAAATAGAAATAGAAGGTACACCCATACCTGTACCTTGAACAGATACGCGTTTTCCTTTATAAGTTCCAGTGAAACCTAACATACCACGCACGTTATTATAGCAAGTAACGTCCTCTAGAAATGTTTCAGCAATATATTTTGCACGTAATGGATCACCAGGTAATAGAATAGATTCAGCAATTTCGCCTTGTTTTGCTTCAATATGTACACTCATGAAAAGTCCTCCTTATAATGTATTGATAGAAATCAATATCATTTGCATTATACACTATCAATCCTTTCAATTAAAATCTTTTAATTATTTGTAATATGTGCAAAGTAGGAGGATTTCATAAATCATAATCTAGAATATATATGTAAGAAGTTTTGTATGAACAGAGACAATAAAAATGGTAGGTGATGTTTTGAAAAATCTTGTCATTGGACTTGTTGCTTTGCTATTTATTGTAGTAGGCGGATTTTACATAAAAAAGTATCAGGAAACTACAGAGACTGTAGGTGATGTTCAGGAAGTAAAATGGGATGTGTCAAATGGAAAAGGAAATGAGAAAGTAGATATTTTGTTTCAATTGCTAAATAATAAAAATAACGAAGTTCGTGGTGTGAATGATCAAATTCGGGCAGTTATTGTAGACGGACAATTAAAACATGTACAACAAATGAAACCTACATTTGCAGGGAATGGATCATATAAGGTATCTTCCAAAATAGCGAAAGATGAAAGGTATACAATATTTTTATATGAAGACAAAAACAAGTCTGTGAAATCATTTGCGAAGAATGATTTTGGGAGAGAAATAGAGGAGAAAAATAAGAAAAAAGTAAAATTTCCAATTGATAGTGTGCTTACAAAAAAAATAGGGGAGTATGAAGTTTCTCTATTATTTGGTGCATTGCATCCGAATGAACCAGCGACGTTAACATTTCAATTCCAAGCGAAAAAGGGTGAGAAATTGAAATTACATTCAGAGAGAGGAGAAGTGGAAGCGCTCTATATCGTGGACGAAACGAGAGAAAACTTTTTATACGCAATACCTGTTGATACAGATGAGCAATTACAATACCGTATTACATTTCCTATAGAAGGAACGTATAAAATATGGGGAGATTTCTATATAAATAGTAAGAAATATGAAAAAGAATTTATTGTACAAGTTCAAAAAAGAAAAAACAGCTAAATGTTTAGCTGTTTTTTCTTTTTCCTATTAATTTTGTTACAGAGAGCATTGTAATTGGTAAAGAATGATTCTTTCTAAATGCTAAATATTTACCGCTCCATGCTGGTTTATATTTTTCTTTAAAATGACGTAGCCCGCTGAAGCTATACGTGTAACGAACATTATTAAAGATGGCAGCAGCAACTCGTTCGGACCAAAAAGATTGTGTCGATAAACCTACATTTGAAAGTGGTGCCATACCAATATTAAAGGAGTGGTATTCATTTTCTTTTGCCCACTGGAATAGGTGGATGAAAATTGCATCCATAATGCCGCTAGGTGCATCTGGATAATAGCGCATTAAATCAACAGACAATGATCCGTCTTGATATACGGGCATAAAGGTTGTAAATGCAATGATTTTTCCATCAGCATCACATAATGTAGCGATAGGTGCTCGGCTAATATATTCACGATCAAAGTATCCGAGTGAAAAACCTTTCTCTTTTTTTCCGCCGAGCCACGCATCTGAAACTTTTCTTAACTCTTCAAATAATTCGTTTGAGAATGGTGGCTGATGAATAGAGAATGTATAGCCTTCTCGTTCGAAACGGTTGAAAGTCGCTCGCATACCGGCTCGTTTTTTTCCTGTTATTGTAAATGTGTTTAAATCAACGACAGCTTCTTCACCAAGTTTAAAGAAGTTGTAACCAAAATCATGATATAAACTCATCCATTTACTTTCTATTTGGTAGAATACACAAATGTATCCAAATCGATCAGCCTCAGCTAAAAACTCTTGTAACACAGTACGGTAGGAGGAAGGATCCCCAATTGGATCACCTAGCACAACGAGACGTTTTCCAGTTATAGAGAAGAGAAGGAGCGCTTTCCCATCACTACTGAAGAAAAATTGTTTATCTCCTAAAAATCCTAAATGACTAAGTACATTACCATCATGTTCATCTAAAAAGTTTTGCAACCTTTTATCATTGGCTGGTTGCCCGGGAAATTCATTTCGATAACGATTGGCAATGAGTGAGCCAATCAGTAAAAATGTAGGAACGAAAAAGGCAGCTGCTAATGCACTTCGTTTCACTTGTGTAATATTACGAACGACAAAATCAGGTTTAAAAGCTTCTTTTGCACCTGCAAATAAAATACCTAAGTTTTTATATAAATATAAAGTTATGAGTAAGAATATAAAAACTTTTACCATATCAGAAAGTGAGACTTCCATTTTCTCGCGTACAAATCTTTTACGAAGCATATATAATACAGCGAGTACGATTAATAAAATAAACGTCTCTTCAATATCAATCCCTTTTAGCGTATTAAAGATGGCTGCTCCGATTAAAGAAATAATCGTCATATAGTAAGAACGCTTTGTTCCATAATATATCCCTCGCGAAAGGATCAGGAGGAGAATACCAAATGTTAGTGATAAGCTAAAAGAAAATTGAATAAGATGTTTTGGAGCTAGAATATGTAAGGCGTGTGCCCTGTTTATACTTGTCGGTAGAATGGTCGATAAAATAACCATTAATCCAGCAAATACTGTTAAAGCAGCAGAGGCCCATGAACCTAGTTTTCCTAGAAAATCACGCTGCAAAGTCCATATAACACCAGTTGTTTCTAATGCAGGCGCAATAAAAGGTTTATCTTCAAACTTTTTAATGGCCACGCCTGTCATTTCAAAAGCTGCAAAAATAAGACCAAGGCAGAAAGGTAAAATGTAATAGACGAGGCGATATAATAACATAGCAGGTAGTAATACGCCTGTATCAATGCCGTATTGTCCGAGCCCAGTTAAAAAGACAAGATCAAATGAACCAAGTCCACCAGGAACAAGACTAACAACACCAGCTAAAGCAGCAATTACATACACACCTAAAAACTTTTGAAATTCGATATCGATACCAAATAATATTAGTATGACGTACATAACAATACCGGCAGATACCCACTCAACTAATGAAACTAATGAGTATAAAACAGTTGGATTTTTTTCTTCTTCCCCGTCTTCTTGCCCTTCGGTTTGCTTTGGTTTTCTATTTTTTAGTTTAGAAAAGCCAATGTATATAGGGACGAAAAGGGCGAAGAAAATAAGAACAGGCCATAGCCACGGTTTTTCATGCAAAATAAAACTTGTGTCTAATATTCCAATAAGACCGAGGAAAGAAAGAATTGCGAGTCCGTTAATAAAAGCAGTTGTCATCCAGGCGATACTTTTAATAAGTTTGCCATTTTCTTTTATGTATGGACGATAAAGCATTGTGCGTACACCAGCTCCAACGAGACCACCAAACCCAATAAATCCATTTAAAGTATTAGCAATCCATGAGATACGAAAAATCTTTTGGACTGGTATATCAGCTTTTAAATAACGAAGCATAACATAGTCATAAAAGAACATTGTTGATACGGCAAATGCACCAAGTGTAATTGCTAAAAAGACTCCTCCGGTTGGAATGTTTTTAATTGTATTGATTGCTTCTAAAAAAGAAATGCCTGCTAATTCTTTTTTTGCTTGAAAGAATACAATTGTTAATACAACAAATGGGAAGATAATTTTCCCGATTTGTAAGAAACGTTTCCATGAAAACGACATAAATACAACTCTCCTTGTATAAGAAAACTGAGACAATAATATTATTATGACAAACTTCAAGAAAAATAAAAAGGTAAATTCCTGTATAGGGAAGCTATTTTTTATATGGGTTATATTTAAAAGAGTATTTCGTTTGTCAGAAAATTAAGTTAAAATGAATTGAAAGAAGGAAGAGAGGGGAAGTAGATGATTATAATAGGTTATGCGGGATATGAGTTAGAGAAAGCGAAACCTAATACATCAGAAGATTTCTTTAATAGATCTGAAGTGACATATATATTAAATAATAAAGAGAGAACTTTTTCCGTTTTATACGTTCGATATTTTGAAGAAGTTTTACAAGAAATTACTCCTTTTGAAGGAAATCCAGTATGTAAAGTAGAAGAACAAGACATATATTTACGGGATATTGTAGCGATATGTTGTTTACTGAAAGAGAATGAGCATCGCATGCAAAAACGTTTATATTTAAATAATATAGAAGCATTCCAACAATATTTTGATGAGGAAACAGTGGTGAAAGTACAAGAAATATTAGCTGAATTACATAAAAATAAAAGAGTAGAAATAGCGTGAAATGGCAAAGGAGAGGGAAAAAATGTCTAATCTAATGGTTGAAAATCAAACAGAACAAGTTTCTATGTTTTTAGAAGATGTTATTACTTTAATAACCAATTATGTAAATTATCATACGTTGCCTTCTTTATTAGAAGAAAAACCAGCAGGGAACGAGCAATATTATAAAGGGTTATTAGCATCAATAAGACGTCTTCTCGTTTTTTGTGAAGAAGGACATGATGCATGTTTTGTTTTGTTAAATAGCCAGCCATTTCGAAAAACAGCAGCTGAGAAAATTTTATATAAAATTTATCATCAAGTAATTGCAGAGTTTTTCTCACCAAAGAGTGATCATTGGTATGAAAATAGTCGGTCTGCCTATACAGGGAAAAACTCCATCGTTTTTCAACAAACGCCACCAGCATCTATAGAGCAAGTGATGAAGAGTTTAGAAGGAAAATTTCAATTGATGCGTGAAGAACTAGAATATTATGAGACGGATTACCAAACAAAGATGTTACACAAATATTAATTGTGAAAAAGAAGCTAAGGGGACTTAGCTTCTTTTCCTTTTGTACAGTTATATAAGGGATTTCCTTTGAATATATTTATGGGGATAGCATTAAGGAGGTGTAACATGAGTCAGCAAGGTGTATTTACAGATTACTTTCATGAAGTAGAAAGCTGGTGTGAAAGTGTTCTTCACGTATTAGATAGCCGTGCAATGGAAGTGTATGATGTCCATATGCTTGCTTATAAAATTCAAACGTTATTAGATCGTATGAAAGAGCATGAGTATGATACAGATGCAGAGTTTATGTATGAAATAAGTGATGATGTAGAACATATTCAGCATCATTTGCAGGAAGTATTCGTGCAAGGAGAAGAGGAATATGAACTATATGAAAGAGGGGATAGTGAACGAGCTGTTCCGATTGGAGGGCATACACTTCCACCATTACCTTATCCGTATAATGCGTTAGAACCGTATATTTCTAGAGAAATTATGATGTTACACCATGATAAACATCATCGCAGTTACGTGGAAGGGTTAAATAAGGCAGAGAAAATGATGGAAGAAGCGAGAAAAACAAATCAATTTGATTTAATTAAGCATTGGGAAAGAGAAGCGGCTTTTCATGGATCAGGTCATTACTTACACACGATATTTTGGAATAACATGAAAAAAGATGGTGGCGGAAGTCCAAGAGGGGCTCTTTCGCAACAGATTGAACAAGATTTTGGGAGTTTTTTACGTTTTCAAAAACATTTCACAGAAGCAGCTTCTAAAGTGGAAGGATCAGGCTGGGCGCTTCTCGTTTGGGTGCCACGATCTGGAAGATTAGAAATTTTGCAGAGTACACTTCATCAATTATTTACACAATGGGATACGATACCGCTCCTCGTGCTAGACGTGTGGGAACATGCGTATTATTTACAATACCAAAATCGAAAAGATGAATATATTAAAAACTGGTGGAATGTTGTAAATTGGCCTGATGTAGAAAAAAGATTTGAAAGTGCGAAACAAATTGAATGGACACCGTATTAGACGCAGGTTCTCTGCGTCTTTTTTATTAGAAGGAGAAAGAGATTTCGTTCATATTTTAAAAGGCCAAGCATACACTTGTACAAAAAGTGCCAAAAGGACGTGGGGGGAAATATGAGACGAATTTGTGTAATAATCACGCTTCTTATTATGTGCGCAACCGTTATACCAATTCCTACATATGCAAAGATGAACAGTAATGTCAGTGCTCGAAATGCTGTATTAATGGAGCAACAGTCCGGTCGTGTATTATACGGAAAAGCAGAACATGAGCCACAAAAAATTGCTAGTATAACAAAAATTATGACAGCCTTGTTAGCTGCTGAATCAGGAAAAATGAAAGAAATGGTATCGGTTAGTAATGAAGCGGTGAGAGTAGAAGGATCAGCAATTTATTTAAAGGCTGGACAGAAAGTGAAGTTAGAGGATTTAGTATACGGACTCATGCTTAGATCTGGTAATGATGCAGCACAAGTAATTGCTGAAAATGTAGGAGGAAGTATAGAAGGGTTCGTATATTTAATGAATGAAAAGGCGAAACAAATTGGAATGAAAGATACTCACTTTTCAAACCCACATGGTTTGGATGGAGATGGATCCCATTATTCATCAGCCTATGATATGGCACTTTTAACAAAGTATGCAATGGGGAACGAAACCTTTAAGAAGATTTTTGGGACAAAAACGTATAAATCAGATTCGTGGGATTATCCGTGGAAAAACAAACATAAACTCGTGACATCTTATTATGAATTTGCGACAGGAGGAAAAACAGGTTTTACGAAGAAAGCAGGACGGACACTTGTTACAACAGCATCAAAAGATGGACTAGATCTAATTGTCGTAACTTTGAGCGCTTCTAGCGATTGGGATGATCATATGAATTTATTTGATAAAGGTTTTGAACGTTTCAAGCAAACGAACGTTGTAGGACAAGGAGCTCTTGCTGAAATAACTGAAAAGAAATATGCCAATCATGTATATACAAAAAATAGTTTTGCGGTGCCATTAACTGAGCAGGAAAGAAAGAATGTCGTATTAAAAGTTGAACTTGATAAAAGTGCAAAACTTAAAGATGGAGTAAAGGTTGGGAAGACGGAAATTTATGTTGGCAATGAGAAAGTTGGAGAACGGAATTTATTTTATAGTAAACGAAAGTTAGTAGCTACAACGGGAATGTATTGGAATAATGTGAAAGAAATTTTTTCTCATATGATAGGTGTTGGGAGCGATGGTTAATCTCGTATGGGTAGCGATGGCAGTCATAGGGATTGTATATGCCATGATAAATGGAACGATGGAAGCAATAAATAAAGCCGTATTTGACGGAGCAAAAGATGCAGTAACAATTTGTATAGGACTTATTAGTGTATTAGTATTTTGGCTCGGTTTAATGAAAATTGCAGAGGAAGCAGGGTTGTTAAAAAAGTTAGTGTCACTTTTTATGCCGATAGTAAAAAGGTTGTTTCCAGAAATACCGAAAGATCATCCGTCAATGGGATTTATTTTATCGAATATGATGGCGAACTTTTTTGGGTTAGGTAATGCAGCAACCCCTCTTGGTATTAAAGCGATGGAACAATTGAAAGAGTTAAATGGAGGGAAGGATTCGGCGAGCCGTTCTATGGTAACGTTTCTCGCGTTAAATACATCAGCGATTACTTTAATTCCTACTACTGTCATTTCGATTCGAATGACGTATGAATCAGCGAATCCTACTGAAATTGTTGGGGTAACATTCATTGCACAAGTACTCTCTATGATCGGAGCGATTTGGATTGACCGCTATTTTTACCGAAGAAGGAGTAGGAAGGGGCGGAAAAAATGAGTATTGTCAATACGATATCATTATGGGTAATCCCTTGTGTAATTGGTTTTATCCTTTTATATGGCACAATAAAGAAAGTGCCGACGTATGAATCGTTCGTTGAGGGGGGAAAAGAAGGGATTCAAATTGCGATCTCTATTTTACCGTTTATGGTTGGAATGCTTGTATCTATTTCGATTTTTCGGGCGTCTGGAGCGTTAGATGCAATGATATCAGTAATGAAGCCGATGTTAGATTTAATTCATGTCCCAGCAGAAATTGTTCCACTAGCACTTATACGCCCTATTTCAGGCTCTGCTGGTTTAAGTATTACGACCGATTTAATTGCCACATATGGGCCAGACTCGTTTATTGGAAGATTGGCTTCTACGATGCAAGGGAGTACAGATACGACTTTTTATATTTTAACAGTATACTTCGGAGCTGTTGGAATTAGAAAAATGGGAGATGCATTAAAAGTAGGACTTTTTGCCGATTTAATCGGGATTATTTGTTCAATTGTGTTTGTTTCTTTAATGTTTAAGTAAGGCGGCTATTCATTTTTTATGCTATTTCGCTTATAATACGTATACGACCACTATTAAGGTGTTGCTTAATAGTGGTTTTTTTATGCGGTATTTTTGACAAAATGATGAACTTTTATTGTGAGCAATATGAAGAATATGGACAATAATAAAAGGTAAAAAACATGATTTGCCCTTTATATGTTTATTATCATCGCTATGTTGTTTAAGTAAGATGAAGCGAATAGCCGTCAAGCGTATGCGGTTGCCAAGTCTTTCTAATGTAAGGTAAGATAAATTCGAGGTGAAAAAAAGAAATGGAAAGATTACAAAAAGTGATTGCGCAAGCAGGTATTGCATCGAGAAGAAAGGCTGAGGAATTAATTCAGCAAGGAAAAGTAAAAGTGAATGGAAAAATAGTGAAGGAGTTAGGAACGAAAGTAACTCCTCAAGATAAAGTAGAAGTAAATAACATCCCTCTTGAAAAAGAAGAACCTGTTTATTTTTTACTATATAAACCAACTGGCGTAATTTCAAGTGTATCAGATGATAAAGGAAGAAGTGTTGTAACAGACTTTTTCCCTGAAATTAGACAACGTTTATTCCCAATCGGACGCTTAGATTATGATACGTCTGGCGTATTATTGATGACAAATGATGGGGAATTTGCAAATGTATTAATGCATCCAAGATATAAAGTTGAAAAAACGTATGTTGCAAAAATTAAAGGGCCATTAACAGGTGAGAAAATTCGCATGTTAGAACGAGGTGTTGCATTAGAAGATGGGAAAACAGCACCAGCACAAGTGAAAATTATTTCTTGGGACAAGCGTAAAGAGACTGCGATTGTACAATTAACGATTCATGAAGGACGTAATCGTCAAGTACGCCGCATGTTTGAAGCGTTAGATTGTAAAGTAGTGAAACTAAAGCGTGAACGCTACGCCTTTTTAGAAGTGGGTAGCTTGCGACCTGGTGATGCGAGAGAATTGTCACCACATGAGGTGAAACAATTACGTGCATTGGCTTCTACAAAGCCGCGCTAATCGATAGTGTGAAACTTTCACCAGTGGAATGCTCCGCTGGTGATTTATTAAAAAATACATATATTTATCACTCGTCGAAGAGAGGGGAGACAATATGAAAAAAAATCGCTTATTATTTCGTGTTATTATTCTACTCATTTTATGCGGTGCTGTAGGATTTACACTTTATCAAGGATTTTTTGATGATAAAGAGAAAATGCAAATTGGAAAAGAAGCACCTAACTTTGTTGTAACAGATTTAGAAGGAAAGAAAATTGAACTGAAAGATTTAAAGGGAAAAGGTGTATTTTTAAACTTTTGGGGCACTTGGTGTAAACCGTGTGAAAAAGAAATGCCTTATATGAACGAATTATATCCAAAGTATAAAGAACAAGGCGTTGAAATTATTGCGTTAGATGCAGATGAAACAGATATTGCGGTTAAGAACTTTGTGAAACAATATGATTTGAAATTCCCAGTTGCTATTGATAAAGGAACAAAAATCATAAGCACATATGGGGTAGGACCATTACCGACAAGCTTTTTGATTAATAAAGATGGAATAGTAGTCGAACAAATTATAGGTGAACAAACGAAAGAACAGTTAGAAGGATATTTAAAGAAAATTACTCCGTAATAAAGAAAGCCTTTACATATGAGGTGCATCCTTATAGTGCCTCTGATTTAAAAATTCTGAGTATTGCGGTAACTTGATGGTAGAATATACAATAGTACATATAGATATAGGGGCGGTGAGAGTGTTGAAAGAAATTAAGTGTGAATGTGGACATGTGAATCCGATAGGAACTGTTTTTTGTGAAGCATGTGGGAAACCATTTGAAAGCAATGAAAATATAAAACTATTGGATATGCGTTATGAGGGGAGTGCTCGGAGATCTCTCACACAAACAAAAACGATAGTCGATAAAATTTGGAGCTTTTTCTCTTCTGTAAAAGTGGGTGTATGGCTCATTGTAATCACTTTAGCTGCATCAGCAATAGGAACTATTTTTCCGCAAGAAATGTACATAACTCCAGGAATTGCACCAGCTGAATATTATAAGCAAGAATACGGATTTTTAGGGCAACTATACTATCAATTAGGATTTAATAATTTATACGGTTCATGGTGGTATATGATTTTAATTGCTTCAATTGGTATTTCACTTGTGATATGTAGCTTAGACCGTGTCATTCCACTTTATAAAGCTTTAAAGAAGCAAGGGGTGAAAAGACACCCTAGCTTCTTAAAGAGACAAAGATTATACGGTACTGGTACACCGCAAGATGGTGATCTTGAAAGAGTGCAAAAGAATTTAAAGAAAAGAAACTATAACGTGAAAGTGGAAGACGGAAATATTTTGGCGGAAAAGGGACGGTTTTCACGCTGGGGTCCATATGTGAATCATATTGGTCTCATTATCTTTTTATTCGGTGCAATGCTCCGTTTTTTACCGAGTATGTACGTAGACGAAGCCCTTTGGTTACGTGACGGTGAAACGAAAGAAATACCAGGAACGGATGGTCAATACTATTTAAAAAACGAGAAATTTATTAAGGAAGTTTATGATAAAAGTAAGGACAAGGAAGTTTTTGATGAAGCGATTGATCGTGTAGGCGATAAAATGATTGCGAAAAACTTCCAAACGAATGCTGTATTATATAAAGCGGTCGGCGAAAATATAGCAGGACAAAAACCGAAATTAGAAAAAGTAAAAGAAGCGGAAATTCGAGTGAATGAACCGCTGAAATTTGATCAATTTGCTATATATCAAGTGGATTACAAAGAAAGTGAATTTAAAAGCATGTCATTCCATTTGCAAAACAAAGAAAATAATCAAAAGTGGGGACCGATCAAAGTTGATTTAACGAACCCTACAGAAAAATATGATTTAGGAAATGGTTATTCTTTAGAACTATTAAGCTATTTCCCTGACTTTTATTTTGATGAGAGTGGAAGACCAAATACGAAAACGAAATTACCAAACAACCCTGCATTTGTGTTTAAAATGTTTACGCCTGAAACACCAGATGGTGAAGTGAGTTTTGTTGGTATTCAGCAAAATATAGAACCTGATGGAAATAATAAATATAAAATGTCGTTTGCAGGTGTGGAAATGCAAAATGCAACAGCACTTACTGTAAGGAAAGATTTAACGCTTTGGATTCTCGGTATTGGAGGATTTATATTTATGGTTGGTGTCATTCAAGGGATGTATTGGAATCATCGTCGTATTTGGATACAACGCGTTAATGATGAATGGTGGATTGCAGGACACACGAATAAAAATTGGTTCGGTTTAAAGAAAGATATTGAAAGAGTACTAGAAGGTACGGCAATTCCGCAGCCAAGCGATAAAGTAGTGGATAAAAAAATTAGTTAAGGTGGGGAAACGATATGGTGCAAATAAGTAGTAACTTTCTCTTTACCGCATTTATTTTATATTTAATTGCAACTCTATTTTTCGGGGGAGCAATTAAAGAAAAAGGTCATAAATGGGCAAATATAGGAATAACGATTACAATTTTAGGGTTTATTGCACAAACAGTATATTTTGTTACAAGATGGATTGCATCAGGACATGCACCAGTTAGTAACTTTTTTGAATTCGGTACATTTTTCGGCATGATGCTTGTCGGAGCATTTATTGTCATGTATTTTATGTATCGCGTAAGTATAATCGGACTTTTTGCATTACCAGTTGCACTTTTATTAATTGCCTATGCAAGTATGTTTCCGAGGGAAATATCTCCGCTTATTCCTTCTTTAAAAAGTAATTGGTTGCATATTCACGTGACGACTGCAGCAGCAGGACAAGCAATTTTAGCAATTAGTTTTATTACGGGCGTTATGTATTTATTGAAAAATGTAGACCAATCAACGAGAAGCAAACGTACATTTTGGTTAGAAACGGTAGTGTTCACACTTGTTTGTACAGTTGGTTTTATTGGAGTGACAACGTTATTTTCTAGTATGAAATATGAAGCGAAGTTTCAATGGGTTGATAAAAATGAACAACAAGTGGAAATGAAGTACAATCTTCCAGCTTTAGTAGGACCGCACGAAGGAAAGTTATTGACAGAAAATAAATTAGAACCGACAGTTGAAGTTCCAGCGATTGTAAATGCGAAAAAATTAAATACTGTTATTTGGTCAGTGTTAGTTGGGACATTACTTTATATTGTATTAAGACTTGTTTTACGCAAACGAGTATCGGCAGCACTTCAGCCGTTAGTAAAGAATACAAATAGTGATTTACTGGATGAAATCGGATATCGTTCTATTGCAATTGGATTCCCGGTTTTCACATTAGGTGCATTAATTTTTGCCATGATTTGGGCTCAAATAGCGTGGACACGTTTTTGGGGTTGGGATCCAAAAGAGGTTTGGGCGCTTATTACTTGGCTCTTTTATGCGGCAGTATTACATTTACGCTTATCAAAAGGGTGGCACGGAGAGAAGTCAGCGTGGTTAGCGGTAATTGGTTTTGCAATCATTATGTTTAACTTTATTGTAGTAAACTTAATTATCGCGGGTTTACATTCATACGCATAGAGAAATAAAATAGGAGAGTGAATGTCACTTTCCTATTTTATTTTTGTCAATTTTTCTTCTTTTTTGAGAAAAACATGACAAAGTAGCGGTTGATTTTGTAAAATGATGTCGAGGACATTATATCCTGTTCAAAAAAAATACATAGTTTTGGAAAAAAATTGAACAAACTTTATTATTCTTGTGAAGCATAATATGGGAAGTGAAACATTTAGAAGATTGCTTAAATAAACGAGAATAGCGCAACATACTAGTGTAGAAGGGTAGGTGTAAACCGTTGTGGTAAAAGTACGCAACGGGTAGAAATGGAAAATGAATCAAGAATTTTAATTGTAGACGATGAGGATCGTATTCGTCGTTTGTTGAAAATGTATTTAGAAAGAGAACAATACACAATTGAAGAAGCGGACAATGGTGATACAGCTTTAGAAATGGCACTGCAAAATGATTACGATTTAATCCTATTAGATCTTATGATGCCAGGTAAAGATGGTATTGAAGTGTGTAAAGGGGTTCGTGAGAAGAAAGCGACGCCAATTATTATGTTGACGGCAAAAGGTGAAGAAGTAAACCGAGTACAAGGGTTTGAGGTAGGAACTGATGATTATATTGTGAAACCATTTAGCCCACGTGAAGTAGTGCTTCGTGTGAAAGCGGTCTTACGCCGTTCTGTACCAACAACGTTCTTTACACAAGATACAACGACAAAAGATGTTACTGTGTTCCCTCATTTAACAATTGATAATGATGCACACCGTGTTACAGCAGATGGTAATGAAGTAAACTTAACACCGAAAGAGTACGAATTACTATTATTCTTAGCGAAAGCGCCTGATAAGGTATTTGATCGTGAGCAATTGTTAAAAGAAGTATGGCAATATGAATTCTTCGGAGATTTACGTACAGTTGATACGCATGTAAAGCGTTTACGTGAGAAGTTAAGCAAAAAATCACCAGATGCTGCGAAGATGATTGTTACCGTTTGGGGCGTAGGTTACAAATTTGAGGTTGTGAACGACTGATGCTTTGGAGAAGTGTAGTAGGGAAGTTATGGATGACTATATTACTTCTCGTTTCGTTTGTGCTCGGATTTGTTGCGATTTTACTTTCACAGTTTTTTAGAACATATTATGTTGATATGAGTGAAGCTAGGCTTCAAAAAGTTGCAACAAGTGTTTCAGAGTTAATTGAGGAAGGTGCCGATGTAAAAACGATTGAGAATATCGCGTACAAATTCTCTGATCCACTTTCAAGGATCATTATTGTAGAAGATGGTAAAGAAATATCTTCTTCGCCGAAACAAGAAGGATTAGTCACTCTTACAATGGATGATTTGAAAGAAGACAAAGAATTAGCGGCTGTTTTTACAGACAAAAAAGAAATTAAGAATAACATTAGAAAAGCCTCTAATAGTAGAAAGAATAAAAACACTGAAAATGATATTATGATTGTCGGAAAACCAGTGCATTCAAAAAATCAAAGTGCAGTGTTCGTATACGAATCTTTACAAGTACCGATACAAGGTATGGAGAGAACGACTGATTTTATATTCTTATCAGCAGGGATTGCGATTATATTAACAACGTTCTTTGCATTCTTCTTATCTACTCGAATTACAGCACCACTCCGTAAAATGCGTGAGGTTGCTTTTGAGGTCGCGCGTGGGAAGTTTGATGCGAAAGCACCTATGGTATCTCAGGATGAGATTGGTGAGCTTGCAACGGCCTTAAATCAAATGGGGAAACAGTTGAAGTTTAATATGAATGCCCTGCAGCAAGAAAAAGAACAGTTAGCTAGTATTTTAAGTAGTATGGCAGATGGGGTTATTACGTTAAATCAAGAAGGTGAAGTCGTTGTAATTAATCCGCCGGCTGAACATTTCTTACAAGTTTGGCAAGAGGAAAAGGAAGTAGAGCTCAGTAAAAAACTACCTTCTGAACTTGTTGAACTATTCCATCTCGTTGTAGAAAGTGAACAACAACAAGTGGTTGAAATTAATTTACAAAAAGGGAACTATGTAGTTCTTATGACGCCGCTTTACAATCAAACGAAAATTCGTGGTGCTGTAGCTGTATTACGTGATATGACGGAAGAGCGCCGTCTTGAGAAGATGCGTCAAGACTTTATTGCGAACGTATCACATGAACTTCGTACACCGATGGTAATGCTTCAAGGGTATAGTGAAGCGATTTTAGATGATATTGTGCAAACGAAAGAAGAAATTAATGAGTTTGTTCAAATTATTTATGATGAATCCGTTCGTTTAGGTAAACTTGTAAATGAACTATTAGATTTAGCGCGTATGGAAAGTGGTAATGTAGAGTTACATATAGGTGAAGTTGATATTCATCCTTTCGTTGAAAAAATAGGTCGTAAATTCCAAGGAATTGCAAAGGATAAAGAAGTCGCATTAACGGTTGATTTCCAGAATCCAATTGAACAATACCCGTTTGATGCAGATCGTATGGAACAAGTATTGACGAATTTAATTGATAACGCAATTCGTCATACGAATGCAGGCGGACATGTAACGCTTGTAATTAATACGAAAAATAATGGTCTTACTTTTGAAGTACAAGATTCGGGCGCTGGTATTCCAGAAGAAGATATTCCATTTTTATTTGATCGTTTCTACAAAGCTGATAAAGCAAGAACACGTGGGAAAAAAGGTGGAACGGGGCTCGGGCTTGCGATTGCAAAAAATATTGTGCAAGGCCATGATGGTAAAATTGCTGTTTCAAGTGTTGTTGGAGAGGGAACTACATTCTCTGTATATTTACCGAATCGTATAATTTAGATATACGTTTTTAAAGTTGATAATGAATAAAGTTCTACTGTTTTTTATTTTTTTGTAAAATCAATTAAATAAATAATAGTAGAACTTTTTTTCTGTCTTAGTCGAATGAAGAATAGCAAGAGGGGTGTCGTGAAGCGATGAAATTATATACGAAAACAGGAGATAAAGGGACAACAAGTGTAATAGGCGGCAGAGTGGATAAAGATAATATCCGAGTTGAAGCATATGGCACGATAGATGAGGCGAATTCTCATATTGGATATGCAATGACTAAGCTACAAGGCGGATCTTTTGGAGATATTTACAATGAACTTGAAAATATTCAACATGAACTATTTGATTGCGGGGGAGACTTGGCGATAGTAGAGGGGAAAATTCCTTATAAAGTAACGGTTGAAATGGTTGAAAGCTTAGAAAGAAGGATTGATTCGTATATAGAAGAAGCACCGCCGTTAGAGCGTTTTATTTTACCAGGTGGAAGCGAAGCGGCAGCTGCTATTCATATTGCACGTACAGTTGTAAGGCGAGCAGAACGATGTGTAGTGTCCTTGCAAAAAGAAGGGAAAATAAATGAAGTTGTTCTAAAGTATGTAAATAGATTATCTGATTATTTGTTTGCGGTAGCTAGAGTAATAAACGCTCGATTACAAGTAAAAGATGTGGAGTATAATCGCAGTGCAATCGTTTTTCGTGATAAAAACGAGAAGGAAGTGGAGTGATTCACTTTCTTTTTTTGTATACTTTTTTCTGTAATATACCAAAATAAGAGAAGGTATGGTGTTAATTAGAAAACGGAGGATGTATATGAAAGTGTTAAAATGTGGCGTCATGTTATTGACGGTATTGTTTTTTTCTCAATTACATGTGTACGCAGAGGGAAATCAATGGACATGGCCTGTTGAAGGGCAGATAAGTGATTATTTTGGGACAAGGCATGGAAAACACTACGGTATAGATATAGCGGCACCGATTGGCACGCCTGTGGCAGCTATTCAAGAAGGTAAGGTAACAAAGTCTTACTATTCAAGTAGTTATGGAAACGTTGTATTTATTAAACATGGAGAATATGAGGCCGTGTATGCGCATTTAAATAAGAGATATGTAGTTCAAGGGGATTATATTTCAAAAGGAGAAATAATTGGAGAAGTAGGAAATACAGGAGAATCGAGAGGTGCACACTTACATTTAGAAGTTCATCAAGGAAGATGGACGATGGCGAAAAAGAATGCGATGAATCCATTGCTTGTTCTAAATGAACAGAGAAATGAAGTTGTTTCCTCATCCTTATATGTCGTCCAAAAAGGGGACACTTTAGTTAGTATTGCACGGAAATTTAGTATGTCAGTTAAGGAAGTTAAAGATAAAAATGGACTGCAGCAAGATAGGATTTATCCAAATCAACAATTATACGTAAAGTAAAAAAAGAGCTAGTTAAACTAGCTCTTTTTTTACCAAAAAATAAAGACACATATAAATCCAGAAATAGCTAAGTAGCTATATAAGTAAAATACTTTCGTTCTTGTTTTTTCGTTCGTTCGAAATAGTACAATAGTCGGTTCAATTAAACCGATTGTCAAACAAAGTAAACCAAGAAGCATACAACCGATTGAAATGGAGTACAGGGCGATTTGTGGTGCTTGAAATGGAATCATCCATTTTAATAAAAATGCAATAAGTGCAGTGTAGCAAATGCTGCCGATGTATTTATTCAACGGTGCATTAGAACGGAACCCTGGAAGTTTTTTCAAGAAGGAGCGGGAAACAACTTCAGTTTGTAAAGATGTGTGCTCTTCAATTATTTTTTGAGCTTCTTTTCCTTTTTGGAAAAGGGATAATATCCAGTTTCGCTCACCTTGAAAAATAAATTGAGAAGTTGTCAAATAATGATCCACCTTCACTTTATTCCAACTTTTCCATGGGTGACGCTCACACAGTTTTAATTTACTCTCTGTTTTTTTATCATACTGATAAATACTGATGCCATCTTCATCGAAAGCAGCATAGTATGTCTCGCTTGAGAATGTGCCTAAATCAATTGGACAGTAGAAAAGTAATTCTTTTTTTAAGTAAAAGTATTCTTTTCTTAAGTTTTTTTTCATTGCTTCTCGAATAGAGTGTCTCTTTTCTTTTTTCATGACATTTCCTCCATAATCCAGAAAATGTTCTTATCTTAACAATTCAACATCTTATCACTTTTCATTATATATGACTAGGGGATTCATAGGGGAAATGCCGAATACTAAAAAATCTGGGGTGTATTGTAAAATATAGTGATTGGTTTTAATTATATAAAATTAATAACTTATTTTTAATAAGTTACACTTTTTTTGTTCACAATACGATTATGTTGTTGTATAATAAAGTGGAAAATAGAATATCGGTCTATCTTCGGGGCAGGGTGAAAATCCCGACCGGCGGTGATGAACTATATGTGATTTTGTTCTAAGCCCGCGAGCCGTTAAGGCAGGATTTGGTGTGATTCCAAAGCCGACAGTATAGTCTGGATGGGAGAAGATGGAGGTTCAAGCGTTCAAAAAAGATATGGATTTGAACGTCTGTTTGATGTGCCTTAAATTCTCCCTTTGTGTAAAACACAAAGGGTTTTTTCGTTCTATGAAAAAGTAGGCATAGCAGAACCTTTCCACTTTCCATGAGAAGATCGATGGAAAAGGAGAGAGAAAGATGAAACAAAAAAACAGTGTAGTGCAGATGGTGAGTGTAGCGATGCTAAGTAGTATTGCATATTTACTGATGATGTTGGATTTCCCGTTTCCAGGGCTTCCGCCATTTTTAAAAATTGATTTTAGTGATGTACCAGCTCTAATTGCAGCAATTATTTTCGGGCCAGTTGCAGGGATAATTGTAGAGGCGATAAAGAATATTTTACATTATGGAATTCAAGGGAGTTTAACGGGAGTGCCAGTTGGAGAAATTGCTAACTTTATTGCAGGATGTTTATTTATTGGACCGGCAGCTTTCTTATTTAGAAAGTATCGTACTGTTAAGAGTTTAACGACAGGATTAATGCTAGGGACAATTACAATGGCGCTCATTATGAGTGTATTAAATTACATCATTATATTCCCAGCTTACACTTGGTTTTTAAATTCACCAGCTATGTCTAGCGAGGCTATAAGAACAACGGTTGTAACGGCAATCTTACCATTTAATTTGATTAAAGGAATTGTTGTGACAATTGTATTTGTAGCGTTATTCTCACGCCTGAAAGTATGGGTGTTTGCAAAAATGAAAAATGCATAAAATATAAAATAAAACCATTAGTAGTATGGAACTACTAGTGGTTTTTTATTAAGTAGAATGAAAATAGAAAACAAAAAATATCCCTCATATGAATGAGGGATATTTTTTGAAGTTAATAAAAGACTATTCGAATTTTAAAGAGTCGCCATCGAATGATTCATCAGCAACTTTAATTGAGTCAGTTGGACAACCTTCGAATGCATCCATCATATCTTCAATTAATACATCTGGAATTTCAACGATACCTTGGTTATCGTCTAACGTTACAAATGCAATACCTTCATCATCATAATCATAAATGTCTGGTGCAGCAGCGCCGCAAGCACCACATGCGATACAAGTATCTTTATCAACGATTGTATATTTTGCCATCTTTTTTCCCTCCTGATAATATGTATGTGAAAAGCTCGCCATAAAAATTATAACCTTATTGTAAAACGGTTTTTAAAACTTTTCAACATAAAATTATAATGATAATCCTTATCAATTAGAGTGTCAACTAATTTTTGCATTATGTCATAAGATTTTCAAAATACGTAAATGTTATTTCGTTTGGTACAATATACTATATACAAGTACATAGTGCCGATATGATAAGTTTAATGAGTAAGTGCAATCATACTAAAAAGTAATTAAGCTAGATTGAAAGGTGGAAGCGGTAATGCAACTACAATATACTTTATTGTATTGTTTAAAACAATTGAATGGTGAAAGGACCGTTTCTTCTATTTATTATTTATTAAAAGGAAAACGATCTTCGCAAACGTTACAAGATGGAAACATGTTCCGAATTTCATTTTTGTTTGGAATATATAAATCGTTAAATAGAACAGACTATGATCGTGAAGTTGCAAAGTTGTTGCAAGCAGATTTGATTCGAGAAATACATGAAAATACATATTTGTTAACATCTAAAGGTAAAATGCAGTTACATACATGGGAGGAAGTGTATGCTTTTCCCGCGCATTTACATAGTTTACACTATGGTGAATTAGGTGAAACATTTTGGAAACGTTTATCATTAATTATTCAAACTATATCTAATTTACAACAGAATAATACGAAATTTATTCCCATTCAACAAGATACAGAAATAATGATGTGGGTAAAACGCTTTTTAACAGGTATACCATATAGGCGAAGTGAATTGGCTAAAAGATTATGGAAAGAAATACATAATCTTTTAGGAAAAGGTGATGTAGTAGAAGCGACGATTGTAACATATAGATTAACAGGATATAAACGTATCGGTTGTACATTGCAGCAATTAGCGGAAATTACGAAACAAGATATATTCCGGGTGTATTTTTTATTTTGGGGTACGATTCACTTCTTTATACAAGAAGTTCACGATAAAGAAAATGAATTTCCGCTATTGGCTGAGATTATCTCTTATCCAAATGAGAGAGCTGAATTATTTAGTTTATCAACGAAAAAAACATATAATTTTTGGAGACAAGGACGTTCTTTAGATGAAATAGCGACAATTAGAAATTTAAAGGTTGCAACGATAGAAGATCATTTTGTTGAAATTGCTTTGCGGGAAAAAGAGTTTTCAATCGAGATGTTTATGGAAAAAGACAAAATAGATAAAGTAACAAAAGTAATTGAGGCATTACAAACACGTAAGTTGCGTGAGTTGAAACAAGCGGTTGGAGAGGGTATCTCTTATTTTGAAGTTCGTCTTGTATTGGCGCGGATGGAGGGTATAAATGAAGCTTGAGGAATATTTATATAGATGGTTTGGATATTCTGAATTTCGTACAGGGCAAAAAGGGGTAATTACAGATTTATTAGAAGGAAAAGATGTTATAGCAATGCTCCCGACTGGAAGAGGGAAGTCTATGTGCTATCAACTTCCAGGGCTAATGCAAGAAGGAACCGTGCTTGTTGTATCACCATTATTATCTTTGATGGAAGATCAAGTTACACAATTAAAGTATGTTGTGAAAAACCGAGTAATAGCACTTAATAGTTTTCGGACATTACATGAAAAAAGAGAAGCGATGAAAAAATTAGCTTCATATAAATTTATTTTTGTTTCACCAGAGATGTTGCAGTCGGAAGTGTTAATAAGAGAATTGAAGAAAGTTCATATTTCATTATTTGTTGTGGATGAGGCTCATTGTATTTCACAATGGGGTTATGATTTTAGGCCAGACTATAAAAAACTAAATGTAGTCATTGAAAATATCGGGTCTCCTACGGTGCTAGCATTAACGGCAACAGCGACAAAAGATGTACTCCGAGATATAGCAGAGAGTTTAGATTTGAAGAAAGTGACGCAGCATGTATACTCTATTGATCGTCCAAATATTGCGATGGAAGTACAATTTGTGGAGACGATAGAAGAGAAGAAAGAAGCGCTTTTGGACCAGGTGATGTATTTACAAGGGCCAGGGATTGTATATTGTTCAAGCAGAGCGTGGACAGAACGTTTAACGGAGTATTTAAGAGGAAAAGGCGTGACTGGTGTCGCTTTTTATCATGGTGGTATGGAACATGAAGAGCGTATGTTAATTCAACAGCAGTTTATGAATGACCAGTTGCAGCTTGTAATATGTACAAGTGCTTTTGGTATGGGAGTAAATAAGTCGAATACGAGCTATATTATTCATTTTCATTATCCGACTAATATAGCTTCCTATTTACAAGAAATCGGAAGAGCTGGGAGAGATGGTGAACCGAGTATAGCTATCTTACTATGTAGTCCGTTAGATCACGATTTACCAATTTCGATAATTGAAGATGAATTGCCAAGTCAGTCGCAAATACAATTTTTATTCTCTTTACTACAAGAAAGAATGTTTCAAACGAAAGAATTACCAATAGAAGAGGTAGAAGAAATTTGTTATAATGCAGCAAGATTTAATGAACAATATTGGCGTTTCATCCGCTATCATCTTGAACAGCTTGGAATCATACAACAGCGAAAATTAAAATTAGAGAGCTTGTCAGATGAAATTATGAACAGATTAATAGTTGAAGTAGAAATAAGGCTACGTAATAAATATAGTGAGCTAGAAAACATGAAATCGTGGATACAAGTGAAAGAATGTAGGCGTGAATATTTGTTACAACAGTTCGGTTATAGAAAAGAGAACGAGTTGAAAAATTGCTGTGACTATTGTGGTATTACAAAAACAGATTATAAAAAAAGACAAGCGCAACAATCGGATTTCGACTATAATTGGGAAACAGAGTTACAAAAGCTTTTCGGTCTAGAAAAGATGGGGGAATGATGAACATTCAAAGGCATAATATTGAAGATATGAGTCCGAAAGAAATAAGGCTGAATCTGTATATCACACAGTTCATTATTATCGGTATCGGTTGTTTACTAGCATATGTATTATTCCGAGATATAAAATCGGTGTATAGTCTGTGGAAGTGGGAACCGGTGTCTATACTTATAATAGGTGGCTTGTTGGCGATTGGTATTGTGTTATTAGATTATGTTGCAATGCGAGTATTTCCAGAGTCTTGGTTTGATGATGGTGGTATTAACGATAAGATGTTTCAAGGAATGTCAGTTATGCACCTACTCGTTATTACGTTCATTATCGGCTTTGCAGAAGAATTTTTATTTAGAGGTGTAGTGCAGACGCACTTTGGAATTGTAATAGCGAGTTTAGTATTTGCAGTGTTACATATTCGGTATATAACAAAGCCATTTTTGTTTTGTTTCGTCTGTTTCATTAGTTTTGTCTTTGGTTATGTGTTTGAATGGACAGGAAATTTGTTTATAACAATCTTTGCACACTTTCTTGTTGATTTTATAATGGGACTCCAATTAAGAAAATAAATGGAAGGTGGTGGTGAACAACATGAGAAAACGAATTCCTGATTTCGAAGAGGAATTAGAAGTTGAGCGAGTGGAAGAAAAAGAAAGTTTACCGCCGCGTAGTGAAATTCATAGAAATAAAGAGAAAAAAGAAAAGTTTAAAATGAATCATATTTTCGTCCGAGTTTTAACATTTCTATTCATATTACTACCAATTAGTATCTTATGGTATACAGATAAATATATTCAGGTGAAAAGTGATGGTAATAACGCTGGGAAAAGTGCGTTTGAGGTCATTTTCTTTGATTCAGCTAAATCTGAGTCTGAGGCAACATCTGAGAAAGTAGTAACGCATACGGTAAAAGAAGGAGAAACTTTAGAAAGTATAGCGAAGCAATATTTTTCAGATGAAACTGGGATTGAAGTGATTAAAAAGTATAATGATTTACAAGAAGATGAAGTGAATGTAGGTCAAGAAATAAAAATTCCGATAAAAGATAAGTCCGCAAAACAGGATAGCTAGTAACATACCTACTATAAAAACTGAGGATTATCTTTATGCGGAAGGGAGTGAAAAATATATGATATGGATTATCTTATTAAGTGCTCTCATATGTATTGGTATTATATTTCTTCTTGTAATGTATACAGAAGCGATGCGTAATACTGTGTTAGAACATACTTTACTTTTTGAAGAATTTCCGAAAAGTTTTCAAAAAGTAAAGGTGTTTTTTATTTCTGATATTCATAGAAGGGTCATTTCAAGTTCATTAATTGAACAAGTAAAAGGAAAAGTAGACCTTGTAATTATTGGCGGTGATTTAGCGGAAAGAGGCGTCCCTTTATCTAAAATTTCTGCAAATATACAAAAGTTAAGAGCGATAGCTCCTGTATATTTTGTGTGGGGAAATAATGATTATGAGATTGAATATCATGAATTAGATGCTTTGTTATTAGAGAATAATGTGAAAGTTTTAGATAATACAAGAGTTGTATTTGAGTCTGAACTAGGAGAAAAAATTTGTTTGCTCGGTGTAGATGATGTTGGTTTGAAGCGTGATCGTTTAGATTTAGCTTTGGCTGATTGCAAAGAAGATGGTTTTCGCATATTAATTAGCCATAACCCTGATATAATAAATAAAATGTCTGGAAAAGAACAAATTTCACTTGTGTTAAGTGGACATACACATGGAGGACAGATCCGATTATTCCCATCTAAAAAATATTTAAAAGGTGGCGTATATAAGCATTCAAATATGACTCTTTTTGTTAGTAATGGGTATGGAACAACGTTGATTCCACTTCGCTTCCGAGCACCTGCTCAAACACATATTATTACGTTATGCGGAGGGAAATGATGCCAACTCTAAACGGGAAATATAACATAAAAGCTGTTTCGAATATAATTGGAATTCAGCCGAGTACGCTTCGTGCATGGGAAAGACGATATCAAATTATTGCCCCGAAGCGGAATCATGCGGGGCATCGATTATATACAGAAGAGCATATTCAAATTTTGAAATGGTTAATGGACAAGGTTTCTTCCGGCATGATGATTGGACAAGCAGTTCAATTACTAGAAGGGAATCGTTTGCAGAGTAATGTTCAAAAAGAAATACATTACGATAGAGAAGTTGTTTTAGTGGACGATTTACTGCAAACTTTGTTAAAATTTGATGAAATTACAACTTCTGCATTGTTAAACGAGGCTTTCAGTATTTATGCAACAGAAAAAGTCATAGCAAGTATTGTTCTTCAAGTGTCAAATAAATTGTTAACGTTAAAAAATAATAATGAAGTTACAATGGTGCAATTCCAATATGTCGTATCATTTTTACAAACTCGTCTAGGAATGGTGTATCATAATGCATCATCATTTTCTTCTATACACAAAGTTGTCGTGTTAGAAAATAATATGTTGAAAGGGTTTGTTTTCTCAACGTATTTACGCTTAAAAGGATATGAGGTGATATATATTAGGTCAAGCTTAGCGGAAGATGGTATTTTGTTAGCTGTTGAGCAAATACAACCTACATATGTAGTAGTCTCTTTTGATGAGGAACGAGAACTTAAGAACGCGATGAAGGACATGAATTTGTTGCAAGAAAAAAGTGAGAAACTTTCTGTTGGGTTTATAGGAGAAATAGGTGCTCGAGATCAGTTGAACATTCAAACATGCCTAATTGGTGATACGAAAGAAGAATGGGATGATTGGTTAAAAATGTTAGAATAGTTGTTCGAAAAGAACCATCTATTTTCTATTTCATATAATAAAAATTATATTCATTGGTTACGTAGGGAGGGTATGAGATGAGGCTGGAACGATTAAATTACAATAAGATAAAAATTTTCTTAACATTTGATGATTTATCTGAACGAGGATTAACGAAAGAAGATTTGTGGAGAAATGCACCGAAAGTACAGCAATTATTTCGTGATATGATGCAAGAAGCAAATAAGGAACTAGGGTTTGAAGCGGATGGTCCAATTGCAGTTGAAGTATTTTCTCTACAAGCGCAAGGAATGGTCGTAATTGTAACGAAAGAACATCAAGATGTGGATACAGATGATGAGTTCCGTGACGAGTTTATTGAAATGCAAGTGACTCTAGATGAAAGCGAGCATATACTTTATGAGTTTGCTACACTAGATGACGTAATTAACCTGTCGAATCGTTTATATAACCTTGATGTAACTGGCGGAAAACTATATACGTGGGATGGGCGTTTCTATCTTTGGATGGAAGAAGAGGAGCAGGTTCAATTACTGAAGGCAGATTTTATAGCTATTTTAGCGGAATATGGTAATCCGTCTACAGCAACTATTTATCGTCTAATGGAGTATGGTAAAGAATTAATGGCTTCTCAAGCAATTGAACAAATACACAATTACTTTGTGAAAAAACAAAACCTTAGCTAATATAACAAAGCTAAGGTTTTGTTTTTTATTTGGAGAAACCTAAAATGTTGGTCTGAAAATGTCAAAACGATTAATGGTATAGCGGGAATCATAAATATTTGGGCGCTCTTTACTATACTTAAAAATATCTTCTTAAGTTGTTATATATAAGTGAAATAAAAAATATTTAAATATTTAAGTATTTTACTTTTCTAAAAGCAATAAAAGGACTATAATGATAGTGAAAACGCTTGCAACAGGAAATAGTTTGTATATATTTGTTAGCGTTTTCTATTGCATTCCAAATTTAACGGTGTATACTAGGCAATGAAGGTTTACTAAACAAGTGAAATTACAGGGGGTTTACTTACTATGGTAGCCGAAAAGGGAACTCAAACAAAAACACAACAACAAAGGGAACAACATTTTGAACTATTGAATTCGACACAAATTGTTATTAGTGAAGCATTAGAAAAATTGGGTTATCCAAACGAAGTATATGAATTATTAAAAGAACCAATTCGTATGATGACAGTGAAAATACCAGTTCGTATGGATGACGGGACTGTTAAAATATTTACAGGATATCGTGCACAACATAATGATGCTGTTGGTCCAACGAAAGGTGGAATTCGCTTCCATCCGAATGTAACAGAAAATGAAGTGAAAGCACTTTCAATCTGGATGAGTTTAAAATGTGGTATTGTTGATTTACCATACGGTGGAGGTAAAGGTGGAATTATCTGTGACCCACGTGAAATGTCATTCCGTGAGTTAGAAAGATTAAGCCGCGGTTATGTACGAGCAATTAGCCAAATCGTAGGACCGACGAAAGATATTCCAGCTCCAGATGTATTCACAAACTCTCAAATCATGGCATGGATGATGGATGAATATAGCCGTATTGATGAATTTAATTCACCAGGATTTATTACAGGTAAGCCACTTGTATTAGGTGGATCACATGGACGTGAAACAGCAACGGCGAAAGGTGTAACAATTTGTATTCGCGAAGCTGCAAAAAAACGCGACATTGATATTAAAGGTGCACGCGTTGTTGTTCAAGGATTCGGTAATGCTGGTAGCTTCTTAGCTAAATTTATGCATGATGCAGGCGCGAAAGTTATTGCAATCTCGGATGCTTACGGTGCATTGCATGATCCAAACGGATTAGATATTGATTATTTATTAGACCGTCGTGATAGCTTCGGTACAGTAACAAAACTATTTAATAATACAATTTCAAACAAAGAATTGTTAGAACTTGATTGCGACATTTTAGTTCCAGCTGCAATTGAGAACCAAATTACAGAAGAAAATGCTAATAATATTAAAGCAAAAATCGTTGTTGAAGCTGCAAATGGTCCAACAACATTAGAAGCAACTAAAATTTTAACAGATCGCGGAATTTTACTTGTTCCAGACGTATTAGCAAGTGCTGGCGGTGTAACAGTATCTTACTTTGAGTGGGTACAAAATAACCAAGGTTACTACTGGACTGAAGAAGAAGTAGAACAACGTTTAGAAAAAGTAATGGTAAGATCATTTGATTCTATTTATGAAACAGCACAAGTTCGTAAAGTGAACATGCGCTTAGCTGCGTATATGGTCGGTGTTCGTAAAATGGCTGAAGCAAGTCGCTTCAGAGGTTGGGTATAATATTATATCGTGAGAAAACGTGATTCCTTTCGAGGGAATCACGTTTTTTTGTTGAAGTATTAGTGTGAGGTGTTGTATATGGAAAATGAAATGATGGAACGAGTAGAACAATTAGAAGAAAAGGTTAAGAGGTTAGAGGGAGAACTCTCAAGAACGATGAAAGCCCGAAAAACAAGTAACGTTCGGATGTTCGGAGAAGGACTACTGTTTTTAATATTTGGTGCAGTTGTAGTAGGGCCGATTATCGCTTTTGTAATCTCAATTCTTACTTGGATTGTTGAAAAATAAAATAAAAACAAAAAAGAACGCTTGTTCTACACGAACAAACGTGCTATACTTTCCTTAGATAAACAAAGCGGAAATGATTTTAAGGAGAGATAAATGATGAAAATGACAGTAGACCAAAGATTTATGATGCCAGCAGATGTTGTAGAACGAGTGGAAGTATTAAGAAACAAACAAAGTAAGCGCGGCACATTATTACAATCTGTAAATAAATTTTTCGGTTTAGATACGAAAGAAGATTGTGTTTGGTTTTACGGTTTTTATGGAGTTGCTGTAAGTATTTTATTATTTATGGTGTTCACATCAAATATTTTCGATTTTCTCTTCGCGTAAGAAATATGCGATAAGGACATTGCTACCGAATACATATATAAAGAAGTAAGGTAATCTTCTGAAGCGGGAGTTGGTAGTAATGGCGATGTTTCCTATAGAGCGTAACTATATTGGGTATGGAAGTTCACGACCGGGAATTCCTCTTTCTAAAGTAAGGTTTATTGTAAGTCATGATACGGGGAACCCTGGTAGCAATGCGATAGGGAATCGGGATTATTTTAATGAAATACAACCGAAAGCTTCGGCACATACATTTATAGATGATAAAACAATATTGGAAATTGTTCCTATAAATGAAGTTGCCTATCACGTTCGATATGGTGTGCCGACAGATAATGACTTATATGGTTATGATGCTAATAAGGCTGCCATTGGAGTGGAACTTTGTTATGGCGGTGATGTTAACTTTTGGGAAGCATATACCCGTTTTACGTGGTATCATGCGTATTTATGTCAAAACTTCGGCTTGAATCCGAAGAAAGATATCGTATCACATAAAACACTTGACCCAGCTAGAAAGATTGATCCTGAAAATGTATTAGGGAAACAAGGTATTAAATTTCAGCAGTTTTTAGCAGATGTCTATCGGATGTACGTTTCGTTTAGATGACAAATATATGAAAAATGAATACAATAAAGATAGGTGCCTACTGCTGTAAGTAGGTTTTTTCTTGTTTTTATAAATAGCGTATTGGTAGAAGACTAGGAGTGAGTTGAGTATGCAGAAAGAAACAGCTATCATAATTGGAGGCGGTCCGTGCGGATTAGCAGCAGCAATTTCGTTGCAAAAGGTAGGGATAAATCCGTTAGTAATTGAAAAAGGAAACATTGTAAATGCGATTTATAATTATCCAACTCATCAAACATTTTTCTCTTCTAGTGAAAAATTAGAAATTGGTGATGTAGCTTTTATTACAGAAAATCGTAAGCCAGTTCGAAATCAAGCGCTTGCGTATTATCGTGAAGTAGTAAAGCGTAAATCTGTACGTGTAAATGCTTTTGAGCGAGTGGAGAAAGTACAAAAAGATGGAGAAGTTTTTCATGTTGAGACAACAAAGCGTGACGGAAGTACAGAAATATATATAGCGAAATATGTTGTTGTAGCAACTGGATATTATGACAATCCAAATTATATGAATGTTCCCGGCGAGGAACTGAAGAAAGTAGCTCACTATTTTAAAGAGGGACATCCTTATTTTGATCGAGATGTAGTAGTTATAGGTGGGAAAAACTCGAGTATAGATGCCGCGTTAGAACTTGTTAAAACCGGTGCGCGTGTAACGGTTTTATATCGCGGAAGTGAGTATTCACCAAGCATTAAGCCGTGGATTTTGCCGGAGTTTGAGGCGTTAGTACGAAGCGGCACAATTCAAATGCATTTCAGGGCTCACGTGAAAGAAATTACTGAACATACATTAACGTTTACAGTCGATGATGAGGCATATACAATCCAAAATGATTTTGTATTTGCGATGACTGGTTACCATCCTGATCATAGTTTCTTAACGAAGATGGGTGTTCGGATTGATGTAGAAACAGGACGTCCAATTTATGCAGAGGATACAATGGAAACGAACGCTGAAAATATTTTCATTGCAGGTGTAATTGCTGCTGGAAATAATGCGAATGAAATATTTATTGAGAACGGTCGATTTCATGGGGATGCGATTGCGCAAACCATTGCGTCAAGGGAAATATAAAAAGAAGCTGTCGAAATAAACTTCGACAGCTTCTTTTTAATTGTGCATAAACATATTTTGGATTGTTTCATGAGAATTTGTATTCTCTAATGCAACTAATAATTTAATACGTGCTTTTTGAGCATTTAAACCGTATGTGAATACAATACCCATATCTTTTAATTGTTTGCCGCCACCTTCATATGAATATACATCTTGCACGATGCCATTGAAACAGCGAGAAACTAATACGACAGGGATTCCTTTGTCGATTAATCGTTCTAGACTAGGAAGTGTTCTTGGAGGTAAATTACCTTGTCCAAGTGCTTCAATAACAATCCCGTCTACTGGAAGGTTTTCAATTGCTGCTAACAATGTATCGTCCATACCAGCGTATGCTTTTAGAACAACTACGTTTTTAGAAACCTTATTTACTGAATATGTTTCATGGTGTACTAAAGCGTGATGGAATACAACGCCGCGCTTTGTTACCATACCGATTGGTCCATACTGTGGACTCTGGAATGTTGCCACGTTACTTGTATGTGTTTTCGTTACATTTGTAGCGCAATGAATTTCGTCGTTTAATACGACTAAAACACCTTTTTCAGCAGCTTCACTACAGCTAGCTACTTTTACAGCCGATAAGAAGTTATATAGACCATCAGCACCTAATTCATTACTAGAACGCATTGCACCTGTTACAACGATTGGAATAGTTGCTTGCACTGTTAAATCTAAGAAATAGGCTGTTTCTTCTAATGTATCCGTACCATGCGTAATGACTACGCCATGAATGTTGTCTTGTTTTACTTTTTCATCAATGATGACTTGTAATTGTAACATTTCGCTCGGTGTCATATGAGGAGATGGTAGATGGAACACGTCTTCAACGATTAAATCAACATCGCCTTCTAAATCAGGAATAAATTTTAAAAGAGGATTTTTTTCACCTGGTTGTACGACCCCAGTTTCTTTATCTTCCTCCATTGCAATTGTTCCACCTGTGTGTAAAACTAGGATTCTTTTCAATGCTTATACCCCTTTCAAGTTGAAAAATACATTTAGAACATAACATGTTTTGAGTAAATTCGACAATGGAAATGTATAAAAGTATGCCTCGAAAATGACAATAAAGTTAGCTGCTATATATACGATGTATAAAATCACGAAACGAAATGTGTAAATGTAGGATAGGAGGGAGCAATTACATTGAAAAAGATGGAGAAAATTTTTATTCGTATATTAGTAATACAATTCATTTGTCTTTCTGTTGTGCAATTGTTATTTATACATAAGTCATCAGTGAAATATTTATCTAAAATTGTTTATTATGAAGGTGTCATGGTAAAAAACAAAGCAGAAATCTTACAGGTGAATAGGTAGTTTTCATTTTCTTCTATGAAGGATTATGCTACAATAATTGAGGATTTAATGACGTGAAGCAAATGAGAAGAAGCAGGAGAATACCTGCTTTTCGTTTTGTTTTATAAGTGAAAAAATGAGGTGTTACAATGGATAAACGAATTTCAATTGCTATAGATGGTCCAGCAGCTGCTGGAAAAAGTACGGTTGCAAAAGTTGTGGCAAAGAAACTTTCTTACGTTTATATTGATACAGGCGCAATGTACCGCACGATTACATATGCAGCCCTTGAACAAAAAGTGGACATTGAAAATGAAGAGAAGTTAATGGAAGTTGTAAAGAATGTAAATATTGAGTTTCAGCAAGGAGAAAATACACAACTTGTATTTTTAAATGGACAAGATGTTTCTGAAGTAATTCGTACACCTGAGGTGACGAATCGAGTATCTATTGTGGCGAAACATCGCCTTGTTCGTGAAGAAATGGTACGTCGTCAACAAGAGTTAGCGGAAAAAGGCGGCGTTGTAATGGATGGCCGTGATATTGGTACACATGTGTTACCAGATGCTGAAGTGAAGATCTTTATGCTTGCTTCTGTTGAAGAAAGAGCAGAAAGAAGACATTTAGAAAATATAAATAAAGGTTTCGATTCTAATTTAGAGCAGTTAAAAAAAGAAATTGCTCAGCGTGATAAATTAGATTCAGAACGCGAGGTTTCTCCTCTAAAGAAAGCTGATGATGCATTGGAATTAGATACAACTTCTTTATCAATTGAAGAAGTTGTCCAAAAAATTATGAGTATTGTTTCAGGAGTGTTTGCAAAATAAAGAAAGGGGATAACCTCTTTCTTTTTTTGTTTATATAGAAATGTAAAGGATGCGTGAATTGTGAGTCTCTTTCCTTGACAAATGCTCGGATTTGTAAGAAGTTAGTAAAAGAAGGATGAAACTTTCAGAATATATTCGCTATTATATTTCAAAACATACTTTCTTCAAGATGATTTTGCTGTATACTATTTATATAGGTTTAATATATTTTCTAGTGAAATGTATGAAAACTGAGTATGTGATGATAAATTCTTAAACATGCAAATGAAAACATATGTTTTCATTTCGTATATACATAAAAAATGCTTTGTCAATTCTGTAGGGAGGTATTTCCATGGTAGAGAAAATGAATGAAGAAGTTATGGATTCAAAAGAATTACAAGTTGGTGACGTTGTTACAGGTTCTGTAACGAAAGTTGAAGAGAAACAAGTGCTTGTAAATGTTGGATACAAAACAGATGGCGTAATTCCAATTAGTGAATTAGCTAACGTTCATATTGAAAAAGCAAGCGATGTTGTAGAATTAGATCAAATACTAGAATTGAAAATTATTAAATTAGAAGAAGATGATCTTGTCTTATCTAAACGTGCTGTTGATGCAGAAAAAGCATGGGTAGAATTACAAGATAAATTTACTTCTGGTCATGTGTTTGATGTTACTGTAAAAGATATCGTGAATGGTGGATTAGTTGTGGACCTTGGTGTTCGTGGTTTTATCCCAGCTTCACTTGTAGAAGTACATTATGTAGAAGATTTTACTGACTATAAAGGCAAAACATTAGCCGTGAAAATTGTTGAATTAGACCGCGAAAAAAATCGTGTAATCCTTTCGCATAAAGCAGTAGTAGAATTAGAACTAGATTCTAAGAAAAAAGAAGCGATTTCTTCATTAAAAGAAGGAGACGTTGTTGAAGGAACAGTGCAACGATTAACGGATTTTGGTGCTTTCGTTAACGTTGGTGGTGTGGACGGTTTAGTTCATATTTCACAAATTTCACACGAACGTGTAGAGCAACCTTCTGAAGTATTAGAGCAAGGTCAAAAGGTAAAGGTAAAGGTATTATCTGTTGATGCTGATACACAACGTATTTCTTTATCAATTAAAGCAGCTCAGCCAGGACCTTGGGAGAATGTTGCTGGCGAAATAAAAGCTGGAGATATTCGTGAGGGAGTAGTAAAACGTCTTGTTACATTCGGTGCATTCGTTGAAATTTTACCTGGCGTTGAAGGTCTTGTGCATGTATCTCAAATTGCAAATCGTCACGTGAAAAATCCAAATGAAGTATTGGAAATGGGACAAGAAGTAAAAGTGAAAGTGCTTGAAGTCCATGTTGCAGAGAAACGTATTTCTTTAAGTATAAAAGAAACGCTTGAGGAAAATAATGTAATTGAGGATTACAGTCAGTATGAACCAAATGCTGATTCTGCTACTTTCCAATTAAGTGATATTATTGGTGAACAACTGAAAAAATTAAAGAAATAAAGAGGGGTACAAGTGGTAAGGGCAAAACGTAAATTAGATCATATTGAATACGCTCTTTCTACTGGTCAGTCTCGTACGCATGGATTTCATGATATTGATTTTGTGCATCAAGGATTGCCAAATTCAAGTTATGACACAATAACATGTGAAACAAAAATCGGCGAACTTTCACTAAGTTCGCCGATTTTTATCAATGCGATGACTGGTGGTGGGGGAGAGAAAACGTTACATATTAATGAGCAATTAGCATATGTAGCGAAACATCATAATCTTGCTATGGCTGTGGGGTCGCAAATGGCGGCGTTAAAAGATGAAAGTGAGGCTGCTTCTTATACGATTATCAGAAAGGTAAATCCAAATGGTATTTTCTTTGCTAATTTAGGTAGTGAGGCAACTATCGAACAAGCAGAGCGTGCCGTTGATATGATTGAAGCGAATGCATTGCAAATTCATTTAAATGTCATACAAGAGTTAACGATGCCAGAAGGAGACCGTGACTTTACTGGTGTACTTCAGCGCATTGAGAAAATTGTATTAAATAGTAAAGTTCCTGTCATTGTGAAAGAAGTTGGATTTGGGATGAGTAAGGAAACAATACAACAGCTAGCGAGCATAGGTGTAACGGCAATTGATATTGGTGGACAAGGTGGTACAAATTTTGCTGCTGTTGAAAATGAAAGAAGACAGCGAATGCTTTCTTATTTTAATAACTGGGGCATACAAACAGCAACCTCGATTATTGAAGCAACCTCTACAAATAATAACCTCTCTTTTATTGCATCTGGGGGTATACAAACAGCGCTTGACGTAGCGAAAGCAATCGCATTAGGGGCGAATACAACTGCGTTTGCTGGATACTTTTTACGTATTTTAATGCAAGATGGTATCGAGAAGTTAGTGGATGAAATTGATCTTTTACATACAGATTTGAAATTTATTATGACAGCTCTTGGTGCAAAGACGATAGAAGAGTTACAGGCTGTACCTCTTGTTGTAAAGGGCGAAACGTATCATTGGTTAACGCAGCGTGGTATTGATACGACGCATTATAGTAGAAGATAAAAAAATCAACCGTTTGGTTGATTTTTTTGTTTTTTGTTCGTTTTAGTAATATAAAGTGAGGAATGGAATTAATATTCTATCAAAATAAAATTATTCCTATATAAACACTATCTTGTGCAAGTTGCGACTGAAAAAGAGGCTGGAAAATGTAGATAGTTTGCTACTGAATTATTGGGGAGGGTTTAATTTCGCGAAGGAAAAATAGGTGGAGATAAAAATAAACTATAGAAAAATTCGGATGTTAAATGTTATTTTGATATAAGTAAAAATCATTAAAATAATTATGTAAAAGACGGTTTCGTACAATATCGAAACCGTCTTTTTGTGTTCATTAGTGCTGATTTTGTTTTCGGGCTTGCTCTGGTGTATCCAGTCCAGTTGCACCCGGATATTGTAGTGATTGGTCACGATCAGATTCAACGCGTCGTGATTCTCTTAGTTTTCGTTCTTGACGATCTTTACCCATAATGAATAGCACCTCCTTATTAAAAGTGTTGCTGTTATATGAAAAAACTATGCGCGAAGAAAGTGGATTAACTTTCATAAAAAGTTCCCATAATGGAAAACATAGGAGGTGAAATGATGGAAGGGAGTACTTTTTATTTTTTAGCTTGGATAGGGTGGATTGTTGTAACTTTTTTTATGAAAAAGGACTCTATGCGGTGGAAGATAAGCGCTTGTATATTGATTTTTATTATTTGCTCTCCGTTACATGTAACGATTGCTTCATTCACGGTATCAGTAAATGCACTTTTGCTTTGTATTGTTGCTTTTATAGGAATCGCACTATATTCTATTTGGAAAAAATTATATAGCTTACTTTCGGCACTTATTATTGCAATGTTATATACAAGTTTTCATTTGTTAGAAGTATATGATCCGATTTGGATTGTGGTGGACAGGTTGTTTTTGGTAAGTGGTGCTCTTGTGTATGCATCGGTTTTATTGCATGAGGATCGCATATTACGATTATGTTCTCTTTATATAGGAATGTTACAGGGGGAATTGTTAGTGACACTTATTTTTCGAAAACTACATTTCCCTTATGATTACGGAAGTTTAGCGTTTTTTGATATCGTCGCCGTTGCTACATTTTTCATGGCAATTTTGTTTTGGATTGCAAAAGCATCAGTATACATGGAACAGTTCAAGAGGAAATCACGTAAAAGAAAGGCGAGGGTAATACATGACTGAATATACACCGGCCATTTTATGCGGAGTAATAGCGGGGACAGTAACGAGAGTGCTAATGCTCCGGACAGATACGCGTCAATATCCGACGAGGCTCCACGGGAAAATTATTCACGTTGCGATGGGGTTAATTGCAGCGGCTTTAGGAGCGATTGCAATTCCGTCAATTTTGAAAAAAGATTTTTCTGCTATTACATTTCTTACATTAGCAGCAACACAGTTTCGTGATGTGCGTAATATGGAAAGAAATACCCTTCAACAATTAGATGGATATGAGCTCGTACCGCGTGGAAATACATATATTGAAGGGATTGCATTAGTTTTTGAAAGTCGAAACTATTTGGCGATGTTAACGTCGTTTGCAACGACGTTTGCGTATATAGGATTCCATTCATGGATTGCTGGAGTAATTATGGCTATAATCGCATTTATTATCGCGAAAAAATTAATGTCTGGCAGAAGGTTACATGATCTTGTTGATATCGAGCATGTTCCACTTCGTTTTGAAGGAGCGGGGCTGTATATTGATAATATTTACATTATGAATATTGGATTACCAGCAAGGCAAGAGGAAATTATGAAATATGGAATGGGCTTTATTTTAAGGCCGAAAACAATTGATGCGATGGTGACAATCTCAAACTTAGGACAACGACAAGCTATTTTACATGATGTTTCTGTTGCTTTAGGGATTTATAGAGATTCTGGTACGCCAGCGCTTGTGCCGCTAGCAAAGCGTGATTTAGAAGATGGTAGGGTTGGGATTTTTGTCTTGCCACAAGATCAAGATGCAGAGAAAGCGATAGGTGTCATAGGGAATGTGCCGACGTTAGAAAGTGCTGTTCATATGTCATCGGAAGCCCCGAAAGGAAGGGGAGATAAAAGATGATGTTAGAAAGTGTAATTCTCGCGGTTATTACAACAACGCCGGAGAAATTTGCTGGTGGTGCCCCTTTGTTTACTTGTGAATCGACAGATGAGTTAGAATTTGTTGCAAATAATTTAGAGGCAATTTTAGATGGTATTGCGCATCGCTTACAAGAGAATGTATATATTATTGTGAAACATTAGTAACGTGTGGTATAATGTGAGGTGTTTTGATACGCTGAGAAATATTCTGGAATGCAAATCCCTTCTTGCACAAAGAAGGGTTTTTTACATAATAAACAGAAGCAAGTTGAAAGGATGAAAGTATATGCCGAAACCAGTAATAGCAATAGTAGGCCGCCCGAACGTAGGAAAATCTACTATTTTCAATAGAATTGTTGGAGAAAGAGTTTCAATCGTAGAAGATATACCAGGTATAACGCGAGACCGTATTTATAGTGCGGGAGAATGGTTAAATCATGAATTTAACATTATTGATACAGGTGGAATTGATATTGGAGACGAGCCGTTCTTGACACAAATTCGTCAACAAGCGGAAGTAGCGATTGATGAAGCAGATGTTATCATTTTTATGACGAATGGTCGCGATGGTGTAACTGCAGCAGATGAAGAAGTTGCTAAAATTTTATATCGTTCTAAAAAACCAATTGTACTTGCGGTAAATAAGGTTGATAATCCAGAAATGCGTAGTGATATTTATGATTTTTATGCATTAGGATTTGGCGAGCCATTCCCGATTTCAGGTACACACGGTTTAGGACTTGGTGATTTGTTAGATGAAGCTGCAAATCATTTTCCAAAGATTGAAGAAGAAGCGTATGATGATGAAACAATCCGTTTCTCTTTAATTGGACGTCCAAATGTAGGGAAATCATCACTTGTAAATGCACTTCTTGGTCAAGAACGTGTAATTGTAAGTAATATAGCGGGAACAACACGTGATGCTGTTGATACACCATATAGTAAAGATGGTCAAGATTATGTAATCATCGATACAGCTGGTATGCGTAAAAAAGGGAAAGTATACGAAAGCACAGAAAAGTATAGTGTACTTCGTGCACTTAGAGCGATTGAACGTTCTGACGTTGTTTTAGTCGTTTTAGACGGAGAAGAAGGAATTATTGAACAAGATAAAAAAATTGCTGGATATGCTCATGATTCAGGACGTGCTGTTATTATCGTCGTAAACAAATGGGATGCAGTGAAAAAAGATGAAAAAACAATGAAAGCATTTGAAGAAAACATCCGTGCTCATTTCCAATTTTTAGAGTACGCGCCGATTGTATTCTTATCTGCGAAAACGAAAAAACGTACACAAACATTATTACCAGTTATTAATGAAGTAAATGAAAGCCATAGTATCCGTATTCAAACGAACGTATTAAATGATGTAATTATGGATGCGGTAGCGATGAATCCAACACCAACTCATAATGGTAGCCGTCTGAAAATCTTCTATGCGACACAGGTTGCGGTAAAACCACCAACATTTGTTATATTTGTAAACGATACAGAATTAATGCACTTTTCATATGAGCGCTTCTTAAAGAATCGTTTACGTGAAGCGTTCGGTTTTGTAGGAACGCCGATTCACATTATCGCTAGAGCAAGAGACTAATGGAGAGGATGTGATTTTATGACAAAAATCACAGTAGTTGGAGCAGGTAGCTGGGGAACAGCGTTAGCGATGGTATTAGCTGACAATGGACATGATGTACGTATTTGGGGAAATCGTTCTGAACTTATGGATGAGATTAATACAACACATGAGAATAGTCGATACCTTCCAGGAATTACATTGCCAAGCACAATCGCAGCCTACTCTTCTTTAGAAGAAGCATTAGTAGATGTAAATGTAGTACTTCTTGTAGTACCAACGAAAGCGTATAGAGAGGTATTACAAGATATGAAGAAATATGTAGCAGGTCCGACTACTTGGATTCATGCAAGTAAAGGGATTGAACCTGGTACATCAAAACGTATTTCGGAAGTGATTGAGGAAGAAATTCCAGAGGACTTGATTAAAGATGTTGTTGTACTATCTGGACCGAGTCATGCTGAAGAAGTTGGTTTGCGTCAAGCGACAACTGTTACGTCTGCAGCAAAGCGTATGGAAGCGGCTGAGGAAGTACAAGATTTGTTTATGAATAGTTACTTCCGTGTATACACAAATCCAGATATCGTTGGAGTTGAGCTTGGTGGTGCGTTAAAAAATATTATCGCATTAGCTGCTGGGATAACTGATGGACTTGGATTAGGTGATAATGCGAAAGCGGCATTAATGACACGTGGTTTAACGGAGATTGCTCGTTTAGGAAGAAAAATGGGCGGAAATCCATTAACGTTTGCTGGTCTAACTGGTATGGGAGACTTAATTGTAACTTGTACAAGTGTTCATAGCCGAAATTGGCGCGCTGGAAATATGCTTGGAAAAGGACACTCTTTAGAAGAGGTGTTAGAAAGCATGGGTATGGTTGTAGAAGGTGTAAGAACAACGAAAGCTGCTCACGAATTAGCAGAGAAAATGGAAGTTGAAATGCCGATTACAGCTGCTTTATATGACGTGCTATTCAATGGGAATAATGTGAAAGATGCAGTAGGCTCATTAATGGGACGTGTTCGAAAACATGAAGTGGAAGCTATACCTGACTTACTTTAAAGAAAAGCGACAGAAGTACATTTGTACTTCTGTCGCTTTTTATTTTTATGGGTCTTTTCACCATTTTTTTAATTTTGCATAGGATGAAGAGTAACTTGAGGAGAGGGTGAAAAGAATGGATAATAACATTTTTAATAACATTGAAAAAGAAGCGAAAGTGAATAAAGAAGATATTTTTAAATTAGCATCATCTGTACAGAATGCGAATTTACGTGATGAAACTGTGCTTCGTCAATTGATTCATCAAGTGGCTCTTATGGCAGGACGTGAAGTGCCGAAAGAACAAGAGGATCAAATTGTAAAAGCGATTATTAACAATAATATGCCCGCTGATTTTGGTTCGTTAAGCAAAATGTTTAAAAAATAAGATATAAGAAACAAAGAGTTTGTAGATTGCATATGATAGCCATGAAAGTATGGGAATAGAGCTGTTTTGGGCATATTTGGTCAACCGAAGCGAGAGATACACTCGCTTCGGTTTTATTTTTATTTAGATTAGTGGAAGATGCGAAAAAACCTGTTGATTAAAGTTATATATTCTTAATTTGTAGTAAAATGTTCTTTTTGTATTTGTTTAAAGATTTTAATTTGTTAAAATAGTATAAAAATAGATTAATAAAAAGGGGTGTGTATATGTCAGAAGGGCTCATAAAAATGTGGTTTGCTTTAGGAGCAATTGGATTTATGTTTTTTGCAGTAAGTTTTATTTTACTAAGTAGATACAAAATAAAGAATAAATTTTTGAAAGGGATTACAGCGTTAGTAGCGTACACCCTTATGATTGTGTCAGGAATTGTTATTTTTCTTGTTGTATTTAGTGGACCTGTACAGCAGTAAAGGGAATGGTCTCGAAAATGCTACATACGGAGCAAGTTATATTAGTATGAAAAGGTGATTGCTAGTGAAAAAAGTCCATATTATTTTAATATTTTGTTGTATGAGCCTTTTAACAGGATGTCTGTATCCGAAAGAAAATATGAAACAAAATGCCGTTCCTTATGAAGATCAGGTACAGGTTGTTCAAAAAGCTGTAGTGACATTTAAGGAGCAAAATGAGGGGATATTGCCAATTAAGACGCGGGATATGAGTACGCCTATTTATCAAAAGTATCCAATCGATTTTCAAAAGATTGCTCCGCGTTACATACAGGAGGCGCCAGGAAATGCGTATGAAAGCGGAGGAGTATACCAATACGTATTAATAGACGTTGAAACAAACCCGACAGTAAAGTTAATTGATGTTAGGATGGCTGAACAAATCCAGGAATTATCATTAAAGCTTAGGATGTATCGGGATGAACATCAATATCCGCCTTTTAAAAAGGTAATTTCAGATGGTGTATATGAATTAGATTTCAAAAAACTAGGATATAAAGATGTGCCGCAAGTGACAAGTCCGTATTCTGGTAAAGGGCTTCCTTTTGTAATCAATGAAAAGGGAGAAATTTATGTTGATTATCGAATCGACTTATATGAAGCGTTGAAAAAAAATGAAGGGCAATTTAAGGAAGGGGAAGATATTCGGAATATACTTTCGAAAGATTCTCCATTTGTACCTGCGTATTCTTTACCGTATACGGTAAAGAATGGAGAACCAATTTTTTTAAAATCATAAGTCATGAACCTTTCTTTTAGTGAATAAGTTCTAGAAGAAAGGTTTTTTATGTTACACAACTTGCGATGCAAACAAAAGGTATTTTTTAATAGTCATATGAAATTGGACAAAATTATATGATATATTGTCCGAACTTCTAGAATACCATTATATTATATCAGATATTATAGGCAACGTTAGAGAAGGTATTAGTTGACTATAAATGTGGAATTATTCCCAAAAATATTGAGGGAGGGAATCACTTGGAAAAGGTAGATATTTTTAAAGATATTGCGGAACGCACAGGCGGTGATATTTATTTTGGAGTTGTAGGAGCTGTTCGAACAGGGAAATCAACATTTATTAAAAAATTTATGGAACTTGTAGTTATTCCTAATATTGAGAATGAGTCTGACCGTCAAAGGGCGCAAGATGAACTGCCTCAAAGTGCTGCTGGTCGTACAATCATGACGACGGAACCGAAGTTTGTTCCAAACCAAGCGGTTTCTATCGAAGTAGATGAAGGTCTTGAAGTGAATATTCGATTGGTAGATTGCGTTGGATATACGGTTCCAGGAGCAAAAGGCTATGAAGATGAGAATGGCCCGCGCATGATTAATACTCCTTGGTATGAAGAACCTATTCCATTCCATGAAGCTGCAGAAATCGGAACACGTAAAGTAATTCAAGAACATTCCACAATTGGTGTTGTAATTACAACAGATGGAACGATTGGTGAAATTCCAAGAAGAGATTATATAGAGGCAGAAGAACGCGTAGTAAATGAGTTAAAAGAAGTCGGAAAACCTTTCATTATGATCATTAACACTGTACAGCCGTATCATCCAGATACAGAGCAATTGCGCCAAAGTTTATCTGAAGAATATGATATCCCAGTCATTGCGATGAGTGTAGAAAGTTTAAGGGAAACAGATGTGTACAATGTGCTTCGAGAGGCTTTATTTGAGTTCCCGGTTTTAGAAGTGAATGTTAACCTTCCGAGCTGGGTGATGGTGTTAAATGAAGGGCATTGGTTGCGCCAAAGTTATCAAGAAGCTGTTCAAGAGACTGTGAAGGATATAAAACGTCTTCGTGATGTGGACCGTGTCGTTTGGCAGTTTAGTCAGTATGAATTTATTGATCGAGCGAGCTTAGCTGGCATTGATATGGGGCAAGGTGTAGCAGAGATTGATTTATATGCACCAGATGAATTATATGATCAAATTTTAAAAGAAGTAGTAGGAGTAGAAATTCGAGGGAAAGATCATTTATTAAAGCTTATGCTCGATTTATCTCATGCGAAAATAGAATACGATCAAGTGGCGGATGCCCTGCGTATGGTAAAGCAAACAGGATATGGTGTAGCAGCGCCTGCGTTAGCTGACATGAGCTTAGATGAGCCAGAAATTATTCGTCACGGTTCAAGGTTTGGTGTGAAACTAAAAGCTGTAGCTCCGTCTATTCATATGATTAAAGTAGATGTGGAGTCAACGTTTGAGCCAATTATTGGTACTGAAAAGCAAAGTGAAGAATTAGTTCGTTATTTAATGCAGGATTTTGAAGATGACCCATTATCAATTTGGAATTCTGATATATTCGGACGTTCACTTAGCTCTATTGTTCGAGAAGGCATTCAAGCGAAACTATCTTTAATGCCAGAAAATGCAAGATATAAATTAAAAGAAACGCTAGAAAGAATTATTAATGAAGGATCTGGCGGATTAATTGCGATTATATTATAAGAAAAAATCCCTCTCATCGTAGAGGGATTTTTTTGATTTTCGCGTATAGAATAGCAAAATAAACAGTCATTATCTAATATATTGTTGTAAATTGTCAAGTTTCATCAGATTTTCACATTTTAAGAGTAACAATTTCCTTAAAAATATTGAATTATAAAGGAGAATCGTATAATATAGGCGTTGATAATGATTTATCTACATCTTTGTAGTATAGAATTTGTAAAAATTGCCTACAAATGAAAGTAAGACTCATTTTATGATCATTATACAGTCTTATCTTTGGGAGGAGGTGAATGGCATGAACAAGACAGATTTAATCAATGCTGTTGCAGAAGCAAGTTCCCTTTCTAAAAAGGACGCAACAAAAGCAGTAGACGCTGTTTTTGATTCTATCTTAGAAGCTTTAAAACAAGGTGATAAAGTACAACTGATCGGATTCGGTAACTTCGAAGTTCGTGAGCGTGCGGCTCGTAAAGGTCGTAACCCACAAACAGGTGAGGAGATTGAAATCGCTGCAAGTAAAGTACCTGCATTCAAACCTGGTAAAGCGTTAAAAGATGCGGTTAAATAATCCTTACATATTAACAGGGAAGAAGAGTTTCCTTTTTGGGAACTCTTCTTTTTGCTTTTAAAAACATAAATATGCTAGAATGTGTTCGTATCACTTTTAGGTTTTCGGGAGGGCTAGCGGATGGCAAAAGTTAATTTAGAACAAATTGAACATGCAGTACGCCTTATTTTAGAGGCAATCGGAGATGACCCAAATCGTGAGGGAGTACTTGATACACCAAAGCGTGTGGCAAAAATGTACGCAGAAGTGTTCGCGGGTATGCATGAAGATCCGAAAGAACATTTGCATAAAGTGTTCGGAGAAGATCACGAGGAGCTTGTACTAGTAAAAGATATACCGTTTTATTCGATGTGTGAGCATCATTTAGTTCCATTCTATGGAGTTGCTCACGTTGCATATATTCCGCAAGGCGGAAAAGTGACAGGGTTAAGTAAATTAGCTCGAACTGTAGATACTATTGCACGTCGTCCACAACTGCAAGAACGTATTACATCAACAGTAGCGAACTCTATTATGGAAGTACTAGAACCGCATGGTGTAATGGTAGTAGTAGAAGCGGAACATATGTGCATGACGATGCGTGGTGTGAAAAAGCCGGGCGCGAAAACTGTAACAACAGCAGTACGTGGTGTGTTAGAAAATGATGCAGCGGCACGTAGTGAAATTTTATCTTTTATTAAAACAAAGTAAAGAAAAGTAGGAAACTGCTTTTCTTTTTTTTTTTTTTTATGTAAATAAATGATATAGTTTTAGCAAGGCAGAGTGAGAATAGAAAGACTACTAAAAAGAATGGAAGATGTTATTTAGTTCGGTGGAAGTTTGGAAAGAGTAGCCAAGTTTTGGTTATAGAAAATAGAATGTATGTGTTATAATAAGTTTTATGAATTAGAAAACAAGGGTGATTTTTGTGTGTGACATCTACGGAGGGTATGCGGGTATAAGAGAGAAATTGATGGAGAAATTACGCCATCCTTATTTTATAAACTATATTGAAGAACCATTTATTGATGAAGAAAAAATAGCATTGTTATATGGTGCTTTAAAAAGTGAAAATTTACATATAGAACAAATTGAGCATTATGTAGTAACGATTATGCTTGTGCAAATTGCGCTTGATACACATGAAAGAGTATCAAATAAAGCAGGGGAAGAAGCAAATGAATCGCATAAACGTCGCCAGTTAACAGTGCTTGCTGGTGATTACTATAGCGGGTTATATTATTACTTACTGTCTATGAATTGTGATATTGTTTTAATTCGTGCACTTGCTGAAGGAATTAAAGAAATTAATGAACACAAAATAATGTTATATCAAAAAGCGCATGAAACGATGGATGACATAATGGAAAGTGTAGTAACGATTGAGTCTGCACTCTTGCAAAAAACATGTGATCATTTTCATTTATCGCATTGGAAGCCGTTTATAACGTATGTACTAGGAAAAAACCGTCTTCAAAAAGAATATGAACTGCACGCTGATAAACAACATTCACCTGTTTTTCAAGCAGTTCAAGGGATTGTGAAGGATAAAGCGGAGGTAGAAACAGTTATTCATGGATGGATGATGGAACTCAGAAAGAAAGAAAATCAATATTTGGAAAACCACACAGATATAAGCGAAATAAACTCTGTGTTAAGAGATAAATCGAAGACATAAGCAATTTTACATTGGAAGAAGGTACGAGCATGCAACAATCAAAAGAAGAAAGAGTACATGATGTATTTGAGAAAATCTCTGATAAATACGATGTGATGAATTCTGTTATTAGTTTTCAAAGACATAAAGCGTGGCGTAAAGAGACGATGCGCATTATGGATGTAAAATCAGGTAGCAAAGCTCTTGATGTATGCTGCGGGACAGCAGACTGGACAATTGCGCTAGCTGGAGCGGTAGGTGAACAGGGCGAGGTTGTTGGTCTAGACTTCAGTGAAAATATGTTATCTGTCGGTAAGCAAAAGGTAGAGGCGTTACAATTAAAACAAGTAGAACTTTTACACGGGAATGCAATGGAACTTCCATTTGAAGATAACACGTTTGATTATGTAACGATTGGATTTGGTTTACGTAACGTACCGGATTATATGCACGTATTAAAAGAAATGACGCGTGTAGTAAAACCAGGTGGAAAAGTGATTTGTTTAGAAACATCTCAACCAACAATGATTGGTTTTCGACAAGGGTATATTTTATACTTTAAATATATCATGCCGTTATTTGGAAAGTTATTTGCGAAAAGTTTTAAAGAATATTCATGGCTGCAAGAATCTGCTAGTACATTCCCAGGTATGAAAGAATTGGCTAATATGTTCGAAAAAGCTGGACTTGAACGTGTACAAGTGAAGCCGTTTACTTTTGGGGTAGCAGCGATGCACTTAGGTATGAAACCAGAATCAAAATAGAAAAAAGAAAAAAGAAAAAGAAAAAAGAAGTTTTAGGTTAAGGTGAACAATATGAAGTTACAACTTATGTACTCTTTTTTACGATCGGATATTAATGTGATAGAAAAAGAATTAAAAAAGACAGTTGCTTCTGAACAGCCATTGGTAGAAGAGGCGGCATTACAACTTATTGAAGCTGGTGGGAAGCGAATTCGTCCTGTATTTGTGTTGCTTGCGGGAAAATTTGGAGATTATAAGTTAGATGCAATTAAACATGTAGCTGTTGCGTTAGAACTTATTCATATGGCTTCTCTTGTTCACGATGATGTTATTGATGCTGCATTTTTACGACGTGGTAGTGCAACTGTGAATGCGAAATGGGGAGATCGTATTGCAATGTATACAGGGGACTATTTGTTCGCTAAGTCTCTTGAATGTATAACAAATATCGAAATTCCAGAGGCGCATCAGGCGCTATCGCATACCATTTTAGAAGTGTGTAAAGGTGAAATTGAACAAATTAAAGATAAGTACAATTATGACCAAAATTTACGAACGTATTTAAGAAGAATAAAGCGAAAAACAGCCTTATTAATTGCTGCGAGTTGTCAACTAGGAGCAATTGCTGCTGGCGCTAATCGTGATACGGTAAATCGACTATTTTGGTATGGGTATTTTGTAGGAATGTCGTATCAAATTATTGATGATATTTTAGACTTCGTTTCCACAGAAGAGAAGCTTGGAAAACCTGCTGGTGGTGATTTGTTACAAGGGAATATTACGCTTCCTGCCCTATACGCTATGGAAGATCCCGTGCTTCGTAAGAAAATCACATCTGTACATGAAAATACAACAGCGGACGAAATGAAAGGAATTATTGAGGCTGTAAAAAATAGTGACGCTATTGATCAAGCATTTGCGTTTAGTGAACGTTATTTACATAAAGCATTAGAAATCATAAAACCACTTCCGCGTGGACAAGCGAAGTATGCATTACAAAATGTAGCAAAGTATATTGGGAAACGAAAATTTTAGTGTTTTTTCTAAAAAATAAAATAATCTCTCTATTTCAAAACTATTGCGCAATTGTGATAAGGGTGTTAATATGTGTGTGGGGATATACAATTACATACATAATTCAGAAGTGGAGAGATTTTTTATGGAAAAAACATTTCTAATGGTAAAACCAGACGGTGTACAACGTGCCTTCATTGGGGAAATCGTAGCTCGTTTTGAGAAAAAAGGCTTTCAATTAGTTGGTGCAAAATTAATGCAAGTCACTCCGGAAATTGCTGGACAACACTATGCTGAGCACACAGAGAAACCTTTCTTTGGTGAATTAGTAGACTTTATTACATCTGGACCTGTATTCGCAATGGTATGGCAAGGTGAAGGCGTAGTAGATACAGCTCGTAACATGATGGGTAAAACAAGACCACATGAAGCAGCTCCTGGAACAATTCGTGGAGATTTCGGTGTAACTGTTGCGAAAAACATTATCCATGGTTCTGATTCGTTAGAAAGTGCAGAGCGCGAGATTGCTATTTTCTTTAAGGAAGAAGAATTAGTTGACTACTCAAAATTAATGAATGAATGGATTTACTAATTATTTTGAAATAATTTGTAAACGCTTTAATCACTGTGATAATAGTAGAAAGTGCAAGGAGAATAGGGGTATTCTTCTTGCACTTTTTTTGTTTCAATTAGTTACGAAGTTAGAGCTGTTATGATATATTGATATGTAAAGTAAAAGGCCTATCGGAGAATAAGCGAATGGCTAATCAAATATATAATTTCTTTCATATTTTTAGAGTAAGGAAAGATAATATCATTGCTTAATATAGCGGGATAAATACATATACGAAAAGAGGAATAACGTATGCGATATATTACAGCTGGTGAATCTCATGGTCCACAACTTACAACGATTATAGAAGGTGTTCCGGCAGGACTGCCTTTAGTAGCGGATGATATAAATGAAGAGTTAGCTAGAAGGCAAAAGGGGCATGGGCGTGGTAGACGCATGCAAATTGAAACAGATCAAGTGCAAATTGTAAGTGGTGTTAGACATGGAGAGACATTAGGTTCTCCAATTGCACTTGTTGTTGAAAATCGTGATTTTGCACATTGGACAAAAATTATGGGCGCAGAGCCTTTAACGGAACAAGAAGAAAAAGAAATGAAAAGGAAAGTAACAAAACCAAGACCTGGGCATGCTGATTTAAATGGTGCGATTAAATATGGTCATAGAGATATGAGAAATGTACTGGAGCGTTCTTCAGCACGCGAAACGACAGTGCGTGTTGCTGCTGGTGCGGTTGCTAAAAAAGTGTTAGCAGAACTTGGTATTACAGTGGCGGGCCATGTAATTGAAATTGGCGGTGTACAGGCTCAGGAATTTACCTATAGTTCAATTGAAGAATTAAAAAGTATTACAGAAGCATCACCAGTACGTTGCTTAGATGAAGCAGCAGGTAACCAAATGATGAAAGCAATTGATGATGCGAAAGCAAATGGTGATTCAATAGGTGGAATCGTTGAAGTGATTGTGGAAGGAATGCCAATTGGGGTCGGTAGCTATGTGCATTATGATCGAAAACTGGATGCGAAATTAGCAGCTGCAATTATGAGCATTAATGCTTTTAAAGGTGTCGAGATTGGAATTGGTTTTGAAGCAGCGCATAGACCGGGAAGTGAAGTTCATGATGAAATTCTGTGGAATGAGGAACATGGATATACACGAAGAACAAATAATGCAGGTGGATTAGAAGGCGGTATGACGACTGGAATGCCAATTGTTGTGCGTGGTGTGATGAAACCGATCCCTACACTATATAAACCTCTTCAAAGTATAGATATTGATACGAAAGAGCCTTTTACAGCAAGTATTGAACGTTCAGATAGTTGTGCTGTTCCAGCAGCTAGTGTCGTTGCAGAAGCGGTTGTGGCTTGGGAATTAGCGACAGCTTTAATAGAACAATTCGGATTAGATCGTATGGACCTTATTCGTGAAAATATTGAGAAACATAATGAATATGCGAGGGGATTTTAATGGGAAACATACATATTCAAACGAAATCAAAAGAATATGATGTACATGTAGGAAAACAATCGTTGTCAAAGTTGACAACGATTGTTCAAAATATGCAGCCATCTGTATCAAACATCATGATCATTTCAGATGAAGCTGTTGCGTCTTTACATTTACAGACAGTTGTAGACGCGTTGCAAATAGAGCAAACAGTATTTTCATTCGTTGTACCGAGTGGCGAAAAAGAGAAGTCTTTTGAAAATTTCTATGCGGCTCATACGTCAGCTCTTGAAAATAAATTAGATAGAAATTCTTTAATTATTGCACTTGGAGGCGGGATGATTGGAGATTTAGCTGGTTTTGTTGCTGCGTCATTTATGCGTGGAATTCGCTTCGTTCAAGTTCCAACGACTTTATTAGCTCATGATAGCGCAGTAGGTGGGAAAGTAGCGATCAATCATCCGTTAGGTAAAAATATGATTGGTGCATTCCATCAACCGGAAGTAGTTGTATATCATACGCCGTTTTTACAGTCACTTCCTGAAAAAGAGTGGCGTTCAGGTTATGCAGAAGTGATAAAACATGCTCTTATTGGTGATGTAAAGCTGTATCATTGGTTAAAAGAAGAAGTGCAAACATTAGCGGATCTTCGTGATGAGAAGCTAATCCATATATTAACGAAGGCAATTCCTGTAAAGGCAAATATTGTATCACAAGATGAAACAGAAAAAGGCGTACGTGCCCATTTGAACTTTGGACATACGTTAGGCCATGCTCTTGAAAAAGAACTAGGATATGGAAATATTACTCACGGTGACGGAGTAGCGGTTGGAATATTATTTGCCTTGTTTTTAAGTGAGCAAGTGTACAAGGTTAATCTTTCTTATGAAGAGATGAAGCAGTGGTTCTTAAAGTACGGATATCCAAAAATGCCAAGAGATTTGAATGTAGAGCGTCTCGTTCAATTGATGAAACAAGATAAGAAAGCGAACGCTGGAGCAATTCATATGGTGTTAATGCAGGAATATGGGGTAGTGAATGTCGTATCTATTCCAGATGAGACTGTTCATATTGCGTTAGAGGCATTTCAAAAGGATATGGTTTAAAAGCTAAGAAGTGCTTGTTTAAAGGTATCCTCGTAATAGTGACGGTTAAGATAAACGATTGCAGTGAGAAATTACAACCTTATTGTAATTGAATTGAATAAAACGACTGGGGGAAGAAAAATGAGAGTGAAAGAGCAATTGTTAACTTTGAGAGCATATGTACCTGGGAAAAATATTGAAGAAGTAAAAAGGGAATATGGATTATCAAAAATTGTGAAATTAGCATCGAACGAAAATCCATTCGGTTGCTCAGCACGCGTAACAGAAGCATTAACTTCTTTAGCGAGTCAATACGCTCTTTATCCAGATGGATATGCATTTGAACTTCGGACAAAAGTAGCAGAGCAGTTAGGTGTCAAAGCAGAACAACTGTTATTTGGTAGTGGATTAGATGAAGTCATTCAAATGATTAGTCGTGCATTACTACATGAAGGAACAAATGTTGTAATGGCGAATCCAACATTCTCGCAATACCATCACCATGCTGTTATTGAAGGAGCAGAAGTTCGTGAAGTACCACTTAAAGATGGCATTCACGATTTAGATGCGATGTTACAGCAAGTAGATGATAAAACGAAGATTGTATGGATTTGTAACCCGAATAATCCGACAGGTACATATGTAGAGAAACAAAATTTACTTTCATTTTTAGAATCAGTTCCTAAGTCAGCGCTCGTTATTATGGACGAAGCATATTATGAATATGCTGGGGCAGAAGACTATCCGCAAACATTACCATTTCTTGAACAGTATGAAAATCTTATGGTTTTACGCACGTTTTCAAAAGCATATGGTTTAGCTGCTTTCCGTATCGGATATGCGGTTGGTAATGCGAATTTAATCGGGCAGCTAGAAGTAGCAAGGTTACCATTTAATACATCGACTGTAGCGCAGGCTGTAGCACTCGCTGCATTAGAAGATCAAGTATTTTTACAAGAATGTGTGAAAAAGAATGAAGAAGGATTAAATCAATATTACGCATTTTGTAAGGAATATAACGTATTCTATTATCCATCTCAAACAAATTTCATTTTCTTAAAACTCGGTATTCCTGGTAATGAGGCTTTCGAACGATTAATGAAGAAAGGATATATTGTTCGTTCTGGTGCTGCATTTGGTATACATGATGGTATTCGTATTACTGTCGGTTTGAAAGAAGAAAATGATGAAATTATAGAATTATTGAAAGAGCTTGTAAACGAGCAAGTAAAGAAAGAAGAAACATACTCTTAAGAGTTTGTGAAGGCTCCTAATATAGGAGTCTTTTTTATTTAAATGAAGGCCTGTAAAGCTTGATCCGTGCGTGTTAATAATTAATAAGGGAAGTTATTTGCACGGTAATGAAAGAAAACGGTACAATAGAAAGTAGTAATGCGGTATCGGTGTCATGTTTGAATCGTTGTCAGTGAAAGTACAAGATGAAGTATGCTCATTCTAAAGGTTGCGTTCGTACACCTAGTTGCTTATGATAAAGTGAAACTTTAATCAGTGAGGGGATGCTCATCCCCTCACTGATTATTAGCCCGCACCAATCGGGGTAAATGAACAGAAAATAATATTTGTTAGAATTAAAGGAGACGTTTATGCAAAAGTTTGAACAAGCTGTTTCATATATTGAAAATGGTGAAGCGGAAAAAGGATTACAATTATTAAAAGAACAATTAAAAATTGCGAATGATGAAGAGAAGTATGATATCGCTCGCTATTATCATACACTTGGATTTACGGATGAAGCGTTAGCTATTACAGAAGACTTGCGTTTATTGTATCCGGAAGAAAGTGAATTCACTGTATTTTTAGCAGAATTATATATTGATCTAGACAAAGAAGATGAAGCGATTGAAGTGCTTCATGATATTCCAGAAAATGATGACTTATATGTTCAATCGTTATTACTTGTTGCAGATTTATTCCAAATGCAAGGTTTCGATGATGTAGCAGAACAAAAACTATTAAAGGCGAAAGAAATGATGCCTGACGAACCTGTTATTACGTTTGGATTAGCAGAGTTATATAGTAGTAAAGGTGAAGAACAAAAGGCAATCACTCATTATGAGTCGCTATTAGCAGAACATAAAGTCATGGGTGGTGTTGTCATTGCACTTCGCCTCGCAGAAACGTTAAGTGCGATTGGAAATTGGGAAGAAGCGATCTCTTACTATGAAGCAGGTTTAGAGGAACAAAAAGATATCCACTCATTATTTGGATATGCCTTCACATTATACCAAGGTGAAGAATATCAAAGAGCAATTGGTGCTTGGCAAGAACTAAAAGAATTAGATCCGGAGTATGCATCGCTGTACATGTATTTGGCGAAAAGCTATGAAAAAGAAGGAATGCTTCAAGAAAGCTATGAAACACTTCAAGAAGGAATTAAAGTAGATGAGCTTTCTGTACCATTTTATGTAGAATTAGCGAACATTGCGGCGAAATTAGGAAGAATAGCGGAAGCAGAGGAAGTGCTTCAAAAAGCGCTTGAGTTAGATCCAGGACATTTAGGTGCGATATTAAAATATGCGTATATCTTAAAAGAACAAGAAAAATATGAAGAGTTAATTGCAGTTGTAGAGCGTGCGATTGATAGCGGAGAACCAGATACACAACTACTTTGGGATCTTGCGTTTGCAAAAAAACAATTAGAAATGTATTCGGATGCATTAAAACACTATGAAAGTGCATATACTTCTTTTAAGAATCATCCAGACTTCTTGGAAGAGTACGGTTATTTCTTATTGGAAGAAGGTATGCGAAAAGAGGCGAAAGAAGTATTTACTCAGTTAATACAACTAGACCCGACACAAATTCATATTGAAGAATTGTTATATAATTTAGAGGATTTTTCATAAGTTGGAAGGAAACTGAATACCGCTTCTTGAATCTAAAAAGAAAAGAGAAAGACAGAGGAGGGACTTAATTGCTATGAATACCCCTGTTTCTGTAAACGAGAAGAAGGATTTTGTAAAATGGTTTTTGAATAATTACCAACTGAAACAGCGTGAATGTGTATGGATTTTGAATTATTTAATGAGTCATGACCAATTGATGCATAAAGTCCACTTCGTAGAGCATGCAAAATATTGTCCGCGTGGTTTAGTGATGTCCGCGAATTGTGTGAAAGACACACCATTTCACTTTTTTAAACAAAATGTTATGACAACAGATGCTGAAAAATCGTTTCATGATATTCGTTTAAATCGAGATGAAGATATTTATATTCAACTCAATTTTAAATCATCGTTTCAAAATGCCAATTATGTAGCTGTATTAGAAGAAAACCCGTATTTACCAAAGCATATTGAAGTAAATGAAAAAGATCGTTTACTTGCAGAAAGATTTTTAGAAGAAAGTGTATTTTCTTTTAGAAGAGAACGTCTTTTGAAACAAATTGATGAAGCGCTGGATAAGCAAGATAAGGAAGCGTTTCATAAGTTAACAGCTGAGTTAAAGATGTTATAGAATTCATTTGGATTCATAAAATTTTACAAATTTCAGACTTTTTTAAGAAAAACTACCTTAATATAGGTAGTTTTTCTTTTTTTACCTCTTTTAGTATGGTTTAATATATATAAAGTGAAAGTTCTGTCATTTGAAAATGAAGGGAGGGAAGACATTTGAAGTGGAGTGTAAAAGATGTGGAGCAGTTTGAGCAAGCAAGAGATTATGTAGATACTGGTGTTATACCACTTTTATCAATTTCGGCAGCAAAAGAAATGAAAATGGTAGTAGAACAAGGTGAATTTATCGAATTGTTGAGTATGGAGTTGGAAAGAGAATATAAAGGAAGAGTACTTTTACTACCTGCATTTACGTATTTAGTAGAAAGTCAAAAAAATGAAAAAGGTCGTTTGCAAGAATGGACAAATCATTTGCAAAAGCAAGGTTTTAAGCATATTGCTTATGTTACAAGTGATTTTTCATGGAAAGAAGATATGCAAGAGTTACAAGGAGATTTATTTTGGTTTCCTTCATTAGCGTTAGAACAATTTAGTGATCAAGCGAAAAGAGAAGTTATTCATGCACATATAAAAAATATAATGGTGATGTTAGAAGAAAAATGGGGAAAGTAGTAATAAACAGAAAGTTCTTATTATTATGAGTAGTATGATATTGACCTGTACCTAAGCGTATTATATCATGATAGTGTCCTAGTTTTTATTTTTTATATAATTTATCACGAGGGGACAATTTCTGATAGAGGGGGGAAATTTTCGTGAGCGAGAAAGAACATCGTGTATCAAGAAGACAGTTTTTAAATTACACCCTTACAGGGGTAGGAGGCTTTATGGCAGCGGGTATTTTAATGCCGATGACGCGATTTGCGCTTGATCCGGTGTTAAGAAAAGAAGCGGGAACGGATATGGTTGCTGTTGCACAAGTAAAGGATATTACAACAGAGCCGAAACGTTTCGACTTTAAGGTGAAGCAGGTTGATGGTTGGTACAAGTCCGAAGAGCCAAAATCAGCTTGGGTTCATAAAGATGAAAGCGGAGACATTGTTGCGTTCTCTCCAGTATGTAAACATTTAGGATGTACAGTTAACTGGAATTCGGACAAAGCACATCCGAATCAATTCTTTTGTCCATGTCACGGGGGCCGTTACACAAAAGACGGGATGAACATTAAAGGCACGCCGCCCCTTGCTCCGCTTGATGTATACGAGTCCAAAGTAAAAGATGGAACGCTGTATTTAGGCAAAGCGAAGCCAAAAGGGGGTGCAAAGTAGATGCTAAATAAAATTTATGATTGGGTAGATGAAAGGTTAGATATTACACCAATATGGCGTGATATCGCTGATCATGAAGTACCTGAACATGTAAACCCGGCACATCACTTTTCTGCATTCGTTTATTGCTTTGGAGGACTTACCTTTTTCGTTACTGTAATTCAAATTTTATCAGGAATGTTTTTGACGATGTATTATGTGCCTGATATTAAAAATGCTTGGGAATCGGTTTATTATTTACAAAATGAAGTTGCATATGGGCAAATTGTTCGTGGTATGCACCACTGGGGCGCTAGTCTCGTCATTGTAATGATGTTTTTACATACACTTAGAGTTTTCTTCCAGGGTGCGTATAAAAAGCCTCGTGAGTTAAACTGGATTGTTGGTGTTCTTATTTTCTTTGTTATGTTAGGTCTTGGTTTTACCGGATATTTATTACCGTGGGATATGAAAGCATTATTTGCTACGAAAGTAGGGATTCAAATTGCAGAGCAAACGCCGCTCATTGGTCCTTATATTAAAACATTACTCGCTGGTCATTCCGAAATTGTTGGCGCTCAAACATTAACTCGCTTCTTTGCTATTCACGTCTTCTTCTTACCAGCAGCACTTCTAGGTTTAATGGCCTTCCACTTCATCATGATTCGCAAACAAGGTATTTCCGGTCCGCTATAAGAGATTGCTAAATTAAAGGGGAAAGAACTAAAGGAGGGAGATTATGCATCGAGGCAAAGGGATGAAGTTTGTAGGAGATTCTCGGGTACCAGTAGCTCGGAAACCAAATATTCCAAAAGACTATTCTGAATACCCAGGAAAAACAGAAGCGTTTTGGCCGAACTTCTTGTTAAAAGAATGGATGGTTGGTGCAGTTTTTTTAATCGGTTATTTATGTTTAACAGTGGCGCATCCGTCACCACTTGAGAGAATGGCGGATCCAACTGATGCCGGATATATACCACTTCCAGATTGGTATTTCTTATTCTTGTATCAGTTATTAAAGTATTCTTATGCTTCTGGTTCATTTACTGTAATTGGAGCGTTTATTATGCCAGGGATTGCGTTTGGCGCATTATTGTTAGCTCCATTTCTTGATCGAGGCCCAGAAAGACGCCCATTGAAGCGTCCTGTAGCAACTGGATTTATGCTTTTAGCAATTGCATCGATTATCTTTTTAACTTGGGAATCTGTAGCACACCACGACTGGGAAGCTGCAAAAAAACAAGGAGCAATTGTAAAAACAGCACCAGTTGATAAAAATGATGACGGCTATAAATTAATGCAAAAAAATACTTGTTTAACATGTCACGGTGACAATTTACAAGGCGGGGCAGCAGCGCCTGCACTGCAAAACTTAACTTTAAAGCCAGAAGAAATTGCTAAAATTGCGAAAGATGGAAAAGGTTCAATGCCTAAAGGTGTATTTAAAGGTACAGATGAGGAACTGAAGAAACTTTCGGAATTCGTTGCAAAGTATAATAAAAAATAATGAAAAGCTGACTACAAAAAAATGAAGTGAACCCAGAAAACGGGACACCTATCAAAACACCTAAACCACTTGTTCCCTAAACTCTTTAGGGGATAGGTGGTTTAATTTTTCTTGAATTCGCACACAATTGTAGTAATGAATGTATTCTAGCACAATCTTTCGCACAGTTGTGTTGGATACTTTTGTTATCTTTTGTGAGTAGACAGCTTCACTATGGGGTTTCTTATTTTTGGTGATATATCCATGAGGACACTCCAATCTTTATATAATTCCACGTACCGTATCGCTAGTAATTTTATAAATTGATACTTATATTATAGGTTTTTTATATATGTAAAATAAGGTTTGACCCTAAAAAATTTTCTCAACATTAAAAATCGCTTGTGGTTAAAGGAATTGTGTTAATATTTAAATAATATGTAGATAGTATATAAAGAGAGGGTGACGGGCGATGGAAACAAGGGATTTCACAAATACAGGATATGCATTATTACAAGAATGGTATCTTGAAATGGTTTCGCAGCATACAGAAAAAACGATTGCCTTGAAACAAGTTATAGATGAAAAATTTAATAGTATGAAAGCATATGACGATCTTTTAGATTATTACACCTTATTTAATTGTCGTTTCCAAATGTTAATCGGTAACTTTGAACATGATCTAGGAAGTCTTTCACATCTTCAGGAGCAAGCAGATTCAAGATTGCAATACTATTATCACTTTTTTAAATTCATCTATACAACAGAAATGGGACAGTATCCAAAAGCAGAACATCATTTGAGACTTGCAGAAGAATTACTACCAGTCCTTAATGACGAATTAGAAAATGCAGAGTTTCAATATAGAGTAGGCTTGTACCATTATTATTTATCACAACCCACTTTAGCGGTGAAACATACATCGAATGCCCTAGCATACTTCGAAAAAGATAAAGAGTTACATTCGTTTCATGCGAAGGTTGGAGCCTGTAAAAATACAATAGGGATGTCCCTTATTACACTTGATCAGCATGGTATGGCAGAAGAATATCTAATATCTGCCTTAAGTATACTAGAGGATGAAAAGGAATCGAAAGCAGCCCTAACGGTTCGTTATAATTTAGGTGTTTTCTATTCGAATCAAAAGCTGTGGGAGATATCTCTACGACATTTAGAAGATGTATATGAAAAATTCAGTTCTCCTCGATTACCGTATCAGAAAAAAGGTATACATACCTTAGCGGAAGTTCACTATAATTTAGGAAATTATGAAAAGGCAAGAAACTTTATTGCTGAAGGGTTAGAAGACTGTACGGAAGAATATCACCACCGTTATAAAATATTGAATGCTTTAGTTGATAAGGCTGCTATCGAAGAATTAGAGGCTATTGTTTTGGAAGCTATTGTTTATTTTAAAGATCAAAATATTTCGAAAGAAATTCAAAACTATTCTGAATTTTTAGCTAATGAGTGTTATAATATAGGAATGAAAGATAAGGCTTCAGATTACTATCGTATGAGTTATGAAGCTAAAATTTCAATAAAGGAAAAGGGGTATTTAAGATGAAAAAGATCAAGATTTTCGTTCTAAGTCTAGTAACTGTCGCTGTATTATCTGTTGGATTAAATAACCCTGAAATTCATCAAAATGCAACACAAAAATCACCTGTTGTACAATCTATGACTGAACCAGGTGGAGGAATCTAGTATAAGGTTCATTACCCCATTTAAAAACCGAATAATTATGATTTATAACAAAAATCCCATTTCGTAATGAAGTGCCCCCCGAAAACAGGACACCTATCAAAACACCTAAACCACTTGTTCCCTAAATTCTTTAGGGGATAGGTGGTTTAATTTTTCTTGAATTCGCACACAATTGTAGTAATGAATGTATTCTAGCACAATCTTTCGCACAGTTGTGTTGGA
>NZ_JBPPHF010000395.1:0-291 GCF_051294775.1 Bacillus pretiosus
CGAAGACAGTATACATGTTGTACTTGTAATTTCTTCGCAGTTTCTACTAAAAATGAAACAAGTTCCCCAGCTAATTGTAGGCATCTAAATTTAGTGAGAATAAAAATCCCGCCCATTTCCATCGTATCTTCATCTATTTGGACTAATCGGCCAACACCTGCATACTCGTTGTTGTAAGTAATAAGTGCAACTTTATCCCTTTTTAAATCACTTCTTACAAAACCTATTGAGTCATATTGATTATTAATCCATTCTAAATCATTAGATGTGGCTAGTTGAATACTCATATAC
>NZ_JBPPHF010000396.1:0-291 GCF_051294775.1 Bacillus pretiosus
ACACTATAACTTTTTACTTATATATAAAGTGAAACTTTAATCACCCCGCACCAATCAGGCTGCCCAGCATATAGCGGGATAAATCGAAATATATAAAATAAAAAAAGACCTGCTTAGCAGATCTTTTCCCTGTATAAAACAAAAAAGGAGCATAAAAGCTCCTTTTCTTTTATCGTCTACGACGGTTACGTAAGTATGCTGGAATATCAATGTCATCTGAATCTGTATGACGCTCATGCACAACCGGCTCTTCACGTTTCATTTCACGCTTAACTTCACGTTGTTTTGAAG
>NZ_JBPPHF010000397.1:0-291 GCF_051294775.1 Bacillus pretiosus
GGTCTATAGTCAGGGTACTATATAAAAAACAATTTGTTAGTTCATCTGTTTTATGGGGGTAGCAGCTTATCGTTATTCATATTTCGCTGACTATATCCTTTTTTTAAGATGGAAGAACCAAGCTAGCCACTACTCCGGCGTGATCGGAAGGCCAGAGAGCAGTTGGTGTTCTGTCGCTCTGTTCCTTTCCTACTACATTTGCCACAATCGGGTTCCAACCGTTTTTAAACAAAATAACATCTATTCTTATGTTCAGGGAGGACACAGCATTCAACAGGTCAGGATCCTGAC
>NZ_JBPPHF010000398.1:0-291 GCF_051294775.1 Bacillus pretiosus
GATATACCAACTACAAAAAACGTACGCTGCATTAAATAAAATATTTCTTCCGTTGTAAGATGAAATAATCCGCCAACGACTATCGGTAGTGCGATTGAATTCGCTAATAAAAATATAAACCATTGCAAAGTTCCCATAATATGATTTTGGTTATGTTGATTGTCCAAATTTTTCATCCTTTCTAGCTTCCCTGTAAGAAATTTATTGCAAGCATAACAAAGAAGGGTTCTACACCCACAATTAGAACCCTCCTCAAAACATTTACACGATTCTTTTACACAAGATTATATA
>NZ_JBPPHF010000399.1:0-291 GCF_051294775.1 Bacillus pretiosus
ATATAAAGTCTTCTGAAATCAATTAGATGGGTGCCCGCAAAGTGCTCGAAAAAAGTCATGTGGATTATTTAAAATGCGTGCTTGCTATGAATGAAAATGTGGAAGTTGAAATATGGTGTGGATGTATTTAATTCGAAAATTAAGTATTGAAAAATATAGTACCTTGCAATGAATAGTACTAAGTGGTATATTATGGATATAACGGGTACCGTGTATTGAATAGTACTGAAATGAGAAAGGGGGATAGACCTTGAACGTTCAGTTTAAAAAAGGCGTGTTAGAACTGTGTGT
>NZ_JBPPHF010000400.1:0-291 GCF_051294775.1 Bacillus pretiosus
ATGTTTTTACGAGGTGTGCATAAGGTTCGCCTACAAGCATAACGATTAGATCTTTTTTATAACCTAGTTTTTCATATAGTGAATAGGCACGTTTGTTTTCTAAATTAACTAGTAATGCGATTTTTTCATGCTCCTTTTCAGTTGCATGGATTTCAGCAGCTTCAATTAATTGAGAACCGATTCCTTTTCCGCCATATGCACTTGAAACTGAAAATGTATCAATGTAATATTCATCAAGTTCAGCTTCTTTTTCTAATGTAAGTGATTCATCTTTATGTAATTCTCTTAAGT
>NZ_JBPPHF010000401.1:0-291 GCF_051294775.1 Bacillus pretiosus
GCTCATATAGGCAGTGCATTTTTATTACATCTTTTTGTGAAAAACTTCACAAAATAGACATACACAAATGAAATCTTTTCATGTATATTAAGTTCATGAAGTGTTACTCACGACCAAACTTGTGAAATATTTCACAAACAATGAGGTTCATGTAGGAAAGCAACTCTATTTTTTTGCGCTAATCGGGACTCATTATGACCTATAGGGTCTTATTTAGTCCATGATAGCAGAATAGGAGGAATTTACATGGTAGTCAAAGAGAAAGTTTTAAATGAAATGCAGGAAGTAAAA
>NZ_JBPPHF010000402.1:0-290 GCF_051294775.1 Bacillus pretiosus
TCGTACTGTATAATACTTCCCCACATCTAGCGGCTCTTCTATAAAGCACTCATACTTCGTTGCATCCGGAAGCGCAATTGTATGAGCAATCGGTAAATCTTTCACGTTACTTCCTACTTGCAAACGAAATGTCCGGCTTGTTCCATACGCATGTGGGAGCAAAATTGTAATTTTATTCATTTCATCTAAATAGGCATCAAATGGACGTTTTACTTTCAACATAAAAAAATCACCATCATTCTTAAAGGTAAAATAAAGTGAAACTTTAATCAGCGGGAAAGCTTTACCCC
>NZ_JBPPHF010000403.1:0-290 GCF_051294775.1 Bacillus pretiosus
ACGTGTACGCACTTGTATAGATGGAGAATTTTATTCAATTAACCCTAACTTTATATTTGCAGGAGAATATGCAACGGAAGGGATAAGCCAAAATTACGATTTAAGTAGGATCACACTTTTAAAATAAATGCACAAGGGGGCGTAGAAGAGACATATTTTTATGTCTCTTTCTTTATTATGACAACATTAAAAACAATTCACGTTTCAATGGTTACAAAGATAAAGCATTACATGTTAGTTCTTACAAAGAATAAACAAACAATAGAGGAATCACATGATGACTATAAACT
>NZ_JBPPHF010000404.1:0-290 GCF_051294775.1 Bacillus pretiosus
CTCTAATGAAGCTTTAATTGTATACACAAGTTCGAGCGGCAACACATCGGGATGAAAAGCGACAGTTGCAATATAAAAAGCTGGCAAGTGAAAGGCAATTAAAAAACTTACTAAGCGAATCATTCGGATGAAAGAACCGACAATCCAGCGGTTATTATAATCATCTGGTGATTGATAAAAAGCGAAAAACGTAACAGGTACGATGAGTACTGTTGGATCTCCGTCAGATAAAATAGCAACTCGTCCTTCCATTACATTTGCTGCGACTCTATCTGGACGCTCTGTATTTA
>NZ_JBPPHF010000037.1:0-375 GCF_051294775.1 Bacillus pretiosus
GTGGTTGGATGCTAATGGGATTACCTGGTGCGATGTACGCAACAGGATTATCTAGTGTATGGATTGCGATAGGGTTATTAATAGGTGCTTATGCAAACTATTTAATTCTTGCCCCGCGTTTGCGACCGTATACAGAAGTGGCAAATGATTCAATTACGATTCCAGACTTTTTAGAGAATCGATTTAAAGATCGTACGAAAATACTTCGTTTTGTCTCCGCTATCGTCATTTTAGTATTTTTCACATTTTATGCGTCGGCTGGTTTAGTATCAGGTGGGCGTTTGGTTGAAAACTCTTTCAACCTTGATTACAAAATTGGTTTATTTGTAACTGTCGGTGTCGTAGTTGCTTATACACTATTCGGTGGCTTTTTAG
>NZ_JBPPHF010000405.1:0-290 GCF_051294775.1 Bacillus pretiosus
GATCGAATGGTAGCAGAAAAACAAAATCAGTTTTTAGCTGCTTCATTCCATCCAGAATTAACGGATGATCATCGTGTGACAGCATACTTTGTAGAAATGGTAACAGAAGCGAAAATGAAAAAAGTTGTATAAGTAACTTGCAACTTGTATAAGATTATAGTAAATTGATGGTATCAATTTTATAAAATAAGCGTGTTGATAGGAAGTAGTAACAAATGCCGTTTCTTATAGAGAGTCGATGGTTGGTGGAAATCGATAGAAACAGGTTGTGTATCCATCCTGGAATGGAA
>NZ_JBPPHF010000406.1:0-290 GCF_051294775.1 Bacillus pretiosus
ATCTAACACGTTATGAAGCACTTGTAGCATACGATCCTCATCAATCATTACAATGATATCTGGATTTAACTTTGTTGAAATACGAATTTTCTTTTCTATAACCTTAATCTCATACGTATCTAACACATCTTCAATCAGTTGTGAAAAAACGATAGGTTGTTTCTTTAACGGAAAATGTTCACCTTCTAATTGTGCTAAATCTAATAAATCAGGAACGAGACGCTGCATACGACCCGCTTCTTTATGAATGAGCTGTGTTACTTTTTCCTGCTGTGGTCCCTTCGCTACAC
>NZ_JBPPHF010000407.1:0-290 GCF_051294775.1 Bacillus pretiosus
ATATCACTCTGCCACGAGTGACGCTCTTTTACGTCGCAAAAACAACTAAATAAATAACCCCAATTACCAAAAATATTCCGCAACAAGCTAACAATTCTTTTGCAAGTTTGTCCATAAACATATAATGGTTCCCCTTTGTTTCGTTGTTTGCTATTTTAATTCGACAACTGTTACGCCTAGGCCTCCCTCGCCCAAGTCACCGTAGCGGTAGTTTTTCACACCGCGGTGTTTCTTCAAGTAATCTTGTACACCTTGGCGAAGCGCTCCTGTTCCTTTACGTTGAATAATTG
>NZ_JBPPHF010000408.1:0-290 GCF_051294775.1 Bacillus pretiosus
CTACATCACGTTGTGCAAGCATTGTTAATTCTGCAACTGTGAATTCTTCAACACCAGCAACTTTAAGTGCAGATTGTACTGCATGGAATTGATCAGGTTCAGCATACACGATAACAGAATCTTCTTCTTCTAGAATGTCACGTGCATCAACATCAGCTTCCATTAAAATTTCAAGAACTTCATCTGATGTTTTACCTTCAAGACCGATAACAGCTGTCGCATCAAACATGTAAGCTACAGAACCGTTTCTGTCTATTATACACAACTCCGAGCCCACGAGACCCACATTA
>NZ_JBPPHF010000409.1:0-290 GCF_051294775.1 Bacillus pretiosus
GTGCAAGCCAACATCGTCACTGGGAAAAGCGGAAGGAAATCGTAAGCAGCGCATTAAAACATAGTTGGCAGTCCACGGTCCTATTCCATGTATTGCAGTTAATTGTTTTTCAGCTTGTTGCACATCTTGTATTTGCAGTAAAGATTCTTTTGATAATTTTCCTTCTGTAATAAGCGTTGCAATACCTATTACATATTCGCATTTTCTAGTCGTCATTTTTAAGTTTTTGAGATCCTCTACATGTAAATTGGCAATCGTTTCAGGAGAAGGGAATATCCAATGTTTACTAT
>NZ_JBPPHF010000410.1:0-290 GCF_051294775.1 Bacillus pretiosus
ATGCAGTGGACTTGAGCATACTAGCAACTAGATGGTAGGAGGTGAGAATTATGGCTAGAATTGGCGTTGAAAACTCATTAACAGTTGTTCAACAAGCTCTTCAGCAACAGGGACATGAAGTTGTTACCCTGGGCTCCGAACAGGATGCACAAGGGTGCGATTGTTGTGTTGAAACTGGGCAAGATTCTAATATGATGGGTATTGCAGATGCATCAATTAAGGGATCGGTAATTGCAGCTCATGGTTTAACAACAGATGAAATTTGTCAGAAAGTAGAGAGCGTGTGTCTT
>NZ_JBPPHF010000411.1:0-290 GCF_051294775.1 Bacillus pretiosus
GTACATACGTCAGTTGGAATGAACCCGATTTTATATTTTGGAACAGAAGAACAGAAACAGAAATATGTTTCTAAACTTGCGACTGGTGAATTTTTAGGTGCATTTGCATTAACAGAACCAAATGCAGGATCAGATGCAGGGAGTTTGAAATCAAGAGCTGTAAAGAAAGGCGATCACTACATTAGTAATGGATCGAAAGTATTTATTACAAATGGCGGTGAAGCAAGTACATACATTGTATTCGCTTCTACAAATCCAGAGGCAGGAAAAAGTGGGATTTCTGCATTTAT
>NZ_JBPPHF010000412.1:0-290 GCF_051294775.1 Bacillus pretiosus
ATAGAGGATTGTGGTTAATCAATGAAGAGACACCTGAAACTCAACTTCATGTACTCATTACATTTATTGATGAACTCTTTAAAATCCTAACTACACGTTGTTCTCTTAAATTACTTATTAATAATCAAAAAGAATCTTTACGAATCGTAGCAAATATTATCCCAATACCAGGAACATCTTAAATCACGATTAACAATCTAATCTCTGATATCTATCATATTGAATTTTTATTAAAGATTTGTTTCCCAACAGTGATAACAAGTTTTACTTTTATTGTGATGAACCAAGAC
>NZ_JBPPHF010000413.1:0-290 GCF_051294775.1 Bacillus pretiosus
GTCTTTAGGTGAAGTGAACGTGAAGCTTATTATGGAAAATTTAGGCGGTGGTGGGCATTTAACGAATGCAGCCACACAACTGAAAAATGTTACAGTAGATGAAGCTGAGGAGAAGCTTCGATTTGTTATTGATGACTATTTACAGGGAGGCACACAATCATGAAAATAATTTTTCTAAAAGACGTAAAAGGTAAAGGGAAATAAGGAGAAATAAAAAACGTACCAGATGGCTATGCAAATAACTTCTTACTAAAACAAGGATTAGCTGCTGAAGCGACAAATAGCAGTAT
>NZ_JBPPHF010000414.1:0-289 GCF_051294775.1 Bacillus pretiosus
TAATCATTCACATTGTAAGAGTTACATATGTATTTAGAAACATAGCTTACTGCCCTAAATCCTAGTTTTTCATATAACGGCTTTCCTTCATCCGTAGCAATAAGCATAATTGGAGGTTGAGCCGATACGCTCTTAATGCATGAATTCGTTATCGCCTTTCCAATCCCATTCCCCTCATATTTCGGATGTACAATGACCATTCCGATAGACGCTAATTTCTCCCCATATAATAAAATTGCCGCGCTAGCAATAAGTTCCTTTCTCTTATTCCACACACCGTATATAATAC
>NZ_JBPPHF010000038.1:0-372 GCF_051294775.1 Bacillus pretiosus
TCGGTGGGGTAACCTTTATGGAGCCAGCCGCCTAAGGTGGGACAGATGATTGGGGTGAAGTCGTAACAAGGTAGCCGTATCGGAAGGTGCGGCTGGATCACCTCCTTTCTATGGAGAATTGATGAACGCTGTTCATCAATATAAGTTTCCGTGTTTCGTTTTGTTCAGTTTTGAGAGAACTATCTCTCATATATAAATGTATGTTCTTTGAAAACTAGATAACAGTGTAGCTCATATTTTTTTAATTTTAGTTTGGTTAAGTTAGAAAGGGCGCACGGTGGATGCCTTGACACTAGGAGTCGATGAAGGACGGGACTAACGCCGATATGCTTCGGGGAGCTGTAAGTAAGCTTTGATCCGAAGATTTCCGAA
>NZ_JBPPHF010000415.1:0-289 GCF_051294775.1 Bacillus pretiosus
AAACCAAAACTTTAAGAACACTGTCTTTTATTTTGACATAGAAAGTAAGATTTTCTCCATCTCTTTCTTAGTTAGCTCATCATCGATTATCTCTTCGTATATCGTTGTATCTCTTGTAAAAATATCATTCACTATGACAATTTGATACTCACTATTCTTACCTTGTGCTGGTACAAACATTTTGAGCCCTTTTAACTTACCCTCTCCATGAGTAGATTTATTATAGACCATTCCTTTCCCGTCTAAACTATAACTTTCTAGATTCTCTTCTCCAGGCATCATGTAGTGT
>NZ_JBPPHF010000416.1:0-289 GCF_051294775.1 Bacillus pretiosus
GTTAAAGCTTTTTCCGGATTGATCAGCAAGTGCGCCGCCGCTTAATTTAATTAAGACACTTTTATATGGCTTCATAACAATTCCCCCTATATAGATAGCAATAAAAAAGGAACAAAGGCAACTGCCTTTGTTCCTTTTTAAGAAAATGAAAAAGAAAAGAAGAAGATACGACGAATTTTTGTACATAATTTTTCATACCATCCACTCCTTTTCATTTCGATTTATTGTAAGTGTATATCTTTTTGATTATACGAAACAATCTGATTACTTATCAAGTATATTGTATCTC
>NZ_JBPPHF010000417.1:0-289 GCF_051294775.1 Bacillus pretiosus
TTAGATTCACAAGCTGTCATCCCCATAAATAAAGTACTACATGTTAAAGCTACTAATTATTTCTTATTCAAAATTCAATTCCTCCAAATATTCAAATGTAATATTTATTATAAAAAATTTAGTTCCCTATTTTTTTAAAAGTATCCACTTTGGTGTCTTAATTTAAAAAAGTACCCATTTTCTTGTCTTGATATGAGGACAAAAAAATGGGTACTAAATAAAAAGTATCTGTTAATAATTCAGTATTTTACACTATAAGATTAGTTCCTACTTTCATGTCTTTGTACAC
>NZ_JBPPHF010000418.1:0-289 GCF_051294775.1 Bacillus pretiosus
GAATATAAGATTAGGTACAATTATGATAAAAACAAACACGTTGGGCAAGGAAATGGTGACAGCAACGTTGGTGATGTCGTTGCGAGAGATGGATCAGGTGGTCAAAAGCAAAAAGGACCAGGAAAAGGGCAAGGAGCAGGGGACGCGGCTGGAGAAGATTATTATGAAGCTGAAGTCTCTATTTTAGAATTAGAGCAAGCATTTTTCATAGAGTTAGAGCTGCCTAATTTAAAGAGAAAAGAAATAGATGAAAACCGGATTGAACATGTTGAATTTAATGACTTTAGAT
>NZ_JBPPHF010000419.1:0-289 GCF_051294775.1 Bacillus pretiosus
CGGCAGCTCTCCTGGTACTAAAGTAAAGCTTCCTGTTATTTTTGCAACGTTCGTAATGGTTCCTGATGACGGGATGTTTGTAACTGTCGCTTGAAACGTCACGATAACTGTTTCTCCAACTGGTATATCTCCACCTCCAAAGCCAGTAATCGGATTTAAGTTTGGTTGCGGGGCTCCATTTATAGTTACACTACTTGGTACAAATGACGCTCCTGCTGAAATCGTATCAATAAACTGAACCTCAGTAGCTGTTACTGTTCCTGTATTCGTTATTTGAACTGTATACGTT
>NZ_JBPPHF010000420.1:0-289 GCF_051294775.1 Bacillus pretiosus
GAAGCATGTAGCTCCTCAGATGAACCGGCTATCGTTTGCATACTTGAAGAATTCTCTTTCACAGCCATAGATATTTGATTAATTGATGTATCCACTTCCATTGAATCACTTGTCATTTTATTTGATTATTCCACCATACCATGTACTTTTGACACGATATCATTTGCAGATTTTGAGATTTCATAAAAACGTTGTTTTGTATCATTCGCAACCTGAATCCCCGACTGCACTTCAACGCCTACTTCATTCATAGCTTTTACAGTCTCATGTACATCTGCTTGTATTTCAT
>NZ_JBPPHF010000421.1:0-289 GCF_051294775.1 Bacillus pretiosus
AGTTTTCTTCCATTTGCTTTTGTTCCATTGACACAAAGTTCACCTACTTTTCCATTTAAATAGGGATTACGCCCTATCTATTTCACAATCTACCGTGCCGTTCGTTACATGAATTGTTTTCGCTTCTTTTAATGTTTCGTGTTCAATTCCGTCGACACTCGTCGTTGTCACAAATGGTTGCACTTTTCCTTGAATTGTATTTAACAGATGCGATTGACGATAATCATCTAATTCTGATAATACATCATCCAATAAAAGAATCGGATATTCCTTAACTTCTGAGTAAATC
>NZ_JBPPHF010000422.1:0-289 GCF_051294775.1 Bacillus pretiosus
GCGTGCAGCAGGTATGGTTCCATTTGAATTTAATACAATTGGAGTAGATGACGGTATTGCGATGGGGCATATCGGTATGCGTTATTCGCTTCCGAGTCGTGAAAACATTGCAGATTCAGTAGAAACGGTTGTAAATGCACATTGGTTTGATGGCATGATTTGTATTCCAAACTGTGACAAAATTACCCCCGGTATGATGATGGCTGCACGTCGTATTAACAGTCCTACTGGTTTTGTTTCAGGTGGACCGATGGCCGCTGGGAAGACTTCTAAAGGGGATGTTGTCTAT
>NZ_JBPPHF010000423.1:0-289 GCF_051294775.1 Bacillus pretiosus
CCCCTTGACCAGTTGCTCCTGTTGCCCCCGCACTTCCACTCGGTCCTTGTGGTCCTTGTATCCCTTGTGCCCCTTCTATTCCTTGTGGACCTGTTGCACCTGGTACCCCTTGCACACCTTGAATTCCTTGAGGTCCCTCAGGTCCAGTCGCTCCAATCGGACCTTGTAACCCTTGTATCCCCTGTATACCTTGTGCCCCAGTTGCTCCTGTTGGACCAATCGGACCTTGCAACCCTGGCACTCCTTCTGCTCCTGTCGCTCCTGTAGCTCCTTGTGCTCCCCTCACACC
>NZ_JBPPHF010000424.1:0-289 GCF_051294775.1 Bacillus pretiosus
GTGATGTTATGAAGGAACTAAAAAGATATCGCTTCTTTTTCATTTTATTACTGGCACTGATTGTATTAACTTTTATAAATCAATCTTTAGGATGGAGCGCATTACAATTACCAGGAAATAGCATTTTAGATATGTTGTTTCTCCTTCCCCCTGTCCTAATATTAGTAGGATTACTTGATCAATGGGTGAAGAAAGAAACGCTCATGAAATACATGGGCGAAAAATCCGGCATATACGGAATCTTATTCTCTCTATTATTAGGTGGCATTGCAGCTGGTCCTCTCTACGT
>NZ_JBPPHF010000039.1:0-372 GCF_051294775.1 Bacillus pretiosus
CTGGTATGACAGCTGCAGTATATACATCTCGTGCGAATTTAAGCACATTAATGCTTGAGCGTGGTATCCCAGGTGGCCAAATGGCAAACACAGAGGATGTAGAGTACTACCCAGGTTATGAGTCTATTTTAGGACCAGACTTATCAAATAAAATGTTCGAGCATGCGAAGAAATTTGGTGCTGAATATGCATACGGTGATGTGAAAGCAGTCATCGATGGTAAAGAATACAAAACAATTATTGCTGGTAAAAAAGAATATAAAGCACGTGCAAATATCGTTGCAAGCGGTGCAGAGTATAAAAAAATTGGTGTGCCAGGCGAAACAGAACTTGGCGGCCGTGGTGTATCATATTGTGCAGTATGTGATGGGG
>NZ_JBPPHF010000425.1:0-289 GCF_051294775.1 Bacillus pretiosus
GATTATCTATTAAGAAGCAGCAAATTCATGATTTACAAGAAGAGTTTTCAAAACCAGGATTTGAAGCAAATAAAAAAGTTTATATTATTGAGCACGCAGATCGTATGACAGCAAATGCAGCGAATTCACTTTTAAAATTTTTAGAAGAACCAAGTAGTGATACAACAGCTATTTTACTTACTGAACAAAGTCATCAAATGTTAAATACGATTTTATCTCGCTGTCAAGTTGTTACATTTAGACCGTTACCTACGGAATCTTTAATTAGAAGATTACAGGATGAAGGTAT
>NZ_JBPPHF010000426.1:0-289 GCF_051294775.1 Bacillus pretiosus
TTATAATACAACGAGAAGGGGATGCTTGGGGGAAGATGTTAAGAAGTTTACGTTTAAAAATTGCGGTAGTATTTTCGGTACTTATTTCTATGTTGTTCGTAATATTAGGTACAGCTATGTATCAATTACAGAAAGTGAAGGAAGTGCGCTCCTTAGACCAGTATTCTCAAAATACGATGGATCTTGTGACAGAGCAACTTACGACATTTATTCAAAGAACGGATGTAGATATGGGGTATTATGCGAACAGTGAGATGATTCGTAATATGCTTCAAGACGGAGTTACTCC
>NZ_JBPPHF010000427.1:0-289 GCF_051294775.1 Bacillus pretiosus
GACAACATCAGTATACAGAGCTTTATGAAATAGTAACAAAAGAAAAACACTTAAATAATTTTCAAACAAAAGAAGATAACCAATTTCTACTATGGCATGAAGCAATTGCTATATATCTTGTGAATAACTCAATAAAATCGGCTTTAACTCTTTTAAATAATGCATTAAAACTATCTTTAACAAATATTGATGTTTTATCTGAGAGAGAAATAGAAATTATGCAAACTATGGCTATATTTCATGCAGAAAATAAAGAATACAAAAAAAGTATTAATATATTAAGAAGATG
>NZ_JBPPHF010000428.1:0-288 GCF_051294775.1 Bacillus pretiosus
ACGGTTGGTTTTCTCGTTGTAGAAATTTGTACGAACCGTGATGAAAACTTAACATTGCACCGTAACTTGTGGGCAAAAACGCAGGACGTAATTACTACATCGTTGCAAGGTGAATCAAAATGAACGTAACGCTGCAAGGTGTATCGTATGAATATGAAGTGGTCGGAAGCGGGGAACCACTTCTACTTCTTCATGGTGTTACGGGAAGCATGGAAACGTGGCGATCCTTCGTTCCTTCTTGGAGTGAGCAGTTTCAAGTCATTTTAGTAGACATTGTGGCTGTCTATT
>NZ_JBPPHF010000429.1:0-288 GCF_051294775.1 Bacillus pretiosus
GATTTTTCGTTACTGGTTCTTTTTACGTTTTTTATTATTTTGTCGCTCTGCTGGAGTTAAAGGCTCGTTTGCAAATACTTCATTATAACCAGCACCTTGTCCTTGTGCAGATGCCGCATTCATTCCTGAAATAGTATGATTTGCTTTTCTTTTACCCATTTTATTTCACCTCTATAACTTTTTTTGTATGTTGAATGATGAGCAGGTCATAGTATGTATGAACTGTAAGTAAAGCACTAATAGAGCACTTTACTTTATGGTAATAGTATTCATAAGGAGCGTGAACAC
>NZ_JBPPHF010000430.1:0-288 GCF_051294775.1 Bacillus pretiosus
TTATTATTCTCTCTCTAAATTTGTCAATCATTTTAATTTTCATAAAAAAATGATAAAATGTAATCATGTGTTTTCAGAATAATTAAAAACGCAGAAAGAAAACACTGTTTTTAGGAGGGGTTTTGATGACTTACACGTTAGCAACTAGAATGAAAGCATTCCAATCTTCTATATTTAGTGAATTAGGGGCTTATAAAAAAGAAAATATTGCAGCAGGTCACAAAATGATTGATTTAAGTATCGGGAATCCTGATATGCCGCCTGCTGACTTCGTAAGAGAAGAAATGG
>NZ_JBPPHF010000431.1:0-288 GCF_051294775.1 Bacillus pretiosus
GGTTTATTCATAGGGAAATATAAGTTAGTAGAGGTAGAAAGTTTACCAGGTTATAAAAAGCTAGAAATACCAGTATCATTTGAAATCAAAAAGGGTATGACAGAAGTTTTATCGCTGAAAGTAGAAAACGAACAAGTAGATAAAGGTTCAGTAGAGATCACAAAAGTGGACAAAGAGAGTCAGAAGACATTGGCAGGTGTAGTCTTTGAAATCCAAGATGAAGCAGGCAAAGTAGTAACGAAAGTAACGACAGATAAAGAAGGAAAAGCGAAAGTTTCAGATCTATCA
>NZ_JBPPHF010000432.1:0-288 GCF_051294775.1 Bacillus pretiosus
GTACAGGATAGGCGGGAGCCATTGAAACCGGAGCGCTAGCTTCGGAGGAGGCGCTGGTGGGATACCGCCCTGACTGTATTGAAATTCTAACCTACGGGTCTTATCGACCCGGGAGACAGTGTCAGGTGGGCAGTTTGACTGGGGCGGTCGCCTCCTAAAGTGTAACGGAGGCGCCCAAAGGTTCCCTCAGAATGGTTGGAAATCATTCGTAGAGTGCAAAGGCATAAGGGAGCGTGACTGCGAGACCTACAAGTCGAGCAGGGACGAAAGTCGGGCTTAGTGATCCGG
>NZ_JBPPHF010000433.1:0-288 GCF_051294775.1 Bacillus pretiosus
AAAGAAACTGGTAGAAGCATGGAGGTATACATGAAGCAATTAATAGGTATTATCATTTCAATTATTGCAATTCTTTCTATTGTAGTAGCGGTTTATGAAGTACTTGTTCCAGAGGAAACAAGTATCTAAAAAACGAATGCATATGATCAAGTTCTAGAATTTCCGAAAGAGCGATATCCAGAGACAGGGAAACATAGTACGGATGCTATAAAAGAAGGACATTCAGAAGTTTGTACACTCGACCGTGGTGGTGCTGCGGATAGAAGAAAATTATCGTTAGCTCCATAC
>NZ_JBPPHF010000434.1:0-288 GCF_051294775.1 Bacillus pretiosus
ATATGGCACTGTAGAAGTAGATGAATTTATGGTAATTGAGTAATACTCACATGTTATGCATATTGTTTCTAATGTGCGTGGTGAGGTGGAAGAAGATACAGATGCTTATGATTTAGTGAAGGCTGTATTCCCTGGGGGAACAATTACTGGTGCCCCGAAAATACGTACGAAGGAAATAATTGAAGAATTAGATCCTGTTCGCCGAGGGATTTACACAGGTTCAATCGTGTGGATCGGTTATTCTGGAGATACAGAATTGTATATTGTAATTAGAACACTGCTTGCTAA
>NZ_JBPPHF010000040.1:0-372 GCF_051294775.1 Bacillus pretiosus
TTTCTAATCTCTTTCTCGGTTTAGCTAGTTTTACTACATCGCGAAGATAGAATCGTAGATCACACTGCCTTTGCTGAGCTGGATCAATGGAGTAACAAAAGAGTGGTAATGCCTCATTAAAGGACAAGAACTTGAGCGGAAGTGTATCGTACAATAGACGGAGTATGCTTGTATAGTCTACAGTCTGCGGAACCTTAAGTGCCAGCTTTATAATGTCATTTTCCCTACTACAGGCCCGCCTGAAGGTAGACACATCATCATCAGTAAGCTTTGACAAAAAGCATTGAGTAGCTAGCTCTTCTATGCAATCTATAGCTGTTTTATAAGGCATTTAATGACAAATTGATTCTTTAGAAACATACTAGTTAAAGA
>NZ_JBPPHF010000435.1:0-288 GCF_051294775.1 Bacillus pretiosus
TTTCACCGCAACACATGGAATTCCACTTTCCTCTTCTGCACTCAAGTCTCCCAGTTTCCAATGACCCTCCACGGTTGAGCCGTGGGCTTTCACATCAGACTTAAGAAACCACCTGCGCGCGCTTTACGCCCCATAATTCCGGATAACGCTTGCCTCCTACGTATTACCGCGGCTGCTGGCACCTAGGTAGCCGTGGCTTTCTGGGTAGGTACCGTCAAGGTGCCAGCTTATTCAACTAGCACATGTTCTTCCCTAACAACAGAGTTTTACGACCCGAAAGCCTTCATC
>NZ_JBPPHF010000436.1:0-288 GCF_051294775.1 Bacillus pretiosus
GTAGAAGCATCAAAACCAAGCTTTTACAGTCAGTGATTTATTGAAAAAGAAGTAAAAAACCATAATTCCACTATAACATAAAGTGAAAGTTTAATCAGCGGGGCACACTCGTTATAAGTTGAACGAATTAGGATAATCCAAATTGGAATGGGAGGTATACATCTTTGAACCGAAACTTACTAAATATGATATTGCGACTCATATTTGTCATTGTAGCAACGGTAGCCGGGTTCTATGCATTACTATATATGTCAGGACTTATCTATCCTTTTTTTATCGCTTTCGCAT
>NZ_JBPPHF010000437.1:0-288 GCF_051294775.1 Bacillus pretiosus
CTAAAACACCAATCTCTAATTTTGGCTGGTGCAAATAAGATATATGGGAGTTGGGCTGCTTATAAATGCCCAATTGGTGAGTGCTAATTAAAGTTTCACTTTATTATTCTATAGTTCTATTAAGAAGGAGTATGTGAAAAATATAATGGATAAAAACATTCAACAAGAGAAAGGTAAATCAAAACCTATTTTTTATGATCCTAAAGGAAGGAGAAACATTGCTTTTATCTCGTTTCTATGTATCTCAATAGTTAGAGTAAGTATTGTATTTTATTTTTTCTTTCAAAG
>NZ_JBPPHF010000438.1:0-288 GCF_051294775.1 Bacillus pretiosus
CCCCCGGTGTCCAAGGACACAAAAATAATCAACATCTCTAACTAGTAGCGCGAGTCATGATGGTCTCGTTGGCTCTGAGATGTGTATTAGAGTCAGAAATAACACAGATCAGAAAACTTTGTGAGTGCGACTATTCGCGCATCAACCACATCAGCAATTCGATTGCGATTAAAACCCCACATATCAAACTTAATTTTCATGAAGATTATGTACATATCTTTAAAACCTGTCTCTAATACACATATCACAGCCCACGAGACTCTCATTAATCTCGGTTTTCGTCTTCTT
>NZ_JBPPHF010000439.1:0-287 GCF_051294775.1 Bacillus pretiosus
CATATAAGGCCGTACGGAATCCGATAATATCGCGAACCGGTTTTCCATCTACCGCTACAATCACATCGTGTTCTCGTAAACCAGCATCTACACCTGGCGAAGGACTCTTCACATCTAAAATGCAACCTCCCTCTGTTACATTGCCTGGTAAATGCAATGTTTTTGACCAATGGTAGGTTGGAATCTCATTTAACGATCTAAGTTCAATTCCAACATACGGTCTCCTTACTTTTCCGTACTTCTCTAATTCATTCATAATTGGAACAGCTATAGTAACTGGTATAGCT
>NZ_JBPPHF010000440.1:0-287 GCF_051294775.1 Bacillus pretiosus
ACTACATACAAGCACCTACATTAGTTATTCACGGAACAGACCATACTGCCCTCCCTTTTGAACATGGTCTCGCACTTATTGATGAAATTCCTACCTCAGTCCTACTAACCCTTGAAGGCGCAGGACATGAAAATCATCCTGATGACTGGGAAGACATCATTCATGCAGTTATTGAACATACATCTAAAATATAGATAAATAACGAATAGAAGGGGCACACCATAAGTTGTGCCCCTTCTATTCGTTACATGTAAAAAAGCCCATCACTGTATCCGTATGTATAGTGT
>NZ_JBPPHF010000441.1:0-287 GCF_051294775.1 Bacillus pretiosus
GTGCAGTTCGCTCTGATACTGCCCACATTCGAACTAATTATAGCAACCTCCAAAAAGGAATTACTACATTTTTTTGAAAAAATAATTTTTTATTCCTATTACGGTATGTGAAATTTTTATAAATAACTCAATCATAGAAAGATACAGCTTTGTTTAAAATGCCTCGTATAACTCTTAAACTAATGATGCAGGTTAATTGAGAAAAGTACTTACAAAAGGAGAATTGCGCATGGTTATGAACAAATGGTTATTTCTATTCACCGGTTTGCTTCTGATGATTGTAGGGA
>NZ_JBPPHF010000442.1:0-287 GCF_051294775.1 Bacillus pretiosus
GCTTCGTTGTATCTGAACTAGAAGCTTTAAACCCAGAGAACTTAAAATAATAATAAAAACGCTCGGAATGTTCTCCGAGCGTTTTTTTATTTATAATTTAATAAATCTTTCGCCACATCTTCTGGCACTTTAAAACTCATTTTCTTATTTTTCATTTCCACTTCGACATAAGGGACATCTTTATATACTGTCATCGTACCTATTTCATGTAACTCTTTTTTATCATTACTCGACTCCGATAATTTTGTTGTATCCTCTTGGTATATTTTAAATGTTTTCCCTTGCGG
>NZ_JBPPHF010000443.1:0-287 GCF_051294775.1 Bacillus pretiosus
GAAGAAAGGTGTTCAAAAGCTAAATAGTGAAGAAGCTCTTGCCCTTGCTAGAACGCGCCACATCGATAGTGATGCAATGCGTGGACTACGCCAACAGCTCGTTATTGAAGCTATTTTAAAGAAACTAACAAGCGTTGGATCTGTAACAAAAGTTGGTAACATCATTGATGATATTACCGGCCAATTCGTTACGAACTTAACATTCGATGATATGCTTTCATTCTATAAGTACGGATCGGATTCGGAAATTGAGAAATTACAATTTGATGGTGAAGACTGCTATATTG
>NZ_JBPPHF010000444.1:0-287 GCF_051294775.1 Bacillus pretiosus
TGTATTTGATCCGTTTGGTAACTTGATTGTGTAAATAGTTTCGTAAAATAAACTGCATCTACTTTTTTACTATCCAATACTTTATTAATTACATTATCCAAAATTTTTATATTGTCTTTCGCCGATTGTGAAATCGTCTCATTAAAGTTTGTCTTCGCTTGCTGATAAGACGTCCAACCAATTACAATACTTGGAAGAATCAAAATGATAACAAATGACACAAGTAACTTTGCTATTAAACTACTACTCCTTAATTTCCCTTGAAACATATTTCTACCCCTCCATAC
>NZ_JBPPHF010000041.1:0-368 GCF_051294775.1 Bacillus pretiosus
ATTAGTAGCTGTAACGTTAATAGCAGTCGCTTGGCTCTCCTTAATTGTAAATTCAATCGGTGTTTTATTTAAGGTATAATGCTCAGGAGCTTTCATTTCGATAAATTTATAGTTACCTGGACGTAACCCAGTAGCAATAATTTTACCTTCCTGATTCGTAACTAATTCTGTACGGACATCTTCATTTTTGTTATTAACAATTTTGAATACGGCGCCTGTAAGTACAGTGCCATCAGTATCATCGAGTTTTGTTAGTTCAACATCGCCTGGTAGTAGACCATTTTCAGCTGAAATAACAATCGGTGTTTTTTGACCTTTCTCAATTGTAAATTCAATTGGTGTTGATCGCAGTTCATAATGTTCAGGAG
>NZ_JBPPHF010000445.1:0-287 GCF_051294775.1 Bacillus pretiosus
GTGTCACGACGTTGAATCGTTCCATATACAATTTCAGTTAACAAACCAATATCTTTTCTATCAATTGCATTTTTTTCAATTAGTTTATTTAAAAGTAAGTTACTGTATGCACCACTTTTTTCTACTTGAATTAAGCCATCAAGAGCTAACTCACGAACATTTTGTCTCATGCATTTTCTCCTAACTTCGTTCCAATTTCAGGTGTTGTGCCACGTAAAAATTGCGAACAACTCATACGTTTTTTACCAGAAGGTTGCAATTCAGTGATTTTAACACCTGTCTCATTC
>NZ_JBPPHF010000446.1:0-287 GCF_051294775.1 Bacillus pretiosus
GTGCAGATGCTACCACTGTACAAAAAAGCATGAATACCCTTGTAACAACACTACTTGGTTTTGGTGGGATTTGGGTAGCAGCTTGCGTTGTATTTGCAGCTATAAAATTATCTGGTGCACAAGGTAAAAACCCTGAAAACCGTACACAAGCCATGATTGGTTTAGCTTGTGCGGCAATTGGAGGCGTTGTCATGATCAAAGCATACGACATCGCTTCTTGGGTTACAAAAATTTAACATAAGAGTTTGTAAAAGCTCTCCTCTATTTGGGGAGAGCTTCTCTTATAC
>NZ_JBPPHF010000447.1:0-287 GCF_051294775.1 Bacillus pretiosus
GGATAATGCTGCACTATTCGAACCAATCACAAAATATAGCGTAGAAGTAGTGCATCCTGATAATGTGCCAGAAGCACTATCACATGCATTCCGAAGTGCGACTTCCACTAATCCAGGAGCTACTTTAGTAAGTCTGCCACAAGACGTTATGACAGCTGAAACGACTGTAGAGTCAATCGGTGCGCTTTCTAAGCCACAGCTTGGAATCGCTCCCACACATGAAATTACATATGTAGTAGAAAAAATAAACTCGGCGAAATTACCAGTTTTTTTACTCGGTATGAGAG
>NZ_JBPPHF010000448.1:0-287 GCF_051294775.1 Bacillus pretiosus
CTCCGGAGGAATCTTCACATCTCTAACGTATTACGACTTTGTTCCATTCGCATTTTTCCCCAATCATACATCATTTCAACGATCGGTAAAAGCGACATGCCTAATTCCGTCATATAATACTCTACTCGCGGAGGAATTTCTGGGTATACCGTTCGGTCAACAATCCCATCTTCCATTAACTCTTTTAATTGGTTCGACAAAACGTTATGAGAAATGCTTGGGAATAATCGTTGTAATTCACTAAAACGATGAGGCCCTTCCACACCAAGATGCCACAGTATCACAAC
>NZ_JBPPHF010000449.1:0-287 GCF_051294775.1 Bacillus pretiosus
GGCTAGCCAAGAGTGCTTTTTTATTTTGAGTCTACTTCACAACTTTTAGAAAAAGATACATGTGTGAAAAGAGTTACATTATTTTATGTATTTATACTTTTAAATGAGTAAGTCCTTGTGAGGTATAAAAAAAAGACACTCTTTCGAGTGTCTTTCATGATGACAAAATGTACCAATTGCTTGAGTTTGATAAGGCGCTAAAATCCGTTTTAACGCCTTTTCTTTGATCAAGAAGTGTAGCAACAGCGATTCAAATAAATTGTACCATTTGTTTCATAGGTGTGCGT
>NZ_JBPPHF010000450.1:0-287 GCF_051294775.1 Bacillus pretiosus
TTTCAAAACCATCCAATCGAACGATTTCAACCCAGTCCTTTACCTTGTCTTTTACATACTTATCTTTTAACGACAGATCTGCAGCAAAATTTTCTTCCACTGTTAACCACGGAAATAAACGATGTTCTTGAAAAATAAAACCTTGTTTTTTACTCGGTTTTACAATTTGCTCCCCATCGATGATATCTTCACCTTCAAATTCGTTATCTAACCCCGCAACAATTTTCAAAAGCGTACTTTTCCCACAACCACTCATGTCTCTTATATACATCTCCGAGCCCACGAGA
>NZ_JBPPHF010000451.1:0-287 GCF_051294775.1 Bacillus pretiosus
GCCCTCGGGACATGCCTTTTCTATATTCTATAACGTTTCCGAATTCATATGAATAAATAAAATAATACCTGCAACCATAAGTACCATAATACTACCTGCAAATAGTGTAATACCCATGACCATTAAACTTGTGCTCATGTCCACTGATACACTTTCAATAAAAATAGAAATTACATACGTGATAAGGGCAATTCCTGCAAGAATACTTCCTGGAACAAATCGCGTTAAGCCATTTTGTTTTAACGTCATATATGCAAAAATAGCAGTCATACAAAGCGTAATTATCC
>NZ_JBPPHF010000452.1:0-287 GCF_051294775.1 Bacillus pretiosus
GCAGAAGGAATGGATGAATCAATCATGAAAGACTACGAAATGATGCTAGTCGAACTGAAAAAAGGCATGGAAATCGCTCAAAACACTGATGACGAAATGACATCTGACCTACTATTAGGCATCTACACAGAACTAGAAAAACACGCTTGGATGCTACGCGCGTTCTTGAATCAATAATAAATTTAAAAGCGGAAGCGGCTCGTTCAGAACAGGAGGGTGTTGGAACTCCTGTTTACGAGGCGCTTTTTGCCTCGAATGAAGGAGTGAAACAACCGACTGTTCTAGCC
>NZ_JBPPHF010000453.1:0-287 GCF_051294775.1 Bacillus pretiosus
AAATAAAAATACAGAGTATATACAAAATCAATTTTGCAGTGCATTTAAAATTATTACAGGTAAAACTATTTATCCTTTTCAATAATCCATATAAAGCGGTTGCCTACATACTTTCAAGCAACCGCCTTTTATATTAATACATATACACTATTTGATTACTTTCACTTTTACATATTTGCGCCCCCAGCTATCGGCACTACCATCTGAACCGACTAATACATCAATACGATTTCCTTTAATCGCACCACCAGAAACTCTGTCTCTTATACACAACACACACCCAACGA
>NZ_JBPPHF010000454.1:0-287 GCF_051294775.1 Bacillus pretiosus
AGTTCACTCCATATGTGACGATAAATAAAAAATCTTTCTTGCGTATAGGCGTCGGTGGAGAAGAATACTTCGTGAACGAGACGTGCTGTTTCTTGCAAAATTGCTTCAGACTCTGAAGGAATCGCTTCTGTTTGTAAGTCCCGAACGATGGATTCCACTTTATCTACAAATAAGCGAACGACGTTAACAGGCTGGTGATAAGAATACGTTTTATTTGCTTCGAAGACCTGAATTTCTTCTAATAATTTTTGAAAGCAATAAAGCGCTGCGTGTAGCCTGAACAACAC
>NZ_JBPPHF010000455.1:0-287 GCF_051294775.1 Bacillus pretiosus
ATACTAAATGTATAAGCTGCTGATAAATATCGATACATAGCAGTTAATCCAAATAATAACGACCAAAGTAAGATGACCCATAAGCTCGCTTTGGAAACGACAAGGCCACGTCCAATTGTAAGAATAGATACGATTAATCCGTATCCAACTCCCGCAAATAGAGATGTTCGCAGTTCAAACCAAATATCATAAACGTTAAAGGAAAAATCCTTTCGTTCTCGTAACATACGTAAGTATCCAACGAAGATACTACTTATTAAAAATACATAGACATCAGTGTGTAAGAA
>NZ_JBPPHF010000456.1:0-287 GCF_051294775.1 Bacillus pretiosus
GCCATTCTCTCTTCTTTCTTCATAATAGAATCCCCCTCCCTATTATTTTATAGTGCCTTCTTCACGAACCCTTTCGCTTCTTTTAATTTCTTCAGTGGTTCCCCATACTCACACTGTAGTAACACCATAACAATCGCAGCTTTCACATTACGTTCTGCGTTTTCATAACACTCTGCTGCTATTTCATAGCTCACACCTGTTGCTTCCACAATAATGCGTTTTGATCGTTCTACTAACTTTTCATTTGTAGATTGAACATCTACCATTTAGTTTTTATATACTTTGGT
>NZ_JBPPHF010000457.1:0-232 GCF_051294775.1 Bacillus pretiosus
ACTTCGATCATATTAGAGCGAACAAATCTTGTAATCACTGCGATTGGTCCTAACGCTAATGCAAAGGATGGCAATACCGTATGTTCAAATGTACCCCAAGAGGCTACTGGTAAGAGCTCGAATTGAATAGCAAATATTTGTATAAATAGTGGTGCTAAAATAAAACTCGGAATAGAAATACCGAGGATGGCAAGTAAACTTACAGCATAATAACTCTCTCTTATACACTTCT
>NZ_JBPPHF010000458.1:0-287 GCF_051294775.1 Bacillus pretiosus
GAGATGTGTATAAGAGACAGATGTAGTTGTCCGGGAATTATGGTTAAATGCAGGAAGAATTTGTTCGATTTTAAGTTTTTTATGTGCTGTATTATTCTTTCCGCCTGAAAAAAGTTTACCTTAGTTATTATGTATTTTAGGTGCAGGACATTTCCTTATTTATTTTGCAGTTAAAAATGTCAAATATGATGAGGGAAATGCAAGTAAAACTAGTGTTGTAAGGCAAGGGACTGCGCAGAATCAAACAGAACCAGAAGGTTAACTTCTCGGTTGTTTTATGCTAGAAT
>NZ_JBPPHF010000459.1:0-287 GCF_051294775.1 Bacillus pretiosus
TGAAAATGATGCTTGGGGTATTATGGCTGGACCGGGAGGTGGAAAATCTACCACTCAAATTTCCTTGCTTAAGAAAGGTATTAATTTTTTTACGGATGATGTTATTCCGCTTTCTATAAGTGAATCAGGTGTTTTAGCATATCCTGGTTATCCAGCTTTAAAATTAGGTGAACAATCACTGACATTAGCAGACGAGAAACAGTTTACAAGTGTATCTTTGTTAACGGAAAAATAAACTAAATATATATGTGCATAAAATGAAGAGAGCATTTGTACTAAACCATTGA
>NZ_JBPPHF010000460.1:0-287 GCF_051294775.1 Bacillus pretiosus
AAATTACACTAAGCGGAACTGCAATTTTTAAAGCTGAGAAAAAATAAGGAAGAGCAGACGGCAATTTTAATTTAAGAAAAACAACTTTTTTCGTTGCCCCATACGTAATTAATAGCTCCTCCCATTCTTTTTTCGTACTGCGTAGTCCATCATACGTATTTACCGCAATTGGGAAAAACGTAATTAAAACAGTAACAACAACCTTACTCCAAATCGTATATCCAAACCATAACACGAAGAGAGGAGCAAGCGCTGTAATCGGAATCGGTTGTTAGTCAACTAATAGT
>NZ_JBPPHF010000461.1:0-287 GCF_051294775.1 Bacillus pretiosus
TTTTGTTTTTTTTTTTTGTTTTTTTTTGTATATTTTTTTTATAGTATTGTTTTTTTTGGTGATTGAGTTGTGTTTTTGAGAGTTTTTATATATTTTTTGTTTTATAATGTTGTTCAAACACCCCCCCCCCCCCCCCCCCCCCCCCCCCCCCAATAAAACCCCCCCCCCCCCCCACCCGCGATTCATGAGCGTCTAGTGGGCTCGGAGAAGTGTATAAGAGTCAGGTATATATTTTTTGAAAGGAAGGCTTAGCTAACCTAAAGAATCGGTCATGGTCATGGTGTGAT
>NZ_JBPPHF010000462.1:0-287 GCF_051294775.1 Bacillus pretiosus
GTCCCAAACAGGAAGCCATCAGGTAAAATAACACCTGCACGACCATCTTGTTTTAATCGATACATAATAACGGACATGAATAAATCTGCTGTCTCACTACTTCTTAGCTCCATTGGGAAGTTCATTTTAATGTTCTCTTTTTCAGAACCACCATAAGGGGGATTCATCATAAAGACTTCAAACTTATCTTTCTCACTATAATCACGTACATTTTTATCCAAACTGTTTCCGTGAAGAATCATAGGGTCATCAATATCATGTAGTAATAAGGTTGTGATACTTAATAG
>NZ_JBPPHF010000463.1:0-287 GCF_051294775.1 Bacillus pretiosus
TTGTGTATAAGAGTCAGTTGCAGTACCAGCACTTTATCGGTTGAGCAAAGGAGGGACGCAGAAGGATAGAAGAAGCGTGCGATTGGTTGTGCACGTCCAACCAGTTAGGCTGATAAGTAGGCAAATCCGCTTATCGTGAAGGCTGAGCTGTGATGGGGAAGCTCCTTATGGAGCGAAGTCTTTGATTCCCCGCTGCCAAGAATAGCTTCTAGCGAGATAATAGGTGCCTGTTCCGCAAACCGACACAGGTAGGCGAGGAGAGAATCCTAAGGTGTGCGAGAGAACTC
>NZ_JBPPHF010000042.1:0-367 GCF_051294775.1 Bacillus pretiosus
TCACGTAGTAAGTCGTCGTGGTAAATTACTAGGTTATGCAATTCACCAACAAATTGAGAATGAGCGTATGAAACAAATGCTTGCAGAGCGTCAATTCCCGGAAGAGTACACGCAACGCTTATTCAACATTACAGAAACATCTTCAAACTTAGATGTAAACAGTGCTTACACAGCATTCCCAGTAGAAAATAGAGAATTATTCGGTCAAGGTTTAACTACAATCGTACCAATCGGTGGTGGTGGTGAGCGTCTAGGCACATTAGTGTTAGCTCGTCTTGGTCAAGAGTTCTTAGACGATGATTTAATCCTTGCTGAATACAGTTCAACTGTAGTAGGTATGGAAATCTTACGTGATAAAGCAGAAGAA
>NZ_JBPPHF010000464.1:0-286 GCF_051294775.1 Bacillus pretiosus
ATTACAGTGCGGTGAATGAAATTATATGGACTTAACGACACGAATCCAATAAAAAAAGCAGATACATCCCGTATCTGCGTTTTATTACTTTATTTGGCTAACTTTTGAAGTTCTTCGAAGAATGTAGGATATGATACGCCTACTGCTTCTGCGTCTTCAATTGTTGTTTTTCCTTCTGCTAGACTGCCGGCAATTGCAAGCATCATTCCGATGCGGTGATCACCGTAACTATTTACTGTATTGCCTTTTAGTGCTGATTTTCCGTAAATAATCATCCCGTCATCAG
>NZ_JBPPHF010000465.1:0-286 GCF_051294775.1 Bacillus pretiosus
TTAGAAGGATTCCACGTTGAAATTACGAAAGAGCAGTTCATTGATATTGTAACCCGTGACAAAGTAGCTGTTATTGGACAAACTGGAAACTTAACACCTGCAGATAAAAAGATTTATGCATTACGTGATGTAACAGGAACAGTAAACTCAATTCCTTTAATCGCGAGTTCAATTATGAGTAAAAAAATTGCAGCTGGTGCTGACGCAATCGTACTTGATGTAAAAACAGGTGGTGGCGCATTTATGAAAACAGAAGAAGATGCAAAAGAATAAGCACATGCAATGG
>NZ_JBPPHF010000466.1:0-286 GCF_051294775.1 Bacillus pretiosus
AGCCCATATCATGTGTCAATGGTAACCAACTAGCCATGACATCATTTGTGTCTAGTTTCAAACGATCTACTATCTGTGCCAAATTATAACCTAGATTTTCATGTGTTAATTTTACTCCTTTAGGGTTACCTGTGCTGCCAGACGAATATTGTATATACGCTAAGTCCTGACAATCTACTGTAACGCATTGCCCCTCTTCCATATTACATGCTAAGGTTTCATACTCTAAGTATTTCAAATTATTGGCTTCATAACTTTCTCTATACGTATTTAAATTTCTTTCATC
>NZ_JBPPHF010000467.1:0-286 GCF_051294775.1 Bacillus pretiosus
CAACTTCCTTCGCATAACTTGGAAGCATGTTAAGAACCATATCCATAATCGCCGCTTGGCCATATAACTCAAATGCCTCAGCAATTTTTTGTTTCGCTTCCGCTTCTGCTAAACCTTTTAATCTGATAACATCTGCTTCCGCTGTACCTTGTGCTTTTTGTACTTCTGCTTTTGCGTGACCTTGCGCTTTTTCGATTTCCGCCTTCGCTAAACCTTCTACACGAACTTCTTCTGCACGTGCTCTTGCTTCCGCTTCAATTTTATATTTATCTGCATCTTCTTTTTT
>NZ_JBPPHF010000468.1:0-286 GCF_051294775.1 Bacillus pretiosus
TTCCGATATGATTAGCGGTACAAATATTGAAGTAACTGGTGCAGTAGATGTTATTCATAGACATCGATAGAGCGAAATAAGGTGAAGTTTTGAATAATTGGACAGTTTATCCGTTACGCTGAGAGGTGCGGATAATACTGTCCTTTAATGTAAGATTAAATCTATCGGAAAACTTGTATTATTTTTTGTCAAATATTGAGATATTATGGTAAAATATAAGAGCGTAGAAAGCGCTTTAAAAAATGATTCAGGGGTCATTTCATAACTCAAGGGGGAACTAATAATG
>NZ_JBPPHF010000469.1:0-286 GCF_051294775.1 Bacillus pretiosus
TATGGGAATTACGTTAAGTTCAGGAGGATTTAAAACGTTCAGTGAAGAACCTAATTTAATTAAAGATAAATACAAAAGGTGATTTCGTTGTTAAGAAATCACCTTTTAACGTTTAGTTTTGTAAGGGCACATTGTACCTATATATGCCTATGATTTATAGCTCTTCTTATTAAATTTCTCATCAAATTCTTTTCCTTCTAGATTTCGATCCATTGTTAAAGGTTGGTTGCAATGCATACATGCGTCGACACGACCGAGCTTTTTGGTCGGCTTATCGCAGCTTGGA
>NZ_JBPPHF010000470.1:0-286 GCF_051294775.1 Bacillus pretiosus
AGTTCAAGCTGATGAAACGGAGTTAGGTATTTCGTATGATCACCTAGATGATTATTTAGAAGGTAAAGCAGTTCCAACTGACGTTGCAGAAAAAATTGAAAAACGTTACACAGTGAGCGAACATAAAAGACAAGTTCCAGCATCAATGTTTGATGATTGGTGGAAATAAATATAACATAAAAAAGAAGCTAATCTCAGTAGCTTCTTTTTTATGTTAACGATACACCCCTACTCTTTTCTCTAGTAAGTCCTGTAAACAATCCTCATGTTGTTGATTAAACAATGG
>NZ_JBPPHF010000471.1:0-286 GCF_051294775.1 Bacillus pretiosus
GATCTACTCCGTCTTTAAATTTTAAAATGGCTTCTTTTTGTAAAATTGCTAAACCACGTCCATGGTCAGTAACGGAATTACTCATAATAATTGTCGCCCCGTCTGGAAGTTCTTTTAAGCTCTTATATTTTTGAGAATATACACCAATTGGTTCCAAGTGAATTTTCCCTGCTATTTCAAAATCATATTTTTTATCTTTCATTTCTTTTTCTAAATACGGAATGTGCTGGAAGTAGGTTGCATCTAAATCCTTATCCGCTAACGATTTATTTGGTAACACGTAATC
>NZ_JBPPHF010000472.1:0-286 GCF_051294775.1 Bacillus pretiosus
GAACTAAACTATGGCGTATGAGAACGAAGGAGAAAGTTATTATAAGCCCGATTACTACAATAGGTGCAAAAACATATTCACCTAGTATAAAAACAATAAGCATTACTACAGAAATATAAGGTAATGACAATCTGATCGATTCCCCAAGTTTAGGTGTTAATAGTACTTGCTCTTGTCTTTCAGGTTCTTTTGTATGCAGAATTCAGGCGATTGCTACTAGTACTAAAGTTACTTGATAGAGAGGAGTAACTGTAAACATAGAATACTCTGGTATTAAGTATTTGAT
>NZ_JBPPHF010000473.1:0-286 GCF_051294775.1 Bacillus pretiosus
ATTAAATCCTTTACAGCCTCCTGTAACAACGACAACTTCAAGTAATACGACAGTAGTTACGATACCGTTACCTCCTCCTGGTGAAGTAACAGCAACAAAAACAGTTGATGTTGCTGCTGGAGCGGTTGGGGATGTATTAACGTATACTGTGCTAATTTCAAACGTAGGAATTATACCAGTTACAGATGTGTTCTTTCAAGATGTCATACCAGAAGGAACGATATTTGTAGCAAATAGTGTAACGATTGGTGGGGCGCAGCAACTTGGGTTAAATCCAGAAACAGTA
>NZ_JBPPHF010000043.1:0-360 GCF_051294775.1 Bacillus pretiosus
TTTGAAAACCTTCTAAAATGCTGAGCGCAATCGGGAAGAAACAAACGAGTATTACTACCATTACTTTCGGTAGCATTCCATATCCAACCCAAATAATAAATAACGGTGCAAGTACAACGATTGGAATCGTTTGCGAAATAACAAGCAACGGATTTATTAAAATACGACATAAAGGGATAACATCCATAATAATTGCAATACTTGTCCCAATTAAAATCGCAAAAAACAGTCCGATTAGAACCTCTTGTAACGTTTGCATCGTATTCGGTAATAGTAAATCTTTCATTCCAATTAATTCGTGAACAATGGCAGAAGGCTTCGGTAAAATCCACGGCTCAATTTTAAATAATGAAACAGATC
>NZ_JBPPHF010000474.1:0-286 GCF_051294775.1 Bacillus pretiosus
AAACTAGTTGAAGAAAGATTAACTTCTAGTGAAAAAACAACAATTCCAGATAAATTATTAGAGCTGTTACCTACAAATCCGTTTCTTGATGTAACAGGAGCTCGTCCAACATCAACAATTTCTGTTGTAATATTTGCAGCCTTTATCGGTATCGCCTTTATAGGGGTAAAACGAAAATATCCAGAACATGCAGAACTATTTAAGAAAATGCTTGATGCTGTATATGCAATCGTAATGCGTATGGTAACATTAATTTTACGTCTTACTCCATACGGCGTATTAGCTC
>NZ_JBPPHF010000475.1:0-286 GCF_051294775.1 Bacillus pretiosus
GTACGGGTATATAGTGCACATTCACACCGATATTTTCTTTTTGTAATGCCTCGTAAATTTCTTTTCGATTACATTTTAATAATTTAGTATTTAACCGAATAATATAAAGGTGCCAACTTGAGTCGGTTTTGGGCAATTGCTTTGGTGTGATGATTTCAGATAAACAACTAAATTCTTTATTATAGATGTCTACATATTTCTTTCGAATCGTAATAAAAGAGTCTAATTTTCTTAACTGTGATAAGCCAAGAGCAGCTTGTATATCAGTTATTCTGTAGTTGTAACC
>NZ_JBPPHF010000476.1:0-286 GCF_051294775.1 Bacillus pretiosus
GGCTAGAACATTGCTCCAATGGGCGTAATTCCATTGGTTAATTATCTATTTCCGTTAATAACGGTCCCTTATTTACTAAGGACAATAGGAATATCAAATTACGGTATACTTTCTGTTGAGATAGCAGTGGCACAAATATTATTGATTATTTCTGACTATGGAGTTGCATTTACAGCAACACAGAAAATAGCAATAAAAGAAAAAGTGGATAATGATTTAGCAAGCGCAATTTATATTGTTAAATGCTTAATGGGGATAATTGTTTTTATAGCAGTTAGTATAATTA
>NZ_JBPPHF010000477.1:0-286 GCF_051294775.1 Bacillus pretiosus
GTATAGAAGCAGCTGGAAATGAAGTTATGTTACATCCTTTTATGAAAAAGAAAGATGTCCAGCAGTTACTTACATATTTGCAGTTACCGTATGAAATGTAAGAGGAAATCGTTCATTTACCGAAGGCTGCATTACGTCGTTACGTAATAATGGGCTGGATTACAAGTGCTGTGCTCGCACTGCCGATCATCGGTACGAGTATATATTTCAAACAAAATTTTGCGTTGTTCTCTGAAATACCACTATTTATCATAGTTACGTTACTTGCATACGCTCGGTATTAAAG
>NZ_JBPPHF010000478.1:0-286 GCF_051294775.1 Bacillus pretiosus
ATTTCACAGTATGTGAACCTTCTTCAATCCAGCTTTACATATATTTTTCATCTTCTGTTTCATGTGCTTGCTTTACAATACGAAGCGGACGGAACGTGTCTATCATAACAGCTAGTTCAAGTGTTTCTTTCTTCCCTATACTTCCCTCTGTTTTCCCAGGATGCGGCCCATGAGGAATTCCGCTCGGATGAAGTGTAATAGAACCTTCTTCCACACCTTTCCGGCTCATTAAGTTTCCTTCTACATAGTACAGTACTTCATCACTATTCACGTTACTATGATAATA
>NZ_JBPPHF010000479.1:0-286 GCF_051294775.1 Bacillus pretiosus
CTATTTTAGCAGTAATCGCAACTTGCTAAAGAGAAGCAGATGTAAAACCAGTACAAATCGCTGGTATCGGTATTACGACCCAACGTGAAACAGCGGTTGTATGGGATAAAACGACTGGAAAACCAATTTACAACGCAATCGTATGGCAATCTCGTCAAACAGTTGAAATTTGTGATGAGCTAAAAGAAAAAGGTTATAGCGAAATGGTTCGCGAAAAAACAGGTCTTTTAATTGACGCATACTACTCTGGTACGAAAGTAAAATGGATTTTAGATAATGTGGAAGG
>NZ_JBPPHF010000480.1:0-286 GCF_051294775.1 Bacillus pretiosus
AATTGATATAAAACTAAATGATTTACAAATCCAGAAATTTAACGAATATCACAATGAAACAGCAATGGAATTCTTATCAGGGCTTATGTACAGTGTTTTATTTGAAAAATTACCTAGAATACCATTTGCCATTATGGAACATAACAGAAACGATCTAAACAAGAAAATGTTGGGATTGTCTTTAAATTTGGATTATTTGATATGTGATATTAATACCAAAACGCAAGCGCAAGTTCTATTAGCATTAGGCAAAAATAGTGTTGATAAACGTGCAATTACAGAGAAG
>NZ_JBPPHF010000481.1:0-286 GCF_051294775.1 Bacillus pretiosus
ATACAACATCTAACATAGCTACCCCTCTTTTCTGTAAAAATTTACCATTAAATTATCGAAAAAAGAACACTAAGCTCTACTTAGTGTTCGACATGAACAACACAAAGTAAACCTCCTCTCTAAACGCTTACGAGGTTAGCTGTCGGATTCGGGCCTAAAGACTAGCCCTACTTTCAAAACTGAAAGATTCACCCCAAGTGACGATGCACAAAATTGGTTCCCCCGCTCCATTTCTGGAACTCAGCGATTTTAGGTTTTTTTGGAAATTTTATTTATGATTTATGTG
>NZ_JBPPHF010000482.1:0-286 GCF_051294775.1 Bacillus pretiosus
ATAGATGACCAAGTGAAAATTCGTGGTTTCCGAATTGAATTGGGAGAAATAGAAGCTGTTTTGCAGGCGCATTCTTCTGTGAAAGAAGCAGTTGTATTGGTACGAGAGGATAATCAAGGCGATATGAGATTAGTAGCTTATGTAGTTGGTGAAGGAAGTGTCCATGAATGGCGAGAATATCTACAAACACATTTACCTAATTACATGGTTCCAACAAACTTTATTGAGATGGTATTTTTACCACTTACACCGAATGGAAAACTTGATTTGAAGGCATTGCCTATAC
>NZ_JBPPHF010000483.1:0-286 GCF_051294775.1 Bacillus pretiosus
CAATAGGATATGGTGATTCTCAGTACATAGAATTAATAAATAAAATAAAGAAGAAAGCTGAACCTAAAATATAGGAACAGCTTCCTTCTTATAATTGTATAAGTGACTCTAATTCGCCCTCTACAAATAACATTAGTTCTTTAATTGTTTCGCCAGAAAAATCAAAACGAATGCCAGCCGCTTCATATATCTCCGGTAAAGATTTAGAGCTACCTTATGATAAAGCTTTTTTATAATTTTCTATTGCTTGTTTAGGGTTTTCTTTATATTGTTTATACATTTGTAG
>NZ_JBPPHF010000044.1:0-356 GCF_051294775.1 Bacillus pretiosus
GAAAAAAGTATTACAGAAGGTCATGCCCGCGCTCTCATTCCTTTAAAGAATGAGGAATTACAACTGAAGGTTTTACAGGAAATTGTGGAGAAACAACTGAATGTAAAGCAACCAGAGGAACGAATTGCGAAATTACTAGAGGAAGCCAAACCGAAGCGTAAGGCAAAGCAAAAAGCAGTAAGTCGAGATACGAGAATTGCCATGAATACAATTAGGCAGTCATTACAAATGGTTGCTGACAGTGGTTTAAATGTAAATTCTGCGGAAGAAGAATTTGATGAGTACTATCAAATTACAATTAAAATTCCGAAGAAAAAATAATAATGGCGTGTTAGAGACCTTATCCTACTGGATAG
>NZ_JBPPHF010000484.1:0-286 GCF_051294775.1 Bacillus pretiosus
GTGTACCTTTAAGTAGAGTGTATTATACAGAATCGGGTGAGGCAGTACATTATGAATCGGCACAACATGCTAGCCGTATGAAAGAAAGAGTGAAATTGTTTGTCCAGTCCTACGGTAAACATATGGACGAAGATTACTTAGGAATAGTGTTACTACGATTAGAAGCATTATGTACATATATGAAAAGAAAAGCACAAGAAGGCGATTTGAATTTCCAAAAAATGATTGATGAAGGACATTTAGAGCATTATGAGTAAGATATGAAGTTTATTCGCGAACATAGAGC
>NZ_JBPPHF010000485.1:0-286 GCF_051294775.1 Bacillus pretiosus
GATAAAGGATCAAAGTTTTTTTCGTTCAATCCAAAATCAGTTTGATTTACGTATGCTTTACCAAGCTGCAGAGAAAAAACTTTACCTTTTCTATGATGATGATACATATTTTCCAGCAATTAACCGAATTGAAATGTTACTTTGTATCTTTGAAGAGATACAGTTAACAAAAAATATAGCAAGTTAGTACAGAGGGACTAAAAATGAAAAAATTAGTTGGATATTCATCTAATTTAGCGATGTCAAACTATTTACTATCACTTAAGTTAAATAAAACATATAGTAT
>NZ_JBPPHF010000486.1:0-286 GCF_051294775.1 Bacillus pretiosus
GCTATAACCCTACCCCTGTTAAGCGAGTATATATTGATAAAAAAGGGAGTAAGAAAAAGCGTCCTCTAGGGGTACCGACATTTGACGATAAACTTGTCCAATTAGAAATAAAGTATATCTTAGAAGCTATTTATGAACCAAACTTCTCTGAGAACTCACATGGATTCAGGAAAAATAGGGGTTGTCATACAGCTTTGAGACAAATTAAAAAGAGTGGCAGCGGAACTAAATGGTTTATTGAAGGTGATATTCAAGGTTACTTTGACAATATTGACCACCATATCCT
>NZ_JBPPHF010000487.1:0-286 GCF_051294775.1 Bacillus pretiosus
AGTTTGTACAGGTGGAAGTTACGTTTGAATAGGTGTATAAAATAGAGAGCGACTTGCTCTCTATTTTTTAAAATAAAAAAAGGCTCCACATATGGAGCGCTCAATAAAAACAAATGAATAAAAAGAAATAACAGACACGTATAATATACAATACTGATAATTTTGTATCAATATATTAGGATTTAATATTTATGTTGATGTCGATGTTATAAAAAAGGTACGATTAAAAGACGTTGCTGAAATAAAGGGGGATTATAAGTGGTTATTTCAGATGTTATATACGGTG
>NZ_JBPPHF010000488.1:0-286 GCF_051294775.1 Bacillus pretiosus
TCAGATGTGTATAAGTTACATCATGTACGCATATTGAGACGCTGTTTCAGGTTTAATTGCACGTTTCCACGCAAACATAAAATCAGTTGCTGTCACACTGTCTCCATTTGACCATTTTGCATCTTTACGCAAATCAAATGTATATTTTTTACCCTCTTCACTTCTTTTAATCGATTTTGCATCTGCTGGAATAGGCTTATCTTTATCATCTATTACATACAAACCGTCTATTATGTGTTTCATAACATGTGCTGATGTACCAGCCATCGTTTTCGCAGTATCTAGA
>NZ_JBPPHF010000489.1:0-286 GCF_051294775.1 Bacillus pretiosus
ATCATCTTTGTTTTTAAAGTATACATATGCCGTTACATAACCAGTTTCTGCATGTTTAATAATTTGTGTAATAGTCGTTTGTTGAAATCCGTTATGTATAAAAATAGTGTAACCAGCGTGTAATAGTTTCTTCTTTGTTTCTAAGGAGCGGTGTTTTCTTGATGAAAGAGTATTGTTTTTCAAAGAACCACCTCTTTATACTGAAAAATCTGAAAATATAACTGTATTGTAAAAGGAATTCATATATAAAGTCAACTGACATAATATCATTGACGTTATATCAACT
>NZ_JBPPHF010000490.1:0-286 GCF_051294775.1 Bacillus pretiosus
GGGTTGTATGGATTGTCTAAAATAGAAATAAGTTTCTGAATTTTTATAAAATTTAGTCTTTAGGTATACAAGGGGGAATTGTATTTTCAGTAAGAGAGGGGAATGGGAATGAAAAGAGATGATACATCAGCACGTAAGTTACAAAATGAAGTGAATTATACTGAGGTTGTTCAGTCAGAAGAATTTCAATTGCTATTAAATACGAAAAAGAAGTTTATCGTTCCGATGAGTATTTTCTTTTTAAGCTTTTTTATTGCATTACCTATTTTAACATCGTATTCAAAGG
>NZ_JBPPHF010000491.1:0-286 GCF_051294775.1 Bacillus pretiosus
CCCTTCCCTTGATAACTCTGAACTGCCTCATACACCTTATCCTCATGAACTACTCTATCTCCTGCTTTATACGCTTTACGCGCATCCCATTGTCCATAAGAGTTTTCTTGTCCATTTGTTGTAACTGTGATGGCATCACTTTTCATTGATTCATTACCTGATGTATCGACAGCAGATACTACATACTTATATGCTGTATTCGCTTGCAAATCTTTGTCCATAAATGAAGTTGTAGTAGCAGTAGCTATTTCTTTCATGGCCCCTCCAACTTCTTTGTATACTATAT
>NZ_JBPPHF010000492.1:0-286 GCF_051294775.1 Bacillus pretiosus
ATATACAGATGTACATATTGATACTAAGCTGTTAAAAGGCCTTATTCCAGACGATGAAGGCAATCGCTACGGATTCCCAAGTTTAATGATAGCTTTATTTGCATATCATGGGATCAAATATACAATCGATGAAATGTTAAATGAATATTAAAAAAAGCGCCCTATTTCAGGCGCTTTTTTTATTACTTGCTCTCTTTATTCGTAATAGAACCACTTACGAAGTCATGGAACAATGGTTGTGGACGGTTTGGACGAGATACAAGTTCTGGATGGAACTGTGCCGCCA
>NZ_JBPPHF010000493.1:0-286 GCF_051294775.1 Bacillus pretiosus
CAATTATGTATGTATTTACTCAACCAGCTTTAACAATGACAGTCTTGATTGTTGGTTTTATTTCAGGTTTATTCTGGGCTTTAGGACAAGTAAACCAATTAAAAACAGTTGAAAACCTAGGTGTTTCAACTACTGTAACGATTTCTACTGGTATGCAACTTGTTGCAACTTCTATCTTTGGTGTTATCGCTTTCCGTGAGTGGACTACTACAACAACGATTGTTCTGGGAACGATTGCAATCCTATTAATCGTAGTTGGTGTTGTATTCACATCACTAGATGACAA
>NZ_JBPPHF010000045.1:0-354 GCF_051294775.1 Bacillus pretiosus
TCATCATGAAATTCACCATTTACTAAATAATTACAATAACCAACATATTACGCCAAGAACCAACACCCACCAAATATTGTAAATAATAATAACAATAGACTAATAAAATTCTCATATACAAATATACCACACAACTAGACGATAATCAAAATCTGTATGAAAATTTTTTATAATTGAAATAGATTTTTCTTTTTATAAAAAATTGCAAAAATTTGTATAATTTCAAGAAACCAAAAAATAAAAATAATATTGTATTAAAGATCTTAATAAAAAAAATAAACACAAACTCTGAAACATATAAACAACACCTAGACAAATAGACTCATATGAATTTCGTTTTTCTTGTTTTTAATT
>NZ_JBPPHF010000004.1:0-570056 GCF_051294775.1 Bacillus pretiosus
CTCTCAGGTCGGCTACGCATCGTTGCCTTGGTGAGCCGTTACCTCACCAACTAGCTAATGCGACGCGGGTCCATCCATAAGTGACAGCCGAAGCCGCCTTTCAATTTCGAACCATGCAGTTCAAAATATTATCCGGTATTAGCCCCGGTTTCCCGGAGTTATCCCAGTCTTATGGGCAGGTTACCCACGTGTTACTCACCCGTCCGCCGCTAACTTCATAAGAGCAAGCTCTTAATCCATTCGCTCGACTTGCATGTATTAGGCACGCCGCCAGCGTTCATCCTGAGCCAGGATCAAACTCTCCAATAAAGTAAGTTTGTCTAGCATCTAAAAATAAAAATTGACGTTTCACGTTGTTTGTTTCGTTTAGTTTTCAAAGTTCAACATCGCGTTTCAGCGACTTTCATAATATATCATAGTATATTATTTTCGTCAACAAGTTTTTTAAGATAATTTGTATCTCTCATTTGCTGACTCTGCCTATTATATAGAGTTTTCCATTGCTATGCAAGTATTATTATAAAAAAATAAGAGGAGGAAAAATCCCCCTCTTATTCTTCAGAAGAAACCTCTTCATTAGATTCCTCTTCTTCATCTTTCTGTGCTTTTGCTACCGTCGCTACCTCTTGCTCATCCTCTAATCGAATTAGACGAACACCTTGTGTATTACGTCCCATTTGAGAGATTTGATCAACTGGCATACGAATAATAACACCTGCTGCCGTAATTAACATGATATCTTCTTCACCTGTTACAGATTTAACAGCTACTAATTTACCGTTTTTATCTGTAATATTACAAGTCTTCAGACCTTTACCACCACGGCTTTGTAGACGGTATTCATCAATAGGTGTACGTTTTCCATAACCATTTTTCGTTACGATTAGAACATTTACATCCTCTTCGACAATTTCCATGCCTACAACTTGATCTTCATCACCTAATGTAATTGCTTTTACACCAGCCGCATTACGTCCCATAGAACGCACATCTTGCTCGTTAAAGCGAATTAACATACCATTGCTTGTTCCTACAATAATATCCTTATCACCAGATGTTAAACGTACAGATATTACTTCATCCTCTTCACGAAGAGAGATGGCGATTAAACCATTCGTACGTATATTTGCAAATGATGAAAGTGGCGTTCTCTTAGAAATACCTTGTTTTGTTGTGAAGAATAAGAATTCATCATCACCAAATTCACGAATTGGAATAATGGCGTTAATCCATTCACCCTTATCTACACCTAATAAGTTAATAATAGGTATACCTTTTGCTGTACGACTATACTCTGGGATTTCATATCCTTTCGTACGGTATACTTTCCCTTTATTAGTAAAGAATAAAATGTGATCATGCGTAGAAGTAGTTAATAAATGCTCTACGAAATCATCATCATTTGTTCCCATTCCTTGCACACCACGTCCGCCACGGTTCTGTGTTTTGTACGTAGAAGCCGGTAACCTCTTAATATAACCATTATGAGTTAACGTAATAGCGATGTTTTGTTCTGGAATCAAATCTTCATCTTCAATAAATTCCATGCCACCAATTGTAATTTCCGTTCGTCTCTTATCATTGAAGCGTTCTTTTACTTCCGTTAATTCTTCACGAATAATCTCAAGAACTTTCTCTTCATCTGCTAAGATTGCTTTTAATTCAGCGATTAACTTCATTAAGTCTTGATATTCTTGCTCAATTTTTTCACGTTCTAATCCTGTTAAACGTTGCAGACGCATATCTAAAATTGCTTGTGCTTGTTTCTCACTTAAACCGAAACGTTCCATTAAGCCTTGTTTTGCAATATCTGCTGTTTTCGAACTACGAATTAACGTAATAACTTCATCTAGATGATCTAGAGCAATTCGTAATCCTTCTAAAATATGAGCACGCGCCTCTGCTTTTTCTAATTCATAAGCAGTACGTCGACGAATTACTACCTTCTGATGCTCCAAGTAATGATATAAATTTTGTTTTAAATTCAGTACTTGTGGCTCTCCATTTACAAGAGATAACATATTAATACCGAAACTTGTTTGAAGTGCTGTATGTTTATATAGATTATTTAATAGTACATTGGCATTGGCATCACGGCGTACTTCCATAACAATACGCATACCGTTTCGATCTGACTCATCACGTAAATCCGTAATACCTTCAATTTTCTTATCACGAACTAATTCTGCAATTTTTTCAATTAATCGCGCCTTATTAACTTGATAAGGTAGTTCAGTTACGAGAATAGATTGTTTACCATTTGACTTCTCTTCAATTTCAACTTTAGCTCGAAGCATAATAGAGCCTCTACCTGTTTCATACGCTCTTCGAATCCCACTTCGTCCCAAAATTAAACCTGCTGTTGGAAAATCTGGTCCTGGAATAAACTCCATTAATTCCGCAATCGTAATGTCGGGATTATGGCTTAGTGCCAATACACCATCAATTACTTCACCGAGTTGATGCGGTGGAATATTCGTTGCCATACCTACCGCAATACCCGTCGTACCATTCACTAATAAATTAGGGAAACGCGCTGGCAATACAATTGGCTCTCTTTCAGAACCATCATAGTTATCTTGATAATCAATCGTATTTTTTGAAATATCACGTATTAATTCCATAGAAATCTTAGACATTCTTGCTTCTGTATAACGCATCGCTGCTGCTGAATCACCATCAACAGAACCAAAGTTACCATGCCCATCAACAAGCATATAACGTTGACTAAAATCTTGCGCCATACGTACCATCGTCTCGTAAACAGCTGAATCACCGTGAGGGTGATACTTACCGATTACTTCACCGACAATACGCGCTGATTTTTTATACGCTTTATCAGCTGTAATTCCTAAATCATTCATCGCATATAAAACCCTACGATGCACAGGTTTTAATCCATCACGAACATCTGGTAATGCACGAGATACGATAACACTCATTGCGTAATCTAAAAACGAGGTACGCATTTCATGACTAATATTAATTTCTCGAATTCGTGCTTGTTGTTGATTGTCTGACATCAACCAGCACCTCCTCTTACATTTCCGTTACACATACATTGATTTATATGTAGAAGACAGGAATACTTGGATTCCTGTCATTACCCATTTAAATATCAAGGTTTTTCACGTATTTTGCATTTTCTTGGATAAAGTTACGACGTGGCTCTACTTTATCTCCCATCAAAATTTCAAATGTTTCATCCGCTTCAATTGCATCTTGAAGTGAAACTTGAAGTAATGAACGTACTTCTGGGTCCATTGTCGTCTCCCATAACTGAGTTGGATTCATTTCCCCTAGACCTTTATAACGCTGAATCCCCGGCTTAGGTTGGGCTGGTAATTCAGCTAAGATTTTTTCAAGTTCCTTATCATTGTAAGCATATTGAATTTTCTTACCTTGTTGTACTTTAAACAAAGGTGGCTGTGCAATATATATATAACCGCACTCAATTATTTGACGCATATAGCGATAGAAGAACGTTAATAATAGGGTACGAATATGCGCACCATCAACATCGGCATCCGTCATAATAATAACTTTATGATAGCGTGCTTTTTCAATAGCGAAGTCTCCGCCGATATTTGTACCAATCGCCGTAATAATTGTACGAACTTCATCATTTGATAAAATCTTATCTAAGCGTGCCTTTTCAACATTAATAATTTTACCCTTCAGCGGTAAAATTGCTTGGAAATGACGATCACGTCCTTGTTTTGCAGACCCACCCGCAGAGTCACCCTCTACGATATAGATTTCACTAATTGCTGGATCTTTAGAAGAACAGTCTGCCAATTTCCCTGGTAAACTTGAAACTTCTAAAGCACTCTTTCGGCGAGTTAACTCACGAGCCTTTTTAGCTGCTACACGCGCACGCGCTGCCATCGTCCCTTTATCTATAATCTTACGTGCAACATTCGGATTTTCCAGTAAGAACTTTTCAAATGCCTCTGAGAATACTGACTCTGTAATTGTTCTTGCTTCACTATTTCCAAGTTTCGTCTTCGTTTGTCCTTCGAATTGTGGATTTGGATGTTTAATTGAAACAATCGCTGTTAAACCTTCACGAACATCTTCACCAGTTAAATTACTATCCGCATCTTTTAAAATATTATTTTTACGACCATAATCGTTGATCACACGAGTTAAGGCTGTTTTAAATCCTACCTCATGTGTACCACCTTCATACGTATGAATATTATTTGTAAATGAGTAAATATGATTTGTGTATCCTTCGTTATATTGAAGCGCAACTTCAACCTGAATACCATCTTTTGAACCCTCTACATATACAGGTTCTTCATGAATTGGCTGTTTTGAACGATTTAAATGTTCAACATATGATTTAATTCCACCTTCATAATGGAATTCTTTCTTCTGTTTATGTTCACGTTTATCTTCAATTGTTAATTTAATATTACGATTTAAAAATGCTAATTCGCGCATACGAGTTGCTAACGTATCAAATTCGTATACTATTGTTTCCTGAAAAATTTCTGGATCTGGTTTAAATCGAGTTATCGTCCCTGTTTGATCTGTGTCACCAATGACTTTTAAATCCGCAACCGGGATACCTCTTTCGTATTTTTGATAATGGATTTTGCCTTCACGATGTACAAATACCTCTAGTTCTGTTGATAGAGCATTTACTACAGATGCCCCAACACCATGCAAACCACCAGAAACTTTATAACCCCCACCGCCAAACTTACCACCAGCATGAAGAACGGTCATTATAACTTCTACAGCAGGACGTCCCATTTTTTCTTGTATACCAACTGGAATACCACGTCCATTATCCGTTACAAGAATACTATTATCTTCTTCGATACTAACGTTAATTTCATCACAATACCCTGCAAGTGCTTCATCAATACTATTATCGACAATTTCCCACACAAGATGGTGAAGTCCTTTTCCACTTGTAGATCCAATATACATCCCAGGGCGTTTTCGAACCGCTTCTAATCCTTCAAGTACCTGTATCTGACTTTCATCATATGAGTTTTCTTCCATTTGCTTTTGTTCCATTGACACAAAGATCACCTACTTTTCCATTTAAATAGGGATTACGCCCTATCTATTTCACAATCTACCGTGCCGTTCGTTACATGAATTGTTTTCGCTTCTTTTAATGTTTCGTGTTCAATTCCGTCGACACTCGTCGTTGTCACAAATGTTTGCACTTTTCCTTGAATTGTATTTAACAGATGCGATTGACGATAATCATCTAATTCTGATAATACATCATCCAATAAAAGAATCGGATATTCCTTAACTTCTGAGTAAATCAATTCAATTTCAGCTAATTTTAGGGACAGTGCGGTCGTTCGTTGTTGTCCTTGCGAACCAAAGACTTGAACATTTTTACTATTAACGAAGAATTGTAAATCATCACGATGAGGACCAATTAAAGTCGTACCACGGAAAATCTCACGTTGTTTCACAGATTGAAAATTTTCATAGTATACTTCTTTTATTTTCGACAAATCCATTGATTCTGATACATCTACACTTGGTTTATAGACAATTTCTAATTCTTCTAATCCGCGGCTTATACCGCGATGAATTGGAGCTGCCCATTCTTGTAGTAAATGCAAAAACTCAAACCGTTTTTGCAATATTTTTGCACCATGCTCAATAAGTTGAAGTGTAAATACATCCAACATCGTTTCCTCATTCTTACTATTCCCTTGCATCTTTTTCAGCAAGTGATTTCGTTGCGTGAGCACCTTTTGATATTGACTCAATTCATACAAATAGATTGGAGCTATTTGGCCTAATTCCATATCTAAAAAGCGTCTTCTTACTTGAGGGCTTCCTTTTACAAGATTTAAATCTTCTGGGGCAAACATGACAACATTCATCATGCCAATATATTGACTCAATTTTTGTTGTTCAAGTTGATTTAATTTTGCCTTTTTACCTTTTTTCGAAATATTTAATTCCAAAGACAAAGAACTATTTCTCTTTTGTAATTTCCCTTTAATTTGACCGAAGTCTTCATCCCAACGGATAAGCTCGCGATCATTAGAGGTTCTATGAGATTTCGCCATCGCTAAAACATAAATAGCTTCCATCAAATTCGTTTTCCCTTGTGCGTTTTCACCGATAATCACATTCACTTTATCTTCAAAGGAAAGCTCTAACTTTTCATAATTGCGATAGTTTTTTAATTGTATTTCTGAAATAAACAAAGGGCTCCCCCTTTATGCCTGAACTTGGAAACTTCCGCTTCCTGGAATTTCAATAATATCGTTCGCATATAATTTGCGGCCTCTTCTATTTTCAAGTTCTTGATTCACGTACACTTCATATTCTTGTAAAAACCATTTTACAGCGCCACCTGTATCAATTACATCGGCTAACTTCAAAAATTGTCCTAGTGTAATATACTCTGTTGAAATTTTAATACGTTTCATAAAATCGCTCACTTTCTGAAAGTGTTCATTCTTTCATTGTACTAAATAAACTAACATTAGGAAAGTAATACCCAAAAATCAAATAAGGGCTACTAGTATCTGAAAACTAGCAACCCTTACTTCTTACTTAGTAAGTACGAACCGGTAAAATTAATTGAATAATGGACTCATCATTTACTGTACGAATTAAGAATGGTCTCATCGCACCAGTAAAGCTAATTTTAATTTCAGTACTATCTAAAGCTTTTAGTGCATCCATCATATATTTTGCACTAAAAGATATTTTTAACTCTTCCCCATCCATCTTTTCACATTGAACTTCTTCTACTACTTTCCCAATTTCTGGTGAATTCGAAGAAATTTCTAGCATTTCCTGTTCTAAAGTTGATAATTTTACAACATTATTACGACCATCCCTTGCTAATAAAGATGCACGATCAATCGCTTGTAAAAATTCTTTTGTATTTACAAAAATATCTGTTTTACTTTCGGCTGGAATTAAACGAGTTGTATCCGGATAATTACCTTCTAACAATCTTGAGAAGAATAATAAATGCTTTGTACGGAATAATACTTGATACTCCGTAATAACGATATCTACCATTTCTTCAGACTCATCTAGAATTTTGCTTAATTCATTTAAGCTTTTACCTGGAATAACAACATTCGCTTGAAATTCATCTGCGATTCCTTCGATTTTTGCTTTTCGAAGAGCTAACCTGTGACTATCTGTAGCAATGCAAGTTAATTCGCTGTTATATACTTTCCAGTTTACACCTGTCAAGATTGGTCTTGTTTCAGAAGTGGAAACTGCAAATACAGTTTGTCTGATCATATGTTTCAGTAAATCTGTTGGGATCTTAAAAACATGATGTTCTTCAATTTGTGGTAACAATGGATATTCAGCAGAATCTAAACCATTTAAATTAAACTCTGATTTTCCAGAAATTATTTTTGTCATAAAATGATTTTCCACAGAAATTTCGACAGTCTCTTTAGGTAATTTTTTTACAATCTCACTAAAATATTTTGCTTGTAAAATAATACTTCCTGATTGTGCTACTTCTACGATTTCTTTTCCATTGTCTTCAACTGGGATAAAAGATTCAATAGAAATATCAGCATCGCTTCCTGTTAACGTAACTCCTTCTTCCGTAGCGACAACTTTAATTCCTGTAAGGATCGGAATTGTTGTACGAGAAGAAACAGCCTTCATTACATCTTGTACACTTCTTACAAGATAGTCTTTTTGTATTGTAAAACGCATAAAGAAAAACCTCCGGTAAGTATAATATTTTATTTAATTAATAAAGATAAAAAAATAGTAGTAATAGTAATAGGGCCTGTGGATATGTGGATAACCCCGTTGAAGGATGTAAAAACAGTCTATCTACATGTGGATAGACTGTGCGTAAAACAAGGGAAGTTATTCACACTATTCAGCTACTACTTTAAAATATCGTTAATTTCTTCAACTTGTTTTTGTAATTGCGTATCCGTTTTAAGCAGCTTAGAAATTTTTTCATGAGCATGGATAACTGTTGTATGATCACGTCCACCAAATTCTTCACCGATTTTAGGTAAGGAGTAATCTGTAAGTTCGCGTGATAAATACATTGCAATTTGGCGAGGGAAGGCAACTGATTTTGTTCGCTTTTTCGCCTTGAAATCTTCCAGTTTTATTTGATAAACATCCCCGACAGCCTTTTGAATATCATAAATGGAGATAATTTTTGGTTTAGAATTTGGAATAATATTTTTAAGTGCTTCAGCTGCTAAATCAGCATTAATATCTTTGTTAATTAAAGATGAATAAGCTACAACTCGGATAAGTGCACCTTCTAGTTCACGAATGTTTGAATCAATTTGATTTGCAATATAAAGCATAACCTCATTTGGTATATCGAGTCCTTCAGCCTTTGCTTTTTTACGTAAAATTGCAATTCGTGTTTCTAAATCTGGTGGCGTAATATCCGTAATGAGTCCCCATTCAAAGCGAGAACGAAGACGATCTTCTAAAGTTGGAATTTCTTTTGGTGGCCGATCACTTGAAATTACAATTTGTTTACTTTCTTCGTGTAATGCATTGAATGTATGGAAAAACTCTTCTTGAGTTTGTTCTTTTCCTGCTAGAAATTGAATATCATCTATCAATAAAACATCTACATTACGGTATTTATTACGAAAATCGACCGCTTTATTATCACGAATAGAATTAATGAATTCATTTGTAAATTTTTCTGATGATAAATATACAACCTTTGCGTTTGGGTTATGTTCAATTACATAATGACCAATTGCATGCATTAAATGGGTCTTTCCGAGTCCAACTCCCCCGTAAATAAAGAGGGGATTATATGCTTTAGCTGGCGCTTCGGCTACGGCCAATGAAGCAGCGTGAGCAAAACGGTTACCAGAGCCAATAACAAATGTATCAAACGTATATTTTGGATTTAGCATACTCTGTGGTAAATGATTAGAATCATCTTGTGCTGAATTTGGTTTAGAAGGAGGAAGATCAATCTCCTCTTCAGCTTGACTTTGGGGAATAATAAAGCGAATAGCTAATTTTGCCCCCGTTAAATCATAAAGTGTTTCCGAAATTAGCTCTGAATAATGAGATTCTAACCAATCACGAGCGAATTCATTTGGAGCTGTAATTGTTAACACATCTTTCTTTAAATTATGTGCGGTTGTTGATTTTAACCATGTTTCATAACTTGGTTTACTGACCTTTTTTTCTAGTTCTTTTAAGGCGCTGTTCCATAAATCAGAGATGTTTTCCAAAGGTGTCCCTCCTTTACTAAGATGGTAAAAGAATAAGGTTGCGCAACAAATGTACAACCTAAATAAATATAAAATGTATATTTATACGAAACGTATTTTAAAACCTAAAAACGTCGTTTGTATATGAGATAGGGTTTTCGACAAAAAAAGCAAATGTGGATAAGTATTTACCCACATGTGATTAAAACTGTCCACATGTTATACACAAATTGTGGATAAGGTAAAGGTGTGGAAAACTTATTCAAAGTGAAAACACAACTATAATATCAAAAAAAAGTAGCTATAGCAATGAATTTAAGAAAGTTATCCACAAAATCAATACCTTGTGGAATAAACTTGTCCACAACACGATATACTGTGTAAAAGTACGAAAAGGGTTTGTGGATATAAAAACCGAGAAAAAACATTTATCCACAAGGAAATATAGGGTCTGTGAAAAAGTATGTGAATAGGTTCAAAATGAATATTTGATGAAAATTTCGAGAACCATTGACATTTTCCTAGTTGATTAACTATAATTTATAGGACTGTCTTTAACAGATATTCCTCAGGGAGGTGTCATATAATGAAAAGAACTTACCAACCAAATAAACGTAAGCGCAGCAAAGTACATGGTTTCCGCAGCCGTATGAGCACAGCGAACGGACGTAAAGTGCTAGCAGCTCGTCGTCGTAAAGGAAGAAAAGTATTATCTGCGTAGACCACTGATCGTTCAGTGGTCTTTTTTTCTAATAATAGTGAATTTCCACTGATGAACTACAGGAGTGTCAATTGATATGAAGAAAAAATATCGTATAAAAAAGAATGATGAATTCCAGACGGTTTTTCAAAAAGGAAAATCGAATGCTAACCGTCAGCTTGTTGTCTATCAACTAGATAAGGGAGAGCAGCCAAACTTTCGTATTGGCCTTTCTGTCAGCAAGAAAATAGGAAATGCAGTAGTGCGTAACCGAATTAAACGTATGATCCGCCAGTCGATCACAGAATTAAAAGATGAGATAGATTCTGGAAAAGATTTTGTTATAATAGCAAGGAAGCCTTGTGCAGAGATGACATATGAAGAATTAAAGAAAAGCTTAATTCATGTCTTTAAACGCTCTGGTATGAAAAGAATAAAAAAGTAGCGTAAGGAAATGAATTACACTATATACATACCGAAACAAGGAGGAGCAGGCTTTGAAAAAGAAAATAGGTTTACTAGCCATGGTTATTGCATTAATGGCAATTGCTACTGGCTGTAGTGAAGTGAATCAGCCGATTACACCGAAAAGTACTGGAATTTGGAATGAATATTTCGTATATCCGCTTTCTCAGTTAATTACGTATTTTGCCAACTTATTTGGTAGTAATTACGGTTTAGCAATCGTTGTTACAACTCTTATCATTCGTTTTGCATTATTACCATTAATGATTAAACAAACGAAGAGTACGAAAGCAATGCAGGCGTTACAACCAGAAATGGTTAAGTTAAAAGAGAAATATAGTTCTAAAGATCAAGCAACACAGCAAAAACTACAACAAGAAATGATGCAGTTATATCAAAAAAATGGTGTAAACCCATTAGCAGGATGTTTACCAATATTCATTCAGATGCCTATTTTATTCGCGTTTTACCATGCGATTATGAGAACAGCAGAAATTAGTAAGCATACATTTTTATGGTTCGATTTAGGGCAGGCAGATCCGTACTATATCTTACCGGTTGTTGCGGCAATTACGACATTTATTCAGCAAAAGCTTGCAATGGCAGGAACAGCTGGTCAAAATCCGCAAATGGCAATGATGATTTGGCTTATGCCAATTATGATTTTAGTCTTTGCAATTAACTTCCCAGCTGCATTATCACTTTACTGGGTTGTTGGTAATATCTTTGGTATCGCTCAAATGTACTTGATCAAGGGGCCAGAAATTAAGGCTAGTAAGGCAGAAGGATCAAGCAAGTGAGTGTAATTACTGCTAAAGGACAAACAGTCGAGCTGGCAGTACAAGATGCTTTAAGGCAACTAAATGTTCTAAAAGACCGAGTAGATATAAATATTATCGATGAGGGTAAAAGAGGGTTCCTAGGTTTATTTGGGAATCGACCTGCAGTAGTAGAAGTTGTATTGAAGAAAGATCCGATTCAAGAATGTGAAGAATATTTAAAAAATATTATTCATGATATGGGTGTGGAAGCTGAGATTAGTAAAATTGTAAAAGGACGCGAAGTTGAATTTACAATTTCTGGCGAAAACATAGGTGTTTTGATTGGGAAAAGAGGAAACACCTTGAATTCTTTGCAGTATTTAACAAAACTTGTGGCGAATCGTAGTACGAAGCAGTATATTGGCATCACACTAGATGCTGAAAATTATCGTAGTAAAAGAAAAGCTACATTAGAAGCACTTTCTTATCGATTAGCAAAACAAGTAGTAAGTACGAAAAAAAGAGTTGTGTTGGAGCCTATGCCATCTTTTGAACGAAAGATTATCCACCAAGCATTATCTAATCATCAAAATATCATTACAACTTCTGAAGGAAAAGAACCACATCGACATGTTGTAATATCTTCCAAGTGACCGGTTACTCAATTGAGTGCCGGTTTTTTTGAGGGGAAAATAGGTGTGGATAACTAAAAAACACTAAACTTATCCACTGTGAATAAGTTTAGTGTTTTTTACATGAGGACATAATAAAATGAGTTATTATTCTTTTGTAGATAGGTTCGTTATGGTATTCTAATAATTTAGTGAAGAAAATAATCATGTTGAAATAGAGATAAATAAGCAAGTGAGGTGAAAGGACATGGAATTTGATACAATTGCCGCGATTTCCACAGCGCTTGGAGAGGGTGCAATTGCCATTGTTCGAGTAAGTGGAGATGATGCGGTTGAAAAAGTTAATCGTATTTTTAAAGGGAAGGATTTAACAGAAGTTCCTTCTCACACAATTCATTATGGTCATATTGTGGATTTAGATACAAATCAGGTTATTGAAGAAGTGATGGTATCTATTCTGCGTGCACCAAGGACTTTTACACGTGAAAATATAGTGGAAATTAACTGTCACGGCGGACTTGTTTCGGTAAATAAAGTATTGCAGCTTATTTTAGCGCAAGGAGTACGATTAGCAGAGCCTGGTGAATTTACAAAACGTGCTTTTTTAAATGGCCGTATTGATTTATCACAAGCAGAAGCTGTTATGGACTTAATCCGTGCAAAAACAGATCGTGCAATGAACGTAGCGATTAATCAAATGGAAGGACGATTATCTAAATTAATCGGCCGTCTGCGTCAGGACATATTAGAAACGTTGGCTCATGTTGAGGTAAACATAGATTACCCGGAATATGATGATGTGGAAGAAATGACACATAATATTTTAATTGAGAAGGCTACACATGTTCGTACGGAAATTGCAAAAATATTAGAAACATCGAAGCAAGGAAAGATTTTACGTGAAGGTATTGCTACTGCAATCATCGGTAGACCTAACGTTGGGAAGTCATCGCTATTAAATAGTCTTGTTCAGGAGAAAAAGGCAATTGTAACTGATATTGCAGGAACAACTCGTGATGTTATTGAAGAGTACGTTAATGTGCGTGGTGTACCACTTAAACTTATAGATACAGCCGGGATTCGTGAAACAGAAGATGTTGTTGAACGAATTGGTGTAGAACGTTCAAAAGAAATGATGAGCCAAGCTGATTTAGTGTTAGTTGTCGTTAATTATAGCGAGGCTTTAACGCATGAGGATGAAGATCTATTCCGTGCCGTACAAGGAAAAGATTTCATTGTTATTGTAAATAAGACAGATTTATCGCAAGTAATCGATATGGAACGTGTTATAGAATTGGCAGCGGGAAATCGTATTATTACAACATCGTTAATTGAGGAACAAGGAATAGATGAGCTTGAAAAGGCAATAGCTGATTTATTCTTTGAAGGAACAATTGATTCTGCAGATGTGACATATGTTTCTAACGCGAGACATATTGGATTATTAACACAAGCAGGAAAAACAATTGGAGATGCAATTGAGGCAATAGAAAATGGTGTTCCAATTGATATGGTGCAAATTGATTTAACAAGAACGTGGGAAATACTTGGTGAAATTACTGGTGATACCGTCCATGAAAGCCTAATTGACCAGTTGTTCTCTCAATTTTGTTTAGGAAAATAATATAGCGATGTTTGAGAAAGATAGAGATTTTTAGGAGGAATAAACAATGGGATACAATGCCGGTTCATACGATGTCATAGTAATCGGTGCAGGTCATGCAGGATGTGAAGCTGGTCTTGCGGCAGCACGAATGGGCTCCAAAACATTAATGTTAACAATTAATTTAGATATGGTGGCGTTTATGCCATGTAACCCTTCTGTTGGTGGACCAGCAAAAGGGATTGTTGTTCGGGAAATTGATGCATTAGGCGGAGAAATGGGACGCAACATCGATAAAACATATATTCAAATGCGTATGTTAAATACAGGTAAAGGACCAGCTGTACGCGCGCTTCGCGCACAAGCAGATAAGTTTTCTTACCAGCATGAATTAAAGAAAACAATTGAAGAAACACCAAATCTAACGTTGTTCCAAGGAATGGTTGAGCGTTTAATCGTTGAAGATGGCGAATGTAAAGGGGTAGTTACGCAAGCTGGTGCTGAATATACAGCCAAAACAGTTGTAATTACGACTGGAACATTTTTACGCGGTGAGATTATTATGGGAGATCTAAAATATTCGAGCGGTCCGAATAATCAACAACCATCTATTACTTTATCCGAGCATTTAGAGGAGCTTGGATTTGATCTTGTTAGATTTAAAACAGGTACACCTCCGCGTGTAAATAGTAATACGATTGATTACAGTAAAACAGAAATTCAGCCAGGTGATGATAAACCACGAGCTTTCTCTTTTGAAACGACAAAATTTATTATGGATCAAATTCCATGTTGGTTGACGTATACAAGTACGGAAACACATCGTTTAATAGATGAAAACCTACATCGCTCAGCTATGTATTCTGGTATGATTAAGGGAACAGGACCTAGATATTGTCCTTCAATTGAAGACAAAGTAGTAAGATTTAATGATAAACCACGTCATCAAATTTTCTTAGAGCCAGAAGGACGTAATACACAAGAAGTGTATGTACAAGGTTTATCCACAAGCTTACCAGAAGATGTGCAACGTGATATGCTTAGAACAATACCTGGCCTAGAAAATGTTGAAATGATGCGTACAGGTTATGCAATTGAATATGATGCAATCGTGCCAACACAACTATGGCCAACACTTGAAACGAAAAAAATTAAGAATTTATATACAGCAGGACAAATTAACGGAACTTCTGGTTACGAAGAGGCGGCAGGACAAGGGCTTATGGCTGGGATTAATGCAGCATGTCGTTCTTTAGGTAAAAAAGAAGTTATTTTAGGTCGCGCGGATGCTTATATTGGTGTCTTAATTGATGACCTTGTAACGAAAGGGACAAATGAACCATATCGCTTATTAACATCTCGTGCAGAATATCGCCTATTATTACGCCACGATAATGCTGATCTTCGTTTAACTGAAGTTGGTCGTGAAATTGGATTAATTAAAGAAGAGCGCTATGAGCGATTTACAAATAAAAAATTAAAAATTGAACAGGAAAAGGAACGTTTAAGCAGCATTATTATTAAACCACGTCCTGAAGTTCAAGAATTAATTCGTAGTATTGGCGGAAGTGAATTGAAAGATGGAATACGTGCAAGTGACTTATTACGTCGTCCAGAGATGACATATGAGCATATTCATCTTTTAGTACCAAGCGAAGTAGAATTAAGTGATGAAATTACAGAACAAGTTGAAATTCAGATTAAGTACGAAGGATATATCGAAAAATCCTTACAGCAAGTAGAGCGTATGAAGAAAATGGAAAACAAAAAAATCCCTGTGGATATTGATTATGATGCGATTTCTAGCCTTGCCTCAGAAGCGAGACAGAAATTGAAAGATGTGCGTCCACTTTCAATGGGGCAGGCTTCACGTATTTCTGGCGTGAATCCAGCGGATGTTTCTATTTTACTTGTGTATATTGAACAAGGAAAAATTGCGCGAGTATCGAACCAATAAATAGTAAGGAGATATTGTTAGATGAACATAGAACAATTTCAATCTATGCTAGAAGAGAAGGGTATCACCCTCTCTTCTAGACAGTTAGAGCAGTTCGAAATCTACTTTGAAACATTAGTAGAGTGGAATGAAAAAATGAACTTAACGGCTATTACGGAGAAAGAGGAAGTATATTTAAAACACTTTTTTGATTCCATTACAGCTGCTTTTTATTATGATTTTTCAGAACCATTCTCAATTTGTGATGTTGGCGCAGGAGCCGGATTCCCAAGTATTCCTTTGAAAATCTGTTTCCCGCACTTAAAAGTAACAATTGTAGACTCATTGCAAAAACGTATTAACTTCTTAAATCATTTAGCACAAAAGTTGGAATTAGGTGACGTTGCGTTTTGTCACGATCGTGCGGAAACATTTGGGAAAAAAGAAGATGTACGTGAATCATACGATATTGTAATGGCACGTGCAGTCGCGCGTCTTTCGGTATTGAGTGAGCTATGTTTACCACTTGTAAAAGTTGGGGGAACATTCATTGCAATGAAAGGTGCCGCAGCAAACGAAGAAATTGAAAATGGCAAGTATGCTTTAGAGGTGCTAGGTGGGAATTTAAAAGAAATGTCTACGTTCCAATTACCGTTTGAAGAAAGTGAACGTAATATTTTATTAATCGAGAAAAAGCGCAAGACACCAAAGAAATATCCACGCAAACCGGGAACACCCAATAAATTACCTATTGAAAAATAAATCTTATTAGACGTAAGATTAAATTATATAAATGAAAACGTAAATGTTTCATAGGAAACATTTTATGGAGAATAGTCAATAGGCCTAAAAGGTGGTGGAATATGTATGAAAAATACGTTTTCTCGTTTATTTGGCTTTGGAGATAAAGAGAGCGAATTCGAATTACAAGACGAAAGCCATGAAGAAATAGATAAAAAGGTATATGAAGAAATACAAGAAATTCCGATAGTAAATATTACCCCTAACCGTTATCAACCACGAACAGTTTTTGATGATGCACGAATTGAAGAGCTAGCACTAACGATTCGTACACATGGGCTGATTCAGCCGATTGTTGTGAGGCAATATGAGGATGACAAGTACGAGATTATCGCTGGAGAAAGGCGTTTCCGTGCGGCAACAAAGTTAGGGTGGGAAAAAGTTCCTGCAATTATAAAGAACTTAAATGATACAGAGACAGCTTCTGTAGCTTTAATTGAAAACTTGCAACGTGAGGAACTAACAGCAATCGAGGAAGCTGTGGCATATCAAAAGCTAATTGAGTTACATAATTTAACACAAGAAGCATTGGCACAACGACTTGGAAAAGGACAATCCACAATCGCAAATAAGTTGCGATTGTTAAAGTTGCCTGAAGAAATAAAACGTGCGTTATTAGAAAAAAGTATTACAGAACGTCATGCCCGCGCTCTCATTCCTTTAAAGAATGAGGAATTACAACTGAAGGTTTTACAGGAAATTGTGGAGAAACAACTGAATGTAAAGCAAACAGAGGAACGAATTGCGAAATTACTAGAGGAAGCCAAACCGAAGCGTAAGGCAAAGCAAAAAGCAGTAAGTCGAGATACGAGAATTGCCATGAATACAATTAGGCAGTCATTACAAATGGTTGCTGACAGTGGTTTAAATGTTAATTCTGCGGAAGAAGAATTTGATGAGTACTATCAAATTACAATTAAAATTCCGAAGAAAAAATAATAATGGCGTGTTAGAGACCTTATCCTACTGGATAGGTCTCTTTTACTATATTTTCTTGTTAGATGAAGAAGGAGTTTAGAAATAAATTTTGAAGTTTAATAAGGACGTAAAAGAAAAACTTTTATTTCATGTTACAATAAACGTAATTGTTACTAGAATAAGATAGAAAGGTTGAAAGTAGGTGACATCATGGGAAAAATCATTGCTATTGCCAATCAAAAAGGTGGCGTTGGAAAAACAACAACATCTGTTAATTTAGGGGCTGGATTGGCACAAGTAGGTAAAAAAGTCCTTCTTGTAGATATTGACGCTCAAGGAAATGCAACGACTGGTGTGGGAATTGAAAAATCCGAATTAGATCAATGTATTTACAATGTTCTTGTGGAAGATGCAGAGGTTCAAGGGGTTATACGTAAAACCGCAACTGAAAACTTAGATGTTCTACCCGCTACAATTCAATTGGCAGGTGCTGAAATTGAATTGGTACCGACTATTTCCCGGGAAGTACGTTTACAAAGGGCATTACAGCCAGTTCGTGATGAATATGACTATATTATTATCGACTGTCCCCCGTCCTTAGGGTTATTAACGATTAATGCATTAACCGCAGCAGATTCTGTTATTATTCCTGTTCAATGCGAATATTACGCACTAGAAGGATTAAGTCAGCTATTAAATACAGTTCGACTTGTGCAAAAGCACTTAAATAAAAATCTAGCAATTCAAGGTGTATTGTTAACGATGTTGGATGCCCGTACGAATTTAGGGATTCAGGTTATAGATGAAGTGAAAAAATACTTTAGGGATAAAGTATACCGTTCGATTATTCCTCGTAATGTTCGTTTAAGTGAAGCACCAAGTCATGGGAAACCAATTATGCAGTATGACGCTAAATCAAGAGGGGCAGAAGTATATATAGATTTAGCAGAGGAAGTGATTGCAGGTGGCTAAAGGATTAGGAAGAGGAATTAATGTGTTTTTTCCTGATTTAGATGTGAAAGAAGAAGAGGCAATTCAGGAGATTGTGATAACTGAATTAAGACCGAATCCATATCAACCACGTAAACACTTTAATAAAGAGGCAATTCAAGAATTATCGGCCTCTATTAAAGAGCACGGCATATTGCAACCGTTAATTGCTAGGAAGAGTATTAAAGGATATGAAATTGTTGCAGGTGAAAGAAGATATCGTGCTGCCAAAGAGGCAGGGCTCGAAAAGGTACCTGCTGTTGTAAGACAATTAAATGAGCAGCAAATGATGGAGTTTGCATTGCTTGAAAACTTACAACGAGAAGATTTAAACCCAATGGAAGAAGCAATGGCATATCAAATGTTAATGAATGAGCTAAATGTAACGCAAGAACAATTAGCAAAACGTCTTGGTAAGAGCAGACCTTACATTGCAAATTATACGCGGTTATTAAGCCTCCCTTCTTTTGTGCAAGATATGATTGCAAATGGTCAACTTTCAATGGCCCATGGGAGAACTTTGCTTACTATAAAGGATGAAGAACAATTGAAATCTTTATTAAAACGAATCGAAAAAGAAGGATTAAACGTTCGTCAATTAGAGAAAATTGTTCAGGAGATTAATCAACGCGTTTCACGTGAAACAAAACAAGTGAAAAAAGAGAGAAACATATTTTTCGTAGAACGCGAAACGTTCTTAAGAGAAAAGTTTGGCACAGATGTGAAAATTAAAGAAACGAAAAAAGAAAAAGGTAAAATCGAAATTGAATTTTTTAATAAAGAAGATTTAAATCGTATTTTAGAATTATTAGCGCAGAAAAACTAAAAAGCAAACCATCTTATTATTTATAGATGGTTTGCTTTTTTTAATACAGATAATTTTTGGTCTGTTTCTTTTATACTTTGTGCAATTACATCAGCCATTTTCATGACTAAACTTAATCTTGTATTTTGCAGGACGAAAAACTCCATAAAACCATTTAGATTTACGATGCCATGAATATGTAAATCACCAACTGCAGGTAATTTTTTGTTCATCGCAGCTCCAGGTTTACTAGGCCCCATTCCGGTAGTGATGGAACCGATGTTTTGAGACTTTCCTAAACAGGCATCAACCGCAACTATAAATGAAGTAGGGTTATCTTTCTGTATATTCTGAATTTTTTCTTCTAAATTTAGGGCATGCACTGGCTCATCTAGTGTACCGAACACTTGGAAATTTTTAATTCCTGCTTGTTCTAGTTTCGTACCGACTAACGGACCGAGTGCATCGCCTGTAGAACGATCTGTTCCGATACAAACGAGAATAATCGGTATATTCGTTTTAATAGGGATATGGGAAAGTAAGAAGTTACTAATTGTCTCGGAGGCTTCTACGTCTTGGTGCATAACATTTTGAGTTTCTTTTTCGAAAAAGGGTAAGCGAAAACTTCCAATATTCATGAAGCATCCATCCTTTTAATAAATTTTCAAAATATGTTATATGGTGAGTAAAATGGAAAACTATAAGTGCGTACTTCCTGTAAAACTTGAGTGAAAACGGAAATAATAGTACTAGTATATATATATTCGTTCCATTTTATACCTGCATGGAAGTTAACAAATGCAATTAAAGTCATAAAAATTTTTCAGAAATCAGGGTGACTTCTGATACAATAAGAAGGATGATTAAAAAGAAATTTTAGCTGGAGAGGTAGAGGTACATGGATTTAGCGTTGAAATGGTTTGAGTCCATTGATTGGACGAATATAGGTGTGAAATCACTAAAAATAGTCGTTATTTTAATACTTGGTGCAATTATTGTACGAGTTGCGCGTGCAATTGTACGAAATGCGTTTCGTATGGGAAGCCGTTCGCCAATTCAAATTTCAGAACGTCGTACAGTTACAGTAGCGAAGTTACTTGAAAATATTGTGGCATACGTTGTTATGTTCATTATGTTAATTGCGATTTTGGGTGTGTTTAATATTAATGCATCTGGTTTATTAGCGGGTGCCGGGGTAATTGGTTTAGCAGTCGGATTTGGTGCTCAAAGTTTAGTAAAAGATGTTATTACGGGGTTATTTATTTTGCTAGAAGATCAATTTTCAGTAGGTGACTATGTAAAAATTGGTCAGTTTGAAGGTGTCGTTCTAGAAATTGGACTTCGTACAACAAAAGTAAAGAGTTGGACAGGCGAAATTCATACTTTACCAAATGGAAGTATTATTCAAGTTACGAACTATTCAGTTAGTAATAGTGTAGCATTTGTTGATGTATCCATTTCGTATGAGGCTGACATAGCGAAAGCGGAGCAAGTCATTGAAGAGTTATTAGAAGAATTACCTGCACAGTATACGCAAATGGTAGCAAAGCCTCAGTTATTAGGTGTGCAAACATTGGCTGCGTCAGAAGTTATATTACGTGTTATTGCGGAAGTAGAGCCGATGCAACATGCGGTTGTTGCGAGAGCACTTCGTAAAGAAATTAAAAATCGTCTAGATTTACATGGGATTGAAATTCCATATCCACGTATGGTTTTATATAATCGTGAAGAATTGGTGAGTGGAAAAGCAATTTAGTATGGAGAGGGGTTTGGAGAATGGAGCAAAAGCAGTATAACTTGTACGATGTTGTGGAAATGAAGAAAGCCCACCCATGTGGTGAGAATCGCTGGAAAATTATTCGTATGGGAATGGATATCCGCATTAAGTGCGAGGGATGTGACCATTCAGTAATGATTCCTCGAAGAGAATTTGATCGTAAGGTGAAAAAAATACTTGTGAAGCACGAAGAATAGAGAGAAAGTAACAGTTGCAATGGGTAGCTGTTACTTTTTTTCGTTTGGAGGAAACTTGTCATTTTTTTCGTTACTATCTATAATGATGAAAGATTGAGACATAGGAGTGAAAAATATGGGATTAACGGCTGGGATTGTTGGATTACCTAACGTAGGGAAGTCAACTTTATTTAATGCAATTACACAAGCAGGAGCAGAATCTGCAAACTATCCATTCTGTACAATTGATCCAAACGTAGGGATTGTAGAAGTACCAGATGAGCGTTTAAATAAATTAACGGAATTAGTAGAACCGAAAAAAACTGTTCCGACTGTATTTGAGTTTACTGATATTGCAGGTATCGTAAAAGGTGCTAGTAAAGGTGAAGGTTTAGGAAATAAATTCTTATCTCACATTCGCCAAGTAGATGCAATTTGCCAAGTTGTTCGTTGTTTTGAAGACGAAAATATTACACACGTTTCAGGGAAAGTAGATCCAATCGATGATATTGAAACAATCAACTTAGAGCTAATCTTAGCAGATTTAGAATCTGTTGATAAACGTATCGAGCGTGTTGCGAAGTTAGCAAGACAAAAAGATAAAGAAGCAGTATATGAGCATGAAATTTTAGTTCGTTTAAAAGAAGCTTTTGAAGAGGGAAAACCAGCTCGTACTGTTGAATTTACAGAAGAACAAATGAAGATTGTTAAAGGCCTTCATTTACTTACAACGAAAGAAATGTTATACGTAGCAAACGTAAGTGAAGATGATATTATGGATCCTTCTGAAAATAAATATGTACAAATGGTAAAAGAATTTGCTGCAAATGAAAATGCTCAAGTAATCGTTGTATGTGCAAAAATCGAAGAAGAAATCGCTGAGCTAGACGAGGAAGAGAAAAAAGTATTCCTTGAAGAACTAGGCATTGAAGAATCTGGTTTAGATCAATTAATTCGTGCTGCATATGATTTATTAGGACTTGCTACTTACTTCACAGCTGGTGTGCAAGAAGTACGTGCATGGACGTTTAAACAAGGTATGAAAGCACCACAATGTGCTGGCGTAATTCATACAGACTTTGAGCGTGGATTTATTCGTGCGGAAACAGTTTCTTACGAAGACTTAATGACAAACGGTTCTATGACAGCTGCAAAAGAAGCTGGTAAAGTTCGTTTAGAAGGAAAAGAGTATATCGTAAAAGATGGAGACGTTATGCACTTCCGCTTCAACGTTTAATTTAATATTTCCTAGGAAAAATAAAGATATGAGCTTGGCAAATATATTATGTGTTTGCCAAGTTTTTTATGCATGGGTGAGTTGATTCATCTAACTTACTATGATATAATCTAAACTCGTGAGTAATTACTATAAATTAATTGCTCCTTGCCCATTATGGGCCGTTTAGACCAAAAGGAGGTGAAAGTGTAATGAGAAAGTACGAAATTATGTACATCATTCGTCCTGGCGTTGAAGAAGAAGCTCAAAAAGCTTTAGTTGAACGTTTCGCAGGTGTTTTAACAAACAATGGTGCAGAAATCATTAACACGAAAGAGTGGGGTAAGCGTCGTTTAGCTTACGAAATCAACGACTTACGTGAAGGTTTCTACATGATCTTAAACGTGAACTCTAACGCAGAAGCGATTAACGAATTCGACCGTTTAGCTAAGATCAACGAAGACATCCTTCGTCATATCGTTGTTAAAGAAGAAGAAAAATAATTGATATATAAGGGAGAGTGGTTCGATTGATGAATCGTGTTATCCTCGTTGGTCGTTTAACTAAGGACCCTGACTTACGTTACACGCCCAATGGTGTTGCAGTAGCTACTTTTACGTTAGCTGTGAATCGCGCATTTGCGAATCAACAAGGTGAGCGTGAAGCTGACTTTATTAATTGTGTAATATGGCGTAAACAAGCAGAAAACGTAGCAAATTATTTGAAAAAAGGTAGCTTAGCAGGCGTAGATGGACGTCTTCAAACTCGTAATTACGATGGACAAGATGGTAAACGTGTATATGTAACAGAAGTTCTTGCGGAAAGCGTACAATTTTTAGAGCCGCGTAATGGCGGTGGGGAGCAACGTGGTTCATTTAATCAGCAACCATCAGGAGCTGGTTTCGGTAACCAAAGCTCTAACCCATTTGGTCAATCTAGTAATTCAGGTAACCAAGGTAACCAAGGAAACTCTGGATTTACGAAGAATGACGATCCATTTTCAAATGTAGGTCAACCGATCGACATTTCCGACGACGATTTACCGTTCTAATACAGTAAATTAGTTAGTTTTAACAAAGAATGGAGGGAATAGACATGGCAGGACGCAAAGGTGGACGTGCGAAACGTCGTAAGGTGTGTTTCTTCACATCTAACGGCATCACTCGCATTGACTATAAAGATGTTGATTTATTAAAACGTTTCGTTTCTGAGCGTGGTAAAATTTTACCTCGTCGTGTAACAGGAACAAGCGCAAAATACCAACGCAAACTTACAGTTGCAATTAAACGTGCTCGTCAAATGGCACTTTTACCATATGTTGGTGAATAATAGCGTATGAAATGCACAGTAGAGTCCGACTCTACTGTGCATTTTGCTATGCTTTTCTTTTTTGGAAGAGAGGTTAGATGATGAAGAATACGAAATTTATTACTGAGGGTGCAGCGTTGCTAGCGATATATGCAATGTTATTGCTTATATCTATGTATGTTCCAATTTTAGGTACAGTTGTAACGTTTGCGTTGCCATTGCCGTTTATATTGCTAACGATAAGATATAGATTATCTAACGCCTTTGTAATTTTTACGGCGGCACTTTTTATTACTGTTATTGTCAGTCAACCGATGAACCTAGTAAAGACAACTATGTTTGGATTGATAGGTATCGTTTTAGGATATATGTATAAAAAACAAAAAAAACCGGTAGAAATTTTGATGGCGGGGACGCTTGCGTACTTAATTGGTATTATGCTCATTTATGTTGCAAGTATAAAGTTTTTTAACATAGATTTAATGAAGCAAATGCAAAATATGCTTAATGAAAGTATGGCGCAAAGTGAAAAGATAGTCACTGCTGCTGGTATGCCTATTAGTAAGGAGCAAAAAGAATTATTTGCACAATTTAATGATGTGTTACAAACGTTATTCCCAAGTTTGCTTGTAATGGTCTCGGTATGTTTTTCTTGGATTACAGTTATGATATCAGGTAGTGTTTTGAGAAAACTAAAGCATGACGTTATACCTTGGCCTAAATTTAAAGATATACAATTACCAAAGAGTATTGTTTGGTATTACGTTATATTTATTTTGCTATCAACTTTTATAAAAGTAGAACCGACATCATATTTACATATGGTATTTTCTAACCTATATGTCATATTTGCCTTACTACTAGTACTACAAGGTCTGACATTTATCGCTTTTCTAGCGCATAGCAAAGGTTTTACGAAAGGGGTTCCTATTATTAGTTTTATTGTCTGCATGTTTATACCGATGTTGTTTCCTCTTGTGACAATCTTAGGTATAATTGATTTAGGGATTTCATTGCGTTCTAAAATAGGAGGATAAAGTAATATTCCTTATACTATTTTAATCTGTTTAACTAACTGAAAGGTGAGTTAGTTTTACTTTATAGGAGTTGTATACATGCCTGAATTTTATAAGAAACAGTGGTTTTTATATCCTGTTTATGTATTGGCATTTTTCGTGTTTGTGCTCATTGCCATCCTCTGTTATTTTCATTTAATTATGGGGATATCCACCTTTTTTATTTTTTGCATTGTACTTTTTGTTGTTATACGCTTTGAACTGACCTTTCAAAGGAATTTTGAGAAGTATACGACAGATATGATTACAAGAGTAAAGAAAGTGAGTAATGAAGCATTTAACCAAATGCCGATTGGTATTTTGTTATACAATAAGGATTATGGGATTGATTGGGCGAATCCTTATTTATCTTCATGTCTAGGACAGCATGCGTTAGCTGGATGGCACCTTTATGATGTATCAGAAACGTTGCTTCTTTTTATTAAGGGAGAAACTTCCGAAGATATAGTCTCTTTAAATAACCGAAAGTTTCGCGTTTTTGTAAGGAAAGAAGAAAAGTTAATTTATTTCTTTGATGTAACGGAACAAACAGAGATTGAAAAGATGTACGAGGATCAACGCACTGTTTTGGCTGTCATTTATTTAGATAATTATGATGAAGTTACACAGGGGTTAGATGATCAATTACGTACGAATATCACAAGTCTTGTAACATCACGACTAAATGAATGGGCCGTTAAGTATGGGGCATATTTAAAACGTGCATCTTCAGAAAGATTCTTCGTTGTACTAAATGAGAGTATTTTAGCACAGATGGAGAAAGGGAAATTTAGCATTTTAGATCAGGTGCGTGAAGAAACATCCAAAAGGAATATACCACTCACCTTAAGTGTAGGTGTTGGATCAGGTGATTTACCTTTATCAGAGCTTGGGGCAATGGCTCAGTCCGGTTTAGACCTTGCGCTTGGCCGTGGTGGAGATCAAGTAGCTATTAAACAAGCGACAGGTAAAGTTAAGTTTTATGGTGGTAAGACGAATCCAGTTGAAAAACGTACTCGTGTACGTGCCAGAGTTATTTCGCATGCATTAAAGGATTTAGTATTAGAAAGTAGTAATGTCATTATAATGGGGCATAGGGCTCCTGATATGGACGCAATTGGTGCTGCGATTGGTATTTTAAAGGTAGCGCAATTAAATGAGCGCAAAGGATATATTGTGTTAGATGAAAATGATTCTGATAAGGGAATTAAGCGTTTAATGGATAAAGTGAAACAAAACGAAGAGTTATGGTCTCACTTTATTACCCCAGGACAAGCGATGGAATTTGCAAATGATGATTCATTACTTGTTGTTGTTGATACGCATAAACCTTCAATGGTGATGGAAGAAAAGCTGTTACATAAAATTGAAAATGTAGTTGTTATTGACCATCATCGCCGGGGAGAAGATTTTATTGAAGATCCATTGCTTGTTTACATGGAGCCATACGCTTCTTCCACGGCAGAACTTGTTACAGAATTACTTGAGTACCAACCGAAAAATTTAAAAATGACAATGTTAGAAGCAACGGCATTGTTAGCAGGTATTATTGTTGATACGAAAAGCTTTACATTCCGGACGGGTGCTCGTACGTTTGATGCAGCTTCTTATTTACGCTCGCATGGTGCAGATACTGTACTTGTACAAGAGCTTTTAAAAGAAGATATGGATCAGTATTTACGGGTTGCAAAAGCTATTAAAAATGCGTACATTTATACAAATGGAATTGCGATTGCAAAAGTTGATAGTGATGATTACTACGATCAAGTGCTTATTGCGCAATCAGCGGACACATTATTAACAATGACAGGAATTATTGCGTCATTTGTTATTGCAAAACGTGGCGAGAATTTCATTGGAATTAGCGGCAGGTCTTTAGGTGAAGTGAACGTGCAGCTAATTATGGAAAATTTAGGCGGTGGTGGGCATTTAACGAATGCAGCCACACAAATGAAAAATGTTACAGTAGATGAAGCTGAGGAGAAGCTTCGATTTGTTATTGATGACTATTTACAGGGAGGCACACAATCATGAAAGTAATTTTTCTAAAAGACGTAAAAGGTAAAGGGAAAAAAGGAGAAATAAAAAACGTACCAGATGGCTATGCAAATAACTTCTTACTAAAACAAGGATTAGCTGCTGAAGCGACAAATAGCAGTATGAAAACTTTAGAAGCTCAAAAGCGAAAAGAAGAAAAAGATGCAGCAGCAGAGGTTGAAAATGCAAAAGAGTTGAAAGAAACGTTAGAGAAACTAACTGTAGAAGTAAAGGCGAAATCTGGAGAAGGTGGCCGTCTATTCGGTTCAATCACAAGTAAACAAATCGTAGATGCAATGCAAAAATCACATAAAATTAAACTTGATAAACGTAAATTTGAAATGGATGATGCAATTCGTGCATTAGGCTATACAAACGTTACTGTGAAGTTGCATCCGCAAGTAACAGCAACAGTAAAAGTTCATGTTAGTGAACAATAAAAATAAGTTAAGCAAGGAGGATTGCGTATGAGTGATGTAATGGCTGATCGTACCCCTCCGCATAATATAGAGGCTGAGCAGGCGGTTTTAGGGGCCATATTAATTGATCAAGATGCGTTAACGTCAGCATCGGAATTATTGGTACCTGACTCATTTTATCGAACGAAACATCAAAAGATTTTTGAAGTCATGCTTGGGTTATCTGATAAAGGAGAGCCGATTGACTTAGTAATAATGACGTCAGCAATGGCTGATCAAGGATTATTAGAAGAAGTTGGTGGGGTTTCTTACTTAGCAGAATTAGCAGAAGTTGTTCCAACCGCTGCTAACGTAGAATATTATGCACGAATCATCGCTGAAAAGGCGCTATTACGTCGTTTGATTCGAACAGCGACTCATATCGTGTCTGATGGGTATGAGAGAGAAGATGACGTGGATGGTCTTTTAAATGAGGCTGAGAAAAAAATATTAGAAGTATCTCACCAAACAAATGCAAAAGCATTCCAAAACATTAAAGATGTTCTTGTAGATGCTTACGATAAAATTGAACTTTTGCATAATCAAAAAGGTGAAGTTACTGGGATACCAACTGGATTTACAGAATTAGATAAGATGACCGCAGGTTTCCAGCGAAATGATTTAATCATCGTAGCGGCACGTCCATCAGTAGGGAAAACCGCATTTTCATTAAATATCGCACAAAACGTAGCGACGAAAACTGATGAAAATGTAGCGATTTTTAGTTTAGAGATGGGCTCTGATCAGCTTGTTATGCGTATGCTTTGTGCAGAAGGAAATATTGATGCGCAAAGACTGCGTACCGGTTCATTAACTTCTGATGATTGGGCAAAATTAACAATGGCGATGGGGAGCCTTTCTAATGCTGGTATCTATATTGATGATACACCAGGGATTAAAGTAAATGAGATTCGAGCGAAATGCCGTAGATTAAAGCAAGAACAAGGTCTAGGGATGGTTTTAATTGACTATTTACAGCTTATTCAAGGAAGCGGGAAATCAGGAGAAAACCGTCAGCAGGAAGTATCTGAGATTTCTCGTACATTAAAAGGGATTGCGCGTGAATTACAAGTGCCTGTTATTGCCTTGTCACAGTTATCTCGTGGTGTAGAATCTCGTCAAGATAAACGTCCGATGATGTCTGACATTCGTGAATCGGGAAGTATCGAGCAGGATGCTGATATTGTAGCCTTCTTATATCGTGAAGATTACTATGACCGAGAAACGGAAAATAAAAATACGATTGAAATTATTATTGCAAAGCAGCGTAACGGTCCCGTAGGCTCAGTAGAGCTCGCATTCGTTAAAGAGTTCAATAAGTTCGTTAACTTAGAACGTCGCTTCGAGGATGGACATGCGCCGCCTGCATAAAGATAGTATAAAAAAGAAATGCATTTCTTATAATAAGATGTGTTTCTTTTTTTTTATAGGAAAGATAAGGCTTTCATAGTGTGAAAATATAATTCTTACGAACGAAAATGTTTTTTAATAAAAAAATGTTCGCTTTTTGGTTGACTTCTTTTTCGGTTTTGGTACAATTATATTGTTTGAATAGATCGTTTGAAAATCGCGGAGGTGCTTTAATAATGTCTTCAGTAGTAGTTGTAGGAACACAATGGGGCGACGAAGGAAAAGGTAAAATCACTGATTTTCTTTCTGAGCATGCGGAAGTAGTTGCAAGATATCAAGGTGGAAATAACGCGGGACATACAATTGTTTTCGGCGGAGTTAAATATAAATTACACTTAATTCCATCTGGTATTTTCTATAAAGAGAAAATTTGTGTAATCGGAAATGGCTTAGTAGTAGATCCGAAAGCATTACTTGAAGAGTTAAAATACTTACACGATCGTGGTGTAAGTACTGATAATTTACGTGTAAGTAACCGTGCGCACGTTATTTTACCTTATCACTTAAAACAAGATGAATTAGAAGAAGCAAGTAAAGGTGATAACAAAATCGGTACAACGAAAAAAGGTATCGGTCCTGCATATATGGATAAAGCTGCTCGTATTGGTATTCGTATGGCTGATCTTTTAGACCGTGAAGCATTTAAAGAAAAGCTTGAGCGCAATTTAGTAGAAAAAAATCGTTTATTTGAAAAAATGTACGATACAGAAGGTTTCAGTGTAGAAGAAATCTTCGAAGAGTACTTCGAGTACGGACAACAAATCGCGCAATATGTATGTGATACGTCTGTTGTATTAAATGATGCACTAGATAACAATCACCGTGTATTATTTGAAGGTGCACAAGGTGTTATGCTTGATATCGACCACGGTACGTACCCGTTCGTTACATCTTCTAACCCGATTGCTGGTGGTGTAACAGTTGGAACTGGAGTTGGTCCTGCGAAAGTTACTCGCGTTGTAGGTGTGTGTAAAGCATATACAAGCCGCGTAGGTGATGGTCCGTTCCCTACGGAGCTTCATGATGAAATTGGTCATCAAATTCGTGAAGTTGGTCGTGAGTACGGAACGACAACTGGTCGTCCACGCCGCGTAGGTTGGTTCGATAGCGTTGTTGTAAGACATGCGCGTCGTGTTAGTGGTTTAACAGATTTATCATTAAATTCTATCGACGTTCTAACAGGTATTCCGACTCTTAAAATTTGCGTTGCTTACAAATACAATGGCGAAGTTATCGATGAAGTTCCAGCAAACTTAAACATTTTAGCGAAATGTGAGCCTGTATACGAAGAACTTTCAGGTTGGACAGAAGATATTACTGGTGTAAAATCATTAGACGAGCTTCCTGAAAATGCACGAAAATACGTAGAACGTGTTTCTGAGTTAACAGGAATTCAATTATCTATGTTCTCAGTTGGACCAGATCGTAACCAAACAAATATCGTTCGTAACGTATACGAAGCTTAATTGATATTTTTGAGAAAAAACTCATGTCCGCATGAGTTTTTTCTTATCTTTTATAAAAAAATAAAAAAAGTATTGCAAAAAACAAAGGAAACATGTTATGATACATCTTGTCGTCACGAAAATATGACGTTGGTGAGTATGAGCCATTAGCTCAGTTGGTAGAGCATCTGACTTTTAATCAGAGGGTCGAAGGTTCGAATCCTTCATGGCTCACCATTTTATTTTTCGTGGCCCGTTGGTCAAGTGGTTAAGACACCGCCCTTTCACGGCGGTAACACGGGTTCGAATCCCGTACGGGTCATGTTTTTTTTATGTTCATTTTTGGTCCCGTGGTGTAGTGGTTAACATGCCTGCCTGTCACGCAGGAGATCGCCGGTTCGACCCCGGTCGGGACCGCCACTTTTGTTTATACCACCATTAGTGGTTTTATATATAGTTTTGGCTCGGTAGCTCAGTCGGTAGAGCAGAGGACTGAAAATCCTCGTGTCGGCGGTTCGATTCCGTCCCGAGCCACTCTCAGGATATTAAGTGGGCCCACTTAATATCCTTTTTATTTGTGTAATTTTACAAAATTGAGTAGTTATTTTAAAATAGAATGAGAAGCCTCTAGCAGTTGAAGCTAGAGGTTTTTCTATAGATCGTATAGGATTCCGTGTAAAAGTGGATCATACATGAGTCTGTGAGAATAGAGGAGAAAGTACTTAAGCAAAAGATGCGGCCATATAGGGACATACTATGTAGACATCAATGTGTTTAGGGATATTGAACATATTTTTACCCCGCATTAACGGGCAGTAAGACCCCACCCAAAAATTCAACGAAGGTAAAGAAGTTAGGTGCGGGATCAACTGCACGTAAATGCCCGATTAAAGTTTCACTTTATAAGGAGGAAATAGACGATGATGGGAAAGAAAATTTTAGTAGTTGATGATGAAAAGCCGATTGCGGATATTTTGAAGTTCAACCTAGAAAAAGAAGGTTTTGAAATTGTAATGGCGCATGATGGTGATGAAGCGATTGAAAAAGCGAATGAAGAGCAGCCAGATATGGTTTTATTAGATATTATGCTACCAGGTAAGGATGGCTTAGAGGTTTGCCGTGAAATACGTAAAAGCTCAGAAATGCCGATTATTATGCTTACAGCAAAGGACTCTGAAATTGATAAAGTATTAGGGCTTGAGCTTGGAGCAGATGATTATGTAACGAAGCCATTTAGTACGAGGGAACTACTTGCTCGTGTGAAGGCGAATTTACGTCGCCATCAACAAGGTGGTGCTGCAGAAAAAGAAGAAAATACGGAAATGGTTATTGGACCAATCGTTATCAATTCAAATGCGTATAGTGTAACGAAACGTGAGGAAAATATTGAACTTACACATCGTGAATTTGAGCTACTACATTATTTAGCCAAACATTTAGGACAAGTTATGACTCGTGAGCATTTATTGCAAACAGTTTGGGGTTATGACTACTTTGGAGATGTACGTACAGTGGATGTAACAGTGCGTCGTTTACGTGAAAAAATTGAAGATAATCCAAGTCATCCTACTTTAATTGTAACTAGACGTGGAGTAGGATATTACTTGCGTGACCCAGAGCAGGAATAGTATATGAAGAAAGTTGGTTTTTTTCAATCTATTCATTTAAAATTTGTACTCATATATATGCTATTAATATTGATAGCTATGCAAGTTATTGGGGTATATTTTGTAAGAGAGTTAGAAAAGAGTCTTGTACAAGGCTTTAGAGATTCTTTAACGCAGCAAACGAACTTATTATCATATAACTTGAAACAAGAGTTTAAAAAAAGTTATACAAAGGCAGAAACAGAATCAACAGATGAAACGATTAAAACTTCAATTCGAAAATTTGCCTCTGATCGAAAGAAAGATATCCAAGAGGTAAGTGTATTTGATTCGCATAGAAAGTTACTCGCTATTTCAGATGAGTCAAAGCAAAACAAGGTAAATAGAACATCAACTGATATAGCTGTTCAACGGGTATTGGTACAAAAAAAGCCAGAAGTGAAAATTGAGAAGGATGGTCGTACAGGCCATCGTGTACAAGTTATGCTTACTCCTATTCTAGATGATAACGGCAAGGATGCACTTGGTGTTATTTACATTGTTGCATCTATGGAAGATGTTTATAAACAGATGAAGGATATTAATCAAATTTTTGCGACTGGAACCGTTATTGCATTACTCGTAACAGCTGTACTTGGAATTTTGTTAGCTCAAACGATTACGAGACCAATCTCAGATATGCGAAGACAAGCGATTGAAATGGCAAAAGGAAACTATTCAAGAAAAGTAAAAGTGCATAGCCATGATGAAATAGGACAATTAGCATTATCTTTCAATAATTTATCAAAAAAATTACAACAAGCTCGTTCTTCAACTGAAAGTGAAAGACGTAAATTATCATCTGTTTTATCACATATGACAGATGGAGTAATTGCTACTGACCGAAAAGGAGACATTATTTTATTAAATGATCCTGCGGAAAAGATGCTAAATGTTTCGCGTGAAACGGCGCTCGATCAATCTGTTTTAGAGGTATTAGGGATACAAGAAGAATTTACGCTCGATCATTTATACGAAGAGCCTGATTCCGTTTTATTAGATTTTAGTACGAGAAATGAGCCATATATTTTACGTGCTAGTTTCTCTGTTATTCAAAAAGAGACAGGGAAAGCAAATGGTTTAATTGCCGTATTATATGATGTAACTGAGCAGGAGCGTATAGAAAGGGAACGCCGTGAGTTTGTGGCAAACGTTTCCCATGAATTAAGAACGCCATTAACAACGATGCGCAGTTACTTAGAGGCACTTACGGACGGCGCGTGGCAAGATCCGAATATTGCACCGCAATTTTTAACAGTTACACAAGAAGAAACAGAAAGAATGATTAGACTTGTAAATGCGTTATTGCAACTTTCTAAACTCGATAGTACAGAACATCGTTTAATGAAAGAATGGGTGGACTTTACTGACTTCTTTAATAACATTATTGATCGTTTTGAAATGTCTAAAGAGCAAAACGTAAGTTTCAAACGATCTTTCTCTAAGAAATCCCGATTTATTGATATGGATACGGATAAAATTACGCAAGTTTTGTATAACATTATTTCGAATGCATTAAAGTATTCACCAGAAGGTGGAACAGTAACATATCGCTTACGTGATCGTGGGGAATTATTAGAGGTTAGTGTAAGTGACCAAGGAATGGGTATTCCCAAAGAAAACGTCGATAAAATCTTTGAACGTTTTTACCGCGTAGATAAAGCACGTTCAAGACAAATGGGTGGTACAGGACTTGGATTAGCAATTGCAAAAGAAATGATTGAGGCACATGGTGGCTCGATTTGGGCGAAGAGTGAGGAAGGAAAAGGGACAACTATTTACTTCACATTGCCAATGGCAGCAGATGAAGAGGACGATTGGGAATGAGTATGGAAAATGTTAAAACGATAGTTTTAATTAATTTAGTTGTAATTAGCCTATTTCTTACTTTTAACTTATGGACGTATGTGCCAGATTCCACGTCTATGCAAAACGCAAAATTTGTGCAGGGGAATGAAGGAATTACTCAAACTAAAATCGCTGATGTTGTCCGCCCTACTTCTATCATCGTGCATAAAGATAAAAATCATTATGGGAGCAAAAGAGAGGGAGATATAGAATCAATCTATAAACCTTTGGAAGCAGGGGAATTACATGATTTCAAAGAGATATCGATTGCTAAGGTTGATTTCCTTTCTTATGTGCATGGTGAAGGGAAAATTGAACTTGTTTTTCCTACCAACATCCCGTTTGATGCAGTTAAATCTATGTTTAATATGAAAGAAAAAAGTATAAATAAGCCTAAATATTTTAATCGAATTATTCTTGATCCTTCTAGAAGTAGGGATCAAGAAATTAAAATTAATTTTGTTTCTGATGGTGATAACTCTAGAATATATGAAGCAAAATTAAGTGGTGTGTATTTAAAAGATATTGTAAATGCACAAAATCAATTTATAGTATCGGCAAAACCTTATTTTGACTATCAAATTAATGATATGAAAAAGCTATTTTTACCAGATGGAACGACAGAATTAAGTAATATAACATATATTTCATCTAATTTAGCGGTTGATACATTTAAGAATGCTCTTTTTAGTGACCCACGTTATTTAAGCCCTATTACCGAGAAATCGAAAGAAACATTTACGGATGGTATTAGGTCCATGGAGATTGAAAACGATCATCATATGCTAAAGTATAAAAATTCTTCTGTTTCAAGTGAGAAAACGACAGATAATTTAATGCTTTTACAAAAAAGCTTTGATTTTGTAAATGGTCACAGTGGGAGTTTGGATTCATATCGTTTGGATTATATGAATAAAGGACAGACGGTATTCCGTTTACATGAAGATGGATATTCCGTATTCAATACAGATGGATTAGCTGAATTGAGACAAGTATGGGGATCAGAAGAAGTAATGGAATATGAAAGACCGTTGTTGTCTTTAAATACGAAAGGTATAGAACAGAAGGTTACTCTTCCATCAGGTCATGTTGTAATAGCATCTTTAGAAAATAATGCCGCGGTAGATAAAAGATTCATTAAAGACATTGGTATTGGATACAAATTATCACTAGATGGGCAAGTAGCTCGACTACAGCCAATTTGGTATGTAAAGTTTGTTGAAGATGAAGCGGGTAAACAAAAAATATATGAGTGGAGTGAGGGAGGACTAAATGGATTGGGATCGGATTAAAACCATATTTATTGTGACCTTTTTTGTTTTGGACCTCTTTCTCATTTTTCAATTCATTCAAAAGCAAGATAGTAATCAATTGGAGCTTATTGCAGAAACAAAGATAGATCAAGAATTAAAAGCAAACAAAATTACTATGGGTAATTTCCCTAAAGAACCGAAAAAAGAATCATTTATTAGGGCGGAAAACAAGGCGTTTAAAGAAGAAGATGTACAGTCTTTAAAGAATCAAACGGCGCATATACAAAATATGTACAGGATAGAAAGTAAGCTAAAAGAGCCCTTTTTAAATACAAAATCATTATCCAAAGATAAGTATAGTGATTTTTTGAAGAACTATGTATTGGATGGACAAAAGTATGAGTTTGGGGCGATGAAAGACTCTAAAATTTACTTCTTCCAAAAATATAAAGATAAGCCTGTTTTCTATAACGATCAGGCAATGATTGTTGTGGAATTAAATGAAAAAAATGAACTTGTGTCGTACACGCAGACGATGCTAACTGATTTAAAAGAAATGGGCGAAAGTGAAAAAACGAAACAGCAAGAAATTATTACTGCTCAAACAGCTTTAGAAAATCTGTATTTAAAAAATAAAGTTCATGGGAATACACATGTAAAAGAAGCACAAATTGGTTATGCCACCCTTACCGCATCTACTTCTAATAACCAAGTACTCGCTCCAACATGGAATTTAAAAACGGAGCAGAAGCAGGACTTCTTTGTAAATGCAATTGAAGGACAAGTTATGGAATTAGGGGAAAGGGAAAATCAAGTGGTTGATGAACATACTGGAGTGAGAAAGAATGGGGTTGCATTTTAGCGTACTTGCAAGTGGAAGTACAGGGAATATGCTATATGTAGGAACAGATGAAAAAAAATTACTCGTCGATGCAGGTTTAAGTGGTAAAGCAACAGAGGCTTTATTTAAACAGGCAGAATTAAATATAAATGATGTATCAGGTATTCTTGTAACACATGAACATAGTGACCATATTAAAGGGTTAGGTGTATTGGCACGTAAATATGATTTACCTGTTTATGCAAATGAGAAAACATGGAATGCAATGGAACATTTAATAGGAAATATCCCAACTGAGCAAAAGTTTATTTTCTCAGTTGGGGATGTGAAAACATTCGGTGATATTGAGGTCGAGTCATTTGGGGTTTCTCATGATGCGGCAGAGCCGATGTTCTATGCTTTTCATAACAATAATAGAAAGTTAGCCCTTATTACAGATACGGGATACGTGAGTGATCGTATGAAAGGTGTTATTAAGGGTGCTAATGCTTTCGTGTTTGAAAGTAATCATGACGTGGAAATGCTTCGTATGGGACGTTATCCATGGAGTATTAAGCGACGTATTTTAAGTGATGTGGGTCACGTTTGTAATGAGGACGCTGCATTAGCGATGGCGGATGTAATTACAGATGAGACAAAACATATTTATTTAGCCCATTTAAGTTTAGATAATAACATGAAAGAACTAGCACGTATGTCAGTATCACAAGTATTAGAGGAAAAAGGATTTGGAGTGGGAGAAGCCTTCGAAATTCATGATACAGATCCGAAAATGCCTACAAAAATTCAATACGTATAATTCTTCATTTTAGTAAACAATAAAGGTGAATATAGTTGTTTTCAGGAAGATGGGTGAACAAATATGTCCTTTATTGATGAAGAAAATTATCGTATGAAACGTGCAAGAAAAAAGAAGCATAAAGGTATTGTTATTTCTAGTATAGCAGGAACAATTGTAGGAGCTTCGTTATTTGCATTTGGAGCTCCTTTATTTGCGAATGATGCGGGGGCGCTTCCACAAGCTGAAGCAAGTGGAAGTAATATGGATGAAGCTCAAGGAATTAAACAGATTAGCTTCGTTGATGCTGTTGATCGTGCGTCTGAAGCTGTTGTTGGCGTTATTAATATTCAAAGAGATAATTTTTCAGAGGCAGATTCAGAAGCTGGTACAGGATCGGGTGTAATTTATAAAAAGACAGATGGCCAAGCTTATATTGTAACGAATAATCATGTTGTTGCTGGAGCAAATCGTATTGAAGTAAGTTTAAGTGACGGTAAGAAGGTTCCTGGGAAAGTATTAGGAACCGATGTAGTCACAGATTTAGCTGTACTAGAAATAGATGCAAAGCATGTGAAAAAAATAATTGAAATTGGCGATTCTAATACTGTTCGTAGAGGGGAGCCGGTCATTGCGATTGGAAACCCACTGGGGCTGCAATTTTCTGGAACTGTCACACAAGGCATTATTTCGGCTAATGAACGTATTGTCCCTGTAGATTTAGATCAAGATGGACATTATGATTGGCAAGTAGAAGTTTTGCAAACAGACGCAGCGATTAATCCAGGTAATAGTGGTGGTGCGCTTGTAAACGCGGCAGGTCAATTAATAGGCATTAACTCAATGAAAATTGCAGCAAAAGAAGTAGAAGGAATTGGACTAGCTATTCCAGTTACTAGAGCTGTTCCAATTATGAATGAATTAGAGAAGTACGGAAAAGTAAGGAGACCGTATGTTGGAATTGAACTTAGATCGTTAAATGAGATTCCAAACTACCATTGGTCAAAAACATTGCATTTACCAGGCAATGTAACAGAGGGAGTTTGCATTTTAGATGTGAAGAGTCCTTCGCCAGGTGTAGATGCTGGTTTACGAGAACACGATGTGATTGTAGCGGTAGATGGAAAACCGGTTCGCGATATTATCGGATTCCGTACGGCCTTATATGATAAAAAAATTAATGATAAAATGACTCTTACGTTTTATCGTGGTACAAAACGAGCAACAACAACGGTTAAACTAGGCATTCAAAAGTATTAAAAACAGGAGGGCCTACCTCCTGTTTTCTATTGTAGAAAAGTGAGGTGAAGAATATGAATTTACCTTGTTGTTTAGAACATGTTGAATTAGCTTTAGATATTATTGTGGATGAGTGTGAAGTTGCACCGGTTATCAACAATGTGGATAACTCAGAAAAAGAGAAAAAAACATGTGAATTTTGTCAAAACGAGGCGACATATGTTGTATCGAACACAGATTCTCACACAATATGTGGGTAACAATTGTGGATATGTGGATAAGTTATGTGGATAACATGTTTGTAAGGTGGGGAATGAGTGTGAATATCTCGATTATTTCAATTGGGAAATTAAAAGAAAAATATTTAAAACAAGGTATAGCAGAATACTTAAAACGATTATCTGCATACGCAAAAGTAGAAGTAATTGAATTACCAGATGAAAAGGCGCCAGAAAATTTAAGTGAAGCAGAAATGTTAATTGTAAAAGAAAAAGAAGGTATACGTATACTGGATAAAATTTCTGACGATACGCATGTCATTGCGTTAGCGATAGAAGGAAAACAAAAATCATCAGAAGAATTTGCAGTAAGCTTAGATCGTCTTGCTACATATGGAAAGAGTAAAGTTGCATTTGTAATAGGTGGATCACTTGGACTAAGTTCAGAAGTAATGAAGCGTTCAAACGAATCTCTTTCTTTTTCAAAGATGACATTACCACACCAATTAATGCGATTAGTATTGCTTGAGCAAGTGTATAGAGCGTTTCGTATTAATCGTGGGGAACCGTATCATAAATAAAATTACTTTTTGTATATAAAAAGAGTAAAAAAGACCATTGGGCAAAAACCACCGATGGTCTTTTAAATATTAATAGGTAGTACGAAGGTTTCCTAAAATAAGTATGTTTCTATTTATAAAAAAGTGTGTTGTAATATGAAGAGGAAAAGTATAAGTAGTCATAGAAGTGAGGAATTAAAGGTGAAGAAGTTTAAAAAGTTTTACTTGGAGATTACGAGTGTATGTAATCTTGCATGCAGCTTTTGTCCGCCGACGGAAAGGCAGAAGCAATTCATTTCTGTGGAGGATTTTGCTAAAAGATTAGACCAAATTAAACCTCACACAGACTACATTTATTTGCACGTGAAGGGTGAGCCATTGCTCCATCCAAAAATAGATCAACTGTTAGATTTGAGCCATGAAAAAGGGTTTAAAGTTAATATTACAACGAACGGAACGTTAATTAATAAGAGAAGGCATAGACTGTTAAATAAGCCTGCTTTAAGACAAATGAATTTTTCACTGCACAGTTTTGATGGGCATCCAGGTTCGCAAGATAAAGAAGGTTATGTAAGGAGTATACTTTCCTTCATTAGAGAGGCGACAAGTCAATCGGATTTAATTGTTTCACTACGGTTATGGAATTTAACTCAGGATAATAAAACAAATGCTGAAATCCAGAAAAATAGAGATTTATTATCCATCATTGAAAATGAGTTTGGTCTATCTTATCAAATCGAAGAGAAGCTTACACCAGGAAAAGGTATAAAAATTGCAGAACGCGTCTTTATTAATCAAGACTATGAATTCCAGTGGCCAGCATTACATGAAGAAGAGGATGATGGAAAAGGATTCTGTCATGGTCTTCGAAATCAAGCGGGTATTTTAGCGAACGGAACGGTTATTCCTTGCTGTTTAGATGGTGAAGGGATTATTAACCTTGGGAATATTAATAATGACTCATTTTCTAATATTATAGAAGGTGAAAGAGCAACAAACATTGTCGATGGATTTTCGAAAAGAGTTGCAGTCGAAGAGCTATGCAGGAAATGTGGATACCGTAAAAGATTTGGAAAATAAATATGAAAAAAGCCCTCATAAAGTGAGGGCTTATTTTTTATTCTTGATAAGAATGTTCCAATTCATCAATTAAGGAACCGACGTAAGAAACAGCCCTGCGGATTGCATCTGGTTTTGACATATCTACTCCGGCATGCTTCATTAATTCAAGTGGTTTCATCGTACCACCAGCGCGAAGTACATCTAACCAGCGGTCAACGGCAGGTTGCCCTTCCTCTTTAATCATTTGGGCTACCGCAGTAGATGCAGTGAGGCCTGCGGAATAGGTGTAAGAATATAAGCCCATATAATAATGAGGTTGGCGCATCCAAGTTAAGCCAGCACCTTCGTCAATTTCTACAGAATTTCCCCAGAATGTCGAAAGTACATTTGTTTTTATTTCAGTTAAAGTTGAAGCTGTAAGTGCTTCTCCTTCTTCTGCTAGGGTATATACTCTTCTTTGATATTCTCCCTCAAGTAAGTGAGTAACAAAGTTATGATAATATGTGCCAAGTAGTTGCAGAATCACCCATCTGCGCATTCTCTTGTCGTCAGTAGTCGCTAATAAATGCTGGGCTAATAGTAATTCATTCATTGTAGATGGTGCTTCAACAAAGTACATAGATGGACGTACATTCATAATACGCTGGTTTTTATTTGCTAAATAAAAATGACCAGCATGGCCAAATTCATGTGCTAATGTGAAGCATCCACGCATCGTATTTTGCCATGTAATTAAAATGTATGGATGAGAACCATATGGGCTTGAACAAAATGCTCCGGTGGATTTGCCTACGTTATCTGCAAGATCAACCCATCTTTCTTTGAATCCTTTTTCGATAATGGAACTATATTCATCGCCTAATACCTTTAAAGAATCTTGAATTAATTTACCAGCCTCCTTGTATGTGATGGTTGGATTAAATTCGGGATCTAAAGGTGCATGTAAGTCGCAGAACAGCATTTGATCGAGTCCTAATACTTTCTTTTTTAAATCTGCAAAACGGCGCATATGAGGCGCTAATTCTTTATAAATAATATCAAGTTGATTGTTATACATTTCAAGTGGAACTTTTTGAGGTTCTAAAAGCATATGAGTAACAGATTCAAATTTGCGTAAACGAGAGAGTGTTACTTGTTTTTTTACTTCAGTAGCATATGTTGTTGCCACTGTATTCTTATATCGTTTTAAGGTCGAAACAAATGATGAGTATGCTTTTCTACGTATGTCTACGCTTGGAGAGAACTCATATTTGCTTTCAAATAATGAAAATGATACAGGGAGTTCGTTTCCTTTTTCGTCTTGTATGGAGGTAAAATCCATATCGGCTAATTTAGTCATACCGTAAATTTTGTATGGAGAACTATGTACTTCGCCAAGTGCAGCAAGAGCTTCTTCTGTTTCAGGAGAGAGCGTGTGCGGCCTTTTTTGTAGGATGTCTAGTAATGATTTACGGAAAGGTTCGAGTTTTGTTTCTTCAACTAAATATTTTTCAATTGTTCCTTCGTCGAATGAGAGGATTTCATTATGGATAAAGGACAGTGCAGTATGTACTTTCGTCCATAAAGCAGCAATTTTGGAAGAGTTCGCTTGAATAATTGGATTTGTACGATCAGTGGATTCTTTTAAATTTGCATATGAGTATAGTTTTGTTAACTCCATTAAAAGATCTTCTTCTAAAAGTAGGCAATGTAATAAGGTAGTGGGGCTAGTGTGTAATTGTCCTTTAAACGCATCAAGTTTTTTTATATCGTTTGTTAATACACGTAATGCAGTTTCCCACTCTTTATCAGATTCGTATAAGTCAGAGAGGTCCCATGTTAGTTCAGTAGGGACTTCTGTGCGAATATGGCGTTTCTCAATTACATTTTTCATTTGTTATATCCCCCTTATTATAAGTATCTAAAAACATGATACTAGAAAATTCAGTAAAATGAAAATAATTTACATTTCTATGTATGAAAAAGAAGGACAAGCATAAAAATGCTTGTCCTTCGAGTTAAATTTAAAATTAATATACTTTATCACCGTTGAAAATAGAGTTTTTCACGACTACATAATCTACAGTACGAATTGAGTCTAATTTTGTTCCACCAGCGTAAGAGATAGAAGATTGAAGATCTTGTTCCATTTCGATTAAAGTATCTTCTAAAGAACCTTTATGTTCAACGAACATTTTCTTACCTTCAACGTTTTTCTTCTCACCTTTTTGGAATTCAGAAGCTGAACCAAAGTACTCTTTATAAAGTTTGCCGTCTTTTTCGATTGTTTCCCCTGGAGACTCTTCATGACCAGCGAATAGAGAACCGATCATAACCATAGTCGCCCCAAATCGAATAGATTTAGCTACGTCGCCGTGTGTACGAATACCACCGTCAGCGATAATTGGCTTACTTGCAGCTTTTGCACACCAGCGAAGTGCAGCTAGTTGCCAACCGCCAGTTCCAAAACCTGTTTTAATTTTAGTAATACAAACTTTACCAGGTCCAATACCAACTTTTGTTGCGTCAGCACCAGCGTTTTCTAATTCTCTTACCGCTTCTGGAGTCCCAACGTTTCCAGCGATAACGAAGCTTTCTGGTAAATGCTTCTTAATATGTTGAATCATGTTGATTACAGCATTAGAATGTCCGTGTGCAATATCAATCGTGATGTATTCAGGTGTAAGTTGCTCAGCAGCTAATTGTTGTACGAATTCATACTCGTCCTCTTTTACACCAACGCTAATAGAAGCGATTAATCCACGTGATTGCATATCTCTAATGAATGAGATACGTTTCTCTGGTTGGAAACGATGCATGATATAGAAGTAATTGTTTTCAGCTAAATAAGTTGCGATTCTTTCATCAATAATCGTTTGCATATTTGCAGGTACGACAGGTAATTTAAATTTATGTTTACCTAAAGTGACAGTTGTATCACATTCAGAGCGGCTGTTTACAATACATTTTGCAGGAATTAATTGAATATCTTCATAGTCGAATACGTTTTCCATCATTTACACCCCTAAAATACGAATATTTTATTCATTTTGTTTAAAAATGTTCGTCCAAAAGATAATTTACATTATTTTCACTCATAAGTCAAAGGTTTTCATGTTTATATTTAAAAATTAAGGTTTAGCTACGTATGTTGTAAGTTCATGTAATTAAAATGTGTTTAAACATAGTATTATTTGATGTAAAATTATGTTTGGGAAATAAAAGTTAAAGAGGTAAATTTAGGAGGGGTGCTAATGAAACGCTTAGTATATATGGATTGGTTGCGTGTATTAGCAACGATCGCAGTGGTTACAATTCACGTTTCTGCTGGTTATGTTTCTATGTTAGATGCAAATAACGTATCACGCTGGATGACTGGTAACTTGTTTGAATCGATTTCACGTGCGAGTGTTCCGATTTTTGTAATGATTAGTGGAGCGTTATTGTTAAAGGGTACAAAAGATATTTCAGTCGGGGAATTTTTACAGAAGCGTGCAAGTAAAGTAATTATACCTTTTGTAGCTTGGAGCGCTATATTTTATGCATATGGAGCATATGCAGGATATTTCCCGGCATCTTTAAAGCAAGGGATAAAGCACTTTTTAACGGATACTATTGGGGGACATTTATGGTTCTTATACATGATTGTAGGGATATATTTAATTACACCTCTACTGAAAATCTTTGTGAAGAATGCTAAAAAAAGAGAGATAGAATACTTTTTAATTTTATGGCTATATGCGTCTGTTGTAGTCAATTTAGTGAAATATTATTATCCTATCAACTTTAACATTGAATTATTTTACGTTACAAATTATGTAGGGTATTTCTTACTTGGTTATTATTTATCCAATTACGATATTTCGAAAAAATGGAGGAATATTTCTTACATTGGAGGACTTGTAGGATTTATTAGTACATTCTTTATTACATATTACTATACAGTAAAAGCAAATGGACAGTTAGAGCAGTTTTGGTATGGATATTTTGCGCCAGGTGTTGTACTGATGGCGATTGGATTATTTATATTTTTCAAATATGCATTCCAAAAGCCAGAAAGAGAATTACCATTGTTATTCCGTTTTATAAATCAAGCAAGCCTTGGAATCTATATTCTTCACTTCTTCTTATTAAATAACTTGTTGTACATGGTTTTCCCTAAGGTAAATGAGCGTGTACATGCAATATTGGCAATACCTATTAATGTAACGATTACAATTGTTCTTAGTCTGGTAATTACGTTAGTATTGCAAAGAATACCAGTTGTGAAAAAATTAGTTCCGTAAAAATGAATACAGTATAGATAGGGCAGACTTATTATTAAGGCTGCCTTTTCCTATTTTAAAATTATACTTAGATAAATTTAGGTTGAAACGAATTGAAAACAGTGGATTAATATAGTATCTTACTATAGTCTAAAGTGAGGTATGAAGAACATAATAGGTTAAATATAAAATCAAATGAGGTTAATATATGAGTAAAAAAAGCTTTAGTAATTATGCATTAAGTAAAGAAGTAAGACGAGCACTTACTGGTTTAGGATATGAGCATCCGACAGAAGTGCAAGGAGAGGTTATTCCAGTTGCATTGCAAAAGAAGGATCTTGTTGTAAAGTCGCAAACGGGAAGTGGAAAAACGGCTTCGTTCGGAATACCACTTTGTGAAATGGTAGAGTGGGAAGAGAATAAACCCCAAGCATTAGTTTTAACACCAACGAGGGAACTTGCTGTTCAAGTGAAAGAAGATATTACGAATATAGGGCGATTCAAAAGAATTAAAGCTGCTGCAATTTATGGTAAATCTCCATTTGCACGTCAAAAATTAGAGTTAAAGCAAAAGACGCATATTGTAGTGGGGACCCCAGGACGTGTGTTGGATCATATTGAAAAAGGGACCCTTTCTTTAGATCGATTGAAATATTTAGTGATTGATGAAGCTGATGAAATGCTAAATATGGGCTTTATCGATCAAGTAGAGGCAATTATTGATGAATTACCTACAAAAAGAATGACAATGCTATTTTCAGCAACCCTACCGGAAGATATTGAAAAGTTATCCCGTACATATATGAATGCACCAACTCATATTGAAATTAAAGCAGCTGGGATTACAACAGATAAAATTGAACATACCCTTTTTGAAGTAAGGGAAGAAGAGAAGCTTTCACTTCTTAAGGATGTAACTATGATTGAAAATCCAGACAGTTGCATTATTTTTTGTCGTACACAAGAAAACGTAGACCATGTATATAGACAGCTAAAACGAGTTAATTATCCTTGTGACAAAATACACGGTGGTATGGTGCAGGAAGATCGTTTTGAAGTTATGGATGATTTTAGAAAAGGAAAGTTCCGTTATTTAGTGGCAACTGATGTAGCTGCGAGAGGAATTGATATTGATAATATTACACATGTTATTAATTACGATATTCCATTAGAAAAAGAAAGCTATGTACACCGTACTGGAAGGACGGGACGAGCTGGTAATAATGGAAAAGCTATTACATTTATAACGCCTTATGAAAATAGATTTTTAGAAGAGATCGAGGAATATATCGGATTTGAAATTCCAAAAGAACTGGCACCTTCAAAAGAAGAAGTTATAAAAGAGAAAGCAGTATTTGAAGAAAAAATATATGCTAAACCAATTATAAAGAAAGATAAAAATGCAGACCTAAACAAAGGAATTATGAAATTGTACTTTAATGGCGGAAAGAAAAAGAAAATTAGGGCGGTAGATTTCGTTGGTACAATTGCTAAAATTCAAGGTGTTTCTGCTGATGATATAGGTATTATTACAATACAAGATAATGTTTCGTATGTTGAAATATTAAACGGAAAAGGACCACTTGTTTTAAAGGTTATGAGAAATACAACGATAAAAGGTAAACAATTAAAAGTTCATGAGGCAATTAAGTAAACAAAAAACTATCCACTATAACAGGTGGATAGTTTTTTTATTTAAGATTCTTTTAAATCATCAATCAACTTCTCAGCTAAGCGCCTATACATATTACTCATCGACACAAATGATGTTAGTAATAAAAATTTCTCTAGATTCGGATCTTCTAAGGAAGAAATTTCACTTACTTCTGAAACAAGATTATTTACGTCTTGTGTAAAGCTTTCGACGTTTTTTTCGGTAAGAGAAAGATAATCTTTATATAATGTATTTAATTCGAATGAATCATCGTTTAATAAGGATTCATTTATATTTTCTAAGGAGCTTTTTATGTCATTAATGGAAAGGGCTCCTTTTAATTGATAAATTAAGCTGATTAAAATCATATGCTCTTTTGAGTATTTTTTATTTTTGATTGGAATAAACAGTTTCCCTTTTGCGTAATTGTTAATCATTGTTTTTGTTAATACTTTTTCATCATCGGTTCTTGTTGTATCTGAATAAGTATTTTCAAATAATTGGACAACCTGGTCTACATACAAGTCGACATTTGGAATATCCTCAAGCGTAATGTTTTTTTCTAAATGTAATGTTTCAAGCAGTTTATTTATATTTTCCACGTAGAACCCCTCACTTTTATAACTTAGTGGAGCATAATGTTTAGTTTATCTCTAAATATGGTATTACGAAACAAATAAATTGTAAATGTTGACCTCTAATAATAATGCGTATATAATTACATGTAGTTATTGAAACTACATGTAATTATATGAGGGGTGTATATATGAATGCTTATGTAAGAGAACCAGTTAATGCTTTTACCCACTTGGGAGGAGCTGTATTATCATTTATTGCATTATTAGCTATGCTTGTAAAAGTTTCTATTAAGATGCCATCTTTTGCGGCAATTACAGCTGTTATTTTATTTGGTATCGGAATGATGGTTCTGTATACAGCATCAGCTGTATATCATAGTGTTGTAGCCAGTGAACGTGTTATTTATTTCTTTCGGAAGCTTGATCACTCTATGATTTTTATATTGATTGCAGGTACATATGCACCATTTTGTTTAATTACATTACATTCCGCAAACGGTTTATTATTATTTTGTTTAGTTTATGCAACTGCCATTTGTGGTATTGTTTTTAAAATGTTTTGGTTTAGTTGCCCGAGATGGTTATCAACAGCAATTTATATTACAATGGGCTGGTTAATTGTTCTGTTCTTTGCACCGTTAGCTGCTAACTTAAGTGCAGGAGGTATCGTGCTTCTAGTGCTTGGAGGCATTCTTTATACAATCGGTGGATTTATTTATGGAACAAAGCCAAAATGGTTAGAGTTTAAACATATGGGGCATCATGAAATTTTTCACGTGTTCGTGTTATTGGGAAACCTTGTTCACTTTTTAAGTGTATATTGCTACGTAATTTAACAAGATGAAATTTCCGAGTGATTTTTATTTTTTCTTGATTAATAAATAAAGATATAGACACATATGTATGTTAAAGAGTTGCATAACGTAAAGGTTATGCGGCTCTTTTTTATATAAATAATAATTCGAAATAAATATTCTAAATTATCAGTCTTTTGTGGTAGGATAGATTTGTATTGAGGTTATAAAATTTTATAATTAATAATAAGTGGGGGACTATATATATGGCGATACTTATAACAGGTGGAGCAGGATATATTGGTAGTCATACGTGTATAGAATTATTAAATAATAATTATAAAATTATAGTCGTAGATAATCTTTCAAATAGTTCAATCGAGTCCTTAAATCGAGTAAAAGAAATAACAGGAAAACAATTTGAATTTTATAAAGAAAGTGTTTTAAATCGTGAAAAAATGAATGAGATTTTTTTGAAAAATAATATTGAAGCGGTTATACATTTTGCTGGATTTAAAGCAGTGGGGGAATCGACTACAATTCCTCTAACATATTATTATAATAATATAATAGGTACAATCGTACTATGTGATGTGATGCAGAAACATCATGTTAAAAAGTTTATTTTTAGTTCATCTGCAACTGTATATGGAATTCCAAAAACGTCACCAATTACAGAAGAATTTCCGCTGAGTGTGACAAATCCATATGGGCAAACAAAATTAATGATTGAGCAAATTATGCGTGATGTGGCAAAAGCTGATGATGAATGGAGTATTGCGTTACTTCGTTATTTCAATCCCTTCGGAGCACATAAAAGTGGTCGTATTGGAGAAGATCCAAATGGGATTCCGAATAATTTAATGCCATATGTAACGCAGGTGGCGGTAGGTAAATTAAAGGAACTAAATATATTCGGAAACGACTATCCAACAAAAGACGGGACAGGTGTCCGTGATTATATTCACGTTGTTGACCTTGCAAAAGGACATGTAAAGGCACTTGAGAAAGTACTTGAGACGAAAGGAATAGAGGCATATAATCTTGGCACAGGTAAAGGGTATAGTGTGTTAGAGATGATAAAGGCTTTTGAGGAGGTTTCAGGTAAAAAAATACCTTATAAAGTGATAGGGCGTCGTCCTGGTGATGTAGCAGTATGTTTTGCTGATGTATCTAAAGCGAAACGAGAATTAGGATGGGAAGCAGAATATGGGTTAGAAGAGATGTGTGTAGATTCTTGGAGATGGCAGGTAAATAATAAAAACGGCTATCAAATGATTTAAGGTAGTTAGTAAAGCATTCTCTTATTAATTTGTAGGATATTTTATGTATATAATAAATTGTTTTCTTTATTATGTTGCTTGAGGTCAGTAATATGTTCAATTTAGGAAAGAGAATGTAATAAAATATTACTGACCATAGCATTTGAATAGCAACCGGTTCTATTGAAAAGTATTCCAATACTTGTATCATTGTTAAAGTGCGTTTATAATCAAATAATCTTGTTAGCTTTTTGCTTGAATTACGTATTATTGAAAGCGTTTTTATTGCGTGATATATTTTGATTGACATCATTACTGTATGAAATGCATGAAAAGGGTTTTTCTATTGTTTTTTAAGGTAGGAAGTCTGACTTATTTTTGAAAAAACTTCGTATGTAGTTGTAAGTAAGAAGGAGAATAAGGAATAATATAATTTTTACAAGACGGGGAGGGTACAGTGTGAAAATGTAAGGTTTTCACATGAGGATATATGGGGTACGTAGGATTATTACTTTCGGGTGCAGCTTTATTTTTAAATAGTCTTGTTATATTAGGGAAAGCAGAGATGAAAAGTGCGGGTGTTTTTAATTTATTTGTGGGTGCACTACAAATTATTATTCCGTTCTATTTGATCATGATTTCTGACCAAAGCAATTGGACAGTGTATTCATATGCAGCTACTTTCTTATTTGGATTAACCTATTTATATGTAGGTGTTACCTTTATAAAAGGAATGGATAGTAGCGGTTTAGGTTGGTTTTGTATTTGGGTAGCAATTATTGCTTTATTCTATATGGTTGTTTCATTTGTTCAATTTCACGATGTTGTTAATGCATTAACGTGGTTTATGTGGGCATTACTTTGGTATTTATTCTTTGTATTAAATACACAAAAGAAGAATATCAATCAATATCTTGGAAGAATTGCCTTCGTACAATCATGGGTAACATTGACGTTGCCTTCACTCTTTTATTTTATGGGAGTATGGGGAGAGGGATTCGTATATGAACTATGGGTTTATGTATCCGTAATTTCTATTTTATACTTCTGTTATTGTATTTATAAATATCGAGTACGTTAATATATTTTCTGTAGAAAAGCATGGAATCGTTAAACGAATTCCATGCTTTTTCTATATTAGCATTTATAATAGAGAGGTAGTATTTTACAATTTATCAAAATGGGGATGATGAATTTGAAAAAAGTATTGGTGCTAGGGGGAACAAGATTTTTTGGTAAACATTTAGTAGAAGCACTTTTACAAGCTGGACACGATGTAACAATTGCGACGAGAGGCATTACTGAAGATTCTTTTGGAAGTGTAGTAAACAGATTGATTGTAGATAGAGAAGACGAAAAACAACTAGCTGAGCGTCTAAAAGATAAAAGTTATGATATCGTATACGATAATTTATGCTATAGCTCGAATGCGGCGAAGATAGTATGTGGAGTGTTACGAGGAAAAACGAAGAAATACATTATGACATCTTCAATGGCTGTTTACGAGCCAGCACTAGGCTTATTAGAAGAGAACTTTAATCCGTACGAGTATGCCGTTACGTATGGTGGTAGGAAGGATTTTACTTATAGTGAAGGAAAGAGATTAGCCGAAGCGGTTTCATTTCAACAAGCAACATTCCCAGTTGTTGCAGTACGTTTTCCAGTTGTTATTGGAGAAAACGATTATACGAAAAGGTTACAATTTTACGTTGAACATATTGTGAAGCAAGAACCTGTCGCCGTGAATGATCTAGATGGAGAGTTATCATTTATACATGAAAAAGAAGCAGGAGAATTTTTAGCTTGGTGCGGGATGAAGGACATAGAAGGGCCAATTAATGCTTGTAGCAACGGGGTAGTTTCTACTCGAGAAGTTATTCATTTCATAGAAGAAAATACGGGAATAAAAGCACTCGTTCAAGAAGTAGGAGATAATGTAGCACCTTATAATGAAGTGATTAATTGTACATTACATAATGGAAAAGCTAGTGAATTAGGATTCCCGTTCCGAGAATTGAAAATAGAAATAGAACAAGTATTACGTTATTACATACATGCAATGAAATAATCATAAATCCCCCGGTGGCAATCCGGGGGATTCTGGAGGATTTCGACAATACTAATTTTACATTACCAAACTTACCTTATACGCACGACTAATGTTTTTGTGATCGCATTGCTTGTAAATACTTTTCATTTACCTGGTCCCAGTTCACTGTATGCCACCAGTTGGTAACAAATTCTGGACGCCGATTTTGATACTTTAAATAATAGGCATGTTCCCATACATCGATGACGAGTAATGGAATTTTACCTTCTTGCAAAGGTGTATCTTGATTGGGTGTACTCATAACGGAAAGTTCCTCACCGTCCAGAACAAGCCATCCATAGCCACTTCCAAAACGACTAATAGCTGCTTTGGAAAGTTGATCTTTTAAGTTGTCAAAGGTATTGAAATAATAATCAATTACTTTTGCAACGTCTCCATTAGGCTCACCGCCACCTCGCGGGCTCATTACTTCCCAAAAAAGACTATGACAATAGTGACCACCACCGTTATTTCTGACAGCTGTAGCAATTTCTTTTGGTAAAGTTTCTAAATTACATAGTAACTCTTCTAAAGATTTATTATGTAATTCCGTATAGTTTTCTAAAACGACATTCAAGTTATTTACGTATGTCGCATGGTGCTTTCCATGATGAATAGAAAGCGTGTTGCTATCGATATATGGCTCTAGTTCATCATAGTCATATGAAAGCTTTGGCAATTGAAATGAAGACATAACATTCCCTCCTTTCTTATTAAAAAGTTGGTCTAGGTAAAAATAATTTACCTGAGTCAAAAATACACCTATTTTTTATACAAGTCAATAGTAATCTCTTTAATTTTCTGAAAAATATTACAATAAAAGTAACACTTCGACTTTCATTTGTGACTCTTATTCTTTTTGCTTATACTGTAAAGTAGTAACGTTTTGTTGAAATAGAAGGAGATCGTTTATGAGTAAAACGAAACAATTAATAGAGGAAGCAAGTCATTTTATTACGGTTTGCTATAAAGAGCTTAATAAAGAACAATTCATAGAAGAGAGAATAAAAGAAATTCAAGTTGAGATAGAGAAGACGGGGACGTATGAGCATACATTTGAAGAACTTGTTCATGGATCACGAATGGCATGGCGCAATAGTAATCGATGTATCGGAAGACTATTTTGGAGTAAGATGCACATATTAGATGCACGTGAAGTAAATGATGAGGAAGGTGTATACAACGCATTAATTCATCATATTAAATATGCAACGAACGATGGGAAAGTTAAACCGACAATTACAATTTTTAAGCAATATCAAGGTGAAGAAAATAATATACGAATTTATAATCACCAATTGATTCGGTATGCAGGGTATAAAACAGAAATGGGAGTGATTGGTGACTCTCATTCCACTGCGTTTACGGATTTTTGCCAGGAACTTGGCTGGCGAGGAGAAGGTACGAATTTCGATGTATTGCCACTTGTTTTTTCTGTCGATGGAAAAGAACCTGTATATAAAGAAATTCCAAAAAAAGAAGTGAAAGAGGTACCAATTGAACATCCAGAGTACCCAATCTCATCTTTAGGAGCAAAATGGTATGGGGTTCCAATGATTTCAGATATGCGCTTAGAAATTGGCGGTATTTCCTATACAGCTGCTCCATTCAATGGATGGTATATGGGGACGGAGATTGGGGCGCGTAACTTAGCGGATCATGATCGTTATAATTTACTGCCGGCTGTTGCGGAGATGATGAAGCTCGATACATCGAGAAACGGTACGTTATGGAAAGATAAGGCGTTAATTGAATTAAACGTAGCTGTGTTACATTCCTTTAAAAAACAAGGAGTTAGTATTGTTGACCATCATACTGCTGCACAACAATTTCAACAATTTGAGAAGCAAGAAGTAGCTTGTGGTCGTGTTGTAACGGGCAATTGGGTGTGGCTTATTCCGCCATTATCTCCAGCTACCACTCATATTTATCATAAACCGTATCCGAATGAAATTTTGAAGCCAAATTTCTTTCATAAATAATATTTAGTATAGTTTTTTTATGCAAATTATAATTTTTTTAATTACTGTTACGTAGCAAATGGAAGCCTTTACTCTCGGTTATTTTTGGAAGGAGCTTTTTGAACCAAGGAGTTCCTTATGTTATAATCAAATTTCTGTTTCGAAGACCTTATAGAAATATAAGGTCTTTTGTTTTGCTTTTTTATGTAATAGGAATAGAAATTTTCTTTTAAATAAGGGATTTAGCATATTTTTAGGGACAACATAAGTGTGTAGAAAATTGATGAATTATTATGCTTATATAATCATTGTGTTTTGGATGTAAACAATAAAACATAATAAAGTTGTTTTTTTAGATTGCTGAGGAAGGAGGAAGTGTAAATGAGAATGAAGAGTCGAAAAACGGATTGGCCTGTATTTCTTATTAGTGGTGGCTCACTTTTATTATTTGTAATTGCAGTTATTTTAAATAAAAGTTACGTAGAGGGAGTCATTAATAGCAGTTTTGCAGCTTCAATTAAATATTTTGGTGCCTTTTGGCAAGTTTTATTAATTGGTACATTTGTTGTTGCAATGTGTATGGCATTTTCGAAATATGGGAGAGTTAAACTTGGGGGGCTAGAAAAACCTGAGATTAGTACGACAAAATGGCTCGCTATTATTATGTCTACATTACTTGCTGGAGGTGGCGTTTTTTGGGCAGCCGCAGAGCCGATGTACCATTTGATGACGGTGCCACCAATACATGAAGGTATAACTGCTGGGACGCAAGAAGCGGTAATGCCTGCTTTAGCACAAAGTTATATGCACTGGGGTTTCCTGGCTTGGACGATTTTAGGTACAATTAGTGCGGTAGTTATGATGTACGGGCATTATCATAAAGATATGCCGTTAAAACCTCGAACGCTTTTATATCCTATCTTTGGGGAGAGATTGCGAAAGAGTTGGCTTGGAACAATGATCGATGTATTTGCCATTATTGCGGTAGCTGCAGGGACGATTGGTCCAATCGGATTTTTAGGACTACAAGCAAGTTATGGGTTACAAGCATTGTTTAACATTCCTGATGTGTTTACTACTCAATTAGCTATTATTGTTTGTGTAGTAGCTGTTTCTACTATATCTGCGGTAACGGGAATTGATAAAGGGATTCAAATTATAAGTAATTTAAATGTTAGGTTAGCAGTTTTATTAATGGTATTCGTATTACTGTTTGGACCAGGTGGATTTATTATCGATTCATTTGTGTCTTCGTTTGGATTTTATATAAATGAATTTATTCCAATGAGCACATATCGTGGTGATACAGCTTGGTTAGGATCGTGGACAATCTTTTTCTGGGGATGGTTTATTGGATATGGACCGATGATGGCAATTTTAGTGAGCCGAATTTCAAGAGGAAGAACAATCCGAGAAATCATCGTTGCAATTGGAATTATTGCACCTATTATTACAACGTTTTGGTTTACTATACTAGGGGGATCAGGTGTGTTTTATGAGTTAATGAATCCTGGTTCTATCTCGACCGCATTAAGTGAATCTGGTATGCCAGCGGCTATGATTGCAATTACAGAGCAACTGCCACTATCTAATATTATTGGACCTGCATTTCTTTTATTAACAATTTTATTTGTAGTGACAACAGGAGATTCAATGGCTTATTCGATTTCAATGGCAGTGACTGGAGATGGAGATCCTAGAATTAGTTTGCGAGTTTTTTGGTCGCTTATTATGGGCGCAGTTGCGGCGATTCTTTTATATATGGGTGAGGGAAGTATTAACGCCTTACAATCCTTCATTGTAGTGACGGCTGTTCCGGTATCTATTCTGTTATTCCCAATGCTATGGCTAGCGCCTAAAGTCGCAGGGGAATTAGCGTTAAAACAAGGTATTGTAAAAGAAGAAGATAAAACTAGCTTCTTATTCCAAAAAGCTAGTAAATCAAAATAAATAATTGTATTTATATAAGAAGAGGAAGCATTTCATTTGAGATGCTTCCTCTTTGCTATTTATTTAACTACTGTTCATACTCTGTACATTTTTAATCTATTCTAATACTTTATCTTTCGTCTCTGGAACACATAATAACATCGTAACTAAACCGATTGGATAGATAATGAAGATGAGAGATAATGCTCCCATTAAATTACCACCTGCAGCAAGTAAGCCGATAATAACAGGCCCAAATCCAGCTAAACCACGTCCTGTACCGAAAATAAAGTTTTCTGCTGTAGAGCGAGCTTCAGCAGGATAGTTTTCGGCTAAAACTGCCCCGAATCCTCCCATCATGCCATTGGCAAAGAATCCAAGCAATGCACTTCCCCATAACAATAATGTTGAGTCTGTGAATAAGAAGAAGTAAATGAGACAGTATATAGTACCACCGACATAATAGATTGTAAAAGTTTTACGGCGACCAATTTTATCAGCTAGAATACCAAAAGTTGCAATTCCAATTAGCATGCCAATTGTAGAGATGAACATCCAACCGCTCGCTTTTGCTAATGTGTAGTTATATTTATTCGCTAAAATAGTTGGCATCCATGTGAAAATTCCATAATATCCGAAGTTCTGGATGAATGACATAATAATAAGACCGATTGTTGTTATCGTTACTTTTTTATTGGCAAATAACTTTCGAAGTGGGAACTTTTTCATTTGCTTTAGTTGTTCTGCCTCGGTAGTTGTTAAATTACCTTCAGCTTCTTTTTGTAACAATTCTTTTTTGTATCGTTGTTTTTGTTCCCATATTTTCGGTTCACTTAAACTTTTGCGGACGTAAACAGCTAATAAAGCGGGAATGAGTCCAAATAAGAAAACAGCTCTCCATCCGAAATGCGGGACGATAAATGCTGGAAGGAGTGAAGCGACTAGTACGCCAAATTGCCATCCAAGTGCAACAACGGATGTCGCCTTAGCGCGCATTTCTTTAGACCATGTTTCAGTTACGATGGCCATTCCAATCCCGAATTCACCACCAACTCCCATTCCAACTAAAAAGCGAAGAATTAATAATTGCCAATAATCTGTTGCGAAATAAATAAGTGCTGTTGCGAGTGAAAATAGTAAGATTGTGAAGGCCATCGTACGGATACGCCCAAATAAATCAGCAATAAATCCAAATAAATAAGACCCGATTAGCATTCCTATTGTGGTAGCTAATGTCAAGTTTCCACCTTCAACAGGGCTCAAATGAAATTCTTTTAAAATGTAGACCAGTACGAAAGATAAGAGCAACATATCTAAACCTTCTGCTGCATATCCTAGCGCAGAACCAAACAATGTTTTATATCTTTTCTCCTTCGTTTCCTCTGTTGTTGATTGTACATCAGTAGTAACGTTCATCATTACTCCTCCTTATTTTCTTCTACAGTCGCTATGGAAGAATAACAAAAGGCCTTCTCACCTGATATGATGAGAAGGCCAAAAAAGCATACGTATCTCTAAAAAAGACCATACGTATAGTATATTCCGACTTCCTTCTCAACCTCACGGGGTTGGGTTAAAGGACTGTATTATATTACTTTATTTTTAGCACTCTTCTATTAGGTTGTCAAATAAAGAGGGGATAGTTATGTGTAAAATATTTCAAAAGATATTGCATTCTTCTTGACGCCCACTTCATTATTTTCCCATAATAAAACTAACTCATATAAAAAGGAATGAATCACAGATGCTAAATTTAGTACTTATGATGATTGAACGTGTCGGACTTATTGTTATTTTAGGATTTTTACTTTCTCATATTAGAACGTTCAGGCGCCTTCTTCATAGACAAGATGGGTATGTAGATAAGCTTAAGCTTATTTGTATTTTTTCAGTGTTTACAATTGTCAGCAATTACACGGGAATTGAAATTGCGGGGAATACAATTATGAATGAAAATTGGCTACAAGGTGTTTCGTCATCTAGTACAATTGCGAATACACGTATTATGGGTGTTGGAATTAGTGGATTGCTTGGTGGTCCTATCGTCGGAATTGGAGTAGGATCGATTGCTGGTATTCACCGTTATATGCTTGGCGGGACGACAGCGCTAAGTTGTGCAATCTCTTCAATTTTAGCAGGTGTTATAACTGGGTATATTGGACACATTTTCAAAAAATATAATCATGCAATTACGCCTAAATTTTCAGCGGTTTTAAGCGTGTTTATTGTTTCTTTAGAAATGATTATAATCTTATTAATTGTAGAGGATGGAACTAGTATCGTGAAAACAATTGCGATACCAATGATCCTTGTAAATAGTTTCGGAAGTTTTATTTTACTTTCAATGATACAAGCTATTTTGCGTCAGGAAGAAAACGCGAAAGCTCTGCAAACGCATAAAGTATTACGAATTGCTGATAAGACATTACCATATTTTCGCAGGGGATTAACAGAAGAGTCTTGTAAACATGTGGCACAAATTATTCACCGTTTTACGGGAACGGATGCGGTATCCTTAACAGATACAGAGAAAATATTAGCTCACGTTGGATTGGCATCAGATCATCATATTCCTTCACACAGTTTAATAACAGGTTTATCGAAAGAGGTTTTACATACAGGGAAAATAATGAAAGCGAAATCACGTGAGGTTATTAATTGCCAACATGAAGGCTGTCCTTTGCAAGCAGCTATTGTTATTCCATTAACTTCACATGAAAATACGATAGGGACATTAAAACTGTATTTCAAGAACCCTAACCAGTTAAGTCGTGTTGAAGAGGAACTTGCAGAAGGATTAGCAAAAATATTTTCCACGCAGCTTGAGTTAGGTGAAGCAGAGTTACAAAGTAAGTTATTGCAAGATGCCGAAATAAAAGCGTTACAAGCACAAATCAATCCGCATTTTTTATTTAATGCAATTAATACCGTATCAGCTTTATGCCGAACAGATGTAGAAAAGGCAAGGAAGTTATTATTGCAGCTTAGCGTGTATTTCCGTTGTAATTTGCAAGGGGCACGTCAGTTGTTGATTCCACTAGAACAAGAATTAAACCATGTACAGGCATACCTATCACTAGAACAAGCAAGATTCCCAAATAAGTATGAAGTAAAGATGTATATTGAGGAAGAGTTAAAGACAACATTAGTACCACCATTTGTTCTTCAACTGTTGGTTGAAAATGCGTTGCGACATGCTTTTCCGAAGAAACAGCCAGTATGCGAAGTAGAAGTGCATGTTTTTGAAAAAGGGGGCATGGTTCACTTCGAAGTAAAAGATAATGGACAAGGAATTGAGGAAGAACGCTTAGAACAATTAGGAAAAATGGTAGTGTCGTCAAAGAAAGGGACTGGAACAGCTTTATATAATATTAATGAACGACTTATCGGGTTATTTGGGAAAGAGACAATGCTTCAAATTGAAAGTGAATTAAATGAGGGGACAGAGATTACTTTTGTTATTCCTAAAAAAATAGGGGAGGAAGAACGGAGTGTTAAAAGTATTAGTAGTTGACGATGAAATGTTAGCACGTGATGAATTGAAGTATTTATTAGAGCAAACGAAAGAAGTAGAGATAATTGGTGAGGCGGATTGTGTAGAGGATGCATTAGAGGAATTAATGAAAAACAAACCAGATATTGTTTTCCTAGACATTCAGCTATCTGATGATAACGGATTTGAAATCGCAAATATATTAAAGAAGATGAAAAATCCTCCTGCAATTGTGTTTGCTACTGCCTATGATCAATATGCGCTGCAAGCATTTGAAGTAGACGCGTTAGACTACATTTTAAAACCATTTGATGAAGAACGTATCGTACAGACATTAAAGAAATATAAAAAGCAAAAACAAATAAAATTAGAAACAAATCAAGAGGTAAAGAGTGTAGACGTAACGACCGAGATGCATAAATTAGCATTACCAATTGAGGAATCGATTGTACTTGTGAATATTGAAGATATTATATATGTAGGACTTGTGGATGGAAAAGTGACAGTAAAAACAATGAGAGAAACGTATGTAACACACGATACACTTGTAATTTTGGAAAAGAAGTTGCCACAAGCAAGTTTTATGCGTGTCCATCGTAGTTTTATTGCAAATATTAATCATATTACGGAAATACAACCATGGTTCAATTCTACATATAATTTAATTATGAAAGAAGGATCAAAAGTACCTGTTAGCCGTACATATGCAAAAGAACTCAAAAAGCTACTTCGTATTTAAGAAGTAGCTTTTTGCATTTCATCTGCCTATTTTTGTAACTAATTTTGTATATTTGACGTTCCACTATGAAAACGCTTACAGTTTTGTTTTTATCTTATACAATAAAGGTACCAAATCGAAAGAGGTGGCCAAAATGAGTACGAACAAAGTATATAGTTTCTTATCACAAGCATTCATATTTTCAGCTATTATGTTAGTTTCTAATATTATTGCAACGCATTTACCAATTCCGATGCCTTCATCGGTGATCGGATTAGTTATTTTATTTAGCCTATTATGTTTAAAAGTTATTAAATTGGAACAAGTTGAATCACTCGGAACGGCTTTAACAGGTATTATCGGATTCCTTTTCGTTCCATCAGGTATTTCGGTTATTAATTCTCTCGGTGTAATGGGACAATATTTTGTACAAATTTTAACTGTAATTGTTGTCGCAACAATTATTTTACTCGCTGTAACAGGATTATTTGCACAATTTATTTTAGGAAAAGACGATAAAGAAATAGAAGATACGAAAGAATTGAAAGTAGTAAATAAAGGACGCAAGCACGGAAAAGTTGCGTAACCAATTTAGTATATATTGCTAGGAGGGAATGAACATGGCAAGCACAATGACTCCATATTTCGGAATCGTCGTTTCATTAATCGCATACGGAATCGGAACATTATTATTTAAGCATTCAAAAGGATTCTTCTTATTCACACCATTATTCGTAGCGATGGTATTAGGGATTGTCTTTCTAAAAGTAGGTAACTTTACTTTTGAAGAATATAATACTGGCGGAAAAATGATTAGCTTCTTCTTAGAACCAGCAACAATCGCGTTTGCAATTCCATTATATAAACAAGTGGATAAGTTAAAAAAATATTGGTGGCAAATTTTATCGGCTATCGTGGTTGGATCTATTTGCTCAGTAATTGTCGTGTTCATTGTTGCAAAAGCAATTGGTCTAGATACAGCAGTAATGAATTCAATGTTACCACAAGCAGCAACAACAGCAATTGCGTTACCGATCTCTGAAAGTATTGGTGGTATACCAGCAATTACATCGTTTGCAGTTATTTTTAACGCAGTTATTGTATACGCATTAGGAGCATTATTCTTAAAAACATTTAGAGTAAAGCATCCAATTGCAAAAGGTTTAGCACTTGGAACAGCAGGTCACGCATTAGGAGTGGCAGTAGGAATTGAAATGGGTGAAGTAGAGGCAGCTATGGCAAGTATTGCTGTAACAGTAGTTGGGGTTGTAACTGTAGTTGTCATACCGATGTTTATGCCATTCATTGGATAGTAAAACTTACTTAAAAAAACGAGAAAAGCAAGCTATTTGTAGGACAGATTTCTACTGATAGCTTGCTTTTTATGTTACAGTAGTGGTAAGACCTATGTTAATAAAATGTAAGTTTCCTTAAATCTTCATTAATACTGTGTAGAATACGTTTTGAATTAGGTCATTGTATTGTAAAATAAGAAGTAAGCTACTATAGGATCTGCTAAGAGAGATCTATAATAAGCTTATAAAAATCTTTATATGAATGAATAATTAAAGGTAGAGAAGAGAGAAAAAATCTACTTATTAACGTTTTACTTTATAGGACAGGAGAGAGTACTCGTCGATTATGCAAATAAAAAACCTGTTTCAAAGCAAAGGATTTCAGAGGTTTCTCGTATTAGTAATACTTGCTCTCGTGTTATACGGGCTGCAAAGTATGTTGAATTTAATTTTAATTACGTTTATTCTCACATATTTAATGGATCGATTCCAAAAGTTTATTTCTCGCAAATTAGATCATTTCATGCCCATTAACCGAAAAATTATTATAGCGTTTCTATATGTAATGTTAATTGGTGGAATTGCTATTACGCTATTTAAATATTTACCAGTATTGACGATACAAATTTCACAATTGATTTATCAATTTAACGTATTTTTAAGAAACCCACCGGATAGTGAATTAATTAAGTATGCAGTTAATGCTGTCAATCATATGGAACTTTCGAAATATGTAGGACAAGGCGTTGACATTTTGTATAAATCGATTACGAATGTTGGGAAATTTGGCCTTCAAGTGTTACTTTCTTTAATTTTAAGTTTATTTTTCTTATTGGAGAAAGCTCGGATCGTTGCTTTTACTGCAAAATTTAAAGAAAGCCGACTTGCAATTTTCTATACTGAAATTGAGTACTTCGGTAAGAAATTTGCACGTTCATTCGGAAAAGTAATCGAAGCACAATTTTTAATTGCAGTTGTTAACTGTGTTTTATCCGTTATTGCACTATGGATATTAGGATTCCCGCAATTATTAGGTTTAGCGTTAATGATCTTCTTACTCGGTTTAATTCCAGTAGCTGGGGTTATCATTTCGTTATTCCCGCTTTGTATGATTGCTTACAATATTGGCGGTATTATGTACGTTGTTTATATTTTAATTATCGTAACAGTAATTCATGCGCTTGAAAGTTACGTGTTAAATCCGAAGTTCATGTCGCAAAAAACAAACTTACCGATCTTCTATACATTTATGGTATTAATCTTCTCAGAACACTTCTTAGGTGTATGGGGATTAATTATCGGTATTCCAATTTTCATTTTCTTATTAGATGTCTTAGATGTGACAAGTGATGAAATGGAGAATGAAGCCAAAAAAATAAGGTGAAGTAAAGAAAAAGCATCGATGTTCGATGCTTTTTCTTTTATAACATGATGTTTTTTATGCCATACTGTAAGCAGAAGATAGAATAGGGGTGAAATAATGGCTGTAAATGAAAAGGTAGAGTTAGCTACATTTGCTGGAGGGTGCTTCTGGTGTATGGTTTCGCCATTTGAAGAGATGGAAGGAATTATAAAGGTTATTTCTGGTTATACAGGTGGTCATAAAGAGAGTCCAACATATAAAGAAGTATGTTCAGAAACGACGGGACATTATGAGGCAGTACAAATTACATTTGATGCAAATAAAATGCCATATGAAGAGTTATTAAATATATATTGGAGACAAATTGATCCGACTGATATAGGAGGACAATTTCACGATCGTGGACAGTCTTACGAAACAGTAATTTTTTATCACAATGAAGAACAACATAAAAAAGCAGAGGCTTCAAAAGAAGAGCTTGCAAAGAGTGGACGCTTTTCAAAACCAATTGCTACAAAAATATTACCAGCAGCTACGTTTTATCCAGCTGAAGACTATCACCAAGGATATCATAAGAAAAATACATTCCGCTATGAGTTATACCGTAAAGGATCGGGAAGAGATGCTTTTATTAAACAACATTGGCCAAAAGATAATACTCATTTAAAAGAAAAACTCAATGAGATGCAGTTTTATGTAACACAGGAAAATGGAACTGAGCCACCCTTTCAAAATGAATATTGGAATCATAAAGAAGAAGGACTTTATGTAGATATCGTCTCAGGTGAACCGCTATTTACTTCTTTAGATAAATTTGATAGCGGGTGTGGATGGCCTAGTTTTACAAAGCCAGTTATGTCAGCAAGTGTGAAAGAAAAAATGGATGTCAGTCATAATATGACGCGTACGGAAGTGAGAAGCAAAGAGGGAGATTCACATCTAGGCCATGTATTCCCGGATGGCCCAGGACCAAATGGTCTTCGTTACTGTATTAATTCCGCAGCCCTTCGATTTATCCGAAAAGAGGAATTAGAGAAAGAAGGATATGGTGATTTTCTAGTCGTATTTGGGAATAAAAAATAACCTCGCTAACTGCGAGGTTATTTTTTATTATTTTGCTTTTTTCTTTTTGAACTTGCTTAATACTTCATAAACGATTGGAACAATAAGAAGTGTTAATAACGTTGAACTTGTTAATCCACCAATTACTGTTACACCAAGTCCTTTAGAAATTAAGCCGCTACCTTCAAATCCTAATGCAAGTGGGATAAGAGCACCGATTGTTGCAATTGCAGTCATTAAAATAGGGCGAAGGCGTGTAGCACCAGCCTCTAATAAAGCTTCACGTGTTGATAGACCTTCATTTTCTTTATGAATAACACGGTCGATAAGCACGATTGCGTTTGTTACAACGATACCGATTAACATAAGTGCACCAATCATTGCAGAGACACTTAACGTTTCACCAGAGATTAATAAGGCAACAAGAGCTCCGATAATTGTGAATGGTAGCGAGAATAAAATTGCGAATGGTGCAAGGGCACCGCCAAACGTAACGACAAGAACGAAGTATACAATGGCAATCGCAGCTAACATCGCTAAGCCAAGTTGCTTGAATGATTCTTCAATATCTTTTGTAACACCGCCCATAGAAACATCTACACCGGAAGGAAGATCCATTTTATCTACTTCTTTTTGAACAGCGGCAGATGCTTTTGAAACGTCATCAGATGTTAGTTTTGCACTTACTTCTGCATAAACACGGCCATCGCGGTGTTTCACTGTATTCGAAGTTTCCCCTTCTTTTACAGTCATAACATCTTTCACAGCCACTTCAGTACCAAGTGGCGTTGTAATTTTACGATCTGTTAAGTCATCGATTGTTGCATAATTTTGTTTTTCAGCTTCGACATATACGTTGACATCTTTACCGTCTTTTTTAATTGTTGTAAGAACAGGTCGATCATGTTGATTAGAAAGTCCCATTCCGATTTGTGCAGCTGTTAGACCCATTTTACTTAGTTTTTCCTGATCTGCGACTAAAGTGTACTCTGCATACGTTTTTGCAATACTAGAGTCAATATCCTTTAAGTCTTTATTTTTCTTCATGATATTTTGAATATTTTTGACAATAGGTTTAATGTCTTCCGAGCTATCTCCGTAAACGTATAGTTTAATTTCATTACTACCGCCACTCGCTCCGAAGTCTTGGTTTTTCCATTCGCCTTTTCCAGACATCTTCTGTAAATCTTTAACGACTTGCTCTTTTTCTTTTTCGAAGTTTTTCGTGTCGTTATCATATTGCACGAAGAACATTGCTTGATTTGATTGACCAGGACTCATTGGGTTTTCGCCACCTAATGAGAATTGAATTGTTTTGACGTCTTTATTATCTTGGAAGTGCTTCTCAGCTTTCGTTGCAATTTTTTCAACATCTTCTAACGTTTGACCTGGTTCAGGGTTGTACGTTGTAATAATCATTTTTTCTTCTTCAGATGGTAAGAAACTTACACCGATAATTGGCACAAGTGCAAGACTACCAACTAATAGAAGGACAGCAATGCTTGATGTGATGATTTTATGATTTAAAGCCCATGCAAGTATGCGTTTATACCCGTTTGCTAATTTACTTGGTTTTTCTTCATGATGTACTTCTTTTTCCCTCATGCTCTCTTTTTTAAATAAAGAGTGAGCTAACATCGGCACGATTGTAACTGCTACTAGTAACGATGCTAATAAAGCGAAGACGATAGTTAAGGCAAATGGTAAGAACATTTCACCAATCATACCTTTTACTAGTCCAAGCGGTAAGAATACAGCAATTGTTACAATGGTAGAAGACATAATTGGGATAAACATTTCCTTCGTAGCTTCACGAATTAAATCTTTTCCGCGCAGTTTCTCTTCTGATAACGACATTCGTCGGTAAATATTTTCAATAACAACAATGGAATCATCAACAACGCGTCCAATAGCGACTGTCATTGCTCCAAGTGTCATAATATTAAGCGTAATATCCATTTGTTTTATGACTAATACAGCAATTAATAAAGAAAGTGGTATGGAAACGACAGAGATTAATGTTGTTCGGATATTTCTTAGGAACAGCATAATAATAACAATCGCAAATATAGCACCAAAAATAGCTTTGCTCAGCATTGTTTCTACTGATTTCTCAATCGGTGCACCTTGGTCGAATGTTGAAATAATCTCTAAGTCTTTATATTTTTTCTCAAGGTCTTTTACGTTATCTTTCACTGCATTTACAACATCAACAGTATTCGCGTCAGCAGCTTTCACAATTTGAATTCCAATTGCTTCTTTTCCATTTGTTCGAGAAATAGATTCTGCTTTTCCGACTTCTTTAATGTCAGCAATTTCATCTAATGTAACTGTCGGAATCCCGTTCATAGCCGCTGGATTCATTTGCGGTGTTTGTGTACCAGCTCCAGCGTTTTGACTACCTTGACCGCTCGGTGATGAAGGTATAGCTGGGATCTTTAATTCTTTCAATGCTTTCATTGTTGTAATATTTCCATCTACAACAACTGATTTTTCTGTGTCTTTAAATGTATATAAGCCAAGTGGTAAAGATACGTCCGATCCTTTAATTACATTTTTTACAGTATCTTCACTTAAACCTAATTCTTTCATCTTATCTTTCTTGAAGACAAGTTGTACTTCATCTACTTGTTGACCTGAAATTTGAACAGATGCGACCCCATCAAGTCCTTTTAATCCGGGAACAACATTTTTTTCTACATTTTCAGTTAAGGCAGATAAAGATTCATTTTTACTTGCTACGCTTAACGAAATAACTGGAAAGGCATTGAAGTTTACACGTGAAACTTTCGGGTCTTTTACACCTTCTGGGAGTTTCACATTTGTGAGAGCTTCTTTAATTTCTGTTTCAGCCTTTTCCATATTTTTATCAAAATCATATTCTATCTGAATAGAAGATGCGTTTTGATAAGATGATGAACTAACAACGTTTACACCACTTAAATTTTGTAGTTGCTCTTCCATCGGTTTTGAAACTTTGTCAGCTACTTCTTCTGGTGTAGCACCAGGATAAACCGTAGTTACTGTTACAACAGGTGTTGTAATATCAGGAATTGTTTCCAGCTTCATATTCAGCCCAGAATAAATACCTGCAATGGTAACAATAATGGTTAGTAGCCAAACTGCGAACTTATTTTTTAACGAGAAATTAATAATTTTGTTCATGTTTGCGCTCCCTTTGTATTGTATTGACCAACTGGTCAGTCTAATACATAATATAACTGACTGATTGGTCAGTCGTCAATGAAAAGGGATGGTATAATAAAGTGAAACTTTAATCAGTGGGGATTTTTTCATCACCACTGATTATTAGTTGAACCAATCGGGCTTTTACGGGCAGTTGAGCCCCCCACCTAACTTCTTTGCTTTCGCTGAATTTTGAGGCGGGGGGCTTACTGCCCGTTAATGCGGGATAAATTCATAATAAGATGCGAGATTAAATTTAGGAGAGACATGATATGAAAGAAAAAGAGCGCTTAATTATAGAGATGGCTATGAAGTTATTTGCGACTAAGGGTGTAAATGCGACATCAGTACAGGAAATTGTGACAGCTTGTGGCATATCTAAGGGAGCTTTCTATTTATACTTTAAATCGAAAGATGAGCTTTTATTAGCAACACTTCGATATTACTATGACAAGATTCAAAATAAAATGCTGGATATTGAAAATGAATCGTTATTGCCGCGTGAAAAATTTGCAAAGCAATTGCGTTGTCAGTTTAACGATATACAAAAGCATAAAGAATTTATTATTATGCATGCGAGGGAAAATGCTATACCTTTTAATAAAGAAGTAGAAGAGTTTATGATGAGGATGAAGTTAGAGTCTCACGCATTTTATCGGAATAGTTTATTGTCTATTTATGGTGAAAAGGTTATGCCTTATTTATTAGATTTAGTCATTATGGTAGAAGGCATATGCCGTGGATATTTAGAACTAATCATTTTACAAGCACCAGAAATTGACTTATCTTACGTTTCTGCTTTTATTTTGAAAAGAGTAGATGATTTAGTAGATGGATTGGTAGAATCTTCGGAAGAACCTGTGTTACATGAAGAAAAGCTTGGGAAATTTCTTTGCAAATCAGAGCTTATTAAGGAGCAGGTTAAGGAACACTTTTTAAAAGAAATTATTGTTTTTAAACGCACATTAGCTGATCAACTAGAAGATGAGGAATTGCTTGTTACATTAGATGTTTTGGAGGCAGAAATGAGATTGCAAAATCCAAGGATACCGGTCATTCAGGGAATGTTATCTAATTTAGAGATATATCCAAATTTAAAAGAATTTCGTTTGAGGATTATGGGGTATTACAATATAAAAAGGTAACAATGATGGTTTTCATTGTTACCTTTTTTATTATGCATTCACTTTTTCTTTTGTTTGTGTAGTCTCTTCTTGCTCAATATTGATTGTTTCTTTTACGATATAAATCGGACGGTTTTTACTCTCGTCATAAATACGAGCAATATATTGGCCAACGATTCCTAGACCAAGTAACTGAATACCGCTAAAGAATGTAATAGCAACCATAATAGATGCCCAACCTGTTTGCGTACCAGTGCCAATAATTTTTACAGTAATTGTATATAGTAAGACGATTATTGAAATAAGAACTGATAATAAGCCTAAAGTCATAACGATACGTAATGGTTTTGTTGAAAATGCAATAATGCCATCTGATGCAAATTTAATCATTTTCTTTAATGGATATTTTGTTTCACCAGCAAAGCGCTCATCGCGTTCATATTCAACATACGTTTGACGGAATCCAACCCAAGACATCATACCGCGGATGAAGCGATTTCGTTCAGTCATTTGATTGAAAACATCAGCTACTTTGCGATCGATGATTCGGAAATCACCAGTATCTTTTGGGATATCGATATCAGACATGTAGTTTAAGAATTTATAGAAATATTTAGCTGTTAAAAGTTTAAACCAAGTTTCACCTTTACGTTGTTTACGTTTCGCATAAACAACTTCATATCCTTCTTCCCATTTTGCAATAAGTTCAGGAATAACTTCAGGTGGATCTTGTAAGTCTGCATCGATAATTACAATAGCGTCACCTTTTGCAGCAGCAATACCAGCTGTAACGGCTATTTGGTGTCCAAAGTTACGTGCAAAATTAACGATTTTTGTACGGTAATCATTTGCTGCAATCTCAGATAAGATTTCCATTGTACGGTCTGTACTACCGTCGTTTACAAAGACAAACTCGTAATTAATATCATTTTGAAGCATAACGGACTTTAAACGGTTATAACATTCCTGTGCTACTTCTTCCTCGAAGTACATAGGAACTACAACCGAAATTAATTTTTGCATGTTGTATCCTCCGTATTTTTAATAAGTTGTTCAAGTTTAATTAGTAGCCTTTTCGGTTTGGTTGAATGTCCAAATTTTATTAAGGACAAAGTTTATAACCATTCCGACACCAATTGCGAAGATCTGTGCAATTAATGCATTAAAAGTAAGTTTATCTACTAATATAAATAAACATAATGTATTAAAAGCCAATACAATTAAATTTACAGTTAGAAATTTAAAGAACATTGACGTGCTTTTATTATTAGGTTTAAACACCCAATTTTTATTCCAATAGTAGCTATTGGCAACACCAATTAAATAGGCAATGGTATTCGCAATAAGGTAGTTCATCCCGAATTTTAATAATATCCAAAAGCTAATAATTGTAATGAGTGTATTAAAGATCCCTACTAAACCAAACTTTAAGAGTTTCTCCATAATAGTATCCTCAACTTTATAAAATATATAAATAAAACAGGAATGTAAAAAGGTTATTCGTACATAACAACTATCAATTATATCATAGTTTATGCTAATATGTTATAAGTTTTGGGTAGATATCATTTTAGGATATAAAATAAATCTGTTCATAATAAAAATGATTATTTTAAATTGGTATACTAGGAAATATAAAAGCAAACATGGAAATCATGATAATATTAATGTATAGTAGCTGGTAGTGTAATTTTTTTAGGAAATATAATGTTTTCCCATATAAATATGTTAAGGAGTGAGTTTTTTTGGAACGTTTTTCTGGATTGTTTTCAACCTTTTCTACACGTGCCATATACGGCATTTATAGCTTTTTCGTTGCAATATTAATTTTTGATTATTTTTCAGATACTCAAAAATATAATTATGTAATGATATTAGTTGGAGTTTTATTATTATGTACAATTGGAAACTTTATACTTAGCAGTGGATCGCTATACCTTGAAAGAGTAAATGAAAAAATATGTTTTTTTGTACTGCTAATTATTTGTGTAGCAGTGAAAACAGCGTGGATTCTTACATATAAGATTGATCCGATTGGTGATTATGAAGCCTTTTTTAATACGGCAAAAGCATTAGGTGACAACTTTGTTATTCATGATAGATATGTTGCATTATTTCCACATATTTTTGGGTATGCTTCATTCTTAAGTATCTTCCTGAAAATATTTGGGGCAAACTTTATGATTCCGCCAATTATTAATGTTGTTTTAACTACAATATCGATGGGATTAATATATTTTATAGCTAGAAGAATTGGTGGAGTGAGAACAGCGATAACAGCAAGTGTTTTATGGATTCTCTTGCCATCACAAACGATGTATAACATGTTTGCACTTTCAGAACCGTTGTATTGTACAATACTGTTATTAGCCTGGGCAATTATGATAATTGTTTATGATAAAATTGAAAATATAACGATTGCAAAGGTTCTTATGTATTCAATTCTAGTAGCTGCATTACTTGTATTAATAAATATGGCAAGACCAATTGCAGCAGTGCCAATTATAGCCCTAGCAATATGGATGTTTATTATAGATACAAAGCATATTGGGAATAAAAAGCTACTTATTAATAAGGTGGCATATGTAGGGGTTATCATTATTGGATACTTAATGATGTCTTCGGCGGTAAATCATTATGTAACATTACGTTTAGGTGAAGAGATAGCAACGGTGCCGGGATACAATATTCATGTAGGATTTAATAAGGGAGCTTCAGGAACATGGAATCCAGGAGATTCAGCATTACTATATCATTATAGTGGTCAACCAGGATGGAGTGCTCAGGACGTTCAAAAGCAAATGCTTGAAGAAGCGAAAAAGAGAATAAAAAACGATGATATAGATTTCGGGAAACTAATGTATGATAAATTTATTATCTTTTTAGGGAACGATGATCAAGCTGTTAAATATGCAGATCCAATTATGGATCATAAAGTACGATATACTATAATTTCTAATGTTTTCTATTACTTTTTACTAGCTACTTCACTGTTCGGGGCGTTAGTAGCTATAAAAAATAAAAATAAATCTTCACTTCTCATTATTTGTTTATACACGATTGGGCTAACAATGGCACAAATGATAGTAGAAGTAGCACCGAGATATCATTATTCGGCTACAATACCTATGATCTTTTTAGCTGCTTTTGGCATTAATCATATTTACAATAAAAAAAGGATATAAATAAAAAGGCATGAGCTCGGTATTGCATCGAGCTCATGCCTTTTTTATTTGGCCTTATCTTATATTTTTGTAGTCTTTCTTTTAGACATGAGACGATAAACTACATATAGTCCATAACTTTGAATGATTGTAAAGCTAGGGATGATAAAGTATCGGTATCTTGTTTGATATTCGATTAAGAAGTGAATCGTTATATAGCCAATTATTAATAATAAAAATAGTGTGTAATGTGTGTTGTTTTGCTTAGTTAGTATGAGATAAAAAGTTGCTAACGTGCCAAATAACATAGTTGTAATATATATAAATTTATCGTATGTCTTAAGGTCGTCTTGTAAGGTAACCATATCATTCTCTGTGTTACTTAGTGTTGCCAGACTCCATACTGGGGCGGAATCATAATCTGCCCACATAATCGTGAATTTATCACTAAATAAAGATAAAACCTTTTGTGGATCAGCTAGTCGCTCTTGAATCAATTTCTTCTCAACGGCTTCTCGTTCTTTTCCGAGCTCAAAGGACATAACATATTCTACATCTGCTGAAGAATATCCACCTCTTGTTTCATGATTAAGTCCTACGGTGAATTTCCAGAGAGGATCCCTGTTAGATAGCGGATATTGGGTAATTCCGGCAGATATAAATGAAGAACTTATAATGTAATGAACAAGGTAAAAAATGATGAAAATCCCAGACAATTTTTTTATAGAAGTTAAAATATCCTGTTTTGATTTTCCTAATATACCTTGTAAAAAGACATAAAGAGCTACTGCAATCAAAACTAAAGCGCCAAGTGGACGCATAATATCTCCTAAAGCTAGGGAGATCCCTATAAAAATCCACATATATTTATGGGTTAGGCCTTTTGTAATTAATAAATAAAACCCAAGATAAAATAGGAATGTGGCAATATGTTGATTCGTTAGTAATGAGCTCATTACAATGCTTGGGATATATAATGCATATAGTAATCCAGCCATTCTTCCAGACCATTCATTAAAAACATATGAAGTTATTTTGTAAATTAGCAAGGTTGTTCCTGTGCAATACATTATATTTAAAAGTTTTAGAAGGAAAGGCCCTTCACCGAATAAATTAATAATGAGAGCTTGGTACATTGTAAATCCAAGTTGATAAACCCATGAAGTATAATAGTCATCTTGTGCAAAACTAAAATCGCCTTTAGTAGCTTGAATAGCACTATTGTACATCACTGAAAAATCCGATTCGATAGGAGTTGGAACGTAGAGAACCCAAATTAATCGAACAGAAAAAGCTAAAACAATAAGTGAAACGGTAAATATAAATGTAGACATATACTTATTAGAAATATAGCCAATAAGCAAAAATAGAAGGCCTATTAGAATAATAATCGGGATGATAATAACGGAATGTGTGTCAGTTTTTTCTTGAATTACGACTATTGATTGCCACGTTATAGCAGCAGAAATAATTAGACATAGTACTAATAAGCACTTTACAAAAAATATATTAAGCTTTAGGGGGAATGTACGTTGCATTACTAAAAACTCCTTATCAAACTGTATGTTTATTTTAAAACGAAATCCCTTTACACGCTAAATAGCAGTGTAAAGGGATGTTTTTTAGGGGATTAAGAATTTTCTTGGGCCCATTTCTCTACATCCCAAGTTTTTGTTATCCACTCTTCATAAAAGTCTGGTTCGTGGCATACAAGAAGAATTGTTCCTTTGTATGCTTTCATCGCTTTTTTCAACTCTTCTTTTGCTGTAACATCAAGGTGGTTTGTTGGTTCATCAAAGAGTAGCCAGTTACTTTCTTCACCCATTAGTTTACATAAACGAACTTTTGCTTGTTCGCCACCGCTTAATTGATTCAGTGGACGAGAGATATGTTCGTTTTTTAAACCGCATTTCGCTAACATTGCACGTACTTGATGCTGGTCTAAGCTAGGGAATGTATTCCAAACATCATCAATGGGTGTTATATTATCAGCTTTTACTTCTTGCTCGAAGTATGATGGGTTTAAGAAGTCACCAAGACTTGTTTTTCCGCTTAATGGTTTAATCTTACCTAAAATCGTTTTTAACAGTGTTGACTTACCGACACCATTACATCCAACAATTGCAATTTTTTCACCGCGTTCAATTGTCATTGTTAATTTCGGTAATAACGGATGTGTATATCCAATCTCTACATTTTCCCCTTCGAAGACAAATCGACTACTTGCACGACTTTCTTTAAAGGAGAACTCAGGCTTAATAGCTGTTTCAGGACGATCGATACGTTCCATGCGATCAAGTTGTTTTTGACGGCTCTTTGCACGGCCTGTTGTTGAGTAACGGGCTTTATTTTTTGCAATAAAATCTTCTTGTTTTTTGATAAACTCTCGCTGCTTTTCATAAGCATTGATATGTTGATTTTTATTGATTTCTGCCAGCTCTAAGAATTTTTCATATGTTGCTGTATAACGCGTCATTTTTGTGAATTCTAGATGGAAAATAACATCGACACATTTATTCATAAATTCCGTATCATGGGAAATTAATAGGAATGCATGTGGATATTCTTTTAAATAACTTGTTAACCAATGGATATGTTCAACGTCTAAATAGTTGGTAGGCTCATCTAATAGTAATACTTCTGGTTGCTCAAGTAGTAACTTTGCAAGTAATACTTTTGTACGTTGTCCACCACTTAATGCCGCAACATCACGATCTAGACCAATTGCATCAATTCCAAGGCCGCGCGCTGCTTCTTCAATTTTAATATCTAATAAATAGAAGCCACCTGCTTCAAGGGCATCTTGAATTTCTGCCATTTGTTCAAGAAGTTCCTCTAATTCTTCTGGTGTAGCAGTTCCCATTTTTTCTGCAACTTCATTTAAAGCTTTTTCTTTTTCAAATAAAGGTAAAAATGCATCTGCTAATACGTCACGGATCGTGCGACCAGGTGTTAAAATCGTATGTTGATCTAAGTAACCGTAATTTGTACCAGGTGTCCATTCTACACGACCTTCGTCATGGATAAGCTGACCAGTAATTATATTCATAAATGTTGATTTACCAACACCGTTTGCTCCGACTAATCCAACGTGTTCTCCTGCGAGTAAGCGCATGGATACATCTCTAAATAATGTACGATCACCAAATGTATGGCCTAATTTTTCAACAGTTAATAAGCTCATAATGTCCTCCGTTCATTTCTAAATAGTGTCTTGAATCATGATACTAAATTCTTGGATATAATGCTATCATTTCAAAAATATATAATGTAACTGACAAGCAAGGTATGCGATTACAAAAGAATGATGGGTTGCTTTGCAAGAAATAAGCGATGCAAGAGAAATAAAAAAATAAGGTGTAACCATTTAATAAAAGTGGTTACACCTTATTTTTTTATTTTAAATATCCACGAACAATACCGCGTAAGCGATTTGCGTGGAATTTACGCTTATCATTAGAAATGTTTTGTGTCATACGGAATGTTGCGGCAGCGACAGCACGTATGAAATAAGGGAATCCATAGTGTAAGCGAATAACCCTACCAAAACCACCAGCATAAGAAATAGCACGTTTTAATGATTGTTCATTAATAATTTCCTCTTTTACAGGATGGTATACGAACAGATCTTTTCTAAATAAACCAGTGTAATTTTGTTTCATCCCACGTAGTACAAAGTCAGTTTCTTCACCAGCTCCATAAATCGTGCCAGAACCAACACCTAAATTTTCATCAAATGTACCTACAGCTTGTACAAATTGTTTTGTGAAGAATAGTGTGAAAGAAGGCCCCATGAATCCATACTTATTATTTAAAATAATGTCTGTATTCGGTGCGTGTATTAAAGAACCTGTACCTTCAACATTTGTAGTGTTTGTCGAGATGAAATGAACATCTTTATTAGAGTTGAAAGTTTCTAATATACTCTCTAAAACATTTGTTTCATAAATACAATCATCATCTGGAAAAGCGATGAAATCACCATCTGCTACTTTTAATCCTGCATTTCGAGCTCTCGATAGCCCTTTAATAGGTGTATAAATGTAGTTAATAGAAAATTTATCTTTATATTCATCAAATAAATCAGAGATTGGCGTATCATTTTGATCTACTACGATAAGTTCAAAGTTTTTGTAAGTTTGTTGTTCAAGTGATTTTAGTAAGTCAAGAATATCATCACGTCTGCCACAAGTAGCCATGATTAAAGAAAATTTCAAGTTTAACAGCTCCTTTTAGAGATTGCGTTTAAGCTTTTTTGAATCGTGCTAATATCTTTTCAAGTAGTGAAAAGAGAATTTCATCCTTTGTTATAAAGAGGATAAGGGCATACGTTAATCCACACGTTATTATGACTAGGATAACTTGTAGTATTTGTCCAGATACGATCATATCAATAACGAATGCTATGGGGACAAATGTTAGGGAATAAAATAGATATTTAAGTTTTTGTATATCAAATAACGTATAATTCACTTTTAATTTCTTTTTCACATAAATATATTCAAATGTGATTAAGAAGCAATTCGCAATTGTTGTTGTGAAAATTGCGGTTGTTGGTGTAAGTATATGGAAGAATATTAATGCAATATTGGATGCCAAGTTGATAAATCCACAAATGAATAAAAATCGCACTAAAATGCTTTCTTTCTTTTTCACATAAATAATTTGATTCGATAAGATGGACTCAATACCGACTGTAATCATATAGAAGGCGAAAACAATTAATGTATTACCAGCCTCAGCAAATTGTTGTCCACCGTAAATAACAACAGCTCCATGAGCAATGAGCATTAAACCAATCGCGGCAGGGAATAGGGTAATGAAATATACTTTTGAAATTTTATTTAGTAAAGACTCATATTCCATTTCAGACGCGTTTCCTGATAAATAAGACAGTCTTGGAACGGTTACTTGTACAACACTTAACATAAGTGTATTAATAATCATCATAATTTGAAAAGCCATTACGTAATATGCAACTTCTTCTTTTCCAACATATACCCCTAAAACAAGACGATCTAATTGAGTATATAAAATATTAGCATTTGAAAAAATCAAGACTAATAGTAACGGTTTTAAATGAGGAATAATTGTTAAGTCGGAAAAATCAAATTTCACTTGGCGTTTCACATATATAAAGCTAATAGAGTGGTTTAAAAATGTCGATAATACTAATAAACCAGCATATGTTTTGTAATCGTCAACCCCATGAATGAAAGAGAAAAGAAGTACGACATAGATTAATCGAACGATAACTGTTTTTTTAGTGATGAAGTCATAATTTTCATATGCCTCATTGAACCATTCCACATAAAACATGTTAGATATAAAATTAAAACCGAAAATAAGAAGAACAGGAAATAAACTTTCATGTCCGTATCCAATATAACTAAAGAGCACAAAGCCTGATAAAGCTAAAATACTAGTTGTGAAGTTAATTACATAGAGACTTGTAAATAACTTAGAAACTTTCTTTTTATCGTTTTTAATTAAGCTAATTTCACGTAAACCATATTGATATACACCAAATACGGCGAACACGAAGAAGTAATTGAAAAAAGTTTCAGCAATGTTAACGGTTCCGATTGAATTGGCCCCTAATGTTCGATATGCGTAAGGACCAACTAAAATTGGAAGTATAATATTAAACGTGTTGAGCAGTATTTTATAAAAAATATTTGAAGCAATTGATTTCTGCATAATTTCACCTTTCCATTAAAATAATCCAGTTTTTTCACTAGAGTTAATTCTCTCAATATAATGAAGTGTAAGGTGTTTTCTACACTGTTTACAAATCCTTAAATTGTTTGTTGACCACCCGTATAAGTGTACCCTACATAAACTTTGTAAAGCAACTGTTGATGGGATCGAACTGTATTATAAAGTGAAACTTTAATCAGTGGGGGGTTGTACAGTTCCTATTGATTATCAGCCCTCATCAATTGGGCGTTTACGGGCAACGGGGCTCCCGCCTAAAGTCTTTGCTCCACACGAATTTTGACACGGTAGTTTTACAGCCCGAAAATAGCGGGATAAATGAGATTTTATCAATTAGAAAAAGTTAATAGCGAACGGGTATGTATAAAAATATTACATAATATGTGTGAAAAGGAGTAATGGTTGTATGAAGGTGTGAAATTATTTATAAAAAATGAGCGAATATGTGATAGCTATTCGCTCAAAAGATGTTTTAATGGTGAAGGCCTATATACTCCAAGGTTTACTTAAAGTTAAAACTTCAGCCATTTCTTTGCTTTTTACACGCCCTTTTTTTCTACTTTCTGCACGCTCAGAACCAGTTGTGTGTAGCCAATGTTCTTCTTCCGTTTCAGGTAGTACTTGTGGGACAGATGAAGGTTTTCCATCTTTTAATGCAACGAATGTAATGAAACATGTTGCAGCTATTCTACGTTCGCCTGCTAATAAATTCTCTGCAATTACTTTTACGAACACTTCCATCGAAGATTTTCCTGTATAACATACGAATGCTTCGTAACAAACAGAATCTGCTTGGTGAATTGGAGTTAAAAAATCAACAGAATCGATAGATGCCGTTACGCAATGTTTACGGCTATGTCTTGCAGCTGCAATTGAAGCGATACTATCAATTTCCGCTAATAATTTTCCTCCGAAAAGTGTTTGATGATTATTTAAATCATTCGGAAAAACACGTGTTGTTTTAATTGCTTTGGATTCTCGCATGAATTTCTTTTCCATATGGTCAGCCCCTATTTTCTGTTTTCAATCAGAATGACATGTATTGTAAGTGGAGTACAAAAAATTAAAAATCAATAGATATTTAATGAAGTAAAGAATTCCAGAAGAGGGTTAGTAAAACTTCTGTATTTGTATTCATGTAACTGAAAGAAAATTTATTACTATATAAAGTGTAGTGTAAAAGAGGATTCGCTTACATTGCAAGTGAAAAAATTAGGACCCTGTATTTGTCATAGAAATTCCCTATCAGCTGTGTACCTATTCATGATAGAATCGTTTTGTTATGAATGGAAATAGAGGTGCAATGGACATATGAATCATATACAAACAAATTTTTCGTCTTTTTTTAGTAAAATAATGATTGGTGCGATGCTCGCATTTTTTGTTTATAGTTGTTGGTCAGCGTTTGAAACAAGTAAACAATTTTTTGGCGACAGTACAACAAGTGTAACAATTGTATTGGTTATTTTTGTTATTCTTATGTTGTTAGTGGCATCGATTTTACAGTATCGCTTTACAGAAAAACAATTTCTTGTTTTTCTTATGAGTACATCTATAATTGTGAGATTTAGTATGGTTCTATTTGTAGACGTTCCGATAATTGGTGATATGAAAGCCATGTTTGAGTCTGCAAAGCAGATTGCAATTGGTAATAACGTAGAGAGCATAGCGCAGTTACCTTTTATTATTTATGAATCAATAATTATTCGTGTATTTGGCGATACAGTATTCGCATTGCAGTTATTTAATATTTTATTTTGCACAGGGACTGCATTTTTCATTTATCGTATTGCAGCAATGGTTTTCGGAGAAGAAAGCGGCCGTATTGCGTCTGTATTTTACGCTTTATATATTCCGAATATATTTATGAGTTCCTTATTAACATCAGAATCGCTCGCAATATTTTTATTTTATTTGGCTTGCTACATACTTTTATATAAAGGTTTAGATCATCCTTATATGTGGGTACTTTCAGCAATTTTATTTGCATGCAGTAATATGATTTTCCCAATAGGATTATTTCTTCCTATTTTTATTGCTGTATATGTGTTGTTAATTGAACTCTTTCAATCAGCAATGAAGCAAAAAGTACTATTAAAGATGATAGGGATACTTATTCTATTTTATAGTGCTCATTTTGGTGTGAGTTATGGAATTCAGACAATGGGAATGTCACAATATACAATTTCAAATGAGACGTATGTTCAATCTGTTTTAATTGGAAAAAGTAAAAATGAGGAAAAAATAACAAAGAATCAAAACGTAACAGAGCATATTGATCAAAAGCTAAAAGAGATTGAAGAAGAAAGATTTAAACTTTTAAAGCCAGTAATTAATCAATTCTCAGGTGAGGGAATACATTCTATTCTATTTAAATGTGAAAAACTTATATATATAGCGGTAACATTATTTATGTCGATAGCTTTATTACACTTTCTTATTAAGAAACAACAAAACGAAGGATATATGTTGTTCGTTTTGTTAATTGGCGGATACGTATTGTTAAGGCTCTTCCAATTAGATATGGCATATTACAATCTTATTGTGCCAGCCTTGTTTATTTTGCAAAGCTTTGGTGTTTATATGAGTTATGTTTATTGTCAAAAAATATTCTTCAGAAAATAAAAAGAATCCAGTTTGGATTCTTTTTTTATGGATGGAAGATGAGGACTAAGAGTCAGCAGAGATGAAGAATCTCTACTGACATAAGCTTCACCCTATCTATTCAGTTCTAGTTGTAAACTATCAGCTGTTAGAGCCATTTTTGAGGAATCGTCTTGAATTCCTTTCATTACTTGTGAAATGGTTTCTAACTCATTTTCAATTTTTTTATTCTGTTCTTTCGAGTTAGACATGTCTTTTACAATTTCTTGGAAGTATTGATCTGTTGCAGACATACTATCCGTTCCTTCAGATACGAGGGAGCTAATTTGTTTCACTGAAGAAGAGACACGAACAATTTGTTCATTTGTTTTTTCAACGAGCTTTGTAACGTTGAATATAGATTCTTTCGTTTGCTCTGATAACTTGCGAATTTCTCCAGCTACAACAGAAAAGCCTTTGCCAAATTCCCCAGCACGTGCAGATTCAATAGCAGCATTTAGTGCGAGCAAATTTGTTTGCTCTGCAATTGATTTTACAATGTCTATAATCTCGTTAATTTTGTTAGAAATATCGAGAAGTTCATGAGTATCTGTAATAATCGTTTCCATGTTTGTTTGAATGTATTCCATTCGTTTATTCTGTTGATTTAATTGTTCTTTCCCTTTATTCGCTTTTTCTTCTGATGTTGTAGCTAATGATGTACCTGTTTTGGCAATTTCTACAATAGTTTCAGATTTAGCGGTTAACTGTTGAATAGAAGCACTCGTTTTTTCAGATACAGATGCTAGTTCTGTTGCAATATGCGTAATGGTCATAGCTGTTATTTCTTTTTCTTTTTCATGTTCTTTTTGCATTCTTTCATATTCAGATTCATAAGCCGCAATAACGAGCTCTTGTTCAAGGGTGAATAATTTGTTTATTACATTTATAGAATAAGAAAAATCGTCAATTGTTGTAATTTTTGTTTGCAAAATCTTCATGATAGAGCGGAATAATTCTTGATAAGCGGCAGTATACCATTTTCTATGTAAACCAATTTGTACATGTCTTTTGGCAATTCTAACACGTTGTTCAATAAAATCTTCGTGCATATCTCCGCTGAATAATTCCTTTATATGTGTTTTTAAAGTTTGCTTTAGTTTTGGAATAGAGCTATAACGTTCAATAATAGTAGTTAAATTAGGCTGCTTTGTAATATTGGCATAGAATTTTTCCGTAATCCAATCAATTTCTTCATAAATAAAGGGCTGTAGTACCTTTACGATTTGTAAATCTTCTTTTGAAATATGTAGCATATCCATTTGAATTTTCAGTTCAGAATTAGTAGGCACGTTAAAAGTGATTTTTTGATCCTTACTTAATTCAAGTATACTGGCGTTTGTTTTATTTGTATGTTTTTTAAAAAACCGAAGCATCGTTCTTCCCCCTGTGTATAAAGCGTTTTCATTTTTGGTTCTAATATAATTATATATTTTTATATACAATTACTCTATATTAGTGTGTAGAATAGTATATAAATTAAGAGAATTCTGTGTAGAATTCTCTTAATGGCCTTTATTAATTTTAGCATGTGTTTTAAAGAAAACAGGGAAATGTACATTATATATTACAGTGACAACACGAATAATAAATGTTACTAATAAACAAACATAGAAAGCTAGTACGTGTGCCCCCATTGCATATGTGATTAGGAAACTAATTGCTCCTAAGATAGAAGCGATTGCGTAAATCTCTTTTCGGAATACGTAGGGGATATCTTGAGCGCAAATGTCACGCAAAATACCGCCTCCAATACCTGTAATGACTCCCATTGAAACAACTAAAAATGAGGCGTCAACATGATGTGACATTGCTGCATTTGCACCAATAGCTGTAAAAACACCTAAGCCAACAGCATCAGAAAGCATAATAACGACTTGCAGTTTATTGATACGCTCAAAAAACATACAAGTAAATAATGCTGATAATACGCTTACGAAAAAGTAAATGGGTTTAACAAATGCGACAGGAGGCAGGTTACCGATCATAATATCACGAATAATACCGCCGCCGAGCGCTGTAGCTACAGCTAAACAAAGGACACCGAATAAATCTAAATCTTTTTTTAAACCAACTAATGTACCGGAAATAGCAGCGGCGATAATGCCAAGAAACGTAAATATGTCGATTAATAACATTGCTGTAATCCCTTCCTCCTAAAGATGTTCCAGAGAAAAAATATACACTAAAGTTATGTAAATAACAATGCATTTTCTTTACATGTAGAAAAAAAGAAAAAATGAGGAAAGAAAGCGCTTGAAAATGCAAATATGCTTTTTTCTATAAGGTAAGGCTGGGGAGAAATGTGAGGCGTTTAATTAAAAAATATATGTTATAATAAATATTTGAGATAAGAAAAAAATATTAACAGTATAGATTGAAATTAGGTAATAGTTATGGAGGTTCTAGATGTTAAGCGAAAATAGTAAAAGTAATAAATTTGAAAATTTTCTATTAATCTTTATTTTGTTGCAACCAATTTTAGATTTGCTCACGGCATTCTGTATAATGGTTTTAAAAATTGATACGACCATTGGAGTTATTACACGCTTATTCGTTATGTTCCTAAGCGGGATATATATTTTAATTCAAACGAAGAAACAAGGAAATATAAAATATATATTGTATATAATCTTAGTAGGAATAGTCTTCACCATCGGATTGGTAAATAACAAGCTTACAAAAGATCCTATGGTACTTACAGAGGAAATTAAGTTTATAGCAAAAGCATTATATCCGTTTGTTATGCTTACTTGTTATGTATTTGTATTTAAGTCTTTAAAAGAGAAAAGCCATTCAAATTCAAAAATGCGTGACTATGTTACGTATGCATCGCTAATTATAGGAGTAGTCATGGTAGCTTCGATTACTACTGGAACAGATTATAATAGTTATGAATGGGTAAAGTTAGGATCACGCGGTTGGTTTTATGCAGGTAACGAGCTAGGATCTATTTTAGCCATCATGTGTCCAATTGTTATTTTGTATTCAATTGAAAGAACAAAAAGTATAGGTAAAGCTTACTATTGGATTCCTTCAATTTTAGTTGTTTATTCACTATTTGCAATTGGGACAAAGGTTGGCGTAGGAGCAATCTTTGGATCAATGGCTATCGCAGTTGTTATGTGCTTTATTCAGGCATTTACACAGCGTAAAGATGGAAAGAAACATGCCTATTTATTAAATGGTTTTCTTGCAATAACTGTATTTGTAGGCATATTGGCATATACACCTTTTTCACCGTTTATGAAAAATATGGGATTCCATTTCCAATTAATTGAACAAGAACAGAGTGCGAAAAAGGAAGAGAAAAAGAAGGAGGAAGCTAAAGAGCACAAACCTCCTGTGACAGAGCAAGAAAAAGAGAAAGAAAAAGCAAAAGAAAAAGTAGCGGAGAAGAAAGAAGAAACGCAAGCTCTTATTTTTAGTGGGCGTCAATTATTTGAACAGATGTATAAAGATTTCTATAATGAAGCCCCAATGTCTCAAAAATTATTAGGAATGGGTTATGCTGGTAACTATAAAGAACAGCCGAAATTAATTGAACGTGACTTCCACGATTGGTTCTATTCTTTCGGAATCATAGGGTTCATTTTACTTGTAATTCCATTCTTATACTTTGGTATTAAATTTATTGCATGTATATTTACTAAATTTAAACAAATATTCACAGTGAAATATGCAATGATGATTGCAGCAATACTTCTCGGATTAGGTATCTCATTCATGGCTGGTCATATTTTAATTGCACCTGGAGTGAGTTTCTACTTAGTAATAATCATGGCATATTTAATAGTTGACTTGGAAATTGAATGATAGAAAAATAAAAGCTAGCATATGTTAGCTTTTATTTTGTTATAGTAAATAAAAAGAAAAAATGGGGGATGTAAGAAATGAAAGTGTTGCATATGAATGCTGGTGCAGAAGAAGGTGGGGGGAAAACACATATTATTTCACTTTTATCTCAATTTTCAAAGGAAGAAGTGGAATTAATGGTATTTGAAGAAGGTGCGATTGCTAGAGAGGCGAGAAACCTTGGTATTCAAGTGCATGTTTTTACCCAATCATCTCGGTACGACCTATCAATTCTTTCAAAAATAAAAGCATTTATTAATGAAAATCAATTTGACATTGTGCATACACATGGCGCACGAGCAAATTTCTATCTCTCCCTCTTGAAAAAAGGTATAAAAGCGAAATGGATAATGACTGTCCACAGTGATCCAACTTTGGATTTTATGAAGAGGGGATTAAAAGGATGGGTATTTACGAAGTTAAATTTACGTTCTTTCAGGAAGGTAGATTTATTCTTTGCAATTACGGAAAACTTTAAGAGAAACATAATAAAACTAGGTGTACCAGAAGAGAAGATTTGTACGGTTTATAATGGAATCGAGTATGATAATACTCCAGCAAAACCTTATGATAAAAGTGAATTTGGCATTGATGAAGGAGTATTTACAGCTGTTCAAGTAGCGCGTCTTCATCCTGTTAAAGGTCATGATATTTTATTTGAAGCGTTACAAAAAATTAAAATTCCAAATATAAAGGTGCTCTTGCTTGGTGATGGACCTATAGAAGCAGAATTAAAAGAGATGGTGAAACAAAAGGGCTTAGAGGATAAGGTGATTTTTCTAGGTTTTCGTACAGATTCAAAAGAATTATATGCATCTGCACACATTAATTTGTTAACCTCTTATAGCGAAAGCTTCCCTCTTGTTTTATTAGAGGCGGCTAATCAACGCTTAACATCTATTGCAACAAATGTAGGTGATATGAAAAAGTTAATAGTTGATGATACGTATGGATGGATTGTACCGATTGGTGATGCAGATTCGTTAGCAAACGCGTTAGAAAATGCTTATGAAAAATGGTTGAATGGTGAATTAGAAGCGATGGGAAATCGTTTATATAATCATGCATCTACTCATTTCTCGCTAAAGAATTTGTATGAAGATACTTATAATGCATATAAAAAACTTTTACTGAAATAGAGAGGATAGTTAATCATGGAAGTAAAAACGGTTGATATTCTAGGTGTTCCTTTTTCTACAATGACAATGGATGAAACGATCCAATATTTGAAGGGACAACTAGAATTGGAGCGAACTCATACTTTTCAGGTAGTAACAGCAAATCCTGAAATTGTTATGTGTGCAAAAAAGGATGAAACATTCCATAAAACATTATTAAATACAGATTTAATTACACCTGACGGTATTGGAGTTGTAAAAGCAAGTGGTATGTTAGGTACACCTGTAAAGGAACGTGTAGCAGGTTTTGATTTAATGTGTAATCTATTTGCAAAGTTATCAGAGGAGAATAAACCGGTATCTGTTTTCTTACTTGGTGCAAAACCGCATGTTGTACAAGCTGCAGCGGATCATTTAACGAAGACATATTCAGCTGTATCTATTGTGGGTACACAAGATGGGTACTTTAAACAAGAAGAAGAAGAGAGTATCGTTTCTCGCATTCAAGAAGCAAAACCAGATTTATTACTTGTCGCGCTTGGTTTCCCAAGACAAGAGAATTTTATCCAAACTAATAAGCATCGTTTAGAAACGAAGATGGCTGTTGGAGTGGGCGGAAGTTTAGATGTATGGGCTGGAGAGGTAAAACGTGCACCAAAATGGATTCAAGCGATTAACTTAGAGTGGTTTTATAGATTGTGTAGTAATCCAACGCGCTGGCGTCGTCAGTTAGTATTAGCGGAATTTTTAAAAGAAGTCATGCGTTCGAAAAAGTAGCGGAATATCGCTACTTTTTTATTTGGTCATTTTTAATAAAGTGAGGTTTTGCTCATCCACCACTGATGGTTAACCCTCACCAATTGGACGTTTAATGGCAGTTGGTCTTCAATTTAACCTTTTTGTTTCAGCTGAATTTTGAGGTAGGAGTCTTACTGCCCTCAAATAGTGTGATAAGTATTTTACTTTTGGGGAATGATGAAGGAGAATTTTTTGAACGAAAGTATTTTACTTATACAATTCACACATGTAAAATGATGTGTAAAGACAGCTGTGTAAGGAGGACTTCTTGTGGGCAAGGTGAAAGAAATTTCGAAGCGAAAGCTACTTGGTATAGCAGGGCTTGGATGGTTATTTGATGCAATGGATGTTGGAATGCTTTCATTTGTAATGGTAGCACTGCAAAAAGATTGGGGATTAAGTACGCAAGAAATGGGCTGGATAGGCAGCGTTAATTCGATTGGTATGGCAGTCGGAGCGCTCGTTTTTGGAATACTATCAGATAAAATAGGGCGGAAATCAGTCTTTATTATTACATTATTACTATTTTCTATCGGTAGTGGTTTAACTGCTTTAACGACGACACTTGCGATGTTCCTTGTTTTACGATTTTTAATTGGTATGGGGCTTGGCGGAGAGCTTCCAGTCGCATCTACATTAGTATCAGAGAGCGTTGAAGCGCATGAACGTGGCAAAATAGTTGTGCTATTAGAAAGCTTTTGGGCAGGTGGATGGCTAATTGCAGCCCTTATCTCGTATTTTGTTATTCCGAAATATGGTTGGGAAGTTGCAATGGTATTGAGCGCGGTTCCGGCACTATATGCTTTATATTTAAGATGGAATTTACCGGATTCCCCCAAATTTCAAAAGGCTGAAAAAAGACCATCTGTTATCGAAAATGTAAAGTTAGTTTGGTCTGGTGAATATCGTAAGGCAACAATTATGTTATGGATTCTATGGTTTTCTGTTGTCTTTTCTTACTACGGGATGTTCCTTTGGTTACCTAGTGTAATGGTATTAAAAGGATTTAGTTTAATAAAAAGTTTTCAGTACGTACTTATTATGACGTTAGCTCAATTGCCAGGATATTTCACGGCTGCTTGGTTTATTGAACGACTTGGTCGTAAGTTCGTTTTAGTTACGTATTTAATCGGTACAGCATGTAGTGCTTACTTGTTTGGAGTGGCAGAGTCATTAACGATATTAATCGTAGCAGGCATGTTACTATCCTTCTTTAATTTAGGTGCTTGGGGTGCATTATACGCTTATACACCGGAACAGTATCCAACGGTTATTCGTGGTACAGGTGCAGGGATGGCAGCAGCATTCGGTCGTATTGGTGGTATTCTTGGGCCGCTATTAGTAGGATATTTAGTTGCTTCACAGGCTTCACTATCACTAATATTTACGATTTTCTGTGGATCAATTTTAATTGGCGTAGTTGCTGTAATTGTACTTGGGCAAGAAACGAAGCAACGAGAATTAGTATAAGGTGAAAGTTTAATCGGTGAGGGATTTATCCCCACTGATTATTAGCCAGCACCAATTGTGTTTTTGGGGAAGTAACACTCATTTCTTCGCATTCGGTGGGTGTTACTTCCTACAAATAATGGAATGAAAGGGTAGGGGGAACCGTTGTGGTTTCCTTTTTTCTGTTTTTTTAGATAAATAATGGTATAGTAAGAAAAAGGGAATGTTTCTTATAAAAGCGAATGTATACAACAAGACATATGGACAAAAGAATTAGGTGGTTGAAGAAATGAAAATTTTACTGATCATGGAAGAAGCAGAAGAGCGAAGAAGTTTAGCTGAAAAATTTACTGAAAATATAAGGAATGTAGAATGTTTTGAAGCGAATACGGGAACAGAATCATTATTGATCATGAAAAAGCATACACCAGATTTTGTTTTCTTGAATTCAAAATTACTAGATGGAACTGGTTTTGAATATGCGAGTTTATTACGGGAAGTAAATTGTTATACGAAATTGATTTTTATGGGTGAAGATATAGAAGAGTCGATTACGGCATTTCGGTTTCAAGCATTTTATTATTTACTACGCCCATTTCGTGAGGAAGATTTGCAATTCCTTTTATATAGAATGTGTAAAGAGCAAGGCGAGAAAGCAAAGAGTTATTTGCGAAAACTACCGATAGAAGGTCAAGAGGGAATTCGGTATATTTTCCCTGAAGATATTGTATATGTAAGCAAAAATAAGGAAAACAAAACGGTTTCAATTTATACAACAAATAATCAGTATATTTCAACATATACACTTCAAGAGCTGGAAAATAAGCTAAATGTATATGATTTTTTACGTGTGCATAAAAGTTATTTAATTAATATGTCATATGTACAAGAACTAAAACCTTATTATAATGGCACATATAATCTGTATTTAGATAAATATGATGAGCAACCGATTCCAGTTAGTCGTAATTATGTGAAACGACTTCGAAATAAGATTGAATTATAGTAGGTAATGCGAATTTTTTAACATGATAAACTAAAAATCCTTCATGATAAGGAGGATTCAAATTAAATATTCAGAAAATTTAGTACAATCCCACTAAGCGATAGTATTGGGGGGATTGTATGTGAAAACATTGAAGTCGATTTTACTATGGGGAGTTATTGCAGCAGTAGGCGCAGGTGCTTTTGGTGTAATAGCTTTATCACAAGGTGAAACTATTAATGCCGTGTGGCTCTTAGTAGCTGCGGTATGTGTGTATGCAGTTGCTTACCGCTTTTATAGTAGATTTATAGCGAGAAAGGTATTTGGTTTAGATAATAATCGGCAAACGCCAGCCCATACATTAAACGATGGAAAAGATTATGTTCCGACAAATAAGTGGGTATTATTTGGGCACCATTTTGCAGCAATTGCTGGGGCAGGCCCTTTAGTAGGACCGATTTTGGCAGCGCAAATGGGATATTTACCAGGGACAATATGGATTATTGTTGGGGTAGTTGTCGCTGGAGCTGTACAAGATTTTGTAATTTTATTTGCTTCGATGAGACGGAATGGTAAATCTTTAGGAGAAATGATTAAAGATGAGATCGGTCCTGTTACAGGGCTTATTGCAATGATAGGCATTTTAGGCATTATGATTATTTTATTAGCGGTATTAGCATTAGTGGTAGTAAAGGCGCTTGTCGGAAGTCCTTGGGGAATGTTTACAATAGCAGCAACGATTCCTATTGCTATTTTAATGGGAGTGTACATGCGCTACATTAGGCCTGGCCGGGTTGGTGAAGGGTCAGTAATCGGAATTATTCTACTTATACTGTCTCTTATTGGGGGACAGTATGTAGCAGAGCATCCAACGCTTGCAAGCATGTTCACGTTTAGCGGTGAAACGATTGCTATTATGCTTATTGTATATGGATTTATCGCATCGGCCTTACCAGTTTGGATGCTTTTAGCACCACGTGATTATTTAAGCACATTTTTAAAAGTGGGAACAATTGTTGGATTAGCAATTGGTATTTTAATTGTAGCACCAGATTTACAAATGCCAGCAGTTTCGAAATTTATCGATGGAACAGGTCCTGTTTTCTCTGGAAACTTATTCCCGTTCTTATTTATTACAATTGCTTGTGGTGCGGTGTCTGGATTCCATGCTCTCGTTTCATCAGGTACGACACCAAAGATGATCGAACAAGAGGGACACGCACAGCCAATCGGTTATGGGGCAATGTTAATGGAATCATTTGTAGCTGCGATGGCGATGATTGCAGCTTGTGTATTAACACCAGGAACTTATTTTGCGATTAATAGTCCCGCAGCGCTTATCGGTACGGATGTCTCGCAGGCAGCTCAAGTTATTTCCTCATGGGGATTTGCTATTACACCAAATGAACTAAAAGATCTCGCTGTAAACGTTGGAGAGCAAACGATTTTATCACGCACAGGTGGTGCACCAACGTTAGCGATAGGTATGGCGTATATTTTCTCACAAGTAATAGGTGGAACAGCCATGATGGCCTTTTGGTATCATTTTGCAATCCTCTTTGAAGCTCTATTCATTTTAACAACAATTGATGCTGGAACGCGTGTAGGCCGATTTATGATTCAAGATATTTTAGGACATGTATATAAGCCATTTGGGAAAACGGATTCTACATTAGCGAATGTGATAGCTACAACGTTATGCGTATTAGGATGGGGTTATTTCTTATACCAAGGGGTAGTTGATCCGCTTGGTGGAATTAATACATTATGGCCACTTTTCGGTATTGCAAATCAAATGTTAGCAGGTATTGCATTATTACTTGGAACGACAATTTTGTTCAAAATGGGGAAAAAGGCATATGTTTGGGTGACACTTATTCCAACTGTCGGATTGCTTATTGTAACGATGACAGCGGGTTATCAAAAGCTATTTCATGAAAATCCTAAAATAGGATTTCTATCTCATGCAAAGGTGTTTCAGGGAGCATTAGATGAGGGGAAAGTGTTAGCACCAGCTAAAAATGTCGCTCAAATGAAACAAATTATTTTCAATGATTATATTGATGCAGCGCTTTGTGGAATTTTTATGATAGTTGTAATCGCTGTATTAATTTCTGCGATTCGAATTTGGATTCAAGTATTAAGAAATAAGCCGATGCCGCTAAAAGAGGCACCATATATTTCTAGAGATGAAAGTGAGTCGAGGAACTATTATGCTTAAACGACTACGGAAAGTATGGGGAAAAAGGAAACACTTTATTAGTTTACTCGTTGGGGTACCAAGCTATGAAACATATGTAGAGCATATGAAAAAGCATCATCCAGAAGAAGAAGTGGTATGTCAAAAACAGTTTTTTGCAGAAGCGCAAGAAGCTAGATTTAATGCAAAGGGTGGAAAGATATCAAGGTGTTGTTGAGGAAAAGGGCGAATTTTCGTCCTTTTTTATTTTTTGCTGTTTCACGTGGAACAGCAAAAAATAAATAAAAATCTTTGGGAATTATAGGTATTTCGTATACAATAAAATAAGGAAAGGGATAGATAGAAAAGTAGGGAGATTATTTTATGTTAAGGGACTTATTTGTAAACACAACAATTATTCTTTCCTTTATTTTTGTTGGAGGTCAGCTTTTAAGAGATAAACCGCTAAAAGAAGGGTTCTCTTTTTGGCAGAAATGTGTAGTAGGTATTCTTACTGGAATATTAAGTGTACTGTTGATGCATTTTGGTGTACATATTGAAGATATTATGTTGGATCTACGTTATTTAGCTGTTATTTTGGCAATTATAATTGGAGGTCCGATAGCTAGCAGTATAACAGTTACTATTATATTAATTACCCGATTATTTTTTACTGAGTACTCTTTAGCCTCTGAATTGGCTTGTTATACAATTGTATTGATAGGTTTTGGAATTATTTTCATTTGGCGGATGAAAGCTTCTATATTTAAAAGATGGATCTGGTTTAATGTATATAGTTTATCTATTTTAACGGTTCCACTTTCTATTTTATTTAAGGATATGTCTATAGTAGCATTATATTTAGTTTGTAGTGGTGTTGCAGCATATATCACATTTATAAGCGCAAATTATGTATTGCAATCCAATGAGTTATTTCAAACGATGAAGCAATACGCAACGATAGATGCACTGACAGGTTTAGGAAACGTAAGACAGTTTGATTTAGAGATGAATCGTCATATTGGTAATAAGCGTATGAAAAATGATTCACTTTGTTTACTACTTATAGATATTGATCACTTTAAGTGTGTAAATGATACGTATGGGCATCCTGCGGGAGATGAAGTATTAAAACAAATGGGGCATATTTTACGAGAAGTTTCAATGTTTCCAGATTTGGCTTTTCGAAAGGGTGGGGAAGAGTTTGCGCTTTTGATACCGCAGAAAGGATTAGCTTATGGAATGCGTATGGGGGAAAAAGTTCGCACGGCTGTTGAAAACCATCCATTTCAATTGCTAAATGGAACTAAAATAAAAATTACAGTTTCAGTAGGAATTTCAGTGTATGAAGAATCACCAGAGCGATTTATTCAAGCTGCTGATGATGCATTATATTACTCCAAAAGAAATGGTAGAAATCAGGTTAGTTCTGCATCTTAAAGATAAGATGACCAGAAGAGCTTATAAAAAACACCCACAGAGAGGAAATATATAAACTCTGTGGGTGTTTTCATTTATATGTTAGACAAGTTCTTTTGATGCAACGAATTTACGATATGCACCGTGATGTGTTGGGCCTACGTATTCGTTGATCTTGAATGAATAACGGATAGCAGCTGTGATAAATTCTTTAGCAGTTTTTACTGCTTCTTTCACAGTTTTTCCTTTTGCAAGTTCTGCTGTAATTGCAGCAGAATATGTGCAACCTGCGCCGTGTGTATTTGTCGTATCAATTTTTTCTGATTCTAGAAGATCGAATGTTTCTCCATCATATAGGACGTCGATTGCAGTTTCCGTACCAAGCTTGCTACCGCCTTTAATTAGGACGTATTTCGCACCTAAAGCGTGGATTTTTTTTGCTGCTTCTTTCATGTCTTCAAGAGAACTAATCTTTACGCCACTTAATTGGTAAGCTTCAAACAAGTTTGGTGTTACAACTAATGCCTTTGGAACAAGAACGTCACGTAAGCAATCGTTCGTTTCAGGATGTAATGCTTCATCAGCACCTTTACATACCATAACAGGGTCCACTACTACATTTTTGAAATTATGTTTTTCGATTGTTTCAGCAACCATTTCAATAATTTCTACTGATCCAAGCATACCTGTTTTTAAAGCATCTACTCCAACACCATCAATTGTCGTTTCTAATTGTGGTTTTAATGTAGAAGCTGGGATTGGGAATACGTTATGTGCCCAACCGTTATGTGGATCCATCGTTACGATTGTCGTAAGAGATGTCATTCCGTATACACCAAGTTCTTGGAATGTTTTTAAATCTGCTTGTATACCAGCACCGCCACTTGTGTCAGAACCAGCGATAGTAAGTGCTTTATTTAATGTCATTATGAAAGCCCCCTCAAGTGATATAATGAAAACTATGTTTTCACCATTATATCAATGTTACGAATAAGTACAAAGTGAAAAGTAGATGATTTACTTTAGGGGCGATTTAAAATCTTGTATGTAGGAGACGAATTATGTTTCAAGAGAATCGTACAAATGAATTAGTTATATTAAAAGAGATTGCAGAGACGTTGAACACCTCAAATGATACATATCATGTGCTGCAAGCTGTGTTGGAAAAACTGTTGAATGTAACAGGTTTAACGACAGGATGGATATTTCTTGCGGATGAAAATGGCAGATATACAAAATTAATTGATTATCAATTACCAGAGGGATTAAGATTTGAAAATAAACGACCGATGTGTGAGGGGAATTGTTGGTGTTTACACCGATTTGTGGAAGGGAAACTAGAGAAAGCCGTTAATATTATTGAATGTAAGAGAATTAATAATGCGATTGAATATAACTGGGGAGATACAGAAGGGATTGTGCATCATGCGACAGTGCCGCTAAAAGCGGGGGGAGATGAATTTGGCGTATTAAATGTGGCTAGTCCAGGTAAAACGCATTTTTCTGAAGAAGAGTTAGTGCTATTACAATCAGTTGCTTTCCAAATTGGAACAGCATTAAAACGTACAAAATTGTATGAAAATGAAAAGAGAAGGGCTCATTATTATGTAAAGTTAGACCGCTTTATTCAAGCTTTAAGGACGATTCATAAATTTAATGCATTGCCAGAGGAGATTGTAAAGCAAATAGGGAAGTTATTTTTATGGGAGCAAGTTGTATTCTTTATTAGAGAAGAAAATGAACTTGCTGTAAGAGCCTCATGTAAGATAGATGAGATACAAGAGGATTTGAAGTCAGCGGCACAGGAAGCTCTGAAAAAAGAAGAGCCTGTTTTGTTAAAGAGTCAGGTTGGGAATATCGTACATCCTAATCGTGCGGTTATTGCCATTCCCATACATATTCAAGATCATATATTTGGCGTACTAAGTGTAAGTTCGAATAATGGAGAATTTGATATAAATACGATAGATGTAGTACAGGCGTTAGCCAATCATATATCGTTAATGATAGAGAATTTAAGGTTAAATGAAAAGCGCCGAGAACTTGTACGACTGGAAGAACGTAATCGTTTAGCTAGAGATTTGCATGATTCTGTTTCACAAAAGTTGTTTTCATTAACTTTTATGACGAAAGGTGCCGAAGCCGTCTTAAAGGGGAAAAACGAAAAGGTAGATCAGTCTTTGCATGAGATACGTGAGTTATCGCAAGGTGCTTTAAAAGAAATGAGGACGTTAATTTGGCAACTACGTCCAGCGGGACTAGAGAAAGGACTATTACCAGCTTTAAAACAATATGGTGAAAGTTTGGGATTGAAAATTCGGGAACAAGTTACAGGTGTTCGTGATTTGCCACGCGTAGTAGAGGAAGCGCTATGGCGAATTGGACAAGAAGCTTTAAATAACGTAAGTAAACATGCGAATGTCAGAGAAGCGGCGATTTATTTCAAAGTGACGGAGAAGAATGTATCATTAGAAATAGTCGATCAAGGAAACGGCTTTGTAGAGAAGGATATAAAAGAGAAGAAATCACTCGGTATGACTACGATGCGCGAAAGAGTAGAATTAGTCGGTGGAACAATTAAAATTGTAAGTGATAAGAAAAGAACAAGTGTAAAAGTAAATGTACCATTATGATGTGAAAATGAGGGAAGTTTGTGAAAATAAAAGTATTGTTAGTTGATGATCATACAGTTGTTTTAAAAGGATTAGCATTTTTCTTAAGTACACAGGAAGATTTAGCGTTAGTTGGAGAAGCAAATAATGGGAAAGAAGCGTTAGTGAAAGTAGGGGAGACGAATCCTGATGTTGTATTAATGGATTTATATATGCCCGAAATGGATGGTGTCGAGGCGACGGCGTGCATCAAAAAAGAATATCCAAATGTGAAAGTAATTGTATTAACTAGCTTTTCTGATCAGGCGCATGTTTTACCAGCGTTAAGGGCGGGGGCAAGTGGGTATATTTTAAAAGATGTAGAACCCGATCAGCTTGTTGAAGCTATTCGAAGCGCATATAAAGGTAATATTCAATTACATCCAGATATAGCAAATACTCTTCTCTCTCAAACATTACCTGTGGAAGAAAAGGAAGAAGAACCTTCTATTCAAGTGGATGTGCTAACGGCGAGAGAAAATGAAGTGTTGCAGCTATTAGCGAAAGGAATGAGTAATAAAGAGGTCGCTTCTGTTTTAGTTATTACAGAAAAAACGGTAAAAGCTCATGTAAGTAGTATTTTGAGTAAGTTGAATTTATCTGATCGCACGCAAGCAGCATTATATGCAGTGAAAAATGGAATTGTATAAGACAAAAGTCGTAAGACCTAGTTCGCCTTTAGAAGGTGGACTTTTTTTATGGGAAAATACGTCTATGTGAGGACGAAATTGTCTTGATATAAAGATAAAATATGTTTGTAAGCAACAAAACAACAATTACAAGGGATACCTTTTTTGAAAGCATATAACAACAGAAGAGTGAGTACTAGGAGGAAAAACAATGGCAACAGTTTTATTTGTAAAAGCAAACAACCGCCCAGCGGAACAAGCAGTTAGTGTGAAATTATACGAGGCATTTTTAGCAAACTATAAAGAAGCACATCCAAATGATACAGTAGTAGAACTTGATTTATATAAAGAAGAATTACCATATGTAGGCGTAGATATGATTAATGGTACATTCAAAGCAGGTAAAGGATTTGATTTAACTGAAGAGGAAGCAAAAGCAGTAGCAGTTGCTGATAAGTATTTAAATCAATTTTTAGAAGCTGATAAAGTCGTTTTCGGTTTCCCATTATGGAACTTAACGATTCCAGCAGTGCTACACACATATATTGATTATTTAAACCGAGCTGGCAAAACGTTTAAATATACGCCAGAAGGTCCAGTTGGTCTAATTGGAGATAAGAAGATTGCATTATTAAACGCGCGCGGCGGCGTATATTCTGAAGGTCCAGCAACTGAAGTAGAAATGGCTGTTAAATATGTAGCAAGCATGATGGGCTTCTTCGGTGCAACAAATATGGAAACAGTAGTTATTGAAGGACATAACCAATTCCCAGATAAAGCAGAAGAAATCATTACAGCTGGTCTTGAAGAAGCAGCTAAAGTGGCAAGTAAATTTTAATTGAAAATAGAATCGTCACTCGAAAAAAGTAGCATTAACAGGTAAACGTTAATGCTACTTTTTTTATATTTTAAGTTCATCAGCCAGTTTTTCTAGTTGAATTCGATCTTGTATGTAATAGGTTCTTCCGTCTTTTTTTAAGTAATTTTGCTGGCAAAACTGGTTTAATACGTATAAAAGATGGCGGTAGCTGACATTTAAGTATTCCGAAGCCTCGGTATGTTTTTCTGTATAACTGTTATTTTGTTCTGTTAATAGAATAAACGCGGCTAATCGATTTTCGAACGGATAACTATTGTTTTTGGCGTAACTTTCTGTTCGACTAATTGTTTTTTCGCCGATAAATTTACATAGTTTCTGTAGAAAGATAGCATCTTGCAATAAAAGATGCTGACAATCTTTAAGAGGGAGCGCTAAGCACATACAATCTTCAATCACTTCCACCGTTTTCGTAACGGATTCAACGCCAATTAACCCTAATTCTCCAATGAACGAAGGTGCTTGAATAAAGTTAATTAAGGAGACCTTCCCGTTTTTGTGACTCATATATATTTTCGCTTTTCCGGAAATTAAGTAATAAAGATAAGGAACATCAACGCCTTCATTACATATCCTTTCTCTCTTTTGAAAGGAATGTAGTTCAGCATACGGTAAGACATTAAAAGAAAAAAGAGTATGGACGTTGTAAGTTTGCATGTAATGAGAGATTTCTTCGCTATTTTTGCTGACTTTCATATTTTCACCTCATGTTTAGTATGAGATATCTCCTATTATGTTTACAAGAAGGAATGATACGATTTACGTAAATTTGTTTTTGTAGAAAAGAGAGTGTGAAGGGCTTATGAAAAAATATAAAACATTGCTATTTGATGTAGATGATACATTGTTAGATTTTCAGAAGGCGGAGAAAATGGCGTTACGTATGTTGTTTGAAGAGAAAGGGATTCCTCTAACTAGCGAGGTTGAAGGGCACTATAAAAAAATTAATAAAAGTCTTTGGGATGCTTTTGAGGAAGGTGAAATGAACCGTGATGAAGTTGTAAATACGCGGTTTTCAATTTTGTTTAAAGAGTACGGGGAAGAAGTAGATGGAGTATTATTCGAAAATAATTATCGTAGCTACTTAGAAGAAGGAGACCAACTTATGCAAGGTGCGTTTGAATTTATAAGTCAAATTCAAAGTGAGTACGATTTATATATAGTGACAAACGGTATTTCTAAGACGCAAGATAAACGTTTACGTAATGCAGGATTACATGCCTTGTTTAAAGATATTTTCGTTTCTGAAGATACGGGATTCCAAAAGCCGATGAAAGAGTATTTTGATTATGTTTTTGAACGAATTCCTAATTTTTCCCCTGAAGAAGGGCTCATTATTGGGGATTCGTTAAGTGCTGATATGAAAGGTGGATATGTAGCGGGAATTGATACTTGTTGGTTTAATCCAGAAAAGAAATCAAATAATAGCGAGATTGTGCCAACATATGAAGTACAAAATTTTGAAGAGTTATACGCGTTATTGAAGCAACGTGTGTAATAAAAATAGGCAGTGGAACTTTTGTCCCTACTGCCTATTTTTATTCGTTTGCAGTTCGTTATTTTTAGGAAGTGGAAATGCATTACCAATCGCTGCCGCTCCAAGCATCGGTAATAGTAAATTGAGCGGGAAAAACATGAGTAATAGTAATGTTATAGCAATTGGTTTTCTTAATGCATAGCTTGAAATTGCTGTCGTGACGATGGCTACCGAAGCGATTGGATCTATCGGGATAATGGAAGCTATAGCATATCCGATACTAGATCCAGCAAATATAATTGGGAAAATATGTCCACCGCGCCAGCCTGCATTTAAACAAACGGCAGTAATACATAATTTTAAAACACCTGAAAGAAGTAATACCCAGAAGGACAAGTGACTCCATTCAACGACTAAATCTTTTAATTGGTGTTCTCCTGAGAATAACGTGTACGGGAGAAAAGTTCCTGTAATTCCTAATAAAATACCACCGATAATACCAAGTGATAGTTTGTATTCCCTGAAGGGATGGATTAATTTCTCTAATGTGAATTCAAATTTGAAATAAAAGAAACCAACTATAGCACCAATACTAGCAAGTGGTAGAAAGGCGATCCATTCATTAAGAGAAAGGGAACCTTCCCCAAAATCAACGATAAAGGATCCGCGATTATCGAATTTACTAAGTAATAAATAAACGGAAAAGCCAGCGAAAGTGGTAGCTAAATATACAATTGCTTTTTTTCCTTTAGAAAATTCGTTAATTTGCTCACCCTCATTTTCATTTGGAGCTAAATAACCGAATAATGGCGCGTTAAAAATTACACTTAAAGTAGCGCCAATTCCAACCTCTGTTAGTTCATTCATTCCTTTTAAGGCAAATGTAAAGCGATCCCCTACCCATGTACAAAGTCCACCGATAATTCCAACAAGTGCTGCTTCGGGACCTAAGCTAGCTCCAAATATTAAAACGATAATCGCAGTTAAAGTAGCTTTATGTACAAAACGGTATTCAATTCTACCAGTTTTTTTATATTCACCCATCACTTCCGGCATAAGACGTGGATATATGCCGAAGTATTTTTGGGTTAAACCAACGAGAATACCACCGATAGTTGTTACACAAATAGTGTAATACGGGGGAGAAGAGAAAATAGTAGGTAAGTATCCCCAAATAAAGTGAATGCCGATATTTATTGTAACTAAAAATAGCCAGACTGTAACTCCTACTATAGAGCCTAAAAGAATGCCGTATAGGACGAGTATATAGTGCATGTCCTTTGTGTTTGTCATGTTATACCTCCGTTATGTAAGTTTTAATGTCGAAAGGATTAAATATGCTACTGTGAAAGGAATATGTATAGTATCTTTTTGAGAGGTGGGCTTATTCAATATATTGAGGTCTCGTGAGAATTTGAAATGTATACAGTTAAACTACTTACTTAATTTTATATAGTAATCGTGGGTTTTAAAAGGTCTTTTTCAAATGGATATGGAATATATTTCTTTTGTTATGCATGTCAAATTCTTTGTATTTAATTTAGAACATTCAGAAAAACTGATTGACATTAGGAAATTATTGCTATAAAATCAACGGTAATTGCATAGTCTTATCAAGAAAAGGTGGAGGGACAGGCCCGATGAAACCTTGGCAACAGCCGTATAACGGAATTGTGCCAAATCCTGCAGGTAATAATCCTGAAAGATAAGAAAGAGCCTTTAGAGCGTGTTTTCAAACTGCTCCTTTCTTGTTTTCAGGAAAGGAGCAGTTTTTTATTTTGTATAAAAGAAAGGAGAATGAGAGATGGGAGAATCATGGGGAAAAGGAACAATTTGTGTGCAAGGTGGCTATACACCAAAGAATGGTGAACCGCGTGTTTTGCCACTTTATCAAAGTACAACGTATAAATACGATACTTCAGATGATTTAGCAGCGCTATTTAATTTAGAGGCAGAAGGATATATATATACGCGTATTGGAAATCCTACTTTAGCTGCATTTGAGCAAAAGTTAGCGGATTTAGAGGGTGGTGTAGGAGCTGTTGCAACGGCTTCTGGGCAGGCTGCTATTATGCTTGCTGTTTTAAATATTTGTAGTAGCGGAGACCACTTGCTTTGTTCTTCCACAGTTTATGGCGGAACGTTTAATTTATTTGGAGTGAGTTTGCGTAAGCTTGGTATTGACGTTACGTTCTTTAATCCGAATTTAAGTGCTGATGAAATTGTGGCCCTTGCTAATGATAAGACGAAACTTGTTTATGCAGAGTCGTTAGGAAATCCAGCGATGAACGTTTTAAATTTCAAAGAATTTTCAGATGCAGCGAAAGAGTTAGAAGTACCTTTTATCGTGGATAATACATTAGCAACTCCTTATTTATGCCAAGCATTTGAGCACGGAGCAAATATTATCGTTCATTCTACGACGAAATATATTGATGGTCATGCAAGCTCTTTAGGCGGCATTGTCATTGACGGGGGGAACTTTGATTGGACAAATGGGAAATATCCTGAACTTGTTGAACCGGATCCAAGTTATCACGGCGTAAGTTACGTTCAAAATTTTGGTGCAGCAGCGTATATTGTGAAGGCACGTGTTCAATTATTAAGAGACTATGGAAACTGTATGAGCCCATTCAATGCGTATATTAGCAATATCGGCTTAGAAACGCTACATTTAAGAATGGAGCGTCATAGTGAAAATGCTCTCGCAGTTGCTAAGTGGCTTGCTAACCATGAACGTATTGAATGGGTGAATTATCCGGGATTAGATAGTAATGAAAATTACTCGTTAGCACAAACGTATTTGAAAAAAGGTGCTAGTGGTGTTTTAACATTCGGTATTAAGGGCGGATTAGAAGCAGCGAAAGAATTTATCGCAAATGTAAAACTAGCAACTCTCGTAACGCATGTAGCGGATGCACGAACTTGTGTTATACATCCTGCTAGCACAACGCATAGACAATTAAGTGCTGAAGATCAGCGTCTAGCTGGCGTTACATCAGATTTAATTCGTTTATCGGTTGGTATAGAAGATGTTTCTGATATTATTGCAGATTTAGAAGCAGCGCTAGTCGGAGGCAAAGAACATGCCGATCATAATTGATAGAGATTTACCAGCTCGCAAAGTGTTGCAGAAGGAAAATATTTTTGTAATGACGAAGGAGCGAGCAGAAACACAAGATATCCGGGCATTGAAAATTGCTATCTTAAATTTAATGCCTACAAAGCAAGAAACAGAAGCGCAATTACTTCGTTTAATTGGCAACACACCGTTGCAATTAGATGTTCACTTACTTCATATGGAATCACATTTGTCTCGCAATGTAGCGCAGGACCATTTAACGAGTTTCTATAAAACATTTCGTGATATTGAGAATGAGAAATTTGATGGACTTATTATTACAGGAGCACCAGTTGAAACTCTTTCTTTTGAAGAGGTAGATTATTGGGAAGAGCTTAAACGTATTATGGAGTATTCAAAAAAGAATGTAACATCTACGCTTCATATTTGTTGGGGGGCACAGGCTGGCTTGTATCATCATTATGGTGTTCCAAAGTATCCTCTTAAGGAAAAAATGTTCGGTGTATTTGAACATGAAGTTCGTGAGCAACATGTGAAATTGTTACAAGGGTTTGATGAATTGTTTTTTGCCCCGCATTCTCGTCATACAGAAGTACGAGAGAGTGATATTAGAGAGGTGACAGACTTAACATTATTAGCAAATTCTGAGGAAGCGGGTGTTCACCTTGTCATTGGGCAAGAAGGAAGGCAAGTGTTTGCGCTCGGGCATAGTGAATATAGTTGTGATACGTTAAAGCAAGAATACGAACGGGACCGCCAAAAAGGGTTAAATATTGATGTGCCGAAAAATTATTTTAAGCATAATAATCCAGATGAGAAACCAATTGTAAGGTGGAGAAGCCATGGGAATCTATTATTCTCTAATTGGCTGAATTATTACGTGTATCAAGAAACCCCTTATGTATTATAAAAAAAGATTGTGTAACACGTGGCAACGTTTTCTTTGTAAAGATTAACTTATATTTTTCCGAATGTTCAAAAAACATTGTTTTTCAGATTTTTTACTCATATAATTTCATCTAAACACAATTTTTGAGGGGTGGACAGTATTATGAAAGAAATTCAAGTTGGTTTATTAGGTCTTGGGACAGTTGGTAGCGGTGTAGTTCGTATCATTACAGATCATCAAGAGCGACTTATCCACCAAGTAGGTTGTCCTGTAAAAGTAACGAAAGTACTAGTACAAAATATTGAAAAAGAGAGAGAAGTAGAGGTACCTTCTACTCTATTAACACAAGATGCAAATGAAATTTTAGATAATCCAAATATTGACGTTGTTATCGAAGTGATGGGTGGCATTGATGATGCAAAAGCATATATTTTGCAAGCCTTACAGAGCGGGAAGCATGTTGTGACTGCCAATAAAGATTTAATGGCGTTACATGGGGCGGAACTCTTAGCGGTAGCAAAAGATAATAAAGCAGATTTGTTTTATGAAGCAAGTGTAGCCGGAGGGATTCCGATTTTACGAAGTATCGTAGAAGGACTTTCTTCAGATCTTATTACGAAAGTAATGGGAATTGTAAATGGAACGACAAATTTTATTTTGACGAAAATGTCAGATGAAGGGAGAGCATATAACGACGTGTTAAAAGAAGCCCAACAACTTGGATTTGCAGAAGCAGATCCAACATCAGATGTGGAAGGTTTAGATGCAGCGAGAAAAATGACGATTTTGGCTACCCTTGGTTTTTCTACAAATGTAGAGCTTGGAGATGTGAAGGTAAAAGGGATTACTTCTATTACAGAAGAAGATATTGAATACAGTAAGAGTTTAGGATACACGATTAAATTAATCGGTCTTGCGAAGCGAGATGGTGAAAAATTAGAGGTGACGGTTGAACCGACACTACTTCCAAATACACATCCTCTTGCGGCCGTACAAAACGAATATAACGCTGTATATGTGTATGGTGAAGCGGTCGGAGAAACGATGTTTTATGGACCAGGTGCAGGGAGTTTACCGACAGCAACAGCTGTTGTTTCAGATTTAGTAGCTGTAATGCAAAATATTAGATTAGGTGTAAACGGAAATAGTGCGGTATCCCCGCAGTATAAAAAAGTATTAAAAGAGCGAGACGAAATTGTTGTGAAGAAATTTTTAAGACTTCATGTAAAAGATGAAATTGGTGTATTTGCAAAAATTACTTCATTATTCTCTGAGCGTGGCGTTAGCTTTGAAAAGATTATTCAAATGCCGCTTGAAGAGAAAGGGAAGGCTGAAATTGTAATTGTGACGCATCGTGCGTCTCTTGCTGATTATGATTATATTCTACATACGTTGCAAGGGTATGAAGAAATAGATTGTTTGAAAGCAAACTATCGAATTGAAGGGGATGCTAAGTAGTATCTCTTCTCATAAAACAGAAAGAGCCTGTTAAGCAGCTTGCTTAATAGGCTCTTTTCTATTTAAAATCTTCGTACCAATTTGAATAAATGCTTGGATAATCCAGCCTGTTGTAAAGGATAAGATGATTGTTCCAAAATAGATAGGTCCATCTAATAGGAAGCTTAATGTTAAAAATAAAAACGCTAACGAAATTTCTGTTCTTCTAAATGTCCATTTCTTTTTTTCAGCAACCGTTAAAACGAAAGCTTCTTGAGGTGCTGCGCAAAGGTTTGTAGAGACGTAAAGACCAATCCCAGCTCCAACGAATAGATTTCCGCAAATAAGTGTTATATATTTTGGAAGAGAACGGATAGCGTCCATAATAGTTGGAATGGAACCAATCCAATCAACAAAAAGAGAAATAAGAACCATCGTTACAATTGTACCAATTGTTATTTGTTTTTTATTCCAAAAGAGTACGATAAGAGTAAATGCAAAGTTAATCATGAAAATCCAAAAACCGATACTTATCCCGAAATTTTGATATAGTGCAATAAAGAAGGAATCATAAGGGCTAAGTCCAAAGGAAGTAATTGTCGTCATCATATTAATACCGATGGCGAGAGTGAGTAGACCGCCAATGAAAAATATATATTCTAATTTGAATCGAAGCATAGTTGTATATCCTTTCAAAATGTATTTGCTAGGAAAGGATATATTATGGAAAGCTTACCAGGTCAAGGGAGAATTTTTGCAGGGAAGGGGAAAATGAGATGACGAATATAAGGAAGATTGCTGAGCTTGCTGGGGTATCTGTTTCAACTGTTTCACGTGTACTAAATAATCATCCATATGTGAATGAACAGAAACGAAAAGAAATTTTAGCAATTATAGAAGAATTAAATTATACGCAAAATGTGAATGCAATTCATTTAGTGAAAGGAAAAACGAATGTAATTGGCGTTTTATTACCGCACGTAAATGATCAATATTATAGCGCTATTATCGAGGGAATATCAAAGGAAACAGCAAAGAATAATTATAATATGATGCTTTGTCAGACGAATTATAGTGAGGAAAGGGAATTAGAAATTTTAAATATGTTAAAAATGAAAAAACTTGATGGGGTTATTATATGTTCGCGAGCGAATAGTAAGGAAAAGCTTGAAGAATATACGAAATTCGGCCCTATTGTTATGTGCGAAGAAATCGACTCGAATTTCATTTCGAGTGTGCATCTTGATTACTATAAAGTGTTTTCGCGCGGAATGAAAAGCTTAATAGATGCGGGCCATACAAGTATTGGGTATTGCATTGGAAGAAGTAATAGCATTAATAGTCAGAGAAGAAAACAAGCATTTGAAGATTCGCTTCAACAGATTGCTGTAACACCGATAGAGGCTTGGAAGTTTAAAGGCTGTTTTACAGTGGAAGATGGGCGTAATGTGATTAGGGAATGGACACGTATGTCAGTAAAACCAACAGCGTTTCTTGTATCTTGCAACCATATTGCCGCGGGGATGGTAACGGAAGCGAAAAAACAAGGCATTCGTATTCCGGAAGATATTACGATTATCGGTTGTGATGATCAAGATGTGGCAGATATTTTAGGCATTACGACGATTTCGTATTGTAGTAAAAATGTTGGTGTGAAGGCATTTGAATTATTATATGAAAAGATTAATGATGAGCAAATCGATATAAGGCACGTAGAGTTATTGCCAGAATTAGTACATAGGGAAACAACATAATAGATAAGGTTTGAAAATCGCTTTTCAAAATTGCGTTTGGTATAATTATGGACAATCTATGAGGGCTAAAAGGGGTTTTGATATGAGATCAAAAGTAGTAAAAGTAATTCTACTCATTACAATTGCATCTTTCTGTTTATTTGCATATGGCTTTGTTTCAGGTGTAAATGATGTATTAAATCCGAAAGCTTCAAATTTAATTAAAAAGACCGATGTAGTGGCAAAAGAGAAAAAGAAAACGGGAACGTTACAAATCGTTAGTTTAGGTGATTCATTAACACGCGGTGTTGGTGATAAAGAAGGAATTGGCTATGTTGGACGGATGAAAGAAGATTTACAAAAAGATTATAAGCAAAAGATTGCATTAACAAACTTAGCTGTTAGTGGTGCAAAAATGCCCGACCTATTAAAACAAATTGAGAGTAGTGGCGCTCAATATTCAATTAAGCAAGCAGATGTAATCGTTTTAACAATTGGAGGAAATGATTTATTTCCAGGTTGGGAATCGCTTGAAAAGATAGATTTAGAAACATACCGTCCTGATACAGTGACGTTCCAAAATGAAGCAAAGAAAATAATAGAAGAAATTCGTAAGTTAAATACAGATAGCCCTATTTTTTGGCTTGGTTTATACAATCCTTTTGAAGATGTAGAAGATTTAAAAGGTTCTTCAAACATCGTTGTAGACTGGAATGCATCTTTAGAAAAATTAGCGATAAATAATAAAAATGTGTATATTACACCGACATTTGATTTATTCCAAAACCGTGGGAAAGATTTATTATACTCCGACCATTTCCATCCGAATGAAATAGGATATACATATATGGCGGACCGATTAGTTCAAAATGTTGCGAGTAAATTAAAACTAGAACAAGGAGGGGTAAAATGACGACGATACTTTCCGTACGTGACGTGAAGAAGGTAATTGGAAAGAAGACAATTGTAGAGAATATTTCCTTCGATGTAAAACAAGGGGAAGTGTTCGGCTTCCTAGGGCCGAATGGTGCCGGAAAAACAACTACAATTCGAATGTTAGTTGGATTGATTAAAGAAACAGAAGGCACGATTTCTATCGGCGGTTATTCTATTAAGGAAAATTTCAGAGAAGCGATGCGTCAAATTGGGAGTATCGTTGAAAACCCAGAACTGTATACCTATTTAACGGGATGGGAAAATTTAAAACAATTTGCCCGTATGTTAGGTGGTATATCAGATGAACGTATTATTGAAATTGCTCAAATGGTTCATTTAGATGAAAGAATTCACGATAAGGTAAAAACATACTCACTCGGTATGAAACAGCGTCTTGGTATTGCGCAAGCGCTTCTTGGAAATCCAAAATTGCTCATATTAGATGAGCCAACAAATGGTTTAGACCCAGCTGGGATTAGAGAACTTAGGGAATTTATACATAAGCTTGTGAAAGAAGAAAATATGAGTGTGTTTATTTCAAGTCATTTGCTAAGTGAAGTGCAAATGATATGTGATCGCGTTGCTATTATTCATAAAGGAAAGATGATAACAGTTGCCAAGGTTGAAGAGTTAATTAAAACAGCAAGTGATCGTGTAGAATGGATTGTTACACCGATTTCTAAGGCGAAAAATATGCTAGAAGATGCTGAGGAAGTAAGAGAAGTGAGTATAGAAGGTGATCGATTACTATGCCGCATGAATATCGCATCTATAAGTAATTGGAATAAACATTTTGTAGAAAACGGGATAGATGTACATAGCGTTAAGGAGCTTGTATTTACGCTAGAAGATTTATTTATTGAACTCACAAGGGGTGAGCAGCATGCGTGAATTTGCGAATCTAGTCTTAAATGAATCGGAAAAAATTTATCGTAAGAAACGTATTTTTGTTGTCATGCTTATTTTAGCAATCTTGATCCCACTTTTCGTGTATGCGCAGTATCGTGAAGTAGAAACGACACAAAAAAGGCTCGGTACGACGGATTGGAAAGTTTCATTACAACAACAAATTGTTGATTCTCAAAACCGCTTGAACAATTCTAGACTACCAGAAGAATGGCGTGATTGGCTAAAGGTAAGAGTGGAGCAGCAACAATATTATTTAGATCATGATATTAACCCGATGGCACCGGGCGCACCCACTTTTGTAAGGGCGTTTATTGAGCAAGGAATTACATTGTTTATTCCGCTTCTCGTAATGATTGTCGCTATCGATATTGTTTCAGGAGAGCGAAGTGATGGAACGATGAAGATGCTACTTACACGGCCGATTCGGCGCTGGAAAATACTTCTTAGTAAGTACGTGACGATGTTATTTTTCATTTCACTCATACTGCTTCTTGTAGGTTTGTTTGCTTACATATTATCTGGGCTTGTATTTGGATACTCGGGATGGAATTTGCCTGTTTTAACTGGGTTTGTTATTGATAAGGAAACGTTAAATACGAATTTTGTACATCTTATTCCGCAGTGGCAATACGTCTTGATGGCGTATGGGTTAGCTTGGTTTGTTGCTATCGTTGTCGGAACTATATCATTTATGGTTTCTGTTTTAATTCGAAATACACCAGCCGGTATGGGTGTTATGTTAGCCGCATTAATCGCAGGTGGCATTTTAAGCTCGTTTGCAACATCTTGGGAGGGTGCGAAATATATTTTTAGTGTGAATTTATCATTAACAGATTATCTATCAGGAAAATTACCTGCATTACAAGGCTTATCGATGGGGTTCTCTTTAATGAATTTAACGGTTTGGGCAGTTGTATCCCTTATTATTTCGTTTGTAGTATTTACAAAACAGGATATGGTGAATTAATTGGACGGGAAGTGAAAGCATGAAAAATGTTTTAAAAAATGATTGGGAGCCATTATTGGCACCAGAATTTGAGAAAGAATATTATCGTAAGCTGGCTGATTTTTTGAAAGAAGAGTACAGTACACATGTTGTTTATCCAAGGGTAGAAGATATTTTTAGCGCTCTAGAGTATACAAGTTATGAAAATACAAAGGTCGTTATTTTAGGGCAAGATCCATATCATGGACCGGATCAAGCACATGGTTTAAGCTTTTCAGTACAGCCCGGCATTAAAACGCCACCGTCATTGCTAAATATGTATAAAGAACTTCGAGATGAATATGGTTATGAAATCCCGAATAACGGTTATTTAGTAAAGTGGGCAGAGCAAGGGGTTTTATTATTAAATACGGTATTAACAGTTCGACAAGGTGAAGCCAATTCTCATAAGGGAAAAGGTTGGGAGTATTTCACAGATCGTGTAATTGAGCTATTAAATGAACGTGAAAAACCGGTTATTTTCATATTGTGGGGACGTCATGCACAGGCGAAGAAAAAGTTAATTACGAATACGAAGCATCATATTATCGAGTCTGTACATCCGAGCCCATTATCGGCAAGACGTGGTTTCTTTGGTAGTAAGCCATACTCTAAAGTAAATACGATTTTAGCTAATATGGGCGAGAGAGAAATTGATTGGGAAATTCCAAATTTGTAAATAAAAAAGGTAGTTAACAGTCGTTAACTACCTTTTTGTTATTATTGTTGTTCGTTCTTTAATTTTGCATCTAGTACAAAAGTACCGAATGGGATAACTGATGAAACAAATGCCCCAAGTGCCCATGCAATTGATTTGCGGTGTACGATTGTTACTTGAATTACCGCAAAGATAAATAGAATAAATAAAACACCATGAGCCATACCTGTAATTTTAACGGCTGTTGCAAATCCTGCAAAATATTTTAATGGCATTGCTACAAATAATAGTAATAGGAAAGAAATCCCCTCAATTAAGCCGATTGCTCTTAATCGTCCGATTGGTGTAGATAACATAAAGTAGCCTCCTTTAACGTATGCTTGTTTATAGTAAATTTGTATTCTTTTTCAAAATAAAATAGTCTATTTTGTTTCATTATATACAAAAAGAAAGTTTACACTACGAGAATAGTGCAAAGTTCAAAATATAGTCACAAAAACATGAGAATTTAAATAAAAACCTATTTGAAGTGTTTGACTTCAAATAGGTTTTATGGGTGAAAATATTAAACGAGCGCTTCTCTTTTTAATACAAATTTCTCTACAACTTTTGCAACACCATCGTTCATATTTGTATCTGTTACGTAGTTTGCAATTTCTTTAATATCATCTGGTGCATTGCCCATTGCAACACCAAGACCGGCGAATTCGATCATTGCCTGGTCGTTATAGCTATCGCCCATTGCGATAACTTCTTCACGCTTAATGCCTAGCTTTTGAATTAATTGGTTTAAGCTCGTTCCTTTTGTAACACCAGCTTCAGTAAATTCTAAGAAGAATGGTTTCGAACGCATAACGCTTAATTGACCTTCTAATTGTTTTTGTAGTTTCTTTTCTACTACAACAAGGCGTTCAGCTTCTTTATTCATTAATACTTTTACTACAGGCTCTTTAATAGCAGCTTTAAAGTCATCTACTACAACAATTGGCATACCAGTAATATCGCCCTCAATTTCAGTATAAGGATTATTTTCTTCCGTTACGATATCATCGCCAATGTAAGTATGAATCCATACATCTTCATTTTTACTAATTTCAAATAGGTTGTGAACGATTTCAGGAGATAGCGTACTACTAAAGATTTCTTCGTTTGTTTTACAGTTAATAATTTTTGCGCCATTAAAAGATAGAATGAAACTACCGTATTCTTCTAAACGAAGTTCTTTCGCTACATTGCGCATACCAAACGTTGGACGTCCAGAAGCAAGTACAACTTTTACACCTTGCTCTTGTGCAGTCATTAGAGCCTCTTTCGTACGAGGTGAAATGGTATGGTCGTCACGTAATAAAGTATCATCTAAGTCTAAAACAATCATTTTATAAGTCATATTGAAAATTCCTCTCTTTGTTGAAATAGAAATAAAGTTTTATGAAGATATTGGGGAATATATAGTAAGACATCGAACTTCTTTATGTGAAGCTAGGAGAAGTTCTGTATTTTTAGTATAAATTATCACGAGCACGTTGCCCATGATAATTTATACTGCTAATGCCCGATCGGTGAGAGCTAATCATTAGTAAAGATGAATAGCTCTCATTGATTAAAGTTGCACTTTATCATTATCGTAACAACTCTAAAGATAGAGTGCAATAATGGAAGTTTTCCAATTTACGATGGTTGTTTTTCTGTAGAACGAGAAAATAGTATTTCGAGCAAAATTGCCATTACAGATCCAAGAACAAGACCGTTACTTAAAAACGATGCTAGAAACGGCGGGAGTGTAGAAAATGCGCCTGCTGGAACAAACATAACTCCGACTCCTGTAAAGATTGAAAGACCTGCTACTTTAAATAACCGTTCTTTATCTTGTACTGTTTCGTATTCGCGAAAGGCAAGGCCAATCATGCTTGCAAATACAGGGTAAATGGCAGCATATCCGACTGCGACAGGTATCGCCGCAAAGAATGAAGTAATCTTTGGGAATATACTAACGAAAATAATAAAGCTTGACCCTAACATAAATGGGAGTCGTTTATAAATATTAGTCGTTGCAATAAATCCTGCTGATCCAGAAATCGCGACAGGTCCAATAGCTGAAAAAAGGCCTCCTAGCAATTGATTTATTCCTGTTATAATACCGGCTTGTTTGAAACGATCTGGTGCTGCATTCTTTTCATACTTAGAGACAATCCTTTGCACAACGCGAATACTTGCTAACATATTTGTTAGAAGTAATAGTGTAACGAAAACTACCGTAATTGCCATGTTCCATTCAATACGAGGCATTCCGAAAACAAATAGAGACGGAAAACGGATTATATCTGTCACAGGCGTTACTGGATTTGATAATCCGAAGCATGCGAATAATATCCAGCCGCAGACGATACTGAAAAGAACGGAATATTGTCCAATAATAGGTAGCTTCATGATGAAAAAGGATAGTAAAATAACAATGAGTGAAAGAATAAATACGTCAGCTTGTACCTCTGTATGTTGTCCGTCAAGACCGAACATTCCCTTTAAGAAGGACCCGCTAAGTTGCGCGACGAGAAGAAATAAATATGTTCCAATTACTGTCGGTGTAAAATAGCGCACTAGTTTATCGATGAGTCCAAAAACACTAAGAATAATACAAATGATACCACTTAATAGGAAGGCGTACTGAAGTACTTTAAGCGTTTCGTTGCTGGATCCAAATAATACGACACCTAAACTTGCATAAAGAGAGAAAATGCCCCACCAAAGGCCTGCAGGACCTTCTTGAATAGGAAGTTTATGCCCAAATATAGCTTGCAGTAGGCCGGCAAAGCCAAGAACAAATAATGTTCTTTGTACGAATGCAATAGCTTCAGCGCCATCGAGACCATAATTAGTTGCGACGCTAATTGGTACAATAAGGCTCCCAGCTAAAATAAATAGCGCCCATTGTAAGGCGGAAAGAAATGTTTTCATTATATCAACCTCTTTCATAGATTCCGTATCTAGTATATATGTATTTCATTTCCACTGGCAAAGATTGTAGATAGAGAAAAGAGTTGAAACACGATATGAATGCACGGAAGCAATTATGGATAGCAGTTATATGTATGACCTTTGTTGTAATTCTAGGAACGTTAGGATTTATGGCGATTGAAGAGATTAGTTTGTTTCAAGCATTTTGGATGACGATGATTACTGTATTAACTGTTGGGTACGGAGATGCCGTTCCTGTAACACAGGCAGGAAAAGTTTTTGCGCTTCTTATCATACCGGTTGGAGTCGGTATTGTTACGTATGCAATTGGTGTAGTGGCAGCTATGATTATTGAAGGGAATTTATTTCATGCAGTACGGAGGAAGAAGATGGATAAACAAATAGCACAGTTACAAAATCATATTATCGTATGTGGTTGTGGTAGAGTGGGGCTTCAAGTTGTACATGAATTGCAAGAAAAGAAAATTCCATTTGTCGTCGTGGATAAAGATGAAAGTATATTAGAGAAGGAAAAACTTTTGTATGTACACGGAGATGCAACGGAAGACCAAGTGTTACATCATGCGGGAATTTCAAAGGCAGCCGGTTTAGTTGCTATCGTAGCAAATGATGCTGAAAATGTATTTATTACATTAACGGCAAGAGGGCTAAACGATGCAATTAAAATTGTGGCAAGGGCGGAAAAACCGGAAACTGAAGACAAATTAAAGCGTGCTGGGGCAAATAAGGTGATTAATCCATCTAGCATGGCAGGAATTCATATTGCAAAAGGTATTGCGAATCCGCTAACAGTTCATTATATTGATACAGTACTATATGGCGTGGAACAGTCATTTGTAATTGAAGAAATTGCAGTCGGCAAAGGTTCTATTTTAGCTAGTAAATCGTTACTAGAGAGTGATGTGAGAAATCAATTTGATGTAACAATTTTAGCGATTTTGAGAAATGGGGATGTTATACATAATCCAACGGGGCAGGAAAAACTACGAGAACATGATATGATAATAGTGTTTGGTTCAGTAGAGAAGCTAGGACAATTTGAGAAAGAACTACAAAGTAAGAGGTGACAAGGAATGCAAATATCGAGCGATAAGATTTTAAATAAAATGGCGAATGAAATTGCAAAGGCAAAAAGCAGTGAAGGGCAACAATCAAAAGCGCATTTATTAGTTGTGCGAGCGTTATGTGATTTATTATTAGATGAACAAGCTGAGCCTTCTATGTATAGAGAACCTGAGATTCCATCACAAGTAATTGGATCTCAGCCTATGACGACAGTTCAACCAGTTATGCCGGTTTCTGGAGAACCTGTTTATATAAAAGAAGAAGGCGCAAACGGTAATTCTTTATTTGATTTTTAGAAGATAAATCGTTTGGCTTATATGAAAAAATTGCTTATGATGAAGGTAAAAAAAGGGGAATTAAGATGAAAATTTTCTTTTTACTAGGTTGTATTGCGGCAGGGCTATCTGTTGCGTTAGGGGCTTTTGGAGCACACGGTTTAGAAAATAAAGTTTCTGCAAAAATGTTAGAAGTTTGGAAAACAGGCGTTACATATCAAATGTTTCATGCCGGTGGACTATTCGTAGTTGCTTTATTGATGGATAAAATTCAATCATCACTTTTAACTACTGCTGGCTGGCTTATGGTAGCTGGAATTATTATGTTTTCAGGCAGTTTGTATGCATTAAGTACGACAGGTATTAAGTTCTTTGGCCCAATTACACCTCTTGGTGGCGTAGCGTTTATTGTGGCATGGATCTTAGTCGGAACTGCAGTTGTAAAAGGGTTATAAAAAACAAAAGCTGGCATATGCCAGCTTTTTTTTATGGTCTTGGAGCATAAGTTGCTTGTTGACTAGGTAAATACATAATTTCTTCTGGGAATTCTACATAATCTAAGTAAATCATTAGTAGTAAAAAACGTTTCCCTGATTGCGGTTCACTAATAACGATGTGATCACGTCCAGCTGCCTCAATAATACCTGTATAAGATTGTGTACCGAGTGAACTACCACGCTCATAAGTCATTACTACGGTTGCTTGCTTGCCTTTGTTCAAGCGAAGAATATTTTCAATATACGACTGTTCTAATGGTAACATGCCTTGAGAGACGGCATATTGAGCTTGCGCAGCTTGTTGTTGCATCGCTTGCTGTTGTTGCTGTTGCTGTGGGGTCATTTGTTGCTGTTGTGCATAAGTTCCAGATGGTTGATAAAAACCTGTTCCATAATACGGGTTTTGTTGCTGTGCCATTCAAAAATCCCTCCTCGTTTTCATTCCTTAATATACGCTAGGGCAATCCCCGGCAGATGGTTGGAAGAAGCAGTGCTTTTTAAAACGTCCAGAGTTTTGTTGGTCATACCAAGTTGGTGGGCAAGGACCTTCAGGTCTAAAAAACCATAAGGCGAAATTTGCAGGCCAAAAACGTTGTCCTTGAATCGTTCGCCTTGCTAATGCGATATCTTGTTCTCTTGCACGCTGATAAAAATACCCTTTTTGCGTTGCCTCAAAACCGCCAGGATTTTGATAAACCATTTGACGTAAATTACGTATTTTTTTAAAATCTAAACAATTTCCGCGGACACGATTTACCCCTACGTTTCCGACCATTAACATTCCTTGTTGTCCTTCTCCTTCGGCTTCAGCACGCATCAGTCTAGCTAATAACTTTACATCTTCTTCGTTATAAGCAATAACACCCATTATGTGTCACCTCTCTTTTTGGAATACCTTGTGGAAAGAGGTTTATTTCTAGATGAAGTGTGTAACGATTACTAGTTCATACGTATGAGAAAAAGGACTCAGATATGACAACCAAACGAAGTTTTACATGGAGAGAGGAAAATAAAAAAAGCTAGCGTGAGCTAGCTTTCCATCATTAAAATATTTTAGACCATAAGTTTGAGAAGAAATCTCCGATAGAGCGCATTGTTAATACGAACCAATTTGCCTTTTCAACTTCTTCTGTCGTTTTTGCAGTAACTTTCATACTTTTACTACCGTCTAAGAAACCATATTTATCAGTTGATTCTAAAGTAATTGAGCCTACTTTGGCATCTTTCTTAATAGGAGCAACTAAATGTCCATCTTCAGCAAGAGATTTATCTACTTCAGTCCCAATTTTATAAGGATCTTTGCTACCTTTTTTCGCAATTACTGTTATTTCTTTTTCCGGTGTAACAGTCACTTGATCTTCTTTCCCTTTTACTACAGAGATTGTATTATTTTTATCAACTTTTAACTTTTGTTTTTCGAAGTTATTAAACCCGTATTCGATTAATTCACGAGATTCTGTGAAGCGCTCGTCCATTGATTTTGTTTTAATAATAACTGAAATAAGACGTACATCACCACGTTTTGCTGTAATAGTGAATCCGTATCCAGCAGTATCAGAACTACCAGTTTTTAAACCATCTGTTCCTTCATAAGAGAAAGCGGCACCTGGTAACATCCAGTTCCAGTTTTCCATACGAATTGGTTTCGGATGATTATCTGGGAAGTTTCTAAATCTTTGTTTTGTATCCTCTAGCATTTCTGGATACTTTGTAATTATTGTTTTTGAAAGCATACCCATATCGCGAGCTGACATGGAATTTTCTCCATTCGGATCCGTTCCCTCAGGGTGTTTTCCTTTTAAGTCAGCGTTATTTAACCCAGTAGCGTTTACAAATTTATATTTCTTTAACCCTAGTTTTTTTGCATGTTCATTTGCAAGATTCAAGAAGTTCTTCTCACTTCCTGCAAGAAGTTCTGCTAAGGCAATACTAGATCCGTTTGCAGAGAAGATAACGATAGAATGATATAATTCTCTTACAGTATATTGACGTCCCTTTTCAAATGGAACGTTAGAGAATTCATTATTACGTGAAACTTCATAAGCATAATCAGAAATGTTTACCTTTGTATCCCAAGTAATTTTTCCTTCTTTAATTGCTTCTAATACGGCATAAACAACAATTAATTTTGACATACTAGCAATAGCTAGTAATTCATCTGGATTTTGTTCATGCAGTATTTTTCCTGTATCTGCATCAAATAGAAGTGCAGCGGCCGCCTCAATGTGTATTTTTTCTTCCGCATGGGATGTTGTTACTCCTAAGGAAGAAATTGACAATAAAAGCGCTAGTAAAATAGATAAGATTTTCTTTATATAGATTATCACCTTCGCATCGTTATTAGCATGTAGCTCGTACCATTTTAGCATAAATTTGGATATAGAAAGGTTACAATTTTGTAAGGAAATTGAAAAAAACTGTCGATTTTTGTTCAAATTTGCAGAGAAAAGAAGTTTTTTGAGGAGAAATATAGAGGGTAATAAAAAAAGGAACGAAATTCGTTCCTTTTTTACGATTTGCCCCGCTATTTGCCGGGCAGTAAGATCCCCCACCTAAAAATTAAGCGAAAGCAAAGAAGTTTGATGGGCGATCAACTGCTCGTAAAAGCCCAATTGGTGAAGGCTAATAATTAGTGGGGATGAACAAAACCCCCACTGATTAAAGTTTCACTTTATATGTGTAAAAATTTCTCTACCTTTTCGTCTGGTAAAATGTTTCCAACGAAAAATGTTCCGAATTCACCATAACGAGCACTTACTTCATCGAAGCGCATTTCATATATAAGTTTTTTAAATTGAAGAACATCGTCAGCGAATAATGTTACGCCCCACTCAAAGTCGTCGAATCCAACTGATCCTGAAATAACTTGGCGTACTTTACCTGCGTACTGGCGACCGATTTTACTATGACTGTACATCATTTTTTTACGTTCTTCCATAGGAAGCATGTACCAGTTGTCATCACCTTGGCGACGCTTATCCATTGGGTAGAAGCAAATGTGATTTGCTTTTGGTAGTTCTGGATATAAGCGAGCTAAGATTTGTGGGTTTTGATATGGATCTTCATCAGCTGGAAGGTAGTTGCTTAGTTCAACAACAGATACGTAAGAGTATGCAGGAACCATATATTCAGCTAATGTTGTTTTATTCAATTCTGTCTCAATTTCATTTAACTCTTCCATTGTTGGACGTAAAATCATAAGCATAATATCAGCTTTTTGGCCAACAACAGTATACATTGCATGACTACCTTTTTTCGCGGTAGATACTTCGTTCCATTTTTCAACGACATTTAAAAATTCAGACACAGCTTGTCCGCGTTCGTCGCTAGATAATGTTTTCCATGCAGCCCAATCAATAGAACGTAAATCATGTAAACAATACCAGCCATCTAACGTTGTTGTTGCTTCACTCATTCTATTCACCTCAGTTAATGATAGTTTTACACGTTAACTATAGCATATATAGTTTTAAAATCATCTATATAAAACCTTAGCGCATAAAATTGTCACATTTAAATTTACTTGAAAATAGGAGAAGATAAGGCTTAAAGGGGATTTATTTCTAGGCTGAATTTTATGAAAATATAATCATTTTAATTTTATCTATTTTTTGGGAGCTATAAGTTTAAAATATAGAGGAAAAGCAGTATTCTTAAAGATAGAGTTTTTTAACATATGTAGGAGGGTTTATTCGTGAGCAACTTATTTACAACAGTAAAAGAAAAAGTTCAAGGAAAAGGCATTTCTATCGTACTTCCTGAAGGAACTGATGAAAGAATTTTAGGCGCTGCAGAGCGTTTAGCAAAAGAAGAGTTAGTACAACCAATTTTAGTTGGTAATAAAGAAGAAATTAGCGCAAAAGCTGCTAGCATGAATTTAACATTAGCAGGCGTTGATATTTATGACCCAGCTACATACGAAGAAATGGATGCAATGGTAGCATCTTTCGTTGAACGCCGTAAAGGTAAAGCAACTGAAGAAGACGCTCGCAAAATCCTTAAAGACGAAAACTACTTCGGTACAATGCTTGTATACATGGGTAAAGCACATGGTTTAGTAAGTGGTGCAGCTCACTCTACAGCTGATACAGTTCGTCCAGCACTTCAAATCATTAAAACAAAACCAGGCGTTACAAAAACTTCTGGCGTATTTATCATGGTACGTGAAGAAGAGAAATATGTATTCGCTGATTGTGCAATTAACATTGCACCAAACAGCCAAGATTTAGCAGAAATTGGTATCGAGAGTGCGAAAACTGCTGAACTATTCGGTATTGATCCACGCGTTGCTATGTTAAGCTTCTCTACAAAAGGTTCTGCGAAATCTCCAGAAACAGAAAAAGTTGTAGAAGCAACTCGTATTGCAAAAGAAATGGCTCCTGAATTAACTTTAGATGGAGAATTCCAATTCGATGCTGCATTCGTACCGTCTGTAGCTGAGAAAAAAGCTCCAGGTTCTACAATTAAAGGTGATGCTAACGTATTCGTATTCCCAAGCTTAGAAGCTGGTAATATTGGCTACAAAATCGCTCAACGTTTAGGTAACTTCGAAGCAGTAGGACCAATCTTACAAGGTTTAAATATGCCTGTAAATGATCTATCTCGCGGATGTAACGAAGAAGAAGTGTACAAGTTAGCTTTAATTACAGCAGCTCAAGCACTTTAATTCTATAATGAATCGAAATAAAGACCGTCGCTATTATAGCGACGGTCTTTATTTTTCTAAGCCAAGTGCTTTATTGTTACGATCAATAATACGTTGTAAATTCGTCTCATATAAAGGTATTTCATCTATTGTTAATTGAGATGGTGTTAACTTTGGAGCGAATTGCTGCAGTGTTTTTAAAAGGCGCATCATTAAATCTTGTACTGTAATAGTTTCGCCAAGTAATTCTGAAAGTGAAGCCATCGTACTCGGTACAATTTCAGGATACGTAAAGCGTGTTTCTTCTCCTTGAATGGCTAGGTTGTAGAAATCACGAACGAGTGCGGCACGCTCAGAGCCACTTCCTGTAGCGCAGAGATAAATTTGGACAGCGACACCACCGCGAATACGGCGCTGTGAAATGCCAGCAAATTTTTGATTGCGAATACTTAAGTCATAGCTACCAGGACAGTAAGAACCAACAATTTCTTTTGCCTCGATTGTAACATCGTAATCGTTTAACATTTCCTTAATTAAATGCCACATTGTATCGTATCCAAGATCAATATCGATACCTTTTTCTGTCTCTTGGAATAAAAGTGATACGTTTAAAACACCTTCATCAAGTACGACTGCAAGTCCACCGGAATTACGAACGATAACATTGAAGTTGTTTTCTTGTAAAAAGGAAATACCTTCTTCCAAGTGTGGTAGGCGTGAATCTTGAATGCCAAGAACAATTGTATTGTGATGAACCCAAGAACGCATTGTTGCAGCTGATTGACCATTTCCAATGCTTGTGCACAGTGTGTCATCCATTGCGAATGACTGCAATGCATGGAATGTTGGTCCCAAACTAGACTGATCTACAATACGCCACTCTGGCTGAGATAAAATGGAACGGGAATTGCTCATATAACTAACCCCTTATCTTTAAAATGACAATCTCTATTATAGCAAAAAATGAAGAAGGGGGGGGTTCTCGCATATAAAGGGAAAGTTTAAAGATGAAAGACTAAAAAAGGATGCATTACATGCATCCTTTCTATTCTGCAATTTTTTCTAAATTACCGTTTCGATCCATTCGGAAAGATGTTTGAGAACGTTCTTCGTCATCCATGACTGCCAACTTACGAGCTCGGTTCATAATATTCATAAGTGTTTCGTAATCTTCTTGTACAGTATGAGATTGTTTTTCTAATTTTTCTAGTTTCTTTTCTAGTTCTTCATTTCGAAGGATTTGTGCTCTAATCTCTTGTTTCAATCTCGTATTCTCGTTTTCAAGAGCTGTCACTTTTATATTTGAAGATCCGACTGTTTGTAAAAAATAAATAACATCTTGCATTGTCATAGAGCTTTTTGTAGCAGGAACGGTAGTTTCTTTATATGGAATAGCTTCTTTATATTGTACAATTGATTCCTCTTGTACGAATTCTTCATAATCAGTTATCGAATCTGAAGCTGGTGGTGTATAAAGTAAACGTTTTTTCGCTTGTTCACCGCTTGCAGCGCGCATTTTATCTTTACGATGTTTTTTTGCTAGTTGAAGAGCTTGTTCATAACTATAGCGAACAACAGCATTCCAACGGAAACCACAGGCAGCCGATGTACGATTTAATTGATCACCCACTTCTTCAAATGCATTTAATTGAGTACTTCCTTCTCGAACGTGACGAAGTACAGTTTCAGCAAGTAATAAATCATCCTCATCCGTCCAAGCATCTTGTCTTACTTTCATAGATTCAACTCCCTTTCTTTTTATGAACTTCCTATTTTTATAATGGGCAAAAAAATGAGCTTTTATACAAAGCTTTTAAAAATATGGTAGATTTCGATGGAAAGTATAAATTTTGCCAAGAATGACGGAAGCTTCTGTAGGAGAACATATAGTAGCATTATATGAGGAAAGAGCGTCGCAAGGACACTTGCAACGAGCTTCAAAGAGCGGTAAAATACCATTTAGTGTTTATTTTTAAATGTACTTGAGAAAAGTTTAAAATAGAGGAAGTGTTATATAATGGGAAACGAATTTCGTGTGTGTGATGATTGTCAGGCAACGAACGTTAAAACGTTAATTCCAAAGTTAAAAAAAGTAGATTCATGTGCAAAAATTGAAGTTGCATGTCAGTCTTACTGTGGTCCTGGTCGTAAAAAATCATTTGCATTTGTAAATAACCGTCCAGTTGCAGCTCCAACAGAAGACGAATTAATTGTAAAAATTGAAGCAAAGTTAAATAAGTAAGAAAAAGAAGAGTGAACAGATTACTCTTCTTTTTTTATGCCCATACGAGGAATGAGTTATTCTACGAAAATACAATTGAGTAGATTAACATTCAATGAAGGAGGGGCATCATCTGTTCATTCAAATTTCAATTTATATAAATTTATATTTCAAAATAATGGTTGACAGTCTTTTGAAGCGATAGGTAGAATAGAAAGTGTGTGATTCTGATAATCATTATCAAGAAAAGGTCAATTAACCTAATTTTTTATTACTATTTGAGAATAAATTTCATTTCATTAAATATATGTTGTTGGTTAGGATGGTTGAGGTATGGAAGCGAGCGCAAGGAGTATAGAACAGCAAGATGTGAATGTTAAAGAGATTAAGAGCAGGCCGCTCGTTGCTTCTATTATTTTAGTAGCAGGTACATTTTTGTTAGCTTTAAGCATGGCAGTTTCTATTTCGTTTGGTGCTGCAGATATTAGTTTAAAGACTGTATGGCAAGCTGTGTTTCAGTTTGACGGTTCTATTACGCATCATAACGTAATTCAAGAACTTCGCATGCCTAGAGCAATAGGGGGCGTAGTTGCAGGTGCCTTTTTAGCAGTATCAGGGGCAATTATGCAAGGTATGACGCGAAATCCACTTGCTTCACCATCGTTAATGGGAATTACAGATGGAGCTGTATTTGGAATTGCAATTATGTACGCATTCTTCCCTAATTCACCTTATTTAATGTTCGTTATCGCATCTTTTATTGGGGCTGCGTTTGGAGCGAGCATTGTATATGGAATTGGGTCTTCTTCACCAGGTGGATTAACACCTGTGAAGTTAGCTTTAGCGGGTGCAGCAATTAGTGCTTTATTAGGGGCCATTTCATCTGGAATTGCGCTATATTTCAACCTTGCCCAAGAGGTGAGTATGTGGAATGCAGGCGGAGTTGCGGGAGTGAAATGGGAAAGTATTAATATGTTAGTACCAATTGGCCTTGTTTGTCTCTTTATTGCAATTATGATGTCGAGGTATATTACAATTTTAAGCTTCGGTGAAGAAATTGCGATTGGACTTGGTCAAAATACGACATTAATTAAATTTATCGGAACAGTACTTGTTCTTGTGTTAACAGGTTCTGCGGTTTCTATGGCAGGATCGGTTGGATTTGTTGGTCTTGTAATCCCGCACATGACTCGTTTCCTTGTAGGCTCAGACTATAGATGGGTTATTCCATGTTCTGCGGTCTTAGGTGGGCTGTTAATTGAATGTGCAGATATGTTATCTCGCGTTATTAATCCGCCGTTTGAAACGCCAATTGGAGCAATTACAGCGCTAATTGGGGTTCCATTCTTCCTCTACTTAGCACGTAACGAAGGGAGAGGGAAAATGTGAGGACAAGTGTCTTAACAAAAAAGAACGTTTCTGTTTTAACAATCTTAGTAGGATTAATCGTTACTGTATTTTTAGTAAGTTTAAATACAGGGACATTTAAAATACCGCCAATGGACGTATTAAAGTCATTGGTTGGACTTGGGGCTGAAGATCAGTCTGTTATTTTATTTGAATTCCGTATGCCGCGTATGGTCATTGCTATATTAGTCGGATCCGCTTTAGCGATGTCAGGTGCGATTTTGCAAGGATTATCACGAAATCCACTTGCTGATCCAGGTATTATCGGTATTAACGCTGGAGCGGGATTAACAGTTGTTATATTCGTCTACTTTTTCTTCGGAAAAGTTGGGACTGGTACATTTTTATCTGTATTTATCCTTCCATTCTTCGCTTTAGTTGGTGCAATATTAGCGGCGGTTATTATTTATTTACTAGCATGGAAAGACGGCGTTTCATCAACGAGATTAATACTTGTCGGTATCGCTGTTGCAGCCGGGTTTGGTGCTGTTAGTTTAATTTTTTCTATGAAGATGACATCTAACGATTTCCGTTTTGCTACGATTTGGTTAGCAGGAAGTCTATGGGGCACAGATTGGAAATTCGTACTAAGTGTACTTCCATGGATGGTTATTTTCTTGCCACTTGCTATTAGTAAGGCTCACATATTAAACGTAATGAACCTAGGCGACTCCACAGCAGTTGGCCTTGGTGTAAATGTAGAAAAAGAAAGACGTAAATTATTATTTATTGCAGTTTGTTTAGCTGGTGCATCTGTCGCTGTTGCCGGAGGAATTGGTTTTATCGGTTTAATGGCTCCGCATTTAGCTAGGCGCCTTGTTGGTGGTAAACATCAAATTATGCTGCCTACCGCTGCACTAATAGGGACGTTTTTACTCTTATTCGCAGACGTAATTTCAAGAAGTGTGTTAACAACTTCAGAAATACCGGTCGGTCTTGTTATTTCTGTAATTGGTGCACCATATTTCATATACTTACTTATGAGGACAAAATAAAGGGAGGCTTTTTGTATGGCAACTTTAGCAGTTGATGCGGTATCTGTTGGCTATAATGAAGGGTTAATTATTGATGGATTAACAGTTGAAATTCCGGAAGGGAAAATTACAACAATTATTGGACCAAATGGTTGTGGGAAGTCCACATTATTAAAAACAGCTTCTCGTATTTTGAAGGCGAAAAAAGGTACTGTTTATCTTGACGGAAAAGCAATCGAGAAACAGCCAACGAAAGAAATCGCAAAGAAAATGGCGATTTTACCACAGACTGCAGAAGTGCCAACTGGCCTTACTGTGTTTGAACTTGTTTCATATGGACGTTTTCCTCATCAAAAAGGATTTGGAACGTTGAAAGAAGAGGATTATCGTTACATTCATTGGGCACTTGAAGTGACGGGAATGACAGAATTCGCAAATCGTCCAGCAGAGGCGTTATCAGGCGGGCAACGTCAACGCGTATGGATTGCGATGGCTCTTGCACAAGGGACAGAATTACTCGTATTAGATGAACCGACAACGTACTTAGATATGGCTCATCAATTAGAAGTATTAAACTTATTGAAAAAGTTAAACGAAGAAGAAGGTAGAACGATTGTTATGGTTATCCATGACTTAAACCATGCTTCTCGTTTCTCAGATCATATGATTGCATTAAAAGCAGGTAAGTTAATGAAGCAAGGAACGCCAGACGAAGTGATGACGAGTGAAACACTTCGCAGTGTATTTGAGATTGAAGCTCAAATCGTTCCGTGTCCAGTAAACTGTAAACCAATTTGTTTAACATATGATTTAGCGATGATTAGTAATCAATTGCGTAAAAAAGCATAAGTAGATCCCCCTCGTAAAGAGGGGGGCTTCTAATGGACGTTGAGCTTCTTATTAGTAAATAGGAAGTTGAACACCCGTTAGAACGGGGCATAAGCAACAATTAATCAATATATATTTATTAATTGTTAATCTTGTTTCTTATAGTTCACTGTAACTTATAAGAGAAATACAGCTAGAAGGAGTGGGAACATGAAGAATTTTAAAATGGCGTTATTAGCAATGGTACTAGTCGTTACTTCTGTACTATTTGCAGCTTGTTCTAACAAAGAAGAGAAGAAAGCAGATGCGAAGGATGCGAAGACTGAAGAGCGCACTGTACAACACGCAAAAGGGGAAATTAAAATTCCTGCAAATCCAAAGAAAATTGCTGACCTTAGTGGTTCAACAGAAGAATTATTAATCTTTGGTATGAAACCAATTATTACTGCTAATACATCTCAAGAAAAGATTGATGCACATATTGAAAAGAAATTAAAAGACGTAAAACCAGTTGGTTCTGCTTGGGGCGATAAAATTAACATCGAAGCAGTAGCTGCTGCAAAACCAGACTTAATTCTTGTAAACAATCGTCAAGAAAAGATTTATGATCAATTATCTAAAATTGCACCAACAGTTATGTTAAAAACTCCATTAGACCAATGGCGTCCGAAATTCGAAGAAGTAGGTCAAATCTTCGGTAAAGAGAAAGAAACGAAAGAATGGTTCAAACAGTATGATGAAAAAGCAAGCAAATTACATGACAAAATCGTTGCGAAAACTGGCGATGCTAAATTTATGAAAATGGCTGCATATCCAAATGCTTTCCGCGTATACGGTGACTACGGTTACGGTAGCGTAATCTTTAATGATTTAAAATTACCAGCAGTTAAAGGTACACCAACGGATAAGCCACTAGTACAAGTACAAAAAGAAGCTTTAATCGATTACAACCCGGATTACTTATTCGTATTTACAACTGGTGACGGTTCTCAACGTCTAAAAGAATTCCAAGAAGAATCAATTTGGAAAAACATGAACGCTGTTAAAAACAACCACGTATTTACAATTAAAAACGAAGACGTAAACAAAGGTTACTTCCCTCTAGGTAAAGAAATGATCTTAGATGAAGTTGCTGAATTCGTTTTAGGGAAATAATGTATAAACAGAAATCACTTTTACTTCGGTAAAAGTGATTTTTTCTTTATATAAGGGCAATTAATATAGTCTTTCATTTCTTTCTGTTTCCTATTTCGTTTATAATATATAGTAAGAATGCAGTAAAGAAAGGGGGATGTCGGAAGGTGGTATATTTAAACGACAAACTCAGCGAAACAAAAGTGTTTAAAGACCCGGTACATAAATATGTGCACGTACGCGATCGTGTTATTTGGGATTTAATCGGAACGAAAGAATTTCAACGCTTGCGCCGTATTAAGCAGCTTGGAACGACATTTTTTACATTTCACGGTGCAGAGCATAGTCGCTTTACTCATTCGTTAGGTGTATATGAAATTATTCGTCGTATGATTGATGATGTGTTTGATGGCAGACCGAACTGGAATGCTGAAGATAGATTGTTATGTTTATGTGCGTCATTACTTCATGATGTCGGTCACGGTCCATTTTCTCACTCGTTTGAAAAAGTATTTTCATTAGATCATGAGAAATTTACGCAAAAGATTATCGTTGGAGATACGGAAATTAATCGCATATTAAGTCGTGTGGATAAAGACTTTCCGCAAAAGGTAGCCGATGTAATCGCCAAAACATCTACGAATAAATTAGCGATTAGCATGATTTCCAGTCAAATTGATGCAGATCGTATGGACTATTTATTAAGAGATGCGTATTTCACTGGCGTAAAGTATGGAAACTTTGATATGGAACGTATACTACGTGTCATGCGTCCATATGGGAATCAAGTAGTCATTAAAAATAGTGGTATGCATGCTGTTGAGCATTATATTATGAGTCGTTATCAAATGTATTGGCAAGTATATTTCCATCCGGTAACGCGCAGTGCCGAAGTTATTTTAACGAAGATTTTACACCGTGCAAAATCATTGCATGAGAAGTATTATACATTTAAAAATCATCCGGTTCATTTCTATTCTTTATTTGAAGAAGAAGTTACAGTAGAGGATTATTTAAAGTTAGACGAGAACGTTATGTATTATTACTTCCAAGTATGGCAAGACGAAGAAGATCCAATTTTAAGTGATTTATGCCGTCGTTTTATGAATCGAAATCTATTTAAATATGTAGAGTTTACAGATAAGCACGGTTTAGATAATTGGATGGAATTAAGTAGCTTATTTAAAAAGATTGGACTTGATCCAGAATACTATTTAGTAGTTGATTCAACGTCAGACTTACCGTATGACTTTTACCGTGCTGGTGAAGAAGAAGAACGTCTGCCAATCTTACTTCTTATGCCAAATGGAGAGCTTAGAGAGCTTTCGCGTGAATCGGATATTGTTGAGGCAATTACTGGTAAGAAGAGAAGGGATCAAAAACTATTCTATCCGCATGATTTAATCTATGAAGATGGAAGAAAAGGAAAATATAAAGAGAGAATCATCGAATTACTAGAAGGAAAAAAATAAGAAGCAGCTAAGAGCTGCTTCTTATGAAAGAACTTGAAATTATTTGTCGCTTAAGCGTTTTCCGCCAACTGCATAATGGTTTTTAGACATTTCTTCGATGAAAACAACGATGTTTTCTTCAGGAGCACCAGTTGTTTCGCTTACTGCTGCTGTTACTTTCTCAGCAAGAGCTTTCTTTTGTTCCTCTGTGCGTCCTTCTAGCATTTTCACTGTTACGTATGGCATATATAATCGCTCCTTTTATGTAAGTTACACTCTTATTATAGCGGATTATGGGGAAGAACAATCGAAAAAACAAATAATTTCTTTTTTTGACATATTGAAGAGGAGATGAATCATGGATCAGTTATTTAGATACCCATTGCAACAAATTCCGTTGGTAGCAATGGCCATTATTATTGCGTTATCAGTGCATGAATTTGCGCATGCATATGTTGCATATAAATTTGGAGACGATACAGCAAAGAAGCAAGGCCGTTTAACATTATCACCGATGGCGCACTTAGATCCTATTGGAATGATCGCTGTATTAATTCTTGGTTTTGGTTGGGCAAGACCTGTTCCTGTTAACCCATATAACTTTAAAAGGCCGCGTCTTGCAGGGATATTAGTTTCAATTGCAGGCCCAATTAGTAACTTAATTTTAAGTGCAATTGGTTTAATTATTTGGTATAGCCTATTAACATTTGGTGTATTAGATTCAATTCCATTTGCAGTAGCAGATACATTGGCTCAATTCTTCCGAATTTTTATTATGCTTAATATCGTATTACTTGTATTTAACTTATTGCCAATTCCGCCACTTGATGGGTATCGAGTTGTGGAAGATCTAGCACCAACGAATATTCGTGCGAAAATGACACAGTATGAAAAGTATGGAGCAATAGCGTTATTAATTCTTGTTATTACACCGCTTAGCAATTATACAATTCAACCTATTTTTAATGTTGTCATTCCATATGTATTTGTATTTTTAGACAGTATCATTGCGCCTATTTTTGGCCTTTTATAATCATTAAGTGAGGAGGAGTTTACATATGACAGAGAAAAAGAAAAAAATCGGTTTTAATATCGTGAAAAATGATTCAACAGATGGACATGGTGGTTTTGGTGTTGGAGCATTAAGTCTAGAAAACATTTCACCTGTATTTGTCGATGTACTAGAGAAAACAGCATTTGTTGATATCGGTGCAATGCATGCACGTAGTACAGTCGAAAAAGGTATTAAGTTTTTAACAAATAAAGATGAAGTTCCAAACGGAAAACCATTTTGGCTTGTGTGGGTAACGATTGAAAGAACGGCGACAGGTGCTTATTATGCAGGTGTAACAGCTTGTGAAATGACAGTTGACCGTGAAATTCGCCGCGGATATAAATCACTTCCAGAGCACGTAAACAAAATGGATAAATCAATGAAGCGCTATATTATGGTTGACCATATGGATGAATCATCTAAAAAAGTACTTGGTACATTCTTGAAAGAACATAATGAAGCGATTTGGAACGAATCTAGTGAAGAATTGCGCCGTGCATTATTAAGTGAATAAAAAATAGCTGACGGATGCCCGTCAGCTATTTTTTTTACCAAGGAAGATATTTTTTCCACCAACTTGTTTTCTTCTTTTCTTCAGTTGTCTTTTCAAATTCCTCTTTGTCATTGACATGATCCATACAATATTCAGTTGGTTCTGTACCTTTTGCGAAATACATTTTAACTGAAATGGGACAATTTTTTGTAGCGATTTTTCCGTTTTCAGGGTTAATATCGACTGCAACGACGTCACTTGGTTGTTTAAACTCTTTTTGAGGTTGTCCATCTAAGCCTTTTTCCATCGTATCGGTCCATATTTTTTTCGCATATCCTTGTTCTGCTACGTTTGAAATCGATTTAGGTTGATCATATCCAACCCATACACCCGTTACGATTTGCGGGGTAAATCCAATCATCCAACTATCTGTTTCAGTAGAACCGGATTTTCCGGCATATGTTCTTGATAGTTTAGATAACATCGATTGACCAGTTACAGCAGCATAGCTGCTCAGTTTTTTATTAAACATGCCCGTCATCATTTCTTCCATTACAAACGTTTTGCTTTTATCGAGAACTTGTTTACTCTCCAAATGAGCATCGTATAGCATGTTTCCTTCCTGGTCCATAATGCGGCGAATAAACATCGGTTTTACTTCTTTTCCGCCGTTTGCGAACATGCTATAAGCGTTAACCATTTCAATTGGTTTTACAGGAGATGTACCGAGAGCGAGAGACGGAACATCTTTTAATGCGGTAGTAATACCGAATTGCTTCGCTGTTTTTGTAAGAATGTCTTCGCCTAAAAATAAATTGGTCTTCACGGCATATACGTTATCAGAGACCGCAAGAGCTTGCGCCATTGTTACAAAATCGTCTGCATAATAGTCTTTATAGTTTTTCGGTTTATACTTTGAAACACCGTCACCTAAAGTGAACACAGTGTATTCGCTTTTTAAGCGCGTAGCAGGGGTGAATCCTCGTTCTAATGCCGCGTAATACAGGAATGGCTTAAACGTAGATCCAGGCTGTCGAGCGGCCTGTGTAGCCCTGTTAAATTGACTCGTATTATAATCAGTTCCACCAACAAGGGCAGCTACTTCACCTGTTTTTGGATTCATAGAGACGAGCGCGGTTTGTATGTTTGTTGTGTCAGGTATGTGATCTTTTACAGCTTGCTCTGCAACAGATTGTAATTTAGGGTCTAGTGTTGTATAAATACGCAGGCCACCCTTTTGTAAGGCTTGTTCATCTAATCCGATATCACGAAGAAGAGAAGCTTGTACAGCATCTTGGAAATAAGGTGCAATCTCTGCCACTTTTTTTGTATCTAATGAGGCAAAAGTTAGTGGCTCTTTTTTTGCTGACGTTGCTTGTTTCTTCGTAATGTAACCTTGTTCTACCATTTCGTCTAATATGAGAGATTGTCGTCCTTTCGCACGATCCTCTTTTAAAAAGGGAGAGTAGACACTAGGTCCTTTCGGGATACCTGCGAGCATACTAGCTTCCGCTAATGTTAATTCTTTTGCTGTTTTATCGAAATATAGACGAGACGCAGCTTCGATTCCGTAAGCACCATGCCCGTAATAAATTGTATTTAAATATCCTTCTAAAATATGATTTTTATTATAGTTCACTTCAAGGCGAATTGTGTACATCGCTTCTAATAGTTTACGTTTCCACGTTTTATCATGATCTAAGTATAGGTTACGAGCATACTGTTGTGTAATCGTACTAGCACCTTGGACCTTTGCCATCGCTTTTAAATCGGCAACAATAGCACCAGCAATACGTTTCATATCAAAGCCATGATGTTTGTAAAATCGTTGATCTTCGATAGAAAGTGTCGCCTCTTTTACATAAGGAGAAATTTCATTGAGAGATACATTGTAACGTTTTTGCATTTCATTACTTTGTCCGATAACAGTGTCATCATTAGCGTAAAAGACACTTGTTTGTGGGACAGCAACAGGAGGAGGTCCCATAATTTTTGCAACTATAATAATAACAAAAAAGGAAAAAACGAAAAAAAGAACAGAAGAAAACATTACGGTGAAGAAAAGACGTTTATATTTTTTAAGTTTCGGATTCATAGTTTGATCCATCTTTTTCAGCCCCTCAATACTAATACAAACATTATTGTATTAGTATTGAGGGTTTTCGGTTATTTTAAACAATGAAATTTCGAAAACAAAAAGCTCCTTCAATTAAGAAAGGAGCTCAAAGGCACGTGCTGGCCAATCGGTAATAATGACATCTACGCCATAGTCAATCATAGTTTGTAAATCTTTGTATTCGTTAATCGTATAAGGGCGGAAAACGTACCCTTGATCTTGTGCAAATTGAATAAATTCCTTTGTTAGTAATTGAAAGTTTGGATGTAAACCAGTTGCTTCTCTATTTTTTGCTTCAGCGATAGGATCAGCAAGTGGTGTATCATATAAAATTGCTCTTGGGATTTCAGGAGCTATTTCTGCTAATAATGAAACAGAGTCGTGGTTAAATGATGAGAATATAATTTGATTAGATAGATGGTATTCACGAACGAGAGCAACAGCTTTTTCTTCAATAGTTGGATAGTGGATAACATCTGTTTTCAACTCAATATTGAGCTGTAAATTTGTCGTAGATAACCAAATGAATACTTCACGTAACGTTGGGATTTTTGCTTCATGGAAAGAAGGGTCTTTATGGCTACCAGCATCTAAAGTTTGTAATTCCGCTACCGTTTTTTCAGAAACAAGACCTATGCCATTTGTTGTGCGATCTACTGTTTCATCGTGAATCACGACAAGTTCACCATCTTTTGATAGGTGGACATCAAGCTCAATGCCGTGGGCACCAATGCGTTCTGCTTCTTGGAAGGCAATCATCGTATTTTCTGGATGTGTTCCTTTTACCCCGCGGTGGGCGAAAATAAGTGGTTTATTCATACGGAAATCTCCTTATCGTTTCTTTTCTTTCATTATGAAACTGCTTTTGGAAAAATACAATTGAATGGGATAAACATTTACAAAAGTCTAACAGTTGCACAAAAGTTAACGTTAACGTAAAATGTAATAATCGAGTGAAAGGAGGAATAAACATGTATAAAATTGATGAAGTCACAAAGCAAGTTGGTTTAACAAAACGTACACTTCGTTATTATGAGGAAATTGGTTTAATTCATCCCCCTGAACGTAGTGAGGGGAACATTCGCCTGTATACGGACGAGGACATCGCCAGAATTAAAAGGATTGTAGCAGCGAAAGAAGTATTAGGGATTACACTTCAAGAAATGCAACATTTTTTATCGTTAAAAGAAAGAATGGAGCAAAGAAGAAATAGTGAGAATCCTCGTGACCGCGAAGTGATTCAAGAAATTAAAGAGATGCTTGAAAAACAAGTGCAAACGCTAGACGAGAAAATGGATCAAATGCAGCGTGTAAAGGCGGAACTCGAAGATAGCCTACATCGTGCAGCGACATTTTTAGAGAGTACAAAAGGAGAATGATCAAAATGGAGAGCAAACAAAAATTAGGGAGATTGATTACAGTGGTGGCTACCTTCCTTGCTTTTTCGGGTATAGGGGTAGTCGACCCAATCTTACCAAGTATTGCTGAGCAAATTGGTGCATCGCATTGGCAAGTAGAGATGTTATTTACAGCATATATTTTAACGATGGCAATTATGATGTTACCAGCTGGAATATTCGCATCAAGATTTGGTGATAAACGAATGATGACGATCGGTCTTGCGATTGTAACTGTATTTGCGTTTATATGCGGTATATCGCAAACGATTGCCCAATTATCTATTTTCCGCGCGGGGTGGGGATTAGGAAATGCGATGTTCTTCGCAACGGCGATGACATTATTGATTGCATTAAGTAAAGAAGTTCATGAAGCAGTAGGACTATATGAAGCAGCTATCGGTTTAGGGATGGCAGGCGGACCGTTATTAGGCGGGATATTAGGTGGACGTTCTTGGCGTTACCCATTTTTTGCGACGAGTATTTTAATTTTCTTAGCATTTATTTTAGTTTTCTTTTTTGTAAAAGAACCGGAGCGAAAAGTGAAACGTAAAGCGGCAGGCGTAGGGGAATTACTTAACCTGGTGAAATATAAACCGTTTATGCAAGGTGCGATTTCAGGAATGTTATACTACTACGGATTTTTCGTTGTGCTAGCATATTCACCACTTATTATGCATTTATCTGCTATTCAATTAGGGTTTGTATTTTGCGGATGGGGATTAGCGTTAGCTTACGGTTCTGCAATTTTGGCTCATAAGCTAGAAGGGAAATATGAACCGAAAGCATTGTTGAAAGGTAGTTTACTCGTATTTGCCCTTTTCTTAATCGCACTATTTTTCGTGAAAGTTATGTGGTTACAAATTGTATTAATTGTTCTATCGGGATTAGCATCTGGGTTAAATAATGCATTATTTACAAGTTATGTAATGGATATTTCACCTTATGAAAGATCTGTTACATCAGGTGTTTATAACTTCGTTCGTTGGTTAGGTGGCGCAATTGCTCCAATCTTATCAGGAATCATCGGCCACACTGTTTCACCGCAAAGTCCGTTTTTAGTCGGTGGAATTGTTGTGTTAGTCGGTTGTGTAATGATTTTAATTCCGGTTCGAAAGCCGGTAGAAGTAGAGACAAAAGCCCTTTCTTAAGAAAGGGTTTTCTTTCCTATTACAGGGCAATCCCTTTTCGTACATATGTTAGAACCCTCTGACTAAAATATATTTTCGGTATTTTTGTACTTTTAACTATACTTTTTGGATGTTTTGTTTTATTTTTGTTAGGGGACATTAATGATGTCCCTATTATAAATTTGCATTGAAAGGCGTGATTGTACGATGGAACTATGGTTCACTGAAAAACAAACAAAACATTTTGGGATTACGGCGCGTATTAACCGCACATTACATACGGAGCAAACAGAATTCCAAAAACTTGATATGGTTGAAACGGAAGAGTTCGGAAACATGCTTATTTTAGATGGCATGGTTATGACAACAGAAAAAGATGAGTTCGTTTATCATGAAATGGTAGCGCACGTACCTTTATTTACACATCCAAACCCTGAAAACGTATTAGTTGTAGGTGGTGGCGATGGCGGTGTTATTCGTGAAGTGTTAAAACACCCAAGCGTAAAGAAAGCAACTCTTGTTGAAATCGATGGAAAAGTAATTGAGTACTCTAAACAATACTTACCATCAATTGCAGGCGCACTAGATAATGAGCGTGTAGAAGTAAAAGTAGGAGACGGTTTCCTACACATTGCAGAAAGCGAAAATGAATATGACGTAATTATGGTAGATTCTACTGAGCCAGTAGGACCAGCAGTAAATCTATTTACAAAAGGCTTCTACGCTGGAATCTCTAAAGCGTTAAAAGAAGATGGTATTTTCGTTGCACAAACGGACAACCCTTGGTTCACACCAGAACTAATTACAACTGTGTTTAAAGACGTAAAGGAGATTTTCCCAATTACTCGTTTATACACAGCGAACATTCCAACTTACCCAAGTGGTCTTTGGACGTTCACAATTGGATCTAAAAAACATGATCCATTAGAAGTGAGTGAAGAGCGTTTCCACGAAATCGAAACGAAATACTACACAAAAGAATTACACAATGCAGCATTCGCATTACCGAAATTTGTTGGCGATTTAATTAAGTAAGAGCGTTAAATTGAAATAAATAAAGTGTAAGTGACTCATTTAAGGTGTTTGTCTAGAAGGCTTGAACATGCTAGTTACTTACACTGCTACAAATGAAGTAGTCTTCTTGTAAGAAAAAGAAGGCACAGGTAAATCGAGAAAGAGGAGTTATAGGCTCCAAATTTGAGAAATAATGAAAGGTTGGGATACCTTAAGTTCCACACAAGGAGGAAAAGAGTATGCGTTTTGATGAAGCTTATTCAGGTAAAGTATTTATTAAAAGTCATCCAAGTTTTGAAGAGTCAGAGGCAGTTATTTACGGGATGCCAATGGATTGGACAGTAAGCTACCGTCCAGGTTCTCGTTTTGGCCCTGCACGTATTCGTGAAGTGTCAATCGGTCTTGAAGAATATAGCCCATATTTAGATCGTGAACTAGAAGAGGTAAAATATTTTGATGCGGGTGATATTCCATTACCATTTGGAAATCCACAGCGTAGCATAGACATGATTGAAGAGTATGTATCAAAACTTTTAGATGCCGATAAGTTTCCACTAGGTCTCGGCGGTGAGCACTTAGTGTCTTGGCCAATTTTTAAGGCAATGGCAAAAAAATATCCGGATTTAGCAATCATCCATATGGATGCTCATACTGATTTACGTGAATCGTATGAAGGGGAGCCTTTATCCCACTCTACACCTATTCGTAAAGTGTGCGATTTAATTGGTCCGGAAAACGTATATTCTTTCGGTATTCGTTCTGGAATGAAGGAAGAATTCGAATGGGCAAAAGAAGTAGGTATGAACTTATATAAATTTGACGTATTAGAACCGTTAAAAGAAGTATTACCGAAACTTGCAGGACGCCCAGTTTATGTCACAATCGACATTGACGTATTAGACCCAGCTCACGCTCCAGGAACAGGAACGTTAGAAGCTGGAGGTATCACATCTAAAGAATTATTAGATTCCATCGTGGCAATTGCAAATTCAAATATAAATGTAGTTGGAGCAGACTTAGTAGAAGTAGCTCCTGTCTACGACCATAGTGATCAAACACCAGTCGCAGCAAGCAAATTCGTGCGGGAAATGCTGCTCGGTTGGGTGAAATAAAAGTGAAGCCGATTGTTTAGACCCGGTGACTAAGGTTCTTTCCTGCAAAAGGTGCTTTTTACCTTTTGGCAGGGAAGGTTCTTAGACGCAAGGGTCTAAGAGGCGTAACTAGATAGAAATAAAAGCGGAAGTGGCTCGTTTAGAATGTGAGGAAGAAGCGAAGCCACCGATCATTCTAGCCGCTATAGCTGGATAAAATAAGAGCCTCCTATATGAATAGGGAGCTCTTATTTTGTCGTTATGTGTCGGTAAGTCGATATATTAAAAAAATCGCTGATATAATTTCATTTACCGTTACACGACAAGAAAAAGAGCTACTCTCAAACAATGAGAATAGCTCTTTTCTTATGCAACTTTTTCTTCCGAAGTAATGCCGCGAATTTCATCAGCAGAACGAATTGGATATTTGCGGAATACGATTGATCCGATGTATCCAACAATAGTGGTAACGATTCCACACAGTACAGCAGCAATTGTTACTTTTACAACGTCATTAAATCCGAATAAGACAAGAAGTCCTGGGATTGGTGATGCTGTTCCTGGTGCATTATTAACGAGCTGGAAAAGAGATGTAATAATACCAGCAAGTGCACCGCCAACGAAGTTTGTCGCATAAATTGGAATTGGATTTGCTGAAACAACATCGGCTTGCGTTAAAGGCTCGATTGCTACAGCGATTGTGTCTTTCTTTGAGCAAATTTTTAGTCGCTTAAAGAAAATAAAGTTCATCGGGGCTGAGGCTGCTACGGCAAGACTACCAATTGCCATTGGTAAACCTGTTAATCCAAGCATTGCAGTTAGTGCCATAGAACTTAATGGAGAAGTAGAAATAACTGTTATTAATCCACCAAGCATAATACCCATAATGATAGGACTTTCTGTAGTTGCAACTGAAATCATAGAACCGATTTTACCGAGCGTTGCATTCACGAGCGGATCCATAAGCATGGCCATTCCGCGTGAGATTGGTGCGGCAATAAATAAAATTGCTAAAAACTCTACACCAGCCGGTAATTTCTTTTCGAGAAATTTCACGACGAAAGCGCAAACGTATCCAGCGAAAAATCCTGGTAAAATACCGAATCCGCTAGTAGCGATACCAATTAAAACAGCATATACGGGTGAAACACCGATTGCTAGTGCGACTAAAATTGCCGCTGCGACACCGCTCATACTACCAGAAGCTTCTCCTACTGATTGTAAAAAGTCATTATGAAACATCTCTCCACCGATATAACGGTGAAATGCTTCAATAAGAAAACTTGCGATTGCTGCATTAGCTAAAGCACCCATTGCTTTCATTCCGTAAGGAGCACGGTAACTAAAAAGTGTAAATAGACAAAGTACAACAAGTAATAGTGCTAAACCTTGCAAGATAGCCATTTGAAAACTGTCTCCTTTGATTTTTGTAATAAAAATTTGTATCATTCAATAATAATATAAAAGTTCATGAAACGGAAAAATTTTTTATTGGGAAATTGCTATAAGTTGAAAGACCCTTACAATAATGTAAGGAAAGTGTAAGACTTTTCAATAGAGTATGGTATGCCTTTTTCCGTATAATACAGGTATAGACATAAGATTAGTGAGAAAGAAGTGCAAACAGGAGGCGCATGTATGAAATTGGTAATTAAAGTTTTAGCTGTATTCGCCATTATTTTAGGTGGAACAGCGTACTATTTAAACACGAAAACAGAAGGTGTGCATGCTTTTGTAGACAACTTCTTTTCAAATAAAGAAATACAAGATTATTATGCGGTTATAAATAAAGGTGAGAAAAAAGACGGTGAATACTTGTATACATTTAAAGGGTATACAGAAGACGGAAAGTTACAAGTTGTGAAAAGAATGATGAACCGTGAATTGCATACGGGGGCGTTTATAAAAATTTATGCAAAAGGTATGCAAGGAAAAGGATGGGCTGAAATCCCAAAAGAATCAATTCCGCAAAAAGCGTTGGAAAAAATAGAAAAACCGTAAAAGGAGCGAATCGTTCGCTCCTTTTTTAGTGCGTTAAAATGGTAATAGCTGAATTCTCTTTATTAGAAATGATTTTTGCACGTCCACCAATTGGGAAAGTGAAAATCGGGGTTGTATGCCCGAAACTTGCGTTTGCAATGATAGGTATATGTGTAAGTTCAGGCTTTGAAGCAATCATTTCTTGAATGTCTTCTATCGTACATTCTGCACCTTTTTGCATCTTTCCTATAACGATGCCTTTTACATGTTCAAAGTCAGGTTGCTGCATAAGAGAATGTAAATAACGATCAAAAGTGTTAAGGGTAGCTTTTCCAGTTAAACTATCCTCCTCAAGAAATAATATTTTCCCCTGTAAGTTTGGCATATATGGTGTACCTTGTAGTAAATTCAATGTGCTCATATTACCACCGATAATCTCTCCAGTTGCTTCGCCTTCATGAATCGAAATATAACCTTCATTTGTAATGAATTCTCGATTTTCCTGATCTATATACCAAGAATCATCGCTCCACGTTTCAGATGGCAGGACTTCAATAGGCTTATTAGAAGTTAAGCATTGTAAAAAGTAATTAGTCGTATATTCGAGACCTTTCTTCATTCCAAATGAAGAGAAATGGGGTCCTGAATATGTAATAAGTCCTGTTTTTGTGTAAATTGCATTATTTAAAGCGGTAATATCAGAATAGCCACAGAAAAATTTCGAGTTTTTTCGAATTAAATCATAATCGAGATGTTTCAATAAACCATTAGAGTTGTATCCGCCAAGTGTTGTCAAAATGGCTTTTACATTAGGGTCTCTAAATGCCTCGTGAAGGTCTTGAACGCGTGAAGAAATAGAAGAGGAAGCAAATTGATCTATCTCATCAGCATATGTTGAGAATGTAACTTGAAAGCCCATGTCAGTTAATCTTTTTACAGCAAGCTTTCTGTTTTCAGTTGAGACAATACTTAAGCTGCAAGATGGTGAAATAACTCTAATTTCATCACCCTTTTTTAATTTTGTCGGTAGCACATAACTCACCTCTTTAAATGAAAGAATATTTAGATTTAAAAAATATTTTATCATATGAAATAAAGTGAAAGTGAATTATTTTTTGAAATGGAGTTTTCCTGATTTTTCAGCAGACAGACAGAGGTTTTTTTTGATATGATAGGAAAAGTGATTTATTATAAGTAGTATTTAATATCTATAACATTTGAAAGGTGTGCAAGACGTGGAGAAACAACTTGCAGGCTTGCCGGTACACGTTCATTTCGTAACAGAAATCCGTGAAGGGGCGAGGAAGGAAACCGTTGCTTTTGAAGCAAATGGTCAATACTATGTAAAAGGTCAAGGTACATATGTAACATTCCAAGAGCCGAACGAACAGGGCGAAGTGAAAACAATTATTAAAATTCAAGATGAACAAGTTCTCATTATGCGTTCAGGTGCTGTTTCAATGCGTCAAACGCATGTGAAAGGTGAATGGACAACTGGTACGTATACGAGTGAACTTGGTACGTTTGCATTGCAAACGAAAACTGATAACGTTCTTTTTAAATGGTCGGATGAAAAGAAAAAAGGACAACTCTTCTTAACGTACGCATTGCTTCTAAGTGAAGAAGAAGCTGGCAGATATACAATTACACTTAATTTGAAGGAGGCAAAATAATGAATTCTTTAGAACAAGTAAAAGGATTAATTAAAGAAGAAATTCAAGCTGCTGTATTAAAGGCAGAATTAGCGACAGAAGAACAGATTCCAAATGTTGTATTAGAATCTCCAAAAGATAAAACAAATGGTGACTTCTCTACAAATATGGCAATGCAACTTGCACGCGTTGCGAAAAAAGCACCTCGTATGATTGCAGAAGAATTAGTTGCAAACTTCGATAAAGCAAAAGCTTCTATTGAAAAAATTGAAATCGCAGGACCTGGTTTCATTAACTTCTACATGGATAATAGCTACTTAACAGACTTAATCCCAACAATCGTTAACGCTGGCGAAGCTTACGGTGAAACGAATACTGGTAAAGGTGAAAAAGTACAAATTGAGTTCGTATCTGCGAACCCAACAGGTGACCTTCACTTAGGACATGCACGTGGTGCGGCAGTAGGTGACACTTTATGTAACGTATTAGCAAAAGCAGGATACGATGTATCTCGTGAGTACTACATTAATGACGCTGGTAACCAAATTCATAACTTAGCTCTTTCTGTTGAAGCTCGTTACATGCAAGCTTTAGGCTTAGAGAAAGAAATGCCAGAAGACGGATACCATGGTGCGGACATCATTGGAATCGGTAAGCGTTTAGCTGAAGAGTTTGGCGATCGTTATGCAAAAGCTGATGCTGAAGAAAGCTATGAGTTCTATCGTTCATACGGTTTAAAATATGAGTTAGCAAAACTTCAAAAAGACTTAGAAAGCTTCCGTGTTAAGTTCGATGTATGGTTCTCAGAAACATCATTATACAAAAACGGAAAAATCGATGCTGCACTTGCAGTATTAAAAGAGCGTGACGAGATCTTTGAAGAAGGCGGTGCAACTTGGTTCCGTTCTATGACTTACGGTGACGACAAAAACCGTGTATTAATTAAAAACGACGGTTCTTACACATACTTAACGCCAGATATCGCTTACCATCGTGATAAATTAGAGCGTGGTTTCGATAAGTTAATCAACATTTGGGGTGCTGACCACCACGGTTACATTCCTCGTATGAAAGCGGCTATTCAAGCACTTGGTTACGATAAAGAAACACTTGAAGTAGAAATCATCCAAATGGTACAACTGTACCAAAATGGTGAAAAAATGAAGATGAGTAAGCGTACAGGTAAAGCAGTTACACTTCGTGAGCTTATGGAAGAAGTAGGCGTGGACGCAATGCGTTACTTCTTCGCAATGCGTAGCGGTGATTCTCATTTAGACTTCGATATGGACTTAGCTGTATCAAAATCTAATGAAAACCCAGTATACTATGCACAGTATGCTCATGCTCGCGTATGCAGTATTCTTCGTCAAGGTGAAGAGTTAGGATTAGCTGCAGGCGGAGACGTGAATTACAAGCTTGTTACTTCGGAGAAAGAAGTAGAGTTACTGAAAAAACTTGGTGAATTCCCAGCTGTAGTTGCGGATGCAGCGCAAAAACGTCTGCCACACCGCATTACAAGCTATGCATTTGAATTAGCAGCAGCATTACACAGCTTCTACAATGCAGAAAAAGTATTAAACCAAGACAACTTAGAATTAAGTAAAGCTCGCTATGAGTTAATGAAAGCAGTACGCACTACACTTCAAAATGCATTAGCAATCGTAGGAGTATCTGCACCAGAAAAAATGTAATAAAGAAAAGCGGAGCCGACTGTTTAGCCCCGAAGGCTAAGGTTCTTTCCCACAGAAGATGCTTTTTATCTTCTTGTGGGGAAGGTTCTTAGACAGAAGGGGCTAGGAGGCAGAGCTGGACAATAAAGAAAAGCAGAAGCGGCTCGTTCAGAATAGGAGGAAGGCGCGAAGCCACCGAGTATTCTAACCGATTTTTCGTTTTCAGTAAAAGGCAATCGCACGATGTTGTGATTGCCTTTTTGTATGGAGATAATAAAAAAATAAAATTTTATCAAACAAAAGGAGAATTTGCGTCGTCTTATATAAATGACAGGAGGTTTAAGATGGAAGAAAAGGTAGAAGAATTAATTGATATATATAAGCAGCAAATATATTCCTTATGCTATAAATTAGCGAAAACGAAAGAAGATGCAGAAGATATTTTTCAAGAGACTTGGATAAAAGTTTTTTCCTCTAGGCACCAGCTTTCTTGCGTGGAAAATTATAAAAAATGGATTACTACAATTTGTGTTCGTACGTTTTATGACTTTTATCGTAAGAAGAAAAGGTGGAAAGATCGCGTATTGGATTTGTTTCATAAAGAGGATGGTGGAGAAATCGATTTCGCAGATGAAGTGAATATATCAGAAGAATTTATTCAAAAAGTGGAATCGGAAATGATACGTGAAGTTATACAGCTATTGAATGAAAAATATAAAACCGTGCTCGTACTCTACTATTATGAACAATACTCTTATAAAGAAATGAGCGAAATATTAAATATACCGATTGGTACGGTGAAATACCGCCTTAATTATGCGAAGAAGCAAATGCGGGAACATTTGGAGGGGTTTGTTTATGACGGAAGATAAGTTTGATCAGAAGATAAGAAGCAGCTTAGCTGAAGACACGATTCCAAGCGGAGAGCTGATAAATAAAACGAAACAGAGCGTACGAAATGCTCGGAAATTAGAGAAAAGATGGGTTGTTTGTATTCATGCTATTTGGATTATTTTATTAACAGTTGTTATGGAGCAGTTTGTCACTCATTTGAATCATAAAGTCCCTATGTTGATAGCAAGTGTGATTATGATGCATCTATACGTTCCTATATATGTTGTCATACAGTCATTTTTAAAGAAGGAGTATAAATTACATGATAGAGTTCGCTAATCCATTTGTAGTATTTGAGATAGCTGGGATTACAATGCTTTTGACTTTTATAGCACTTTTAGTATGTGTAGCATCATGGGTGTATACAGATACGAAAACGCGTGGAATAAGTAAGTGGTGGAGTGTTATAGCGATTGTATTACCATTTTTTATTGGAGTTTTGTTATATATGATACGAAGAAGTAACAAGAAAATAGAAGGAGAACATACGATGAAGGCTATGAAAAAACAAAAGATAACATTAGTTGTCATATTTGCAAGTACGATGTTTGTATTACTGAGCGGCTTTGCTTTCGTTCAAACGTTAGATGATATGTGGAGAGCTGGTGATATATATTTAGAAAATGAGAAGCAAGGGGAGACCGGTTACGAGGCAAAATTCTCATCATGGGATATTACTGGGAAAGATATTGAACTTGAGTATGAAAAAGATACAGAATTAACATTTTCTTATGAGACAGATGCAAAACGTGGGAATTTATGCTTTAGCTTGTATGAAAGGCAAGGAGAAGGTATAAGAGAGTTAAAAGAGATCTGTGAATCGAAAAAAGGTACTTTCAAAGCTACATTAAAGGCAAATGAAAAGTATGTATTTAATATAAGTGGTGTAATGGTGAAAGATGGTTTTGTAAAAGTAAATTGGGAAATAAAATAAAGGGCCTTGAGAAAGGCCCTTTATTTTATTGGATTGTATACGTAACGGAAAAGCTAACAGGACTATAGTAAACGAAAGGTGCATGAAATTGAACATACATATTTCCATCTGTTTTTGCAGTAAAAATTCGGCCGTAACCATCAGAATATCGCCCGATAAGGTAATGACTTGAGTCATAAACACTGTAACTAGGAGTTTTACTGTTAGGTTGAATTGTTAGTTCCTGTCCTTTTTGAAGGAAAATAGGTTCTTGTTCAGAACTACTTCCAGTTTGTAAAGAATAAAATTTTGTAAAACTTTGTTCTTGAGTGGCAGCAGCGACTTTTGTTTCAGGAATAAAAGCGGTAGCGCCAGTAATTCCTGCTAAAGTTAAGGCACTGGCTAAAATCATTTTTTTCATAGTAGAAAAAGCCTCCTTATTAGTTGTAATCATTTTTGTTACACTTAATATTGTATAGGATAATGAGCAGGAGGGAATATGCTTTTATGCATATATATATTTTCTCAATAAAAGACCACCGATAAAAATCAGTGGTCTTTTAAATGATTAAGCAGCCTTCTGTTCAGTTTGAGCAACAGATTTTTGAAGTGTATTATAAACTCCTGTCCCGATAACTTCTAATGCCATTTTCATACGTTCAGGCGAAATGTTTTCTAACACATTATCTTGAGGCGTATGGTATACCTTCTCAATATGATAGATTAATGGATTCCAACTATCGACACCCATCCAAATAAATAGGGCGGCAGGAATACCAACTTCAGCAAATGGCACGTGATCACTAGAGCCGAATTTCCCTTGCAGTACGAGGTCATTATTTAATTGTTTACCTGCTTGTAAGGCTGCGTCTGTTACAAGGTTTGGAGAACCGTTAGGCGTCATAGCATATAAATTCTTTGCTTTATCGTAATTTGTTGCAACCATGTCTGCGTTAAAGACACCTAAAATTCGATCGCGTTCTTTTTGGGATAGACTATTAACGTAATAATCGGAGCCAAGTAAGCCAGTCTCTTCAGAACCAAAAGCAATAAAACGAATTTCTTTATCAGTTTCTACATTTTGAAAAGCACGAGCTAATTCTAATACTAATCCTGTACCAGAAGCATTATCGTTTGCTCCAGGTGCTCCAACGACACTATCATAGTGCGAACTTACAACGACGGCTTTTTCATTACCTGTGCTGTTTTTTGGTTTCTTTTTAGCGATGACATTAAGTGATGTTAAGTTAGATTCATGTCTCGCTTTTAGAGAAAGAAGAGTGGTCCCTTTTTTAGCGATTTCCTCTTTAAATGCATTTCCTTGTGCATAAGCAAGACCAAAGACAGGGATAGACTGCTTTTTCGTTAGGCGGGGATTGAAGGTTTGTCCATAATTTCCGCGTCCGCCAATTAAACTGTATAAAAGGACACCTTTTGCTCCTTTGCTAACAGCATTTTCAACTTGTTTATTATAGTCTGCAACTGTTGTTCCTCTTTCAAATAGAACAATTTTTCCGTTTACTTCATTGGGGATATCCTCTAATTTTGTTCCACCTTGAACAAAGATAAGAGGAGCTGTAACAGCTTCTGTAGAAATTAGTGCGTTAGGGGCAGCGCCGGCTTGCCAATTACGTTTTGTGGATAATGGTGATTCAATAAATCCAACGTATTGATCCGGTACTTGAAATGGTTGATATTCTACTTCATAGCCCATTGACTTAAGCTGCATACCAACGTAGCGAGAAGCCCATTCTTCTGATTTTGTCCCACCAGGGCGAGGACCAATTGTTTCGGATAAGAAACGGATGTGTTCGATAGCGCGGCTTGCATCAACTTGTTTTGTGATAGGTGAAGTCTGTGTGATTTCTGACGTGGAATCAGCTTTGGCTTGTCCAATTGGAGCTAAGCTAACAGCGAGTGATACAGCAAGCAAAGAGCTTACTATTTTTTGTTTCAAAGATTTTTTCATTTTTTCCTCTCCTATTCTTCTATTCTCTCTGACTGACAAAAGAAGACGGATAACGACTTTATTTTACCGTCATCTTCATTATTTTTCAATATTCTGACATTGAGAAATAAAAAAACGCTATATGCATATTTGCATATTTTTGATGGAGATATGTATGCTATCATTTTAAATGAAGGTTCGCTTTCTGCTTGGAAAGCTCCTACATTGCATGAATCTAGTGTACCCAAACTTTAGATTATGTAGAGAAAAGAATCCTATAGGATTTCTTTTCTCATGTTTGAATCATGTGATGATAAATATGTTTCCGCATTTCATACTTATTATCAGTGATATATGTAAGGCATCCATATGAAAATACGAGGCTGTTCAAAGGTTTTCCGTACTTTTGGGCAGCCTCACCCCGTTAAAAGGACGATACTCTATGTATCGTCCTTTTTTGGCATAAAAAAACACCTAATCAAATGTTCACTTGATTAGGTGTGAAAAACTATTAATAATATTTTTTTCGTTTTGTAGCTAAAATACTTAACAAACCAGCTAGTAGAAGTACGATGCCTACTGTTTGAGTAGGATCATTTTTGTGACCTGTATTTGGAAGTTCTTTACCCTTATTTCGGTCATCTTGCTGTTTGTTTATTTGTGTGTCAGGGTTTTCTTTTTCTAGTTCTTCAGAAGTTCCTTTACCATGTGTGTCAGGATTTCCTTTTTCTAGTTCTTCAGAAGTTTCTTTCCCTGTTTCCTCTTCTTTATTAGGAGGAGTAATTGGTTTATCATCTCCACCGGATGAAGAATCGATTTTTTTATTTGAAACTGTAATTTGTAGTGGTGCAGCTTGAGCTTTTTCAATTGTAAAGTTTATTGGTGATGCATCTAATTGATAGCCTTTAGGAGCCTTTGTTTCCACTAATTGATAATTACCAGGTTTCAAATCATTTACGATTAATTTACCATGCCCGTCTGTTTGTAAACCTTCTCGTACTACTTTTCCGTCGTGATCTAAAATATTGAAAATGGCACCTTCAAGTGTTCCATGGTGATCAATATCAATTTTAGTTAACTCCATTGAACCTGTTGTTAAACTATTTAAAGCTGTAACAGAAGTAACTTGAGATTGTCCTTTCGTAATTGTGAAAGGAATTGGCTTAGCACTTAAATCGTATCCAATAGGAGCCTTCGTTTCAACGAACTGATAGTCTCCCGGACGTAAATCAGAAACAGAAATTTTGCCATCTTTATCAGTAGTTAAATCAGAACGAACGTCGTGCCCGTTCATATCAACGATTTTAAATACTGCATCTTTAAGGACAGAACCGTCAAAGTCATCCACTTTAGAAAGTTCAACAGCGCCTTTCGTTAAGCTATTCGTAGCGGTAACGGAAGCGATTTTTTCTTGTCCTTTTTTAACTGTGAACTTAATAGGTGTTTCGTTTAAGTCATAGTGATTAGGAGCTTTTGTTTCGATAAACTCATAGTCTCCTGGTGGTAATTCATCCACAACTAAACGGCCGTTTTTATCAGTAGTTAAATCAGTACGGACATCGTGTCCATCCTTATTAACAATTTTAAATACCGCACCTTCCAGTGTTGTGTTTTCTTCAACATCGTCAACTTTAATTAACTCCACACTACCTTTCGTTAAGTTGTTCGTAGCTGTAACGAAGACATGTTTTGTTTGACTTCTTTCAATTGTGAACTTAATCGGCTCTTCATTTAAGTCATAATGTTTCGGAGCTTTCGTTTCAATAAATTGATAGTCTCCAGGTTGTAAGTCTTTAGCGATGATTTTTCCATCTTTATTGGTAACTAAATTCGTACGAATATCGTTACCGTTCATATCAGTAATTTTAAATACCGCACCTTCCAGTGTCTCTTTCGCATCTAGAGAGTCAACTTTCGTTAATTCCACGCCACCTTTAGTTAAGCCATTTTTAGCAGTAACGGAAACGTGAGCTGGTTGGCTTTTCTCGATAGTGAAAGGAATCGGTGTTTTATTTAAATCATAATCTTTAGGAGCTTTCGTTTCAACGAATTGATAATCTCCTGGTCGTAAATTAGAAGCAGAAACTTTCCCGTCTTTATCAGTAGTTAAATTCGTGCGAACAACTTTACCTTTCGCATCAATGATGTTAAACACTGCATCAGAAAGTTTTGTATCTGGATTTATATCATCCACTTTTATTAATTCTACAGCACCCTCAGTTAAGCTATTTGTAGCAGTAACTTGGAGCTTTTCTTTTTGGCTTTTCTTAATTGTAAACTTAATAGGTGTACTATCTAATTTATAGTGTTCAGGAGCTTTCGTTTCAACAAACTGATAGTCCCCAGGACGTAAATCAGAAACAGAAATTTTTCCATGTACATCTGTTGTAAGCTCAGTACGAATGTCGTTACCATTCATATCAGTAATTTTAAATACCGCATCTTTAAGAGCAGTATCATCTACATCATCCACTTTAGAAAGCGCTACCGCACCTTTTGTTAAACTATTTTTAGCAGTAACAGAAATCGGTTCAGCTTGTCCTTTTTCAATAGTGAAAGGAATCGGTTCTTTATTTAAATCGTAGTGTTTCGGAGCTTTCGTCTCGACGAATTGATATTCACCAGGACGTAAGTCAGAAACGCTAATTTTACCTTGTGAATTTGTAGTAAGATTCTTGCGGATTACAGTACCATTCATATCAACAATGTTAAATACTGCGTCTTCAAGAGTAGTACCATCGACGTCGTCCGTTTTAATAAGTTCAACGCCGCCTTTTGTTAAACTATTTTTCATAGTAACAGTAGCAATATCTTTCTGGCTTTTCTCAACTGTAACTACAATTGGCTTTTTGTCTAAATCATAATGTTTAGGAGCCGTTGTTTCGACAAATTGATACGTACCAGGACGTAAGTTTTCAACAATGATTTTTCCTTCACTGTTCGTTTTTAAATCCGTTTTAAGTACTTTCCCGTTTTGATCTAGTAAATTAAACACAGCATCGGCAAGTTTTGTTTGATCATTTAAATCATCAACTTTAATTAATTCGATACTACCTTGTTTTAAACTATTTTTAGCAGTTAAAGAAATAGTTTTTTTCTGTCCTTTTTCAATAGTGAATTTGATTGGTGTTTCATCTAAAACGTAATGCTTAGGAGCTTTCGTTTCGATAAATTGGTAATCACCAGGACGTAGGTCGTTAATTTCGATTATTCCTTGTTCATTTGTAACAAGGTCTTTATGAACTACATCACCGTTCATATTAACAATTTTAAATACTGCATCTTTAAGAACAGTGCCATCAACATCATCTACTTTAGAAAGTTTAACTGCACCCTTTGTTAAAGCATTTGTAGCAGTGACATGAAGAGTTTCAGTTTGGCTCTTTTTAATTGTAAATACGATAGGTTTTTTATCTAAATCGTAATGTTCAGGAGCAATTGTTTCAACGAATTGATACGTACCAGGACGTAGGTTTTCAACAACAATTTTACCTTCATCATTTGTTTTTAAGCCTTCTTCAACTAGCTCTCCGTCTGCATCTAATAAATTAAATACGGCGTTAGCAAGTTTTGTATTTATATCAATATCGTCAATCTTTGTTAGTTCAACGCTACCGTTTTTCAAAGCATTTTTGCCTGTAACATTGATCTCTTTCGTTTGACTTCTTTCAATTGTAAATGGAATTGTTGTTTCATCTAATACATAGTGCTCAGGAGCTTTTGTTTCAATGAACTGATAGTCTCCAGGGCGTAAATCAGAAACAGAAATTTTTCCGTTTTTATCTGTAACAAGATTCGTATGAACTTCCTTACCGTTCATATCAACAATTTTAAAGATTGCACCTTCAAGCATCGTACGATCGATGTCATCGATTTTTGTTAATGTTACTGCACCTTTCTTTAAACTATTAGTAGCGGTAACAGTAATATTCTCTTTTTGACTTTTTTCGATAGTGAACGGAATAGGGTCTTTGCTTAAGGTATAGTCTTTTGGAGCTTTTACTTCAACAAATTGATAGTCTCCAGGACGTAAATCAGAAACAGAAATTTTTCCGTTTTTATCAGTCGTTAAACCTTTTCGAATTACTTTTTTAGTATCATGAGCGTCAACAATTATAAATTCTGCACCTTCAAGAGTAGTGCCATCAACATCATCAACTTTTGTTAAAGTGACGCCACCTGTAAGTAAACTATTTTTTACAGTAACAGGGAGAGGAAGATCTTTCTTACTACCTTTTTTAATTGTGAACTTAATAGGTGTTTTGTCTAATTTATAATGTTCAGGGGCTTTTGTTTCGATAAATTGATAATCCCCTGGTGCTAAATCAGGAATAACTAATACTCCGTAATCATCTGTTGTTAAATCTTTCATAATTTCTTTGCCAGTTGCGTCTTGTAATGTGAATACAGCGCCGGCAAGAGCTTTCGCGCTCTCCACGTCATCTTCTTTAATTAATTTGACCTTTCCTCTCGTCAAACTATTTTTGAAAGTAATAGGGATGAGCTTTTGTTGGCTCTTTTCAATCGTAAATTCGATTGGTTCTTCATTTACATCGTAATAAGTAGGAGCCTTCGTCTCGATTAGCTTATAATTACCCGGACGTAAGTCTTGTACTACTAATTTACCGTCTTTATCAGTAGTAAGTTCCGTACGAACATCCTCACCTTTGTCATTAACAATTTTAAATACTGCACCTTCAAGGGTTTCCTTAGCATTTACAGAATCAACTTTTGTTAATTCAATACCGCCTTTTATTAAGCTATTAGTAGCTGTAACGTTAATAGCAGTCGCTTGGCTCTCCTTAATTGTAAATTCAATCGGTGTTTTATTTAAGGTATAATGCTCAGGAGCTTTCATTTCGATAAATTTATAGTTACCTGGACGTAAACCAGTAGCAATAATTTTACCTTCCTGATTCGTAACTAATTCTGTACGGACATCTTCATTTTTGTTATTAACAATTTTGAATACGGCGCCTGTAAGTACAGTGCCATCAGTATCATCGAGTTTTGTTAGTTCAACATCGCCTGGTAGTAGACCATTTTCAGCTGTAATAACAATCGGTGTTTTTTGACCTTTCTCAATTGTAAATTCAATTGGTGTTGATCGCAGTTCATAATGTTCAGGAGCTTTCGTTTCAATAAATTTGTATTTGCCTGGACGTAAGTCAGAAGCTTTAACAGTTCCGTTTGTATCGGTAGTTAATTCTGTACGAACGTCTTCGTTCTTATCATTCACGATTTTGAACATAGCTCCAGCAAGAGGAGTCTTTTTATCAAATTCGTCGACTTTTAATAGCTCAACAGCACCTGTTGTTAAACTGTTTTTTGCAGTAATTGAGATAATGCTTGTTTGACTTTTCTCGATTGTAAACGGAATTGGTTCTTTATTTAAGTCATAGTATTTAGGTGGTGTTGTTTCAATAAATTGATAATCACCAGGATCTAAATCTTTAACGGTCAAAGTTCCATCTTTTTCTGTTTTTAAGTTTGTACGGACATCTTCATTTTTGTCGTTAACAATTTTGAATACGGCACCTTCAAGGGTAGTGTCATCAATATCATCCACTTTTGTTAACGTAACGCCACCTTTAATTAAAGAGTTTTTTGCTGTAATAGAAGCGGCTGTAGTTTGGCTTTTTTCTATTTCAAATAGAATAGGCGTTTTGTCTAATTCATAATGCTCAGGAGCTTTTGTTTCGACAAACTGGTATTTACCCGGACGTAAATCTTTTGCTTCTATTTGTCCATGTTCATTTGTTGTTAATTTCTCATATCCAGGAATATTTTTTCCGTTGCGATCCTGAACAGTAAACTCTGCCCCTGCTAAAGTTTTATTATAATTATCCACTTTTGTTAAAAGAGCAGATCCTTTAGTTAAACTATTTGTCGCAGTTTGGTTTACTACTGTTGTTTGATCTTCAGAGATAGTAAACGGAATAAGTTTGCTATCTAATTGATAATGCTCAGGAGCCTTCGTTTCTTGTAAGTAGTAAGTTCCTGGTTTTAGTTTATCTATAATAATTTGTCCATTATTATTTGTTGTTAATTTTTCATGTTCTGGAATTATTTTTTTGTCTTTATCTAGTAGTGTGAAAACGGCGCCTTGTAGTGTTGCGTTTTTGTTCAGGTCATCAGATTTTGTTAAAACTACTTTCCCGACAAACTTCTTATTTGCAAGTTTATATGTTGTAGTCTCTTGTGTACCAAGTTCAACAATTTTCCCTTGTTTTAAATCCCAGCTAATTACATAGCCTTCAGGAGCATTTGTTTCTTTTAATAAATATTTATCGCGTTTTAAATTATTAAATTTAGCGATACCGTCTTTGTCTGTTGTAATTTTACGGATAACAGTTTTACCTGTACGATCGTATAAAGTAAATTCTGCCCCAGCTAATAGTACGTTCTTATTGTCGTTATCTACCTTTATAATTTCAAGGTTTCCACGACCTTTAGTAGCAGATCCTCCGCCTGAACCAGAAGACATTCTCACTTCAATCGTTTCAGTAGTTTCTGTGTTTTTAACTGTCAACTTATTGCCTGTGATTTTTGCTTTATTACTTACTTTTTCTTTATCGTCTGCATTAATAAGTGAGCGATATTCTAAAATATAAGCTCGATCAATTTTTTTCAAGAAGGCAATTTCGAAATGTTGCTTTCCGGTATTATTGTCTGTTGTTATTTTGAGTTTATAGTCTGTTCCTTCTTTTAATTCGTTTACTGTATCTTTTGTTAAATTTCCATATGGATCAACAGTTGTAGGATATAAGTGGAATGAATCTTCCACAATTACCTGATTTTCGGTGGGGTCATCTGTTACAACCGCATCTGCAATGGTTGATTGGCTTTCGTTAATTGCGATACTCCAATTAATATAGTTGTCGTCTTGCACAGCTTTTTTAGTAACGAAGCTGCCACCTTTATTTACTTGAGTGTCACCTGTAAGGGTGTTTACAATTTTAGAGCCATCGTTTAAATCTGCCTCGTTTTTGTAGGTGCCTTGGATAAGTTCACCATCAAGGCTTGTTTTAAAGATAATATAGTAAGGTGAATTAATTGATTGTTTGAAATGAACCTTTAGGGTGTTTTTATTTTTCTCTGTAGGTTCTTCAAGTTCATATTTCTCAGTTGGTACAGCATTACCAGGTTGTGCATTATCAGGATTTCCATTTAAAATCATATCGCGCACTTCAATGGATCCAGGCACTAACTTTTGTTTATCTTGTATTACGTCTATAACATAAGGATCTTTAATCTCAACATTATTATAGTTAAAGCCTATTATCCAAGTAATTTCCTTCGTTTGGGCGTTATAAGAACCGTATTTATAACCATTTGCCTTTGTGAAAGTATCAGGATCGAAATTAGCTTCAACTTTATTTGATTGTGGATTAGAATCCGTATCTATCCAAGATAGGTTACCTGTGTTTTTAAATGAAGTTTTACCACTTTCTAGCTTTGTATAATCAAAGTCTGTCGTATATTTTACGACTAATGTCTTTGTCATATTAGACTGATACGTACCTATAAGAGTAATTTTGAATCCTTTATCTGTTGTATCTAAAACATAGTCAGTCCCAGCTTGAAGGGTATAATTTCCGTCTTTAATTTCTAGTTTCTTATCTTTTAATTGTAATCCACCATGATCAAAGGTGTCCGTAATGATCGCGTTGTTTAATGGATAGTTGTTATTATTTACTATAATTGTCCAAGTTGTTGTTTTGTCTTTATAATTTGTTTCAGCTTTATTATTAGATTTAATAATATTTTGCTGCTTGAAGCTAGCTTCATTTTCTTTACTTGAATCATTATCAGCTGTAACTTTATTTTTTACTTTTCCATCTTCTATAACTTTATTAGTTGGCTTGGTTTTATAGGTAATCACATAAGCACTATTAATATCATCATTAAACTGTAAATCGAATCCATTCTTCTTGTTACTTACAGTGTAATTATTAACAGCGTCTCCTGTTACAAGCGTTCCTTTTTCATTATATGAAGCGTTTTTCACAACAATAGAATTTGCATCTAGTTCGTGTGTATCGTCAAAAATATCTTTTAAAATCGCATCAGCTTTTTTGATCTCTCTTTGATCACCATTGTAAGTAATTGTCCACTCAATTGTTTGCGTCTTTGGATCATATTTACTTGTTTTATTTAAGTGTGTACCACGAGAAACCGTTACAGTAGAGCTTGCGTTTTGTTGCTTTTGATTATCACTCGTTATCGTAACGTTATTTCGGAAACTTTTAATATTTTCATCAGTAATTTTTGTGGCATATTCGATTTGATATGCTTTATTGATAGAATCTTTGAAAGCAATCTCCAATTTTGAACCATCTGATGAAATAATATTGTAATCTGTTGGCTCAGCTTCTGCACCACGCGTTACATTCCCATTAACATCAACTTCTAAATAATAAACTTTAATAGAATCTTTATTTAAGCTTGTACCTTGTGGAATGTTATCTTTAAAAACAGCGTTTTTAAGGGTGTCTTTCGTTTTGTTCATTTCTACTTTCCAATTAATTTCATTTGTATTAATTGGTCTATCAGGTAACCCTTTTTTATTCGTAGCTGTTTGTACATTAGGCTTAAAGTCAACTGTAATAGAAACATCCTTATCTTTAATCGGGAAAGGAATTTCTTGTGTTGTTGTACCTTTAATTTCAGCTTTATTAAATTCTGTCTTTAATTGTAGGTTACCAGCAACATCTGGATGCTCTTCAACATAATCGTTGAATGTCATCGTGACTTTTCCATCTTTTGTAACAGTAAAATTACCAATTTGATTGTTTTCACTATCATATAAAGGACTGTTAATTGTATTGTAAATCTTAAAATGTTTAGGAAGATCAAAAATATAGTAATCTCCACTTTTCACATTCATTGATTTTAAAAGTTCCCATGTAAACTCAATATTGGCAGGGGAATCTGTACTTGGACGGTTATCCTCTGTAAATGGTTTTCCGTCTTTATCCGTCAGCTTTACACCGGTTAAAATGTTTGTTGTTATTTGCTTTGGACCTGAATTTGTATTCTCAGCAGGGTCGCTTGCTAGCTTTCGTTCTGGATTGTCAGTAGCAATTTTAGCTGCTGGGTTTTGTTCCGGATTATCGGTAACAGGTTTAGTTGCTGGGTTTTGTTCCGGATTATCGGTAACAGGTTTAGTTGCTGGGTTTTGTTCCGGATTATCAGTAACAGGTTTAGTTGCTGGGTTTTGTTCCGGATTATCAGTAACAGGTTTAGTTGCTGGGTTTTGTTCCGGATTATCAGTAACAGGTTTAGCTACTGGATCTTGCACTGGTTTATTAGTATCCTGTTTGGTGCCAGCTTCTTTAGAGTCTTCTACCTGAACAGGAACTGATATAGGCTGAACCATTGTTCCTAAAGGAAAAGCGATTTGAACTGATTTTTCCCCAGTTTTTAAAGTTGAGTTAAACACGGTATCAACTTTAATTTTTCCTTTAGCGTCTTTCAAATTTTCTACTTGATCATTAAATATTAATTTTAATTTATTATCTTTAGCTGTTATAAAATATTGACCAATATTTTTTTGATCTGTTACTAAATCCCCTTGCAAATCTTTAGGTACTTTTAATGCAAGTGGTATTTGAACTACTGCTGTATCATTTGCGTGTGCAACTTGTAGATCCTTTATTGACCAAGCGTATTCTACTTGAATGGTTGATCCTATCTTTACTAAGTTGTTAGGATTTTTTGCTTCGTCAATAATATGATTCGTTGCATCTTTCATTTCAACAGTGTCAAATAAGGAATCTCCTGTTAAGGTTTCCGCTCTTACTTGATTGTATGGAAAACTAGCAAGTTGCGAAAATAGTACGAATACAATTAAACATACATTGAAAAGTTTTTTCATTTTTCCTCCTCTGAACATTCATTTGTCCATTGGGGACTTATTCCACATGAACAAATGGAATATTAAAAGTATTTGTTATAAGCTATTTATTTTTGGTTATCCCTCCGTTTCTATACGCGTTCTCAGACAAACAGGATTATGTTCAAAGTAATATTATTTAACGTAAAACAAAATGTATATTTACACAGTTCTGTGGAAATATACACAATTCGACAAAAAATGTCGAAAAAAATACTGATATAAAGAATGATATCAGACCTTTATATGTGAGATAGTTTTCATGTATATCTAGTAAAAAAGAATGGTTATAAAGGTAAGTTTTACGATACATACTAACCAAGGTAGTGTATCCCTTTGTGAAGGCTTATTTTTGCCTTAAAGTTATGTGGAAATAAAAATCTAGATAGGGTTGGTTTTGGTCAGAATGAAGACAATATGTACTTTGAAATTAGTCATTTATTTTGTCTAAAGAGAGTTGTGCGATTAGTGGACCGAAGTTGAAAGATGATAGTTTCTTACATTGTTAGAGAAATATAAGGATTACAGAATATTCGACTAACACGTTACTACGGTCATTTTTGAGACTGTTTAAACAATAAGAAAGAAGGTGTTTTCCTCCTTAGTTACAATATCTTTTTAGTAAAGATAAGCTTAAGTAACCTCCGCTAAAGATTATATACTTAAATGATAAAGAGTTCAACAATAGTTCACATATTTTCCCAAAAATAAAAACGGCTGTTTTATGTGGAATAAATCTACAAAACAGCCGTTTTTGGTATTAGATTTCTGTTAAAATTATTGGTTCGCCGCGTGTTACGACAACAGTATGTTCACATTGTGCAACAAGGCTTTTATCAGGTGTAACAAATGTCCAACCATCATCGCCACGTTCGATAATGTGATCAGCCTTCATAGAAATGAATGGTTCTACAGCGATAACAAGACCGTCTTTTAGAAGCGCATTATCCATTGGGTCAAAGTAGCTTAAAATGTGGTTTGGTGCTTCGTGTAAGCTAAGACCAATACCGTGACCAGTTAAGTTTTGAATTACATTATATCCATTTTTATGTGCAAAGTTTGAAACAGCACGACCAATTTGGTTTTGTTTGGAACCAGCTTTCACCTTTTTCATTGCTGCCCAAAATGCATCAACCGCTGCTTGGCAAAGCTTTTCTTTTGCTTCATCTTCTCCAAGTACAAATGAAATACCTGTATCTGCATAATAGCCATCAAGTGCAGCAGATACGTCGACATTTACTAAGTCGCCTTCTTTTAATACGCGATCTCCTGGAATACCGTGAGCAACTTCTTCGTTTACACTGATGCAAGTTACACCTGGGAAATCATATTCTTTTTCAGGTGCAGAAATAGCACCATGCTCATCTAATACTTTTTTACCGATCAAATCAAGCTCTTTCGTTGTCATACCTGGCTTCGCTTCTTTTTTCATTTCTTCACGTGCAAGTGCAACGATGCGGCCGATTTTTCGTAAGCCTTCTAAATCTTGTTCATTACGAATAATCATGAAAACCACTGTCCTTCCTCGAATGTATATCTTACCCGATTGTATCATGTTTATTTTCGTCCTGCTACTCGCTTGCGGTATGTAGGTTGATTCCTCTCATAAGGAATACATGACAATTGTCATATTGATGTCATGACGCATCATACTGTTTCCTAAGTTTTCCAACACGTACAATGTAAATATAAGAAACAGCGGGGGTGGAGAGATGGAAAAGATTATAGAAGTAAATGGTGTTTCTAAAACATTTAAATATAAAAAGGCAGTAAATAACGTCTCATTTTATGTGAATAAAGGAGAAATTGTAGCATTACTTGGACCGAATGGTGCAGGGAAAACGACGACGATGTCGATGATGCTTGGATTAAAGGATCCGACGGAAGGAACTGTTTCTATATTTGGAAGGAGTCCCAAGCATAGAGATGTTCGTAATAGCCTCGGTGCGATGCTACAAGAAGTAAGTGTCATTGATAGCATTACAGTAGAAGAGGCAATTGAGTTATTCCATAGTTATTATACGAATCCGGTAGCGAAAGAAACGTTACTACAGTTATCAAATTTAGAATCGGAGCGAAAGCAAAGATGTGAGAAATTATCAGGTGGGCAAAAAAGAAGGTTAAACTTTGCACTCGCACTTGCAGGAAATCCTGATTTGTTATTTTTAGATGAGCCGACAGTTGGAATGGATATTACGTCTCGAAGAACGTTTTGGGAAACAATTCGAAAGTTAGCAAGTGAAGGGAAAACAATTATTTTAACAACGCACTATTTAGAAGAAGCGGATGCATTGGCGAATCGCATTTTATTATTTGCGAATGGAAAGATTATCGCAGATGGTACACCAGATGAGATGAAGGCGACGATTTCGCGAAAAACAATCAAGTTTTATTCGAAGGAAAGTATTCCTGCAAAATTACTAAAAGAATTACCAAACGTAACCGAAGTACAGTCAAACGAAGGGCACTTCACTTTAACAACTGGAGATACAGATGCAACTTTAAAAGCGATTTATCAAAAGAACTTACCTGTAACAGATGTTTCAGTTGAACGTGGAAGTCTTGATGAAGCATTTGAACAGTTTATCGCAAATCAGAAGGGGGAAATCGCATGAGAGCTTTATGGATGCAATGCAAAATAGAAATTTTACGTACGTTTCGCAATAAATTATTTATCTTTTTCTCATTATTAATGCCAGTTATGTTTTACTACATTTTCACAAATGTTGTTCAAGTGCCACAAAACGGAGATGCTTGGAAAGCGCATTATTTAATCTCAATGGCGACGTTTAGTATTGTAGGGACGGCACTTTTTAATTTCGGTGTAAGGATTTCTCAGGAAAAGGGGCAAGGATGGACACATTTGTTAAAAATTACACCACTTCCAGAGGGGGCATATATAACAGCCAAAATCATCGCTCAAACTGTAGTGAATGCTTTTTCAATCTTAGTTATCTTTATCGCAGGAATATTAATTAATCATGTTGAGTTAACAGTAGGGCAATGGATTGGCGCTGGATTATGGTTGTTGTTAGGTGTAACACCATTTTTAGCGTTAGGAACAGTAATAGGTTCTATTAAGAAGGCCGATGCAGCGGCGGGTTTAGCTAATATTTTAAATATGAGTCTAGCCGTAATTGGCGGGTTATGGATGCCGATCGAAGTATTCCCGAAAATATTAAGATCTATCGGTGAATGGACACCAACATATCATTTCGGAAGCGGTGCATGGGATATTGTAGCTGGAAAATCAGTTGGTTGGGAAAATATCGCGGTATTAGGAGGTTATTTCCTTATATTTGTTGTAGTATCAATATATATAAGAAAAAGACAGGAAGCGGTATAAATGATAGAGAAGAAAAGGATTGAGATTTTTCCGAAACAGATGGGTTTCTTCCCGTATATGTGGTTCGTGTATCTGTTATTTCCAATTTACCATTTAGTGCAGGCGTCAGGGTGGAAGCTTGTAATTGGAAGCGGTATGTTGATAGTTTTTATTATCACATACCGTCAGCTTTATTTTGTGCAGAGGACGTTCGTTTTTTGGGCATGTATTCAAATGGTACTTATCTTTTTATTTGCTTTATTTTACAATCCTTTCATGATATTCTTTGGCTTTTTCACCGCAAGTGCGATGGGATTTGCACCAAATAAGAAAGTGTTTCGAGTGCTATTGTGTTTGTTAGTTATAATGCTTGGGGCATTTTTATTTGTAAATATGAATCAACTAACAACTACAAGTTTAGTAAATATCGTTCCAATGTTTATTTTAATGCTTCTTACACCATTCGGAATGCGAAATTTTAATCAAAAAAAGATGTTAAGGAATCAGTTAGACGAAGCAAACGAACAAATTAAAGACTTAGTCAAACGTGAAGAGCGGCAAAGGATTGCAAGAGATCTTCATGATACGTTAGGACATACGTTATCACTCATTACTTTAAAAAGTCAGCTCGTGGAGAAGTTAATTGTTAAAAATCCGGAGCGTGCAAGTGCGGAAGCGAAGGAAATTACACAAACATCTCGTACCGCTTTAAAGCAGCTAAGGGAATTAATCTCTGACATGCGTATGATTACAGTGGAAGAAGAGCTTGAGCAAATAAAAGCAATCTTACAAGCTTCTACTATTGAATTAGAAATAAAACAAGAAACGAGTGCAAGTTCGTTATCACCCATTGAACAAAATATTTTAGGAATGTGTTTACGTGAGGCTGTGACGAATGTTGTAAAGCATAGTAAGGCGACGCGTTGCACAGTTTCTGTACTAGAATCACAAGGTGAATTAATTTTGACAGTAGAAGATAATGGAGTTGGTTTAGCAGATCAAAACCATGATGGAAATGGCATTCGTGGTATGAAAGAGCGCATCGCTCTTATTGACGGGTTTGTTGAACTGGGTACGATCAATCCAGGGACACTATTAATAGTAAAAGTACCAGTTGTCATTAGAACAGGAAAAGATGAGGTGAGGGCATGATTCGAATTATTATTGCAGAAGATCAGCGGATGCTTCGTGGTGCATTAGGGGCCCTACTTGATCTAGAAGATGATATTGAAGTAATTGGGCAAGCTGCCAATGGGGAAGAGGCGTTAAAACTAATTGAATCGCTAAAACCTGATGTAAGCATTATGGATATTGAAATGCCAATTCAAAGCGGATTAGATGTTGCGGAAACGTTACAGAAAGAAAAATCAGCATGCAAAGTAATGATTTTAACAACATTTGCGCGCCCTGGATATTTTGAACGAGCAATGAAAGCTGGCGTGCACGGATATTTATTAAAAGATAGCCCAAGTGAAGATTTAGCTGCAGCGATTCGTAATGTAATGAAAGGAAAGCGAGAGATTTCTCAAGATTTAATGTTCGGCTTATGGCAGGAGCAAAATCCGTTATCAGATCGTGAAAAAGAAGTATTGCTACTTGCGAAAGAAGGAAAGACGGCAAATGAAATTGCGAAGGCGCTCTATCTTTCGCCTGGTACAGTACGTAATTATATTTCTGAAGTATTAACGAAGCTTGATGCGAAAAATAGAATTGAGGCAATTACAATTGCGGAAGAAAAGGGATGGATATGAAAAGAAGTTTACCTATGAGTGGTAAACTTCTTTTTTCTTATAAACAAGTATTTCAATAGAGAGTTTCGTCGCAGTCGCATCGCTCAGAATTTGAAGTATATCGCGTAATTTAGATTTTACTTCATTTTTCGACAAAAAATTTGTTATAGTAAGATTAGGTTGTTGGTCTAAATTTTGGACAACTTTACCACTAACAGTTGTAATTACTCCATTTTTATCTACTTTTACAATAAGATCTTGAGCATATACTTTGTAATTTTTGTAAGTTTGTGCAAGGTGAACTTCGGTTTGATTTTCTTTTGTTTCTTTATTTGTAGGTTGGGAATCTACATTTTTTTCAGTAGTGACTTATTCTTGTTGAGCTTTAGCCCCGTTTACCTCACCCTTTAAATATTTTTTCGCAATATTCTCTTTCGTATCATTTTGAGGTTGTGTTAATTTCACAATTGTTAAACCAGGCTGAGCAATTTCAACTTTTACTTCACTTTTATCTAATTCTTGGGCGTGAATAGCTTCTGTTGATAAAGGACAAAGGAGACCGAACGTAATGAATGCACTGGCAAGTTTTCTATAATTCATCTATAAAACTCCTAATCTATTATTGTATGTGAGATGAATTGTATGAAGAATTTGCCGAATTTTATATATTATGCATTATTTCATATCAAAAATTGTCGAATGCACATTATTGTAGTGGTATGACAACTTAAAAAAATTAGATTGTTATAATGGGATGGTGAGTAAGTATGCACGCAGAAAAATTAGGAAGCGAAATAAAGAAAATTAGGGTAATGAGAGGGTTAACACAGAAACAACTCTCTGATAATGTTTGTCATCAATCGGAAGTGAGCCGAATTGAATCGGGCGCGGTATACCCAAGTATGGATATCTTGCAAGGTATCGCAGCAAAATTACAAGTTCCCATTATTCATTTTTATGAGGTACTCATTTATTCTGATATTGAGAGGAATAAGCAGTTAAAAGATCAAATTATTATGCTTTGTAAGCAAAAGAAATATAAAGAAATTTATAATAAAGTATGCAATGAGTTGAAAAAGGAAGAATATCATCCTGAGCTTCAGCAATTTCTCCAATGGCAATATTATGTAGCTGCTTACATATTGAAAAAAATCGATTACGAATATTGTATTTTAGAATTAAAGAAATTGCTCAATCAACAATTGACAGGAATAGATGTATATCAGAATCTTTATATTGAAAACGCAATTGCAAACATTTATGCTGAAAATGGCTATTTGAAGAAGGGTATTGATTTATTTGAAAATATATTAAAACAATTAGAGGCATTGCATGATAATAAAGAATTTGATGTGAAGGTGAGACATAATCATGCAAAAGCATTATACTCAGATAATCAATACGAAGAAGCGCTTTGTCACGCAAATAAAGCTATTGAACTATCGTGTCAAATTAATAGTATGACATTAATTGGACAGTTATACTTTCGAAAAGGTGAATGCCTAGCAAAGCTAGGGTGTGATAGAGCAGAAATTGAAGATGCTTATGAAAAAGCGTGCTTCTTTTTTGATATATTAGGAAACCATGCATTAAAAGAATCAATTATAAAAAAAATGAAGAAATAAAAAATACCTAAAAAACAAATATGCATAATTGCATAAGGTATGGATAAATTTTCATGATATATTTAAATAAAAAATGCGGGTGATGGAATATGAAGAAACTGCTTATTGGTAGTCTATTAACGTTAGCAATGGCATGGGGTATTTCACTAGGAGATACAGCTTTAGAAAAAAGTCAAATAATTTCTCATAATAATCAAGAGATACAATTAGCTGGAGAGATACCTTATGAATATTAAAAAAACAACCGTCTTACTTAGACGGTTGTTTTTTTGTGGAGTAACATCCAAACGTCTTTACTAGAAACAGGCTTGCTAATAAGGAATCCTTGAATGTGGTCACAGTTTTGTTCATATAAAAACTTCCATTGTTCTTCCGTCTCTACACCTTCTGCAATAACTTCTAAATTTAGTTCTTTAGATAGTGTAATGATGGAGGAGATAATCGCTGCCTCTAAAGGACTATTTGTAATTCCGCAAATAAACTCTCGAGCAATTTTTAATGTGTTGATTGGGTATTTTGTTAAATAAGCTAAAGAACTATAACCAGTTCCAAAGTCATCGATTGAAATTTGAATACCGAGATTTTGAAGCTGTTCTAGTTTGGAAATGACAGATTGATTTTGATTAATTGCGATACTTTCTGTGATTTCGATATCTAGTGCTTCTGATTTTAGTTCGGTTTCTTCTAACACTTTTGAAATAGTAGGGATTAAATCTGCATGGTTAAATTGAACAACAGATAAATTCACACCAACTTTTAAGTGAGAAAACCCTTGATTATGCCATCTTTTTGCCTCTAAGCAAGCCGTACGTAAAATCCAATTTCCAAGTTCAATAATAAATCCGGTTTCCTCCGCTAGAGGAATGAATTGGGCAGGAGACACGATGCCAAGTTTTGGGTGCTTCCAACGAATTAATGCTTCAAAACCGATAATTTGTTTTGTTTTCGTGCTTACTTGTGGCTGATATTCAAGGAAAAATTCATTTTGTTGTAATGCTTTTGCAAGTTCGCCTTCTAAGAATTGAATTTCATTTTGGGCGATACTCATTTCTTTTGAGAAGAAAACAAATCTGTTTTTCCCATTTGCTTTCGCGCGATACATAGCCATATCGGCATTTTTCATTAATTCAGTAACATCGGTTCCGTAATCAGGATACATGGCAATACCGATACTCGGTGTAATAGATAGTTCTTCGTCTTTAATGAAGAATGGTTTGTTTAAAATGGTTAAAATTTGTTCAGCTATAAAAGCAGCACTTTTTTCTGAGTACATATCTGGTAATAGAATTGTAAACTCATCTCCGCCTTGGCGAGCAACGATATCCTTCGAACGCAAGCAACTGCGTAACCTTTTTGCTACTTCAACTAATAATAAGTCTCCGACGTCGTGACCAAGTCTATCGTTAATTTTTTTGAATCGATCTAAGTCAAGGAACATGACGGCAACATCATTTGCGCTAGTTTGAGCTATATTTAAAATGTTTTTTAAATCTTTTTCAAACTTTCGGCGATTTGGTAATCCAGTAAGTGCATCATGAAAGGCTAAATGTTCTACTTGTTTTTGTTTTTCATATAAAGTTGTAATATCACGTGCTATGCCGAACATCCCAACAACTTCTTTGTTTATGAAAGTAGGGATGAGTGTAACGTGAAGGTAATAGTAGTAGCCTTCTTTTTCTTTTGTGCGAACTTCTAAAGTTTGTGGTCTACCTTCTTTTGTTATTTGTAAAGCTTTCTTTAGTAGATCATGGTCTTTTGAGTCAATAAAGTGTAGAAGAGAATAGCTTTCTACTTCACAATAGTAGGCAGTAAATAAGCTTTCACAAGCTGTATTAGATTGTTGGAAAATACCATCCATATTCAAAGAGAAAACGGCATCAGGATGATCTTCGAATAATGATTTATAGCGTTGTTCACTCTTTGATAACGCAGATGCACCCTCTTCTACTTTGCCTTCTAGTTGTGTAGTCAACTGTTCATATGTATCGATTAGTGCTTGATTATCTTTCCACATGTAAAGTTGTCGTAGGAATAATAAGATGAGTGATAATACTAGACCGATTAGCATGAACTTATCATCCCAAGGTTGAATAAGAATAAAGGAAAAAGTAATGATTATACTGAAATAGGGTAATATAAAGCGCACATAATCAAATCGATAATACTTTGTTTTCGTTTCATGCTGCATTGGTTTGTCCAAAATGTATAGTATGGAAGATAAACCAATTAATAAAATTGAAGCAGTATGTACTAAATAAGAGACTTCAGAAGAAGTTTTCATCCCCATGTTTAGTTGGAACAGATGTATATACCCGTACACAAGTATGATAGTAAAACCGATAATTAATGAAATTCTGCTAGCAGAATATTGTTCTCGTCTATATAGGCTAATAACGGCGTAAATTACTAATGCTTGTGCAATAAAGTATCCAATTAAAACCCAGTGATCTGTTTTTAACATACGAAAGCTTGAGAGGTCCAAAATAAAAGTTAAGGTAAAATAAATATTCATAATAACAATAAAGATGCTATCGAATGAAAATTGAGCAAGGCCTCTAATAGAGTAATGTTTTATGAATTTGATAGCAAACCCAGAAAAGAGCAAAATATATTGTATGATGAAAAAGGGCAATGCCTTATATGAGAATATGACTTGATCATATATAGAAAGTGAATGAAGGAATAAAGTTATTTCCATAGTTAGTCCGCATATGCAAGTGCAGAGTAATAAAACCCAAAATAATTTATCACTACGCTTCATTTTCTTAATAGCTTTATATAAGCAATAGCAAGAAAAGAGTGCAGCAAAACAAAATAAGAAGAGAATTCCAATTTCTTTTATATTCAAGTCCTTAGGGATAAGAAATATCCAAAGGGAAAATATAATTATATACATAGTGACAAAGTGTACATATTTTTTTTGATTAATCATATTATGGCTCCGTTTCAATAAAGTTGAATCGCAGGTGGAAAATGCTAATTCCAATCATAGCATATACAATAGGTTGTTTTTTACTATAAAAATTACTTTTTTTGAAAAAAATAGCTCAACATTACAATTTACCATTGTAATGTTGAGCTATTTACTCTTTTTATCCCTCTTATAGAGGATAATTCATGTATTAATTGCAGCATTGCTAAATCTTTCTGTTTACTTTCAATCATAATATCGAAATTATGGTTGATTTTTTTTGCAATGTGTAAGAAAGGCTTAATAAACTCTAAATCAATATATTCAGAGTGAGCCCTAAATTCTTTTTTTGATTTAGGGGAGGAAATGTGAACTTTAGGAGGGACATTTGTATGTGACCAAGTTTCAAAAATTGCAGGGAGTAACACTTCTAGCGGTTCCTCGCAAAGGTTTGCCATGTGATGATGATAATCAAATACGAATGGAATCTTTTCTTTTTGGCAAATCGATAAAGTTTCAGCAGTTGTATATGTTTTATCATCATTTTCAAGCGTCATTTGCTCTTTTATATGTGCAGGAAGTTTTTTTATGTTTTCATGGAAACGTCCAACTGCTTGTTCTTTATTTCCATAGGCACCACCTACATGGATGTTAATATAAGAAGAATCTGCAATTCCTATTGCATCTAATACTTTATAATGATAGGCCATATCTGTAATAGCGTTAGTTGTAATATGTGGCTTGTCGCTTGTAAATAGCGTAAATTGATTTGGATGAAAACTTACTCGTAAATTGTGTTCTTTAATTAATGCCCCAATTTTACGCCAAAGCGGTGTAAATGCACCGATATAATCAAACTCGACTTCGGGATGCGTTGCAAGTGGGACGATGGAAGAAGATAAGCGATATAATGGAATTTCATGCGCTATATTGTAATGAAGAATACGTATTGTATGCTCGAGATTTTGCCGTGTAACATCGTATAATTTATCTTCTCGTTCTTGTTTATTAAGCTTTTGAAAGCTTGTAAATGTCATCGTTTTAGCCGGAGAACAGTCCCAGAGTGCCATTGCATGTGAGACATATCCGAAACGCATAATCATAATGAATACATCTCCTTTATCCATTATCTTTCCTATAGAAAGAAAGCAAGTATCGTTCCTACCCATTCTTTTCCCCTATCAATAAGAGAATGCGGGCTAACATCTTTAAAGGAAAGTAATGACGCATTTTCTAGATCTTCATGGAATTTGTTTTTTACTGTTTGTATAAAATGTTTATCATATAAAAGGCAGTTGATTTCATGGTTAATATATAAACTTCTCATATCAAAGTTTGCAGTTCCAATATCACAAATATAATCATCGACTATAATAACTTTAGCGTGAAAAAAACCTTGTTGAAATGCGTAAATATTACACCCAGCTTGTATTAACTTTCGACAATATGGGAATTTTGCTTCGCGAACAAGGGCGTGATCCGCTTTTTCTGGAACGAGAACCGTGATTTGGACCCCACGTTTTCGCGCTTTTAATAATGCATTCATAATTTTCTTCCCAGGAATGAAATATGGTGTACCGATAAAGAGTTCTTTTTCCGCACTTTCGATTAAATGTAAAAATGTATTTTGCAAATAGGCACCATCAGTAGGGATAAAACGATGTAGAATGATTCCTGGTTGTTGCTTAGGAAAATAAAGAGGTGAATCTAATAAATTTTGGTTCGTATCGTCGAGCCAATCATGTGAAAATTGCTTTTGTAAATCTTGTATTCCCTCTCCTGTAAGGCGTAAATGATAATCGCGCCATAATCCTAATTTTTGATTATGCCCTAAATATTCTTCTCCAATATTAAACCCACCAATATAACCAATTTTCCCGTCAATAACTGTAATTTTTCTATGGTTTCTTTGATTTGCAGAAAAGAACGGAAAAGGAAATTTCACTTTATGACAAAATGAAAAAGAGACGCCGTGTTTTTGTAGGGAACGAATTGCCTCGTTTGATAAATAATGGCTTCCCAATCGATCGAGTAAAAGTCTTACTTCAATTCCTTCCTGTGCCTTATCGATAAGTAACTTTAAAAATTCACGACTGATTTTATCGTTTTTTACAATGAAGAATAAAACGTGCACATGGTGCTTTGCTTGTTGTATATCAGTAAATAAAGCATCATATAAATCTTGCCCGTATGTATAAAGGTGAAAATTACTTTGACGTAAAGGGAAAGTACGAGAGCGCACACGCTCTAAATGAAGAATCCTCCCATATAAAAGGTCAATTGTGATCCAAAGAGTAACGCATATTAACAAGAGAGATAAGAAGAACATAAGTGAATTCCCTCCTTTGCATTCTTTTCGCCTTCATTTTACTGGCTGCCCGGAAAATCCCGATTGGCTTCACCTTATCCCATATTAAGGGGCGGTAAGCCTCCTACTTAAAAATTAGGCTTACTTAAAGGAATCAGGCGAGAGGAAACAACCCCCTACGGATTAAAGTTTCACTTTATAGTTTCACCGAAATAAACAGCTTTATTAAAAAATATGTTGTTGTATAACAAAAAACTGTTGACTGAATGCTCACTCATTATATAATGAAGACAGGGGATAAAATTCAGAAAATTATATGTTTTTGAAGATTCTAAAAAAGAAAGAGAGCTTACAAAGAGAGGGGTAGCATAAAAATGAATAGCTTACTGATCATTAATTGGCTGGCTGCCATTGCTGTTATTGCTTATGCGGGATATTTGTTTGTGTATCTTATACGGACGAGGATGGCCTACATACAGTTAGGAAAAAAGATTGAATTTGACCGTCGTTTTAAAGAGCGTTGGGATCTCCTTAAGGTCAATGTTTTCGGTCAGAAAAAGCTGCTGAAAGATAAGAAGAGCGGCATTATTCACGTTATGTTCTTTTACGGATTTATTCTTGTCCAATTTGGAGCAATTGACTTCGTTTGGAAAGGACTCGCACCAGGATCACATCTTCCACTTGGACCACTATACCCTGCATTTACATTCTTCCAGGAAATTGTCACACTTGTTATTTTAATTGCAGTCTTTTGGGCTTTTCATAGACGTTATGTTGAGAAGCTAGTTCGTTTAAAACGTAATTTCAAATCAGGCCTTGTTCTTATCTTTATTGGTGGCTTAATGATTTCTGTGCTACTCGGTAATGGGATGGGAATTATATGGCACGTTGAGGAGCTTTCATGGAGTGAACCGATCGCTTCTGCAATCGCTTACGTTTTCTCGGGGATAAATGAAACCGCAGCCATTTCTGTGTTCTATTTCTCTTGGTGGGTGCATCTACTAATTTTGTTAACGTTTTTAGTGTATGTTCCACAATCAAAACACGCGCATTTAATTGCGGGACCAGTTAACGTTTTCTTCGGACGTCTTTCAAATCCAGGGAAACTTGAAAAGATTGACTTTGAAGATGAAACGCAAGAAACATTTGGTGTTGGTAAAATCGAAGACTTTAGACAAAATCAGCTTATTGATTTATACGCTTGCGTAGAGTGTGGTCGCTGTACAAATATGTGCCCGGCAACAGGGACAGGGAAAATGTTATCACCGATGGATTTAATTTTAAAACTTCGCGATCATTTAACTGATAAAGGAGCAGCAGTGACATCAAAAGCACCGTGGGTTCCAGTAGTTGCTTTTAATAATACACAAGGAAATCAGTTAGCGATGATGGCAGCTGGGAAAGGGCAACAAGAATCAGCAGCTACAACGCTTGCTTACGATCCGAGTTTAATCGGAGATGTTATTACAGAGGAAGAGATTTGGGCTTGTACAACGTGCCGTAACTGTGAAGATCAGTGTCCGGTTATGAATGAGCATGTTGACAAAATTATTGATTTACGCCGCTATCTCGTTCTAACAGAAGGAAAGATGGACGCGGAAGCGCAGCGTGCGATGACAAATATCGAGCGTCAAGGGAATCCGTGGGGACTGAATCGTAAAGAGCGTGAAACTTGGCGCCAAGGTGATGATGAAGTAACGGTTCCAACTGTAAAAGAAAAATCGAAAGCTGGCGAGGAGTTCGAATATTTATTCTGGGTTGGTTCAATGGGATCATATGATAATCGTAGTCAGAAGATTGCGATATCGTTTGCGAAGTTAATGAACGAAGCAGGCATTTCATTCGCGATACTTGGTAATAAAGAAAAGAATTCTGGAGATACACCGCGACGTCTTGGAAATGAATTTGTCTTCCAAGAGATGGCGACAAAGAATATCGAGGAATTTGAAAAAGCAGGAGTGAAGAAAATCGTTACGATTGATCCTCACGCTTATAACACATTTAAAAATGAGTATCCAGACTTTGGCTTGCAAGCAGAAGTCTATCATCATACAGAATTGTTAGCTCAGTGGGTGAAAGAAGGACGCTTAAAACCTGTTCACGCTATTGAGGAAACAGTTACGTACCATGATTCCTGTTACTTAGGAAGATACAACGAAGTATACGAAGCGCCACGCGATATTTTGAAAGCAATTCCTGGTGTGAATCTTGTAGAAATGGCACGTAACCGTGAAACCGGAATGTGCTGTGGCGCAGGTGGTGGCTTAATGTGGATGGAAGAGACAGCAGGTTCACGTATTAACGTTGCTCGTACAGAACAAGCACTAGCTGTGCAACCATCCATTATCGGTACAGGTTGTCCATATTGCTTAACGATGATTAGCGATGGGACGAAAGCGAAAGAAGTAGAAGAGAAGGTTCAAACTCTTGATGTAACAGAGATTTTAGAACGCTCTGTTATCGGACAGAAGAAAGAAGCGATGTAATCTGCAAGCATGAATACAACTTTAGAGAGAGGTGCAATCGTTGCACCTCTTCTCAACGTAAGAACACCGAGCGAGCGCTCGGTGCTAAAAAAAGAGATGGGGGAAATAGATATGAGTAAAACAGTTATTTTAAGTGCTGCAAGAACACCGGTTGGGAAATTTGGAGGATCTTTAAAAGACGTGAAGGCGACAGAACTTGGGGGAATTGCAATTAAAGCAGCGCTTGAGAGAGCAAATGTTTCTGCTAGTGATGTTGAGGAAGTTATATTTGGAACAGTTATTCAAGGGGGACAGGGGCAAATTCCATCGCGCCAAGCTGCGAGGGCTGCTGGAATCCCTTGGGAAGTACAGACGGAAACAGTGAATAAAGTTTGTGCATCAGGGCTTCGTGCGGTTACGTTAGCGGATCAAATTATTCGTACTGGCGATCAATCACTAATTGTAGCTGGCGGTATGGAGTCGATGAGTAACAGTCCTTACATTTTACGAGGTGCAAGATGGGGATACAGAATGGGGAACAACGAAATCATCGATTTAAACGTTGTTGACGGCTTGACATGCGCATTTTCAGGTATACACATGGGTGTTTATGGCGGAGAAGTTGCGAAGGAAGATGGAATCTCTCGCGAAGCGCAAGATGAATGGGCATATCGTAGCCATCAGCGTGCGGTTTCAGCGCATAAAGAAGGACGTTTTGAAGAGGAAATCGTGCCAGTAACGATTCCGCAAAGAAAAGGCGATCCTATTGTCGTTGAAAAAGATGAGGCGCCACGCGCGGATACAACGATTGAAAAATTAGCGAAATTAAAACCTGTATTTGATAAGACGTCGGCAGTGACAGCGGGTAATGCTCCTGGACTAAATGATGGCGGTGCTGCGCTCGTATTAATGAGCGAAGACAGAGCAAAGCAAGAAGGAAGAAAGCCATTAGCGACAATTTTGGCACACACAGCAATTGCAGTGGAGTCTAAAGATTTCCCAAGAACGCCAGGTTATGCAATTAACGAATTGTTGAAAAAAACAGGCAAGACAATTGAAGATATCGATTTATTCGAGATTAATGAAGCATTTGCAGCGGTAGCAATTGCAAGTACAGAGATTGCAGGAATTGACCCAGATAAATTGAATGTAAATGGCGGCGCAGTGGCAATGGGACATCCAATTGGAGCAAGTGGAGCGCGTATTATCGTTACACTTATCCACGCACTGAAGCAGCGCGGCGGCGGAATTGGAATTGCTTCTATTTGTAGCGGTGGCGGTCAAGGTGACGCAATTATGATTGAAGTTTGTTAATTTACGTGTAGGTGATTTTTGATTTATTAACAATTTATATTAAGGGGGAAGAAAGAATGGGTGTACAAAAAATAGTTGTAATTGGTGCAGGACAAATGGGTTCGGGAATCGCACAAGTATGTGCAATGGCAGGATATGATGTGAAGGTACAAGATTTAAAACAAGAGCAATTAGACAGAGGATTGGCTATTATTACGAAAAACTTAGCGCGTCAAGTAGAAAAAGGGCGCATGAAGGAAGAAGAAAAGGAAGCGACGTTAAATCGCCTTACAGTAACGCTTGATTTAGATTGTGTGAAGGAAGCGAATCTTGTTATTGAAGCGGCTGTTGAGAAAATGGACATTAAAAAGAAAATTTTCGCGAATCTAGATGAAATCGCTCCAGAACACGCAATTTTAGCGACGAATACGTCCTCTCTACCAATTACTGAAATTGCAGCAGTAACGAAACGCCCAGAAAAAGTAATTGGCATGCATTTTATGAATCCAGTTCCAGTTATGAAACTTGTTGAAATTATTCGTGGTTTAGCTACAGATGATGAGGTGTATGAAACAATTGAAGATATTACGAAAAAAATCGGGAAAGTGCCAGTCGAAGTAAATGATTTCCCAGGATTTGTATCGAACCGTATTTTATTACCGATGATTAACGAAGCGATCTATACGTTATATGAAGGTGTAGCGACGAAAGAAGCGATTGATGAAGTAATGAAACTAGGTATGAATCATCCGATGGGACCACTTACATTAGCTGATTTTATCGGTTTAGATACATGTTTATACATTATGGAAGTGTTGCATGAAGGATTAGGAGATAGTAAATATCGCCCATGTCCATTATTACGCAAGTATGTGAACGCAGGATGGTTAGGACGTAAAACAGGCCGTGGTTTCTACGTTTACGAATAAAGTCCTCCTTTTATTAAAATAGTGGTCTTACCAAATTATTAAAAAGATATATAGCAAACGGAGGCGGAGTACATGAACTTTCATTTTACTGAAGAGCAACAAATGATGAGGAAAATGGTTCGAGATTTTGCGCAGAAGGAAATAGCTCCCTTTGTTCCTAGTATGGAACAAGGGGTGTTCCCGAAAGAGATTTTGCAGAAGATGGGTGAGCTTGGACTAATGGGTATTCCAGCGCCTGCAAAATATGGCGGGGCAGAAATGGATTTTATTTCTTACATTTTAGCAATTGAGGAAATTTCAAAGGTAAGTGCAACGGTTGGTGTAATTTTAGCTGTACATACGTCAGTTGGAATGAACCCGATTTTATATTTTGGAACAGAAGAACAGAAACAGAAATATGTTTCTAAACTTGCGACTGGTGAATATTTAGGTGCATTTGCATTAACAGAACCAAATGCAGGATCAGATGCAGGGAGTTTGAAATCAAGAGCTGTAAAGAAAGGCGATCACTACATTATTAATGGATCGAAAGTATTTATTACAAATGGCGGTGAAGCAAGTACATACATTGTATTCGCTTCTACAAATCCAGAGGCAGGAAAAAGTGGGATTTCTGCATTTATAGTAGAGAAAGATACACCAGGCTTAGTTATCGGCAAAGATGAGCATAAAATGGGACTTCTTGGTTCTCACACGGTACAACTTACGTTTGAAGATATGAAAGTGCCGGCCGAGAATTTACTTGGTGAAGAAGGACAAGGATTTAAGGTGGCAATGGCGAATTTAGATGTTGGACGAATTGGAATCGGAGCGCAGGCATTAGGAATCGCGGAAGCGGCGCTTGCATGTGCGATTGATTATGCGAAAGAGCGTGAGCAATTCGGCAAGCCAATTGCGGCGCAGCAAGGAATCGGATTCAAACTTGCAGATATGGCGACTAGTGTAGAAGCAGCGCGATTACTTGTATACAGAGCGGCATCGCTAAGAGCGCAAGGATTACCATGCGGTAAAGAAGCTTCTATTGCGAAATTATTCGCTTCTAAGACGGCTGTTGAAGTTGCGATTGAAGCGGTGCAAGTATTTGGTGGTTACGGTTATACGAAAGACTATCCAGTAGAACGATTTTTCCGTGATGCGAAAATCACGCAAATATATGAAGGAACGAGTGAGATACAGAAACTTGTTATTAGTCGAGCTTTATAAAAGGACAAGGGGGAGACGGGAATGCATTTTAAACTATCAGAAGAACATGAAATGATAAGAAAAATGGTTCGGGATTTTGCTAAGAACGAAGTAGCACCGACGGCAGCTGAGCGTGATGAAGAAGAGAGATTTGATCGTGCACTATTTGATCAAATGGCAGAGCTTGGTTTAACCGGCATTCCGTGGCCTGAAGAATACGGCGGAATTGGAAGCGATTACTTAGCGTATGTAATTGCTATTGAAGAATTATCTCGTGTTTGTGCTTCAACAGGTGTAACGCTGTCTGCACACACTTCACTTGCTGGTTGGCCAATTTTTAAATTTGGAACGGAAGAACAAAAGCAAAAGTTTTTACGACCGATGGCAGAAGGAACGAAAATTGGTGCATACGGTTTAACGGAACCAAGTTCTGGTTCAGATGCTGGCGGAATGAGGACAACTGCGAAACGAGATGGAGACCATTACATTTTAAATGGATCGAAAATCTTTATTACAAATGGCGGTATTGCTGATATTTATGTTGTTTTTGCGTTAACTGATCCCGAATCGAAGCAGCGTGGTACGAGCGCGTTTATTGTGGAAAGTGATACACCAGGATTTTCAGTTGGGAAGAAGGAAAGCAAGTTAGGGATTCGCTCTTCACCAACAACTGAAATTATGTTCGAAGATTGCCGTATTCCTGTAGAGAACCTACTAGGGGAAGAGGGCCAAGGATTTAAAGTTGCGATGCAAACATTAGATGGCGGCCGTAATGGTATTGCAGCGCAAGCAGTCGGTATTGCGCAAGGGGCTTTAGATGCTTCTGTAGAGTATGCAAGAGAGCGTCATCAGTTTGGGAAACCTATTGCGGCGCAGCAAGGAATTGGCTTTAAACTTGCAGATATGGCAACGGATGTGGAGGCGGCACGTCTTCTAACATACCAAGCGGCTTGGCTTGAATCGGAAGGGCTTCCGTATGGGAAAGAGTCAGCGATGTCAAAAGTATTTGCAGGCGATACAGCGATGAAGGTGACGACTGAAGCGGTACAAGTATTTGGTGGTTACGGTTATACGAAAGATTATCCAGTAGAGCGTTATATGCGCGATGCAAAGATTACACAAATATATGAGGGAACACAAGAGATTCAAAGGCTTGTAATTTCTCGTATGTTAACGAAGTAGGAGCAAAGGCGTAGGTATTTTCCTACGCTTTTTCCTTCCAAAAAATAATAGAGAGAGGTGAAGGGGATGGTTAAACATAATGTACATGCGTCCGTGAAAGATGAAAAATTAGTTGCGTTAAGACGTGAACAAATGATTAAAGGTGCGGTGCAATTGTTTAAGCAAAAAGGGTTCCCACGTACAACAACGAGAGAGATCGCGAAGGCGGCTGGGTTTAGTATTGGAACACTTTATGAGTACATTCGTACAAAAGATGATGTTTTATATTTAGTTTGTGATAGTATTTATGAACATGTAAAAGAAAGATTAGAGGAAGTAGTGTGTACAGAGAAGGGAAGTATAGAAAGCTTAAAGATAGCGATAAAGAATTATTTTAAAGTGATGGATGAATTGCAAGAAGAAGTATTAATTATGTATCAAGAGGTACGTTTTTTACCGAAAGAATCACTCCCATATGTATTAGAAAAAGAGTTTCAAATGGTCGGAATGTTTGAGAATATTTTAGAGCAGTGTACAGAAAATGGGACATTTACATTAAATAAAAAAGAGATACAGCTTCTTGCACATAACATTTTCATACAAGGACAAATGTGGGGATTTAGACGTTGGGCCCTGCAAAAACTGTATACGCTTGAAGAATATACAGAAATGCAAATTAGGTATGTACTGCAAGGAGCGCATATGTTTCCGAAATAAGGAATAGACAAATTATAATTTTATTATCATATTAAAGTTTCCCGTTTTTTTTGTAGCATATTTGTGCGACTTTTGTTTATAATGAATAGTATGGATTTTTTTAAGCAGACCGTTATATATAAGGTTATATTTGAAGAAAGGAAGTGCCGCATAAGTGAATTTTAAGCAATATTCACCAGAAGAGCTAAAAGAATGTTCAATGATTGAAGTTGTACATAGCGTTTTAGGGGATAAAAGACAAGCAACGACATTCAACGAGTTGGTTCGAGAAATCGCTCAAGTGCTGGGACTATCTCAAGAGCAAGTTAATGCGAAACTCGCACAATTTTATACAGATTTAAACATCGATGGACGTTTCATTAATTTAGGAGAAAATCGTTGGGGACTACGTAGCTGGTACCCATATGAGCAAATTGATGAAGAAATCTTACCTCAGCCAAAACCGAAGAAGAAACGTAAAGTTGAAGAGGACGGTTTTGACGACTACATCGAAGAAGATGAAGACTTCGACGATGCAGACGCAAATGAAGAAGAGGTAGAAGATTTGGACAAGGTTCTTGAAGAAGAAGACGGAGACGACGATGATCTTGATGATTTAGATGAAGATGATGACGATGACTTCGCCGAAGAAGAACTTGAGTACGATGAAGCTGAAGCTGAAGAAGAAGAAGAGGAAGAACTGTAGTTCTTGACTTTTCATTATCGTCCATGTAGAATCATTTTTGGGCTCTTTAAAAAAGGACGATAATACTTTTAAAGTGTAAATATAAAAGAAAATTGCTCCCTACTTATTACTTTATGTGATGAGGGGAGCAATTTTCTTTTTTGTTTTTTGTTTAGAAAATAAAAAGAGTCTAACAATAAGATGGATACAGTGTTATCTACATACGTTGCGCTTTGCAACGGTGATTATATAACAGCAAAATAGGAGGGAGCTTTTTCATGACTAAGTATATTTTTGTAACAGGCGGTGTAGTATCGTCTTTAGGAAAAGGTATTACAGCAGCATCTCTTGGAAGACTTTTAAAAAATCGTGGTTTAAACGTAACGATTCAAAAGTTTGATCCATACATTAACGTAGACCCAGGGACTATGAGCCCATACCAACACGGTGAGGTATTCGTAACAGATGATGGTGCAGAAACTGATTTAGACCTTGGTCACTATGAGCGTTTCATTGACATCAACTTAAACAAATACAGCAACGTAACAACAGGTAAAATTTACTCTTCAGTTCTTCAAAAAGAGCGTCGTGGTGAATACCTAGGAGGAACAGTTCAGGTTATTCCTCACATTACTAACGAAATTAAAGAGCGTGTATACCGTTCTGGTCGCGAAACAAACGCGGACGTTGTTATTACAGAAATTGGTGGAACTGTTGGTGACATCGAGTCTCTACCATTCTTAGAAGCAATCCGTCAAATTAAGAGCGACATCGGTCGTGACAATGTAATGTACATTCACTGTACGTTAATCCCGTACTTAAAAGCAGCGGGTGAAATGAAAACAAAACCAACGCAACATAGCGTTAAAGAGCTTCGCAGCTTAGGTATTCAACCAAATATTATCGTTGTTCGTACAGAATTGCCTGTTTCTCAAGATATGAAAGACAAGCTTGCATTATTCTGTGACATTGATACAAAAGCAGTTATCGAAGCACGCGATGCAGATACTTTATATGCGGTTCCATTATCTCTTCAAGAACAAAATATGGACCAAATCGTTTGCGATCACTTAAAATTAGACAATCCAGCTGCAGATATGACAGAGTGGACTGCGCTAGTTAATAAAGTACGTAACCTTTCTAAGAAAACAAAAATTGCTCTTGTTGGTAAATACGTAGAGCTTCAAGATGCATATATTTCTGTTGTAGAAGCACTTCGTCATGCGGGTTATTCATTCGACACAGATGTAGAAGTGAAATGGGTAAACGCTGAGCACGTAACACCAGAGAACGTACAAGAATTAGTTGGTGACACAGATGGTATCCTTGTACCTGGTGGATTCGGCGATCGTGGTGTAGAAGGTAAAATCGTTGCAATTCAATATGCTCGTGAAAACAAAGTTCCATTCTTAGGAATTTGCCTAGGTATGCAACTTGCATCAATCGAATTCGCACGTAACGTATTAGGATTAGAAGGAGCTAACTCTTCTGAAATTAATCCTGACACACCTTATGCAATCATTGACTTATTACCAGAACAAAAAGATGTAGAAGACTTAGGTGGCACACTTCGTCTTGGTCTATACCCATGTAAGCTTGCTGAAGAAACAAATGCTTACAATGCTTACAACGAGCCGGTTGTATATGAGCGTCATCGTCATCGTTATGAGTTCAACAATCAATTCCGTCCGGATATGGAAAAAGCAGGATTTGTATTCTCTGGTACAAGCCCAGACGGTCGTCTAGTTGAAATCATTGAATTAAAAGACCACCCTTGGTTCGTGGCGGCACAGTTCCATCCAGAACTTGTATCTCGTCCAAACCGTCCACAACCATTGTTCCATGACTTCGTAAGTGCTTCTATTACGAATAAAGAGAGCAAGTAATAAAAAAAGCGCCTGAAATAGGGCGCTTTTTTTAATATTCATTTAACATTTCATCGATTGTAAATTTGATCCCATGATATGCAAATAAAGCTATCATTAAACTTGGGAATCCGTAGCGATTGCCTTCATCGTCTGGAATAAGGCCTTTTAACAGCTTAGTATCAATATGTACATCTGTATATTGTTCTAGTGATTCAGTACCTTCTTGAATAGCAGAGATGCCGACAATAGAGTGTCCATCAGCTTGAAGTTTTTTTGCCATTGCTACAACTTCTTCATCTGTTGAAAAACGGCTAATAAGAAGTACACGGTCTGCAGAAGTTACTTCTACTTCTTTACCATTTTCAAATAATCGTTTTGCTTGCTTCATTGGCTCAGTACCGAATAATGCTTCAGCGACAACGCCCTCCATTTCATTTGTACCATGTAAATAAATGAAACCGTCGCCGACTAATGCTTGAGCAAGTAGACGGGCGCTATCTTCTATATTCATTTCTTCTTTTTGAGAAACTCTGGAGAAATAACCACTTAATTGAGTTGAAAAAATTTTTAACATAATGTTACTCCCTTTCGTACGTGTTTACCGGCTTTCATTATAGTTTATTTTTTTAGAAAGGTGAAATCGAAGGGTAGCATAACAAAATAGGAAACGGTAAAATAAGAAAGAATAGGAAGGAATTTGCCAAAGAATAGCGAAAATTAATCGTTAAGATATAAGAAGCTTTAAATCTTGTATTTACACAGAAAGGTTGGGAGTTATGGAAGGTAAAATTTTAATCGTTGATGATCAATATGGCATTCGTGTGCTATTACATGAAGTGTTCCAAAAAGAAGGTTATCAGACATTCCAAGCAGCGAATGGATTTCAAGCTTTAGATATCGTGAAAAAAGATAATCCAGATTTAGTAGTGTTAGATATGAAAATTCCAGGTATGGATGGTATAGAGATTTTAAAACATGTAAAGGAAATTGATGAGAGTATTAAAGTAATTTTAATGACTGCTTACGGAGAGCTTGATATGATCCAAGAAGCGAAAGATTTAGGAGCTTTAATGCACTTTGCTAAACCGTTTGATATTGATGAGATTCGTCAAGCGGTGAGAGAACAGCTTGCTGTAGAGGCGTAAAAAATGAATTTTTTATAAAAAATATGGAAAAAAGCGTTTACATGGACTATTGAGCAGGTGAATACGGTTGAGTTTTTGAGTACAAGTTGTTATCCTATTGAGTGTAGAAAAAAGTCCGGTATGTAAATATACATATTTTACCTTATTCTGGTCATACTACCAGCGATAAGAACTTATCGGATACAAAAAACGTTTTTTAGGAGGATTCACCATGCCTTTAGTTTCTATGAAAGAAATGCTAAACACAGCACTAGAAGGAAAATACGCAGTTGGTCAATTCAACATGAACAACTTAGAGTGGACTCAAGCTATCTTAGCTGCTGCGGAAGAAGAAAAGTCTCCTGTAATCCTAGGTGTATCTGAGGGTGCAGCTCGTCATATGACTGGTTTCAAAACAGTTGTAGCTATGGTTAAAGCTTTAATCGAAGAAATGAACATCACTGTTCCTGTAGCGATTCACCTTGACCATGGTTCAAGCTTCGAAAAATGTAAAGAAGCAATCGATGCAGGTTTCACATCTGTAATGATCGACGCTTCTCACCACCCATTCGAAGAAAACGTTGAAACTACTAAAAAAGTAGTAGAATACGCACACGCTCGTAACGTATCTGTTGAAGCTGAGCTTGGAACAGTTGGCGGACAAGAAGACGACATCATCGCTGAAGGCGTAATTTACGCTGATCCAGCAGAGTGTAAGCACCTTGTTGAAGCAACAGGTATCGATTGCCTAGCTCCAGCTTTAGGTTCTGTACACGGTCCTTACAAAGGTGAGCCTAACTTAGGATTCGCTGAAATGGAACAAGTTCGTGACTTCACTGGCGTACCTTTAGTATTACACGGTGGTACTGGTATCCCAACTGCTGATATCGTAAAAGCTATTTCTTTAGGTACTTCAAAAATTAACGTAAACACTGAGAACCAAATTGAGTTTACAAAAGCTGTTCGTGAAGCATTAAGCAAAGACCAAGAAGTTTACGATCCTCGTAAATATATTGGACCTGGCCGCGACGCTATTAAAGCAACTGTTGCTGGTAAAATGCGTGAATTCGGTTCTAACGGTAAAGCGTAAGAATAAAATTCCGTTTTGGAAACCGTCTAGTCTTTTAGACGGTTTCCTTTCGTTGTATAATGAAAGCGTGAACAAGTCGAAAGATTTTTATCATTTTGTTTTTGAAATAGAAAATAATGTGCATAGTCCTATTAATAAATGTGATAATGTATCTAAATTGATAATGTAAATTCGATGAATAGTTAATCTTTATCTATTCGTACTACGGGAGAAATGAAGATAATGGTTTCCTATTTATTGAGTGTTAGGGTGGAAAGAGTGATTGAGATTCTTAAGGGGAGCTTTCTATAAGGATATAGAAAGTAAATACATTCACAAGAAGGGAGCTCAATATGGAAAAATTGCTAATTGAAGGCGGAAGAGCTTTAAATGGAACAATTCGAGTGAGTGGTGCAAAGAACAGCGCCGTTGCACTAATTCCAGCGACAATTTTAGCAGATACTCCAGTAACTATTGGTGGTGTCCCTAATATTTCGGATGTGAAAATGTTAGGAGACTTGCTAGAGGAGATTGGAGGAAGAGTAGCTTATGGACAGGAGGAAGAGATGATAGTCGATCCTTCTAACATGGTTGCAATGCCTTTACCGAATGGAAAAGTGAAAAAATTGCGTGCTTCTTATTATTTAATGGGTGCGATGCTTGGCCGTTTTAAAAAAGCTGTTATTGGGCTTCCAGGTGGATGTCATTTAGGACCGAGGCCTATTGATCAGCATATTAAAGGATTTGAAGCGTTAGGTGCACATGTTACGAATGAACAGGGTGCGATTTATTTAAGAGCAGATGAATTGCGCGGGGCACGTATTTATTTAGATGTTGTTAGTGTAGGAGCTACAATTAATATTATGCTAGCAGCTGTGCGAGCGAAAGGTAGAACTGTTATTGAAAACGCAGCGAAAGAACCAGAGATTATTGATGTAGCTACATTGTTAACAAGCATGGGTGCACGCATTAAAGGTGCGGGCACAGATGTAATCCGAATTGATGGTGTGGATTCACTGCACGGTTGTCACCATACGATCATTCCGGATCGTATTGAAGCGGGTACGTATATGATTTTAGGAGCTGCATCAGGAGGAGAAATAACGGTTGATAATGTGATTCCTCAGCATTTAGAGTCAGTTACAGCGAAGTTAAGAGAAGCTGGTGTCCAAGTTGAAACGAACGATGACCAAATTACAGTGAACGGTAATAGAAGGTTAAAAGTAGTTGATATAAAAACTCTTGTATATCCAGGATTCCCAACAGATTTACAACAACCATTTACAACGCTTTTAACAAAGGCGCACGGAACGGGTGTTGTAACGGATACGATTTACGGCGCACGCTTTAAACACATTGATGAATTACGTCGTATGAATGCACAAATTAAAGTGGAAGGTCGTTCGGCAATTGTAACTGGTCCTGTTTTATTGCAAGGTGCAAAAGTGAAAGCAAGTGATTTGCGAGCTGGAGCGGCTCTTGTTATTGCAGGGTTAATGGCGGATGGAATTACAGAAGTAACCGGACTTGAGCATATTGATCGAGGTTATGAAAATATAGTAGACAAGCTTAAAGGTCTTGGCGCAAATATTTGGCGAGAACAAATGACAAGCCAAGAAATTGAAGAGATGAAGAACGCATAAGTGATACTTCCGCAAGGGGGAAGCGAAGCATCACTACTTGCGGAAGTATACTTTGTAGAGAAACACGGTTCACAAAATACGGCAGAAATATAAAGACTTAAAGGAGAGGGATTATCGTGGAAAGAAGTTTATCTATGGAGTTAGTACGTGTAACAGAGGCTGCAGCATTATCATCAGCGCGTTGGATGGGGCGCGGGAAAAAGGATGAGGCAGACGGTGCAGCAACATCAGCTATGCGTGATGTATTTGATACAATCCCGATGAAAGGTACAGTTGTAATTGGTGAAGGCGAGATGGACGAAGCACCAATGCTGTATATCGGAGAGAAATTAGGTACAGGATATGGACCACGTGTAGACGTTGCGGTTGATCCTTTAGAAGGGACAAACATCGTAGCAGCTGGTGGATGGAATGCTCTTGCTGTTATTGCAATTGCAGATCATGGTAATTTGTTACATGCTCCTGACATGTACATGGATAAAATCGCGGTTGGCCCAGAAGCGGTTGGGGCGGTCGATATTGATGCGCCTATTATCGATAACTTACGTGCGGTTGCGAAAGCGAAAAATAAAGATATTGAAGATGTTGTAGCGACAGTTTTAAACCGTCCACGTCATCAAGCGATTATCGAAGAAATTCGTAAAGCTGGTGCTCGTATTAAATTAATTAACGATGGCGATGTGGCTGGAGCAATTAACACTGCATTTGATCGCACAGGTGTAGATATTTTATTCGGCTCTGGTGGAGCACCTGAGGGTGTATTAGCAGCAGTTGCATTAAAATGTTTAGGTGGAGAAATCCACGGAAAGCTTCTGCCTCAAAATGAAGCTGAATTAGCTCGTTGTAAAAAAATGGGTATTGAAGATATAAATCGTATCCTTCGCATGGAAGACTTAGTAAAAGGTGACGATGCAATCTTTGCGGCAACAGGCGTAACAGACGGAGAACTATTACGCGGCGTTCAATTTAAAGGTAGCGTAGGAACAACACAATCCCTTGTTATGCGTGCAAAATCAGGCACAGTACGCTTCGTAGACGGACGTCATAGCTTGAATAAAAAACCGAACTTGGTTATTAAATAAAAAGTGCAAGCGGCTCGTTCAGAATCGCAGGGCATTGGAACTCTCGACCTTGAAGCGCTTTTTGCTTCGAGCGAGAGAGTGAAATGACCGGAGATTCTAGCCGCTGGAACTGGATTGAGTAAAAGGCTTAAGTGGCTCGTTCAGAATCGCAGGGCATTGTAGCTCCTGACCATACTAGCTACTGGAACTAGGTTAAATAAAAGCGAAGACAAATTTTCTTGTCTTCGCTTCTTGTATTTGTGTTTCAACGTATTGATTAAAACTAGATAAAAGGGTTACAATAGTGAATATTACCCTACTTGAACTTATTGCCTTTCATTATTAATTATTTGCCTTCCGTATTTTTTCCCTTTACCCATGTGAAAAGAGAATAACGTTAAAGTGTGGTGTCTGAATGAATTTGTCAATTGCAGCATTAGAAAACATGAAATTAAAAGAGTTATACGAGCTTGCGAAAGAATTTAAGATTTCGTATTATAGCAAATTAACGAAAAAAGAGTTAATCTTCGCTATCCTAAAAGCTCGAGCAGAAAAAGAAGGTTTCTTCTTCATGGAAGGCGTATTAGAAATTATTCAATCAGAAGGATTTGGATTCCTACGTCCTATCAACTATTCTCCAAGCTCAGAAGATATTTATATCTCAGCTTCGCAAATTCGTCGTTTCGATTTACGTAATGGAGACAAGGTTTCTGGTAAAGTACGACCTCCGAAAGAAAATGAACGCTATTTTGGATTATTACAAGTTGAAGCTGTAAACGGAGATGATCCAGAGTCAGCAAAAGAGCGTGTGCATTTCCCTGCATTAACACCATTATACCCAGATCGCCAAATGAAATTGGAAACGGAACCGAAAAAGTTACCGACACGCATCATGGATTTAATCGCACCAGTTGGATTTGGACAACGTGGTTTAATTGTCGCGCCTCCAAAGGCTGGTAAAACAAGTCTATTAAAAGAAATCGCACACAGTGTTACAACAAATCACCCGGAAGCTGAATTAATTGTACTTTTAATTGATGAGCGTCCAGAGGAAGTAACAGACATTGAACGTTCTGTTAAAGGAGATGTTGTAAGCTCTACTTTTGATGAAGTGCCAGAAAATCATATTAAAGTAGCGGAACTTGTGTTAGAACGTGCAATGCGTCTTGTAGAGCACAAAAAAGATGTTATCATTTTAATGGATAGTATTACCCGTTTAGCGCGAGCTTACAACCTTGTTATTCCGCCAAGTGGTAGAACATTATCGGGTGGTATCGACCCAGCTGCCTTCCATAGACCGAAGCGTTTCTTTGGAGCTGCACGTAATATTGAAGAAGGCGGTAGCTTAACGATTTTAGCAACAGCGCTTGTTGATACAGGATCTCGTATGGACGATGTAATTTACGAAGAATTTAAAGGAACTGGAAATATGGAACTTCACTTAGATCGTTCATTAGCTGAGCGTCGTATCTTCCCGGCAATTGATATTCGCCGTTCTGGTACACGTAAAGAAGATCTATTAATTCCGAAAGAACATTTAGACAAGCTATGGGGTATTCGTAAAACAATGCGTGATACACCAGACTTTGTCGAAGGTTTCTTACGTAAACTTCGTCAAACAAAGACAAATGAAGAATTTTTACAAAACATTGTTGCAGACTCAAAAAGATATGTAACAACTAAGTAAAGGGAAAAGATTGGGACTCGCTTATTTTGTGGTAAGCGAGTTTTTTATGTTTTTTAAGTGAATATTAGAGAGAGTAATATATGGGAAAAATTTTATTTTTTGAGATGAAAATTATATTTGGGTCGAGAGTTTGAAGTGTCCTGGATTCTGAACGAGCCGGTTGCGCTTTTAATTATATCTAGCTCCAGCGGCTAGAATCTCCGGCCATTTCGCTCTCTCGGTCGAAGCAAAAAGCGCTTCTTGGTCGAGAGCTCCAATGTCCTGCGATTCTGAACGAGCCGGTTGCGCTTTTAAATTTTAAAAAGACAAAAACAGGTAGTTGCAAAATGGAGTTAGCCTTGTTATAATTTCATCATATGTGTTTCATCAATATAGTTGTGCAAGCAGCTGAAGATGAAAAACTCTGTTTCGAAAATGATTCAGGGCGGAAGGAGATGAAAAGAATGAAAGCAGGAATCCATCCAAATTACAATAAAGTTGTATTTATGGACACGAACACAGGCTTCAAATTCTTAAGCGGGTCTACTAAAGGCTCTAGCGAAACTGTTGAGTGGGAAGATGGTAACACTTATCCATTACTAAAAATTGAGATCAGTTCTGATTCTCACCCATTCTACACTGGACGTCAGAAGTTTGCTACTGCAGACGGACGTGTTGACCGCTTCAATAAGAAATACGGTATCAAGTAATAAAGAACATAAAACAGGCAAGTGTATGTATTCGCTTGTCTGTTTTTTTTGCAAAAATATTAAACCTTTACCCTACTTTGGATTAGGAAAGTAGATGAAAGGAGAGCTCAATGTACTTAATGAATCAAAATGGTTGGATTGAAGTGATTTGCGGGAGTATGTTTTCTGGAAAATCAGAAGAGCTCATCCGCCGTATACGACGTACGCAATTTGCGAAACAACATGCGATTGTATTTAAACCATGTATTGATAATCGTTATAGTGAAGAAGATGTTGTATCACATAATGGATTAAAGGTTAAAGCAGTTCCTGTTTCAGCTTCAAAAGATATATTTAACCATGTAGCAGAAGAAATGGATGTTATTGCAATCGATGAGGTACAATTTTTTGATGGGGACATTGTGGAAGTGGTGCAAGTATTGGCAAATCGTGGCTATCGTGTCATTGTAGCTGGATTAGACCAAGATTTCCGTGGTCTACCATTTGGACAAGTTCCTCAGCTGATGGCGATTGCTGAACATGTAACTAAGTTGCAGGCAGTGTGTTCTGCATGCGGATCTCCTGCAAGTCGTACGCAACGTTTAATCGATGGAGAACCAGCGGCATTTGATGATCCAATTATTTTAGTTGGGGCTTCAGAATCGTATGAACCACGTTGTCGTCATTGTCATGCAGTACCTACAAAACAAAGATAAATGAAACTCGCTATGTAGAGCGGGTTTTTTTCGAAAATAGATGAAGATTGGTGGCCGGCTCTTCGTACAGCTAAGAACTTTAGGCAGTCAGAGCTGAGCAAGCCGCTTACGCTTTTAAATATTATCTAGCTCCAGCGGCTAGAATCTCCGGCCATTTCACTCTCTCGCTCGAAGCAAAGAGCGCTTCAAGGTCGAGAGTTCCAAATAGCCTGCGATTCTGAGCAAGCCGCTTACGCTTTTAAATATAATTTGCGTTTTTTTGATTAAGTACCATATACTATTTGTATTAGATACTAGGATGTAGAGGTGAATGGTGTGTTAGATCGTTTGCAGGCTGTAGAAGATCGTTATGAGAAGTTAAATGAATTGTTAAGTGATCCAGAGGTTATTAGCGATACGAATAAGCTTCGTGAGTATTCAAAGGAACAATCTGATATGCAGGAAACGGTAGAGGTGTACCGTGAGTATAAAGATGTTCGTGAGCAATTAAGAGATGCAAAAGCAATGTTAGAAGATAAGTTAGACGCTGATATGCGTGACATGGTAAAAGAAGAGGTTTCTGAATTAGAAGGGCAAGATAAAGAATTGTCAGAGCGTCTGAAAATTTTACTTGTTCCAAAAGACCCTAATGATGATAAAAACGTTATCGTTGAGGTTCGTGGTGCTGCTGGTGGTGACGAGGCCGCTTTATTTGCTGGTGATTTATATCGTATGTATAGCCGTTATGCTGAGGTACAAGGTTGGAAAACTGAAATTATCGAAGCGAGCTATACAGAGTTAGGTGGATATAAAGAGATTATCTTTATGATTAACGGTAAAGGTGCGTTCGCGAAGCTGAAATTCGAGAATGGTGCTCACCGTGTACAACGTGTTCCTGAAACGGAATCGGGTGGACGTATTCATACATCTACAGCAACTGTAGCTGTATTACCAGAGGCAGAAGAAGTAGAAATTAGTATTCATGAAAAAGATGTTCGTGTTGATACGTTTGCTTCTAGTGGTCCTGGTGGACAAAGTGTTAATACAACGATGTCAGCGGTACGTTTAACGCATTTACCGACTGGTGTAGTTGTATCGTGTCAGGATGAGAAATCACAAATCAAGAATAAAGAAAAAGCGATGAAAGTATTACGCGCACGTGTTTATGATAAGTTTAGACAAGAAGCGCAAGCTGAGTATGATCAAAACCGTAAACAAGCTGTTGGTACGGGTGATCGTTCAGAGCGTATTCGTACGTATAATTTCCCGCAAAACCGCGTTACAGACCATCGAATCGGTTTAACGATTCAAAAGCTAGATCAAATCTTACAAGGTAAGTTAGATGATTTCATCAATGCCTTAGTGATGGAAGATCAGGCTCAAAAGATGGAGGCAGCTGAGTAATGCGTGTCTATGAAGCCCTGAAATGGGCTTCTTCTTTTTTACAGGAAAATGGACGAGATGAAAATGCGGGAGAACTTGTCCTTTGTCATGTATTAAAGACGAACAGAACCGGAATGCTCATGAATATGCGTGAAGAAATAACTGTGGAACAAGAAACGAGTTTTACGGAGTTTATTCACAAGCATGTAGAAGGTATTCCTATTCAATATATGATTGGTTATGAAATGTTTTATGGACGGTCGTTCTTTGTGAATGAAGAAGTATTAATACCCAGACCGGAAACAGAAGAGCTTATAGTGGGAGTGTTAGAAAGAATCGAGCGTCATTTTGGCGATGAGAAACTACATGTGGCGGACATTGGTACAGGTAGTGGAGCGATTTCTATTACGCTTGCTTTAGAAAATAAAAATCTTCATGTGTATACGGTAGATATTGCACAAGAGTCGATTGAAGTTGCAAAAGAAAATGCAAAAACTTTGGGCGCAGAAGTAACGTTCTATCATGGTGATTTATTGTCACCATTTTATAAAACAGGTCAAAAGTTAGATGTTGTTGTTTCAAACCCTCCATATATACCGGAAGAGGATTGGCGTGGCCTTTCTCCTGTGGTGAAAGAGCATGAGCCAAGGAGAGCACTTGTTGGCGGTGAAGACGGATTAGATTTCTATCGCCGTTTTATGGAAGAGTTGCCGAATGTGTTGCAGAAGAAAGCAATTGTGGCATTTGAAATTGGAGTAGGGCAAGGTGAGGATGTAAAAGGGTTGTTACAACAAGCTTTTCCACATGCTCATGTTGAGGTTGTTTTTGATATTAATGGAAAAGATCGTATGGTATTTGCAGAGATGGAGTAAGGTTCACACCTTACTCTATTTTTTTGCGGAAAAATTTATATAGATTTTGAATTTAATAGTTTAGAAAGATGAAAGTCTGTCCACACTGTTTGTAGAAGGGACGGTGGAGGAAATGAAAAAACAAGTTATTGCTTATCTTCTTCTATTATTAATTGGTGCACAGTTGCTTGTGCAGTTTGGATATATGAAAGCTGATGCGAAAGGGCCTTCAGTTATTCCGAAAGAGGCCGTTCGATTACGGATTTTAGCAAATAGTGATTCAGATAAAGATCAGGCTTTAAAGCGCAAAGTGCGTGATGAAGTAAAAGCACAAATTGATGGATGGGTAGCAGATTTAACTTCATTTGAAGAGGCACGTAAAGTCATTCAAAGTCATATTCCAAAAATCGAAAAAACAGTGGCAAATACGTTGAAAAAAGAAGGAAGTAAAGATTCATTTCAAGTGAAATTTAGTAAGAATGTAAAGTTCCCTACAAAGGTATATGGTAATTTTATTTATCCAGCAGGGGAATATGAGGCGGTATTGATTACAATTGGGGAAGGTGAAGGGGCAAACTGGTGGTGTGTATTATTTCCACCGATGTGTTTCTTAGATTTTTCAAGTGGTACAGCTGTAAGGAAGGAAGAACATGTTGTGAAGGCTGAATCTCCTGAAGAGGGGGAAGTTAAGGAGCAAGATGAGGAAGTAGTGGATGTACCAGAGAAGAAAGAGGATAAGGTGAATGAAAAGAAGGTTGTAAAGCAGGAAGTCGCAAAAAAAGTAACAGCTTCTGAAAAGAAAATAGTAAAAAATGAAACGAAAGTAGAAGAACAACCTGTAAGTAAAGAAGAAACAAAAACTGTGGAAAAAGTGGAGAAACCTGTGGAACAAAAGCAAGAAAAACAAAATGAGTATGTAAAAGTAGAGGAGGAAGAAGAAAAGCCAGAAGTTAAGTTATTTATTGTAGAAGCTTTTACATCTTTATTCTCTAAATAGTACTATTAGTAGGTCCCTTCTCATATATAACAAAGAGGAGGGATTTACTATGAAGAAAGTATATTTTGCTACGAAAGCAGATGTGGAAAGATTGCATTCTTTTTTCGGACAAGCTAATAAAAAAGATGATAAAATAAATGAGTTGTACGCGCAATTTATGATTTTGGAAGAGGCGGAAGAAATACGGGCTGTCATTGGATATGAACAAAGTGAAGAACACGCACTGATTCGTTCTTGTTTATTCACACCTAATGTGGATAAACAGACTTTCTTATATTTTTTTGAAATGTTTTTGCAGTATATGAACGAAAAAAATATTCGACAATTGTACTTACTAACAAATCATCCACAATCTATAACAATCTTTCAGTTTTTTGACTTTGTTACTATAGAGAAAGAAAACGTACCAGAGGGAATTCGACAGTTAGAACACTTTTGTAAAAATATAAAAGAGCCAAATGCAATAATACTAAATTGTCAGCTATTCACAAAGTTATCCACGGATTAATTAGGTTTATCCACATTTTGTGGATAAACCTTGTTTGTCTTTTGGATAAATCTCATAGTAAACTAAAAATAGACAAGTATTTCAGGGTAGAAAAGGACGTGGGAAAAAATGCATACAAATATGTGGGTTGTGGATAATGTTGTGGAAAGAAAAAAATATTATCCACAGTTACAAGAAGCAGCAAAATTATTAAGGGAAAATGAGGCGATTGCCTTCCCTACAGAAACGGTATATGGACTAGGTGCAAACGCGATGAATGATGAAGCAATCGCGAAAATTTTTGAAGCGAAAGGAAGACCGAGTGATAATCCACTTATTGTCCACATCGGTACAAAATCACAGTTAGATGGGATTGTGAAAGAAATCCCGCCAGTTGCAGAGAAGTTAATGGAGCATTTTTGGCCAGGCCCATTAACAATTATTTTACCTAGAAAAGAAGGGATTTCAGAGAAGGTGACGGCAGGACTTAATACGGTTGGAGTAAGAATGCCTGATCATCCAGTAGCGCTTGCTCTTATTGAAGAGGCAAATGTGCCTGTTGCAGCACCGAGTGCGAATCGCTCTGGGCGCCCAAGTCCGACACTAGCTTCTCACGTATATGAAGATTTAAATGAGAAAATTGCAGGTATTGTAGACGGTGGTGCGACGGGAGTAGGTGTTGAATCGACTGTAATTGATTGTACGAGCGAGGTTCCAACGATATTACGCCCAGGTGGGATTACGAAAGAACAATTAGAAGCGGTAATTGGTACTGTTTCTTTAGATCCGGCTTTAAAGGACGAGAAGGAAAAACCGAAATCACCTGGAATGAAATATACACATTATGCACCGAAAGCGCCGCTTAGTATTGTTGAGGGCTCACGTGAATTTATTCAGCTTATTGTGGATAAGAAAAAGGAAGAAGGATTTAAAGTAGGTGTATTAACGACGGAAGAATATCAGCATGTATATAGCGCGGATGTTGTATTATCTTGTGGTGTTCGAAGCGATTTAGCTAGCGTTGCGACTAAATTATATGATGTACTTAGAACGTTTGATGCAAGTGAAGTGGATGTTATTTTTAGTGAATCATTCCCGAATGAAGGAATAGGGAATGCCATTATGAATCGCTTAACGAAAGCGGCAGGCCATCAGGTTATTACTGAATCGTAAGGTACGATTAGCAAACCGAATATTTCTCCTCGGATAAGCATATTTTGAAGTAGCACGTCCGAGGAGGGACATGAATGACGTTTGAACAGCTAATACCTTTAATAATTATGGCATTCGCTTTAGGGATGGATGCGTTCTCGGTGAGTCTTGGTATGGGGATGATGACCTTAAAGTTAAGACAAATCCTGTATATCGGTATGACTATAGGGATATTTCATATTATCATGCCATTTATAGGGATGGTATTAGGTCGTTTTTTATCAGAACAGTATGGAGACATTGCACATTTTGCAGGTGCTATTTTATTAATTGGACTAGGATTCTATATTGTGTATTCATCTATTTTGGAGAATGAAGATACTAGAACGGCCCCTATTGGAATTAGTTTATTCGTATTTGCATTTGGCGTTAGTATAGATAGTTTTTCAGTAGGCCTTAGTCTTGGTATTTACGGGGCGCAGACAATTATTACGATATTACTTTTTGGATTTGTTAGTATGTTATTAGCGTGGATTGGTTTATTAATTGGTAGACATGCAAAAGATATGCTCGGCACATATGGCGAGATAGTAGGTGGTATCATTCTCGTTGGATTTGGATTATATCTCCTTTTTCCTATATAATTTTAAATAGGAGGGAGTTATGAATAAATTATTGGAATGGTATATTCGATTTTTAACTTTTTTTCCTAGGTGGTTAAGACGGCTTGTTATTTGGGGTATTATTTTGCAAATTTCACTTTTAGGTTGGATGAAGTTAATTCGCGAATGGTAAAATAGCTCCTTTCTGTGCATAGTTTTATTTATACTATACTGATTGCGCCAAAAAATTATAGATATAGAAAGGATGAGATGAATGACGAGATTGAAGCAAGTTTTTGGTATTATTATTAGTTTTTTTGTTTTTTGGTTTAGTATGCTCGGTGTACAAATGTTTGCTGAGTTTTTAGATATTGAGTCATTGAAGTTTGTTGCGGGAAAAACGGAGGCAGCGCGTGCCTTTTATTCTCCGTATCCGTTTATAATCGTTTTTCTTATTACATTGCTTTCCCTATATTTCTTAGTAATTAAGCTTGGGAAACCGAAAAAAGAGAAAGTATCTACTTTAGAGGAAAAAAAGGAAGAATTACAATGATAAAATCCCTTGCTAAATAGCAGGGGATTTTATGTTTGAGTGATGGAAGTAATTGAGTTACATTCGCTCTCTCGCTCGAAGCAAAAAGCGCTTCAAGGTCGAGAGCTCCAATGCCCTGCGATTCTGAACGAGCCGCCTCCGCTTTTAGATATATCCAGTTCCAGCGGCCAGCTCTTCGCATCTAACAACCTCCCGCACTAAAGGTAAAAAGCACCTTTTGTGCGAGAGAACCTTAGCCGGTCAGAGCTAAGCGGGCCACTTCCACTTTTAGATAGGCCTTACCAATTCGAATTGTTCTCCTAGTTTTGCGTAGTTGTGTCCTGCTAGACGGCTTACTGGTTTTAGTCCTTCTGCATGAATGCGGCCGTTTTCGTATAGGTGTTCTGCGACGTGGAAACGAACGACGCGTCCGATTAGTAGATCGCAAGCTGGTGAGTCTTCTGTTCCGCCAAGAGGGATTGCGCGTTCTAGTACGCACTCCATTCGAATATTTGCTTCTTTTACACCTGGAACGGAGATAACATCACTTTCAATTGGTGTTAGTTTTGCTAGTTCAATTTCGCTTTCATTTGGCGGGAGGTTAGCCGCTGTTTCGTTAATTGCTTCTACGTAAGATTCATCAGAAATATGTACGACAAACTCACCCTTTTCGATTGCGTTTCGAGAAGTATCTTTCGGTGTTCCTGCTTTTCGTTGTACAGAAACTGAGATAAGTGGTGGATTAGCAGCGACAATATTGAAATAGCTATACGGTGCTCCGTTTAATACGCCGTCTTTTGTTACAGAAGTAACGAATGCGACAGGGCGTGGAATGATACTTCCCGTTAATAATTTGTAATTCTCTTTTTCCGTTTGTTCATTTGGATTAATGGATAACATGCGTAAAATCCCCTTTCTAAATATGACGACTTATTGTTTGTTTACAAGATGTTAGTGGAAAACTCCTGCTGAAAATAATATTTTTATTACATAAAAAGAACTTACTTCATTGTGATTGAAGTAAGTTCCGTCTAAATAATCTCGAATTCAAGATAAAAATTATAATAAAACGTATGCCCCAGGTCCGATTAAAGCTACTCCGACAGCAACAGCGATTAACATTAAATTGTATTCATATCCGTTTTGTGTTACCCAGTAACCATTTTTTCCGTGAACAGTGAAGATTGCCATTAACATTGTTCCAACGATAAATAATGAACCAATTGCAGTGAAAATACCTGATGCGAATAAGAAGCCACCTAATAATTCAGTTGCGCCAGCCATAAATGCCATGAATACACCAGGACGTAAACCGATTGACTCCATCCAGCCGCCTGTTCCTTTTAAACCGTAACCGCCGAACCAACCAAATAGTTTTTGAGCACCATGACCCATGAATGTAATACCTATAATAAGACGAATAATAAGAAGACCGATATCCATCATTTCAAAAAAACCTCCTAAAAGTTATTAACTTATCTTATGTAAGTAATAATAAAATAGTTACTTACTTTAGTCAAGTGGGTTTCGAAAAAAGTTTGAAAATAATTTTACAAATTAGCGACAAAAAGCAAAATGTAGTAAAGACCTCTAGACAAGTTGGGTAAAAAAAGAGAAAATATAAGTAGAAGTTAACTTCTTATTGTTATTCAGACAATCAGAATTGACTGGAATTTTGCAAAGAGCTACAATAAGAGTCTATTAGTAATGACGTAATTTATTTCGAAAGCGTTTTTACAGTATAATATTCGAAGTATGAAGTCTTACATGTATCCCGAGTTTTACTAGGGATTGCCCTATAAACTTTTAGGTAAATTATGAGGAGGACTATCCTATGTTTAAAAAATTATTCGGTTTTGGTTCAAAAACAAATGAAGAAACAATCGTAGCTCCATTAACTGGAGCAGTGAAAAATATTGAAGAAGTACCAGATCCAGTATTCGCTGGTCGTATGATGGGTGAAGGTGTTGCAATCGATCCTACTGAAGGTCTAGTTGTATCTCCAGTTGATGGTGAAATCGTACAATTATTCCACACAAAACATGCTGTAGGAATTAAAGCGAAAAACGGTACAGAAATTTTAATCCACGTTGGATTAGAAACTGTAAAAATGGAAGGCGAAGGTTTCGAAGCTCACGTTTCTGAAGGCCAAGCTGTAAAAGCTGGAGATAAATTAATCTCATTCGACTTAGAATTAATCCGTGAAAAAGCGAAAAGTACAATTACTCCAATCGTTATTACAAACACAGATGCAGCTGAGTCTATTAAAACAACTGTAGGCGTAACAGCTACAAAAGGTTCAACAGAAGTAATGAAAGTTAAAATGAAATAATTATTGTATAAGAGGAATCCGTTTCATATGAAATGGATTCCTTCTTTTGTTTTGTAGTACGCTTGCTATGTATGTTAAAATACTCTAGGCACTTGGAAATAGGGTTTCACATATATGTGGATAAGGCGCATTTTTCTTAGAAAAAATATAAGAGAAATGCGCCTTTCGTATATTCACATTTCTTTTGTTCTATTCTTATGTACGTTATGATGAAAGATAGGAAAAAGAAGAAAAGGGGTGGGTTTGGATGGAACGAGTGTTATTTATTTGCACTGGAAATACATGCCGTAGCCCGATGGCTGAGGCGTTACTTCGTCATCATGGAGAAGGGAAGTTTGAAGTGCAATCTGCTGGTGTTTTCGCCTATCCTGGAAGTGATGCGTCGATATATGCAAAGGAAGCTTTAGCTGAAAAGGGAATTACAATCGATCATGCTTCACAACAGATAAATGAAGCTTTGATTGATTGGGCAGATATTGTAGTAACAATGACGGAAAACCATAAGCAAATTGTACTTGGGCATTATCCGAGTGTTGAAAAGAAAGTGGATACATTATATGGAGTAACTGAGGGGATAAGTAAGGATATTTCAGATCCATTTGGCGGTTCACTTTCTATTTATAAAGAAACGTTAGAAGAGATGGAAAAACTTGTACAAACTTTACTGAAAAAACATTCAGAAGGTTGATGTTTCGTGTATAATACGATATTGGAGATTACTTCGTTCCGTTAAGGTAACGAGTGAGAAATGAAGATAATTGATTGAAACTTTGGAGGGGTAAAAATGAAAGTAGTAGTAGCATCTGATCACGGCGGTATGAATATCCGTAAAGAACTTGTAAGTTTATTAGAAGAGTTAAATATTGAATATATTGATTTAGGTTGTGAATGTGAAGCTGGTTCTGTTGATTACCCTGATTTTGCGTTTCCAGCAGCGGAAATGGTAGCGAATGGCGAGGTAGATCGTGGTATTTTAGTTTGTGGGACAGGCATCGGTATGTCAATTGCAGCAAACAAAGTAAATGGTATTCGTTGTGCATTAGTTCATGATACTTTCAGTGCGAAAGCAACGAGAGAGCATAATGATACGAACATGTTAGCAATGGGCGAGCGTGTAATTGGTGCAGGTCTAGCACGTGACATCGCAAAAATTTGGTTAACAACTGACTATGAAGGTGGTCGTCACGAAAACCGCGTAGGAAAAATTAAAACATACGAAACAAAGTAATAGATTCTAACTAGAAGTAGTATGAAATATAATTTGGTGAACCAACCTGTGAAAGGAAGAGGCGTAATGACAGAAATCGTAAAGGTAAGAGAACAGTTACAAATTTCGCTTGCTGATTTCCAAGAACAAGCTTCATTACAAAGTGGACAAATTTTTGTAGTGGGGTGTAGCACGAGCGAAGTGCTAGGAGAAAGAATTGGGACATCAGGAACGATGGAAGTAGCAGAGGCGATTTTTTCTGAGTTAAAACAATTTCAAGAACAAACAGGTATTGAGTTGGCGTTTCAATGTTGCGAGCATTTAAACCGTGCTTTAGTAGTTGAGAGAGAGTTGGCGATGAAATATCAATTTGAAATTGTAACAGTTACGCCTGTTAGATCAGCAGGTGGTGCATTAGCAACATATGCGTATCACAATTTGAAAGATCCGGTAGTAATTGAGTTTATTAAAGCAGATGCAGGAATGGATATTGGTGATACATTTATCGGTATGCATTTAAAGCATGTAGCTGTTCCGGTTCGTACAGGTGTGAAGGAAATTGGAAGTGCGCATGTAACGATGGCCACGACACGTGGAAAACTAATTGGTGGAGCACGTGCTGTTTATGCGGCGAAGGAAGAGACTATAACTTGCCGTTAGACATGAAAAATTATAAAGTCGCATAATAGCCTTATATCGAAAGATAAAAGGTATGTAGTCTGACTTTATAATAGAAGAAAGAAAAGACCGGTTTTCGGTCTTTTTTTTCTTTTATGATATAGAAAGTCATGTTAGAATGTAGTTGAAAACATGAAGGTTCGAAAGAATTACAACCTGAATTTTCGTTTTTTCTGAATAAATGAGAAAAAACTATTGGGAATCGATGTAATTCGTTCAGAAAAGGGGGATTTTGGTGGATCATTTAAAACGTCAAGATGAAAAGGTATTTGCTGCAATTGAGGCAGAACTAGGAAGACAGCGTTCAAAGATTGAGTTAATTGCTTCGGAAAACTTCGTAAGTGAAGCAGTAATGGAGGCGCAAGGTTCTGTTTTAACGAATAAGTATGCTGAGGGATATCCTGGAAAACGTTACTATGGTGGCTGTGAGCACGTAGACGTAGTGGAAGATATCGCACGTGACCGCGCGAAAGAAATTTTTGGTGCAGAGCATGTAAATGTTCAACCACATTCTGGTGCACAAGCGAACATGGCAGTATACTTTACGATTTTAGAGCAAGGCGATACAGTACTTGGTATGAATTTATCTCATGGTGGTCACTTAACACACGGAAGCCCTGTTAACTTCAGTGGAGTACAATATAATTTCGTAGAATATGGCGTGGATGCTGAATCTCACCGTATTAATTACGATGATGTATTAGCAAAAGCGAAAGAACATAAACCAAAATTAATCGTTGCAGGTGCAAGTGCATATCCTCGTGTTATCGATTTCAAACGATTCCGTGAGATTGCAGATGAAGTGGGTGCATACTTTATGGTTGATATGGCACATATCGCTGGTTTAGTAGCTGCTGGTTTACATCCAAACCCAGTACCACACGCGCATTTCGTTACAACGACAACACATAAAACATTACGTGGTCCACGTGGTGGTATGATTTTATGTGAAGAGCAATTTGCAAAACAAATTGATAAATCAATCTTCCCTGGTATTCAAGGTGGTCCACTTATGCACGTAATCGCTGCAAAAGCTGTTGCATTTGGTGAGACACTACAAGATGATTTTAAAACATATGCACAAAATATCATTAATAATGCGAATCGCTTAGCTGAAGGTCTTCAAAAAGAAGGACTTACACTTGTTTCTGGTGGAACAGACAATCATTTAATCCTGATTGATGTTCGTAACTTAGAAATCACAGGTAAAGTAGCAGAGCACGTGTTAGATGAAGTTGGTATTACAGTGAACAAAAATACAATTCCATTTGAAACAGCAAGCCCATTTGTAACAAGCGGTGTACGTATCGGTACGGCAGCTGTAACATCTCGTGGTTTCGGTTTAGAAGAAATGGATGAAATTGCGTCACTTATTGCTTACACATTAAAAAATCATGAAAATGAAGCTGCATTAGAAGAAGCAAGTAAGCGTGTAGAAGCGTTAACGAGCAAATTCCCAATGTACACAGACCTATAATAGATTAAAGAAGACTGCTGAGACGTAATTGTTTTGGCAGTTTTTTTTTTGGACATATATTGTTCGTTAAGTATGTATACAAATGATGAATAAATTTTGGCGATATAATGAAGGATACAGCTCCCATAATTGGTAAAGATACTAGATAGATTCATCGTAAAATCATGATTTTGCCAAATTTGCCCTTGAATATTAGTAGCGTTTTCTTTACAATCGTAAATAGTGTAAAAAAGCGTGCAAACGCATGAATATCATCTAAAGGAGAGATTCACATGGGAAAACTGTATGTATTTGATCACCCGTTAATTCAACATAAGATTACATATATTCGCGATAAGAATACAGGTACGAAAGATTTTCGTGAATTAGTGGACGAAGTAGCAAGTTTAATGGCTTTCGAAATTACTCGCGATCTTCCACTTAAAGACATTGAAATTGAAACACCTGTAAGCAAAGCGACAACAAAAGTGATCGCTGGTAAAAAGCTTGGTTTAATTCCGATTTTACGTGCAGGTTTAGGAATGGTTGATGGAATTCTGAAATTAATTCCAGCAGCAAAAGTAGGACACGTTGGTTTATACCGTGACCCTAAAACGTTACAACCGGTAGAATACTATGTGAAACTTCCAACGGATGTAGAAGAACGTGACTTTATCGTACTAGATCCGATGCTAGCAACAGGTGGTTCTGCAGCTGAAGCAATTAACTCTCTGAAAAAGCGCGGTGCAAAACAAATTAAATTAATGTGTATCGTTGCAGCTCCAGAAGGAGTAAAAGTAGTACAAGAAGAACATCCTGATGTTGATATTTATGTAGCAGCATTAGATGAGAAATTAAATGATCACGGATATGTAGTACCAGGTCTTGGTGATGCTGGTGACCGTTTATTCGGAACGAAGTAAGACAACTGACGAGAGGGGATTCCCTCTCGTTTTTTTGTACTATGATGAGGTAGGGGAGGGGGGATAAATATACATAGTATATACAACATAAGTTGAATACACACCACATATAATATAGAAGTCTTACGTCTAAAGAGCACTATATTATGGAAGGAAAGCGTTATATCGTAAAAATATAATAGTGACAAACTTGTGAACATTTCCTTCTATTATAATGAGAAAACTGCTAGAAATTGCATATCTCTAACCAGTATTTAGAAGGGGAACGTTTTCATTTTTGGGAGGAAATGACTAATACTCAAATTTTTTGATTTTTTACGATTTCTCGTTGACACTGTTAATACCCTATTGTATGCTAACAACGGGGATAGATGGTAGGGCTTTCAGTGACAAAAATACATCTATTCCGTGACGAAAATGTAAACTTTTTAATTTGTATAGGATTTATGCAAAAAAATGAGTTATTATTAACACATCGTGAATGAGGGTTACATATTGGAGGGATGAATCCTTGCAAAAAAACGATCGCAGCCATATAAAAGCTTATGCTTTAATGTCAGGTATTCTTGCTCAGTTAGTCGGTTCTATTCTTATTGGAATCTTTGGTGGGCAGTGGATTGATAGTAAGGTTGGAACGTTTCCATTGTTTCTTATTATAGGGTTATTACTCGGATTAGGAACAGGGATATACGCAATGATTCGACTCATTCGACATTACTATTCGGGAGAGCAATGATGATAGACGTACATGGACTTGTCCAAAGACAAAAGAAATATATGTACTACTTGCTTGCGCTTCTAGTGCTAGGATGGGGATTCACCTCTTACAAGGATGTATTTCTTGGGCTGATTATCGGAACGATTTTCAGTTTTCTTAGTTTGCGCATCATTGCACGTAGAACAGACAAGCTGTTGGATCGCGTAACAAATGGAGAAAACGTGAAGTTTAAGGCGACAGCGGTAAGTACATATTCGAGATTCGCCACGATTGGATTATTAATTTTATTTGCAGCCAAATATCAAGAGTTAATCGCGATGTGGGGCCTAGGTGTAGGATTGCTGACAGGATACCTTGTCATGATCATAGATTTTCTTTATTTAGAGTATAAGAGCAGGGAAGAGAGGTGAATTACTAGTGGAACACGGTAAATTAGTTAAATTTCTAGGTTTAACGTTCGATTTGTCATCAGTTATGATGGTTACTGTAGCAGCAGTTATAGTTTTCTTAATCGCTGTTATCGGAACTCGCAGTTTAGCCCTTCGCCCAACCGGGATGCAAAACTTCATGGAATGGGTGTTTGACTTCGTGAAAGGGATTATCAATAGTACGATGGACTGGAAAACAGGTGGACGTTTCTTAACGCTTGGCGTTACGCTTATCATGTTTATCATCGTATCGAACTTCCTTGGTTTACCATTCATGTATTCAACAGTTGAGGCTGGCGAACATATTGCATGGTGGAGATCACCAACGTCTGATCCAGCAGTTACATTAACATTAGCCGTGATGGTAGTTACCCTCACCCATTATTATGGAATTAAGATGAAGGGTACGAAAGAATACGTAAAAGGTTATTTCCAGCCTATGAAATTCTTATTCCCATTAAAGGTTATTGAGGAGTTTGCTAACACATTAACGTTAGGTCTTCGTTTATTCGGTAACATTTATGCAGGTGAGATCTTATTAGGATTACTTGCTAAGTTAGGCGGGGCATCATTCCTTGGAGCATTAGGTGCGCTTGTACCAATGTTAGCATGGATGGGATTCAGTGTATTCGTTGGATCAATCCAGTCATTTATTTTCGTTATGTTAACGATGGTTTATATGGCTCATAAAGTAAGCCATGACCATTAATATAATTTAAGTAAGAAAAAATTTATTTTTTTATAATACAAAGGAGGACAAATTAAATGAGTTTAGGTGTAATCGCAGCTGCAATTGCAATTGGTTTATCAGCATTAGGTGCAGGTATTGGTAACGGTCTTATCGTATCACGTACAATCGAAGGTGTTGCTCGTCAACCAGAATTAAAAGGCGCGCTTCAAACAATTATGTTCATCGGGGTTGCTTTAGTTGAGGCACTTCCAATCATCGGTGTAGTTATTGCATTCATCGTAATGAACAAATAAGGGAGACTCCCCTTACATAGATGGCGAAGAGTGTTTTTCCGAACTTTCTTCGCCATTGCTTTATGAACGAAACGTATGTCTTTTTTTTTCATATGATCAATTTAGATATTTTGAAGGGAGTGAATCCTTGTGCCAACTTTATTATTAGGGGCTTCCATTCCATTTGGAACGATTGCTTATACATTGTTCATTTTCTTACTTCTATTAGTAATGCTACGCAAATTCGCGTGGGGCCCTTTAATGGGAATTATGAAAGAACGTGAAGAGCATGTTACTAATGAAATCGACGCTGCAGAAAGAAGTAACGCTGAAGCGAAGAAATTAGTAGAAGAACAACGTGAAATGTTAAAACAATCGCGTGTTGAAGCACAAGAGTTAATCGAAAGAGCGAAAAAACAAGCTGTAGATCAAAAAGATGTTATTGTTGCTGCTGCGAAAGAAGAAGCAGAATCAATTAAAGCATCTGCTGTACAAGAAATTCAACGCGAAAAAGAGCAAGCGATTGCTGCTTTACAAGAACAAGTCGCTTCTTTATCTGTTCAAATTGCTTCTAAAGTAATTGAAAAAGAGTTAAAAGAAGAAGATCAAGTTAAGTTAATTCGCGATTATATTAAAGAAGTAGGAGAAGCGCGATGAGCAATGGGATTGTAGCAAAACGTTATGCTGTCGCTCTTTTTAAAATTGCAAAAGAAAAACACGTATTAGAAATGTTTGAAGAGGAATTACGCCTTGTACAAAACGTTTATGTAAAGAACGGAGAACTACATAGCTTTTTAACGCAACCGAACATTTCAAAAGAGCAGAAGAAAACGTTTCTTGCGAACGTATTCGGATCTGTTTCTGAATCTATTTTAAATACGTTATATATTTTAATTGATAACAAACGCATTGATATCTTACCTGAAATTGCAGATGAATATGTTGTTCTTGCTAATGAAGAACGTAACGTAGCCGACGCAACTGTATATTCTACTCGTCTTCTATCAGAAGAAGAGAAGCTTAACATTGCAGAAGCATTTGCAAAGAGAACGGGAAAAGATGCAATTCGCGTAAAAAATGTTGTAGATGAAGATTTACTAGGCGGCATTAAAGTACGTATTGGAAATCGCATTTACGACGGAAGCTTGCAAGGAAAATTAGCACGTATTCAGCGTGAATTAATGAAGAATAGATAGGGGTGAAGCACATGAGCATCAGAGCTGAAGAAATTAGCGCACTGATAAAGCAACAAATCGAGAACTATCAGTCTGAAATCGAAGTTAGTGATGTTGGTACAGTTATCCAAGTTGGTGACGGTATTGCGCGTGCTCATGGTCTTGATAACGTTATGGCTGGTGAACTTGTAGAGTTCTCTAACGGCGTTATGGGACTAGCACAAAACTTAGAGGAAAACAACGTAGGTATCATTATTTTAGGACCTTACACAGAAATTCGTGAAGGTGACGAAGTTCGTCGTACTGGTCGCATCATGCAAGTACCAGTAGGAAAAGAACTAATCGGTCGTGTTGTAAACCCATTAGGTCAACCAGTTGATGGTTTAGGCCCAATCAATACAACAAACACTCGTCCAATCGAAAGTCCAGCACCAGGTGTAATGGATCGTAAATCTGTTCATGAGCCACTTCAAACAGGTATTAAAGCGATCGATGCTCTTGTACCAATTGGCCGTGGTCAACGTGAGTTAATCATTGGTGACCGTCAAACAGGTAAAACAGCAGTTGCACTTGATACAATCATTAACCAAAAAGATGAAGATATGATTTGTATCTATGTAGCTATCGGACAAAAAGAATCAACTGTACGTAACGTAGTAGAAACACTACGTAAGCACGGTGCATTAGATTACACAATCGTTGTAACTGCATCAGCTTCTCAACCAGCTCCATTATTATACTTAGCTGCTTATGCTGGTGTAACAATGGGTGAAGAGTTCATGTACAATGGTAAACACGTATTAGTAGTATATGATGACTTATCAAAACAAGCAGCGGCTTACCGTGAGCTTTCATTACTATTACGTCGTCCTCCAGGTCGTGAAGCATATCCAGGGGATGTATTCTACTTACATTCTCGCTTATTAGAGCGTGCAGCAAAATTAAGTGATGCAAGAGGCGGCGGTTCTTTAACTGCACTACCTTTCATCGAAACACAAGCAGGGGACGTATCAGCTTACATCCCAACAAACGTAATTTCTATTACGGATGGACAAATCTTCTTACAATCTGACCTATTCTTCTCTGGCGTACGTCCAGCAATCGATGCGGGTACTTCTGTATCTCGTGTAGGTGGATCTGCTCAGATTAAAGCAATGAGTAAAGTATCAGGTACACTTCGTCTTGACCTTGCATCTTACCGTGAGTTAGAAGCGTTCGCTCAGTTCGGTTCTGACCTTGATAAAGCAACTCAAGCGAAACTAAACCGTGGTGCTCGTACTGTTGAGGTATTAAAACAAGGATTACACAAACCATTACGTGTAGAGAAACAAGTTATCATTCTTTACGCTTTAACACGTGGATTCCTAGATGATATCCCAGTAGTAGATATCACTCGTTTTGAAGAAGAATTCCATGCTTGGTTAGATTCTAATGCGACTGACTTATTAGAAGAAATCCGCACAACTAAGAAACTTGCGGATGACGACAAATTTGCAGCAGCAATTAATGGATTTAAAAAAGTATTTGTAGCTTCTGAATAATAAAAGCGGAAGCGGCTCGTTCTGAATGTGAGGGGGATGGAGCTTCTGACGAAGAGGCGGTTTTTGCCTCATAGGAAGAAGTGAAGCCACCGAGCATTCAAGCCGCTGGAGCTAGATAGTATATATATAAGGCATCTCAAGTTTTGAGATTGCTGACGGTTATGTAAAGGAAAAGAGTAGGTGCACCTATTCTTTTCCTTCAATCATGAGCAAGAATATCTTGCAACGTAGATTAGGAAGAGAATTCTTACTAATCGTGCCAACTTCCGGAAAAAAGGTGGTGAAAACCTGTGGCATCTTTACGCGATATAAAAGCGAAGATTAACTCGACAAAGAAAACGAGTCAAATTACGAAAGCGATGGAGATGGTATCTGCATCTAAGTTAAACCGTGCAGAGCAAAATGCTAAATCTTTCGTTCCGTATATGGAAAAGATTCAAGAAGTAGTAGCGAGCATTGCGCAAGGAAGTAAAGGAATTAATCATCCGATGCTAAATGCGCGTCCTGTAAAGCGTACAGGGTACATCGTTATTACATCTGATCGCGGACTAGCAGGTGGTTATAACAGTAACGTATTACGTACAGTAAGTAACGTAATTCGTGAACGTCATAATATGGATTCAAACCAATATTCAATTATTGTGCTTGGCCGACTAGGACGTGATTATTTAAAACGTCGCGGTTTTAATATCATTGATGAAGTAGTTGGACTATCTGACCACCCATCATTTACTGATATTAAAGATCTTGCTTCTCGAGCAATTGCGATGTTTGCAGATGGTGCTTATGATGAGCTGTATATTTACTACAACCATTACGTAAGTAAAATTTCACAAGAAGTAACGGAAAATAAAATTTTACCGCTTACTGATGTGGCGTCTGACAAACCGACGACAGCTTATGAATTCGAACCTTCTGAAGAAGAAATTTTAAAAGTACTATTGCCACAATACGCAGAAAGCTTAGTGTACGGTGCATTACTAGACGGTAAAGCAAGTGAACACGCAGCGCGTATGACAGCAATGAAGAGTGCTACAGACAACGCAATGGAAGTTATCGATTCACTTACACTTTCATTCAACCGTGCGCGTCAGGCAGCGATTACGCAAGAAATTACGGAAATCGTTGGTGGAGCAGCAGCGTTAGAGTAGTAATAAAAAGCGTAGGCGGTTCGTTCAGAATGAGAGGGGGATGGAGCTTTTGACCTAGAGGCGATTTGTGCCTCGTAGGAAAAAGCGAAGCCACCGAACATTCTAACCGCCGGAGCTAGATTCAGTAAAAAGTGGAAGCGGCTCGTCCAGAACAAGAGGGCATTGGAGCTTCCTGACAAAGAGGCGTTCTTTGCCTCGCAGGAAGGCGCGAAATGACCGACTGTTCTAGCCGCTGGAACTAGATTCAATAAAAAGCGTAGGCGGCTCTTTCAAAAGAGTTGCGTAAGCTATAAACCAATAAAAAATGAAAAGCTAACTGCTCGTAGCAAGTTGGCTAATTAAAAGAAAGCTAGGAGGGAACCCGATGAATAAAGGGCGCGTTACGCAAATCATGGGTCCGGTTGTAGACGTTAAGTTTGATGGCGGAAAGCTACCAGAAATCTACAACGCCCTTACGGTAAAACAAAGCAACGAAAACGGAACAAGCATTAACTTAACATTTGAAGTTGCACTTCATTTAGGTGATGATACAGTTCGTACAGTTGCAATGTCTTCCACAGACGGACTTGTTCGTGGTACAGAAGTAGAAGATACTGGTAAAGCAATCTCTGTACCAGTTGGTGATGCAACACTTGGTCGCGTATTTAACGTATTAGGTGATGCAATTGACTTAGATGGTGAGGTTCCTGCCGATGTACGCCGTGATCCAATTCACCGTCAAGCACCTGCATTCGAAGAATTATCTACTAAAGTAGAAATTCTTGAAACTGGTATTAAAGTAGTAGACTTACTTGCTCCTTACATTAAGGGTGGTAAGATCGGTCTATTCGGTGGTGCCGGTGTAGGTAAAACTGTATTAATTCAGGAATTAATTAACAACATCGCACAAGAACACGGTGGTATCTCTGTATTCGCTGGTGTAGGTGAGCGTACTCGTGAGGGTAACGATTTATACCACGAAATGAGCGATTCTGGCGTAATTAAGAAAACTGCGATGGTATTCGGACAAATGAATGAGCCACCTGGAGCACGTCAACGTGTTGCATTAACAGGTTTAACAATGGCTGAACATTTCCGTGATGAGCAAGGACAAGACGTACTATTGTTCATCGATAACATCTTCCGTTTCACGCAAGCAGGTTCTGAAGTATCTGCCCTTCTTGGTCGTATGCCATCTGCGGTAGGTTACCAACCGACACTTGCAACAGAAATGGGTCAATTACAAGAGCGTATTACATCTACAAATAAAGGGTCTATCACGTCTATCCAAGCGGTATATGTACCAGCCGATGACTATACGGATCCAGCACCAGCTACAACGTTCGCTCACTTAGATGCAACAACAAACTTAGAGCGTCGTTTAACACAAATGGGTATTTACCCAGCCGTAGATCCATTAGCATCTACATCTCGTGCACTTTCTCCAGAAATCGTAGGAGAAGAGCATTATGAAGTAGCTCGTCAAGTACAGCAAACTTTACAGCGTTATAAAGAGCTTCAAGATATCATTGCTATCTTAGGTATGGATGAGTTATCTGAAGAAGATAAGTTAGTTGTACATCGTGCTCGTCGTATTCAATTCTTCTTATCTCAAAACTTCCACGTAGCTGAGCAGTTTACAGGTCAAAAAGGTTCTTACGTACCTGTAAAAAATACAGTTAGCGGATTTAAAGAAATTCTAGAAGGAAAATATGATGACCTTCCAGAAGATGCATTCCGTCTTGTAGGTGGTATTGAAGAAGTTATTGAAAACGCGAAGAAAATGATGGCGTAAGGCCTTAGGAGGGACGAATTATGAAGACATTTCCAGTCAGTATTGTAACTCCTGATGGACCGGTTTACGAAAAAGAAGTAGAAATGGTAAGCGTAAAAGCAGAGAGTGGGGAAATGGGGATCTTACCAGGTCACATTCCAACTGTTGCACCATTAAAAATTAGTGCAGTTCGTCTGAAACATGGTGGACACACTGATTATGTAGCAGTAAGCGGTGGCTTTATCGAAGTTCGTCCAGATAAAGTAACTGTATTATCATCATCTGCTGAAGAAGCAAACCATATCGATATCCATCGTGCAAATGAAGCGAAGCGTCGCGCTGAGCAACGTATGCAAGATAAACAAGCACATGTTGACTTTAGACGTGCAGAAATGGCATTACAACGTGCTGTGAACCGTTTAAACGTTTCCGATATGAAATAAAAAATCCGTAAAGGCTTTGCCTTTACGGATTTTTTTGTGTAGTTCATGGATAATTTTACAAAAATGGTATAATTATATTGATGCTTGTATAAGTAGAGAATGTACAACAATTTATAAAGGGGATGAATAAATGATCGGTGAAATGAAACGAGAAGCGTTGCACTCTTTAAAGGGAAAATGGGGACTAGGTGTTGGATCAACGATTTTATATTTTATTTTAAGTTATGTTGTTTCAATGGCTGTAATGCTTATACTTTTAATTCCAGGAGTTATTATATTTTTACTATTTGCTGGTTTAACAGGTTCACTTGAAGAGGAAACAATATCAATTGGAGCAGGTATTACATTTGGTATTTTTTATTGCATCATAATAATTTTGAGTAACGCATCGTATGGAATTACATCATACGGTTATACAAATGTATTTTTACAGATGAGTAAACGAGAAGGTGTTAAAGTAGATCACTTATTCGAAGGGTTTCGTGGCTTTAAAAGAATGATGAAAACGATGTGGGCAATGCTTGCGATTTTGTTATATACAGGTACATGGATTCCAATGTTGCTAGTAGCCTTATTCGCATTTTTCGGTGAAGAAGGAAATACGTCGTTTACTATCGCTTTCTTTGTACTATTAGCTATTTCAATCGTTGTTATGATTGTGATGTATTTTTCTTATGCGATGACGTACTATGTAATGATTGAAAATGCAGAGTATAGTGTGTCACGAGCAATGAAAGAAAGTAAACATCTTATGAAGGGACATAAGTTAGATTTATTTCTTTTATGGCTCAGTTTTATAGGATGGGGTATTTTAGCGATTTTAACACTTGGAATAGGTTTTCTTTGGCTTAGCCCGTATATGAGTACAACGACAGCGCATTTTTATCGCTATCTTTCAAAAGATGAATTGTAGTAGGAACATGCTATACTAATAGAGTTATTACGTATAGGAGGAACAATATGATTAGTGATTTAAAAGGAGAAGCGCTAGATTCATTAGAAGGGAAATGGGGATTAGCTGTCGGGGCAACATTACTGATTTCGATTCTTATTTCAGCTTTTAGTTTTAGTATTGATTTCATTTTCTTTCAATTTTGGGATTGGAAAGAAGTAAATAACTCACTTTCAGTAGACGTTATTACAATATTGATGGTAGGTCCATTAACGCTAGGTGGTTATCATTTAGCACTACATATCATTCGTGAAAAAGAAGCGAGTATTGGGCATATATTCAGATGGTTTACAGAAGGAAGTAAGTTTATAAAGTCATTTTTATTATATATAGTAGTGAACATTTATATTTTCTTATGGTTTTTATTATTTATTATTCCAGGCATTATTAAATCATTTTCTTATGCGATGACGTACTTTATAATAAATGATCATCCTGAGTATTCCATAAATCAAGCTATTACAGAAAGTCGTCGTATGATGAATGGACATAAGATGGAGTATTTCATTTTATGTTTAAGCTTTATTGGTTGGTTTATATTAAGTTGTATTACACTCGGGATTGGATTCCTATGGCTAATTCCATATTTTTATACGACGTCAGCAGCTTTTTATGAAGAAATTGCAGAGGAGTATTACGAGAAAACAATTCCGACACTATAAAAACACCCAGTATGAGCTATTGGTTCATACTGGGTGTTTTTTGTAGAAATTTTATAAATTGATGACTAGTAAGTGGTTTACTGAAATAGTAACCTTGCATATATTTACAGTTGTTCTTTTGTAGAAACTTAAGTTGTTTTTCTGTTTCAATTCCTTCAGCAACGACAGAGAGGTTTAAAGTATTTGCAAGGGAAAGGATAGTGGAAACGATAGCTCTTTCCTCAGGTCGATGATCGGCTAGTTGTGTAAATTCTCTCGGTACTTTTAACGTATCGATAGGGAAAATTGATAAATAAGCGAGAGAAGAATAGCCGGTACCGAAGTCATCAATGGACGTTTGAATACCATATTCCTTTAATTGTTTTAGTCTTGATAATGTTTCTTTTTCATCAATCATTGCAATTCGTTCTGTTAGCTCAAGTGTTACATGCTTTGAATCGACTTTAATGTCTGTTAGTATTTGTGAAATGTTGTTGATTAAATTCTCTTGCTGAAACTCTTTTGCGGATAAGTTCACACTTATTTTTAAATCTGTGTAGCCGAAAGTATGCCATATTTTTAACTGGCGACAAGATTCTTTTAATACCCAATGACCGAGCGGAACGACTTGTGGCGTCTCTTCTACAATTGGAATGAACTCACATGGCGGAATGTCACCTAGGAGTGGGTGTTTCCAGCGTAGTAATGCTTCAGCACCAATAATCTTTTTCGTCGTAATATCAATTTGTGGTTGATAGACGAGATAAAACTCTTCGTTTACTAAAGCGAGTGGTAAATCTTTTTCAATTCGAGCTTTTCGTTCCATTTTTTTATACAATTCTTTCGTGTATAGGGAGCTACCATTTTTTCCTTTATTTTTTGCTTCGTACATGGCCATATCAGCATGCTGTAAAATGGATAATGGATCTTCACCTGCTTCAGGATATATTGCAATCCCGATGCTCGGTGAGATTTGTAAATGTTGACTTTCAATTTCGAATGGTTCGTTCATGGCTGCTACAATCGTATCAGCTATTTTTTTCACATCAGGTCTTTTTTTATAATTTTCGATAAGGATTGTGAACTCATCCCCGGCTAGCCGGGCGAGCTTCATATTTGGTGTCGATAGTCTTTCTAGTCTTTTTGCTACGGCAATTAATAGAAGGTCTCCTACCCTATGACCGAGGGTATCATTAATAACCTTAAAGCGGTCTAGGTCGAGAAACATAACAGCAAAAGGCCTTTTTGATATTTCGGATCGAGCAATTGCTTGTTCTACATATTGATGAAATGCACGGCGATTTGCAAGCTCTGTTAAAGTATCATGATATGCTAGAAAATTAATCTGTTCTTGTTGTTGTTTGCTTTCCGTAATATCTTTAATCATTAAATAAACACCAGAAATATGATCCTTTAAAAAGATAGGAACTGCTGTAACATGCAAGTAGTAAATATCCCTATTCTTATGATATGCCCGTACTTCTAAAGAAATAGATTTCCCTTTTTTTACTCGATGAAAGGCATTAATGATTTCTTCCAAATCTTCTTCATACGTAAGTGAATAGTATGGTTGCTTTAATAATTCATTCGTTTGATAACCGAGTAAAGTAGTACCAGCGTTGTTCACGTTGAGAAAATTACCGTACAAGTCTAATGTGAAAATTGGATCTGGATGGTGCTCGTATAAAGATTTAAACATCTGTTGGTTATGATATAGTTCATTTTTTTGTTCTACTAAATCTTCTGTACGTAGTTCAATTTGTTTTTCGAGTTCTGAGTTGAATTGCATTTGAGCTAGTAATAATATTTTATTTTGTTTTCGAACTAAACTATGGCGTATGAGAACGAAGGAGAAAGTTATTATAAGCCCGATTACTACAATAGGTGCAAAAACATATTCAACTAGTATAAAAACAATAAGCATTACTACAGAAATATAAGGTAATGACAATCTGATCGATTCCCCAAGTTTAGGTGTTAATAGTACTTGCTCTTGTCTTTCAGGTTCTTTTGTATGCAGAATACAGGCGATTGCTACTAGTACTAAAGTTACTTGATAGAGAGGAGTAACTGTAAACATAGAATACTCGGGTATGAAGTATTTGATATAAGCATAAATCGCATCTGTAGTAGCATATAAAATTAAAGCACTGCCAAGAAGCGCACCAACTTTTTTGGATAATAAGGATAATGGCTTGAATAACAGATTGATTCCTATGAGAAGAAAGAGCAAATCGGCCATTGGATAGGTAAGTTGAACAAATATGTCGATATAGGATGTTGAAGAAACGTGAATGGTGCGTTCAATAAGTAAGTAGTAACTTAAAGTGAATTGTGCTGTAACAATAATACAAATATCACATATCATAAAAAGCTTTTCTAATAAATCGCGGTTATAGATGATTTCATATAGAAACGCAAATGCAAAGGTAATTAAAAAAAGTAAGTAAAAAAAATCGGACGGATCAACGAATGTATAATAGTCCTTTAAAATTAAACGTTGATAGGCAACGACCATATCACCAATGAAATAAGAGAGAGTTCCAACAGATAAAATGGTCCAAAATAAACGAGGTAACCCTTCTTTCCTATTTGAAAAATAAAGTATATAACTACAAGCGATAATATCAATGAATAAGGTACTCATTCCAATTAATATTTGAAAAGGAAATGAGTATTCATATAGAAAGGGCATTGCCACGTAATGAATCGCTATAGATAACAATATAATGCTTATAAGAATACTTACATGTGTTTGTTTTTTCATTTATCTCACCCACGGTATATACATATAAATTCCTCTTTTTATTTTTTATTGATTCTTGAAACATATATATAATTTCTATACTTATTTTACACAGGTATAGCGAGTTATAAAAATAGATTTTAATAATTCTCGTTTCGGTCCCCAATATATCGACATAGGAATTTGAAGTTTGCTATAATGATTAAAATAGTTGCATTATTTAGAAAAATTTAAAAATAATAATTACTGCAGCTAGGACATATTGTTTACTAAGTGAACTTGTTCTTAATTCAGGGGGGAGGGTTTCACAATGGCAAGTGTATATGAAAATAGTTATATGATCGTTTTGATTTTCTTGCTATTAGGTATATTGCTGCCGGTAGTGGCTCTTACATTAGGAAAGATGCTGCGTCCAAACAAACCAAGTGCAGCGAAAGCGACGACGTATGAGAGTGGGATTGAGCCTTTTCATGATGCAAATATTCGGTTTCATGCTCGTTATTATATTTTTGCTTTATTGTTTGTCATCTTTGATATAGAAACTTTATTTTTATATCCATGGGCTGTTGCATATGACAAGCTCGGTTTATTTGCACTGATTGAAATGCTCATCTTTGTTGTAATGTTGCTAGTTGGATTAGCGTATGCTTGGAAAAAGAAGGTGTTACAATGGTTATAAATTTTGAGGAATTACATCCAAATGAGCGGGCGGAATTAGAACGAAATATCTTTTTTTCTACATTGGAGCAGTTAAAAGGATGGGCACGAAGCAATTCTTTATGGCCGATGACATTCGGACTGGCATGCTGTGCAATTGAAATGATGGGAGTAGGTTCATCACATTACGATTTAGATCGATTTGGGTCATTTTTTCGGACATCGCCAAGGCAATCGGACGTTATGATTGTGTCGGGAACAGTAACGAAGAAGATGGCTCCTATTGTTCGGCGTTTATACGATCAAATGCCCGAACCAAAATGGGTTATTGCAATGGGATCTTGTGCGACAGCAGGTGGCCCATATGTAAATTCGTACGCTGTTGTGAAAGGTGTGGATCAAATTGTACCAGTGGATGTGTATATTCCGGGTTGTCCACCCAATCCTGCTGCTTTAATTTATGGAATTAATAAATTAAAAGAAAAAATTCGTTACGAGGCAAAGACGGGAAAGCAGGTGACGAATAAATGAGTGATCCAAATAAAGACCTAGAGGATTTGAAAAGAGAAGCGGCTAGGCATGCGAAAGAAGAGGCGAGAAAGCGTCTCGTTGCGAAACATGATGCGGAAATAAGTAAACTTGAGGAAGAAAATCGAGAAAAAGAGAAAGCGCTACCAAAAAGTGACGGTATGACTGTGGAAGAAGTAAAACGACGTGCATCCGCCGCGGCAAAAGCAAAAGCGGCAGCATTAGCGAAGCAAAAAAGAGAAGGAACAGAAGAAGTAACGGAAGAAGAAAAGGCCAAAGCGAAGGCGAAGGCATCCGCCGCGGCAAAAGCAAAAGCGGCGGCATTAGCGAAGCAAAAAAGAGAAGGAACAGAAGAAGTAACGGAAGAAGAAAAGGCCAAAGCGAAAGCGAAGGCATCCGCCGCGGCAAAAGCAAAAGCGGCAGCATTAGCAAAGCAAAAAAGAGAAGGAACAGAAGAAGTAACGGAAGAGGAAAAGACCAAAGTGAAAGCGAAGGCCGTGGCGGCAGCAAAGGCGAAGACAAGGGGCGCTGAAGGTAAAGCAGAAGAGGAGCCGAAGCAGGAAGAGCCATCCGTGAATCAGCCGTATTTAAATCAGTATGTTGAATTTATTAAGGGGGAAAAAGGAGAGGATACATTAGTAGATTCCTACATTAATAAACTTTCAAAAGACGTGCCGACTCTTGTTGTGGATCCCGCAAAATATTATGAAGTGATGGAATTACTGCGATTCCATGAAGGACTTGCTTTTGATTATATGTCAGAGCTACATGCGACGGATTTTGTGACACATATGGAAGTATATGTTCATTTATTTTCATATGGAAAGAAACAGTCAGTAGCGGTGAAGGTGAAGTTGGATAGGGAAGCACCAGAAGTAGAGTCGGTTGCAGCGCTTTGGAAAGGAGCGGACTGGCCAGAGCGAGAAGCGTATGATTTGCTCGGCATTGTATTTAAGGGACATCCGAATTTATCACGTATTTTAATGCCTGATGATTGGATAGGGTATCCGCTTAGGAAAGATTATGAACCGTATGATGTGGAGGTGTAGCTTATGATCCGTACGGAAGAAATGCTTTTGAATGTAGGGCCTCAGCATCCGAGTACGCATGGTGTGTTCAGGCTTGTTATTAAGATTGACGGGGAAATTATTAAAGAAGCTACACCAGTTATTGGATATTTGCATCGCGGGACCGAAAAGATTGCCGAGAGCTTACAGTATACGCAAATTATCCCTTATACAGATCGAATGGACTATTTATCGGCCATGACGAATAACTACGTCATTTGCCATGCTGTCGAGACGATGATGGGGCTTGAAATCCCGGAGCGGGCCGAATACTTACGAGTACTTGCAATGGAGCTTGGAAGGATTGCGAGCCACCTCGTTTGGTGGGGGACAAATCTTCTGGATATAGGAGCGGTCAGCCCGTTTTTATACGCGTTTCGTGAACGAGAGATGATTATAAATTTATTAAACGAATTATGCGGTGCCCGTCTTACTTTTAACTATATGAGAGTCGGGGGTGTAAAGTGGGATGCGCCGGACGGTTGGATTGAAAAAGTGGAAGAGTTTGTTCCGTATATGCGAGAGCAATTGGCAGGTTATCATGATCTCGTTAGCGGTAATGAGATTTTCTTAAATCGCGTAAAAGGCGTTGGTATATATAGCGCAGAAGAAGCGATTTCGTATTCTTTAAGCGGAGCGAATTTGCGGTGTACCGGAGTAAACTGGGATCTTCGCAAGGATGAACCGTACTCCATTTATGATCGTTTTGATTTCGATATTCCTGTTGGGAGTGTGGGAGATGCTTGGGATCGTTACGTTTGCCGCATGCAAGAGATTGAGGAGTCATTAAAAATTGTTGAGCAAGCTGTCCAACAATTCCCGAAAGACGGAGCTGTGCTAGCGAAAGTGCCGAAAATCATTAAGGCGCCTAAAGGGGAAGCGTTCGTCCGTATAGAATCGCCGAGAGGAGAGATTGGTTGCTATATTGCTAGTGATGGAAAGAAAGAGCCGTACCGCTTGAAGTTTCGCAGGCCGTCTTTTTACAATTTGCAAATTTTACCGAAGTTATTGAAAGGTGAAAACATCGCCAATTTAATTACGATTTTAGGTGGAGTTGATATTGTACTTGGGGAGGTTGATGGCTAATGATTGAAACGCTCTTACAATCACCTTCAAGCTGGACGAATTTCTTCATTTTTTTCGGATTAGCGGTGCTTCTATTATTTGCAGTCCTTGGCTTCGTTACATATGGTATTTTGGCAGAACGGAAAGTGATGGGTTTTATGCAAGGGCGGATTGGCCCAAACCAAGTTGGGGGCCGATTCGGCTTACTGCAAACGGTAGCTGATGTTTTAAAACTATTGCTGAAAGAAGATAGTATTCCGAAAGCGGCAGATAAACCGTTGTTTATATTAGCGCCTGTCATTGCATTCGCACCGGCATTTATGGTGCTTGCAGTCATCCCGTTTACTGATAAATTTCAGTTCGCGGATATTGGCGTAGGCTTACTGTATTACATTGCTGTTTCTGGCATTACGACGATTGGTGTCGTAACCGGAGGGTGGGCATCAAATAATAAATATTCCCTTTTAGGAGGGATGCGTGCGGCAGCGCAAATGATTTCTTATGAAATTCCGCTTGTAATGAGTGTAATTGGCGTCGTTTTGTTAGCTGGTAGCCTGAATTTAAATGAAATTGTAGCAGCGCAGGAGAATGTTTGGTACATTTTCGTGCAGCCAATCGGTTTCGTCGTTTTCTTAATCGCAGCGGTAGCAGAGTTAAATAGGACGCCGTTTGATTTACCAGAAGCAGAGTCGGAACTTGTTTCTGGATATCATACGGAATACTCAGGGTTTCGCTGGGCGTTTTTCATGCTTTCAGAGTACGTATATTTCTTCGGAATGGCATCTTTAATTACAGTGCTCTTTTTAGGCGGATGGAATCCAGTTATGTTCCTTGGGTTTATCCCAGGAGCTGTATGGTTTGCTTTGAAATTTAGCAGTGTAGTCTTTCTATTAATTTGGTTCCGCGTTACGTTTCCGCGTATAAGAGGTGACCAGTTAATGGAGTTTGGCTGGAAAGTATTATTGCCAATTGCACTTGCGAATATTTTCTTAACGGCATTGATTAAGGAGTTATTCTTCTAATCTATGAAGGGGGTGCCAGTAAGAGATGAAAGGACTATTTAAAGGATTAAAATATACATTAAGCAATTTGAGTAAGAAGAAGGTGACTTACGATTATCCGAATCAACCATTGCCGCTGCCAGACCGCTTTCGAGGCATTCAAAAGTTTTATCCGGAAAAGTGTATTGTTTGTAACCAATGCTCCAACATTTGTCCGACAGACTGTATTCAGTTAACAGGAAAAAAACATCCGGATCCTACGAAAAAAGGAAAAATTATCGACACGTATGATATTAATTTTGAAATTTGTATTCTGTGTGATTTATGTACAGAAGTTTGTCCGACAGAGGCGATTGTTATGACAAATAACTTTGAGCTCGCGGAATATTCACGTGATGATTTATTTAAAAATTTGCAGTGGCTTGACGAAAACGACGAAAACGTCAGGAAGGAGAATAAAGCATGAATGGCGAGTTTGTAGCATTCTTCATACTATCCTTGTCTGCAATTATCGGCGGTGTTCTTATGTTGAACTTAACGAAAGTCATGCATATGATGCTAGCTCTCGTTCTGACATTTCTTAGTATCGCAGGTTTGTACTTTCTTTTATCGGCCGAATTTATCGGAGTTGCACAAATTTTACTTTACTCCGGTGCGATTACAATTATTATGATTTTTGGCATTATGTTAACGCAACATAACGCAGAAAATGAATCGCGTCTTACTCTTCGAAAATGGATTATCTTCTTTGCGGTTGTAGCATTTGGGGCAGTTATGTATTTCGCTGTTAACAATATTGATTTTGCAAATGAAAGCACACAAGGAAGTTTACCTCTCCATGAAAAAAACACACTTCAAATCGGTACACTTCTCTATTCGAAATATATTATTCCATTTGAGTTAACCTCAGTTATTTTACTTGTAGCACTTGTTGGCGCGATTATACTTGCGAAGAAGGATGAGAAAGAGGAGGATTCCAATGAGTAGCGTTCCAGCTTCTGCATATTTAACGCTTGCGATTATTTTGTTTTGCATCGGTTTGTTTGGAGCTTTAACGAAGCGAAATACAGTGATTGTATTAGTTTGTATTGAATTAATGCTTAACGCGGCCAATTTAAATTTAGTCGCGTTTAGTAAATTAGGTTTGTTCCCAAATTTAACAGGGCAAATTTTCTCTCTGTTTACGATGGCTGTAGCAGCAGCGGAGGCGGCGGTAGGACTCGCCATTTTAATTGCTTTGTATCGTAATCGTACGACGGTTCATGTAGATGAAATGGATACGCTCAAAGGATAACATTGTGACCGAAAAGGGGGAAGGAAACAATGATCGATTATGCATGGCTCATACCGCTTTTCCCGCTTGTTTCGTTTTTTTTATTACTTATATTCGGGAAGAAAATTAGAGAAGGAAGCAGTGTACTTAGTATTTTCCTCGTCTTTCTCTCCTTTATATTTGCGGTACTTGTATTAGTAGAACGGTTTTCGAAAGTAGGATTGAAGCATAAGTGGGTATGGCTTAGAACGGGAGATATTGATATATCATTTGGCTTTGAAGTGACTGCATTAGGGGCTTTAATGCTGTTTATCGTTACACTTGTGAGTTTACTTGTACATGTGTATTCGAAAGGTTATATGAAAGGTGATGAAAGATTACCAACCTTTTATGCCTATTTAGGGCTCTTCACATTTGCAATGCTCGGGCTCGTTATATCACCGAATTTATTACAGCTTTATATATTTTGGGAGTTAGTCGGCCTTGGTTCATTTTTACTCATCGGTTTTTATTTCTTTAAAGAAGAAGCGAAGGCTGCTGCGAAAAAGGCTTTTATTATGACTCGTATTGGAGATATTGGTTTATTTATTGGGATGATCTTAATTTTCTGGCATGCAGGTAGTTTTGAATATGAAGCAATATTTAGGGCGATTCATACGGGGGATCTTACCCCTACGATGATTACAATAACAGCGATATTAATTTTTATCGGGGCGATGGGGAAGTCAGGTCAGTTCCCGCTTCATACGTGGTTACCAGATGCAATGGAGGGGCCGACGCCTGTTTCGGCACTTATTCATGCAGCGACGATGGTCGCAGCTGGCGTATATTTAGTGGCGACGATGTTTCCACTATTTTCAGCAAGTGCAGTGGCGATGCAGACGGTGGCAATCGTTGGAGCTTTCACTGCGATCTTTGCGGCTTCTATCGGTCTTGTACAAACGGACATAAAGAGAGTGCTTGCTTATTCTACAGTTAGTCAGCTCGGGTATATGATGCTTGCGTTAGGGTCTGCTGGTTATGTAGCTGGTGTTTTCCATTTAACGACACACGCTTTTTTTAAAGCGCTACTATTTTTGGCGGCAGGAAGTGTCATTCATGCAGTGCATACGCAAGACATTAATAAAATGGGCGGTTTACAGAAGAAGATGAAAGTAACGGGTGCACTATTTTTAATCGGTACACTTGCAATTAGTGGGGTGCCACTCCTTTCTGGTTTCTTTAGTAAAGATGAAATTTTAGCGGTGACTTGGATGAATGGCAATTACGTTTTATTCATATTAGCAGTAATTGCAGCATTTTTAACAGCATTCTACATGTTCCGGCTCTACTTCCTTGTTTTTACTGGGGAAGCAAAGACAAAGGAAGATGTGCATGAATCGCCCCGCATTATGACGTATCCGATGATTGTTCTCGGGGTCCTTGCAGTAGTGGCAGGTTATATAAACACACCGTGGTTTGGGACGTTTCTCGGGGATTGGCTTACGAAAGATGTAGCATTTAAAGTGCGAGAGGCACACGGACCAGTTTGGATTATGATTGTTGCGACGCTCGTTTCCTTGGCTGGGATTGCTCTCGCATATTTCATATATGGTAAGAAATCTATTTCTAGAGGTTGGGCTGGTGGCGATGGAACACCTCTTTATAACCTTTTGAAAGAAAAATATTATGTGGATGAACTATACAATATGACGGTGCTCCCTATTACGAAGGGAATCGCCCATGTGCTTCGCTTATTTGAGGTGTATGTAGTCGAAGGAATTGCCGTTTTAATAGGGAGTCTAATTAAAGGGCTAAGCGGACTCGGTTCTAGACTCCAAAACGGAAATGTACAAGTGTACGGCACTGTAACAGCTGTTTCGCTTGCAGTACTCGTCATTATTTTGCTCTATACGGGAGGGGATTTACGATGAATGATTTGTTATTAACGTTCTTCATTTTTTCCCCGCTTTTAGGAATTCTCTTACTTGTATTAACGCCAAAAAAAGAATCGCGTACTGTGCGAGCGCTTGGTTTATTTGGGACGGCGCTTCCATTTGGAATTGCTATCGTCCTCGCTTGTACATATGCTTCTGGAAAGAGTTTGTCGCTATTCGATGAAAAAGTGAAATGGATTAAATTTGGGGATTTTGCAGCGGTGGATAAAAGATGGTTTTCCATTTATTACGAGCTCGGCATTGATGGTTTATCGCTCGTTATGATGGTGCTGACAGCCCTTCTAGCGATGCTTGCAGCAATTGCGGCATTTACTATTAAAAGAAACTTGAAAGCCTTTTATATGCTGCTACTCATGTTAGAAATAGGGATGCTCGGCGTCTTCGCTGCTCAAAATTTAATGTTGTTCTTTATCTTCTTTGAAATTACGTTGCCTCCAATGTTTTTATTAATTGGAAAGTGGGGGAAATTGTCGAGTGAAAAGGCTGCTTATAGTTATTTAATATATAACGGTATTGGCTCCGCTATTTTACTCATCGTTTTCTCAGTTTTATTTGCAAAAACAGGTACAACAAATATTACAGAGCTTAAAGAAATATTAACGAGTGTAGGTGCTGGGGGAGGAATGGCTGTCTCAAGCGGCTTACAGTTCGGTTTGTTTCTTGCCATAATGATTGCCTTTGCGATTAAACTACCCGTTTTCCCGCTACATCGCTGGATGGTCAATGTGCATGTTGAAGCGCATCCGGCTGTAGTTATGCTTCATGCGGGCGTTTTACTGAAGATTGGGGCATACGGTATGATTCGTTTCGGAAAGGGGCTATTCCCGGAATACTTTCGCGAGTTTGCAACGCTTATTGCGATTTTAGGAGTCATTAATTTATTGTACGGAGCCTTCTTAGCGCTCATTCAAACGGACTTTCGGAAGGTGCTTGCTTACTCTAGTATTTCGCATATGGGCATCGTATTAATGGGCCTTGCGGCGTTAAATGCACCAGGTACACAAGGGGCACTATTCCAAGTTGTGTCTCACGGTTTAATTGCAGCCTTACTCTTTTTCTTACTTGGCGTTATAGAACAGCGCTTTGGAACTTCGGACATTACAGCGCTTGGCGGACTCGCAAAAAGTGTCCCGGTACTTAGCGGCTTCTTCTTAGCGGGAGGAATGGCATCGCTTGGATTGCCAGGAATGTCTGGATTTGTTAGCGAGTTTCTTGCTTTTCTCGGTTTATTCCAAGGGGAGCCAGTCATTGCTGCAGTCGGTGTACTTGGCATCATTTTAACCGCCGTATACGTATTGAGAGCGACACTTCAAGTAACATTTGGTAAGAAAGAGTGGGAGGCGAAAGCTGATATACACGGTTGGGAGTATGTGCCTATATTGCTACTTATCTTCTGCATTATTGCAATTGGAGTAATGCCAGAAATACTAGGGGATCCGCTTCAAAATACATTGAAAACATTGGGGGTGAAGTAGGATGGATATGAATACGTTACTTAGCTTATCATGGCATCTCATGGTGCCAGAATTCATTATTCTCGGAGCTGCCATCCTTCTTTCCATATGTGATTTGTTTTTTAAGTTGAATCATAGATATGTAGCGCTTAGTGCAATCGCAGCCGTCATATTAGCAATCGTGTCGTTAATCACGCTATACGATGAACCGACAGGAGATATTCTAAATGGATCGTTTGTGTTAGATGGGTTTTCAAAAGGGTTTAAAACGTTGTTATTAGGCGGAGCGGCCCTCATCTTATGCACCGCCATGAGCGATGATAAGAAGAATCCAATTGAAGATAAGGGAGAATATTATTACTTATTTTTAATGGCACTTCTTGGGGCTATGTTTATGGCTTCTAGTGTTGACTTCATTACACTTTTCGTCGGTTTAGAATTGCTTTCACTTTCTTCATATATTTTAGTAGGAATACGAAAAAGGAACCGTGCGTCAAACGAAGCGGCCATGAAATATGTCATTAATGGAGGTATTGGCACGGCAATTACGCTCTTTGGAATGAGTTATTTATACGGTATTACAGGATCAACTAATATCGTGGACATGCAAAAAGTATTCGCAGGGGAGCTTGCTGGTGGTATTCAGTTATTGTTAGCTCTCGCATTTCTACTATTACTCATTGGACTCTCGTTTAAAATTGCGACAGTGCCGTTTCATATGTGGGCACCAGATGTGTATGAGGGAGCGGCTACGCCTGTTACTGCTTTTCTCGGGACGATTTCTAAAATTGCTGGATTCTTACTCATTATTCGTCTGTTTCTCATGGTTTTTGCAAGTGTATCGGTGCAAGGAGACATGCAATCTTTATACGGACGTATGAGCATATACATTGCAGTACTAGCGAGTATTACGATGATTATTGGAAACGTAGTAGCGTTAAAGCAATATAACGTAAAACGCCTATTTGCCTATTCGGGAATCGCACATGCGGGGTATTTACTCGTTCCGCTTGTCGCATTATCGCCATTTACGATGGATAGCATGTGGTTTTACATGCTTGCGTATATGCTGATGAATATAGGCGCATTTGCGATTATCCACGGCTTAATCTTACAAAGCGACAAAGAAAATATCACCATTTTCACTGGATTATATAAAAGGTCGCCATTTACAGCGATAGTAATGACGATTTTTATTTTATCGTTGGCCGGGATACCAGGAACAGCTGGTTTCATCGGGAAAATTAACATCTTTTTAGGTGCACTGCATGTAGAGCCAGCTCATTACGTACTAGCTTCTATTATGATGGGGACTACAGTCATCTCATTCGTATATTATTTCCGTATTCTACAGCAAATGTTTTTCCGGACGGGAGAAGTGGAAGAGAAAATTCGTTTGCCATTGAATATAAAGGTTGTTATGAGCCTTTGTGCAATCTCGATTGTAATACTAGGGATTATGCCGATGATTGGATACAATTTCTTTTATGAATATTTTCCATTAATGAAGGATTTCTTCTTCTTAGGGAACGTGGTACAATAGTGAAAATAAAAGGTGTGGAGTTGTTACTCTGCGCTTTTTATTTTGTGTGAATTACAATTGAAAATGCATGTAGGTATATGTTTTTTGAGAGCAAATTACGATGTGAAATGTAAGATGTTTATTTGTATTTGAAAAAGTGTGGCTCCTACTTATCATGGTATCGTTTTTATAGTATTTCGTAAGTAGTAGCTGGGTAAAAAGGGGTCGATTTTTTGGCACATCTTTTAGGGCAACAAGCACTGATTGCCATTGTTTCGCATTTATTGTTTATTACCATTACGTGGTGGGCTTTACAAGGTGTTCACATTGAGCGTTTAATGAAGTCTGGAAAAGTGATGCAGACGCGAGTGTTACTCATCCTAATTACAATTGCAATTGGGACATCTGTAAGTAACTTTTTCCTTGATTATTTAGGCTATTCAAAGAGTTTAACGTATTTAGTAAAGTAAGTGTATAGAACCTCATATCTCCGTTAACAATGGGGATAGGAGGGGATGAAATTGAAGCTTAAAGCCATTCTTATTGTTATGATAAGTGTTGTTTTATTTTTGGTTGGATATAGAGAGATGAAACCGATCAGCGATGAACAGAAAATGGAGAGCATGATTGCAACTTTAGAGAAAAATGATGCTAAAGTAGAGAAGTGGTCATGGTTAGCGCGAGAAACAAAAACAATTTCTAATATACATACGTTTCAAAAGTTGTTAAACGATGTGAAGGACAAGGCGAATATTCAAAAGTGGGAATTAGAGCAATCTCCAGATGGATATAAAGCTACATCCTATAAAAAGTTTTCTTCTTATGAAGAACGAGTAGTAGTAACATGGAGTAAGGAAAATACTAAAGAAAACACTTTCATTATTTTTGAAGTAAGCGGGGCGAAATGGGACCCGAAGTACATTCAGAAAACAAATAAAATTTTTAGTGAAAAACCTATAATTTACACTTGTGTTCAAGGTGTACTGAATGATAAGATTGAAGGTGTTTTGCAAAATAAAACCAATCAGTTTTTGAAAGATCTTTCAGCAAGAGCGATCGAACAGATAGAAGAAAGAGCATTTGTGTCAGTCTCCGCATACAATAAAAAGTGGGATGACGCTCTTTCAACAAATAGAGAGAAAATAAATGTGCAAATAGCAATACGTTCTACAGACAACAAAGATACAATTGTGGTTGGCACACCGATCATAACTTCTGAGTATTGAGTGAATAGATACTGAAAAAAGGACACGGAGGGGAATAATTTGGAAAAGATCATCGTCCGTGGCGGAAAGCGGTTAAACGGCACAGTGCGTGTTGAGGGCGCAAAAAATGCTGTATTACCTATAATCGCTGCAGCCCTATTAGCGAGTGATGGAAAGAATGTACTATCTGAAGTACCAGTTTTGTCTGATGTATACACAATTAATGAGGTATTACGTCATTTAAATGCTGAAGTCGTATTTGAAAATAACCAAGTAACAATCGATGCTTCTAAAGAACTAAACATTGAAGCACCATTTGAATATGTACGTAAAATGCGTGCATCTGTTCAAGTAATGGGACCATTACTTGCACGTAACGGCCGTGCTCGTATTGCACTTCCTGGTGGATGTGCAATTGGTTCACGTCCAATTGACCAACATTTAAAAGGCTTCGAAGCAATGGGAGCAAAAGTACAGGTTGGTAATGGTTTTGTTGAGGCATACGTTGAGGGAGAACTAAAAGGAGCTAAAATTTATTTAGACTTCCCAAGCGTGGGCGCGACAGAAAACATTATGTCTGCAGCTACATTAGCAAAAGGGACAACAATCCTTGAAAACGCAGCGAAAGAACCAGAAATCGTTGACTTAGCTAACTTCTTAAATGCGATGGGAGCGAAAGTACGCGGAGCTGGAACTGGAACGATCCGTATCGAAGGCGTTGATAAATTATATGGTGGAAACCACTCTATTATTCCTGACCGTATTGAAGCGGGAACATTCATGGTTGCAGCGGCAATTACTGGTGGAGACATCTTAATTGAAAATGCTGTACCTGAACATTTACGCTCAATTACAGCGAAAATGGAAGAAATGGGTGTTAAAGTTATTGAGGAAAATGAAGGTGTACGTGTTATCGGCCCAGATAAGTTAAAAGCGGTTGATATTAAAACTATGCCTCACCCAGGTTTCCCAACAGACATGCAATCACAAATGATGGCATTATTACTACAAGCTGATGGAACAAGTATGATTACAGAAACGGTATTCGAAAACCGCTTTATGCACGTTGAAGAATTCCGTCGTATGAATGCTGATATTAAAATCGAAGGTCGTTCTGTTATTATGAACGGTCCAAACAGCTTACAAGGTGCTGAAGTAGGCGCAACTGATTTACGTGCTGCTGCTGCATTAATCTTAGCTGGTTTAGTATCTGAAGGTTACACTCGTGTAACTGAGTTAAAGCATCTTGACCGTGGTTATGTAGATTTCCATAAGAAATTAGCTGCATTAGGTGCAACTATTGAACGTGTAAACGAAAAAGTAGAAGAAGTGAAAGAACAAGAAGTTTCTGATCTTCACGCTTAATTGAAATAGTCTCTACGTCTTTTGACGTAGGGACTATTTTTTTGGGTTATTACTGTTATAGTCAATAAATTCTATACTTATGCACGTACCAGCAAAAAATATTTAGAAAATTTTCATTTTAGCTAGTTCCCCTTAAGTATGTTCTAAAAAAAAGAGTTGTTCCATAAGAATGAATGGAGGAAAGCTTTTGGATATTGGGGGAAATAAGATGAAATTTTCAAAGCCACTTTTTATCACAGTAGCGCTTCTCATAGCGCTCGTTATCATTGTACCTGCTGCTCTTGTTATTCCGTTTGCGAAAGCAAAAGTAGGGGAAGAAGCAGCTTCTAAAACTCCTCCAGCGATAGAAAGTATACCAGCTCCAGGGAAAGTGGATACAGCGGTTCAAGTTGCTGTATATCGTGATCGGCAAAAGAAGGTAGAAACATTACCTATGGAGGAGTATGTGACCGGTGTAGTAGCTTCTGAGATGAATGCCAGTTTTGAAATAGAGGCGCTAAAGGCGCAGGCATTAGCAGCGAGAACATTTGTGGTACAGCGTATGCTAAGCGGAGGTAAGAAAAACAATGCGGACGTGACCGATACGGTGAAAGATCAAGTGTACAAAAGTAAAGAAGAATTGAAGAAACAATGGGGCAATAACTACGAAAATAATTTGAAGAAAATCGAAGAAGCCGTTTCGAAAACCGCAGGACAAGTTTTAACGTATGATGGAAAACCAATCTCAGCATCCTTCTTCTCAACGAGTAATGGCCGGACAGAAAATGCAGCTGATTATTGGGGAAATGATTATCCGTACTTAAAGAGCGTAGATAGTCCGTGGGATCAAGCCTCTCCAAAATTTACGAGCGAGCAAACCTTTACAGTAGCTGACTTTCAAAAGCGTCTCGGTGTGAAAGTACTAGCAGACGGAAAAGTTGGTGATATTAAAGGACGTACAGAAGGAAAACGTGTAAAAGACGTAGCGTTTCAAGGTAAAACATTAACTGGAAGAGATGTGCGTGACAAATTAGATTTACGCTCTTCTGACTTCACATGGAAACAAGAAGGGGATAAAATCGTCGTTACAACGAAGGGATTCGGTCACGGCGTTGGCATGAGCCAATACGGAGCAAATGGCATGGCGGCGGAAGGTAAGAAATATACAGATATCGTTGCTCATTATTATAAGGGTGTCGAAATAAAGTCGATGAATGATTATGAAGGAAAGTTGATGGTGAAGAAGTAGGGGGAAAAGAGGCCGTTCCAAGAGTTATATTGGGACGGTTTTCTTTTGTTAGTGGATAGGTTAATAGATATATTAAAAAAATCGTCAATGTTCAGTGGTGACAGAACTCTGTTTAAAGGGCCCATGGATCGCTGGAAGCTATTATAAGGATGAACGTACAGAAGAATCAATGAAAGACGGTTGGCTCTATACAGGAGACATTGTCACGGTTGATTCGGAAGGATGTATTAAGATTGCTGATCGTACGAAAGACTGGATTAAAAGTGGAGGCGAATGGATTTCTTCCGTAGATTTAGAAAATGCTTTAGTGTCGCACGATAAAGTGTTAGAAGCATCTGTTGTGGCGGTGCTGCATGAAAAACGTCCCGTTTACTTGCGTTGTACTAAAAGTGGGACAAGCAGTAGAAAGAGAAGATCTGTATGCTTTACTAAAAGCAGAATTTCCGAAAACATCTGTAGGGAAATTCTTAAAGAGAGCGCTGCGTGATCAGCTCAAGACGTATGTAGAGCAAAACTAGAGAAGAAGGCTATCCTTTCATTTGGATAGCCTTCTTTTTATGATACTTCATAAAATATCTAAATTTTCCATTAATTGTTTGGTATAATAGGATAAAAAGTATTTGGGGGAGACAGAATGGCGTTATTGGAGTTGAGACAATTAGGGAAGACGAACCAGTTACCGGCAGTTGAACTGAAGGTTGAGAAGGGACAATGCGTTGTTTTGCAATGTAATAACCATACAGCTAAAGTATTGCACCGCATCATTATTGGTGAGGAAGAAGCTTCAACTGGCAACGTGCTATTTGAGGGAGAATCGATTGGAAAGAAAAATTATTCCCGCATCGGTTTTTGTTTTTTGAAAGATGAAGCATACGTACGTTTGAAGGTAAAGGAATACTTCAAGTTCTTAATAGGGCTTTATGAATCAAAAATGAGCACGGAAGAAGTAGTGCAATATGTCGGCCTCTTAGATAAATTAAACGTTAAAATAGAAAAACTATCATTTTCAGAGAAACGTCGCCTTCATATCGGGCGTGTTATGATTCATAATCCAGACTTAGTTATTTTGGAAGAACCAGAGCAAAATGTAGATACAGAGAGTACGATTATTATTCGAAAAGCGATTATGGCAATGAAGGAGAAAGGAAAGGCGATTTTTATAACGTCATCCTTTCTATCGGACGCCCTTTCGTTAACAGAAGATGTATACATATTAAACAATGATGGTGTGAAGAAAATAGAAATCGAACAAGAAGAAATTGAAGAGGTGGATGAAGAAAAGGTTGTTCAAATGATTCCGCAAATGAAACTTGAAAGAATTCCAGCGAAAGTGAACGATAAAATCATTTTACTTGATCCGATGGAAATTCATTTTATTGAAACGCAAAACGGAGTGACACATATCCATGTGCGCGAAGGTGATTTCGTATGTGCATTAACATTAAGTGAACTAGAAGCGAGATTAACAGGGTTCGGGTTCTTTAGATGTCATCGCTCGTACCTTGTGAATTTACAAAGAGTACGAGAAGTCATTACGTGGACTCGTAACAGTTTCAGCTTAATTTTGGATGATGAAAGAAAAAGTTCAATCCCGCTTTCAAAAGGACGAATGGATGAATTAAAAGGTGTGATTGGGCTATAAAAATTGCTCCAATAAGCTTAAAATACGATTCATTCACCGGTAAAAATACTCCTTTTACCGGTATTTTACTGCGTAACCCTTTTGTTTTTCATATGATTGAGTCAAGAAAAGCGAAACAAACAAACGAAAAGCGCTAAAGCGACTTTCATCTATAAAAGAAAAAACAAAGGGGATGACGAGATGACATTGGCAATTGAAATGAAAGATGTAATGAAAAGTTTCAACGAAAAAACGGCACTTCGAAATGTAAATATTGAAGTGAAGCAAGGAGAAATTTTTGGATTCCTCGGGCCGAGTGGATCTGGAAAAACAACAACAGTAAAGATTTTAACTTCTCAATTGCTGCATAGCGTTGGAACAGTGAGGGTACTAGGTAAAGATATTACCGGACCAAGCAGCATCGACTATAAACGAATTGGTATTTTAACAGACAATAGCGGCTTATACGAAAGACTTAGCATTTATGATAACTTACTATTATTTTGTGACTTATACGATTGCAAAAAAGAGCGGATTGATGAAGTGTTAGCGCAAGTGAACTTATTAGATGATAAGAAAACATTAGTAAAGAAACTATCAAAAGGAATGAAGCAGCGCGTTACACTAGCTAGAGCAATCCTTCATAAACCAGATATTCTCTTCTTAGATGAACCAACATCTGCACTCGATCCAGTTAACGTACAAAACATTCATAAAATCTTAAAAGACTTAAATAAAGAAGGAACGACGATTTTCTTAACGACGCACAACATGGATGAAGCAGAAACGCTTTGTAACCGCATTGCCTTTCTGTGTGGCGGAGAAATTGTAGCGCTTGATACACCGGAGAACCTTCGCTTACAATACGCGAAAGATCAAATACAAGTCGTGTTAAAGGATAAGAAGAAAGAAACGGTACAAAAAGATGAATTAGGTGCAAAACGTATTTCAGAGTGGATGAAAAAAGGAGAACTATTATCCATTCATTCTTATGAGCCAACGTTAGGCGATATCTTTATTGAAGTTACTGGGAGGGGATTATAATGACATTTTCAATGAGACGTGTATCAGCTATTTTTAGAAAAGAAGTACAGGATTTTAAGACAAATTCACAAGTTTTGTTAATGGCATCTTTACCAATTATATTTGCACTTATATTTAGCCGATTTGGAGAAGGACAGGCAGGAGTTGGCATTATTACTTTAATGTCCTTTCTATTTGTAGCAGGGTTTGTTCAATCAATGGTAATTGCAGAAGAGAAAGAAAAACATACGTTACGTGTGTTAATGCTATCACCAGCTTCTTCTGTTGAAGTTCTTCTTGGGAAAAGTATATTAACAGCATGTTTAACGTTAGGTATTTCCATTGTAAACTTATTCATCTTAGATCAATTAAGTGGCAATCTCTTATTGCTAGCATTTATTTTCTTATGTGGAACAATTCTATTCATTTTAATTGGAACAGTGATTGGATTATTAGCTGAGTCTGTCCCGCAAACATCACTAATTGGAATGCCAATATTAATGACGATGTATTTAGCTGTACAATTTGAGCCAATGGTTGAAAATAAAGTAATTAAGACGATGATTAGTTATCTTCCAACATCTCATCTTGAAAAAGCGATTAAAAGCTTAGTGGAGGGTGCTGGGTTTAGTAGTATTAGTGGGCATATGCTAAATGTTGGAGTGTGGCTCGTTATTTCATTTATTGCATGTTTAATCGTATATAAAAAGAAACAATTGGACTAAAAACTGAGCCGAAAGTGCTCAGTTTTTTATTTTTTCTATCATTTCCTCGGAAATTTTACAATTCTTATACATATTTTTACAGATTTTGTCGAAAAGTAATTAGTTATAGGTTGTATAGGATACGTGAATATTGTTCAAAATGATTGCTGAGGTGATGATGGAATGCGAGGAAGAAATAATAAAAAGTCGCAAAAGGTAGTACATTTATTTCAAAAAAGATGGGTGTTTCCAGCACTGTACATTGCTTGTGCAGCGGTAATTTTAATGGTTGCGCTATGGTTCCAGGGGGCTAATCCGAAGAAGACTCCGAACCAAGATCAAGCAACACCGTATACACAATCGGAAGATCCAGCAGTACCAGTAACGAAATCTTCAGAAGTAGTGAAAATGCCAGCTGCCGCTAATGCGGAAGTAGTCGTACAGAAGAAATTCTATGAAGATGCAGCAACTGAGGCGGAACAAGAAAAAGCACTTGTCTTTTATAACAACACATATTCCCCGAACAAAGGAATCGACATTGCTGCGAAGAATGGAAAAGAATTCGATGTAGCTGCTGCTTTAAGTGGTACAGTAACGAAAGCTGAAAAAGATTCACTTCTTGGTTATGTTGTAACAGTTGATAGCGGAAATGGTGTAGCAGTTTCTTATCAAAGCTTAGGCAGTGTGAAAGTAGAAAAAGGTGCACGAGTTGCACAAGGTGAAGTATTAGGAAAATCCGGTCTAAGTGCAATGAATAAAGAAGCAGGTTCTCACGTTCACTTTGAAGTACGTAAAGACAACGTGGCTGTGAACCCTGAGCGCTACTTAAATAAGTCAGTAGCAGAAATTAAAGCTGATGCGGGTGCTGCAAAAGCAACGAATGCTTCTGGTAAAAAGGCTGATGAAAAATCTCAAAAAGAAGAGAAGTCAACAAGCACGAAACCAGAAAGTAAAACAGAAGATAAGTCTCAAAAAGAAGAAAAATCAACAAGCGGTTCGACTAGTGACAAAAAAGAAGAGCCGAAGAAAGAAGAAAAATCAACAAATGGTTCTACAGAATCATCTAACAGTTCTTCTTCACAAGAATAAGAAAGTGAAAAAATCAGTTCTCACTAGAGAGCTGATTTTTTTACTTTTACCCCGCATTAATGGGCAGTAAGACCCCTACTTCAAAATTCAGTGAAAGCTAAGAAGTTAGGCCTGGGGTCAACTGCCCGTAAAAGCCCGATTGGTGAAGGCTAAGAATCAGTGGGAAATGGCGCCCACTGATTAAAGTTTCACTTTATATAAAAATACTCAATTTCGAGAAAAAAGTTGCAATAACAAGGAAATATGACGAGATTCTCGAATATATATTACAAACAGGAGGGGATACTGTGTCAATTTTATTTGTTCTGTCGACTGCTATTATTTTATTGTTTGTTTTATTCACTTTATATTATTATATTGCCGGTAAGAAAGAGGTTCCCCACCATCAATTGTTAGAAGAAGAGTTGGAACGAGAAGAATGACACCTTATATACAAGGTGTCATTTTTTTCGCCAAAATAGTCACTGTTAACGTATTTCTCACAAAAAAACGTAATTTTTCTTAACTTAGTCCGCAAAAATAGTGAACATGTAGCATATATCAGTAGTGCGGGCAATACAATGGTATAAACCAAAGCAAAGAGAGTGTTTGAGGTGAGAAATCGTGAATCATTTCATTATAAATCCAAGAATGTTTAACGCTTACAAACAGCACTCACACTTACTTCTTAGTCGTATGCAGCGAGGCTCATTTCACACTTCTCACATCCAATTTAGGGAGGCGAGTGGTGTGCACGATTACATCAAAGAGAGAACTATCAAGATTGGTAAGTATATCGTGGAGACAAGAAAGACAGTGCGTGTCATTGCAAAGGAATTTGGGGTATCAAAGAGTACAGTCCATAAAGATTTAACGGAACGTCTACCAGAAATTAATCCAGAGCTCGCAAATGAAGTGAAAGAAATTCTTGATTATCATAAGTCTATTCGTCATTTAAGAGGCGGAGAAGCAACAAAACAAAAGTATAGAAAAGAAGATGTAGAAAAGCCGGTCCGTCAATAAATATGCGATCGCAAACATTCCGTTTCAATTCGGTAATATTTTTCAGAAGAATTCTTTTTGCGAATATTACGTTTCTGTTAAATTTATGATAAAATCAGAAATTAGGTGTAAAAGAATTCGGGTGTAACCTGATTTTGAATATCGAGGAGGAAATGACGGGAATGTTTGCGCGAGATATCGGAATTGACCTAGGTACGGCTAATGTATTAATTCATGTTAAAGGCAAAGGTATTGTATTAAATGAGCCATCTGTTGTGGCAATTGATCGTAACACAGGTAAAGTATTAGCAGTAGGTGAAGAAGCAAGAAGTATGGTGGGACGTACACCTGGTAATATTGTAGCAATTCGTCCGCTTAAAGATGGTGTAATCGCAGATTTCGAAATTACAGAAGCAATGTTAAAGTATTTCATTAACAAATTGGACGTGAAGAGCTTCTTTTCAAAACCTCGCATTTTAATTTGTTGTCCAACAAATATCACATCAGTAGAACAAAAAGCAATTCGTGAGGCTGCTGAACGTTCAGGTGGTAAAACAGTATTTTTAGAAGAAGAACCAAAAGTAGCCGCAGTTGGTGCTGGTATGGAAATCTTCCAACCAAGCGGTAACATGGTTGTTGATATTGGTGGAGGTACAACAGATATTGCTGTACTATCTATGGGTGATATTGTTACCTCTTCCTCTATCAAAATGGCTGGCGATAAGTTTGATATGGAGATCTTAAACTACGTTAAACGTAAGTATAAGCTATTAATTGGAGAACGTACTTCAGAAAATATTAAAATTAAAGTTGGTACAGTATTCCCAGGTGCACGTAGCGAAGAGCTTGAAATTCGCGGACGTGACATGGTAACGGGCTTACCACGTACAATTACAGTATGCTCTGAAGAAATTACAGAAGCACTAAAAGAAGACGCGGCTATCATTGTACAAGCTGCAAAAGGCGTATTAGAGCGCACGCCACCAGAACTATCTGCGGACATCATCGACCGCGGTGTTATTCTAACGGGCGGTGGAGCTTTACTACACGGTATCGACATGCTTCTAGCAGAAGAACTAAAAGTACCAGTATTAATTGCTGAAAACCCAATGCAATGTGTTGCTGTTGGTACAGGTATTATGTTAGAGAATATCGATAAATTACCAAAGCGTGCTTTACGATAAAGTGAAACTTTAATAAGTGGGGGTATCCCCCACTTATTATTAGCTCGCAAATAGTAGGAAAAATGAGAAGAACTAAGGTGTTAACCGAAGTTCTTTTTTGTTTTTTTATTCTTTCATTTTTTTATTTTATTTTGATTTATTGAGAAAATAGAAGAAAAATAAAGAAAAACGAAGGAAATAGGTAAAATATTCATATATATGGTTAAATTTAATATTTCCTTATTTGAAAACGTTTATAATATAATGAGTCGAATACGACATTAAGGCAAATCATGTTCAAATACATATTGCCTTTCCCTAATTTGGGCATACACTCTTTTCTACCTCCGTGTCAGTTGCTGGAATATGCAACTATTTTAAGAGAATAGAGTGTGTGCATTTTTTTATATATAAAGCTGAAAAGATATTAAAGTTTCACTTTATAATGACAAACAATAAACAAAATGGGATAATAAACAATATGTCCAAGTGGTAAGACCAATATTACAAAAGGGGCGATTGTTATATGCTAAATATAGAACAAATTAAAGAAATCATTCCTCACCGCTATCCATTTTTACTTGTTGATAAAATATTAGAAGTAGATGAAGGAAAAAGAGCGGTTGGAATTAAAAATGTATCCGCAAACGAAGAATTCTTTAACGGGCACTTTCCTGACTATGCAGTTATGCCCGGTGTACTTATTGTAGAAGCATTAGCACAAGTTGGAGCAGTTGCGGTATTAAAGAAAGAAGAAAACCGCGGAAGACTTGCTTTCTTCGCGGGTATCGACAATTGCCGCTTTAAAAAACAAGTACGTCCAGGTGATCAACTTCGTCTAGAAGTAGAAATGACACGTGTACGTGGTCCGATCGGTAAAGGAAAAGCAATCGCAACAGTAGATGGTGAAGTTGCATGTGAAGCTGAAATTACATTTGCGATTGGTGATAAAAAAGAATAACAGAAATAAAAAAATCTTCTTGTGAAAATACAAGGAGATTTTTTATTTCCAATATATATTGGTGTAATTGTTAAAATGCAAACTAGTCAGAAGATTACTTGTGTATAGAAAATAATTACCATATAATTACTTTATTGTTTATTTGAAAAATAGGATAAATGATAAGAATAGAAAAGAAGGAAAGTCATTGTCATATTGTAAAGGCGTTCATATAAGACAAAGTAGAATGATATTGATTAAGATGAGATGTAGGGAAATCAGTGATACAAAATATTAATTAGACGTATGAAATCGAGCATAGAGAGAGAAAAAGGAGAAATGTCGCATTTCACAAAAGGAGACTATGAATATGTTCGGAAGAAAGAAAAGAAAACCATTACGACAATTAATTACGCATAAAGAGCCTAAATCACGTGTTGCAGAACAATATCGTAACATTCGTACAAATATTGAATTTACATCTGTAGATAATCATGTTCGTTCTATTATTGTTACCTCGGCAGATCCAGGCGACGGAAAAACAACGACAATCGCAAACTTAGCAGTTGTTTTCGGGCAACAAGGAAAGAAAGTCTTATTAATCGGAGCTGACTTGCGTAAGCCAACGATTCAAAACTTATTTGCCATTCACAATTCAAATGGATTAACGAACTTATTATCAGGACAAGCGAAACTGATGCAATGTATTCAAAAAACAGATATAGAGAATGTATACTTAATGGCGGCAGGTCCAATCCCGCCAAACCCAGCTGAACTATTAGGTAGCCGGATAATGGACGAGACATTACTAGAAGCATATAACATGTTTGATATTATTCTAATCGACACACCACCGGTTCTTGCGGTTACCGATGCACAAATACTAGCGAACAAATGCGATGGAATCGTACTAGTCGTACGCAGTGAAAAAACAGAAAAAGATAAAATTGTAAAAGCGAAGCAAATATTAGACAAAGCGTCCGGTAAATTACTTGGTGTCGTCTTAAACGATAAAAGAGAAGAAAAAGAACAATATGGATATTATTAGAAAATAATGTATAGAATAGTAAATGGGAAAGCTGATAAATATTTTTATCAGCTTTTTTTGAATCTTTATAAAATTCTTTATTGAATTATATGAAAAAAATGATACAATAGAAATTTTGGAAATTCGTTGGAATGTGTTGTCATATTTAAGATTATTTTGTAAGATTATATTTGCTTGATGTCAATAAATGTAGAACTAAAATATTCAAAATAAAAAATGTAAGATTTATATGTTATAATTTTTCTTATGTGCAAATTTTAGAAAGTTGGAGGAACTTATGGAAGAAACAATTAGTTTGAAAGAGTTATTTCATATTTTAAAAAAACGTTTAGCGATGATCCTCGTAATCGCCTTTGGTGCTGCTATAGTAAGTGCTATCATTAGCTTCTTCTTCATGACACCAATCTATCAATCTTCGACGCAAATTCTTGTGAATCAGAAGAAGCAAGAGGGAGCAGCAATTCAATACAATGAGGTACAAACAAATATTCAGTTAACAAATACATACAAAGTTATAATTAAAAGTCCTGTTATTTTGGATCAAGTGAAAGAAAAATTAGGTTTGAACATAACAACACAAGAATTAAACAAAAAAATCGAAGTGGCTAATGAAAAAGATTCACAAGTTGTAGCGGTAACTGCGCAAGATAAAGATCCGAAATTAGCTCGTGATATTGCTAACACAACTGCAGAAGTATTTAAAGGTGAAGTTGCAAAAATTATGAACGTTGATAACGTAACAGTACTATCTAAAGCAGAAGTCGCAGAAAATCAATCTCCAATTAAACCACGACCAATGTTAAATGTAGTAATTGCTTTCGTTGTTGGTTTAATGGCTGCAGTTGGTCTTGCATTCTTACTAGAATACTTAGATAACACAGTAAAAAAAGAAGAAGATGTAGAAAGTTTACTTGGCTTACCAGTGTTAGGTATTGTAGCTCGTATGGATGAAGAAACAATGAACGTGAAATCACACGCTCCATCATCAAGAAAAGTGAGGGGACAAACAATTGGCTCTTAATTTATTTAAAAAGAAAAAGAATCATCGTCAACGTCGTCAATTAATTGCTCATCAACAACCGAAATCACCAATTTCAGAACAATATCGTAATATTCGAACGAATATTGAATTTGCAGCTGTTGATACGAATTTACATTCATTAATGGTAACGTCTGCGAACCCAAGTGAAGGTAAAACGACAACGACAGCGAATATGTCAGTCGTGTTTGCTCAGCAAGGAAAGAAAGTATTATTAATTGATGCAGATATGCGTAAACCGGCAATGCATCAAATGTTCCAAGTGGATAATATTTTCGGGTTAACGAACGTATTAACACATAGTGAACGTTTAGAAAAATGTGTACAAACAACATCAGTTGATAATTTACACTTTTTAGCTTGTGGTCCGATTCCGCCAAATCCAGCAGAATTATTAGGATCAAAATCAATGCAAGAACTTCTTGCACAAGCATACAGTATGTACGATTTAGTCATTTTTGATTTACCGCCAATTTTAGCTGTTACAGATGCCCAAATTATGGCAAATGTATGTGATGCTTCTATTCTTGTCGTTCGTAGTGAATCGACAGAAAAAGAAGCTGCAGTAAAAGCAAAAGGTTTATTAGAATCAGCGAAAGGTAAACTGTTAGGCGTTGTTCTGAATGATCGTGAACGTGAACAAAGCTTATATTATTACTACGGTGCAAATTAATTGAAAGGGTGAGATATGAGAAGAACATATCTCCTTTTTTCCCTTGAATATGAGATGTCTCATATTCAAGGGAAAAAAGATTTATATGAGAGAGGGAGGATGAAACAAATGATAGATTTACATTGTCACATTTTACCTGGTATCGATGACGGTGCACAGACAGTAACAGATAGTTTAGTGATGGCACAAAAGGCAATAGAGGAAGGTATTCATACAATTGTCGCAACACCACACCATCAAAATGGAAAATATATAAATGAACGTACCTCAATTCTTCATCAAGTAAAACAACTAAATGATGAACTGCAACAACATAATATTCCACTTACCATTTTACCGGGGCAAGAGGTCAGGTTATATGGTGACATATTAGAAGACTATGAAGCTGGTAAAATCGTTACTTTAAATGAAACAAACAAATACATATTCATTGAATTTCCATCTAATCATGTACCTCGTTATGCAGAACAACTATTTTATGAACTACGTGTAAAAGGAATGATTCCAATTATCGTTCATCCCGAACGTAATGCCGAGTTAATCGAGAGGCCAGATAAGTTATATAACCTTGTCAATAAAGGTGCATTAACACAAGTAACGGCAGGCAGTTTACTAGGTAAGTTTGGTAAAAAAATTAAAAAGTTTTCACTACAGCTTGTGGAACATAATTTAACTCATATGATCGCATCAGATGCACATAATACAACGTCAAGAGGATTCCATTTAGCAGAAAGCTATGAATTAGTTGAGAAAGAATTCGGAATGAACGTTATGAGCGACTTAAAAGAAAATCCGTATTTAATAATTAGCGGGAAAGCAATTTATAAAGAAGATCCGGAACAAATTCGTCGTAAAAAATTGTTCGGTATTTTTTAAATAAAGAACTGGTGATGTCTCCTAACCGTTATCAACGGAGGCACTCGGTCGTGCTGTGGGTAGAAATTTTTTTATTTCGAACCTACCTTAGACGCTTGTCGTCGGGAGTATGACGTGAGGTTGGGTTAGATGCCCATCATTTATTTGTAATAGAAACTCTACCTATGGAGTTATAGCAATGACTCTATAGGTAGGGTTTTTGTTATTGTTACATATGAATAAAAGGATGTAGGGGGAATAGAATTGAAAAAAGTAAGAAAAGCAATTATTCCAGCAGCTGGTCTGGGAACGAGATTTTTACCAGCAACGAAAGCGATGCCGAAAGAAATGTTACCAATCGTCGATAAACCGACAATTCAATACATAGTAGAAGAAGCAATAGAATCTGGAATTGAAGACATTATTATTGTTACTGGAAAAGGAAAACGTGCGATTGAAGATCATTTTGATCATTCCTTTGAATTAGAACAAAACCTTTTAGAAAAAGGAAAGCATGAAATACTTGAGAAAGTACAAGCTTCATCAAAAATTAATATTCATTACATAAGACAAAAAGAGCCGAAAGGACTTGGGCACGCAGTATGGTGCGCACGTAAATTTATTGGAAGTGAGCCATTTGCAGTATTACTTGGTGATGATATTGTACAAGCAAAAACACCATGTTTACGTCAATTAATGGATCAATACGAAGAAACACAATCGTCAGTTATCGGTGTACAAACAGTGCCAGAAAACGAAACACATCGTTACGGTATTATCGATCCAATTGAACAAAATGACCGTCGTTATCAAGTGCGTCAGTTTGTTGAAAAGCCAGCAGAAGGTACAGCACCATCAAATTTAGCGATTATGGGTCGTTACATATTAACACCTGAAATTTTTGCGTTCCTCGAAAATCAAGAAACAGGAGCAGGTGGAGAAATTCAATTGACAGATGCAATTCAACACTTAAACGAAATTCAACGAGTATTTGCGTATGACTTCGAAGGTATTCGTTATGATGTTGGAGAGAAGTTTGGGTTTATTAAAACGACAATTGAGATGGCGCTTCAACATGATGAATTAAAGGGTGAATTAATGAAATATATGAATGAACTTGTGAAAAAAGAAAATGTATATTTGTAAAGTGAGGTGCAAGAATTTTGACCTTGTTAAAATTATCTGATGGGGATGAAACGAAGCTAAATAGTAGAAAAATAGATGTGGAAACGGTAAATGCTCGTAAAGGATATTTAGTGGTTAAACGTTGCATAGATTTTATGGGATCTTTATGTGGATTGTTGTTGTTATTCCCTCTCTTCTTAATTGTAGCCTTAATCATTAAATATGAGGATCCTAAAGGACCGGTGTTTTTTAAACAAGTTCGTATCGGGAAAGATGGAAAAGAGTTCTATATATATAAGTTCCGCTCAATGGTTACAGATGCTGAGGATAAATTGAAAGATTTATTGGAACATAATGAAGTTTCAGGTGCCATGTTTAAAATGAAAAAAGATCCTAGGGTAACACATTTCGGTCACTTTATTCGTAAAACTAGCATTGATGAACTTCCTCAGTTAATTAATGTACTAAAAGGTGAAATGAGCCTCGTTGGACCGAGGCCACCATTGCCACGTGAAGTAAAACAATATACAGATCATGATAAGCAAAGACTGCTTGTACTACCTGGATGCACCGGGTTGTGGCAAGTAAGTGGGAGAAATGATCTTGGTTTTAAGGAAATGGTTGAATTGGATTTAGAGTATATAAATAAACAAAGTATCGGGACAGACATTCAAATTATATTAAAAACAGTAACTATTCTTTTCACATCAAAAGGGGCTTATTAATATAAAAAAAATTAGTTCAAAGATAAGTGTGTTTTGAATGTTATTTAAGAGGTCTAATTATGAAGTTAAATAGTATGGCAGTAAAAAACATTGCTCAAATGGGCGTAATTCAATTGGTTAATTATCTATTTCCGTTAATAACGGTCCCTTATTTACTAAGGACAATTGGAATATCAAATTACGGTATACTTTCTGTTGAGATAGCAGTGGCACAAATATTATTGATTATTTCTGACTATGGATTTGCATTTACAGCAACACAGAAAATAGCAATAAAAGAAAAAGTGGATAATGATTTAGCAAGCGCAATTTATATTGTTAAATGCTTAATGGGGATAATTGTTTTTATAGCAGTTAGTATAATTATATATGTATTTTCTGCGGATACTAAGACAATCATACTTCACTTTGGATTCTTCGGCTTTTTCTTCTTCCAGTCATTAATACCCAACTGGTTGTTTAGGGGTTTAAATAAACTCATGTATATATCGATATTAACAGTAATGTCAAAATTATTTACGTTAGTATTGATGTTGTTATTAATTAAAAGTGAGAGTGATTATTACTTACTAGGGATTGTATATGCTGTGCCAACCATAATTATATGTGTAATTGCTCAAATAGTGGTGATTAAATTAGGGGTTAAAATTCAGAGGGTTAGTATTAGGAGAATACTTTCAGAAATAGAAGAGGGGAAAGATATATTTCTTTCTAATATCATTGGGGTATTATATACGACCTTGAATACGATAGTGGTGGCATTCTTTGGCGGTAGTTATGCAGCTGGGATATATGCGACTTGTGAGAAAGTAGTTGGTTTAGTTAACAGTGTCACAAATGCAATTTCACAAGCGGTATATCCAATTGTGTGTAAGGAAATAGCTAAGAAAAAAAATAAAATAGAACAGTTTAAAGTGTCTTTAAAATATTTTGGATGGTGGCCGGTTTGTACCTTTATTGGTGGAATAATCTTACTTGTATTAGCTCCGTTTATTTTGGCTCTAATTACGGGAGAGAAAGTGACCGATAATCAAATATTAACACTTCGAATTATGAGTTTTATTCCATTTTTAATTAGTCTAGGCCATTTATTAGGGATACAAACTTTAATTCCATTAAATGATAAAGCATCTGTTAGAATCGCTGTAACTTACGGAGCAATAGTGAATTTATCATTGGGAGTTTTATTATCCTGGTTATACGAGGCGCCAGGAACAGCTGCAGCAATACTTTTATGTGAACTTGTAGTTGTAGGAAAAGAGTTGAAATTTATAAAAACACACATAAGCTCTAAAGAAGGAGAAAAATGATTTGAGTGAATTTAACTTGTTTGCAATTATTGTTATTTACAATAGAAAAATTACAGATGCACCAACATATAATGAACTGAAAAAAATAACGTCCATTCGAGAGAATTTGTTTGAAAATATATTTATCTTTGATAACTCAACAGACAAAGAAGTAAGAGAATGGAATAAGAGATTAGTAAATAGTCAAAATGAGAAAGTAATGCAGTATGTTACAGAAAATGAAAATGTTGGTTTAGCTCATGCTTATAATTCTATATTGAAAAAAATTAACGAGGAATCTCCAAAAAAGAATAATTGGTTTTTGGTGACAGATCAAGATACCGATATTACATTGGAATTTTTAGATGCTTTTTGTGAAAATATTTATGATAACCCTGCAATTGGTGCGTATGTACCAAGAATATTTGGAAAATCACATATGATTTCTCCTTTAAAAGTCAATAGAACATTTTGGGGTGATAGTTTTGATTTACCAGCAGCAGAGCCAAATGGTCTTTTGAATGATCGATATACTGCTATTAATAGTTGCTCAATTTTTAACGTAAATGCTTTAAATAAAATAGGTGGATTTAGTGAGAAGTTTCCTATAGATTATTTAGATCATCATACTTATCATCAATTATGGAAAAATCACTATTCTTGCTACTGTTTGGATGTGGAGATTAAACATGATCTATCATTCGAGTCTTTTAGAGAAGTTAAATACGATCGATATAAAAACTTTTTGATTAGTCAAAGTAATTATATTACAGAGGTTGAACAAGATAATAAAATTAATCTTATTAAAGCTAGTATACATTCTGGTCGAAGACATACAGTTAGGACTTTAAGAAATGGGAGATTAATTTATTTTTGTAAAGGCTGGTATTTAAAGCTGAAGATGTTAGTACGAGCATTGAAAAAATAAAGGAGATAGTAAGAAATGGAGTTAATCTCAAATTCATCTGTGAATGTAGTGATAGTAACCTATGGTGAAAGATGGGGATTTTTAAAACCGATTTTAGCCAAGTTAGAAAGATTTGATGAAATTAATAGTATTATTTTAGTTGATAATGGGGTTCCTTATGATTTGAATGTGAAATTGAAAGGATTTAATAAAATTAAAACAGTTCATTTTCAAAATAATGAAGGTTCTGCAACAGGATTTAATGCCGGAATTAATAAGGCGCTTCAAGAAGAAGGAAATTTTATTTGGCTTTTAGATGATGATAATCTGCCAAATGATGATGCATTAGAAAAACTAAAAAAAATGCAAGTAGAGTTAGATGATGAAAAGATTATATTAAGCTCTTTTCGTAATGATAGATTAGAATTATTAAATTCAGGAGGACAAAGTTTTACACGCAATTCTTTTTTTGAATTCAATATATTGAAGAAAATATTTAAAAAATCAAAAAGATACAGTAAAAAGGATACAGGGTATCCAAATTTACTAGCATGTGAAGCAGTTCCTTATGGTGGCTTATTTTTGAATAAAACTATTATGGAGCAAGTAGACTTACCTACGAAAGAGTATTACTTATATTGTGATGACATTGATTTTACTTATAGAATGACTAATCAGGGTTATGCAATATATTGTGTTACCGATAGTGTGATTGTTGATTTAGAAAGCTCATGGTATAGAAAAGAGAAAGTACCAATGTTTCAAGGAATATTTAGAACCAATGAATTAACTAGAGGATTATATTCAATTCGTAATAGAGTATACTTTGAAAAAAATTATATAGCAGATTCAATAATGGCTTATTATGTAAACATATTTATATATATGTGTTTCGTGTTTATCAAGTATATGCCTAAAAATGTTAATGGTCTAAAAAGGTATATAATATTATTAAAAGCTATTAATAAAGGTAGAAAAGGAGTATTGGGGAAAGAGAAGGATTGGTAATACTTTATTTCCCAAAAAAGTATGAAAAAACTTGAAAAAAATTTCACATATTTATACGTCACTTTACTTTTAATTATTGCAGGCAATACAACTATTACTCAAATGTTTTTATTTACCGGGGAAAGAAAATTTGGAGTTTTATCGAAAGAGCGTATAGTCTTATTGTTATATGTAATTACGGTAATTATCGGGATATTAGTTTCAAAAAAAAGCTTGCAAATTACATTTTCAAAAGTAAAAGCTTTTTATATTCTATTCGCATTTTTAATATCTAGTTTTATACTATCTTTTGTGAATTTATCCGAAGGTTTTGAGAAGATGACAGAAGTTTTCTTCTCTTATTATTGGGTTACTTTATTTGTAATTATACTGGGTATGAATATTAACTTTATGGAAGAAAAATATGTGAAAAGAGCCTTTTCTATGTTTTTCTTTATTCAATGTATACTTGGTATCATGCAATATACCTTTAATAAACCGTTTGTGTTCACTACTTTTAACGGAGAGCCGGTATTGAATACAATCTATTATTTAAATGGTATAAGTTCTGCAAGTGATATTTTATACTCAATGGGGGCACAAGTAAGGGCTTTTGGTTTAACGGATAGTGGGTTAACGTTGGGGTTATTTTCTTTAGCTTTATTTAGTTGTTATTTTTATAATCTATCTTCCTCAAATGGGAGAGAAAAAATGAGAGCTATTTTAATAATGTTAGTTTCATTAATTTGTGCATACATGACGATTACAAGAAATATTTATGTGACAGGTCTGTTTTTATTGTTGGTGTTATTATTCTTAAATAAGATTTCTTCAAAAAAAATCTTATTTGTAAAAACAATGTATGTTCTTTTGGTTATAGGAAATTTTTTATATGTATCATTTGCAGAAGAGCTTTTTGAATTTATTGCTCAAGTAATACCTGAGTTTAATATAGAAACATTATTTAGTCGATTAATAGGGTATCAGCAAGTTTTTAATAAGGTTAAATTTGATGTTTCTCATATACTATTTGGATCAGGTATAGTACCTTCACGTCAATTATATATAGATAATGACTTCTTATATACATATGCTAATATTGGCCTAGTTAGTTATGTACTAATGCAGATAATATATATGTATATATTATTTAAAGGGTTAAACGGCCTAAGGGCAAAAACGTATGATTCTGGATTTTTAAAAGGATTATTAATCTTTCTAGTAACATATCCTTTTGCGAGTTGGATTAGTACTGTTATTTATGTTTACTTTATTCTGGCTATTTTAGCGTATGTAATTATGAAAAATGAAGACAAAAAATTAAATACGTAAATGACTTTTAATGAGGTAAAAAAATGAACGAGAGTATTTTTAAAAACAAATATTTAAAATTGAAATATATTCCATATATAATTTTAGCCTTTTTAATAAATGGATTTATAAAGTTATTAAAATTAAAAAAGCAAAAGATTATTTTAATAGGTGGGCATTGTGGAGAAAAATACGGAGATAATTCAGCTGAAATTCATAAATATTTACTAAGGAAATACCCAGAGTTTAAAATTTATTGGATGATAAATAAAGAGGTAAATCCAGAAGTAGTGAATATAGAAGGAACTGTAATAAAAATAGGTGGGATAAAGAATTACCTTGCGTATTTAAATTGTGATGTTTGTTATTTTAGTCATTCATTAAGTACAGATATTGCGCCAGTAATTGATAAAATCTTGCCTGAAAGAAATAAACCTATTAGGGTACACCTTAGCCATGGAGTAGAGGGATTAAAAAGGAACATTTACCCCGAAAGAATAGAAAATGTAGATTTTTATATATGTAGCTCTGAAAATGAAAAGGAAATCAAGCAGACTGAATGGGGTATAGCTGAGAACAAACTAATTGTCACTGGGGTACCTAGGTACGACAGGTTATATCGTTCAAAAAATATAATTCCTCAAAAAAGTATCTTATACTTACCAACTTGGCGTGAGTGGTTATATGAAATGGAAGAAGAAGAATTTATGCAATCAGAGTTTGTTAGTAAAATTCAAAGGGTAATTAATGATGTAAAATTGAATCAGATATTAATTGAGGCTGGTTTTAGGTTGGAAGTTTTACTTCATCCGTTTATGCAAAAAAAAATACCTTTACTTCAAGAAAATAACATTAATTCGAATATTGTAATTTTAGGAGGAGATGAAGATATTTCCGATAAAATTGTAACTTCTTCGTTATTAATTACTGATTATTCAAGCGTGAGCTGGGATTTTCTTTATATGCGCAAAAATATTATCTTTTTCCAATTTGATCAAGAAAAATATTTAAATGAACGAGGTGCATATATGGATTTTAAAAAAGAACTCTTTGGTGAGGTAGTATTTTCAGTTGATGATTTAATTCAAAATATAAAGCAGCTATTGAATGATAGGTTGGAATATAATGATGAAATTATTAACTTTCAACGTGAGAAATTTTTCACCTTTTTTGATGATAAAAATTGTGAACGCGTAATTCAGCATACTCTAAATGTGGATTAGACAGTGAAGAGATTTATATAGAACACTGAAGGAACACTTGGAGTAATTTAATAATAGATTCTAATTTAATTGAATATATGGAGGCATAACGATGAAAGGTATTATTTTAGCAGGTGGAAGTGGGACAAGATTATATCCATTAACAATGGTAACAAGTAAACAATTGTTACCTATATACGATAAACCAATGATTTATTATCCCCTATCTACACTGATGTTAGCGGGAATTCGTGAAATTTTAATTATTTCAACACCAGAGGATACACCACGTTTTGAAGCTTTGTTAGGAGATGGATCTCAATTTGGTATTTCTCTTCAATATAAAGTACAACCAAGTCCAGATGGATTAGCACAAGCATTTATTATTGGTGAAGAATTTATTGGTGATGATTCTGTAGCAATGGTGCTAGGGGACAACATTTATTATGGTAGCGGAATGCGCAAAATGTTACAGCGTGCAGCTCAGAAAGAAAGTGGAGCTACAGTGTTTGGTTATCATGTACATGATCCAGAGCGTTTTGGTGTAGTTGAATTCGATGAGAACGGGAAAGTATTGAGTGTAGAAGAAAAACCGAAAGAGCCAAAATCAAATTACGCAATTACTGGTTTATATTTCTATGATAATCGTGTAGTTGAAATTGCGAAAAATGTTAAACCATCGGCACGTGGAGAATTAGAAATTACATCTATAAATGAAGCATATTTAAATAATGGTGAGTTAGAAGTTGAATTATTAGGCCGTGGTTACACATGGTTAGATACAGGTACACATCAAAGTCTTGTGGATGCAACAAACTTTGTCAAAACAGTTGAAGACCATCAAGGAATTAAAATCGCAGCACTTGAAGAAATTGGCTTTATTAATGGTTGGATTAATAAAGAAACTTTAATTGAATCCGGTGATCAGTGCTCTAAAAATGGCTATGGTCAATATTTATTAAAAGTAGCAAACGGTAGTATTAAATACTAATTTGGAGTGAATGTAATGAAAGTTTTAGATACAAACTTATTAGGTGTTAAAGTAATTGAGCCAAAAGTATTTGGAGATCATCGTGGTTGGTTTATGGAAACTTATAGCGATAAGGCAATGAAAGAAGCTGGAATTGATCTGCAATTTGTACAAGACAATCAGTCCTTTTCTGCAACAAAAGGAACACTTCGTGGTTTACACTATCAGTTAAATCCTAAAGCACAAACTAAGCTTGTACGTTGTACACGTGGATCAATCTTTGATGTAGCGGTCGACATTCGTAAGGGAAGTCCTACATACGGTCAATGGTTCGGTATTGAGCTAAGTGCAGAAAATAAAAAACAGCTATTAGTTCCAAAAGGATTTGCACATGGATTTATGACATTAACAGATGATGTTGAGGTTCAGTATAAAGTTGATGAATTATATGCTCCGGAATGTGATCGAGGCATTGTTTGGAACGACGCTGAAATTGGTGTTGAGTGGCCAATGGAAATTCAACCAGTGCTATCTGAAAAAGACGAAAAAGCACCTTCATTAAAAGAAGCAGAAACTAACTTTGTATACGGGGAGTAAAAAAAATGAAAATTTTAGTAACCGGTTATAATGGTCAGCTTGGATATGACGTAGTAAAACGTGGAGAGAAGCAAGGACTAGAAATGCAAGGTATTGGAATAGAAGATTTAGATATTACAAACGAAGCTGCGGTTTATGAATTTGTAGATAAAGTAAAACCAGATGCAATTATTCATTGTGCAGCATATACGGCTGTTGATAAATCTGAAGATGATAAAGAACTTTGTTGGAATGTGAATGTAGAAGGTACAAAATACCTTGCTACAGCAGCAAAAAAATTAAATGCTAAATTTATTTATATTAGTACGGATTATGTATTTGATGGAGAAGGAACGCATGCATTTGTAGAAACTGACGCACCTAATCCGGTTGGATACTATGGTTTAACAAAGTATGAGGGAGAAAAGATAGTTAGAAGCTTAATAGATAACAACTTTATTGTGCGTATTTCATGGGTATTCGGTATTAATGGAAATAACTTTATTAAAACAATGCTTCGTTTAGGCGAAACACGTAATGAACTGAACGTTGTGGGAGATCAAATAGGGTCACCAACTTACACATATGACTTAGCTCGTTTATTAGTTGATATGGTTGTAACAGAGAAATATGGTACATATCATGCTACAAATGAAGGTTTCTGCAGTTGGGCTGAATTTGCACAAGGAATTTTTGAGATTGCAGGACAAGATGTAAAAGTAAATAGTATTACAACAGAAGAGTATCCTACTCGCGCAGTACGTCCTAAAAATTCACGTATGTCGAAGCAGAAATTAATTGATAATGGATTTGAGCCATTACAAGATTGGAAGAAAGCAACAAAACATTATATTACACAATTACAACAAGAGGTGAAATAAGTTGGAAAAAAAGAAAGTATTAGTTACAGGTGGCGCAGGCTTTATTGGGGGTAATTTTGTTCAGTATATGGTAAATAAATATCCTCAATATCATATCATTAATTTAGATGTACTTACATATGCTGGAGATTTAACAAAGCATAAAGATATTGAGGGTAAAGATAACTATTCATTTGCTAAAGTTGATATCGTAGACCGTCAAGCGGTAAACCAACTATTTGAACAAGAAAAATTCGATTATGTTGTTCATTTTGCTGCAGAGAGCCATGTTGATCGTTCAATTACTGAACCTGAAGTATTTATTAGCACAAATGTATTGGGGACACAAGTGTTATTAGATGCAGCAAAGGCGTATGGCATTACTAAATTTGTTCACGTATCAACAGACGAAGTATACGGCGAATTAGATTTTGATCCAACTACATTCTTCACAGAAGATACACCTTTACAACCAAATAGCCCATATAGTGCGAGTAAGGCTTCTTCTGACCTATTAGTTCGAGCGTATCATGAGACATTCGGTTTACCAATTAACATTACACGCTGCTCAAACAATTATGGACCATTCCATTTCCCAGAAAAATTAATTCCATTAACAATTTCACGTGTATTAAATGATGAAAAGGTTCCTGTATATGGGGACGGTAAAAATATTCGCGACTGGTTACACGTTATTGATCATTGTGCTGCAATTGATTTAGTTATGCATGAGGGTGCAAATGGAGAGGTTTATAATGTTGGTGGGCATAATGAGCGTACAAATTTAGAAGTAGTAAAAACTATTATTAGTACACTTGGCAAATCGGAAGAACTAATCGAGTTTGTTCAAGATCGACTAGGTCACGATAAGCGCTACGCAATTGACCCAACAAAACTAGAGAAATTAGGTTGGAAACCAACTTACACATTTGAAACGGGAATTGCTCAAACAATCCAGTGGTATTTAGATAATGAAGAATGGTGGAAAGCAATTGTATCGGGTGAATACAAGAGCTATTTTGCGAAACAATATACAAATCTATAAGCAATAGAGGCTATTAATATTAAGTATCATTTAATAGAATGATTTTGAGGTGAAGGTGATAGATTTTATTACCTTCATTTTTTTTGTAAATAATAACATGGAAAATTTATAATCCCATGGCGAAACTAAGGAGAGAACAAATTGAAAATATTGCATATTTCACTGGGATTACCCCCGTATCGCACAGGTGGGTTAACAAAATACTCAGTAGATTTAATGCATTCACAAGGACAAGAGCATCAAGTATTTCTTTTGTATCCGGGAAAATTCACTTTTTCGAAAAGGACAGCTATTAAGAAAAATAAACCATATGGAAGTATATCGGTATATGAATTAGTTAACCCTTTACCGATTCCTTTATTAAATGGAATTAATCAGCCTGAACATTTTATGAAGGAAATAGATCATAAGGTATATGAGGAATTTTTAATAGAATTAAAACCAGAGGTAATTCATGTACATACCTTGATGGGGATACACAAAGAATTTTTTGAAACGGCAAAGAAATTAGATATAAAAATTGTATTTACTACACATGATTATTTTGGTCTTTGTCCAAAAGTAAATTTGATGGACTCAAAAGGTAACATTTGTAATGATTTTGATGATGGGAAAAGCTGTATAGAATGTAATGTGAATGCATTAAGTCTTCCGATGGTTCATGTGATGCAATCGTATCCATATCGTTATTTAAAAGATAGTAGTATCGTAAAATCACTTAGAAAAATTAAAAAGAATCAGACTAAAAATAATACTGTAGCTACTAGGGTAGAACGAGAGATTGAAGAAATAGATGTGAATTTAGCGACGTATTATATAGAATTACGCGATTATTATTTAACAATATTCAAATTGATAGATTACTTCCATTTCAATAGTTCTATAGCAAAAGAGCAATTCGAAAAATATCTTGATGTGAATGGGAAGATAGTCTCTATTAGTCATCAAGATATTTCTGATTATCGTCAAGAGCGTAAAGTTAAACAAAGAGGAAATGAAGTAGTTAGATTAGGATATTTAGGACCCATAGATACCTATAAAGGATTTTATTCTTTAAAGAATCAATTGGATTCTTTAAAGGAAAAGGGATATACTAATTGGCATTTAGGAGTTTATGGTGATTTTGTAAATGATCCAGACACATATAATCCTAAATACTATACCTTTTATGGTCGTTATAATTATAATCAGTTAAAAGATATTTTTAATGAAGTTGATTTGTTAATCATCCCTAGTATTTGGAAAGAAACTTTTGGATTTATTGGTTTAGAAGCACAATCGTATGGTGTTCCAATTATGGTCTCTGAATATGTTGGTTTCAAGGACTTAGTACAAGATGGAGAAACTGGCTTTATATATAAAGTAAATAAGCATGATTTTATTGATAAATTATCAATGATTCTTGACGACACTTCATTGTTAGATTATATAAATGAAAACCTATTGAAATTGGATTTTCCTCATTTAATGGAGCAACATACTAAAGAAATAATAAACCTGTATCAAGAGGTAAGAGCGGGAGAAGAATAGATGAAACACGTATTTATTATTGGATCGAAAGGAATTCCAGCAAAGTATGGGGGATTTGAAACATTTGTAGAGTATTTAACAGAACGTAAGAAAAGTGAAGATATTCAGTATCATGTATCTTGCTTAGCGGATAACAATGAAGAATTTCAGCATAATAAGGCGAGATGCTTCAACGTGAAGACCCCTGAAATTGGGAGTGCGAAAGCTGTAGCGTATGATATATTGAGTTTAAGAGAGTGTATTAGTTATATTAAAAAAAATAATCTTAAAAACTGTATTGTATATATACTCGCATGTCGTATTGGTCCGTTTTTCTCTTTCTATAAAAGGAAGTTAGAAAAAATGGGTGTTCAAGTTTTTGTAAATCCAGATGGTCACGAATGGAAAAGAAGTAAATGGAGTCCGGCTATTAGAACTTATTGGAAAATATCTGAAAATCTAATGGTAAAGCATGCTGATTTACTGGTATGTGATTCTAAGGGTATTGAATCTTATATCCAAAAGGATTATAAAAAGCATGAACCAAAGACAACATTTATTGCCTATGGTGCGGATGTTACAACTTCTTCTTTAAAAGAAGATGACAGCACATTAATTGAATGGTATAAGAAACATGATGTAGCTGTGAATGAATATTATTTAGTAGTTGGTCGTTTTGTTCCAGAGAATAACTATGAATTAATGGTTCGTGAATTTATGAAATCCAATTCTAAAAAGGATTTTGTTATTATTTCTAATGTTGAAGAAAATCAATTTTATCAAGAATTATTAGCAAAAACGAAGTTTAATAAGGATTCACGTATTAAATTCGTTGGTACTGTATATGACCAAGATTTGTTAAGGAAAATTCGTGAAGATGCATTTGCTTATTTCCATGGACATGAAGTGGGTGGGACAAACCCATCATTATTAGAGGCGTTAGCGTCTACGAAGTTGAATCTGCTTTTGGATGTAGTGTTCAATAAAGAGGTTGGCGAAGAAGGTGCGGTTTATTTCTCTAAAGAAGAAGGTGCTTTAGCTAATTTAATTCAAGAAGTAGAGGCTTATTCTGAAGATGAAATTGATAAGTTAAGTAACAAAGCTAAAGATCGAATTATTCATGAATATTCGTGGGAGAAAATAGTGAATGATTATGAGGATTTGTTTTTAAATTCTTGATATATAAACATGTATGCCCTCTATTAATGAAATATTAGAGTAGCATTTAGTTTACAAGTCATTTACAAGTTATGTGTATATCCGTATAGTATTATATGGAATGAAATTTATAATGTTGAAATTGTTACCCGAAAGAAGGAAAAACGATGAAGAAAAAGATTCTATTTTGGATTCTAGGTATCATTGGTGTTCTTGTTATTGCTGGTGGTGTATATGCATATACTGTATATTCTAATGTGTCTAATGCGTTAAATACAGTGCATAAGCCTTTGGATCGTGATAAGTCCGATAAGCGAGATAAGAAAGTAGAGATTGCAGATAATAAACCTATATCTATTTTATTAATGGGTGTAGACCAAGAAGATAATGGAACAGGTAGATCAGATTCACTTATGTTATTTACTTTAAATCCAAAAACAAAATCTATGAAAATTACAAGTATTCCACGTGATTCTTATACAGAAATTGTTGGTAAAGGTAAAAAAGATAAAATCAACCACGCTTATGCTTTCGGTGGCATTGATATGTCTGTAAAAACAGTAGAGAATTTTCTTAATGTACCAGTTGATCATTACATCGAAGTAAACATGGCTGGGTTCAAAGATATTGTAGATGCTGTTGGCGGTGTTGATGTTAATAACGATTTGGAGTTTACATCGAGAAATCAGCATTTTGCTAAAGGTAATATCCATTTAAATGGTGAAACAGCATTAAAGTATACTCGCATGCGTTATGAAGATCCACGCGGTGACTTCGGTCGTCAAATGCGCCAACGCCAAGTCATTCAAGCTGTAATTAAAAAAGGTGCAAGTGTATCTTCTTTAGCAAATTATGGTGATGTATTAAAAGCAATTGAGAAAAATGTTAAAACAAGTTTAACGCAAGATCAAATGTTTGATATTCAAAAGAACTATAAAGATTGCATGGAGAATAGTGAAGAAATTCAAATTCCAGGTGACGGTCACAAAGCTGCTGATGGTATTTGGTACTACTACGTTCCAGATGCAGCGAAACAAGATATTACGAATAAGTTAAGAGCGCATCTTGAAGTGACTAAGTAATATGTAATAACCCAACTCCTTTGGTAGGAGTTGGGTTTATTTTTGCATGGATTTATATTAATATTATATATTGTGAGATTAATAGATGAGGTGAATCGATGAATAAGAAAGCAGTACTTGTCCTAGTTATTTTTGTATTGTTTGTCGCTTCGGTTGTGAGCGGTAAATTGTACTGGAATAAGAAGATTGCGAATGCGACGGGACAGACGAGTGAAGTAACGAAAACGAAGTCTGAAGTGAAAGATAGCGGAGCGAAGAAAGCAGAGAAAAAACAAGATGCGAAGTCATCTTTTAATGAAGCATATGCGAAGAATTTACCAGATGAAGTGAAAGAGAAGTTAAAGAAAGCTGCTGAGGATAAAAAGGTGGTAAACCTTGTTATTGTTGGTGATGAAGCTTCTTCATCTGAAAAAGATGCTTGGGCAGCTAAGTTAACGGCTAATTTAGAAACTGCTTACGGTAAAGGGTTATGGAATGTGACAGTAAAGGAATATAAGGGTGAAAGTACAGACGAGTTAATCACAAATAAACGTGATAAAGAGATTGCGAAAGAAAATCCAGATGTGATTTTATTTGAGCCACCGTTTATTACTGACAATGGTAAAACTGGTAATGGAAACTCTGTTGCGAGTACACAGAAGTTTGTGCAAGCACTTTCTACTAGTGCAAAGGGTGCTACGATTATGATTCAACCACCAAACCCAGTGTATGGTGCGAAGAATTATCCGAAGGCGATTGAGGCGTTAAAGCAATTTGCGACGCAAAATGGTTATACATATGTGGATCATTGGGGAGCATGGCCTGATGCAGCAACGAAGTCTATCCTGCCATATTTAACAGAAGAATTCGGTTTCCCAAGTGCTAAAGGACATGAAGTTTGGGCACAATATGTAACGGATTATTTCGTTGCTAAGTAATAAAGGTACACAAAAGGTATACGAGCAATCGTATACCTTTTATAATAAGTAAGTGAATAAGAAATCCTAATATATGTAGGAGGAAGACAATGAATTCAATTCTAATCTGCGGTGGAGCTGGTTATATCGGTTCTCACGCTGTGAAAAAATTAGTAGACGAAGGTTTATCTGTAGTAGTAGTAGATAACTTACAAACTGGTCATGAGGATGCAATTACGGAAGGTGCGAAGTTTTATAATGGCGACCTTCGTGATAAAGCATTTTTAAGAGATGTTTTTAAACAAGAGAATATTGAGGCGGTTATGCATTTCGCAGCTGATTCTTTAGTTGGAGTTAGTATGGAGAAGCCTCTTCAATATTATAATAACAATGTGTATGGTGCACTTTGCTTATTAGAGGTAATGGATGAGTTTAAGGTAGATAAGTTTATTTTCTCTTCTACTGCGGCGACGTATGGTGAGGTAGATGTAGACCTTATTACTGAGGAAACGATGACAAATCCAACGAATACGTATGGAGAAACGAAGTTAGCAATCGAGAAGATGCTTCATTGGTATAGCCAAGCTTCTAATTTACGTTATAAGATTTTCAGATACTTTAACGTGGCTGGTGCAACTCCAAATGGTATTATTGGGGAAGATCACCGCCCAGAGACGCATTTAATTCCTCTTGTACTGCAAGTGGCGTTAGGTCAACGTGAGAAGATTATGATGTTTGGTGATGATTATAATACACCAGATGGTACTTGTATCCGTGATTATATTCATGTTGAAGATTTAGTGGCAGCTCACTTCTTAGGACTTAAAGACCTACAGAACGGCGGAGAGAGTGATTTCTATAACTTAGGAAATGGTAATGGTTTCAGTGTAAAAGAAATCGTTGATGCAGTTCGTGAAGTTACAAATCATGAAATTCTTGCTGAAGTAGCGCCACGTCGTGCGGGAGATCCAGCACGTTTAGTTGCTTCTTCTCAGAAAGCGAAAGAGAAGCTAGGATGGGATCCTCAGTATGTAAATGTGAAGACAATCATTGAGCATGCTTGGAATTGGCATCAGAAGCAACCTAATGGGTATGCTAAATAAAATATAATAAGTGAAAGAGAGGGTATTGTCGTTCAACATATGTTCGACAATACCCTCTCTTTTTTTATAGGATTTTTGCTATACTAAACTGTACTATAATACGGGATGGAAGGAGGAGAATAATGAAAATACTTGTAGTTGATGATGAATCGAGTATTCGTAATTTGATTCGGATGCAGTTGGAGATGGAAGGGTATGAAGTGCTCACGGCGGCTGATGGAAGAGAAGCTTTAGAGAAATGGAATGAAGGACCGGATGTATTAATTTTGGATGTTATGCTACCAGATACAGATGGGTATGAGTTGCTTCGCTTGTTCCGTGAGAAGAATAGGGATATTCCAGTGCTCATGTTAACTGCAAAGAGTCAGATGAATGATAAATTGCTTGGTCTGCAGCTTGGTGCGGATGATTATGTGACGAAGCCATTTAATTATGCGGAGCTTATTCTTCGGGTCAAGAATATGACGCGGCGTGTGAAGAAGGCAGAGGTAACGGTAAGTCATGAAGTAATTGGGGCAGGAGAGATAACGATTTGTCCTAAGGAAAGAAAAGTGCATGTTAGTGGACAAGAAATTCAGTTAACGTACCGAGAGTTTAATTTATGTCAGTTGTTTGTTTCCAATCCGCAGCGTGTATTTATGAGAGATGAGTTACTTGAGAAAGTATGGGGATTTGAGTATATCGGAAATACGAGAGCGGTTGATATTATGGTGCAAAGACTGCGGAAGAAGCTAGGGAATAGCGGGGAATATATTAAGACAATTTATGGCGTTGGCTATAAACTAGATTGTTAAGTGGTGATGGTATGTCTTTAAAAAGAAATATGGTGTTTGGAATAGTGGGACTGTTAATCCCGATTTTTGTTCTTTTGTACGCAGTTGTTTATATTACGTTAGAAAAGAATATGTATCATAACGCGGCAAATTCTTTAGAGAAGTTAAGTGTAGAAGCACAAATTTATACGATGAATTATTTAGAGAAGGAAGCAGAGGTAGAGACGCTCGGTCCGAATTCACTTTTAATTGCTTCGTATTTAGCGAAGCGCATGGATGTCCGTGTACAGATGATTGGGAAGAATGGAGATGTTGTTGCGGATACGCAAAAAGGAGCGCTTCTTCATCGGAACATTGATATTGAAAGTTCTTTGAAGGGGAAGAAGTCTTATGTTTTTGAAGAGGGAGATCCAGCTCCAATTCTTTTGTTTTCAAGCCCAGTTTATTATGGAAACGATGTCATCGGAAGTGTTCGTTTTATAAATGAGTTAACGGGTGAGAAGGAAGTTTTAACAAATGTTGGCTGGACGTTCTTAATGACGTCTCTTTGTCTCGTAGCTGCAGGTATTTTCTTTGCAATTCGTTTGGCAAAGTCTCTTCATAAGCCGATTGATCAGTTAAGACAAATGGCAAAGCGGCTTGCGAATGGGGATTATAAAAGTAAGATTGAGCTAAATGAATATGTGGAAATTGCTCAGCTTTCAGCATCTTTTAATGCGATGGCTGATGGAATTGAGCTGCATATTAAGCAATTGAAAGAGGAGAAAGAGAAGCAGAAAGATTTCTTAGACCGCATTACGCATGAGCTAAAAACACCGTTAACGGCGATTATTGGCTATGTGGATTTAATTCCGAAGTTAAAGGCGAAGGAAGATGTAAAAGAGAGCCTGCGATATGTGGCTGTAGAGAGTGAGCGTTTATTATCACTTGTAGAGGAATTGCTTAAGTCTTCAAAGTACGGGAAGAGTACGTTTGAAGTGTCACCTACAGTTGTGAATGTAAAGGAATTAGCAGAAGAAGCAGTTTCAATTGTGAAACCTCGTCTGCAGAAATTTGAGATTGAAGTGATAAATGAGTTAACAGATGTACATGTTGTTGCGGATTTCGATAAGACGAAACAGATTTTCTTAAACGTGCTGGATAATGCGATAAAATATAGCGATGCTACACAAATTCGTATGAATGTAATTGTAAATGAACGTGAGGCGAAGGTTTTTGTTCATGATGATGGCATTGGTATAGATGAATGTGTGCTTGCAGAGTGGAATGAATCGTCAGAAGGTAAAGTCCTGCCTTCTAGTTACGGGAATGGTTACGGTTTGTATATTTGTCAGGAGATTATGAATAAGCAGGGCGGAAGTATGCGAATTGAGAGTAGTGAAGAGATTGGTACTACAATATTTATTACATTTTTGCTTCCGAGACGGATGGAAGACATAAAAAACTTGAAAGCGGTTAAATGATACATTTATGAAACAATTATGCGGTATTTTCGAAACAACGTTTTTTTATCTTGGAGGTAGGCAGAAATGAAAAGGCTATCATTTCAAATTCTTATGTTTGTTCTTTGTATAATTGTTTCTCTTATTTTGTTTTATGTGATGGAGAAGCAAATATATAATCGAATCACAATAGTGAATGACAAACAAACTGTTTTACAAAGAGTGAATGAATCCCTGCCTACCGAAATGAAGGTTAGGCATGAAAAGTGGGGAGAAATTGTTATAACGGATGAAGTTCGTTTGCATACGATTGTTTCATTCTTTGACCGAATTCAAATAGAACCGAGAGAAGCTAAGAATCAAGAACAAGTATTTACTGGAGAAGTAACGTACTTGAATGGACATAAACGTACTTTTGCAGTAGGTGACTTGTTCCAGTACGGGGCTGATATGTACGGAAAGAATGGTACGGACCCAATGATTTCAGCATTTCAAACGTATTTGTTAAGCCTGTATTACACACCAGAACGTATTAGTGATTTTTTTGCGTCAGCGCAGGATGTCATAGTACGCCAAGGTGATGTAGAACGTGCGATGAATCTTACGCACATACTTGATTCGATTCGGTACGCAAAGCAAATTACAGATTACGGAGAAATACAGAAATTATTACAATCACAGAATGAACCGATTGCTTATATTACCGCTTATAAAACAGGGAAGCGTATAAAGAATGAGCGGGAAGACATTCTTACTATTTCTGTATATCCATCTTACTTTGTTGTGCAATATCTCGGCGATAATAACGGGAATGTTATGTATATGAAAAGCTCCCTCGCAAATTTATTTGTAAAGGAGAATGTGTCATGAGAAAGATAGCCTTTTTCTTCTTTTTGCTAGTAATTGGAGGAGCGATGTCTAGTTGCTCTCGAGATACAACCTCTATTAAATATAATAAAAGTGGTCTCCCTATTTTGGATGATCGTCATCTTGTTGCGTATGTAGCGGCACGTGAGGAAGTTGGTGAGGCTTTGCTTTCATCATTTTGTAAATCACGCGGCTGTACGTATGAATTTATTCGTCTTTCGACAGAAGAGCTTCTTCGGAGGGTAGAAGAGGAAGCTGGAAATCCGAAAGCGGATATTATTATTGGCGGTACGGTAGACGCGCATCAAATGATGAAGCAAAAAAATCTATCTATTCCTGTTATGAGTCAGCATGCGAACCGTATTTCAAAAACTGTTAAAGATAAAGACGGTTATTGGTACGGTTATGAAGTGGAGAAGCTGGCAATTGCGATCAATAAAGAGCGGTGGAATGAAGAAATAGCACCGCTTGGATTTCCTTATCCATCAAGGTGGCAAGATTTATTAAATCCAGTATATAAGGGGAAAATTGTAATGCCAGATCCAAATGTCTCAGGAACAGCATATACGTTTTTTCAATCACTTATTGATACTTTAGGTGAAGTGGAAGCGAAGGAATATGTGAAGAACCTTGCAGGACAAGTTGGTGAAGTAACGGTGAATGGTTACATACCAGTGGAACTTGTTGCGAGCGGTGAGTATATGATAGGCATCAATTTCATGGGAGATCAGAGAATGCTTCAAAAACGAGGCTTTCCAATTGTAAGTATTGTACCTGAGCAAACAGGGTTATCTGTTAATGCGATTTCGAAACTAAAACGTGCACCGAATGGTATTATTGCGGATTTATTTATTGATTATTGTTTATCAGAAGAAGCGGGTCACATTTTAGAAAAAGTTTCGTTTGGCGTACCAACGATGTTTGCGAAGAACGAGAAAGAAATAGAAGGACAGCCGGTTAGAAGAACAAACCAAAATATATCAAATAGCGGAATAATCGAGATATGGAATAGACAGCGTCTCTCTCAGAAGTGAGAAAAGGAGACGGAAATATATGTTTAAATGGCTCAAGCCAGCACCTGCAATTGAAAGATTGCCAGCGGATATGATTGATCGAGTATACAAATTATTACGTATTCGTGTATTGATGGGAATTTCAGTTGGGTATGCTGCTTATTATTTAGTTCGTAGTAACTTTACGTTATCAAGTACGTATTTAGTACAAGAATATGGATTTAGTACAGCTGAAATTGGACTACTAGGTTCAATCATGGCAATTGTTTATGGATTTAGTAAGTTCTTTATGGGTAATTTGTCAGATAAAGCTTTCGCCCAGCGCTTTATCGCAGTCGGTTTATTCTTATCAGGGCTTGTAAATATTTGTTTCGGTTTTGCATCGTCATTTGGAATGATTGTTACACTACTTGTTCTAAATGGTATTGTACAAGGTATGGGAGCACCACCTTGTAGTATCGTTATGACGAAATGGTTCTCGAAGAAAGAACGCGGTACGAAAACAGGTATTTGGAATATTTCACATAACGTTGGCGGAATGCTCGTACCACCACTTGTCGGAATTGGTGTAGCTATTTTTGGTGAAAATCATTGGCAAGGCGGCGTGTTTATTTTCCCAGCGATTATCGCAATGGTAATCTCAGTTCTTGTTTGGATTAATGCGAAGGATACACCAGAATCAGAAGGTCTTCCTCCAATTGATGAATATCGTAATGACTATGAAAATCTTGAAAAAGCAGATAATGCTAACAAGATGTCACCAAAAGAAATTTTAATGAAATATGTAGTGAAAAATAAATTTGTATGGTTCTTATGTATTGCGAATGCATTTGTTTATTTAATTCGCTTCGGTGTTATTAACTGGGTTCCACTTTATTTAACGACGGTTAAAGGTTTCTCAAAAAATGAAGCACACGCAGCGTACGCAATCTTTGAAGGTATGGCAATTCCAAGTTCATTAATCGTTGGTCTTTTAAGTGATAAATTATTTAAAGGAAAACGTATGCCATTATGTATCATTAGTATGGTCGGAGTTGTTATTGGTACGTTTGTATATTGGCAAGCAACTAGCATACTTGTTGTAAGTATTGCAGTTTCTATTATCGGTTGCTTAATTTATGTGCCACAGTTCTTAATCGGTTTAAGTGCGATGGAATTAGTACCGAAATTTGCAGTAGGTACGACAGTTGGTATGTGTGGTCTGTTCGGTTATGTAGGCGGAAGTCTTGTAGCAAACGCAGCAATCGGTGTTATTGTTGACCGTTCTGGCTGGGACGGTTGCTTCATCTTACTATTAACAGGTGCAATTTTATCAACAATCTTCTTGTTCATCGTTCAACGTGGACATGAGGGGAAAAAAACTAAAGTAGCGTAATATTTTGTTTGAAAAGCTATCCAATTATCATTTTGGATGGCTTTTCTTATATTAATATAATCTTTCCTTAAATCTATCTTAAAAGACAAGATGTCATATTTCTAATCATTGGAATTTTTGTTACAATATAAATGGATGTGTAAAACTTTGTAAAAAGAATGTAATAATATGTAATCTGTTTTCGGAAAGTTTTATACAATTCTTACATTAAACTATTAAGTTATAAAAGGAGAGAGAATATGGTACCAAATACGGTTCGTACTCCAAACAAGAAGAAGAAATGGATTATCATCGGGGTTATTGCACTAATTGTTATTGTAGCAGCAGTTAATATTTTTATTATGCAAGGTAAGAAGAAGGGGGCATCAACATCTGCTGATGCTGTGAGCTTTGAGAAGGTAACGGAGCGAAAGCTTAATAATACGAAGTTAATTTCTGGTCAGGTGAAACCAGGGAATATTGAAAGTTTCTATGCGGATCCGACTAAAGGAAAAGTGAAAGATATTGCAGTGAAAGAAGGACAAGAGGTAGAGAAAGGTACGAAGTTATTCTCTTATGATAATGAAGAGATTAACTTGCAAATGAAGCAAGCTGAGCTTGATCAAAAGATGGCAGATATGCGTTATGATCAAGGAAAGAAGAAAATTGATTCGTTGAAGAAAGAAATTAAGAAGGCAAAGGATAGCGGAGCTGGGAAAGAAGTAACAGATCCGATGGATGAGCAAGTAAGTGAGTTAGAGATGGCGCAAAAGACAACTGATCTTGAGAAAGAAAAAGGGAAGTTGCAGAAAGAAGAGTTAAGTAAAAAGCAGAAAGAGCTTACGATTTATAGTAATTTTACTGGTGTCGTTCAAAAGTTAGATAAAGATGCGGCGCAAAGTTCATCTCAAGCGTTAGGTGGTCAAGGGAAAGCATTTTTACAAGTGGCGTCTAAAGATCCATTCCAAGTTCAAGGGACGTTAACTGAGCTTCAGAAGTCACAAATTCAACCAGATCAAACATTTACTGTCACTGCGAAAGCAAATAGTAAGAAGAAGTGGACAGGTAAAATTACAGAGGTAAGTGAATTCCCAACGAGTGCAGAGATGGCTCAAGCTGGTGGTATGGGTGAAGCGACTCAAAATATGTCCCAATATACATATAAAGCAAGTCTTGATAGTCAAGATGGTTTATCTCCAGGTTATCACGTTTCTCTGCAAGTAAGTTTAGAGAATAAGACGATGATTGCTGTTCCAACTAAGAGCATTGTAGAAAAAGGCGATGATGCATTTGTTTATGTTGAGGAGAAAGGGAAGCTTCGTAAACAAAATGTGAAAAAAGGTTCTACTGATGGAGATTGGACAGAGATTGTTGAAGGCGCAAAAGTGGGGCAAAAGGTGGTTAAAAATCCTTCCGACGACGTGTATGACGGAATGGAAGTGAAAGAGAAATGATTACGTTAAATAATATTGCTAAAACGTATTATCAAGGAAAATTGGCAGTGCCGATTTTGCACGGTATTAGTTTAACGATTCAAAGCGGTGAGTTCGTTTCGATTATGGGACCGTCTGGTTCTGGTAAATCAACGCTTATGAATATTATCGGTTGTTTAGATCGTCCAACAGAAGGCGAATATATGCTGAATGATGTGAATATCTTAACAGCAGACGAGTCAAAGCTTGCTTTAATTCGTAATGAATATATTGGATTTGTGTTTCAGCACTTTAATTTGCTTCCGCGTCTTTCGGCAGTCGAAAATGTTGAACTTCCGCTCGTATACGGTGGTGTGAAGAAAGCAGAGCGTCGTCAAAGGGCTCTGGAAGCGCTTGGTAAAGTCGGTTTGTCAGATAGGGTTCATCATTTGCCGAATGAATTATCAGGTGGACAGAAGCAGCGTGTAGCGATTGCAAGGTCGATTGCGAATAATCCAACGTTCATTATGGCTGATGAGCCTACTGGTGCGCTTGATACGAAGTCTGGTGAGCAAGTTATGGATATTTTCACAAAGCTTAATGCAGAAGGTACAACGATTGTTATGGTTACGCATGAAGAGGAAGTAGCAGCGTATTCTTCCCGCCGCATTGTACTGCGAGACGGGAAAATTACAGAAGATAGAAGGTGTGCGGTATGAGTTTACTAGATAGTATAAAAATTGCCCTATCTTCTATTTTAGCTCATAAACTGCGTTCAGCTCTTACGATGCTCGGTATTATTATCGGTGTTGGTTCTATTATTACTGTCGTTGCAATTGGGCAAGGCGGGGAAGCGATGCTGAAGTCGAAATTCGCAGGTTCTGGTGGTAATAACCTTATGCCAATTCAATTTAAACCAGATATGAATGATGAGTTTGCTATAGGCGGATTTGAAATACCAAAGTTAACAGAAGAGGATATTATGGAAGTAAAACAAGTGAAAGATGTTTCACATGTTATTACGACAAATTCGACAACAGAGATATTGGATGTAAATGATAAAAAAGCAAATCTGAATGTTATTGGTCTTGATAATGAATATTTTGCGGTTAATAAAGTAAAGATCGTAAAGGGACGTACTTTAGGTGAATCAGATATTTCTCATGCAAATAACGTTGTGATGATTAGTACAAAAACAGAAGAGACGTTATTTAAGGACGTAAACCCAGTTGGACAAATTATTGAGATGAAGGGGCAGCCAATGCAAATTATTGGTGTGTATACATCTGATAATGAGTTTATGGGATTTGAAATGGAAGAAGCGTTAATCCCCCTTACATTATGGCCTGTTTTATTCGGAACAGATGATATTCAAAATATCGCAATTCAAGCTAAAAATGTAGACGATTTAGAAGCAGCTGGGAAACAAGCTGTTGATGTGTTAAATAGTCGTAAACCAAGTGAAATTCCAGGTAAATATGAACTGGTGAATTTAAAAGAGTTACAAGAAAATGTTTCTAAAGTCACTAGCATCATGACGATGATCATCGGCGGTATCGCTGGTATTTCATTAGTCGTTGGCGGTATCGGTGTTATGAACATTATGCTTGTATCTGTAACGGAGCGTACGCGCGAAATTGGGATACGTAAAGCGCTTGGGGCAACACGTAGTAAAATTTTATTGCAATTTTTAATTGAAGCAGTCATGTTAACGCTTCTAGGTGGTTTAATCGGAATTGGTCTTGGATATGGCGGGGCATATATTGTTTCCACATTTGCGAAATGGCCACCACTCGTTTCGTGGGAGGTTGTTGTTGGAGGCGTACTGTTCTCTATGACACTTGGTATTATCTTTGGATTAATTCCAGCGAATAAAGCTGCGAAGTTAGATCCAATTGAAGCATTACGTTATGAATAAGTTAGTAGTGTAGTAGAGAGTGGGCTCTCTACTATACATTACCGTTCTAGTGGGCGGTTCGTAGCCTCTATGTGAGGAAGTGAACCGCCCGTTAGAACGGGTTATATAAATAGAAGGAGGCGTTATAATGGAAGCGAATATTAATACGCAAGATGTAGGTTCTAAAAAGCCATCGCTATTAGGGATGATTACATCTCCAGGTGAACAGTTTGAGAGAATGAAGACTAGTAATGCAGTTTGGGGTGCGTTTTGGATACTTGTTTTACTAGCTGGATTGGTTGGTGGATTTGCAGCTTATGTATATTCTCTAACACCTGAAGCTATTAAGCTTAATAAGGAATTAGGTGTTACTGTTTCAGCTGGAATGACATATGGTATGGGATTCGGTGTAGGTGCTCTTGGTATGGGGTTTAGTTTCCTATTGGGTGCTGTGGTGTATAAAGTGTTAATGATGTTTATGAGCAATGATACTTCTTATAAGAAATTATTGGCGATTACTGTATATTCAAGTGTTATTTCATTAATTGGTTTATTAATCAATACGATTTTGGCATATATTTTAGGTGGATCAGGTCAGGAAATGTATACCGGCTTAGGGCCAGTTTTTGCCTCAAGTAGTGGTGTTGTAAAAGGTATTGTAAGTAAATTTGAGGTGTTTACAATTTGGGGATACGTAGTTACATGGCTAGGTCTTCAAATTACAGCAGGTTTAACTAAAAAGCAGGCAACAATTATTACTATTGTTTTCTTTGTCTTAGCTCTTGGATTAGGCGCTTTACAAGGAATGTTCCAATAATAGTGGTACTTTAAGTCGCTAGAAAGAAATGCAGCAATTATAAAAGTAATTGCTGCATTTTTGTTATAAGGAGTAGATACATATGTTTAAGAGGTTATTAGCAAATTTTTTGTTCATGTTAGTTGTATTATTGTTAGCGGTAGAATATATGCCGAATAAGAATCCTTATATATTTGTTGGCGTTATAAGTTGTATTTTAGCTACAGGTTTATATGCAATCGATAGATCTTTCAAACGTATAACTACAGAATAGTATAAATCGAAAATGTATAAAAAAAAGATTCCTTCTCACTTATAGAAGGAATCTTTTTTATTTTTACCCTTATTTCAAATACGACCAGCAGAATTTCAAATTCTACTTCGTGTAATTTCAAATTTCGGCGGTCGTATTTAAAATTACTCACAGTGAAATCGCTTCTTTATTTTTATATTGTGGAGGTACCGGCGGAATAACAAAGAGGTATACCTTTTAGAAACAGGTACTGTGTGAAGCCAGCGACTTTTACAGAGACAGTTGTTTTGTATGAAGGAATGATTGTAAATCAAATAAAGAAGCTAGGTATTTATCAAGATCATGAAGAGTATTATCAATGTGGTTTAATTGGTCTTTGGCATGCTTATGAAAGATTTGATGCGGAGAAAGGAAGTTTTCCTGCATATGCAGTTGTAACGGTGCGTGGTTATATATTGGAAAGGTTGAAGAAAGAGTCTGCCTTGCAAGAAAGGAATGTTTACGTAGGTGAATATGAGGAGATTTTTACGTTTGAAGATGCTGAAATAAGAGCAAAGGATTTTATGAGTGTATTAGATGAGAAGGAGAAGTATATTATTTTCGAACGTTTTTTTGTAGGGAAGACGATGGGGGAAATCGCTAGCGAGATGGAAATGACTTATTATCAAGTGAGGTGGGTGTATCGGCAAGCACTTGAGAAAATGCGAAATAGCTTAAGAGGATAAATAGGATTATAAGAATGGAAGGCAAGGGATATTGCTTTCCATTCTACTTATTCTGTTAAGGTAGTAAATGTAATAAGAGGTTTTTAAATTGTAGTGAATCTTGCATGTTCATACGTGATAATACGTATCCAGCTTTTAATAATTGTTGTTTTAACTTATGGGGACTGATATGTATTGTTGTAGTAGTGCCATTTGAAAAATGAATGTTAGCTTTTTTGCTCTTTTTGAAAAATTCTATGTCATCTATATGGTTATAAAATAGCCATATACAGTTTGGAGAAGAAGGAGATTCTGTCGGGAAAGCACAAATATATTCTCGATGATTAATTGGAATTGGGACATTTTGTTTGAATTTAAAGTTTGTTTGGACTGCATTACGTCTACCTTGATAAGTAGAGTGAACATTGGTTAGACAAGATTGCTTGATGAGTTGGAGAGCAGTTTGACAGGAGTAAAGATGGTTCCCGCTACTGTCGATAATTTTGGTGCGATAATAAGGGTGCTTGTAAGGTTCCAGCATCATTGTAGAATTAGAAATAATAATATCATTTTCTTCATTCATAAATTTGATTCCTCCCTTATAAATGATAGTAATACCAAATATAATTATATACGAATTAAGTAAATTAATTATTAATATTCTGTTTCATATTGTAAATTTTGACTATTCGTTTACAATCAATAGATGTTAGTCTTTCTAATTTGCATCGCTTGTACATATATATGAAAATAGAAAAGAGTAGGCGGTGAGATAGTATGAAGAAAAAGTATATTATTATGGCTCTAGTTGTTGTTCTTCTAGTATATTTAGCAAATAGTAATCCGAGTAAAGGTGAATATACGGATTGGGCAGCGAAGCAGTTTATGAAACGTAATGATGTAAGTAAGAAGCTAGACGAAGTTCAAAAGGAAAATGAAGAAGGTCTCCTTGGCGATTTAGCATCGGCTGGTAAGAAGTTGGCGAAAAAATATGTTGAGCCACAAGTTGGATTATTAATCGAGAATTATACAAAGCGAAATGATTATATTTTCTTCTCAACATATACGACCGAGTTTGATATAGGCGGAGAACATTATAAATATGTATGCGTCGGTTTTTCAAAAATCTTTATTCCGATTGAAATGCCGAAGAAAAAAGACGAATCTGCAAAATGATGCAGATTCGTCTTTTTGTTTATAAGTTAATTGGAACTTCAGATACATTCTTTTCTACGAGACGGGCTCCTTTTTTTCGGGTATTTTCATTAATTGATGAAAATACAGATGAGGCAAGGATGGTATCCATTACTTGATTTACGACTTGTGCATCGACGGGTGTGATAGGTTTCTCGATAGAAAAAACAACTGTTTTTCCATCTTCTTTCGCAAAAATTAATTCTAGTACTTGCATATGTTATTTCCTCCTTTTTATTTATCCGGCTATATTGCGGGCAGGGTGATTGGTGTTGGTTCATACTTAGCGGGGGATGAACACCCCCCACTAAGTAAATTTTAACCTTATAGGGTAGAAAGATCTGATGTGCTAACAAGCTGTATAGCGTGAAGCGGTGATGCTTGTAAAGAAGCAAGAGCACGTGCTACGTTTTGTACTTGCTCTAAGTTTGCGTTTGTTTTAACACGCTTAAATTGTTTTTGCTTAAAAGCTGTTTTTCCGTTCTGATCTAATCCATTGTTTAAGACAAGACGTAAAGTTAAGTCCGTTACGATTGTTTCGACTGCCATGTTTATCACCCCCTTTCACTTTATAAATAGGGTGCAAATGTCATGTTTTGGCGTGAAATTTATTCTTTTTTTTGGTACGCTTAAAAGACTAAGAGAGGGGCTTCGGAAGAATGAAACGTAAATGGTTATTTTGGATTCCTGTTTTACTATGGATGGGGTTGATTTTCTATTCCTCGGCACAACCATATAAAAAGCAGGATATGCGCTCGGATATTGAACAATATGTAAATGTTGAGTTTGTGAAAGAGCATTTTTCATGGGTATCTATCGATTATGGCGGTGGTACACCTGTTAGCATTGCAAATAAAGGTGTAGGCGGATTTATTGAGTTTTTCCTTCGTAAAGGTGCGCATTTTATGGTGTTCTTTATGCTTGGCTCATTGACGTATTACGCTTTTCATCGATCAGGTTATTCGAGGAAAAGATGTTTTATATATGCTCTTCTTTTCGTTGCGGGATATGCAACATTTGATGAAATTCATCAATGGACTACGGGAGATCGTACACCGATGTGGCAAGATTCATTACTGGATACGTGCGGCGGATTAACAGGAATTATAATAAGCAATTGGTTTTGGAATAGAAAAAGGAGCTAATCTTTTGAGATTAGCTCCTTTTGTTTATCCCGCGTTAACGGACAGTAAAACTCCCACCTCAAAATTCAGTTGGAGCAAAGAAGTTAGGTGGGAGATCAACTGTCCGTAAACGTCCGATTGGTTCAACTAATAATCAGTGGGGATGAACAAAACCCCCACTGATTAAAGTTTCACTTTATACACCAAGTAATTCTTTTAGTTCATCTGTAGATAGTTCGGTCATCCAACTATCGGTTGTAATGACAGCGTTGTTTAATGATTGTTTTCTTTCTAACATTTCATCAATTTTCTCTTCAAGTGTCCCCGTTGTAATAAGTTTATGAACGTGAACGAAGCGTTTTTGACCAATACGATATGCGCGGTCTGTTGCTTGGTTTTCTACAGCTGGGTTCCACCAACGGTCGTAGTGAATGACATGGTTGGCAGCGGTTAAGTTTAAGCCAGTTCCACCTGCTTTTAACGATAAGATGAAAATGTCATACGTTCCGTTTTGGAACTGCTCGATCATTTTGTCACGTTCCTTCTTCGGTACACTACCGTTTAAGAAGAGGACGCGCTGACCGAAATGTTCTTCTAACACATTTTTTAGCATGTTCCCCATACCGATGTATTGTGTGAAGATTAAACAACTTTCATTTTGATCTTTTATATTTTCAATTAGTTCCATTAGCGTGCTCGTTTTCATGGAACGTTCGATGATGTCTTTTGGTTCTGTTTCTTTTAAATAAAGAGCAGGATGGTTACAAATTTGTTTAAGTTTGTTCAGCATGAGTAATATAAATCCGCGTCTTTCAATCCCGCTTAATCCTTCTACATTTTGCAATGTATCTTGAACAAGTTGTTCATATAAGGAAGCTTGTTCACCAGTAAGTGGACAGTACGCTTTCTGTTCTTGTTTATCTGGTAAGTTTAATGCGACTGTTTGATCTTTTTTCGTACGACGCAGTAAAAATGGTGAGATAAATCGTTGAACTTGTTGGATTTTTCCTTCGTCACGATCTTTTTCAATAGGTGAGACGAAGCGGCGCTGGAATTGTCCTAAGCTGCCAAGATATCCGTGATTAATGAAGTCAAAAATAGACCAAAGCTCGGAAAGTCGGTTTTCCATCGGTGTACCGGTTAAAGCGATTTTGTGAGTTGCTTGCAAGTTTCGTACTGCTTTCGACTGCTTCGTATGTGGGTTTTTAATATTTTGTGCTTCATCCAAAATAACAGCATCCCAGCATAACGTACTAAGTTCTTCTTCATCAAGCTGAGCTAATGCATAAGATGTTAATACAACATCTGCTGATTGAAGGAAGTCTTTAAATGATTCACCTTTCGCTCGGTTACTTCCATAATGTAACTGAACACGTAAATTTGGTGCGAAACGCTCAAATTCTTTTTGCCAATTACCAAGAACAGATGTCGGTGCTACGATTAAAGCAGGGCCTGTTTGGAGATTGTTCTCTTTTATATATAGTAAGTAAGTGATCGTTTGAATACTTTTTCCAAGTCCCATGTCGTCAGCTAATAATGCTCCGAATCCAAGCGTTCTTAAATATAATAACCATTCAATGCCATGTTGTTGATACGGACGGAGTGTTGCGTTTAGTGCAGAAGGGACATCTACTTTTGGAATATCTCCAATGTGCAGTAGTTTTTGGAATAGTTCTTCATAATATCCATCTAGCTCGATTTCAATATCGGTAAATGGACTATCTTCTTCTACAATTTCCGTTTCAGCAGTGTTTGATAAATGTTGCTGAAGGACATCTTTCATTTCTAGTCCATATTTATCGGCACGGTTCATAAGCTTTCGTACTTCTTCAATAAAGGCTGGATCCAGTCTCATCCATTGACCATTTATATTGAATAACCGTTTGTTTTGTTCAACGAGTTCGAAAAATTCGCTTTCGGATAAATCAATGCCGTTCGTTGAAATGCGCCAGTCAAAGTTAACGAGTGTATTCATGCCGAAGAAAGATTGCGTTTGCGTGGCATTTTGCTTCAGCTGCACACGTAATTTTGGTTTTGTCGCTTTTAAATTTTGCCACCAGGATGGCAGTAAAATCGTAATACCTGCAGCGAGTAATTCGTTACTTGCTTCTGTTAAGAAGTTCCACGCTTCTGTTTCAAAGAGCTCAGTTCGGAATGTATCGCCTTCTTTTAACCACGGCACGAGCTTACTGAATCCTTCTTGTGTTTCAAGAATGCGTTCTTCATAATCGTGCCATCGTTTTGGTAAAGAATCGATACTTTCATATACATATATGCGATGTGCCCCGCGCTTTGGTGTAACAATTGTCTCAAGCTTCCACATTTCAAATTCTTCTTGCGGCTCTTGTAGCCGTAGTCCAATTGTAAAGGGAAGGTCATCTTCAATGTAACCAATTTTTCGAAGCCAATCTTCTTCATGTAGTGCTGCATCCAATTGTCTTTTCGTAAAGTCGTAATGTTCATAAAGTCTCTTGGCATCTTCCCATCCGTCGTTTGAACGGTTATCTTGTAATATGCTTTCATTTACCGCCGCCGAGAAAAGAGATGCCAATGTGTCATCTTCAATTGGGGTATTTTGCACTTTCCAAGATGGTTGTTTGGGCCAACGCTCCATATCAGGTACGAAGCTACCGCTTGTGAAGACATCCCATAATTCGTTCGCATCTTTCGTAAGTGCTGTAATAGGGCCATTCATTTGAATATGGGCAAAGGAGTTCATCGGTTTATTAGCGATGTATTCAAATGCTTGTGCGTTTGTTAGCATAACACCTTGTTTTCCTTCAAAGGTCGCTTCCTTTAGAAACGTGCCGTAGAAGGAAGTGGAGTGCCATGTAAATGCATTTCGTTTCCAACTTGTTACGGATAATGGAGTACCGCTGTCATTTTCTCCCCAAAGGAACCAACCTTGACTAACGTGCTGGAGCCTAATTGTTACTTCAGTTTGATTGATCATCGATTAATTTTCCTTTCCGTAATTCCTCTTGTAGTGCACGAAGACGTGAATGTAAGTTTGCGATGTGAATAATGAAAGCATCCCATTCATCAGTACGCTTTAATCGTTTATATAATGTACGTAATTTCTTTAAGTAACGAACTGCACGTCTATATGATTTGCGGTTTCGCTCTTCAATGGCCTCGGTAGCAGCAAGGTGATAAAGAGGAAGGGCTGCTTCTGGTGCTTCCTTTTCAATATCTTTCAGTGGCTCTTTCAAAAGTTCAATTGCTTCAAACCCATGTAAGAGCTGAAGTTCTGCCCATGTACGATATTGCTTTTTCGCGAGTACGTATTGCTCATAGTTTGCGAAACTATATGGTAATAGCTCTTGCAAAATCATTTCGAGTCCGGCTTGTTCATTTGTATGGGTTGCATACGTTTCATACATGATGACAAATAAGCGAACGATATCTTTTATGAAAATCGTATTTTCGTGCTCATGTATCGTTTTCTTCACTTGTTTATACGTAAAGGAAAGCCAGTTTTTCGCACGATCCCACTGCATTGTATTTAATAGCTCTTCTAACCAATAGAAGTACAGACTTACAACAGAAGCAGGCTGTTTCTTTAGTAAGTCCATAGCTAATAGGTCTTCGTCATTTAAAAAGAGTAGATGAGAAGATGCTAATGCTTTGGAAAGTGGATTGATTTTCGTATCGATTCGCTTTTCTTCTTCTTGCAGTTTCTCTTTATTGTGTAAGAGTTCACTCCATATGTGACGATAAATAAAAAATCTTTCTTGCGTATAGGCGTCGGTGGAGAAGAATACTTCGTGAACGAGACGAGCTGTTTCTTGCAAAATTGCTTCAGACTCTGAAGGAATCGCTTCTGTTTGTAAGTCCCGAACGATGGATTCCACTTTATCTACAAATAAGCGAACGACGTTAACAGGCTGGTGATAAGAATACGTTTTATTTGCTTCGAAGTCCTGAATTTCTTCTAATAATTTTTGAAAGCAATAAAGCGCTGCGTGTAGCCTGAACAACTCATGTATCGCAACGATACGCGGAGCTTTCCGCTCGAGTTTCGTATAGAAGTCTGTAAAAATACTCATAAGAAAATACATTTGTTTATAAGTAAGCCGAGCTTGTTCTTTTTTAAATGTTTCATATTCGTTGTCAAAATACGATTGCCAACTTTTATAATCCGTTTCTTCAAACGCTGATGATTGCAATACTTGTCTTGCAGTTCGAATAGGAGGAAGGGAAGGTTTCGTATTATTTTTAAATAAAGTTAATACATCTCCTACTTGCCCGAAACTAGATGCTGCAGATAGTAAAACAGCGAGCATATGCTCACATTGCGTTGGTGCAAAGCAATCGCAATAGCTTTCAGCGACGTTACGAATCGGGATATGGACGCTATATACGCTGCCTGCAGCATCTACAGTTCCTGACAGCGTATAACCATCAAAGTCAACGTTGTAGACAACACCACTACGATATAGGTGCCGAGCTGTAGCGACATGTTCCTGATCAGCTGTTTGCTGTGGATCTAGTCCTTGAACGAACTCATTCGCAATCATCATAATTTCATCTTTCGTAATTGAGTGTTGCAGCATAATATTCCTCCGTACACATATTTCTTTCCTTTACCATTATAAACAAAAAATGCTCAAAACAGAAAAAATGAAATTTGGATTACATAAATTGAAAATCATGGTAATATATATAGTGTTAATTTTGTATATTACTATATATGCATAGGAGGAGAAATAGTTTGTCAGATTTACAGACGAAGTTAGGCAGTGGAATGAATAAGTTACAAGAAGGAATTGAGCAAGGGAAGATGAAGTTACAAGTTGCGCAAGAAATCGCTCAACTGAAAAAAGAAATGCAAGTGCAAATGCAGAAAAAGGCAGAGGTTCTATTAGAGATTGGACAACGAGTCTACGTTCAATTAAGAGGAAACGGAGTAGATGAAGCGAGCCTACAAGAAATGATTGCTCCAGTTCAAGAATTTGATGTAGCTATTTATCAAGCAAGAAAACGCATTGTTGAACTGCAAAAGCAACAAGGCGAGAAAGCTACATGTGAATGTGGTGGACCTTTATCAATAAATGATAAGTTTTGTGGTTCGTGTGGAAAGCCTAATCCAATGTTAGCGATAGAACATGAAGGTGAAACGACAAATTGTATTTCATGTAATGAACATATCGATCAAAACTCTACTTACTGTCCGGTTTGTGGGATTAAGCAAAGTGGGGAGTGAATTAGATGTATTGTCGCACATGTGGAAATCAACATGGTGAAGAGGTAAACTATTGCCCTAACGAAGGAAGTATGGAGATTGCAGGAGCTATAGAGGCAGTAACGTTAGAACAAGATACTGCAAAATACTGCAAAGGTTGTGGCAGTGAAAATGCTCAGCAAAATTTATATTGCCAAAAGTGTGGGCATTCTTTATTTATTGTGAAGAAAAAGGAACAATCTATCAAATTGCCTACAATGGACGGTACGCCTGAAGTTAAATTTACAGCAGATAAAGCTGTTTTAAAAACAGGTTTTATTGGTGGGGCTGTTGCAAGTATTCTCATGTTAATTGCTGGTTGGATTGGTAGTGTATTATTTGCTTCTATATTAAGTGAGATGTTTAGTAAATTTACGAAAGAATTAGAAATGTTGCCAAGCTTTTATTCGAGTGCAACTTCTACGATGTTAAGTTATCATTTACTTGGTTTTACAGCTAGCGACGATAGCGGATTGATATTTTCTTTATCATGGCATACTCCATTTACATTACTATTAATCATTCCATTTATGATTTTCGCTGGTACAGGAATTTGGTTAGGAAAGCAGCGTGTTGCAAAAACGATTAAGGATCAAATCTTTATAGCAGCAACAGTTGGTATTATTTATGGTGTCTTTTTATTCATTATAAGTTTAATAGCATCACAATCTTTCGCAATTCCATTTTCAGAAGCAGGTAAGATTACGGTTGGCTATTCAGCGATTAAGAGTTTACTGAGTGGTTTTGTATGTGGGACATTATTTACCTTAATAGGATTTATTGCTCATACAAGCAAAAATAATATGGCAGCAGCATTTCAAGAGTTAATGCCATATGGAGCGTCTGTTTATTACGGTATTTCAGCCATGATAAAAGGACTTTTAGTAACAGCAGTAGTAGTTTGTATTATGGCGTTAGTAAATAAGGAAGACAGTATTGAACCATTAAAAGAAATAACAACTTTAAAATCTGAAAGTACATTATTAGCATTAGAGTTAACACCTCAATTATGGAGTATGGCTCATTTTGCTCCGTTAGAAGTATCAAGTCCAGCACTTAGTAAGGAGTTTACTGGAATTGGTAAGAAATCAAAATCATCTGAGAGCACATTATCGTTTTCATTTATATCAGGTATCTCTGTAAATGGCGTAGTGGTTAGAGATATAATGATTTCAAAAGGAGCAAGTCAGGAAAGCCTTGCTGAATTTGATGAAGTGAATAACGTATTCCATTACGGTTTATTACTGCTTATTATTCCATTGTTCCTTATGTTTAGAGCGGGAAGAAAGTTAGCTGAATTATCGACTGCCAATATGTATATTACATTAGCAGTATGCAGTGGTTCTTACACAATTATGATGATTGTAATGAATATGATTTCTAAGTTCCAAATTGATGTTTCAGGGACTGTAACAAGTTTGTTTGGAACAAGTGGAACGGTATTATCTATGCAAAATTCATTTGTATATTTAACTTTGTGTAGTTTTATTGTGACATATGTAGCAGCATTTGTTGGAATGAAGTTAGCTAAAAAATAGGAGGAGAGCACGTTGAAGTTTTGTGGAACATGTAAAAAGAACGTTGCAGACCATTTGAACTTTTGTCCTGAGTGTGGGAGTAAAGTAGAAGTAATCGTCGATAACGCTGCCGCTTCATATACAGAAGTACAAAGCGAGACACAACCAGTGAAAAGTAAGAAAAATTTATTTTTAATTATTGGTTTCGCCATTATTATTATTTTATTATTTGGGGCATATAAATTTGGAGCATATAAGTTTTCAAAAGAAAAGCAAATAAATGTAATGATTGAAGCATTCCAAAAGAAAGATATTAATGCAATTGATGAGTTTGTGAAAGCAAATGATTCAAGCTTAAAGATTAAGACAGAGGATATTAAAGCGTACATGCGTTACTTAAAAGAGAACCCTTCTTACAATAAACAATTATTGTCTTATTTACAGAAAGAGACAGTAGATCAAAAGTTAACAAAGGATAAAAATGCGTTTAAAGATGGGGAAATTGTAGCAGAGGGAAAAGAGTGGTTCTTATATCCAAAGTATAAGTTTAGCATGAAATCTTATTATATGAGTGTTAGTACAACTGCAAAGAATGCAGAAATATATGTGAATGATAAAAAAGAAACAGAACTTTCTAGTGATAAAACTTCGAAAGAGTTAGGTCCATACTTCCCAGGTACGTATGTTGTCAAGGCAACAGCGAAGAAAGAACTTACTGAATTAGAAACAGAGAAAGAAGTAGATTTAGCAGATGAACAGAGCGAGAAAGTGAATGTAGATTTATCGCTTGAAGGAAAGTATGTAAGCATTTCTTCTGATGAAAATGATGCAACCGTATTTGTAAATGGTAAAAAACGTGGGAAATTAAGTTATGGTAATTATAAACTGGGTCCTGTATCCACAGATGAAACAGTAGAAGTACATTTAGAGAAAACTACTGATTTTGGTGTAATAAAATCTGAAAGTGTTAAAATTGGAGACCAAAGCACGTATTACTTAAAATTCCCGAAAGAAACTTCAAGCTCAGCAGTTGGTGATTTTGTACGAAATCACATTTATAATAACGTACGTGCGATTTCATTAAATGATTTTAGTCTAATTGAAAATAATTATGATAAGAGCGGGAAATCGTATAAGGAAGACCGTGATTATATACAATATCTACACAAAAAGGGAATTACTGAAGATTTATTAACAATGGAAATTCGTAATGTAGAGCATCAAAGTGATACGAAATATAAAGTAACGACATATGAAGAGTACCATATTCGTTATGGTGATGGATCTGTGAAGTTCAAAAGTTTTAATAATGAACATATCGTTACTGTTAATGGAAATGGAAAGATATTGTACCATTCTCTTGGAGCGAATAATACGCTTAAGTCAGAGGAAGTATCTGGTCCGAACCGTTAATAAAAAAGACTATCTCATATAATTGAGATAGTCTTTTTTCGATTAGGAGCGCGTTTCCTTTAATATCGCTTGCACATATGGATCATGTAATATTTGTTCTATAATTGGTAACATGTTTTGTTCGAATGGAATATCGATAGGAAATGGTTTTTGTGAGCCGGGTTTGATTCCATATTGGACAATTTTGTAGTGTGTATTTTCTTCAAAGCTGAGCACAATTAATTTATATCGATTGTCATCGCCAGCGAGTGAAAAGTCAATGGAAGTAGCGTCGTATGTTACTTCATCTTTATATATATACGGTTTTGGTGTACCGATCCAGTCTACTTTTGCTTGTACATTCATGAACATAACCTCCTTATAGTTATTATAAAAAAATAAAAGCCAGCTCTCAACAAAGAGAACCGGCTTTAGCAGTCATTGGTTATTTTAAAATTTTCACTTTAACAGTTTTGCGTCCCCATTTTTGAGCAGCGCTATCTGATCCAAGTAGAATGTCGATACGGTTACCTTTAATTGCACCGCCAGTATCTCCAGCGATAGCTTCTCCGTAACCTTCAACCCATACTTTAGATCCTAATGGAATTACTTTCGGGTCAACAGCGATCATTTTCATGTTTGGGTTCGCTGTTAAGTCATGACCCATTGCAGTTAATACACGGCCACCGTATGTGCCACCGTTTTCGCTCGGATGAGCTGTATATGCTGTAGCTACAACTGTTAACTCACGACCACCAGAAGGTGTGCTAGTTTCAGCAGCTTTCACAGCAGGCTTAGCAGCTAGTTTTGCTTGTGCTGCAGGTGCTTGCGCTTTAGCTGGTGCTACAGTTTTAGCAGGAGCAGGTTGTTCTTGTTTTTCAATAACAGGTGCTGTACCTGTTAAGAAAGGAACGTGAACATAAGCTGTTTTCCCGTTATATTCAAATTGTAACCACTCATTTTGTACTTGGTTCGTTGTTTCGATCATATCGTCTTTCTTCAACGTTCCAAGAATTTCTGAGTTTGTGTTCGCTTCAGCACGTACGTTTAATACGTTAGCTGTTACGTAGTAGATGCTTTTTGTAAACTCTGTACTTACGAATGCGTCTTTACCATCTAAAGTGATTTTTGACCATCCGTTCTCTGTATTTTGAACATCTATTTTATTCCCGTTTAGTAATTTACCGACAACTTTTGATTCCGTAGTAGGGTTTTCGCGTACATTTAGTACGTCTGTTGTTACAACAGTTTCTGCATTAGCAGATGATGTGAAAATCCCAAGACCAAAAACTGCTGCTGTTGCTATTCCAATTAATTTTTTCATGATAGCCTCCATTGCGTTTGTTTTCGTGTCCTCATTATAGCAACAGATTTTTTCGGATTTCAGGAAAACACACAATTACAAACCATTCGTAATCAGTCGTTAACATCCTGTAATATAGCAAAAAATATAAGAAAGCGTTTTTCATTCTATATGATTAGTAGGTTTCTACTTATATTCAAAATATTTAATACAACATATTGTTTTCGGCGTAAATAAAAATATTACAGGAGCATTACATAATGTTTACTAAACGATTACATTCCTTGAGTATTTTACCGTTTTATGGGTAATATAGTTATATAAACATAAACATTTCGTTTGTGAAACTATAAACACGTGCTATATACTAGCAAAAAAACCGCATAATTGTTACAAACAGAAAGGGTTGCAAGGAAGAAAAATGCCCTTTTTTACATCTGTAACACATCCTTTTTTGGGAAAACACATTCCCATCCGCATTTTTCTCACACAATTTGACAGCAGTATTTCGATCTTGTAGCTCTCGCAGAGAAAAAAGATTATACGGAAGGTAAGGCTGTCCATAAGAATTCGAATTGGTGAAGGTGAAAGTAAGAAAATCACCGTGAAATTATAGTTTTCTATCCGATTTTACATATCGGAATTTATGTTATTTACAAAAGTGAAACCTACGAAGGGGGATTTGATGAGGAAACTGACAAAAACATTCATCGTATCATTAACATTATGTATTGCATTTACAATTTGGGGGATTATTCCCGAATCTATTATTGGAAAAGGTAGCCTAGGAAATGTAACGACTGCGATTCAAACGGTATTGGTTAGTAAGTTTGGATGGTTCTATATTATTTCTGTTTCTATTATTTTAGGTGTGTCTATCTTTTTAATTGTTTCGAAATACGGTTCTATTCGTTTAGGTAAAGATGATGATGAACCTGATTATAGTTATATGACATGGTTTGCTATGCTATTTAGCGCTGGTATGGGTATCGGTTTAGTTTTCTGGGGCGTTGCTGAACCATTAAACCATTTGTACGCACCTCCGTTTGGAGAAGGTACAACTGAGGAAAGTGCGCGCCTTGCATTACGTTTTTCATTTTTCCATTGGGGATTACATCCGTGGGGACTATATGCATTTGTAGCGCTGTGTATTGCTTACTTTACTTTTAGAAAAGGAAAAGCAAGTACGATTAGTGCGACAGTAGGTCCGTTATTCAAAGGCGGGGAACATGGACGTATTGCTCATTCATTTGATGTGTTAGCTGTTTTCGCAACTGTGTTTGGTGTCGCAACATCATTAGGTCTTGGTGCGAAACAAATTGCTGGTGGTGTTAGTTATTTAACATCTATCCCGAATTCATTGCCGACACAGTTAGTTATTATTGCAATCGTAACCGTGTTATTTATGTTATCTGCGCAAACAGGTCTTGATAAAGGAATTAAATATTTAAGTAATGCGAATATTATTTTGGCGTTTGCACTTATGATTATTGTATTATTTGCAGGTCCAACAAACTTTATTATGAATTACTTCACTTCAACAATCGGTTCTTATATTCAGGAATTGCCAAGCATGAGCTTCCGCTTAAGTCCATTAGATGAAGGCGGAAACCAATGGATTCAGTCGTGGACAATTTTCTATTGGGCATGGTGGATTGCATGGTCACCATTCGTAGGTACATTTATTGCTCGTGTTTCACGAGGACGTACGATTCGTGAGTTCGTTATCGGTGTGTTACTCGTACCGACTGTAATCGGTGCGCTTTGGTTCTCTGTTTTCGGCGGGACTGGTATTCATATGGAACTGTTTGGTGATGCACATATCTTTGAAAAAATTAAAGAGATGGGAACAGAAGTAGGGTTATTCGCTATGTTTGATCAGATGGGAAGCTTTGGATCGGCTTTATCTGTTCTAGCTATTCTTCTTATTTCTACATTCTTTATTACATCTGCAGATTCTGCGACATTCGTTTTAGGAATGTTAACGACACATGGTAGTTTAAATCCACCAAACCGCATTAAAATGATCTGGGGTATCGTTCTAGCAGCGTTAGCTTCTATCTTATTATATGTAGGGGGATTAGAAGCCTTACAAACGGCAGCTATCATTGCAGCATTCCCATTCGTCTTCGTTATTTTCTTTATGATGGCAGCATTGTTTAAAGAGTTACAAAAAGAAGGGCGTATGAAGCGTCATAAATAATAGAAGGAAAAAGAGCTGATTTTGTATCAGCTCTTTTTTATATAGAAGGAATTCTAATTGCAAGTCAGGGAAATAAAATACTTTACTATGTGAGTAGTATGCCTTTTATACGAAGAAAAATCGATACACTTCGACAATGTTCGATATCTTGCAGATTCTATTTGTATTTTTGACAAAAAATTGTCGGAAATGTGTTGTCACGTTTATGTATATGTGCTATATTATTTTCTGTAAGCGATTTCAAATAGTTTTAAAGCGCATTCAAGGGGGACATCTAGAATAATGAAACGTTACGAAAGAAAGTGGAAGCATATTTGTTTGAAACGTGTGGCACATCGTAGTGTCCAAGAAAGCACGGAACCTAAGACTGAAACGCGCAAAGAACAGCAGGAGAAGCAATTGGTTCTACAAAAATAGCAATCACTTTTTCGTATATAAATGAAGGTCAATCGTTCGTTGGGGGATGGACGTGAAATTACTTTCAGCTAAGGGGTATTGTCTGATATATATAATTTATACGGCAATAAATCAGCACAGAGCATACGGCGCTCTGTGCTGATTTTTATTTTGTAAATAAAAATCAGTGGGAGAACTCCCACTGATTAAAGTTTTACTTTTCTTTTTTGAATCGAACTGTTTTATCCCAGCCAATGACTTGTTTCTTGCTCTTTGCACGTAAGTATAAAATTAAGCTGCGAATGAATAAGTACGTAAAGAGCTGTGCGTACGTAAAGTACATGATAACACTAATAAAAATATTAGTTGGTGTAAAGGTTCGTTCCACACTCTGGGCACTAAATAATTGAGAAATATATGTAATATATGCGACATACCACATAAATAGTAGCGGAATGCTATATTGAATTTGGAATATCCCGAGTAACCCAATTACAAACCAAACGTTCGAGATGATTAAGAATAGCCAAAATACAACATACACTAAAACTTGTTGTAAGGAATGGACGAGAAGTTTTCCTTTAAAGAAACTTAAGGAAGAAAACATTTTTTCTAAAATGTACAAGTTCCCTTGGAGCCAACGTGTACGCTGCTTAATAAGGATTTTTAAATGCTCAGGTTCTTGTTCCCATGTAATCGATTCTGGAACGATCGGTAAGAGATAGCCTTTTTGTGTAATTCGTAATGTTAATTCAGCGTCTTCTGCAATTGCATACGGGTCATAGCCGCCAAGTTCTTCTAATGCAGAGCGACGAAGAAGCATATTTGTTCCTGTTAGTGAACCTGTTTGGAATAGTAACCAGCGTCCTGATTGCATAAGGAGCTGGAAGATTTGAAATTCTAATGAAATCATTCGTGTTAGCCAGTTTCTGTTTTCATTTACAGTACGAACGTGACCAACAGCTCCAACAGCATCCTCGGTTGTTTCAGCGTGTTCTACAAGCATTCGCAGTGCATGTGGTTCAGGCTGGTTATCTGCATCATACACACAGAAGTATTCACCATCTGAAATACTAAGACCATAGTTTAATACACGCGATTTCCCTTTTGGTTCACCCGCCGGAACACGAATGTGACGAATATGAGCATAAGCTTTGTCAAAATCGTCACCAATTTCAGGTGTCTCATCTTGAGAGTTATCGTTTAATAAATAAACAGTTAGTTTACCTGGATATTCAATCTTTGCCATCGCCTCTAAAGTATCTTTAATAACGACCCCTTCATTGTGGGCTGGTATTAAAATGTCGACGCTTGGATAATGTTCTAGCGTACGATCTTTTCGTTTACTATTTCGGTGAACTAAACCTGCGAGTGTTAAGAAAGAATAGTAAACAAGTAAGGCAGAGAATAGAAAGGCTGTAAAGATAAGTATATACTTAATCGAAAATGTGATACTAATCCAAAAAACGAGTACGCAAAACAGAAGGAATAAAAGCAGTATAACGAGTGTCATCATAATAACGTCTTTCCTTTGTTCCCAATTTGCTCGCGTGAAATTTGTATATCTTGGATCGCTTCAGCAGCAAGCCATTGCTCCATTTTTGGCTTTAGACGGTTCATTACAATGTCAGCACCGGCTTCATTTGTGTTTTGTAATAAAATAACTAGCTTATTATTATCGTATTCAGCAGCAAGATCAAAGTCATCTCTTATCGTTTCAACTAATAATGAAGCTACACGGTTCATAACACTTTCCTTCGTATATTTACTAAAGGAATTGAAATCAAAGTTAATAATAATACCCGTTTCATTACGACGATTCATTGCAGTGATTAATAATGCTTGTCGTCTTTCGAATTCTTGTCTTGTTAATAATTTTGATTCTCCAATGTATTGTTCTAACGTTCTCACACGTTTGGTTAATTCTTGATTTTCATGAATAACCTTCTTTAATAAATGAGTTGAGATATATACGATGAAGAAGTTTGCTGCCATTAGGAAGTGAGTAATAATGTATTCCCATTGTTCCGATGTACTCCATAAGTAAAGCCATGCTTGGTAGAACAGATAGAATACCGAAGTAATGGTTCCTAATATAAAAAGAACAAATGCGGTTTTATCAGTCAATAATAGAAATAGTACATTAACAATTACATATATAATTGTAAAAATGAGAGCATGCTCATATTGCGTTACATGTACAGTTGTAAAATAAAATAAAATTTGTAAAATCCACATAGAGAGGACTTTATAGAAGTTATTTTTCACAAAACTTTCCTCCTTAAAGGTAATTCATGCAAGGATACTTGTAGTATGCACAATTATTAAGAAATAGACCGGATGACTAGATTCTTTTGGAGAGAGCAACAACAAGTAGTATCTCTCTTTTGCAAGAAAAAATAAACAGACTTACTAATTATAGTATCATAATGTTCTTATATTTAAGCATAAAGTATTTAATATATATCGAAAAAATATACAACATATAATAAAAAGCCCCCTCTTTAGAAAGAGGAGACTTTGCATCATTTTATCCGACTTTAATGGGCAGTAAGACCCCCACCTCAAAATTCAGCGAAAGCAAAGAAGTTAGGTGAGGATCAACTGCCCATAAAAGTCCGATTGGTTCAACTAATAATCAGTGGGGGATGAAGAAAACCCCCACTGATTAAAGTTTCACTTTATAGGAACATCATACCTGCAACTGCTGCATTTAAGAAGTTTGCTAATGTACCAGCGATAACTGCTTTAATCCCTAACTGTGCAATTTGTTTACGGCGAGTAGGAGCTAACGTTCCTGTTACACCTAATTGAATTGCGATAGAAGAGAAGTTTGCGAATCCACAGATTGCGAATGTTAAAATTAAATTTGTTTTTGCAGAGAACTCTGCCATGTGTGGTCCTAAGTTTGCGTATGCAACGAATTCGTTGATTGCAAGTTTTTGACCGATAAAGCTTGCTGCTTGTATAGCTTCACCAGGAGAAACCCCGATTAAGATAGCAAATGGTGATAGTAAGTAACCGAAGATTAAATCAAGGCTAAGTTTAATATCAAACCAAGAACCAACCCATCCTAATAAGCCATTTAATAAAGCGATTAATGCGATGAAAGCCATTAACATTGCTGCTACGTTAATAACAAGTTGCATACCTTCAGATGCACCACGTGCTGCTGCGTCAATAACGTTTGCATCTTCACGTTCTGTAGAAAGTTCAACGTTATTATCTACTTTTTCTGTTTCTGGCATAATTAGTTTCGCGATTAATAAACTTGATGGAGCTGCCATAATTGCTGCTGCTAATAAGTGTTCTAACGGAATACCCATTGCTGCATAGCCGACAAGAACTGATCCGGCAACAGCTGTCATACCGCTTACCATAATAGTGAAGAATTCACTATTTGTTAAACGTGCTAAGTAAGGTTTAATTAAGATTGGAGCTTCAGTTTGTCCTAAAAATACAGTTGTTACTGAGTTTAAACTTTCTGCTTTAGAAGTTCCAAGAAGTTTACTTAACGCGCCACCAACGACACTAACAAATCTCTGCATAATACCGAAATGATATAAGATTGCAACTAATGAACTAATAAATACGATTGGAAGTAGTGCTTGAATGAAGAAAACAAATCCCCAAGGGCCTTTTGCGTTGACTAAATCCCCAGCAACGAACTTAATTCCCTCGTAAGAAAAATTAATTAATCCTTGAACGCCATCTGCAGCGTATTTTAAACCTGCTTTTCCGGCATCCCATCGTAATACGATAAATGAAAATGACATTTGTAATGCTAGCGCGATTAAAATTGTGCGCCAATTAATAGCTTTGCGGTTGGAAGATAGTAAGAAAGCAATTGCTAATACTCCAATCACGCCGCCAATTCCCCATAAAAGATTCATGCAGTGTATGCTCCTTCCTCATAGTAAAAAAAGTGTATAAACCAGTTGTCTATACGTTTACGAATATAACATCTTAAGTAACTTATCATAATGGACATCGGAGGTCAAACGTCTAACGAAAAGTTTAAATAAAAAGAAAATTCTTTAAAAAAACACATATAAAATGATTAAACATGAAATAGGTTATGTTTTTTATGTAAAAATATACATTATGATAACGTTATGGAGTGTTTTTGTAGAATATAGTGTATGAAATAGGGAAATAGATACATTATTTTTTCGGGGATATAGGTGACATATATTAAAAAGAGCCTTCTAGTAATCTAGAAGGCTCTAAAAATATAACTTAAGGTGCTTTTGTGTATCCTAAGAAATGGCTCTTCCAATAAGAGTTACTCAATGAAGCGATTGCTACACCTTTATCTCCAGCTTGGATAAAGGATCCGCCTCCAAGGTAAATACCCATATGAGAAGGACCTGCTTTATAAGTATCTTTGAAATAAATTAAGTCACCTGGTTGTGGATTTGAAGTTTGTGGTAGGCTACCCCAATATCCTGCAACACTTTGACGACTAATGTTATGACCAAATTTCTTAAATACGTGGTAGATGTAACCACTGCAGTCAACACCAGTAGCAGAAGTACCACCCCAAACGTATGGTACGCCTTGCATTCCTTTTGCATATGCAAGTATGGAAGAACTATCACCACTATTATTGCCTGTATTATTGTTGTTATTGTTTTGATTGTTATTTTGGTTGTTGTTAGGCTTATTATCTACCGCGCCACCAACTGGTGTTTTAGAAAGGTAACGTGTTCCGATGTAACCAGTTTGACCGTTGTAGTTAATTTTGCTCCATCCAGAGTTTTCAGAGATTACTTGAACCTTCTGTCCTTGTGGAAGTGCCCCTATGATTCTATAATTTGTACCTTCGCCGCTACGTACGTTTAGTGCAGAAGCATTAATGTAGTAGTCACCAATTGCACCTTGATCAGGTTGTTTCGGTTGTTCAGGAGTAGCAGAGCCACCTTTAACGAATTTTACAAACTCGCTACTAACGAAGCCTGTTTTTCCTTGATAGTTTACTTTAAACCAACCGTTTTCAGATCCAACTACGTTTAATGTAGTACCATTTAACACGCCACCAATTACACTATGGTAAGCAGCAGGGCCTGTACGAACGCGTAGAGATGTTGCGTTAACAACGTAAGTACCGCCAGTTTGAACAGTTACATTATTGTTTTGTTCTTGTTTGTTATCTTGGTTGTTTCCTTGTGTAACGTTGTCGTTAGAACCGCCTTTTGTTACGTAGTCTTTGCTTACGTAAGCAGTTTGTCCTGCATAATTGATTTTGAACCAATCTTGAACTTCTCCAACAACTTGCACAACTTGTCCTTTTGTAACAGAAGCTACAGTTGTATGAGAAGTGCTAGGACCTGTACGAACACGAAGGGAAGATACATTTACTGTATAGTTTCCGCTTGCTGGTTTTACAGATTCTTGGTTGTTATTATTTGTATTGTTGTTTGAAGAACCTGCATTAGAAGAAACGCCAGATACGAATTCGCCACTTACATAACCTACTTGTCCATTATGGTTGATTTTCACCCAACCATTTTCTTGGCCGACAACGTTTAACGTTTGTCCTGCATATACACGCCCAGAAACAGAACTAGAAGTGTTAGGAGCTGTACGCACACGTAATACATCGGCAGTAACTTTATTGTTCCCACCTGTTGTACTTACATTAGAATTGCTTGCTCCATTTTTTGATACAAATTCGCCACTAACAAATCCTGTTTTTCCATTAATGTTAATTTTGAACCAACCATTTTCTTCGCCAATCACATTTAATGATTGACCGTTATAAACACGCGAGATGATGTCGTGAGAAGTACTTGATCCTGCACGAACATGTAATACGCTAGTGTTTACCGTATAAGATGAGCTGTTTGATGCGGAAGCTTGGACAGTTTGTGTAGCAGCTTTTTGTGTATTTTGTTCAGGGGCAGCTTGAACACTATCAAGTGTAGGTGCTGCTCCTCCTGCTACAGACACTGCCGCAAGACCGGCAAGGTATTTTTTCATAATTTGTCGATTCCTTTCTGTCTGTAATGTAGTGAAGAAATATTTACCAACTGTTAAAAATTCTAAAGAGCATGTCGATTACTGTCAAGACTTATGCGGGAATCTGAATATGACAAAAAGATTACAAGAAAAAAATCAAGGCATAAATTACACCTTGATTTCCATTTAAATACATATATTGAATGTAGAAAGGTTAGAAATTATTCGCGTTTAAGAAGATGACATATTGGATTGTAACAAGCTTTGAGAAAAGGATCTTTGCAACATTTTTGTGATAGGGCCAACTTGACCATCTTGGATGGCAGTTCCATCAAGGTGAGTCATCGGCAAAATTTCAATCGTCGTTCCTGTAAAGAAACATTCATCCGCTTGATAAACATCGCGAATGCTAAACAGTTCTTCTTTTACTGGAATGCGAAGGGTTTTCGCTAAAGAAAGGACATACTGACGAATGATGCCATTTAAAATAAGGTGATTGGCTGGATGTGTGTAGAGAGTTCCGTTTTTTATGAGAAAGAAATTAGAACAGCTTCCCTCAGTTACAGTACCATTTCGTACGAAAAGAGCCTCTTTACAACCTTTACGTTCAGCTTTCGTAGCGGCTAATACATTGGGTAATAAATTTAATGATTTGATATCACAGCGTAGCCAGCGGGTATCTGGTTCTGATATAGCACGTACACCATATTCAATCCATAACGCGGGTCTTTCTTTCTTCGTAATATAGGCATAGATTGTCGGCGGGACGTCATATGAGAATGTGTGGGTACGAGCTTGTACACCACGAGATACTTGTAAATAAATCGTTCCATCTTCGTAGAAATTATTATTTTCAATTAGTTTGTAAAGCAGGATAATAAGTTCTGCCTTTGAGAAAGGGAGTGATAATTCTATTTCTTCCATGGAGCGATATAATCTTGTGATATGCGGATCTAATAAGTGAAAGTTTCCTTTATATAGGCGAATAACTTCGTAGACACCATCTCCAAACTGCAAGCCTCTTTCTTCAAGTTCTATGTACGTTTTTTGTTTCGTTGTATCAATAACTGCATCATTCCAAAGTACAAATCTTTCATATGCCAATTTCCGTCCCATCCTTTCATAAGTGCATAAGTAAAGTGAAGCTTTCATTCATTTGGAATAAAAACCACTATAGTAATTTTTATGTGAGTACTTCTTTACATATGACGTATATGTATTTGTAAATGGTAGAGAAGTAGTAGTGATTTATAGCATTTTGTATATACAAATTCGAAAATGAGAAATAAGAATCCTGCTTTTGAATAAAAAAAAGCAACATTCTTATGGAATGCTGCACAAGGAGGGTAGCTATCTTTCATAGGGACATCGTCTTATTGAATGTTTTGTGTATGGTAACAAAACATATTGAAAGACAATTATAAGAAAGTAGAAATAAACGATTCATATATTTCTTTAAGGGATCTTATTACAGATGAGAGATAAGAAATATATAGAACCTTGCTTACATATTTTATTATAGAGATGTTTCGTTAATCCTATGTGAATATTTGGTAAAGGTTATGTAATGTTAAAGTTAATGAATATAAGTGATTGTATGGAGAAATATAAAAAAAGAGGCTGAGATTACTCAGCGCTCTTCTTTTCTTCTTTAATAGCTGTCTTTACTTCACCGGTTTTGGTCTTATTACTTTCAGAGAAGCGAAGTAAGTCACCTTCAATGATTTTGTCAGACATGTTCAATTCATTTTGGGCACGATCAATGAGTGGTTGAGATTCTTCTTTTGGTAATTGTACAACTTCGCTAGTAGTACGGTCGTAGAATGTACTGTTCGTGTACATGTACTTATCTGTAACGAAGCTACCGTCACGAAGAACAACGAATCCCTTATTATCAGGTGAGAATACATCATGACCGAATTGAACTTGATTCGTAGAATCTACACCAAGTAAGTTTAGAATTGTTGGTTTAATGTCAATTTCACCAGTTGGTTTTGAAATTGTTTTACCTTCTTTTTGACCTGGAACGTGAATAAACATCGGTGTTTTTTGTAAGTTCATATGGTCAAATGCAGTGATTTCTTCTTTTCCTAAGAACTGTGCCATTGCACGGTTATGGTTTTCAGAAATACCGTAGTGATCACCGTAGAATACGATAACTGAGTTGTCGTAAATGCCTTCTGCTTTTAGACGCTCAATAAAGTGTTTCATTGCTTCGTCTAAATAGCGAGCAGTTACCATGTAACGGTCAAATACGCCATCACCAGAATTGTATTCATCGATTAATTTCGTGCTGTCATCATAAGTGAATGGGTAATGGTTTGTTAAAGTAAGGAAGCGAGTATAGAACGGTTGCTTCACTTCTTTTAACATATCGATAGATTGATCGAAGTATTCGATATCTTTTAATCCCCAATTTAATTTCGTTTCTGGCGTAATCTTGTAGTCAAGCTCGTTGTAGTAACGATCATAACCAAGTGCCGGATACATAATGTTACGGTTCCAGAATGTTGCGTTGTTCGCGTGGAATACTGATGTATGGTATCCTTGCTCACGTAAAATTTCTGGAGTTGCTGTATATTCGTTATTACCGTGTGTGAAGAATACAGCACCACGGTCTAGTGGATACATGGAAGTATCTACTAAGAATTCAGCATCAGATGTTTTTCCTTGCCCAGTTTGGTGGAAGAAGTTATCAAAGTAATAACTTTCTTTCGTAAATTGGTTTAAGAATGGTGTAACTTCTTGTCCGTTAACTGTTGCACCAATTAAGAATGTTTGTAATGACTCAAGAGAGACAACAATTACGTTTTTCCCTTTTGCCGTACCAAACATATTTGGATCTGGTTTGCTTTGCGTTGTTTTTACGTAGTTCTCTGTTTCCTGTAATTTACTACCGTCAGCAAAAGCTTTTTGTGAACTTGATTTTGCTTGTAAGCCAAGATCATACACTTGGTGTACATATAAACCTAAGTTTTTAACAAGCATAACGCGGTCGAATGAACGTGTTAATAGTTCGGGACGTTCAGCTTCTGCAAGTCCTAAGTTTGCGAAGAAAATAGCAACTGTTGACACGAAGTATAGGGAACGCATTGGGCGTGCTACACGTTCTGTCGGTGCAAAATTCTTCATCTTCTTCAATAAAATGAAGAATACAATAATATCAGCAAATGCAAGGATAATTTTGTAGTTAAACAATTCTTTCACACTAGAACCTAAACTTCCGAAGTTAGATGTTTGTCCTAGTACTGGTAAAGTAACGAAGTCATTGTAGAATCCGTAGAACATTACGTTACCAACAAGAACGATTGTTAAAACAAAATTAATTCCAAGTGCTATATAGTTACGTTTTTTCCCTTTTGCAAATAATGCAAGACCAACAAGCAGTAATGATGCTGCTAATGGGCTAAGGAATAAAATGAATTCTTGCATGAAAGATTCAAGTTTTAAATCAAAGCTTGTGCGTGTAATAAGGTACGTCTTCAGCCATAAAGCTAAAGCTACGAATACAGTGAAACGCACATTTTGAAATTGTGATTTCAAGGTTTCTTTCATTCATTTCCACCCTTTCTCTATCAGGCTTGGTCGATTTTGGAGCGAAAAATGCTAAAATAAAAAATACATAGTTTTCTTGGCCATAATTAGAGGTTCTATATTCACCCATATACGACTATAACTATGCATACCCTTTTGGTTTCTTGTGCTGCTCATAAGCATAACGTCATTTCTGTATTATACAACAAAATTCATTTCTGAGAAACACTATAACATTTTACATTTTTTGTATGAGATTTGTCACTACCAGAGAAAACTGTAACATTCGTTTATATGTCCGTCAACTAGAAAATATAACAAAGGTAGAGCAGAATGTTCAGTGAAAGTGAAAATTTTCTTGTTGAGAAATAAGAAATGACAATGGGTGAGTGGTTATCTAGAAACCTATTATATGAAGGGAAGTATGTAAAAATTAACGAACACTTGTTCTTTTTCGGTTTGTTTGTTACAATGAAAGTTCATTGATAAATTATGTGTAATTTTGATGAACTTTTACTGACAACATATTGCAGCTTATTTCTTTAAAAAAATAGGGAGGCTTTTACATGGAACAAAAATTTTCAGTTGAAGCGTTTTGGAAGAAAGCAAAACATGTTGCAAAGCAAGCGGGACAGTCGGTCATTTATGCAAGTTTATTATTGTTTTATGTTTTGCAAAGACCTGATGTTCCAAAGCGAGTGAAAATTATTGTGATTGGAGCACTTGCTTATTTTATTGCACCAATTGATGCCATCCCAGATTTCATTGCTGGAGTTGGTTATACAGATGATTTAGGGGCGTTAATGGCTGCTCTATTACAAGCGTCGTTATACGTCAATGAAGAGGTGAAAGATAAGGCACGAGTGAAGTTGGCAGAATGGTTTGGTTCGGATATAGACACATCCTTTATCGATCAGAAATTAGATCAATAGGTGAGAACTGTCATATGGTGACAGGGCGAACGTAAGCGAGGAAGTGCATTATGCCATCAGGAAGAACGCATACGAAAATAAACTTAATATCCCTTCCGGTTGTTTTGTTTATGCTCTTTTCGTATGGATTAACAAACTTGGATTTTTTATTAACTTTTGCAATTGGCTTTTTAGTAGGTACTTCATTTTTAACGCCGGATTTAGATACATATAGTAATGCGTATAATAAATGGGGGTTCCTACGTATATTTTGGTATCCGTATAAGAAGGTCATGCCGCATCGATCCTTCTTTACACATACAATTATACTTGGTGATGTGATTCGTATTGCATACATGTTAATTGTGTTTTCTCCGTTTTTATTCCTATTAAATGTAATCGCGCTCGATGGGAATTTAATAGAAATTGCGAAGGAACATGAGGTTGAAATTGTAACGTTCATAATGGGAATTATTGTAGCAAGTACGCTTCACATTATAGCGGATAAAGTGAATACGCGCCGCAAAAAAATGATGAGAAAAAAGAAGAAACGCAGAAGATAAAAAAACCGTCCCAAAAGGTATTTTGGGACGGTTTTTTTCTTATTAAAAGATTGTCGTATCGCCGATAAAATTTCATTTATTATGATGCGTACTGTTTTAATCAAACGTTTGTTTAAACTTAAGCTTTCAGCACTTTAATACCTTTTACGATGTTCCAAATGAAGTAGTATAAGCTAATAATGCCGCAAATACATAAGACAATCATTGCTCCAATGCCAAGTGTTACGTCTGGTTGATTCGATCCGATACCCATAATTCCTAGAATAATAAATCCAATAAATGACGCGATGCTTGGAATGATGTGTGTCCATAGAGCTCGTTTTGCGTGCGGTTTCGTTTCAGAATCGCCCACAATCCACACAATGATAGGGAATAAGATAGGGGCAAATAATACACTAAAGTATGATAAAGCTGCTAATATTTTGTTTCCGTTCATATATATCACCTCATAAATAATATCCGTTTTTATACCTTTATTATGCAGGAAATGTAGCGAGCTTCCTATCGATGAACATTACAAGAACGTGACGTTTTTGTAAGATTCTTATGATAAATAATAAAATTTTCAAAAAAATCTTTTTTAATGAAAATTGTTGTGATAAAATTAATGAAAACGTTTTCTTTGGCGTTTTTTTATTTTAGGTTTAAAGGTATGATGACCTGATAGTCTATTGATGAGGTTATTCTATTTAAAAGGGGATTCTTTAGGGGGAGAGAACAATGAACACATGGACACAAGTTTATGATCCGTTCGGAAACATTTGGATTTCGGCAGCGGTCGCACTTATTCCGATTATCTTTTTTTTCTTAGCTTTAGCAGTTTTCCGCATGAAGGGGTATGTGGCAGGATTAATTACAGTCGTACTTACAATTTTAGTTGCGTTATTCGCTTATAAGATGCCGTTCACGATGGCGATGGCAGCGACGGGATATGGTTTCTTATACGGACTATGGCCAATTGCTTGGATTATCATTATGTCGGTATTTTTATATAAAATATCTGTGAAAACAGGTCAATTCGATGTGATTCGTGCATCTGTATTATCCATTACGAATGACCATCGTTTACTCGTTATTTTAATCGGTTTTTCATTTGGAGCATTTTTGGAAGGGGCAGCAGGATTTGGTGCACCAGTAGCGATTACCGCAGCGCTTCTTGCAGGTCTTGGGTTAAATCCTTTATATGCAGCGGGTTTGTGTTTAATTGCAAATACGGCACCAGTAGCGTTCGGAGCGATGGGAATTCCGATTACAGTTGCTGGACAAGTAACAGGTATTGATCCGCATAAAATTGGACAAATGGCTGGGCATCAATTACCGTTCTTATCATTATTTGTTCCGTTCTTTATCGTATTTTTAATGGATGGATTTAAAGGAGTAAGACAAACATGGCCGGCTCTATTTGTAGCAGGTAGCTCATTTGCAATTACGCAGTTCATTACAGCGACGTTCTTAGGGCCAGAACTTCCGGATATTACGTCAGCACTTGTAAGTTTAGTGAGTCTATCGCTATTCTTAAAAGTTTGGCAGCCGAAAGAAATCTATCAGTCTAAAGAAGCAAATAGTGAGGTAGCAGCAACGGCGATATCTATGCCGAAACTAACGGTAGGAAAAGTAGTAAAAGCATGGTCTCCATTCATTATTTTAACTGTGATGGTAGTCATTTGGAGCCAAAGTTTCTTTAAAGCGTTATTTGCTCCAGGCGGTGCTTTGGAAAGCCTTGTGTTTAAGTTTGAAGTTCCAGGCTTACACAATTTAGTAATGAAAGCAGAGCCAATTGTAAATAAACCGACGCCTTATGAAGCAATCTTGAAATTAGATATTTTATCAGCGACGGGAACAGCAATTTTAATTGCTTGTATCATTTCTATCTTTATTTTGAAAATGAGTGCAAAAGATGCAGTAGTAACATTTAAAGAAACGATAAATGAGCTTAAGATGCCAATTCTATCTATCGGATTCGTATTAGGATTCGCGTTTATCGCAAACTATTCTGGTCTATCTTCTACATTAGCATTAGCACTTGCAGGAACTGGCGGACTATTCCCGTTCTTCTCACCATTCCTAGGCTGGATCGGTGTATTTTTAACAGGATCCGATACGTCAGCGAATGCACTGTTCTCGAATTTACAAGCGATTACAGCGCAGCAAGTCGGTGTATCTGAAGTACTTCTCGTTGCAGCAAATACAACGGGCGGTGTAACAGGAAAAATGATTTCTCCGCAATCGATTGCAATTGCTTGTGCGGCAGTTGGACTTGCTGGAAAAGAATCAGATTTATTCCGCTTTACAGTGAAGCATAGTTTATTCTTCGTAATTATTGTTGGTATTATGACGTATGTACAGGCATATTATTTAACGTGGATGATTCCATAAACAACAAAAGAAATAAACTTTGCATTTTTCAGATTATCGTGTATGATGGGAAAGTATTGAAAATTAAATCAGTGATAAACTAGGGGTGCCTAACGTATGCGTAGGCTGAGAGAGAAGCGTGTGAACTTCTTAACCCTTTGGACCTGATCTGGCTCGTACCAGCGTAGGGAAGTTAACGGCTTTACATAATGATGTCTTTATGAGCCAGGTCCTTATTTTTTTATGGACCTGGCTCTTTTTATTTTGGCATACGCTGGCCATATCTTGTCCTTGTCACGTACAGGGGGGCAACAAAGGTTATGAAACAGTCTGTTTCAGCTGAGCAAATTGAATTGAAATCGAGTTTACCAGGAAGTAAGAAAGTGTATGTGGATGGACCACGCGCGGGTATGAAAGTGCCGATGCGCGAGATTGAACAAAGCGAAACGAACGGTATTCCGAATCCGCCAATTCGTGTATATGATACGAGCGGTCCTTATACAGATCCTGCGTATAAAGTGGAACTGGAAAAGGGATTGCAGGCGCCGCGCCACTCTTGGATCCTGGAGCGCGGAGATGTAGAAGCATACGAAGGGCGCGAAGTAAAACCAGAGGATGACGGTGTGAAAGTGGCTTTGAAACATACGCCTGTTTTCCCGCAAATGGATCGTCAGCCGCTTAGAGCAAAGCAAGGTGGAAATGTTACGCAAATGCATTATGCACGTAAGGGTATCATTACGTCTGAGATGGAATATGTTGCGATTCGTGAAGGAGTAGAACCTGAGTTTGTTCGTAAGGAAATCGCGGAAGGTCGTGCCATTTTACCAGCGAATATTAACCATCCGGAAGCAGAACCGATGATTATCGGCCGTAACTTTCACGTGAAGGTCAATGCAAATATCGGAAACTCTGCTGTATCTTCTTCAATTGCAGAAGAAGTAGAGAAGATGACGTGGGCAACGCGTTGGGGTGCGGATACGATTATGGATTTATCTACAGGTAAAAATATTCATACGACGCGTGAGTGGATTATTCGTAACGCGCCTGTACCAGTTGGAACTGTACCGATTTATCAAGCGCTGGAAAAAGTAAATGGAATTGCAGAAGATTTAACGTGGGAAGTGTATCGTGATACGTTAATTGAGCAGGCGGAGCAAGGTGTGGATTACTTTACGATTCACGCGGGCGTATTACTTCGTTACATTCCGATTACTGCAAAGCGTACGACAGGTATCGTTTCACGTGGTGGTTCAATTATGGCACAGTGGTGTTTATTCCATCATAAAGAAAACTTCTTATACACTCATTTTGAAGAGATATGTGAAATTATGAAGCAGTACGACGTTTCGTTCTCTCTTGGAGATGGATTACGTCCAGGTTCGATTGCAGATGCAAATGACGAAGCACAGTTTTCTGAGCTTGAAACACTTGGTGAATTAACGAAGATTGCTTGGAAACATGATGTGCAAGTGATGATTGAAGGACCTGGGCATGTACCGATGCATTTAATTAAAGAGAATATGGAGAAAGAGCTTGATATTTGTCAGGGCGCGCCGTTCTATACACTTGGGCCGTTAACGACAGATATTGCACCAGGTTATGACCATATTACATCGGCAATTGGAGCGGCGATGATTGGCTGGTTTGGCACGGCGATGCTTTGTTATGTAACACCGAAAGAACATTTAGGTTTACCGAATAAAGATGATGTTCGCACGGGGGTTATTACGTACAAAATTGCTGCACATGCAGCTGATCTTGCGAAAGGGCACAAAACGGCTCATCAGCGTGATGATGCACTTTCAAAAGCTCGCTTTGAATTCCGTTGGCGCGATCAATTTAATTTATCTTTAGACCCTGAACGTGCGATGGAATATCACGATGAAACATTGCCAGCAGAAGGCGCGAAAACGGCTCATTTCTGTTCAATGTGTGGACCGAAGTTTTGTAGTATGAGAATTTCACATGATATTCGTGAATATGCGAAAGACAATGATTTAGAAACGACAGAAGCAATTGAAAAAGGGATGAAAGAGAAAGCGAAAGAATTTAAAGACACTGGTAGTCATTTATACCAATAACACGTTACACCTCTTTACTTGATTGATCTGTAGTACCTAACTTAAATATAGAAGAAGCCCCCTTTGCTAAGACGGTAGCAAAGGGGGCTTCTATTTTCTATAAGGCGAAGAATAATTGTACCCAGTAGTATAAGAGGAATAATGTGACGGCTGTTGTGAGTGGGATTACGATGAGAGATACGCTTAAATAATCTTTCCATTTCACTTTAATTTTATTTTGTCTTAGGATATACATCCAAATGAGGGAAGCTAGCGTACCGATTGGTAATAATAGTGAACCGATGTCACTACCAATGATATTTGCGAGATAGATAGTTTTTAATGTGACTGGATCTAGGCCCATTTCTGTTAATGTAATGGTACCAATCATAAGTGCAGGGTGATTATTAAAGACGTTAGAGAGGATAGATACAAGTCCGCCCATTGCAAAGCTAGCATAGAGTAGATGTTGACTTACAACTGGTTCAAGCCAATTTACAAGCGCCGTTGTTAATCCTGCGTTGTGAAGCCCGTAAATAATTACATACATAGAGAAAGCGAAAATTAAAATGTGCCACGGTGTCTTTTTCAAAATATCGACTGGGTTTGTTCGTAAGTAGTACCATCTCCAGATGAGAAGAACGAGTGAACCGAGTACAGCAACAATTTCGATTGGAATCGATAAGAAGGATGCAACGAATAGAAGACAGCGCATAAGAAAGACGAAACCTAATACTTTTAACATAAATTTTGTACGTTTTTGTTTCGTATTAACAGATTTTGTTCCTTTAAGTGGATGGAAGTTTTTTGTGAAGAAAATCTCTTCAATGTCATAAGAAGAAACAGGTAATTTTTTAGGAAGCTTTTTCTTTAACACTGTATACATGAGCCATGACATAAATAATAAACCTAGTGTTGCAGGTACAAACATCATAGCAGTATGCATGTAAAGAGTCATATTAACGATATTTAATGCGATTAAGTTTACGATATTACTTACACCAATTGGTGCACTAGATGCAGTAGCGATTAAAGCACCACTTAATAAATAAGGAATTTGTTGATGTGGTTTTAATTGAAGGTTTTTTAGAAGAAGAATTAAAATTGGAGTTGTAATTAAAATACTACCGTCGTTATTAAATAAAAGAGTCATAAGAAAACATAATAATTGAATATACCAGTATAGACGGCGACCAGATCCTTTTGCTAAATTTGCAAGTTTCGCTGCGGACCAGTGGAAGAAGCCGAAGCTTTCTAATATAACCGCCATAACGATGGTCGCTAATATTGTTATAGAGGCACCGCCAATTTTACTAATAATATCTATGACGTCTGGTCTTGATACAAGTCCAGTAATCAAGATAATGCCAGCGCCAATTGCTGCCGGCCAAGCCTCATTTAAGCCACGGGGTCGCCAAAAGATAACAATCATCGTTAAGAAGAATACAATAATAGTAATCCATATTTCAATGCTCATATTTTACCTACCTTTCTACTTTTCCTTAAACCAATGTAGCTTGTCTCAAGGTTTGTATTAGTAGTATATTCAGCGAAAAATAGGAAGAACTAGACATATAATGGAATAAAGTGAATATGTGTTTTTCAAGCGAAAGGACAAGTGTCACGAATAGTGAAATAACTATTGTGAGAGGAGTCTATAAATTAGGGGGGCAGTAAGATAGTAAATGAAATTTATATGGGCGATTATGGAGATATATTGGCGCAACTTAAAATATATCAGCGATTATTGAAATATATCAGCGATTTTTAAAATATATCGACTTATCGACAAAACATGACAAAAGGAGCCCATCCAAAATGCCTTTTGGAACAGACTCCCCCGAATATATTATTTTTCCTTCAAAAAAGTTCGATCCTTCAAGAATAAATTCCAGAAGAAAATAAATCCTGGTAGTAAAATTGCGATTCCAATTGCGTATAGGATAAGCAATGCATAGAATGTTTCTGTCGTTGTAAAACTTGTAAATACAGTTACATCAGGATAAATAATATAAGGTAAATGTGCGACACCGTAAGCGTAACTTGCAAATGCATATTGAGCGACGACCGCTAAAACGGCGATGCGAGGGTATCCTAGTGTGCCGTACTTCTTGTTTGTCCACCAAAGAGAAGAGTATCCGATAACGAATAAAACGATAGAAACTGTAAACCATGGGAATTGCTTTATTAGTCCTTGCATAAGCCAGTGTGTTTCCGGATCCATTACAACGAGGGCGATAATCGCCGTAACGAGTGTTGCAGGACCAAGGATGATGGCATTTCTTCTATAAATTCTATACGAATCTTCTGAACCTTGCTCTCTCGCAAAATCAGCAAGAAAGAGAGAGGAGAGAAATAGTTCCGAAGTTAGCCCAAAGAGCATATAGCAGTAGATAACCGGGCTAGAAAGAAGTTTTCCATACAGGAGTACTTCTTTTCCTTCAGAGATTGTAATATAAGCCCCCTCTGTAACGGGTAAAACAGTAATTAATAAGGCTGGAATTAAGAGCCCAGTAATACCTGAAATCACCCGAAGGAGGAATTGATACTTTGGCAGAGAGTAAGCAAATACCATGAATGTACTGCGAATTGCAATGAGTATTAAAATTAACATAACTGGCACGAACATCACTGTCGCAAGGGTGAAAGCAGCTTTCGGAAAGAAACCGAGAAAAGCGACAACGACAAAAACGAGAAATGTATTTGTTACTTCCCAAGTTGGTGATAAGTATCGATTGGCAAGTTTGGCAGCGAGCGTTGGATGTTTTGCGTATACCATGCCCCAAAAACCTGCTCCAAAATCGATGGACCCTAATATACTGTATACGAAAATAAGAGCCCATAAGATGATGATTGCAATACTTTCCTCATGCACGAGAATCGCCTCCTTCGTGATGTAAATCATTTGTAAGCGGATGTTTCTTAAAGAATGTCCGTAGTACAAAAACTGTTAAAATGCCGAGTCCAATATATAAAATGATGAATAGAATAAATAAAGGACCGACAAAATCAGCGCGTGTAGAAGCGTCGACTGTCCGTTGCATACCATAAATGGTCCATGGTTGACGACCACTACAGCTGAAAATCCACCCGAATTCAATACCGAGCATCATAATTGGTCCACATGCTGCAGCTCCCCAAAGAAGCCACTTCGGTAATTCTGCACCTTTTTTTCGGTAAACAAAGTACCAATATAAGAGGGCGATTGCTGCAACTGCAAAAGTAAAGGCAGCGGTGCCGACCATTAAGTTGAATAGTGTATGTGTGTAAAATGGTGGCCATGTTTCTTGTGGGAATTCCTTTAGTCCTTTTACGACGGTGCTAGGGTCGAGTCCCACTAGTAGGCTAAGCATGTTCGGAATTTCTAGTGCATAGTTTAGTTCAAGTGTGTTAGGGTCTACAACTCCGCCAATTGATAATGGTGCATGTGATGTCGTTTCAAATAAAGCTTCAGCAGATGCAAGTTTTTCAGGAGAATGCTTATGTAAGGCAATCGCCGATTCGTGTCCCGAAAGCCACATCGTAGCACCTGTAATAAATGTCACGACGAGTCCTAACAGTAGTCCCTTTTTATGATAAGCAATTTCACGTTTACTTAAGTTCTTCTTTAATAATTTAAATCCAGCGATAGAGGCAATGACGGCAGCTCCAGTTGTATAGGCTGTAATCACAACGTGGAATGCGCTTGTACCAAAACTCGGATTAAAGAAAGCTTTCCATGGATCAACGTTAAAAACTGATCCATCTGGTCCCATTGAAAAGCCTGCGGGTGTATTCATCCATGTATTTGCTGATGTAATAAGCACGGCAGATGCCGTGGCACCAATCATGACGAAGAATAGCGAGATTAATCTCATGAATGGAGGTAGTTTGTCAGCTGCATATACATAAATAGACATGAACAACGCCTCTAAAAAGAAGGCGAAAATCTCAATTTGAAAGGGAACAGAAATAACCTGCCCAACAATTTTGGCAAAACCAGGCCAAAGAAGTGAGATTTGCACACCAACAATTGTTCCAGTTGGAATTGCTACACCGAGAAGGATGGCAAAAGCCTTCGTCCATCTTTTCGCCATAATGGCGTAATCGGAATCTTTCTTCCAGTGATAGAGTATTTCACTTATAAAAATCATTAATGAAAGTCCGACACCAAGTGTTGCAAAGATAATGTGGAATGCTAATGAAGAACCAAAAAATGCTCTTGCTAATGTTACCGTATCCATATGTAAACTCCTCTTCTTTTTGCCATTATTTTCTGATTGAATTGGAAGATTTATTCAGAAAAACTACCAAAAATATATATGTATTTAAAAAGTGGATATGGTAATATAATGTTTGAATATTCTAAAAAGAAAGAAGTTAATGTTTAATAATATTTTGTTTGTTTTTTAGTAAGGAATATTTTATAATCTTTTATGCGAACATAAGTTCTGTTTTTCGAGATGAAGAAGTTTATGTGAAATGGAGAGGATGTTTTATGTATCCTGAAGTCATTAAAAAGATGGCATTTTCAAAAGAGCATAGAGATTTATTATTGAAGCTGTATAATAAAGAGATTACGCGTCGTGAATATGATCGACTTGTGGCATCGCTATATAGACCTTCTAAAGAGGCTTGTGAGGGATAGAGGCAAGGGAGACAATCTAATAGATTGTCTTTTTTAATTTTACGTATGTTCTGGTAAAATTAAGGCTAGCCTTATTAGGGAGGTGAAAAGATTGCGGAAACGTTTATATATAGGGATTGGAGTTATTCTCTTAATCGCTTTAGGTGGCATTGTATTTTGGTCAGCTATACAAGGAAACCGTACAGAACATTTTATTTTAAGACATATGGTGAATGAAAATGGGACGCTTGCCACATATCGTTTAGCGGATACAAAGGCAGGTACGGGTGAAGCGAAAGGCCGTGAAGCTTTATCGGAATCAGCAGGACTATGGCTACAATATACATTGGATAAAAACGATCAAGCGTTATTCGATGAACAAGTTAAGGTTATTCAAAATAGCTTTGTACATAAGGATCATATTGTTATATGGAAAATCTCTGAAAAGGGAGAAATGCAGTCAGCTACAAATGCACTTATAGATGATCTTCGTATTATAGAACAGTTATATCGTGCTTATGAAATGTACAAGGAAGAGCGTTATAAAAACTTGGCAGATCAATTGAGTGACGCTGTAATTCGTTATAATAAGAAAGATAATTATTACGTTGATTATTATGATGCAGATGCAGGGAAACAAAATAATTTTGCAACGACATCATACTTAAATCCACACGCATTCTCGTATATGAAAAAGTACGGCAAAGTTTCTGCACAGCAATATCAGGAAGTCGTTCAATTTTTAGCGGATTATCCAAGGCATGGTTGGGCATTCCCAAAAGAGTATAAAGAAGATGGTACATTTACGTACGATAAAGAAGTAAATCTTATTGACCAATCATATGTTGCATATCATCGAAGTTTAGGTGGCCTTTCATCAGCTGCTTATTTGGAATTTATCAAGAAGAAGTTCCAGGAGGATGGAAAGCTATACGGTCGTTACAATTTAGAAACGGGAAAACAAACTGTGAATTATGAATCACCAGCCGCATACGGACTAACGATCTTGTACGTACTACAAACAGGTGATACAAAGTTTGCAAAGGAATTATATGATCATATGGCCACATTCCGAAATGACAATATATTTAGTAGATATTACGGTGGATACGTAACAGGTGAAAATAATAATACGCATATTTTTGATAACGTATTGCCGCTTTTAGCGGAAATGGAATTGGAGAAGAGTAAGAAATAGAAGGTGCTATCCTCTGAAGGTGGCACCTTTTATTTTTTACTAAGTCGATATAATTTTACGTTCTAATATTGGAGAAGTAGTCAATTACGAATCTACGGAATTGCTTAGCGGTTTTTGATAAGTAGCGTTTTTTCGACCAACTCAATCCGATAGTCCGCTCGCAATTGGGTTCAATAATACGTAACTTATTTAATGCTAAAGTAGAGTTTTTTAATAAAGTTAAACTTGGGACAAAGGCGATGCCGAGACCTTGCTTAATAAGGTCGCTAATCACGGTCGGTTCATCTACTTCAAAAGCGATATGTGGAGTGAAGCCAGCTTCTTTACAAAATTCATCCGTTAAGTGCCGAAATCCGTAACCAGTGTTCATACTAATAAATGGTTCGTCTTTTACTTCATGCAGATGGATACTTTCGCGTCCTGATAAACGATGACCTGAAGGGACAACTAAGAAAATTTCTTCTGTAATAAGTGGTTCCCACATAATTTCCTCGCCTTCAATTGGCACAGAAGAAATGCAAAAGTCAATTTCTATATTATCTAGTTGTCGCTTCATAGAAGGAGTAGATGCGAGAAATTGTTGGAATCGAACGTTAGGATGTTTTAGTAAAAAAGAACCGAGTAGTTCTGGTAATATTCTGGGAATAGAAACGGCCAGTGTAATAGAGCGTTGTTGTAATTCAGCTAAATCTTTAATTTCTCGTTCGCCTTCACTTAATTCATGAAAAATGCGCTCTACGCGTTTTAAAAATACTTTTCCAAAAGAGTTTAACGTAATCTGTCGACCTTGGCGATCAAATAGTGGGACGCCTAAGTCCTTTTCTAATCTAGCGATTGTTTTGCTAAGCGAGGGTTGTGCGATATGCAGTTCTTCAGCGGCTTTTGTCATATGTTCTAATCGTGCGACTGTCTGAAAGTATTTTAGTTGAAGAAGTTCCATTTTGACTCTCCTTTCTATAGACCAAAAGGAATGAATTGATAATTAAAGATGTATTATACAGTATGAAAATGGGCGTGTATAGTAAATCTGTTAAACCATTCTAATGGTGTTAAATTAGGAGAAGGAGTATGTTTCATGAAGGGAATTCAACTTATATTTAAAGATTGGAAAGCGATGTGGCATCATAAACATGGACGTATCGCTTTAATTTTTTTATTAATCGTTCCTTTAATTTATTCAGGATTCTTTTTAGCTGGATATTGGGATCCATACGGACGATTAGATAAATTACCTGTTGCAATTGTAAATTTAGATAAAGGTGCTGCGATGGATGAAAAAACAATTCATGCAGGAGAAGATTTTGTCAAAAATTTAAAAGAGAATAAGGAACTAGCTTTTCATTTCGTATCAGAAAAAAATGCTGATGAAGGGTTAAAAGAAGATAAGTATTATATGGTCGTTACGATTCCAGAGGATTTCTCTAAAAAGGTAAGTACACTTATGGATGAGAAACCAGAGCCAGCGCAGCTTCAGTACAAAGTAAATCCGGGTAAAAACTTTGTAGCAGCTCAAATTGGAACGACAGCTGTTGAAAATATGAAAACAAAAATTTCAAATAGTATTACGAAGTCTTATACAGAAGGTGTCTTTTCAAAGTTTCAAGATTTGGCACAAGGATTGAGTGATGCAAGTAATGGTGCTGAGAAGCTGCATGAAGGAACGACAGATGCAAAAAATGGGGCGAATCAGCTTGCAGATGGTATTCATCGTTTAAGTGACGGGGTATCAAAAGTGAAAGAGGGAAGTGAAAAGCTTGCTTCTAGCCAATCTGCCTTAAGTGGCAGCGCAAATGAGCTGAGTCAAGGGGCAACCTCACTTCATAGTGGTATGGAGTTATTAGCTCAAGGTGAAAAAACTTTACAATCAGGGGTTAGTGAATTAAGTGCTGGTACAAATGAATGGGTGAACGGAAGTGAGAAACTTGCTGAAGGGCAAGTGAAAGCGGACAATGCAGCAAATAGTGTAAAACAACAATTAGAAGAGTACGTGAAAAGTCATCCAGAAGTGCAGCAAGATCCTGCTTTTCGAAAGATCATTGCTACTTCTAACGAATTAGCTAAAGCAGTAAACACTTTAAATAATAGCCAACAACAATTGACACAAGGTGCGAAGAAGCTTGCTGACGGTCAGAATAAGATTGAAGAAGGTATGAATACATTCGGAGTTAAGTTAAGCGAAGCTACTGCTGGAACGAAAAAGATAGCAGATGGTGCTGCGAATGTAGCTAATGGATTTACGAAGTGGGGAAATGGATTTACAACATTACAAGAAGGTGTAAATCACCTTGCGATTGGCGGAACAGAGCTGAATCATGGTGCTAATAAGTTAGAGGACGGACTTGTTAAACTTGACGATGGTGCGAAGGAACTTTCTACGAAATTAGGAGAGGGCGCAGAGAAGATAGCGGATGTTCGCAATGATGATGCCCGTAATACGATGTTCTCAGAGCCGGTTCAGTTAGTGAAGTCAACAGTTTCTGATGTGCCTAACTACGGTTCAGGCATTGCACCATACTTTTTATCACTGGCATTTTATGTTGGCGGAATTATGGCATCGAATATTTTACCTCTTGGCCGTAGACAAAATATGAAGGTAAGCGGAACAGTACATTTTATTAATAAACTAGGATTGGTATATTTAATTGGACTTATTCAAGCATTACTTGTGGACGTGGCTGTGCTAGGAGTTATGAAATTAGAAGTTGCAAGTGTGCCACTCTTTGTTTTATCAAGTATCGTTATTTCCTTTACGTTCATGACGTTTATTCTTATGTTAGTAACGGTATTTGGTCTTGTTGGAAAGTTCTTAGCGGTAACGCTTCTAGTCTTGCAATTAGCGACGAGCGGGGGGACTTTCCCAGGAGAATTAAATATAGCTGTTCTTAGCAAAATTGGACAGTTTCTCCCAATGTCCCATTCTCTTAGAGGATTACAAGATGTTATCTCTTTAGGAGATTGGTCACAATTACAAATGCAAATTTTAATATTGTTATGCTATCTCGTTGTTGCTGGCGGAATTGCTTGGATTACGAGTCATATACAACATAGGGAAACGAATGCAGAACAAGTTTCTTAAAATGAAAGAAGCTATCCGTTTTTTAGGATAGCTTCTTTTTTATTTACGCTCCATTACCGCAAAGTAATTGTTTTCATTATCAGCAAAGTTGAATGCTCTACCTGTAGGTAAATCTACAACTTGTCCAACTGTAACGTTTTTCTCAGAAAGATCTTTATACAGTTGATCTAAGTTACTAGAGAAGAACATAAGTGAAGGTGTATTTAAGTTTAATTCAGGTTGCATCTTCGCAATTAACGCTTTATCGTGAAGGACGATGCTTGTGCCTCCTTCTTTCGTTGGTGCAATTTCAATCCAGCGAAAGCCTTGTCCGTTATTTTCTTCCGCAATAATTTGGAATCCTACTGTCTCAGTCCAAAATTGTACTGCTTCATCTTGATTATTTACATATAACATAATTTGTCCAATTTGATTAATCATAGGTGTGTCCTACTTTCTTTTCTTGTATGGAATTCTATTATATCAAAGATATGGTTTGAATACTTTTTCGTGATTTTTCCGAAGTACAATCTTAGCCCATTTCATATTTGTCGTAGGGGAAGGCCCTGTAATCCATGTATGAAATGGTAGTGTACTGCAAATGACCATTGCTGAAATCGAGATTGTGGCCGTTATTGTAAATAATAATAAGCTATATAATATTGTGTTTTCTTGCAGTGTGAATAAAGAAAGAAATTTTGTACATAGTTGCAAGAAGAAAAAATGAGCTAAATAAGCACCATACGTGTAACTCCCAATAAATCGTAAAGCTTTATATAAGAAACCTCGTCGTTGTACGATTGTAATAGACAGCACGTAAAGTATAATAATTTCGCATACGATATATAAAAACATAGACGGTTTTAAATAAGTCGAAACGGTTAAATGAATAGAGTTTGCTCCGTAAAAACTAAATAACTCATAATTGATGAATAGAAATAAGACGAAAAATAACATTGTTATAAGAGGGATATGTTTCATGACAAATGTACGCCACGCTTTTAGTGCGACAGCAGCGATTCCTCCCATGACGAAATAGAATGAGTAGAAGAAGAAGGAACGATCTGTATAATGTAAAATGGTTGAGCTAGTCAATTTCTCTCCATTAAAAATGTAGTGGGAAGAATACCACATTAAGAGGAAATATAGACAAGCAAAGATGGTCATATATTTATATATGTCTTTTTTATTTTCTGTTCGTTTTTGAAACCAATAAAATAGTGTGCATAGCAAAGGGAACAATAAGTGAATTTGGAACATCATAATAACGTACCAAAGATGGGGCGCGGCTGTTCCGAGTAATAAACTTTTGATTCCGCTTTGTAGTGTAATCATATCGTTTGTTGTTAATAAGTAAAGAATAGACCAGAAGAAATAAGGAATGAGTAAATGTGCGGCTTTTTCATAAATATATTCTGTGTAGGCCAGTTGCTTCGTATATTGCCGAATTAAGTGAAAGCCGACGATAAATATGAATGCAGGTGCTGAGAATTTTGCAAGGTTAAATAGCATGCCCATAATGAGGGATTGCTCAAGTAAAACATTTCCTTGATTCATTGTATATAATAAGGAACTTTGCAAAACGACAGCAAGGAATGCAATGCTTTGCAAAACTTTAAATTCTGGTGCGCTTTGAGTCATTAGATCCATCTCCTTTTCCATACATGATTATAGTACGGAGAATGGATAATGAGTGTGGAATATTTGTGAAGATTATAACAAATTTGTGGCGGAATGGATTATTCCGATATATCTATTAAAATAAAAAAGAGGATGCTCGTTTGGAGCATCCTCTTTCTATTTATTAAGCAAATTTATTTTTGATCCAGTTCTTACCTTCTACAAGGCGAGCTGTCATTACGGCACAAGCGTTATCTCCTGTTACGTTTAACACTGTTGCAGGAGGGTCAATGATTGTACTAATTGCTGCGATAATTGGCAATGCTTCTGGCGGGAAGCCGTATAGAGAAACGATTAACATTTCACCAATCATACCGCCGCCTGGAATAGCGCCCATTACTGTTCCTACTAATAGAGAAACAACAAGTGCGATTGCTAATGTTTTCGGTCCTTCGAATTCCATGTTGAAAATACCGAATAAGAAAGCAATTTTTAATACGCCACCTAAAACAGATCCGTCTTTATGAAGTGTCGATCCAAGAAGGACAACTGTTTCACGAACGTCAGAAGAGATACCCATTTTCTTCGTTGCTTCCAAGTTCGCTGGAATACTAGCAGCACTACTACAAGTTGCTAGTGATGTAACTGTAGGAGAGACCATGTTCTTCCAAAATGTTTGTACACCTTGTTTGCGACCCGCAAGGTATGCATAGAACGTGAAGAATACAAAGAAGTAAATTAGAGACGCTGGATAGTATACCATTGCTGCTCGGAAGTAAGTTCCAAGAAGTTGTGGTCCGAATTCACCAACTAATGCCGCGAAGTAAGCAGCAAGTCCGATTGGAGCGTAGTACATAATGAAAGATACAACTTTCATTGAAATTTCTGCACCAGCTTGTAAGAATGTAGCGAATGGCTTTCCTTTTTCACCAACTGCTGAAGTTGCAACCCCCATTAAAATAGAGAAGAAAATAAGAGCTAACATATTTTCACGAGATAGTAACTTCGAGAAATCAGATACTGTTATAATACCAACAATTTGATCCGCAACACTAACAGCTTTTTCAGCTTTATCGGGCTGCGTTAGTTCTAATACAACACCTTGTGCTGGCGGGAATACTTTCACGACAATAATCATAAAAATAGCAGCTAAAATACTTGTAAATAAGAAAGTTCCAGCCATACTAGACATAATTTTACCGAAACGTTTTAATCCATCCATATTAGCAATAGATGACGCGATGCTAAAGAACACTAAAGGTACAACAATCGTAAACATTAAGTTTAAGAAAATGTCACCAAGCGGCTTTAGAGCAACTGCATCGGCACCCATGAAATAACCAATGAAACCACCAATTAGGATAGAAGATAATAAAATAAGCGGAAAGCGATATGCCTTCATAAATATATCCTCCTATCAATTAAAAAAATCATACTGAATTATTATAGCGAGTTAGAGCCCTCTTTGCTAGGAAAATACCGATAGATGGAATAGCGTGAAAACCGAGAAATTTTTGTTTTTAAGCTCGGCATACAGCAGGAAATCTAGACATATATATTTGTAACCTAGTGGTGGCAAAGGATGCACCTTAACTTAGGTTTGGAAAAAGGGGGAGGGGAAAAGGGATGAATATTTTACTTTGCTGTGCAGCGGGAATGTCTTCCAGTTTAATTGTTACGAAAATGGAGAAAGCAGCAGAGGCAAGAGGGATAGAGGTAAAGATTTGGGCAGTATCAGGTTCTGAAGTAAATAGTCACATAGATGAAGCTGATGTACTTTTACTTGGACCACAAGTACGTTATTTATTACCGAAAATGAAAGAGTTATGTAAAGGGAAAGGGATACCTGTTGATGTCATTCAGTCCGTCCATTACGGGCTTTGTAATGGGGAAGCAATCCTGCAAGCAGCTTTGTTAATGAAACCATGAGGAGAGTGGGATAGATGATACGGTTTTTAGAGAAATATGTAATGCCAGTAGCAGGGAAGGTTGCAGAACAGAGGCACTTGCTAGCGATTCGTGATGGACTTGTATTGACGATGCCTTTCTTAATTATAGGATCATTTTTCCTCATCATTAGTGCTTTACCAATACCAGGCTATAATGATTTTATGGCAGGTTTGTTTGGGGAGAATTGGCAGAGGGCTTTAGGGTATCCAGTTAGTGCAACTTTTAATATAATGGCTTTAATAGCTGTTTTTGGAATCGCTTACAGACTTGGAGAATATTATAAAGTGGACGCTTTAGCATCCGGGGCATTGTCGCTTGTGACATTTTTACTTGCGACGCCATTTCAAGTTGCATATATTATACCAAGTACAAAAGAGAGTGTACTTGTAGAAGGTGCTATCCCAGCTGCATTAATGGGAAGCCAAGGGTTATTTGTAGCAATGATTATTGCACTTATATCTACTGAACTTTATCGGTTTATTGTACAAAAAAAGATAATTATAAAGATGCCAGAGACAGTTCCGCCAGCTGTGACACGTTCATTTGCCGCGCTTGTTCCAGGATTTATTGTTGTAACGGTTATTTGGATTTTACGCTTAATTATAGAAAATACTTCTTTTGGCAGTATCCATAATATTGTGGGGCAAATTTTACAGGAACCACTTAGTGTACTTGGTGCTAGTCTTTGGGGCGCAATAATAGCTGTTATTCTCGTTCATGTTCTTTGGTCATGTGGAATTCATGGAGCTACTATTGTTGGTGGTGTAATGAGTCCGGTTTGGTTGTCGTTAATGGATCAAAACCGAGTTGCTTACCAAGCAGGGCAAGATATACCAAATACGATTACTGCCCAGTTTTTTGATTTATGGATTTATATGGGCGGATCTGGTGCGACACTTGCTTTAGTTATTGGAATGTTATTGTTTGCACGAAGTCAGCAATTAAAAAGTTTAGGTAGATTGTCAATTGCACCTGGTATATTTAATATTAATGAGATGGTAACTTTTGGTATGCCGATTGTCATGAACCCAATTTTATTAATTCCATTTATATTAGTTCCGGTTGTGTTAACGATTGTTTCTTACTTTGCGATGGAATGGGGGTTAGTTGCCCGTCCGAGCGGAGCTGCTGTACCTTGGACGACACCTATTCTTTTTAGTGGATATTTAGGATCAGGCGGGAAAATTTCAGGTGTTGTGTTACAACTTGTTAATTTTGCGCTTGCATTCTTCATTTATTTACCGTTCTTAAAAATATGGGATAAACAAAAGTTGGCGGAAGAAAAGGGGGAGTAAAGAACTAAAATGGATACGATAGAAACGAAGGCTTTTCATTTAATTTTGCATGGGGGAAATGCGAGAAGTTGTTCAATGGAAGCAATTGATTGCGCAAAGCGTGGAGAATTTATAGAAGCAGAAGCTAAATTACAAGAAGCGTTAGAGGAATTGAAAGAGGCGCACCGTGTACAAACGGAGCTCATACAGAAAGAAGCTGGTGGTGAAAAGACTGAAGTTACCCTTCTGATGGTGCACGCGCAAGATCATTTAATGAATGCAATAACGGTGAAGGAATTAGCGAGTGAATTTGTAGAATTATATAGGAAGATGTCGATGTCTGAATGAACCTTGCGTATGCAAGGTTTTTTTATGTATGTTTCTGTACCATCAGTGGAATGTTCGATCCACTGATGGTATTTACAATCCTCCTTTTTACAAATGAGTAAGGTTGATATTTAATCGGTAGTCACAATCTCCCCTATACCACGAATTAGTTTTTTTATATTCATCTCATTTGGTTTTAATATACTCACGATATAATCGATCGCTATTTGCGGTTCAACGGTCGTACCGCACGTGTAACAGTCAATGGCTGCAAAGTTTTTTTCTGGATAAGTGTGAATAGAAAGGTGGCTTTCAGATAGTAAAACTAAAACAGTAACGCCATGCGGATCGAATTCTTTGGCACTTACGTTTAAAACATGGGCACCAGAGCGATTAGCAGCGGTAACTAAATGATATTCTAAAAAGTGAACATCATCTAATAGAGAAAAGTCCACTCCCCATAAATCTACTATTATATGCTTACCGAAAGTAGAGTATTCCATAAGGTAGCACTCCTCACTATAATATCGTTAAAATTCCATTTCCTTTTTGTAACATTGATGTAGGATAAGGTTCGATTCTGAATTTAAAAGAGCGAGATTACGTTGTTCTAAATGTTCTTCTTTAAATTGAAATAAAGGAGAAAGAAGAGAAGGTAATGTTCGAGGAGTTGGCACAACATATAATTGCTCAATTTGATCGAGTACATAGGCAGAGTTAGCAGCAATATGAAATCCCCAGTCAGTTCCGAAAGAAGGAACGATTGTATGATAACTTTTCACAGTTAATCCAGCGTGTTCAATTGTGTTACCGATGCTCCAATATACAAGTGGTGCATCAGCAGGTGAATTAGATTGGCAGACGAACGCGCCATCTTCTGTTAAAAATGTAGCTATCCGAGCAAAAAGTTCGCTTGTATATAAAGTACTTAACAACTCTGTTGCTGGGTCTGGAAAATCAATGATGATTACATCGTATAAAGAGGAAGGGGAATTCAGAAATTCTTTTGCATCACATACGTGTGTGTTCACACGATTATCAAAAAATGCGCTTTTGTTTAAAGAAACTAATTCAGGAACGTTACGAGCCATATCAATCATCGATCCATCTAAATCAACAAGGTCTACATGTAGCACAGTTTCATATTTCAAAACTTCTCGTAAAGCAAGACCATCGCCACCACCTAATATAAGAACACGTTTTGGATCAGTTACTTTTGACATAATTGGATGAACAAGTGCTTCATGATAAATTTGCTCATCGACGGAACTAAATTGTAGTTGCTTGTCCAAATATAAACGAACATCGCTTACTTGTAACAAATTAATATTTTGGTAATTACTTTGTTCTGTAAATAAACTTGTATGTTCACCAGCTTGTATTTCTTTGAGAGAAATTTCATCCCATATATCTAAGCTGTGTGAATTTGTGGGTACTATGATTACATTTTCCGATTGTTCTTGTTTGTCCTGTTTATCCTGTTTATCTTGCTTGTCCTGTTTATCCTGCTTGTCTTGTTTATTTTCCATTCCCTGTTGTTCTAGTTCAAATTTATCAGAGTCTAATTCAGAGCGCTTGTCTTTTTTATAGCTTGTTATTCTATAAATCTTTATTTTGTTCTGTTTTCTATGTTTTGGCATAGGAATCCCCTTTCGAATTGTGTTATTTTATTCTATTCTATGTAATTTAGTAGAGTTGGCTTGGACAATAGATAGAAGAGTGTATTGAAGAGAGGTTTATTTTTACTAGATTTTCACGCGCAAAAAATTTTTTTAGTGTATTTTTTGTTTTAAATACAACTAGACAACTAAACACTAATCTATTTTCATACAGTTATGTGTTAAAAGCGTGTTGTTTTATAACACACTGTGTGTTTTTTAGGTGACACACTAATTGAAAGCGTTAACACACAAAGAAAACAGTCGAAAAAGTGCTGATTTTAGTGGTTTTAAAAAGTTGGCACGCTAATTGCATTAATAAATAGCGTAAAGAAAAATAAATAAACATAAATTTTTTATACTACACAAGGGGGATTTTCAAATGAATATTTTATTATGTTGCTCAGCAGGGATGTCTACAAGTTTACTAGTTACAAAAATGGAAGCGGCTGCAAAAGCTCGCGGTCTAGAAGGAAAGATTTGGGCTGTATCTGGGGATGCAGTAAAAACAAATATCGATCAAGCAGATGTATTATTACTAGGACCACAAGTTCGTTACATGCTTTCTTCAATGAAAACGCTTGCTGATGAGAGAAACGTTGGAATCGACGTTATCAATCCAATGCACTACGGCATGATGAATGGAGAAGCAGTTTTAGATCACGCGTTAACACTTAAAAAATAATTAGGGGGGAAGCGAAATGCAAAAGTTTATTGCATTCATGGAGAAATATATTGTTCCTGTCGCTGGTAAAATCGGATCGCAACGTCACTTAGCTGCGATCCGTGACGGATTTATTGCAGTTATGCCACTTATCTTAGTTGGTGCATTGGCATCACTAATTAATGGTTTTCCGTCTGAAGCTTTCCAAGAGTTCATGAAAGGTTTGTTTGGTGAAACGTGGAAACAAGTTGGCGGTGGAATGTGGACTGGTTCTTTCGCAATTCTAGCACTAATCATAGCATTTACAACAAGTTATAACTTAGCAAAATCTTACGGCGTTGATGGTTTGTCAGCAGGTATTATTTCATTTGGTGCGTTAATTATTCTTACGCCAACAACACCGAAAGAAGGCGGATTGAACTTAGCTTGGACAGGTGCACAAGGGTTATTCGTAGCAATTATCGTGGCACTCCTTGTTACTGAAGTATTCCGTTTCTTTGTACAAAGAAACATTACTTTAAAAATGCCTGATGGAGTACCACCAGCAGTTTTAAGATCTTTCGCAGCTATAGTTCCAGCATTTGTTATCTTAACAGTAGTTGCAGGTATTCAATTAGCGGTGAAATTAGCTGGTACAAGTGTTCATGAATTTATCTTTAATACGATTCAATCACCACTGCAGAGTTTAGCAGGGACATTACCAAGTGCAATTGTCATTGTACTCCTTGTTCATCTTCTTTGGTTCTTCGGTTTACATGGGCCAAATATCGTTGGTGGTATTATTGAGCCATTATACTTACCGGCATTAGAGAAAAATATGAAGTTATTCCAAGGTGGTACATCTGCATTTGATGTTCCAAACATTGTTACAAAACCATTCTTTGATACTTTTGTATATCTTGGTGGTTCTGGTGCAACATTAGCGTTCTTAGTGGTCGTATTACTTGTAGCAAAAAGTGCACAATTACGCGGTGTCTCTCGCTTATCAATTGGACCAGGTGCATTCAATATTAACGAACCAGTAATCTTTGGTACACCAATTATTTTAAATCCAATTTTATTCTTACCGTTTATCATAACACCAATTGTATTAGTAATTACTTCTTATACAGCTATATCTATTGGTTGGGTACCAAAAACAGTTGTGATGATTCCATGGGCAACACCACCAATTATTAGTGGTTATCTTGTAACAGGTGGACATCTTTCAGGTGCACTTCTACAGTTATTCAACTTTGTAATTGCGATGGCAATCTACTATCCATTCGTAGTATTATGCGACCGTTCTGTTGTTCGTACTGAAAAAGCAGCAGCACAAGGAAATAACAACTCTGTACCTATGTAACATAGTAATTGTTCTCACAGATAACATTATCTGTGAGAACAATTACCTTTATATCATGTTCAGAAAGATGAGACCCATCTACAAGAACACCAAACTATCATTAATAAAATAATAATTTAATAGAAATGTTCAAACTGAAGGGGTATTCAAATCGGTTGAACCAAAATAGAGAGGGCGGTAATTATGATGACTACAGCAGAACAAATTCCATTCCAATTAATTTTAAATAGTGGTAATGCACGAAGCTTTGCGATGGAGGCACTTCAATTTGCCAAACAGGGGAAAATGGCAGAGGCTGATGAAGCGATGGTAAAGGCGAAAGAAGCGATTAATGAAGCGCATCATTTCCAAACAGAGCTCATACAATCAGAAGCAAGAGGAGAAAAAACAGAGATTAGTGTTCTTTTAATTCATGCACAGGATCATTTAATGAATGCGATTACAGTAAAAGAATTAGCAGCAGAATTTATTGATCTTTATAAAAAGTTAGAAGCGAAAGGGGAATAAAGCATGACTGGAATTAAAATTGCTACAATCGGCGGTGGATCTAGTTATACACCAGAATTAATTGAAGGATTTATTAAACGTTATGATGAGCTTCCTGTTCGTGAAATTTGGTTAGTAGATATTGAGGCAGGAAAAGAAAAATTAGAAATCGTTGGTAACTTAGCGAAGCGTATGGTGAAAAAATCTGGTTTACCAATCGAGGTACATTTAACACTTGATCGCCGTGAAGCATTAAAAGATGCTGACTTCGTAACAACGCAGCTTCGCGTAGGTTTATTAGAAGCTCGTGCAAAAGATGAAGCAATCCCGTTAAAATATGATGTAATCGGTCAGGAAACGAATGGTCCTGGTGGTTTATTCAAAGCACTGAGAACGATTCCTGTTATTTTAGATATTTGTAAGGATATGGAGGAGCTTTGTCCGAATGCATGGTTAATTAACTTCGCGAACCCAGCAGGTATGGTAACAGAAGCTGTGCTTCGTTATACAAATATTCAAAGAGTGGTCGGTCTATGTAACGTTCCAATCGGAATCCGTATGGGTCTTGCAAGATTACTTGAAGTAGATGCAAGTCGTGTCCACGTTGATTTCGCAGGTTTAAATCATATGGTATACGGACTAGACGTATATTTAGATGGTGTAAGTGTAATGGATCGTGTGTTAGAGCTTGTAACAGATCCAGAAAAGCAAATTACGATGGAAAATATTGCAGCACTTAACTGGGAGCCAGACTTTATTCGCGGTCTTCGTGCAATTCCATGTCCATACCATCGTTATTACTACAAAACACGTGAAATGTTAGAAGAAGAGAAAGAAGCTTCGGTTGAAAAAGGTACACGTGCAGAAGTAGTAAAACAATTAGAAGATGATTTATTCGAGTTATATAAAGACCCGAACTTAGATATTAAACCACCACAATTAGAAAAACGTGGCGGCGCTTATTATAGTGACGCAGCATGTAGCTTAATTACGTCTATTTACAATAATAAAGGTGATATCCAGCCTGTTAATACACGAAACAACGGAACAATTGCAAGCTTACCGCATGATTCTGCTGTTGAAGTGAACTGTATTATTACGAAAGAAGGTCCAAAACCAATTGCGGTCGGAGATCTTCCCGTACCAGTTCGCGGTTTAGTACAACAAATTAAATCATTTGAGCGCACAACAATTGAAGCTGCTGTTACAGGAGATTATCATAAAGCGCTGCTTGCTATGACAATTAATCCACTTGTACCATCAGATAAAGTTGCAAAACAAATTTTAGATGAAATGTTGGAAGCACATAAAGAATATCTTCCACAGTTCTTCAAAAAGGTAGAGAAATAAAGCGGCGCTATTTAGCCCGCTTTTTTTATTCTATTAGGAGGTATTACGATGATTAAGTTAATTGTAAACGCAGATGATTTTGGTCTTACAGAAGGTACAAATTACGGCATTATTGATGGACATATAAATGGACTTGTAAATTCAACGACGATGATGATGAATATGCCAGGAACAGAGCATGCGGTACGCTTAGCAAAAGAATATAACCTACTCGGAGTAGGCGTACATCTCGTATTAACGGCAGGGGAACCTCTTCTTGGAGACGTACCATCACTTGTAAATAGCGATGGATTGTTTCATAAACAAAGCGTCGTATGGGAAGGGAAGCTAAATGCAGAAGAAGTTGAGAGAGAATGGACTGCTCAAATTGAGAAATTTCTATCTTACGGATTAAAACCAACTCATTTAGATAGTCATCATCACGTGCATGGATTACCGATCTTGCACGATGTTCTTGAGAGATTAGCGGCTACATATAATGTTCCAATTCGTCGTTGTGAGGAAGAGCGAGCAGTACGCCCGTTTTCTGACGTGTTTTACAGTGACTTTTACGCGGATGGTGTGACGGAAGATTACTTTGTGAAGTTAAAAGAAAGAGTACAAGGTGAACAAACGGTAGAAATTATGGTTCATCCAGCGTATATTGATCCAGAGCTTGTGAAGCGTTCTTCTTACGTAATGGATCGTGTGAAAGAATTGCGTATTTTAACAGAGAGCGAGTTGCCTGAAGGAATAGAACTTGTGAAGTTTTAATAGAAAAACGACGGCTACATAATGCCGTCGTTTTTTTATTTACAAAATCGATAGGATATATCCGCCAAAGGCTCCGAGTATAACGATAACCCAAGGTGGTGTTTTCCAAAAATCGAGCAAGCAAAATAGAAGAGATGCAAAAACAAAATCTACAGCGTTCATAATTGTGCTCGTCCAAATAGGATCATAAAAAGCTGCTAATAAAATACCGACAACAGCTGCATTGATTCCAAGTAGTGCGCCTTGTATGTAAGATATTTTTCTCACACTGTCCCAAAATGGTAAAACACCAATAACGAGCAAGAAAGCAGGAAGAAAGATTGCAATTGTTGCGAGTATTGCCCCAAGCGTCCCGTTTAACACAGCTCCTATATAAGAAGCGAATGTAAATAGTGGACCTGGTACGGCTTGTGTTAATCCGTATCCAGCTAGGAACTGTTCTTTCGTCATCATTCCGTTTTGTACGAACTCACCTTCAAGAAGGGGTAGCACGACGTGTCCGCCTCCAAATACAAGTGCGCCAGAGCGATAGAAACTATCAAATAAAGCGATGTAATATGAGAACGGTCTTAATATTGGTAGCAACAGTAATAGTCCGAAGAATAAGATGAGACAAGAAACTGCTATCGTTTTTGAAATAGGTACTTTTATATTTTGAGATTGACTAATTGGTTGGTTGCGATATAAAAACCAGCCGATAAAGCCAGATACTATAATGAGAATGACTTGTGTCCAGCTACTTGGCCATAATAAGGCGATTGCGGCAGTTACAATAGCAATCGTCGCACGATTTCGGTCTGGCGTTAATTTTTGCGCCATTCCCCATATGGCATGAGCAACAATTGCGACTGCTACAAGTTTTAGTCCATGAATCCAGCCAGCACTTCCAAGGTCGAATTGATTAAGGAATGAGGCGAAGAAAACTAAAACAAGCACAGATGGTAAAGTGAATCCAATCCATGAAATAATAGCTCCTAATAATCCACCTCTTAATAATCCAACCCCCATACCGACTTGACTGCTAGCAGGACCAGGAAGGAATTGGCATAGTGCTACTAAATCTCCATAGCTTCGTTCATCCATCCATTTTCTTTTTTGTATGTATTCGTGGTGGAAATAGCCAAGATGGGCGACAGGACCACCAAATGAAGTAAGTCCTAATTTAAATGAGACGAGAAAAATCTCTAATAATGTGTGAAAAGTATATTTGTTATTTTTCAAAACTACCTCCTATAATGCTTTCCTACGTGCATTATACAAGAGATAGTAAAGAAAAAGGAACGATTCTAATGTAAAGATTATGTGAATCTTTTCTTCGTAATTAAAACTTGAAAAAGTCATAAATGATTATGTATAAACCATAAAGTAGTAGAAGTAGTGCTGGGAAATTTATATAAGGAGAATGCCTGTATGACAACACATTTCTTTGCGAGGTTAACAGGGAAGAGGGAACTACCTCCTGTAAATACAGAAGCTTATGGTGTAACAGAGTTTATATTTAGTGATGATTTAAAGAAATTACAATATCGGATCATATTGAAAAACATCGAAAAAGTTACATCATGCCAAATTCATTTAGGAAAAGCGGATCAAATAGGTCCAGTGGTTTTAAATTTGTTTGGTCCAATAAAGCAAGGTATTAGTGTAAATGAAGGAGTCGTGACCGGTGTAGTCAATGTGGAGGATTTTGAAGGCCCTTTACAGGGGAGAGCGTTTGATAGCTTACTTCAAGAAATCATTCAGGCGAATGTATATGTAAATGTTTATACGAAGTCTAATAAGAAGGGCGAAATCAGGGGGAGAATCAGAAAAGTAAAGAAGTAGAAAAAAGGCTGTCCATATTTTGGAACAGCCTTTTTTCCTATAAGGTACAAATTTTAGTGGTTATTGTTGGTAAATCGATATATTTAAAAAACTGCTTCGATTAATTTTTTACAGGCTGATTTTTAATGAAGAAGTCCATGATATAAAACACTTCATCATCAGGTATTTGTATTTCAAATGTATTTTCAATTGGTTGTAATGCTTTTTTCACTTTCATATACATCCAGTACTCATCTTGTCTTCGTTTCTCTTTATCTGGATGAGGGAGGAGGCTTTCTCCTTTTTGAAGACGGTCTACCATACAGCTCATATGCAGAATCACACCCATTAAGCTGTCAGGAGTTAGCTGTAAGGAAATTAATTCTTGAATTGTATTTAATGCGTAACGAATTGTTTTAATAAGTAATGCTCCGTCGTTCCGCTGCATTTGTTGTTCCAGAATATCAGCCATTTTTGCATATGTTTCTTCATACGTAATTAATTCTTGAATTGGCTGAATCGCTGTGTAGTTTACAATGTCTTGGAAATGGTATGTTAAGCATGGCACCTGCACATCGAAATTTGTGACGATACAAATGATATTCCGCTCTTTTTTTATGTTCTCAATCATTTTCGTTAAATCTTTTTCATGGACGATACTAATCGGAATAATTTCAATTAAGTCTTTGTCAAATCGCAAATAGTTCTCTAACATTTTTTGAATAGCTAAAGCACTGCCTTCCCCAGTTAAACAAGCTGTTAAAATAACAGATTTCATTGGTGATAGTGGCTTTTTCTTTTCTTCTTGTACGTTTAAGTAAAACGGTGTTAAGTTCTTCACTGTCTCATACAATGCATCTAACGAGTAGCCAAGTTGAGCTTTTCGAGCTGCTTCTAGTGCATGTGGAGTGCTTGTCATGGAAAGAACACGTACCGGAATTTTGAACTCAGTTTCTAATATATCACCAATATAAGCGAGTGAGCCCATATCGACGAGTAAGAGAAGTCCATTTACATTTTGGAGTGTTTTCATATACACTTTCACACGCTCTAAGAAATCTTTCGGCGATTCATGTAACGGCATATCGATACCGGTTACTTCCTCAATGCCGAGCAGTTCGTTTGCGACGTTTGCCATTTCTGTTGCGATGCCGTTGCCGTGCGCTAATATTAATACTTTTACTTCTGTTTGTGGGGCAGGAATTGGATCAACAACGAAGAACATTGTTAAAAAGCCTGCTTCATCAATAGGCATTGTTATTTGTAATTCGTCCTCCAGTAGTTGAATGCATTGCATAGCTACGGAAAAAGCGTCTTTATATTTCGTACGAATTTGATTTAATTGTGGGTGATGAATTTGTTTCCCAGCTTGCAAACGTTGTAGAGTTGTCTGTACATGTAAGCTTAAAGCGAGAAATACTTTTTCATCAAACGTCTTAGATAAATGCTTTTCAGCAAGTTCCGCAATTCTTTCACATACGGAAACGATATTACGATCCACAATTTTAAAAACATTTTCATGACTTGTTTTTTTAGAAATTTGGTTAAAATATTGTACGAAAAAGCTTTGAATATCATTTTCTATTAGTAATTCTAATTCGTCTTCTTCAATACCGCGAGCTTGAAGTTCTTCGTATTTATAATCAATATAATCGTAAATAGAAGAACGTTTTTCATTCTCTATTTTATGATTACTCCAACCTTCATCACCTGTAAATATAAATGTTTCATTTGGTATTTGGTATAGATGACGGCTCTTTCTTTCAATGAATAGCCCTTCTTTCATATACCAAGGTAAATCTGTACTTGAAACATAGACAGAATCACGTTTCTTTGTCACAAGGTCAGAATAGGCTTTCGCACAGGCAATTTGTACATCCGTTTTTAATTGCCCGATGTTATTGGGGCAATTGTAAAAGACGAAAGCGCGCATTGCATTCGGACTAACGTGAATTTCTTTTCGCAGACGGATTGCTTCATTTGTGAAAAATAGTTGCAGTAAAGCAAATCGTTCTTTATGTGTACGCTCACGAAGTGGTGGCAGCGTAACAGTCATTGGTATACGTCTTGTAAATGTTTTTAATAAAAATGAATTTGGTTCTTCTGTTGTTGCAGTAATGATTAATACTTGTGCTTTACGCTCGTTTTCTGTTTCTCCAAGGCGGCGGTATACCCCGCGGTCAATAAAGGTGAAAAGCATTTCTTGTCCCTCTGGAGGAAGGCGATGTACTTCATCTAAGAAAAGGATCCCTTCATGTGCTTTTTCAATTAACCCTTTTTGATCACTTGCCCCTGTATAAGCTCCTTTTTTAATCCCAAATAACTGCCCCAGTAGTAGCTGTGGATTATTTGCGTAATCGGCACAGTTAAAGACGATAAATGGTGCATTTTTAGGAAGCTGTTCAACTTCAATTGCATATTCGTGCATTAAAGAAGCGAACATAGATTTTCCGACCCCTGTTTCTCCTAGCAGTAAAGTATGCATACCGTTTGGAGGATAGAGAATAGAAGCTTTCGCTTTTTCGATTGCGATTTTAAGGCTTGTATTTTCAATCGCAAATGTATCTAATGAAGTCATTTCCTTTGAATGCGTTTCCAACGAAGCGTTCGTTTCTATATAAAAACGAACAGGACGCGTATTTGTTTTTAATAAACGTTTATCTTTTACAAGTTTGTTTAAGTCGCTACTTACATTGGCACGATCTAGTTGCAACAGGGTAGCTAGTTCTGATGCGGTTACACCTTCTATATAATTGCCTTCTTGTATTGCGTTAAAAATGAGATCTATTCGTTTCATTTCTATTCACCTCGAAACTTCATCACTATTTAAAATTTTACACAAAAATGGGAAGGGTGGGAAGAGAAAAATAAAACAGCTTTAGCAAATAGGCACTAAAGCTGTTACAATCTTGTGTCTTTCCAAAAGTTCACTTCGAGGTGAGAAGATGGATTATAGGGAAGAAGTTTGTATCCTTGTGACTGTAAGTAATCAATTACTTTAGGCAGTATTTGTACGGTCACACTTGAATCATGCATTAAAATCACTTCGACTTGTTCGTCGCTCTGATTACGTACTCTTTCTAGTATAGCAGAAGGATTGTCATAGCTTTTCCAGTCATATGTATCGATTGTCCAATCCCACATTTTATACTGGGCGGATACAAGTGCATCACGGTAATTCTTTTTTAAGTAAGGCATGCTACCATACGGGACACGAACGAGATGTGAATTTAATTTTGTAACTTGCTGAACAATATTTTGTGTTTGTTCCATTTCTGTAATTAAAGCGGATGGATCACCAGTGTAAAGGCGTTTTACATCGTGTGACATACTGTGAAGTCCGATATAATGCCCCTCTTGAATTAATCGTTGCATTGTTTTTTTATAATGTGGTACTTTTCCACCAATAACAAAGAAAGTTGCTTTTCCGTTCTTTTCCTTTAAGATGTTTAAAATTTGCGTAGTATATTTGTTTGGTCCGTCATCAAATGTTAAGTACGCGATTTTTTTTGTAGGAGAGGTAGTTTCAGTATTTGGATGATGTTCAGCAGGGGGCATTGTAGTTGCTCCTGCATGAGATGACGCGTACATAGTAATTGTTAAAAATAAAATAACGTATTGAAATACTCGCTTGATCATAACATTCACCCTCAGTTTGACAATCAAGATGTAAAAAAGAAAATATAATCCTTTTCTTATTATGTATATCTTTCTCCAATAGTGGAGCTCTCAAACAATCTATATTTTGGAAATATAAAATGATGAATAAAAAATAGCATCCTCTTATAAGAAAGAGGATGCTATTTGAATATTTCATAATTGTAAAGGCTATACTACAATTAGTCTTCGCGTTTTTTCACTTTTTTATAAAAGGAAATAAGTGGTTTGTAACGTTCATGTACAAGCCCAATTACTTCAGCAATGATTTCTGTAAAGAAGATTAAAACGAAAAGAAGAATAATGGATAACCATAATGTCGCACTAGAGAAAATGATTGCATTTACACTAAAGAAAATACCGAATGCGTATATAATTAGTACCGTTTTACGATGAGAGAAGCCCATTGCAAGTAAACGGTGATGTAAATGCGATTTATCTGGTGCTGAAATAGGTTTTTTATTTACGATACGACGGATAATTGCAAATGTCGTATCAAATACAGGTACGCCTAAAATGATAACTGGAACGATAAAGCTGAATAACGTTACACTTTTGTATAATCCAAGTAACGATATAACAGAAATACAGTATCCTAAAAATAGTGCGCCTGTATCTCCCATGAAAATTTTTGCTGGATGGAAGTTGTAGAATAAAAATCCAATTGTACTTGCTAATGTAATTAATGCTAGTGGTAAGATAATAGCGGCTCCAGTGCCCCATGGGCTAGTGAAGGCCATATATGCTAGCGTTGCAAGTACGATAGATGAAATACCAGCAGATAACCCATCTAAGCCATCAATTAAGTTGATTGCATTTGTAATACCTACAATCCAAAATACTGTAATTGGATAAGCAAGCCATCCAAGTTCAGTATCCCCGAGGATTGGGATATATAATACTTGCACTAATAATCCACTTTTTACAATCATCATGGCAACTAGTAGTTGTCCACCGAATTTTACCTTCGCAGATAACTCGTACATATCATCTAAAATACCGATGATTACAATGATAATCGCACCTAGCGTTATCGATAACATTCTTTGTTCGTATAAGCCGCCGACAACAAATCCTACAGCTACACCAATAAATATCGCTAACCCGCCAAGACGAGGCATAATCTTTTGATGCACTTTACGAGCGTTTGGCTTATCTGTTGCTCCTATTTTAAAAGCTAACTTAATAACTAAAGGAGTAACGACGAGTACAGTGATGAAAGATGCCAAGATGGCATAAATCACTTGTGAGTCCATTAATACCCCACCCTTTTATAGTCTAACGTAATTTTTTTAATATATTTATCTGAAAATTATGATGTTTATTTACAGGCTCATAACATATGGTATCACAAAAAGATTAGAATTCAATCTTTTTTTCTTTGTGTGGTAAATGGAAGCGGATAGAATATATGACAATTGTATACAGAATGTTGAATCGTTTGAGAAGGTTAATTGTATTGGACTTTAGAATATGACATTTTCTCTTTTTTCGATAATGAATATTTTTATTTCAGTATTATAAGTGTTACACCTAGAAATGAGTAAGTTCCGTGTTAAAATGTGGGAATTTATCCGCATGAACGGGCAGTAAGGTTCGCACCTCAAAATTCAGTTGGAGAAAAGAAGTTAGGTGGGGATCTTAATTCCTGTAAAAGCCTGATTGGTTTAACTAATAATTAGCCGGGGATGGATGACCCTTACTGAGTAAAGTTTCATTTTATATTCTTACATGTAATTTTACAAAAACTTAAAAAAGAATGGAAAAAGTAATTCATATAATAAAGAAGTAAAAGAGTTTTCTCATTTTTAATGTGAGAGGGGGAAGCACAGGGAGAATTCTATGTATTCGTATATTTTCTATTGTATATTCCTGTGCGAAAAGGAAATGAAAATTACGATAATAGGTACCGGATACGTTGGATTAATTACAGGAGTAGGATTGGCAATGTTAGGCCATTCAGTCACATGTTTTGATATAAATGATGAGAAAATTGAACGGATAAAGCAAGGAGATCTGCCTATTTATGAAGCGGGTTTATATGAATTAATAAATGATGCATGTGAGAATGATTGTTTAACTTTTACAACAAGTAGAGTAAAAGCATTTTACGATGCAGAATTTATATTTATTGCAGTTGGAACGCCATCTTTATTAGATGGGACAGCGGATTTAACATATATTCGAAGTGCTTGTGACGATATTGGAACATATGCGACGAATGACATTATTGTCGTTACGAAAAGTACGGTTCCTGTAGGTACAAATGATGTTATGAGGGGATGGATTGAGGAGAAATTACAAAATAGATATGAATTACATATCGTATCGAATCCGGAATTTTTACGGGAAGGTTCAGGGATTTACGATTTTTTTCAGGGAGATCGTATTGTAATTGGAGCAGATAATGAGGAAGCGGCACGAAAAGTGGAGAATTTGTATAGTGAATTACGCTTAAAAACGTATGTTACAAATATAAAAAGTGCAGAGATGATTAAATATGCATCGAATGCTTTTTTAGCGACAAAAATTAGTTTTATCAATGAAATTTCAAATATATGTGAGAAGGTAGGAGCCAATGTATTAGACGTTGCAAAAGGGATGGGAATGGATAAGAGAATTGGAGCGTCTTTTTTAAATGCGGGCATTGGTTATGGGGGTTCGTGTTTTCCGAAAGATACGAAAGCCCTTGTGCAAATTGCAGGGAATGTGGCGCATGATTTTCGCTTGTTAAAAGCAGTCATTGAAGTGAATAATAAACAACAGTTGTTATTGATTGAGAAAGCGAAGAAAGTATTAAATATGAGCAAGAAGCGGATTGCGGTACTGGGAGCGGCATTTAAACCGAATACTGATGATATAAGAGACGCACCGTCCCTTATTATGATACAAGAATTAATTCATATAGGTGCGGATGTAGTTCTATATGACCCAAAAGCGATTCCAAATATGAAAAATATCTTTGGAGAGACTATACAATATAGCGAATGTATAGATGAATCGATTAGAGGAGCGAGTGCGGCTTTTATCATGACAGAATGGGAGGCTATCCGAGCTTATCCGTTAGAAAAGTACGCACAACTTATGAGAGAACCTATTTTATTAGATGGAAGAAATTGTTATACTATTGAGGATGTCAAGAAGCAAGAGATAGATTATTATTCGGTTGGAAGAGAAAGTATTTGTAAGAGGGAATTTTCCGTTATTCGTTAAAAAGGCATGTATTCATGTATATTCTTATATGTCATAATAGAAGTTGTAACTAGTGAAAGAAAAGAGGCAATGAAATGACTGAACGTTTAAAAGTAATGACAATTTTCGGGACACGTCCAGAAGCAATTAAAATGGCACCTCTTGTGTTAGAGTTGCAAAAACATCCAGAAAAAATTGAGTCGATTGTGACTGTAACAGCGCAACATCGTCAAATGTTAGACCAAGTATTAAGTATCTTTGGAATTACGCCAGATTTCGATTTGAATATTATGAAAGACCGCCAAACTTTAATTGATATTACAACGCGTGGTTTAGAAGGTTTGGATAAAGTAATGAAAGAAGCAAAGCCGGATATTGTACTTGTACATGGTGATACAACGACAACATTTATTGCGAGTTTAGCTGCTTTCTACAATCAAATTCCAGTAGGGCATGTTGAAGCAGGACTTCGTACATGGGATAAATATTCTCCATACCCAGAAGAGATGAATCGCCAATTAACAGGCGTCATGGCAGATCTTCATTTCTCACCTACAACAAAATCAGCAACGAACTTACAGAAAGAAAATAAAGATGAGTCACGCATTTTCATAACAGGGAATACAGCGATTGACGCACTAAAAACGACTGTAAAAGAAACATATAGTCATCCTGTACTAGAGAAACTTGGAAACGATCGTCTTGTACTTATGACAGCTCACCGCCGTGAAAACTTAGGAGAGCCAATGCGTAATATGTTCCGTGCAATTAAACGTCTTGTTGATAAGCATGAAGACGTACAAGTTGTGTATCCGGTTCATATGAACCCAGTTGTTCGTGAGACAGCGAATGATATTTTAGGCGATCATAGCCGAATTCATTTAATTGAGCCGCTAGATGTAATTGATTTCCACAATGTTGCAGCTCGTTCATACTTAATGTTAACTGATTCTGGTGGTGTACAAGAGGAAGCGCCGTCACTTGGTGTACCGGTTCTTGTTCTTCGTGATACAACAGAGCGCCCAGAAGGTATTGAAGCAGGTACATTGAAATTAGCAGGAACAGACGAAGAGACAATCTTTGGTCTTGCTGATGAGTTGTTATCAGATAAAGAAGCTCATGATAAGATGTCAAAAGCATCTAATCCTTACGGTGATGGCCGTGCATCAGAGCGCATTGTAGAAGCAATTTTACAACACTTTAATAAGTAAATAAAAAAGAGCCAAATCATATGCGATTTGGCTCTTTTTGTTATTGCTGATTTCTCATAATCCACTCTGCATGAGCATTCGTAGAAGGAGGTGGTTCAGTTGGTGTTTTGTTCTGATTCTGATTCGTTTCTTTCTTTGCCTTTTCGTCAGAGTTAGAATTTGAAGAATGGTTTGATTCAGTTTTTGTAGTTGGATTTTCTTGAGTGTTTGCTGTTTCTCCTAATTCTTTTTTAATTTCGTTACGTACTGTCTCTACACCGATTGGATCTGGAAGGAAGTAATAAATACCACCTATTTTTTTGTCTTCTCCTTCAAGTTTGAACGTTTGCATTGTAGAAGGATCAAATCCAGATAGTTTATTGTAAAGAGCCAGTCCGTCTGAAATAGGAATGTCAGTTTTTATATATTTTCCAACGACTGCTGTTAAATCTTTAATTTTAAATACGGTAGAGGCTGAATTTAGTTTTTGAGCAACAGCGGCTAGTAATTGTCTTTGTCTAGCGGCCCGACCATAATCGCCGTTTGGATCCTGCTTTCGCATACGTACGTATGCGAGTGCTTCTTCCCCATTTAAGTCTTGTTGTCCTTGCTTAAATTCGATTTTTTTGTAGTAATCCACGTCTGAACGCTCCCAAAAATCGAAGGGGACATCAACAGTAACACCGCCAACAGCATCAACAATTCCTTTAAAGCCTTGGAAATCAATTTTAAGATAATGGTCTACAGGAACTTTTAGAAAACCTTCGACAGTTTTGATTGCCATTTCTTCTCCGCCGTAAGCGTGCGCAGCGTTAATTTTGTCTTCTTTGTTCTTACCAACAATTGGAACGCGACTATCACGAGGGATACTCATAAGCGAAATCTTCTTCGTTTTCGGATTGACGGTCGCAAACATTAATGAATCTGTACGACCGTTTTGACCGTCCGTTGCATAATCTTCTATACCCATAATGAGGAGTGTAAAAGGCTCCTTTGTAATTTCTACATCTTCGGTTCTCAAGTCCGATTTTTGACGAGTAAAACCACTATACATCCCCATGAGAGAAGAGTAGGAATTTAATATATAAAGTCCTACACCACCAAATAAAAATACGAAAATAAGGAAGTAGAAAAACTTTCTTCTTCGTTTCTTTTTTATTCTGCTATTTTGGAGATGATAATAACGTTCTTCCATATATAATCTCCTTAGTTCATTTGTAGGAAAGTAATTCACTACATTAATCTTTAAAGGTGAGGATGTAGTTATTCTTAGATAACATCTTGTTCTAAGTACAACATATCTCCTTCTGTAATTGTACATTTCCCATTTGTTAACTCAATCATCCAATCTGTGAATGCTTGTTTTCCGTCTTCTTCTACATACGTATCAAATGTGACATTTTCGAGATAATGTATATCTTTAATGGCATATTTCGAATTACGTAATTCATTTTCAATTTTGCCAAGTAATGTGTAATCAATTTCGGTCTGCATAACACGCATTAGTTTTCGCTGAACAATACCGACATGATTAATGCCTTCGCTTGTACATTTTCCATATGCGCGAATTAATCCACCTGCGCCAAGTTTGATGCCACCAAAATAGCGTGTAACGACAACGACGGTATCTTTTAAACCGCGTTTTTTTAGTACCTCTAACATAGGTACGCCAGCTGTACCGCTAGGTTCTCCATCATCATTTGCTTTTTGGATTTGATCTTGTTCGCCAATCAAATACGCAGAACAATTATGTGTGGCATTCCAATTTTGTTTTTTTATTTTTTGTATAAATTCTTGAGCTTCTGCTTCGGTTGTAGCTCTGCTAACATAACAAATAAATCTTGATTTTTGAATGACAATTTCGTGCTCACCGTAGTCTTTGATTGTTAAATATTGTAATAACACTCGTATACGCCCCTATCTACCAAAATGACTAGTACTTTACATTTTAAAAGCGAGCGTTTTTATATTCAAACATTTTTTATAAATAAGTTGAAATTTTTGGTGAGTATTTCAACTTTTTGTTGTAATTTGTCGAGATGGTAAGTATTATTTCAAATCGGCATTTTTATGTATGGATGCACCATTTTTAGTTTTCGTGTAAACTTAGGGAATAAAAACTTTTTTATAAGGCAGGTACGCAAATGAAAACAGCTATTGTTACTGATAGTACAGCATATATACCGAAGCATATTCGTGATGAACTCAATATATATATGATTCCATTAAACGTTGTGTTTGGAACGGAATCTTATCAAGAAGAAGCTGAAATTTCAGTAGATGATTTCTATGTAAAAGTACGTGAGCAAGAAGAACTTCCGAAAACTTCTCAGCCAGCAATCGGAAAGTTTGTTGAGTTATTTGAAGAACTATCTAAGGATTATGATGCGGTTATTAGCATTCATCTTTCAAGTGGGATTAGTGGTACATATCAAACGGCAACGACAGCCGGGCAAATGGTAGAGGGTATTGATGTATATACGTACGACTCTGAAATTAGTTGTGAAGTACAAGGATTCTATGTACGTGAAGGTGCAAAGCTAGCAAGCGAAGGAAAAGATCCGAAAGAGATCGTTGCCCGTTTTGATGAAATGAAGAAAACGATGGACGCTTATTTTGTAGTGGATGATTTACATCATTTACAACGTGGAGGACGATTAAATAGTGCACAAGCTTTCATTGGTAGTTTGTTACAAGTGAAGCCAGTTTTATATTTTAGAGATAAAATCATTATTCCATTTGAAAAGATTCGTACACGTAAAAAAGCGTTAAAACGAATTGTTGAAATTTTTGATGAGCAAGCAAGTCAAGGTGTACCTATGGAAGCAGTTATCATTCATGCACAACGTGAAGAGGAAGCGAATGAATGGAAGGCAGAATTAGAAGCAAAATATCCCCATGTTACAATCCGCACAGGTTATTTCGGTGCTGTAATTGGTACGCATTTAGGTGAAGGTGCACTAGGTCTTGGATGGTATACGAAGTAATAAGATATAAAAAGCTCTCTTTTTGAAGAGGGTTTTTTTACGGATATTTTACGTGTAGTTGACAAGTTAATATTTGGAAATGGTAAAATGTACGTAAAATAAAATAATGAGGAAAGTTTTATAACTTACTTTTTACAAGAAACTATATTATAATAGAAGAGAGGTGAAACATATGGAGCATAATTCTTGTTTATGTCCAAAGTTTGAGTCAGCTTTTACTTTGCTTAGTAAAAAATGGACTGGCTTAATTATTAAATCTTTGCTTGAAGAGTCAAAACGTTTTAGAGAAATCGCAGATATTATACCGAATATGAGCGATCGTATGTTATCAGAGCGTTTAAAGGAATTGGAAAGTGAAGGCATTGTAGTTCGTAATGTTTATCCGGAAGTACCAGTTCGAATCGAGTACGGCTTAACTGAAAAAGGGAAAGCATTAGAAAGTGTTATGGATGAAGTCCAAAATTGGGCTGAGAAATGGATGAAATAACGTTTTGATTTCATTCGTATTAGTGTATCTAACAAAACGTAAGGGAAACCTTGCGTTTTTTCTTTGCTTATAAAAAGCTTTTAAAATTCTACACGTATATACAAAAATATGCATATTTTGCGATAGAGTTACATATAATATTACATTTGTTTTACAATAGCGTAACATTAGCAAAAAAAATCCCGAATTATGGTATAAATTTTATAGGTTATATACGGAAAAAAGACAAAAGAAAGCGGTGTAAAAAATAAAATGAAAAAGCTAAAAATGGCATCTTGCGCATTAGTTGCAGGGTTAATGTTTTCAGGACTAACACCAAATGTATTTGCAGAAGATAAAATTTCTGACGTGAAATCACAAATTAATACACAAAATGACACTTTACATAAACAACAACAAGAACGTGATGTATTACAAAAACAAATGAATGACTTAAACAAAACAATTCAAGGTTTGGATAAATCTGTTCAAGAGAATGCTTCAAAACTTGATGAAACAACGAAAAAAGTTGCGGATACTGAGCAATTAATCGAAAATAAAAATAAAGATATTGCAGAACTACAAACGAAAATTGCAAAACGTGAAGAGTTATTAAGAAAACGTTTAGTTGCACTTCAAGAACAACCAAATACGAACGTTGTAACAGAAGTTCTTGTAAACTCTAAAAACGTTGCAGATTTAGTTGATCGTTTAACTTCTGTTTCTAAAATTCTTGAGTCTGACGAAGATATCATGAAAACACAACAAGAAGATCAAGCGAACGTGAAAAAAGATGTTGAAACGGTAAAAACAAAGCAAAAAGAATTAAAAGAAGCACAAGCTCAAATTGAAACTGCTAAGAAAGAACTTGACGCTGAAAAAGCGAAAAAAGCAACTGCAGTAAATGATTTAAGCGGTAAAATGGATACAGTTGTAACTTCAATGACAAGTACGGAGAGTCAATTGAAAGATCTTGAAAAACAAGCACTGCAATTACAACGTATTGCTGAACAAGAAGCACAAGAAAAAGCTGCACAAGAAGCTGCTGCTCAAAAACAAGCAGAACAAGCTGCTAAAGATGCGCAAGCGCCTACAGCACAAGCACCTGCAGCACAAACTGAACCAGCAAACAATGGTGGACAAGCTCAAAAAGAGGAACCTAAAAAAGAGGAACCTAAAAAAGAAGAGCCTAAAAAAGAAGAACCTAAGCAAGAAACGAAAAAACCAGAGCAAAACCCAGCTCCAGCTCCAACTCCGGATACTGGTGTAATTGCTAAAGCACGAAACTACTTAGGCTTACCATATGTTTGGGGAAGTGCATCTCCATCAAACGGTGGTTTTGACTGTAGTGGATTCATTTCTTACATCTATGGTGTAGGACGTCAAGACGTTGCAGGTTACTGGAACTCAGTTTCTAAAGTAAGTAGCCCACAACCTGGAGATTTAGTATTCTTCCAAGGTACTTATAAACCAGGTCCATCTCACATCGGTATTTACGTTGGGAATGGCCAAATGATTCATGCTGGTGATAAAGGGATTGCTTACGCTAGCTTAAGCAGTAGCTACAACCAAAAACATTTCTTAGGATACGGTAGATTCTAGGATTTATAAACGAATAAAACATGTGTATAAAGTCGATAGCTTACTATTTTATAAGTAGGTTATCGGCTTTTTTGAGTTTTTACGAGATTATGAGAAAGTTTTATAGTAGTGCTGGAGGTGGTTGCTGATGTTAGCAGGGAAACAGTTACTATTAGAGGAACTCTCTTCAGATTTACGGGATACATTACATGATTTGAAAAAGAAGCGGAAGGTCGTATGTGTACAAGGTGTAATAAAGAAGGCTTCTAAATATATGTGTCAGCGCTGCGGAAATATAGAGCAGCGGCTATTTGCATCATTTTTATGTAAAAGGTGCAGTAAAGTATGTACGTATTGCCGAAAGTGTATAACGATGGGGAGAGTTAGTGAATGTGCTGTACTTGTTCGTGGGATCGCTGAAAGAAAAGGAGAAAAAGGTTTAAATTCTTTACAGTGGAACGGGACCTTGTCTACTGGTCAGGATTTGGCAGCGCAAGGTGTTATAGAAGCTATTAAGAAGAAAGACTCTTTTTTTATTTGGGCTGTGTGCGGGGCTGGAAAAACTGAAATGCTATTTTACGGTATGGAAGAGGCATTGCGAAAAGGAGAAAGGGTTTGTATCGCAACGCCAAGAACAGACGTTGTACTAGAATTAGCGCCGAGATTACAAAAAGTGTTTCCAAATGTAAATGTAGCGTCCTTATACGGAGGAAGTGAAGATAGGGACAAAGATGCAGCGTTAGTCGTTGCAACGACTCATCAATTGTTACGTTACTATAGAGCGTTTCATGTCATGATTGTAGATGAGATCGATGCCTTCCCGTATCATGCGGATCAAATGTTGCAGTATGCAGTGCAACAAGCGATGAAAGAGAAAGCAGCGCGTATTTATTTAACTGCAACTCCAGATGAAAAGTGGAAGCGTAATTTCAGAAGCGGGAAACAAAAAGGTATCATTGTCTCTGGACGATACCATCGTCATCCGTTACCAGTTCCTCTATTTTGCTGGTGCGGAAATTGGAAGAAAAGCCTCCATCAGAAAAAAATCCCTCGATTTTTACTACAATGGTTAGAAATGTACGTAAGTAAAAAGTATCCCATTTTTTTATTTGTTCCTCATGTGCGATATATAGAAGAATTGAGCCTGATATTGAAAACGTTGGATCCTAGAATCGATGGTGTACATGCAGAAGATCCGATGAGAAAAGAAAAAGTAGCAGCTTTCAGAAAGGGAGAAATTCCGTTATTAGTTACAACGACAATTTTAGAGAGAGGGGTAACTGTGAAGAATTTACAAGTTGCGGTGTTAGGGGCGGAAGAAGAAATCTTTTCAGAAAGTGCGCTTGTACAAATTGCAGGCCGAGCAGGTCGTAGTTTTGAAGAACCTTATGGCGAGGTCGTTTATTTTCATTGCGGTAAGACAGAGGCGATGGTACGCGCGAAAAGGCATATTCAAAGTATGAACAAAAAGGCAAAAGAACAAGGATTAATCGATTAATGCATTGTCTACTTTGCGATGAGTATATGTTGGAAACAGTTAGTTGGTACACCTTCTTTGTAAAGTCTCACAAAAAATATATATGTGATAGGTGTGAGCGGAAACTTTCCTATATTATAGGAGAGATTTGCATGGAGTGTGGGCGACCTTTAGAGGACTTGACTTCCGAATATAAAGAAAATGATATTTGTGTGGATTGCATAAGGTGGATAAAAGAGGAGAAGTATCGTCCTTTTAAAAATCGTTCTTTGCACGTGTACGATGATGAGATGAAAGAAATATTAGCACAGTTTAAGTTTCGGGGAGATGCGGAGTTAGTTCATATTTTTTATCGATCCTTTCGGGAGCTGTTTCAAAAGCATTTTACGAGTGTTTCAAGTGTTATTGCTGTTCCGCTTAGTAGGGAACGGGAATATGAACGTGGTTTTAATCAGGCAGAGTTATTAGCAGCATGTTTACCTGTCAAAATTTCTTATCCCTCATTAAGAAGAAGGGAAACAGAAAAGCAAAGTAAGAAGACACGTAAAGAAAGGCTTTCGGGAAGTAATCCTTTTTATTTTCAGGGAGAAGATATGTTTCATGATCAACATATCTTACTCGTTGATGATGTATATACGACAGGAATTACAGTTAGACAAATTGGAAGTCTTTTATACGATAGAGGAGCAAGGGAAGTTTCTAGTTTGACGCTTTGTAGAAGTTGATCTGTAACTGTCGAAAGGGATAATAAAAAGACGATAAGTCTTCTTTGACTTCGTAAGTTGTCATTCGTTATAGTCAAAGTATGGGGCGAATGCCCTGATTTTTAGAGTGAAGGGAATGGAATGAACATGCAAGGAAGAGTGAAATGGTTCAATGCAGAAAAGGGATTTGGGTTTATTGAGCGTGAAGATGGTGATGATGTGTTTGTTCATTTTTCTGCTATTCAACAAGATGGATATAAGTCATTAGAAGAAGGGCAACAAGTTGAGTTTGACATTGTAGATGGAGCACGTGGACCACAAGCAGCTAATGTTGTAAAACTGTAGGAATATTGTTTTTTGGAAGAGAGAGCTGCGTTTGTGGCAACGTTATATATATGGTAGAACCTCTTGTTTTTTTGCAAGAGGTTTTTGTTATGAATCAAGTTGTCAAAAAGTTGTTTCTTTTCTGTAACGAATTGTCCACAGTTATATTCGTTATTCACGATGTTAATAGGATAAAATAAAGATAGAAACGATGCATCTTTTCATTTCAACAAAAAACGATAAAAAAATCGCAATTCCACTAATTTTTTTAAAAAAGTTAGAAGGAGTTTTTAAGCCAATGTCGAAATTATAGTACATAGGCTTGAAAGGAGGAATTCATCTATGAAATTCAACATTCGTGGTGAAAATATTGAAGTAACTCCAGCATTAAAGGAATATGTAGAGAAAAAACTAAGTAAGTTAGAGCGTTATTTTGATACATTCCCAGAGATTAAAGTTAATTTAAAAGTATACTCTGACAAGCAACGTGTCGAGGTAACAATTCCATTTACTGATTTATTACTTCGTGCAGAAGAAACTAATAGCGATATGTACGCTGCTATCGATTTAGTAGTTGATAAACTTGAGCGACAAATTCGTAAACATAAAACAAAGGTAAATCGTAAGTTACGTGAGAAAGGTTCTATGAAAACGAACTTTATCCTTCCAGAAGCAGTAGCTGTTCTGGATGCGGTAGAAGAGGATGAATTAGAACTTGTACGTACAAAACGATTTGATTTAAAACCGATGGACGTTGAAGAAGCGATCCTACAAATGGATATGCTAGGACATAATTTCTTCGTCTTCACAAATGCTGATACAAATGAAACTAATGTTGTATACGGCCGTAAAGATGGGAAATATGGTTTAATCGAAACTAAATAATAATTCAAAAGCGCAGCCGAAATGGCTGCGCTTTTTTTGCTGAAAATAGATTTTTTTTAAAAGTTTTCTTAATTTAGAACGAGACATTCGGCCGATTGTTGTCATAGTTATAAGACAAGTGTTACAATTATCATTAGGTATATACATTTTAGTTTTTTTAATTAGGAGAAAAATTGGCATAACATACATTTGATTTTTATAACGACTGATTGTAATAGAAAAAGAAAAAACAATCGGAAGTTTTATTTTAATAAAAAAGAGGAGCGTATTTCCTATGATCGGTATTTTAAAAAAGGTATTTGATGTAAATCAACGCCAAATTAAACGTATGCAGAAGACAGTTGAGCAAATTGATGCATTAGAATCATCTATTAAGCCACTAACAGATGAACAATTAAAAGGAAAGACGCTTGAATTTAAAGAACGTCTAACAAAAGGTGAGACAGTAGATGATCTACTTCCTGAAGCTTTTGCAGTTGTTCGCGAAGCTGCGACTCGTGTTCTTGGAATGCGTCCGTATGGCGTGCAGTTAATGGGTGGTATTGCCTTACATGAAGGGAATATCTCTGAGATGAAAACGGGTGAAGGTAAAACATTAACATCTACATTACCTGTATATTTAAATGCTTTAACAGGAAAAGGTGTTCACGTTGTTACAGTCAATGAATACTTAGCACAACGTGATGCGAGCGAAATGGGACAACTTCATGAGTTCCTAGGCTTAACAGTAGGAATTAACTTAAACAGCATGTCACGCGAAGAGAAACAAGAGGCTTATGCTGCTGATATTACGTATAGCACAAATAATGAGCTTGGATTCGATTACTTACGTGACAACATGGTTTTATATAGAGAACAGTGCGTTCAGCGTCCACTTCATTTTGCTATTATCGATGAAGTCGATTCTATTTTAGTCGATGAAGCACGTACGCCGCTTATTATTTCGGGACAAGCTCAAAAATCAACAGAGCTATACATGTTTGCAAATGCATTCGTTCGTACATTAGAAAATGAAAAAGAGTATTCATTTGATGTGAAAACGAAAAATGTAATGTTAACTGAAGATGGTATTACGAAAGCAGAGAAAGCTTTCCATATTGAAAACTTATTCGATTTAAAACATGTCGCACTTCTTCACCATATTAATCAGGCGCTTCGTGCACACGTTGTTATGCATCTTGATACAGATTATGTTGTACAAGAAGGCGAAATCGTAATTGTAGACCAATTCACTGGTCGTCTTATGAAAGGTCGTCGTTATAGCGAAGGTTTGCACCAAGCTATTGAAGCAAAAGAAGGCGTAGAAATTCAAAATGAAAGTATGACACTCGCAACAATTACGTTCCAGAACTATTTCCGTATGTATGAAAAGTTATCAGGTATGACTGGTACAGCGAAAACGGAAGAAGAAGAATTCCGTAGTATTTACAATATGAATGTTATCGTAATTCCAACGAATAAAGATATTATTCGTGATGACCGTGCTGATTTAATCTTCAAATCAATGGAAGGCAAATTCAATGCAGTTGTTGAGGATATTGTAAATCGTCATAAACAAGGGCAACCTATTCTTGTCGGTACAGTTGCAATTGAAACGTCAGAGCTTATTTCAAAAATGTTAACACGTAAAGGTGTACGCCATAACATTTTAAACGCGAAAAACCATGCGCGTGAAGCAGATATCATTGCAGAAGCTGGTATGAAAGGTGCTGTAACGATTGCGACGAATATGGCTGGTCGTGGTACGGATATTAAGCTTGGAGACGATATTAAAAACGTTGGTCTAGCAGTTATCGGTACAGAGCGTCACGAAAGCCGTCGTATTGATAATCAGTTACGTGGTCGTGCTGGTCGTCAAGGGGACCCTGGTGTAACGCAGTTCTACTTGTCTATGGAAGATGAACTAATGCGCCGATTCGGTTCTGACAATATGAAAGCGATGATGGATCGTCTTGGTATGGATGATTCACAGCCGATTGAAAGTAAAATGGTTTCTCGTGCGGTAGAATCTGCACAAAAACGTGTAGAAGGAAATAACTATGATGCACGTAAGCAGTTACTGCAGTACGATGATGTACTTCGTCAGCAACGTGAAGTTATTTACAAACAGCGTCAAGAAGTAATGGATTCTGAGAATTTACGCAGTATTATTGAAGGTATGATGAAATCTACAGTAGAACGTGCTGTCGCGCTTCATACACAAGAGGAAATTGAAGAAGATTGGAACATTAAAGGTCTTGTTGACTACTTAAATGCCAACCTTCTGCAAGAAGGCGATATAAAAGAAGAAGAGTTACGTCGTCTTGCTCCAGAGGAAATGAGCGAGCCAATTATCGCGAAATTAATAGAGCGTTACAACGACAAAGAAAAGCTTCTGCCGGAAGAGCAAATGCGTGAGTTCGAAAAAGTTGTTGTATTCCGTGTAGTAGATACGAAATGGACAGAGCATATTGATGCGATGGATCACCTTCGTGAAGGTATTCATTTACGTGCTTACGGTCAAATTGATCCACTTCGTGAGTATCAAATGGAAGGATTCGCAATGTTCGAGTCAATGATTGCTTCTATTGAAGAGGAAATTTCTCGTTACATTATGAAAGCTGAAATTGAACAAAACTTAGAGCGTCAAGAAGTTGTTCAAGGTGAAGCTGTTCATCCATCTAGCGATGGCGAAGAAGCGAAGAAAAAACCAGTTGTAAAAGGTGACCAAGTAGGCCGCAACGATTTATGTAAATGTGGTAGCGGTAAAAAATATAAAAACTGCTGTGGTATCGGGAAGTAATACAGGGCGGTAGCCCAGATTGCTTTGCAAAATTTTACATCAAAAATGTATAATTAAGAAAGTTTAAACTCTCTCCGTCATAAGTGGAGAGAGTTTCCCTTGTTCTCATAAGAAAGTAACAGCAATTACATAGAGGTGAAGGAAATGGAATTAGTAGAGATTAGACAAGAATTAGAGAAAATGGCTAAGAGATTAGCGGCTTTTAGGGGGTCTCTTTGACCTTCCTACTAAGGAGAAACAAATTGCAGAGTTAGAAGAGACAATGATGGGTGCAGGATTTTGGGATGACCAACAAGGCGCACAAGCTGTAATTAACGAAGCTAATGCACTGAAAGAGATGGTTGGAAAGTTCCGTCAGTTAGATGAGACATTTGAAAATTTAGAAATCACGCATGAGCTTTTAAAAGAAGAGTATGATGAAGATTTACATGAGGAGCTTGAATCAGAAGTGAAAGGCTTAATTCAAGAAATGAATGAGTATGAGCTTCAGCTACTACTAAGCGATCCTTATGATAAAAATAACGCTATTTTAGAATTACACCCAGGTGCTGGTGGAACAGAGTCACAAGACTGGGGTTCTATGTTATTACGTATGTACACACGTTGGGCTGAAAAACGTGGGTTTAAAGTAGAAACGGTTGACTACTTACCAGGTGATGAAGCTGGTATTAAGAGTGTTACTTTATTAATTAAAGGTCATAACGCTTACGGTTATTTAAAGGCAGAGAAAGGTGTACATCGTCTTGTACGTATTTCGCCATTCGATTCTTCAGGCCGTCGTCATACATCGTTCGTATCTTGTGAAGTCGTACCTGAGTTCAATGATGAAGTTGAAATCGAAATACGTTCAGAAGACTTAAAAGTTGATACGTACCGTGCAAGTGGTGCAGGTGGACAGCATATTAATACGACAGACTCAGCAGTTCGTATTACACATACACCAACAAACACAGTTGTAACATGTCAGTCAGAGCGTTCACAAATTAAAAACCGTGAGCACGCGATGAAAATGTTAAAAGCGAAATTATACCAAAAGAAATTAGAAGAGCAACAAGCGGAGTTAGATGAAATTCGCGGTGAACAAAAAGAAATCGGATGGGGTAGCCAAATTCGTTCTTACGTATTCCACCCGTATTCTCTTGTGAAAGACCACCGTACAAATACAGAGGTTGGTAACGTACAAGCAGTTATGGATGGAGAAATTGATCCATTTATTGATGCTTACTTACGTTCTCGCATCTAATAAGCGAAAAAAAGCCAACAAAGTTGTCGGCGTATGCTGAGGATAATCGAGGATATAAAGAATTTGATTTTATTTCTATAGATGAAGTAAAGAGGAAGAGAAGTTGGAAACGACAACTTCTCTTTTTGATGAGATTATATGTAGCATACAATGTTGTATATTGTATTGTAAAAAGTAGAGAATAGTAAAACAGAGCGGCAATAGAGTAAGACTTGAACAGAACTTTTCTGATTTTCTGTTCAACAAGAATTCTTTATAGAAGTTTTTAAGTTGTTCACAGAATTGAAACAACTTATGAAAGCTTTATATTATCAGGGTTTTTACTGTATTTTTGAAAAATATGAAATATACCTTAGTTTTTCTATATAAAGATAATGCTTATAATGAAAATGAGTGTGTTAGGAATGAAAAGAATATCAACAATGGGGAGCGATAGAAGTGAAAAAGAAATTGTTGGCTATTGCGTTAGGAACATCAGTCGTTTTTGCTTTAGGAGCATGTGGAAATAAAGAAGAGAGTAAGCCTTCGAAACAATCTGCAAGCACAGATAGCGCAGAGCAAATTTACCAAAAAAGTTGTATAGGCTGTCACGCGAAAGATTTATCGGGAGCAACTGGACCGGATTTACGAAAAGTGGGACAGAAATATGATGCAGCAGAGATTGAAAAGATTATTGAAAAAGGTCGCGGTTCCATGTCACCAGGAATTATTCAAGGTGAGGATGCGAAAAAAGTAGCTGAGTGGTTAGCTGAACATAAATAAAAAGGGTGAACTGAACGGGTTGGTTATATAATCTTATCCCAAAATGATTTTGGGTAAGAACTATGACGACTCGTTTCCTTTTTTTTTTTTTTGTGTAACATAACTGTAACAAAAATGTATCCGAACTGGAAACCGTTTGATGTTACAATGAGGTTTGTAGAATTTTGCTGAAATATATTACATAGAGTAGCGCTGCTAATAAAAAGCATGAATGGAAGCTACCTTCAACAAGAGTGGTTAAGCGAGAATAAAAGGTTATCTTTTATTTTCAGATGTACAGAAAAGTATTTCGAAAAAAATCATTAAGTATTGGGTGATAAATAATGATAAAAATGACGAATGTTTATAAGGAGTACCCGAATGGTATGAAAGCCATTGCTGGTCTCACAGTTAACATTAAACAAGGTGAGTTTGTATACGTAGTTGGACCGAGTGGAGCCGGGAAATCTACATTTATTAAAATGATGTATCGTGAAGAGAAGCCATCTACAGGATCAATTAATGTAAATGGACTTGTTATTGAAACATTAGCAGAAAGAGATGTTCCATATTTCCGTCGTCAATTAGGCGTCATTTTCCAAGATTTTAAATTACTACCTAAGTTAACGGTATATGAGAATGTTGCGTTTGCTTTAGAAGTAATTGAAGAAGAAAAAGAAGCCATTCGTGAACGTGTAACAGAAGTTTTAGGTCTTGTAGGTCTTGAGGATCGTGCAGACGCACTACCAAGTGAACTTTCGGGCGGAGAGCAGCAACGTGTTGCGATTGCGAGAGCAATTGTTAATAGACCAAAGGTTGTAATTGCCGATGAGCCAACAGGTAACTTAGATATTGAAACAGCTCTTGATATTATGAAGATTTTTACGCGTATTAACGAGCGTGGTACAACGATTGTTATGGCGACACATAACTCAGATATCGTAAATACAATTCGTCATCGTGTAATCGCGATTGAAGGCGGAAAAATTGTTCGAGATGAGATTGAGGGAGGATACGGATATGAAGGCTAAGACCCTTAGTCGACATTTGCGAGAAGGTGTAAAGAATCTATCACGTAACGGATGGATGACATTTGCTTCTGTTAGTGCAGTAACAGTTACATTATTACTTGTAGGTGTCTTTTTAACAGCGATAATGAATATGAACCATTTTGCGACGAAAGTAGAGCAAGATGTAGAAATTCGTGTACACATTGATCCAGCAGCAAAAGAAGCTGATCAAAAGAAATTAGAAGATGATATGAGTAAGATTGCAAAAGTAGAATCTATTAAATATTCTTCTAAAGAAGAAGAGCTAAAACGCTTAATTAAAAGCTTAGGTGATAGCGGAAAAACGTTTGAGTTATTTGAACAAGATAACCCACTTAAAAACGTATTCATTGTAAAAGCAAAAGAACCAACAGATACAGCGACAATCGCGAAAAAGATTGAGAAAATGCAGTTTGTAAGTAATGTTCAATACGGTAAAGGTCAAGTTGAAAAATTATTTGATACTGTAAAAACAGGACGTAATATCGGGATTGCGTTAATTGCAGGTCTTTTATTCACAGCGATGTTCTTAATCTCTAATACAATTAAAATTACAATTTATGCTCGTAGTACAGAAATCGAAATTATGAAACTGGTAGGTGCAACAAACTGGTTTATTCGTTGGCCGTTCTTATTAGAGGGATTATTCCTAGGAGTATTAGGATCAATTATTCCAATTGGCTTAATTCTAGCTACGTATAATTCACTACAAAGTGTGTTTAACGAAAAACTTGGCGGAACAATTTTCGAACTTCTACCATACAGTCCTTTCGTATTCCAATTAGCTGGTTTACTAGTGTTAATCGGGGCTTTAATCGGTATGTGGGGAAGTGTAATGTCAATTCGTCGCTTCTTAAAAGTATAAAAAGTTGCAAACATAATTCGTACAAGCTTATCATATAGTAGAAATAGGTAAAGGCATCACACACTGTGTGATGCCTTTTGCTACACCACCTGTGTGTTTTGGAAAGGGGAATTCCGCATTGAAACGTAGAGTTGCAATTATTGGAATGGTTGTTGCATTTTTAATTGGTGCTGGCGGAATGTTTGCAGGTATGTCTTTATTTGGGGTTAACCCAGCAGAAGTAACGCAAACAATTTCGAGTGGAAACGCTAGCACCTCACAAGGGAATTTGGCAAAAATTAATGAGGCGTATGCACTAATTGATTCACGTTATGTGGAAGACGTGAAGGATGACAAGTTAGTCGAAGGTGCAATACAAGGCATGTTGTCTACGCTGAAGGACCCTTATTCCACGTATATGGATAAAGAAACGGCTAAACAGTTTAGTGAATCACTTGATCCTGAGCTAGAGGGGATCGGGGCTGAGGTGAACAAAACGGACGGTAAGCTTATTATCGTATCTCCAATTAAAGGCTCACCGGCAGAAAAGATTGGAATTAAACCGAATGACCAAATTTTATCTGTAGATGGAAATAGTGTGAAAGATTTATCACGTGAAGAAGCAGTATTAAAGATTCGTGGTAAAAAAGGAACGACTGTCGCGATTGAAATTAAGCGTGCAGGAGTAGCTGATCCGATTGTATTTAAAATTAAGCGTGAAAAAATTCCAATCTTCACGGTGTTTAGTTCTGTGAAACAAGAGAGCGGAAAAGATATCGGTTATATGCAAATCACTTCTTTTGCTGAAAATACAGCGAAAGAATTTAAGGATCAGTTAAAAGAGTTAGAGAAGAAAAACATAAAAGGCTTAGTTATTGACGTGCGTGGTAATCCTGGTGGCTACTTAAATAGTGTAGAAGAGATACTAGGGGAAATTATGACGGATAAAAAGCCGATGCTACAAGTAGAGCAACGAAATGGTGAGAAAAAGAAATTCTCTACGGAACTGAAAGAGAAAAAGCCATATCCAATTTCAGTATTAATTGATAACGGAAGTGCTTCTGCTTCAGAGATTTTAGCGGGTGCGCTAAAAGAGGGAGAAGGATACGATTTAATTGGTGAAAAAACGTTTGGTAAAGGTACTGTTCAGCAAGCCGTTCCATTTAAAGATGGCAGCAACATTAAATTAACGATGTTTAAATGGTTAACACCGGATGGAAACTGGATTCATAAAAAAGGAATCGCGCCAACAGTAGAAGTGAAGCAACCAGATTATTATCATGCGACACCAATTCAAATTGAAAAGACACTTTCATACAATTCAAATGATGTGCAAGTAAAACACGCGCAAGAAATGCTTAAGAGTTTAGGGTATGTACCAGGGCGTGAAGATGGATACTTTAGTAAAGAGACAGAATCAGCGCTGAAAGCATTCCAAAATGCGAATGAGATGGAAGCGACGGGACAGCTTGATAAAAAGACAGCTGAGGCGATTCAAACTAAAATTATTGAAAAAATCCGTTCTGGAGAAAATGATCTACAATTACAGTCCGCATTAAAATTAATAGTGAAATAAAGTGAAACTTTAATCAGTGGGGGGTTTCTTCATCCCCACTAATTATTAGTTGAACCAATCGGACTTTAATGGGCAGTGGATCCCCCACCTAAATTCTTTGCTTGCGCTGAATTTTGAGGTGGGGGTCTTACTGCCCATTAAAGCGGGATAAAAAGAAATACAGGCAGTTTGCTGCCTGTATTTTTTTGTGTTAAACAAACGTTTGTCCAGTTATGATAATATAAAAAGAAAGAATGATATAAATGGTGGTGAATGAGTTCGTGGAGGCATGGATTTTTGAAATAATGCGGGCAGTTGGACGTTTTTTCTTACACCCTGCTGTCTATGTATTTTTAATAAGTAGTATCTTCGTTGGATACTTACGTATGTTACGAGAACGAAAGGATTTTTCCTTTAAAGTTTATGATATTTGGTTTGAACTGCGAACATCTCTATTTGCGGGAGTTGGATACGGATTAATCGTATCTATTCTTACAATTGGACTTGGCCTTGTCGTTTCCAAAGCGAGCTTATGGGTCATCTTACTTTGGACGTTATTATTTGGATTAACTGCTATGTATCGATATTTATCAGCAGCTTATACATTTAGTATCGCAATTGTATGCGTTCTAGTATCTGCTAAGCTACCAGTTTCCTTCTTACAGCTTGGAGAAGGGGAAGAGAGTACGATTGTATCTCTTGCTATTTTACTAGGTGTCATGCTCGTTGTAGAGGGCTTGTTGATTTCTAAAAATGCAGTAGGATATTCTACGCCGAAGATTAGGAAGGGTAAGCGTGGGCTAAAGATTGGTTTACACGAATCAAAGCGTTTATGGATCGTTCCTATTTTTATTCTTGTACCGGGTGATGCGATAACACAGTTTATTTCATGGTGGCCTGTCGTTTCAATAGGTTCAAATACATATTCTCTATTCCTCGTTCCATTTTTAATTGGATTTATGAGAAAGATTAAAAGTTATGAGCCGACGGAAGCTTTATTATTTACAGGAAGACGTGTTTATGGATTAGCAGGACTTGTGCTCGTTTTAGGAATCGCAAGTTACTGGTGGCACGTACTTGCAATTATCGCGATGGGAGTCGCAATGCTTGGGCGTTTCACAATCTCGATGCAAGAGAAAATTGCCGATGAAACAAGACCAGCATATTTTGCTGCACGCAATGATGGGCTCGTTGTACTAGATACAATTCCAAATACAATTGGAGCAGAGCTGAAATTACTGCCTGGAGAAATTATTACGAAAGTAAATGGAGTTATTCCAAAAAGCGCTGAGGAATTTTATGATGCGCTTCAAACGAAGACGACAGGAGCATTTTGTAAATTAGAAGTATTAGATACAAATGGTGAGCTTCGTCTTGCACAAACTGCATTATATGCTGGTGGGCATCACGAATTAGGTGTTGTGTTTGTTCAGCAGGAGCATGAGTGGGATTCGGAAGCGATGTAATAGATGTGATTTTTCATAATTATTCGGAATAGTTTCAAGAACTCCTAAACTAGATTTCAAAATCAGCTAGAAAGTAAAACAGCTAAGAAAATTATATTTTCTTAGCTGTTTTATTTTGAAATAATAAAAAAATAAAGGACATAACTTTTTCCTCAAAAAATCGTGTCTTGACAACGGGGGCATTATTGAGTGTTTTTTTTAGTGATTCTGATTATTACTATCCAACCCGAAGGCTAAGGGCGGTGGGTTTAAACCACGCCCTTTGAGCTGGAAAAATTTTAAAAATTTTGTTGATATAATCCTTAAATAGAATATAATAGAATTATAGAAACCAATATACATAAATAATTCTCAACATAAATTTTAATATTAAAGAGGCAAGATCAAGACGTTGCATCAATTGTAACAAAGATAATATCGCAGCATAAAAACAATAACTTTTTAAGGAGTGCAATATGAAACCTTATACAAAATCAGTATTAGAGGATGGAGTTAATATAACACTAGATCAATTACTTGGAATTTATGCTAACGAGAAATCAAGGGGAGTTTACTTTACTCAATCCGATGGCTCTGAATTGTTTGAGTCTTATGAAAGTCTTTATTTTAATGCCAAATCCATCTTAGGGGCACTACAAAAGCAGGGATTTCAGAAGGGCTCTTATATTATCTTTCAGACAAACAATAATTTATTCTTTATAAGGTTGTTTTGGGGTTGTATTTTAGGAGGCATGATCCCCGTTCCTCTGTCTGTACCGCTAATTGCATCGCCTGACACTGAAGCTTTCAAGAAGTTAGTGAAAGTAAGTGAGCAGTTGTCGAATGCGTGGATAATTACTGATGAAAGAAATTTAAATACGTTTAGAGAAAGTTATGAAGCCAATAATTTGAAATACTTAGAGTATGAAACCTTAGCATGTAATATGGAAGAGGGGCAATGCGTTACAGTAGATTGTCAGGACTTAGCGTATATACAATATTCGTCTGGCAGCACAGGTAACCCTAAAGGAGTAAAATTAACACATGAAAATCTAGTTTATAATTTGGCACAGATAGTAGATCGTTTGAAACTAGACACAAATGATGTCATGGCTAGTTGGTTACCATTGACACATGATATGGGCTTGATCGGTTATCATTTAACTCCGATATTTGCGGGTATATCTCATTCCCTTCTAAATTCGCGTACATTTTTAAAGAAATCTTGGCTATATCTTCAAAAATGTGCGCAATTAAAAGCAACGGTGCTTGTAAGTCCGAATTTTGGATTAGACTGGATGATAAAGACTGTAAAGGATTCACATTTAGAAAATATTGATTTATCTAGTGTGCGAAACATAATGTGTGGTGCAGAACCAATATCAATGGATACCATTAGACGATTTTATGAAAAATTCTCGTCTTCTGGCTTGCGTGAAAATACGATCCATCAAGTCTATGGTATGGCAGAAGCTAGTCTGGCTGTTACTATTCCTGAAGAAGGACATAATAGAAGTGTATGTATTAACCGTCATAAAGCTCGTATTGGTCAAGAAGTGGAGTATATAGAAACGAAGGAGCCAAATGCAGCAGAGTTTGCCATAGTAGGAGAACCATTATATGAATTAGAAATATTGATTGTAGATGATGAAGACCACATCTTAGGGGAAAATTACATAGGCAATATAGTGATCAAGGGGAAAAATGTATTTGAGGGATATATGAATCATGATAGTTCCCCTTTTAATGAACAGGGCTTCTTCTGTACAGGAGATTTAGGACTTTTACGCAATGGAGAACTCATTGTAATGGGCAGAAAGAAGGATATTCTGTTTGTAAATGGTCAGAATTATTATGCTAGCGATATAGAAAATATGTTAACATTGGCGATCCCAGAGTTGTCTCAAGTCGTTGTGTGTGGTGTTCGCAATCCGTCATCGATCAGGGATGAAATTATAGTATTTGTACATAATCGAAAAGATGCCAAGGCATTTTTGCCACTTGCCCATCAAGTGCAGGATATGGTATTAGAACGGGTTGGAATAGCTGCAGATTATGTAATTCCAATAAAAACGATACCGAAAACAACAAGTGGAAAGGTGCAACGTTTTCTTTTAATAGAGCGATTTGAGAATCATGAGTTTGATGAAGTTATCGCAATAGCTCCATATTCTTATCAGAGTATCAAGGAATCTGCAAAGAAGTCAGCATGGAACAAAACGGAGATTGAAAATCAAATCGTTGAAATTGCAAAAGAAGTATTCTCTATCCCTTCTTTGAAAGTAGACGATACGATTTCTCGGATGGGAGTTAGTTCGTTAACGTTGATTCGTTTCCAGGATGAAATAAATCAACGATTTCAAGTCGAAATCCCTATTGTAAGCCTTTTCAAAATGTCTACCCTGGAACAAATAATTAAGATGGTTGAGGAACAACTAAAGGCAGAGGATGTCAATGCATCCGAATTAACAGGGAATAAAGACATGTGGTATGAGCCGTTCCAGGTAACAGAAATACAAGGAGCCTATTTAGTTGGAAGACAAAATATTATGGAAATGGGTAATGTCTCCACACATGCCTATTATGAGTTTGAAACAGAATTAGATATTAAACGCTTAAACGATGCATTGAATCATGTTTTAGAGCGTCAGCTTATGCTGCGTACTATTTTTGATGATACAGGAATGCAAAAAGTTCGGCGTTCTAATTCTTCTTATGAGATTTGTATTGAAGATTTACAAGACTTGTCTTTAGAGGATCAACAAAAACGTATATTGGAAAAAAGAAATAGCAGGTCACATTTTGTTTTCCAACAAGATCATTGGCCATTATTTGAGTTGACTGCATTTATTCTTGGTGAGAAGAAAAATTATCTCTTCCTGGATATTGACTTATTAATTGCTGATGGAGGCAGTTTATTAATTTTAATACAAGAGATAATGGATTATTATGAGAAACCGAATATGGAGATTAAACCTTTAACATTCCAATTCTCAGATTATGTAAGGGCATTGGAGAGCTTTCGTGAATCTTCCGCCTATCAAAAAGCTCAAGACTATTGGCAAGCCAAAATAGAGGATTTTCCCTATGCACCTCAGCTACCATTAGTTTGTGAGCCAGAATTCATAGAGAAACCAATATTTCATAGAATGGAGAAAAGTCTGACAACTGATCAATGGAATATTGTGAAGGGCCTGGCAACTCAGTACGGTGTAACACCATCTGTATTCTTATGTACAATTTATGCGGAAGTTTTGTGCAAATGGAGCAATCAATCCAGAATGGCACTTAATTTAACATTATTTAATCGACAGTCCTTTCATCCAGACGTAATGAAGTTGATTGGAGATTTTACATCAGTTTTATTGTTAGATATTGATTTATCTGTTCATCGTGCTTTTTGGGAGAAAGCATCTATGGTTCAAGATATATTATTTGAAGCAGTAGACCATCGTTTTTATAGTGGTGTTGATGTTATACGAAATATTGCAAGTAAGAGAGAAATGACTAGTAAAGCGATTATGCCAATTGTATTTACTAGTATGTTATTCGATAAATCGGAATTTGCAGATACGTTGACGAAATTAGGGAAAATTAAATACGGAATAAGCCAGACCCCTCAAGTATTTTTAGATTTCCAAGTCACGGAAAGAGACGGACAATTAATTATGACTTGGGATTATGCAAAAGATTTGTTTGATGAAGACATGATCAGTGCCATGTTTGAAACGTATCAACTTCGATTGCAGCAAGTTATAGACAATAAACTTTCATCTATGCCGCTGCCTGTAACACAGTATCAACTACTGCTTGATTACAATCGTACACAAGGAGATTATGAAGGGGATTTACTGCAAAGATTAATAGACCAGCAATGCCAGAAGACTCCCGATGCTATTGCAGTCAAATTAGGACAGGATACATTGACCTATGGCGAGTTGGCGAGAAAATCCAATCAGGTCGCTCGTTATTTAGCAGAACAAAACTATGCGCTCAATTCTTATATTGGAGTTTGGGCAGAGAGACGAATTGAGACCATTGTAAATATGGTAGCTATTTTAAAAGCCGGCCATGCTTATATTCCTGTTAATCCGGAACATCCTGAGGAAAGAATAAAATATATCGTGGAACATAGTGATATCAAGCTCATGATTCATCCGGATTTATATGAAACAGAGAACCTTTCCACCTATAACGATGGCGCCTTAGAACTGTTAGAAGGCTGCCAGCAGGATAGAGCCTATGCTATCTATACGTCAGGAAGCACTGGACATCCTAAGGGTGTTGTGATCACCCATGAAGCAGTAGTGAATACATTATTAGATATTAATGAGAAATTCCAAGTAAATAGCGAAGATAAAATCATTGCCCTATCATCGATGAGCTTTGATTTATCCGTCTATGATATTTTTGGAGCACTCATTAGCGGAGCTCAGTTAGTATTAATTCCAGATCTTTTAGATATGGCCAGTATTCATCAGATCATGATCGAAGAAGAAATCACGATATGGAATTCGGTTCCGGCAATTATGGATATGTATCTAGAAAGCACAAAGCAAGACACGGTGCATAGCACTTCAGCAGAGCGCTTACGTATGGTGATGCTAAGTGGAGACTGGATTTCTCTTGGTTTGCCAGCGAAAATCAAAACAAGAATGCCAAAAGCACAAGTCATCGGGTTGGGTGGAGCAACGGAAGGCTCTATATGGTCCATATATTTCCCAATCACAGAAGTGAAGCCAGAGTGGAAAAGTATCCCTTACGGCTATCCGCTGAAAAATCAACAAATTTACGTACTGGATGAATGTGGGGAAGAATGCCCAGTAGGCGTACCAGGAGAACTGCATATTGGTGGAAAAGGAGTCGCCGTAGGTTATCTCAATGAAGAAGAGAAGACGAAGGCCGCCTTTATCAACCATAGATTAGGTTATCTGTACAAAACAGGTGATTATGGTGTCATGCGTCCGGAAGGATATGTAGACTTCCTGGGAAGAAAAGATAGTCAAGTTAAGATACGTGGACATCGTGTCGAACTAGGAGAAATAGAACACTGTATCAATCATTTGCCACATATTCACCAGTCCGTCGTCGCTGATTACAGTGATTCACATGGAGAGAAGCAATTGTGTGGGTATATTGTTGCAGATGAGACCGTAGAATTGGCAGAAATAACAAGAGAGTTTGCCAAACATCTGCCTGATTATATGATCCCGGCACAATTCATACAGGTAGATGAGATTCCACTATCTGCAAATGGTAAAGTAGATCGTAAATTATTGCCGAACCCGGAACAGTTTATTGAAGAAACTAAGATGATAAGGGGTTATGAGGCACCAAAGACCCAGACGGAAAAATTGGTAGTAGAGGCATTTGAACATGTACTTGGTATGGAAAGAGTAAGTGTAAATGACAATTTCTTTGATTTGGGTGGAGATTCGATTAAGGCTATCCATATTCTAAACAAGATAAGAGAAGCTGGATACGATAGCTCCATGCGAAATCTTTTGATGGAGAGAACACCAAAGCTAATAGCCATGAATTTATCCACAAAAAAAGAAATTATGCCTGCGGAGCAAGGAGAAATAACTGGTGAAATTTCACTGACACCAATTCAAAACTACTTCTTCGCACAAAATATGATAGATCCTGGACATTTTAATGTATGCCAAGTGTTTAAGGTTCGTGAAAAACTAAATGATCTGGCACTACAAAAAGCTTTATCTGCGTTAGTGCAGCATCATGATATGTTGAGAGCTACGTACAAAGATAAGAAACAGGTTATAGGGAAAGTAGAAGATAAGAAATGGTACGGCTTTACAAAAATAGCATGTGAATCTGAAGAGATTCAGGAAAAAATTAAGACAACGAAAGTAAAGATGGATTTGGCGGAAGGACCATTATTGCAGGCTGTTTTATTTAGTACGCCGGAGCAAGATTATATGATGTTGCTAGCTCATCATATGATAATGGATGTGATTTCCTGGCGGATTTTAACTGAGGATTTGGAGAAGGGCTACTCTCAAGCTTTGAATCAAAAAGAGATAACATTACCAGCTAAAACCGTTTCCTTTAAAGTATGGAGCGAAGGATTAGCTTATTACAGCCAGAGTGAAAAGTTAAAGAGAAGGTTAGCTTACTGGTCAGAAATAGAAAATAAATTGGTTGATGGTAAGTTAAAAGAAGATGGAATTGATGATAAATTCGAACCAAAGACAGCCGTGGCATGTCTTAATGCCGCTATCACAGAAAAGTTATTAAAAGAAAGTGCACATGCTTATAATACAGAGATTAATGACTTGCTTGTAGCAGCACTAGGACGTGCGGTAAACAAAGTAACAGGTCAGAGAACGCTTGCTATACAGATGGAAGGACATGGTCGTGAAGAAACAGTAGGCTCTTTTGATTTAGGTAGGACAATAGGATGGTTCACTAGTATATATCCCGTAGTTTTAGATGAGTTAGGCACTAATATTGCACAGGATATTCGAAATACGAAAGAGACACTACGACGCGTACCAGGACATGGAATTGATTATGGCATCATAAAGAATGCAGCCATGGGTAATCCAGAAGAAATGGATGTAGAAGTGGCACCAGATATATCATTTAATTATCTTGGAGAACTAGGAACAAAGAAAGAATCTGGCGATCTATATTTCGAGTTTTCACAATTAGGTTATGGACAGGATACGAATCCTCGTAATCAATTTGGACCATCCATTAACGTCATAGGTCATGTGCAAAAAGGTAGTTTATCTATGACAGTAACCTGCAACAGCAGTCGTTATTTGGCTGAGAGAATTGAGCAAATAGGAAAAGCATATGAAGAAGAACTGATAGCAGTCGCAGAACATTGCTCCCACGCACAGAAGAGTGAGTCAACGGCAAGTGATTTTGGTGAGAGCGTATGGAAAGATAGCGAATTTTGTTATGTACAGGAAGCTGTCGAAATCCGCGGCCAGGAAATTCAACGCATCTATCCATTGGCTCCTGTGCAAGAGGGAATGCTCTATGAGAAGCTTATGGATGAATCATCTACAAAATATGTTGTTCAGCAGACGTTGCGATTGGCAGATGTAGATGTAGAGAAGATGCACAAAGCTTTTAAGTATTTAGCAACACAGCATGATATTTTACGTACAAAAATCTGTTATCGGGGAGTAAGTGTACCAAGACAAGTTGTATTGAAAGAAAGAATGCCGGAATTTAATTATATGGAAGTAGATAATGAATCGGATTATCTTGATTTAAAGGAACAAGATGTAAAACGAGGATTTGATTTAGAAGAAGATACACTACTTCGTATGAATCTGATAAAAATAAACAACAGTGGTTATCGGTTGATCATGACAAACCATCATATTATTTTAGATGGTTGGTGTTTGCCAATTTTGCGTAAAGAATTATTTAGTGCGTATATGGCAACAGATGAAGAACAATTAAAAACACCTAATCAGGCTGCTTCTAATAAAATGGGTAGCTATGAAAAGTTTGTCCATTATATAAATGAAAAAGATAAAGAGACGAGCCTTAAATATTGGGAAGACCTTCTTCAAGGATATGAGACAAGGGCTGATATTCTACCTTTAGGTCGTCCAGATGAAACAGAAGAAGAGAGTCAGAGCCAAGAGTTTAAGTTAAGCATAGAGGTAACTGAACAAGCAGAAGCGATATGTGCCCAATATGATGTAACATTGAACACGCTAGTAGAAGCTTGTTGGGGCGTTTTATTGGAAAAATACAACTCAACAAATGATGTTGTATTTGGAAAAGTTGTATCTGGTAGAAATGCAGAGATTGAAGGTATTGAAGAAATCGTTGGTTTATTTATCAATACAATACCCGTACGTATATCGACAACAAACGAAGACACCTTTGCCGATTTGTTGAAATCATTACAGAGCCAGGCAATTATTGCAAATGAACACGATTTTCTTCCCTTAGCAGAAATACAGAATCATACTTTATTAGGAAGAGATCTAATTGGAACATTATTCTTCTTTGAAGGCTATCAAGGAACAAGTATAAATATTGATGGCAAATTAAATGTGGAATCCGAATATTACCGCGAACAAATTGGGTATGACTTGGGAATGACGGCATTTAAGAGTGATCGTATCCATTTTAGAATTCTTTTCAGTACAAAGCTATATAACAAGGAACAAATAAACATTATTGGTTCCCATCTGCAAAGGCTTATGGAACAAGCAATTGCAGCACCACAGACGAAATTAATCGAATTAGGCATGACCAGTGAAGCAGAAGAAATGAAAGAATTAGTACAGTTTAACGCAACGGACAGCGACTATCCAAGAGACAAGACAATTGTACAATTATTTGAAGAACAAGTAGCAAGAACCCCCCATAATACAGCAGTTGTATGCGGGAATGAGCAATTGAGTTACGCTGAATTAAATGCTCGTGCCAATCAGCTTGCATTAAAGTTACGACGGGAATACCATGTCCAGCCTGATGATTTTGTTGCGATTATAGCAGAAAGAAGTTTGGAGATGGTGATCGGGTTATATGCCATCCTAAAGTCGGGTGCAGCATATGTACCCATTGACCCATTGTATCCAGAAGAACGTATCGAGTATATATTGGAAGATAGCCAGCCTAAAGCGGTTTTAATTGGTCATGGAAAGTATAATATTTCTCCTGAAAAGGTTGTTAACTTATATAGTGAAAGCAATTATGGAGAAGGTGCAGGGAATCTAGAACATGTAAATACTCCTCGTGATCTTATTTATCTGGTTTATACATCGGGTACAACAGGAAAACCAAAAGGGGTTATGGTAGAGCATCAGAATATAGTCAATCAGCAGATGTGGACACAAAGAGAATACCCATTACACGAGGGAGAATCTCTTTTAATGAAGACCACTTGTGCATTTGATGTTTTTGCCTGGGAAGTATTTTGGTGGATGTTAGCGGGTGGTAAACTTGTTATTTTGCAACAAGGAGAAGAAAGTCAAAGTGATAAGATCATCAAGGTAATTCAGGATTATAAAGTCAATGCAATCCAGTTCGTTCCTTCCATGTTCAATATGTTTCTAGAAGAATTAGATATGAGCAAAGAAAAAATAAATACTCTGCGTTATATCATTAATATTGGTGAGAAACTGAATGCGGAAAGTGTGAGACATTATAATCAATTAAGGGAAAAAGGACAAGTAAGAGCAGAACTACTGAATCTCTATGGTCCAGCAGAAACTACAGTTAATTCCAGTGGATATCATTGTCCAACATGCTTAGATGTAGATAAAATATTAATTGGTAAGCCTATTAGTAATACACAAATTTATATATTATCAAATGAAAAAATAGCCGGAATAGGTGTACCAGGGGAATTATGTATTGCAGGAGAAAGTGTGTCGCGTGGATACTTAAATCGTGAAGAATTAACAGCTCAGAAATTTATTAAAAATCCTTTTGGTTCAGGAATGATGTATAAAACAGGTGATCTGGCACGGTGGATACCGGATGGAAATATCGAGTACCTTGGCCGTATAGATGATCAAGTTAAGATAAGAGGTTTCAGAATCGAACCAGGAGAAATTGAAAGTACTTTGATGGAGCTCGAAGGAGTTAGTGGAGCAGCCGTTGTAGTACGACAAGACAAGCAAGGAGAAAAATATCTGTGTGCTTATGTAGTCGTTCATACAGAAATAGAAGAATTAGACGAAGATACAATCAAGAGTGAATTACGCAAGAAGTTACCAGACTATATGGTTCCTGTGTATATTATTCGAATTGACCAAATTCCATTAAGTCATAATGGAAAGCTGGACAAAGCGGCACTACCAGAACCAGAATACAAGCCTAAGGAATATGTAGCACCAATAAATAGAGAAGAGAAGTTAATAGTTGAAGCATTTGAGAAAGTCCTTGGAATAACAGGAATTAGTGTCAATGATAGCTTTTTTGACTTGGGTGGTCATTCACTGAAAGTTACATTATTGTGTAATGAATTAGAAAAGACAATCGGTATAAGACTGCAGCTTAGTGAAATATTTGCTTTATCTACACCAAAACGTATTGCAGAAAGAATTGGAAGCTTACAACAGGATCGTTTTTCGGAAATACCGAAAATAGCTGAAGCAGAGTTCTATCCTATGAGTTCTGTTCAAAAGCGACTTTATCTTCTCAATGAGATAGTAGGTCCTAGTACTTCCTATAACATTTCGAATGTCATAAAATACGAAAACACTCTGGATAAAGAGCAGTTACAGGGAGCATTAGATAAGCTCTTAGAGAGAGAAGAAGTATTAAGAACCAGCTTCCATCTTATTAATGGAGAGCCAGTTCAAGTGATTCAACCAGATGCGAGAGTAGTATTGGAATACAAAGAAGCAGATACACTAGATATTCAAGATGAATATGATCGTTTTGTTTGCCCATTTAATTTATTCAAAGCACCTTTGATGCGGGTTAAGTTATTACAGACACCACAAGCTTCATACTTGATGCTGGATATTCATCATATTGTTTCTGATGGAGAAAGTCTGCCTATTATGATGAACTGGATAAGCGAGTTATATGAAGGAAATACTTTACCAATCCCAAGGCTTCATTATAAAGATTTCTCTGCTTGGCAAATGACTCAGGATATTACGAAGCAGGCGGCATATTGGAAAAACGAGTTCTTAGGCGAAATTCCAATACTTAATTTGAATACAGATTTCCAACGTCCTAAGAAAAAGAGCTTCAATGGTGCCGACGTAAAAACTAAGATTGAAGAACCAGTTTTTATGGAAATAAAAGAATTAGCGAAGAAGCATGGTGCTACGGAATTCATGACTATGTTATCAACCTTTATGATTCTATTGAGCAAATACAGTCAACAGGAAGAAATTGTAGTCGGAACTCCTGTATCAGGTAGAACCCACGTTGATACACAAGAAATGCTGGGGATGTTTGTAAACTCCTTGGCTATCAAAGGAAAAGTGAAACAAGAGGAGAGTTTTGAACAAGTATTGCTTGGAGTAAAAGAAAAATGTCTTCGTGCGTACGATAATCAGGACTTTCAATATGAAGACTTGGTTGAGGCAGTAGATGTAAAGAGAGATTTATCAAGAAATCCATTATTTGATGTAATGTTCATGATGCCAGAGAGTGAAATTATGTCTGGTTCAAAGAGCATTGTGAGTGGAACATGGGTACCAATGGAAGGAAAAGTAGCTAAGTTTGATCTGAATTTAATGGTAATACACACATCAGAGGGTTATGTGGTCAACTTAGAGTATTCTACAGATTTATTTAAACAGGAAACGATAAAGCAAATGCTGGATGATTATGTTTTATTACTATCAGAAGTTATAAAACATCCAGAAGAGCGTTTGCAAGAGCTACTTAAGAAAGAGGATGTTAAGAAAGAGGAGAAAGATTCGACCCAAGCAGAGCTTGATCATCGTGCCAATCATCTGGCACAGCAAGTTTCAGATTTGATGCGGGCATTGCAGCAAAGAGATCAAGCTTATTGGAAGGCAAAAGTAGACAATTTCCCGCATGCACCTCAGTTACCACTTCTTCCAAATGGGAATGCTGTAAACAACGCAACAGTAAAACGTTTAGAAACGAGAATTGCTGCGACAGACTGGGCGATTGTGAGAAACAAGGCTTTGGATAACAAAATTGCACCATCTGCGTTATTGTGCACAATATATGCGGAAGTTCTATTTAAATGGAGCAATCAATCCAATATGGCACTTAGCTTAAATCTGTTTAGTAATCAGCCTTTTCATCAAGATGGAATGTCTCTGATGGGGGATTTCGTATCGAAATTGTTGTTAGATATCGATTTATCATCTCATAGACCATTTTGGGAAAGAACTACTGAGATTCAGAATCGGTTATTTGAAGCGTTAGACCACAGATTTTACAGTGGGGTTGATTTCCTGCGTGATCTGGCTGAACACCGTGGTCAAGAAGGTCAAGCTATAATGCCAATTGTATTTACGAGTATGCTTCGTGACGAAGTAGATTTTTTCAATGCCAATATAGGTAGTAGGGGAGAATTGAAATACGGAATAAATCAGACCCCTGAAGTGTTTTTGGACTTCCAAGTTGCGGAAAGCGACGGACAATTAATTGTGACTTGGGATTATGCAAAAGATTTGTTTGATGAAGACATGATCAGTGCTATGTTTGAAACGTATCAACTTCGATTACAGCAAGTTATAGACAATAAACTTTCATCTATGCCGCTGCCTGTAACACAGTATCAACTACTGCTTGATTACAATCGTACACAAGGAGATTATGAAGGGGATTTACTGCAAAGATTAATAGACCAGCAATGCCAGAAGACTCCCGATGCTATTGCAGTCAAATTAGGACAGGATACATTGACCTATGGCGAGTTGGCGAGAAAATCCAATCAGGTCGCTCGTTATTTAGCAGAACAAAACTATGCGCTCAATTCTTATATTGGAGGTTGGGCAGAGAGACGAATTGAGACCATTGTAAATATGGTAGCTATTTTAAAAGCCGGCCATGCTTATATTCCTGTTAATCCGGAACATCCTGAGGAAAGAATAAAATATATCGTGGAACATAGTGATATCAAGCTCATGATTCATCCGGATTTATATGAAACAGAGAACCTTTCCACCTATAACGATGGCGCCTTAGAACTGTTAGAAGGCTGCCAGCAGGATAGAGCCTATGCTATCTATACGTCAGGAAGCACTGGACATCCTAAGGGTGTTGTGATCACCCATGAAGCAGTAGTGAATACATTATTAGATATTAATGAGAAATTCCAAGTAAATAGCGAAGATAAAATCATTGCCCTATCATCGATGAGCTTTGATTTATCCGTCTATGATATTTTTGGAGCACTCATTAGCGGAGCTCAGTTAGTATTAATTCCAGATCTTTTAGATATGGCCAGTATTCATCAGATCATGATCGAAGAAGAAATCACGATATGGAATTCGGTTCCGGCAATTATGGATATGTATCTAGAAAGCACAAAGCAAGACACGGTGCATAGCACTTCAGCAGAGCGCTTACGTATGGTGATGCTAAGTGGAGACTGGATTTCTCTTGGTTTGCCAGCGAAAATCAAAACAAGAATGCCAAAAGCACAAGTCATCGGGTTGGGTGGAGCAACGGAAGGCTCTATATGGTCCATATATTTCCCAATCACAGAAGTGAAGCCAGAGTGGAAAAGTATCCCTTACGGCTATCCGCTGAAAAATCAACAAATTTACGTACTGGATGAATGTGGGGAAGAATGCCCAGTAGGCGTACCAGGAGAACTGCATATTGGTGGAAAAGGAGTCGCCGTAGGTTATCTCAATGAAGAAGAGAAGACGAAGGCCGCCTTTATCAACCATAGATTAGGTTATCTGTACAAAACAGGTGATTATGGTGTCATGCGTCCGGAAGGATATGTAGACTTCCTGGGAAGAAAAGATAGTCAAGTTAAGATACGTGGACATCGTGTCGAACTAGGAGAAATAGAACACTGTATCAATCATTTGCCACATATTCACCAGTCCGTCGTCGCTGATTACAGTGATTCACATGGAGAGAAGCAATTGTGTGGGTATATTGTTGCAGATGAGACCGTAGAATTGGCAGAAATAAAAAGAGAGTTAGCCAAACATCTGCCTGATTATATGATCCCGGCACAATTCATACAGGTAGATGAGATTCCACTATCTGCAAATGGTAAAGTAGATCGTAAATTATTGCCGAACCCGGAACAGTTTATTGAAGAAACTAAGATGATAAGGGGTTATGAGGCACCAAAGACCCAGACGGAAAAATTGGTAGTAGAGGCATTTGAACATGTACTTGGTATGGAAAGAGTAAGTGTAAATGACAATTTCTTTGATTTGGGTGGATACTCGCTTAATGTAATCCGGCTGTGTAATGAATTAGAGAAGAGCACAGGGGTAAGGTTACCACTTAGAGAAATTTTTGATTTAGTTACACCAAAAAATATTGCAGAACAAATAAAAAACTCAAAGGAGAATACGTTTGAAGAAATACCAGAAATAGCAGAAGCAGAAAGCTATTCTATAAGTTCAGCTCAAAAGAGACTTTATCTTTTGGACCAACTAACAGGCCCTGGTATAACTTATAATATTCCTTTAGTAATCAAGCTTAAAGTTAAACCAGACAATGAGCGACTTCAGAGGGCATTGGATCAATTAGTAGAGCATGAGGAAATTTTAAGGACAAGTTTCCATATCGTGAATGGTGAACCAATTCAAAAAATTTCTTCAGATGCAAGAATTGTGCTGGAGCACAGTGAAGTAAAGACAGCAGATTCACAGTATATCCAAGATGAATATAATACTTTCGTCCAACCATTTGACCTGTCAAAATCACCACTAATGCGTGCAAAAATACTGAATACTCCAAGTGATTCATATTTATTCCTGGATATTCACCATATTTTATGTGATGCAGGAAGCATGCCAGTTATGCTTTACAAAATACAAGAGTTATATGAAGGAAGAGAATTGTTAACACCACGAGTACAGTATAAAGACTTTTCTGCTTGGCAAAATGCTAGAGATATCACAGAACAGGCAGCGTACTGGAAGAAAGAATTCTCCGGTGATATACCAGTCCTGGATTTAATCATGGATTATCCACGCCCTCATAAACAAAGCTTTAGAGGTGCTAATTTCCGAACACAGGTAGAAGAAAAAACGAGTATTAAAGTAAAAGAGTTAGCGAAGAAGTATGGTGCAACGGAGTTTATGGTGTTGTTATCCACCTTTTTCTCTATGTTAGGAAAATACAGTCGACAGGAAGAAATTATAGTAGGAACGCCAATATCGGGCCGAAACCATACGGATACCCAAAATATGTTGGGCATGTTTGTAAACACTCTGGCAATCAAAGGGAATGTGTGCGCTGATGATACATTTGAGGATGTATTATTACGTACAAAAGAGAAATGTTTACAGGCATACGATAACAAGGATTATCAGTTCGAGGATTTAGTTGAAGCAGTGGGAGTAAAGAGAGATTTCTCAAGAAACCCAGTATTTGATGTGATGTTTGTATTGCAGGACGATGAGAGAGAGAGTTATTCGGATCGTATTCATATTGGAACAAGGGAATCCGTTGAAGGTAGTATTTCTAAATTTGATCTTACCTTAACCATGATAAGTGATTCAGAAGGCTATAAGATTGATTTTGAATATTCTACAGACTTATTCAAACCAGAAACGATCGAGTACATGGCAAAACACTTCTTAACATTAATTGAAGGAGTTTTAATGTCTCCGGAAAAGAAGCTGCAGGAGATTGCCATGGTAGATCTGTACGAAGAAGCAAAAATATTGGATGAGTTCAATATGACGGATGCAGAATTCCCTCAAAATATGACGATTGTGCAGTTACTTGAAGAGCAGGCCGCCAGAATACCTAATAGTATAGCCATCACATTTAATGGACAACAGATGACCTATGCACAATTAAATGAACGGGCGAATGCTCTGGCAAGAAAGCTTCGAGAGGACTATAACATTCAACCCAATGACTTTGTGGTGATCTCAACAGAGAAGTGTTTGGAGATGGTGGTGGGTATATACGCTATTTTAAAGGCTGGAGCAGCTTACGTACCGGTTGATCCATCTTATCCAGAGGAAAGAATTAATTATATCATTAATGACTGTAAACCAAAGGTCGTATTATGCAGTACAAAAGAACCTGAAGTTGACATTCCTGTCATGCATCTTCATGATGAGGCAAATTATCAAATGGAATGCAGTAACCTTGTTCATGTAAATCACTCAAGTGATTTGATGTATGTTATTTATACCTCAGGTACGACGGGCCGGCCAAAAGGTGTTATGGTTCAGCATGTAAATGTAGTGCGATTACTCAAGAATGACAAGTTTAAGCTTGATTTATATGAAAATGATATTTGGGTTCAATTCCATTCTTATTGTTTTGATGTTTCGGTTTGGGAAATATTCGGAAGTCTATTGAATGGAGCAAAGCTTGTAATACCTTCTGAGGATACAGTAAAAGATGGATATGCCTTCGGAGAGCTGCTCCAAAAAGAAGCGGTAACCATCTTATGCCAGGTACCTTCACCATTCTATGCGTTGATCGATGCAACGACAGGACAAACCATAAATAGTTTACGATATGTTATTTTTGCAGGGGAGGCACTTTATCCAGCACATTTGAAGAAATGGCATGAGAACAATAGACATTGTCGTCTGGTTAATATGTACGGGCCAACAGAAACCACGGTATACGCTACTTATCGCGATATTGATGCTGAAGCCATCGAGAGAGGAATTAGCGATATAGGAATGCCACTTCCAACATTAAAGATTTATATATTAAATGGAAATGAACTTTGTGGAATTGGAGTTCCGGGTGAGGTATGTATAACAGGTGAGGGTGTATCTCAAGGATATTTAAATCGACAAGACCTGACAGACGAGAAGTTTGTACACAACCCATTTGGATCCGGAAAGATGTATCGGACAGGTGATTTGGCACGTTGGTTACCTAACGGAAACATTGAATATATTGGACGGATGGATGACCAAGCAAAAATCAGAGGATATCGTATTGAACCACGAGAAGTAGAAAGCCGTTTATTGGAGCTTGAAGGCATAAATGAAGCTGTAGTCATAGTGCGAGAAGACAAAAGGAATGAGAAATTCCTGTGTGCCTATGTAATAACTGAGACAGAAATAGAAGAAAAGGACGTTAAGATCAAGTTAAGTAAAGTATTACCAGATTACATGGTGCCTGCACATATTATTTCGGTTGATGCGATTCCACTTACAAGTAATGGGAAACTTGACAAAGCCTCATTACCACAGCCGCAGTATAAGTCAAAGGAATATATTGCACCACGAAACGAATATGAAACTCTGATCGTGCAGGCATTTGAGAACATTCTAGATATTGAAAAAGTCAGTGTAACTGATAGCTTCTTTGATCTAGGGGGATCGTCACTGAAAGCAGTGCTCTTGTGCAATGAATTGGAGAAGGCCATAGGAGTAAGATTGTCAATTAGAGATGTTTTTACTTTTGGTACGCCCGAGCAGATAGCGGGAAATATCGAGTCGATTGAGAGCGAGATGTTTGTGGCAATGGAACAAGCTTCAGCAGCTGAATACTACCCTACAAGTTCAGCTCAGAAACGACTCTATCTTCTGGACGAGATGACCGGACCTAATATTAACTACAACGTATCGGACGTTTATGCTTATGAAGAACCGCTAGATAAAGAAAGATTACAGAAGGCTTTGGATAAGCTGTTAAAGCAAGAAGAAATCTTGCGAACTAGTTTCCATGTTGTGGACGGTGAGCCTATTCAAACGATTTCTCCAGACGCAAGGGTTTTAATAGACTACAGCGAAGTGGACGAAATAGATATACAAACAGAATACGATAAATTTATACAACCGTTTGTTTTATCCGAAGCACCGTTGATGCGTGTGAAATTAATGAAGACAACAACGGCCTCCTATCTATTTGTTGATATTCATCACATTATATGTGATGGAGAAAGCCTGCCAGTTATACTGCAACAAGTGAACGAATTTTATGAAAATGATGAAACTGATCATGAATAAGAGGAGAACTTATGAATAAAAATTCTAACCGTGTTCAATATAAAGATTTCAGTGTATGGCAGAATTTTTATGACATCTCAAAACAGGAAGAGTATTGGAAGAGGGAATTCGCTGGTGAAATTGCTAGGGTGGATTTGAAGACGGATTTCCTCCGTCCTCAAATCCAGTCTTTCAGGGGAGACAATGTTGTAGCAAAGGTAAAGGAGCCATTAAGCTCAGGGGTTAAAAATCTAGCCCTAAAGCATGGTGCTACTGAATTTATGGTTACCCTATCTGTGTTCATTTTATTATTAGCCAAATATAGTCGCCAAAAGGATATTATTGTAGGAACTACCGTGTCAGGCCGAGTTCATGCAGATACTAAGGGTATGTTGGGGATGTTTGTCAATACTCTGGTGATCAAGGGAGAAGTTAGTCCGGATGAGACCTTTGAGCATTTGATATTAGCTGTGAAGGAGAAGTGTCTGCAGGCTTATGATAACCAAGAATACCAATTTGAAGATTTAGTTGAAGCCGTAGAGAAGAAAAGAGATCTCTCAAGAAATCCAATTTTTGATTTTATGTTCGGATTAAAAGAAAAGAAAAAACCGACGGAAATGCAAGGCCTATTGGGCGGAAAAAGTGCATTCATTAAAAGAAATGTCTCAAAGTTTGACTTATCCGTTCTGGTTGAATGTATGCCAGAAGGGTATGAGATAGATTTTGAGTATTGCACAGATTTATTCAAACAAGAAACGATTGAATATATGGCAAGGCATTATGTAACGCTGCTTGAGGAAGCCATAACACATCCAGGCAAAAAACTTAAAGATCTGCATATGCTTGATCTCAGAGAACAAGAGAAGATCTTGGTTGATTTCAATGCAACGAATGTAGAATACTCTCGAGAACAAACAGCTGTCAGCTTATTTGAGAATCAGGTAGAGAAAACAGCAGGAAATATTGCACTTAAATTTGATGATAATAAGATGACATATGCCGAGCTGAATGAAAGAGCAAATCAGTTGGCGCGAACTCTTCGGGATTTAGGAGTGGCTCCAAACGATCTAGTGGCTCTAGTGACAGAACGCAGCATGGAAATGATTGTAGGGATATTAGCCATCATCAAGGCAGGGGGAGCTTATGTACCCATCAATCCTGAATATCCAGATAATAGAATTCACTATATGCTGGAGGACAGTAGTCCAAAGATTGTATTGACGTATAAGAATAAGCTGCCAGGGAAGGTAGAGATACCAGTATTAGATTTAGAAGATGAGAATAATTATGCTAATGAAACGGACAATCTTTTGCACGTTAACAGGTCTAATGATTTAGTGTATTGTATCTACACCTCGGGTACAACTGGAAATCCTAAAGGAGTTTTAATTGAACATCGAAATGTGGTCAATATGTGGGTCACATATCAGGAGACATTTGCACTAAGCGACAAGGATACGGTGCTGCAATTTGCAAATATATCTTTTGACCAAGCGGTGGGAGATATCTTCCCTGCACTATGCAATGGTGCGGCATTATGCATTGTACCAAAACATTTAACCTATGATATGGAGCAACTACAAAAATATATCGATCGAAATAATGTTACAACAGCTTCATTGACACCTAAGTTAATAGACGGGTTGTGTGTTGACGCATTACCGACGCTTCGTTTGCTGGAGTCAGGTGGAGAGGCAGGTAGTCTAGAAAGCTTAAAAAAATGGGCGGAAAGAGTAGAAGTGCTTAACACATATGGGCCTACGGAGTCTACTGTAAATGCAACTAGTTTTAGAGTGAATACAGACTCTACTTCAATTTCCATTGGACGTCCGATTGCAAATACAAAGGTATATCTTCTAAATGAAATGGAGCTATGCGGGATTGGAATACCTGGTGAGTTGTGTATTGCAGGAGATGGTTTAGCAAGAGGTTATTTAAATCAGCCAGAATTGACAGATAAGAAGTTTATTAAGAATCCCTTCGGTGAAGGAAAACTGTACCGTACAGGAGATTTAGCACGTTGGCAGCCAGATGGAAATATAGAGTATTTAGGTCGAATAGATGAACAAGTGAAAGTCCGTGGTTACAGGATAGAGTTAGGTGAAATTGAAAGTGTATTAAGAAAGCAGAGTAATATTGCAGATGCTGTCGTTATTGTAAAAGAAGTTGGAAATGATGATATTCTCTGTGCATATCTCATTGCAGAAAAGGGGCAGGAACTAAGTATACCCCAAATTAAAGAAGCGGTAAGAGAAGAAGTAACAGAGTATATGATTCCTGCCTTTATGATCCAGATCGATGAATTTCCAATAACCATAAATGGGAAGCTGGATAAAACTAGGCTGCCAGAGCCAGATATGTTAGAAAGTTTGAACTACGTACCACCAAGTAATAAGACGGAGCAGGCAATCGTAGATGTATTTGGGGAAATTCTAGGAATATCTCCAGTCGGCATAGAGGATAGTTTCTTTGAACTGGGAGGACATTCGTTAAAAGCGACGGCAGCCATTAATGCCATCGAGAAGAAGACAGGGATTCGTTTGCCAGTCAAAGATATATTTAGTTCACCAACTCCTGTCATGTTGGCGAGAAAGATTGAGGCCGCGGGAGAAGGCGAATATAGTCCAATACCACAAGCAGAACAGAGAGAAGCTTATCCAGCATCCTCTACACAGAAACGATTGTTTATTCTGGATCAGATGGAAGGCAACAGTACTGCATATAACATGGCGTCAGCGCTAGAAGTAACGGGTAACCTTGATTTAGAAAAAATACAACAAGCCATAGATCGTCTGATTAAGCGTCATGAGTCGCTGCGAACAAGTTTTGTAATGACCGAAGAAGGAGCATATCAAGTCATTGCAGACGAGGTATTCTACCAAGTGGAATATGAAGAGACCGACAGCTACAGTGACGCTGACAGGGAACAATTTGTACGCCCGTTTGACATCGGAACAGCACCGCTCATGCGTTTTAAAGTAGTCAAAGAAAGAAATCAGAACAACTATATTTTACTATTTGATATGCACCATATTATTTCCGATCATCAGACGCTAAATATATTAATCGAAGATTTCTCACGATTGTATAACGGTGAAGAATTACAACCACTTGAAATCCAATACAAGGATTATAGTGAATGGATGCGTGGCAGAAACCTGGAGAGTCAGAGAAACTATTGGAAAGAAGTATTCAAAGAAGAGGCACCGGTTTTGGATTTGGTGACGGACTATCCACGTCCCAAAATCCAAAGTTACAAAGGAGCCCAAGTGTCTGTTCAGCTTAGCCAAGAGCAGAAAGCTGGCATTCAAAATATAAATAAACAACAGGGAACGACAGATTACATGACCTTACTGGCTGTATTTATGATAGAACTGCATAAATACAGCAGGCAACAAGATATCGTGGTAGGAACACCCATCTCAGGCCGAGTGCATCAGGACACCGAGACAATAGCCGGCATGTTTGTCAATACGCTGGCAATGAGAGGGTATCCAAGGGCTGAAAAAACGTTCTTAGAATTTTTAAGCGAGATCAAAGAGTTGGCATTGAATGCATATGAGAATCAAGAATACCCGTTTGAAGAATTGGTAGAGGAAGTAGAAGTACGCCGTGATCTGTCACGCAATCCGCTGTTTGACGTGATGTTTACCATGCAGAATAACGAGGAAATCCATCTTACGATGGGCGAAGCACAGGTAGAGATGCTGGGCATTCCTTTCATTGATGCCAAATTTGATTTGGATTTACAAGCTACAGCGTATGAAGAGGGGTACGCTTTAGATCTGGTATATTGCAGTGATTTATTTACCGAGACTTCAGCACAGGTCATACTGGAGCATTTTAAGGTGTTGCTGGACAGGGTGATTGCTAACCCTGAAATGAAATTGTCTGAACTCCACATGGTCAGTGAGGAAGAACAACAAAGAATACTAACGGTTTTCAATAATACCCATACGGAGTATACACAGCATCATACGGCAGTGGAACGATTCGAGAAACATGCGGAACAGACACCCGAGAAGACGGTAATCGAATACGAAACGGGAGTACTTCGTTATGGAGAAGTCAACCGCAAGGCCAATGCATTGGCATGGGAACTGATTTCGTTAGGTATTCAGCCCAATGATCGAGTGGCCATCATGACTACCCTGGAAGCGGAAACGATCATTGGCATTTTGGGCGTGCTAAAGAGTGGAGCCGCCTATGTCCCGATTGATCCAGCAACACCGAAGGAACGAATAGAGCATATCTTAAACGATGCAGCACCCAAGGTCATTTTAACAAGAGAGAAGACTATGGAAACGGAAGTCCCATTCATCTCGATGAATCTTGAAGATCTGGGTGAGAAGGAGACAAATCCAGCGTGTGCTGTTGAAAAAAGTGACATAGCCTATGTGATTTACACATCAGGAACGACAGGAAAGCCCAAAGGTGTGGCGGTGACACGAGGCAATCTGGATCATTACTTGTCGTATGCAGATCAAGAATACCAGAAGGAAGCTTGTACGACGGTATTAATTACAAGCTTAAGTTTCGACCTTTCCGTAACGTCCTTGTTCTTACCGCTGATTAGTGGTGGATCTCTTCTATTAAAGGGAGGAGACGCGGAGGAAAGGCTGCGTGCAGCATTCAAAGATAACAGGGTAACCTTCCTTAAACTTACCCCTTCCCATCTAAAAATGCTGGAAACCTATGCAGACGGCGTAGATGTCCCAAATTTAGAAGCGCTAATTGTCGGTGGAGAGGAGTTCACCACAGATACGGCGTGGAAAACGCAGAAGCTATTAGGAGACAGGGTCAAGATTCATAACGAATATGGCCCTACAGAGACTACCGTAGGATGCTGTGACTATGTCTATTCCAGCGAAAAAGATAAGGGTTTAAGTGTAGGAATCGGACATCCCATTGCCAATATGCAGCTCTATATACTGAATGAGATGGAGTTATGTGGTGTAGGCGTTCCTGGTGAGCTATGCATCGCAGGAGACGGAGTAGCCAAAGGCTATCTAAACCAGCCTGAATTAACAGCGGAGAAGTTTATCGACAATCCATATGGCGAAGGGAAGTTATACCGCTCTGGAGATTTGGCGAGATGGCTGCCTAACGGAGAGATGGAATACCTGGGAAGAATAGATGAACAGGTTAAAATCCGAGGATATCGGATCGAGTTGTACGAGATCGAGAGCGTTCTAAGGAATCAGCCGGGTATATCAAATGCGGCAGTCATTGCGTTGGAAACGAGAGGTGGCAAGAGCTTATGCGCATACCTAGTAGCGACAGACGGAACTCAGCAACTGGACATTTCTAAAATCAGGGGTGGGCTGAGAAAAGAACTGCCGGATTATATGATACCAGCATTCATGATGCAGATTGAGACAATACCACTGAACCAGAACGGGAAGCTGGACAGGAAAGCATTGCCTGAACCGGATGTTTTGGCGGGACGTGAATATATAGCACCTAGAACTAAAAAAGAGCAAGCAGTAGTCGAGGTATACGAAGAGATTCTGGGCGTGTCACCCATCAGCATTGAAGACAGCTTCTTTGAACTGGGAGGAGACTCAATCAAAGCAATTAGGGTGGTTTCAAAGTTGCGGCAACAAGGCTATGAACTTTCTGTTGCGGATTTAATGAATCAACAGACAGCAAGGCTGATCTGTGAAAATATGAAGGTGAGCAAAGTAAGTCAAGTGTATGAACAAGGAGAAGTCAATGGGGAAATTCCATTAATTCCGATACAACATGAATTTTTCAGCAAGAATCATGCGGTTTCAGGTCATTTCAATCAAGCGTTAATGTTAAAAAGTAAGGAAAGGTTTTATGTACCTTACTTGAAAGAGGCAATTGCTGAGGTCGTTAAACATCATGATGTGCTGAGGAATGTGTACCACGGACAGCGTCAAATCACGCTACCGATAGAAAAAAGCAAGTTGTACGACTGGTACGAGAATGATTATACCAACACAGAAGATGTAGCGAAAGAGATAAAGTGTGCAAGTAACAAAATACAGGCAAGCATAGATCTTGCGGAAGGCCCTCTGGTGAAAATAGGGTTGTTCCATACAGATAGTAGTGATCATTTACTGATCTGTGTACACCATCTGGTAATAGATGGAGTGTCATGGAGGATTATACTGGCAGATTTGTTTACCGGATATCGGCAGATGCAGGAAACGGGGAAAATCACATTGCCAAAGAAAACTGCTTCGTTCAAAGACTGGGCGGAGGCTCTGACGCAATATGCTGAGAGTGAAACACTCTTGGATGAGGCTGAATATTGGGGGAATATAGCAAAAAAATCGGAGAACACCGAGGCACTGAGCATTGGAACAGCGAGTGGCCGATACAAAACCAAAGTAGTGGAAATTAATTCTGAAACGACGAGGAAGTTGCTGTTTGAAGCAGGGAAGACATACGGAACAGAAATAAATGACTTACTATTGGCATCACTGGCAGTTGCGGTAAATCGATGGAAAAACACGAAACAGATAACCATAGAAATGGAAGGGCACGGTAGAGAGGCAATAGATAAAGAGATAGCCATAGACCGCACGGTTGGATGGTTTACGAGTGTATATTATGTGGTCTTGAAGACAGGGGCAACGGTAGAAGAAACAATCATTGAGACAAAAGAAGCCTTGCGTCAGGTTCCAAACCACGGACTTGGATATGGGGTATTGAAACATCTGGGTAACAAGGAAATACTTAGTATGAGTGCGGAAATAATGTTCAATTATCTCGGAGCACTGGATAACGAACTTGATAGCTATGAAGGTATATCAATGTCGGAAATGTCATTAGGCCGAAATATATCTGAAAAAAATTCAGAAAAAACAGGACTGTCTCTGAATGGAGCTATTTTGAATGGGCGATTAAGATTTGATTTGACATATGATATGGGACTGTATGCAGAAGAAGACGTTCAGGCATTTGTGTTGGCTTATGAAAGAGCGATTACGGATGTTGTCGAGACGAGTTTATCAAAACAAGGTGTGGTAAAAACACCATCGGATTATGGAATACCCGATATGTCATATAGGGAATTGAAAGGACTTGCGGTGACTGGTGAAATTGAAAAAATATACGGAATGACGCCACTACAGGAAGGAATTTTATTCCATAAATTGGTTGATAAAAGTGCGACAAGCTATGTGCTGCAGACAGTACTTAATATCCATAAAAATCTCAATATGGAAAATATGAGGACAAGTCTTGATATTCTAGCAGGAAAATATGAGGTATTGCGGACGAAAATATTGACAGATAGGGCTGAAAGGCCTTTGCAGGTAGTCGTACGGGATCGGCCCATAGAACTCCGTGAAATCAATGTTTACAGTCTGGAAGAAAAAGAAGTGTTAAAGAAGGCGGATATCGCACGCGGGTTTGATTTAACAGAAGATAGCTTACTGCGGCTTACAGTTTTGCGTATGGGGGAAAACCAATGTACGCTTTTGTGGACAAAACATCACATCATTATGGATGGATGGTGTACGTCACTACTGTTTCGGGACTTTATCAAGTATTACGAGCTGATAAACGGTGGTGCCAGCAGGGTACAGATGGAAAAGCTGTTGGAAGCAGAAAAGAAACAAATTTTACCATACAGCGAGTATATCAGATGGTTTGAGAAACAAAACAAAAAAGAAGCTCTTATGTATTGGAACAGGTTGCTGGAAGATTACAACTCCGTGATAACAGTCCCACCGTTGGGAATCGAGAATAATCAAGAAGCTGAATCTCGACTTGAGGAATTGGCGGTGTCGGGAGAAACAACAAAGGCGATAGAGAAAATGGCTAGTCAACTGAATGTAACGGTAAGTACTGTGGTTGAGGCGGCATGGGGGCTGTTGTTACAGAAATATAATGGAAGCAGAGACGTTGTTTTTGGTAAGGTTGTCTCGGGAAGGAACGCTAATCTACTAGGGATTGATCAAGCGGTAGGGTTGTTCATTAATACAATTCCTTCGCGTATAACGAGTAAGGATGGGCAAACAGTGAGCGAACTACTCAAGGGGATGCAGGCACAGGCAATCGAGAGCATGAAATACGAGTACAGTTCACTGACAGAAATGCAGAGCAGTAGTAGGATTGGAAACAATTTGATACAAACGCTGTTTGTATTCGAGAATTATTATGTTGACAAATCGGCATATGACGGAATATCTGGATTTAATATAGAACTGGAAAGTGAAAGGGAGGAGGTCAATTATGATATATCCATGACTGCGTTTATACAGGGAACTTTACAACTTGCTGTAATGTATAATTCGGGGAAATATGCATTAGACGAGGTAAGATGCCTTCTTGTTCGGATGTCGACTTTGCTTAAAATAATGGCAGCTAACCCCGAAATGAAATTGTCTGATTTAAACATGGTCAGTGAGGAAGAACAACAAAGAATATTAACCGCTTTCAATGATACACATACGGAGTATGCACAGAATCATACGGTAGTAGAGTTATTCGAGACACATACAGAACAGACACCCGAGAAGACGGTAATCGAATACGAAACGGGAGTACTTAGTTATGGAGAAGTAAATCGAAAGGCAAATGCATTGGCATGGGAACTGATTTCGTTAGGTGTCCAGCCCAATGATAGAGTTGCCATCATGACTTCACTGGAAGTGGAAACGATTATTGGAATTTTAGGCGTGCTAAAGAGTGGAGCCTCCTATGTACCGATTGATCCAGCGTTTCCGAAGGAACGAATAGAGCATATCCTTAACGATGCAGCACCCAAAGTCATATTAACAAGAGAGAAGAATCTGGAAACAGAAATCCCATTCATCTCTATGAATCTTGAAGATCTGGGTGAGAAGGAGAAAAATCCAGAGCGTGCCGTTGAAAAAGACGACATAGCCTATGTGATTTACACATCAGGAACTACAGGAAAGCCCAAAGGAGTGGCGGTTACACGAGGTAACTTGGATCATTACCTGTCATATGCGAATAAAGAGTACCTGAAAGAAGCTTGTACGACGGTATTAATTACAAGCTTAAGTTTCGACCTCTCAATAACTTCCTTGTATTTACCGCTTATCAGTGGTGGATGTCTTCTACTAAAGGGAGGAGACACGGAGGAAAGGTTAAGGGCAGCATTAAAAGATAACAGGGTAACCTTCCTGAAGCTTACCCCTTCTCATTTAAAGATGCTGGAAACCTATGCAGACGGCGTAGATGTACCGAATTTAGAAACACTGATTGTCGGTGGAGAAGAGTTAACAACAGATACTGCATGGAAAACGCAGAAGCTATTGGGAGACAGCGTAAAGATTCATAACGAATATGGCCCTACAGAGACTACCGTAGGATGCTGTGACTATGTCTATTCCAGCGAAAAAGATAAGGGTTTAAGTGTAGGAATCGGACATCCCATTGCCAATATACAGCTATATATACTGAATGAGATGGAGTTATGTGGCGTAGGGATTCCTGGTGAGCTATGCATCGCAGGAGACGGAGTAGCCAAAGGATATCTAAACCAGCCTGAATTAACAGCGCAGAAGTTTATCGACAATCCCTATGGAGAGGGGAAGTTATACCGCTCCGGAGATTTGGCGAGATGGCTGCCTAACGGGGATATAGAATACCTGGGAAGAATAGATGAGCAGGTTAAAATCCGAGGATATCGGATAGAGTTGTACGAGATAGAGAGCGTTCTAAGGAATCAGCCGGGTATATCAAATGCGGCAGTCATTGCGTTGGAAGCGAGAGGTGGCAAGAGCTTATGCGCATACCTAGTAGCGACAGACGGAACTCAGCAACTGGACATTTCTAAAATCAGGGATGGGCTGAGAAAAGAACTGCCGGATTATATGATACCAGCATTCATGATGCAGATTGAGACAATACCACTGAACCAGAACGGGAAGCTGAACAGGAAAGCATTGCCTGAACCGGATGTTTTGGCGGGACGTGAATATATAGCACCTAGAACTAAAAAAGAGCAAGCAGTAGTCGAGGTATACGAAGAGATTCTGGGCGTGTCACCCATCAGCATTGAAGACAGCTTCTTTGAACTGGGAGGAGACTCAATCAAAGCAATTAGGGTGGTTTCAAAGTTGCGGCAACAAGGCTATGAACTTTCTGTTGCGGATTTAATGAATCAACAGACAGCAAGGCTGATCTGTGAAAATATTAAGGAAGTAGCAAGAACTTCAGCGGATGTAACATATACCGATAATAATTGGCTTGAGGATAACCGTGACAGTGATTTGAGGATCGCCATCCAGAAGGAATTGAATCATTATGGAAACAATTATCTTAAAGCACGTTGTTTTTCAAATTGCCAATTACTAGCGGGTCAGGAAGTGTTTTTACGTCAAGATACTGAGGCTATCACTAACATAATAAGCATAGAAAGCAGTGCGAGAAGTGTTTATTTAGCAATAAAGAAGATAATTTCCATGCATGGTGCATTAAGAACAAAGCTCAATCAGAAAATGCGTTATTTAGAAGAATACGAATATACTGATGATTGGGAAATTCCAATTATGAAAGGTAGTTTAGGGTTATTATCTGTTGAAAATCTCCAAAAAATTGTTAATGAATTAGATTTTCTGGCAGATGGCAAGCTATTATCTAGATTTTTGATTTGTGAAATAGATGAGAATAATTGCTTGGTACTTAGTGCGATTCATCATCTTGTATGGGACGGATTTTCGCAAGATTTGTTACAGACTATGATTTATGAAGCTTTAACGAACAGATTTAACACGCAAAAAGAGTATTCTTATATAAATTATTGCAAAATAATTCAAAATCAAGTTAAGAGTTTAGAAATCTCTGGGGAGCAAGAGATGGAGATTGAAAAATATCTTGAAGTTGCTAAGAAGGCATCTAGGTTGAACTCTCGAAGAGATTCTAAAATAGTTACAAAAATTGATATAAAACTAAATGATTTACAAATCCAGAAATTTAACGAATATCCCAATGAAACAGCAATGGAATTCTTATCAGGGCTTATGTACAGTGATTTATTTGAAAAATTACCTAGAATACCATTTGCCATTATGGAACATAACAGAAACGATCTAAACAAGAAAATGTTGGGATTGTCTTTAAATTTGGATTATTTGATATTTGATATTAATACCAAAACGCAAGCGCAAGTTCTATTAGCATTAGGCAAAAATAGTGTTGATAAACGTGCAATTACAGAGAAGCTGTTGCTCATATCGCAAAAGTATGGTGTTGATTACATGATAAATCTAATTCCAATCATTAACTATCAAGGAATACTTCATAAATATGCAAGTAAAGATAGCATATTATCAGAGGAGATTTCTTTAGAAACAATGGTTGTAGATGGTGAAGACCTCGGAGTTGGAATGCACTTTTACACTCATAACGATATTCTGAGTGCCCGTGTTTCGGGTATTACAATTGAAGAAGAGCTCCTTAAGGATGTCATGAAGAATATTTAATGATGCCGGATCATGTGCTTATGCTCGTGGCGACCCCATCCAAAATATCTGAAAGGGGAAAGTACGCTATATATTCGAGAGCAATAAGCACATGATCTAGCAATAAACAATTGGAGTGTTAATTAAACATGCTCTAATTGAAATTAGAAACAAGAAGAGGGCTTATAGTATGAATGAAAAAATTTCAAAAAGCATATACAAAAAGAATATAGGCTTATTTATTTTGTCCTGCTTACTTGGTATCATGACATCTATTCTGTTTATTGCATTGGCAATTATACTACAAAAGTTTATTGATTATTCTATTAATAAAGATATTGACAATATCATTAAGGTGACTACTGTTTCCGTTATTTTATTGCCTTTAGGTGCAGTGGGAATGTATGTGGGGTATGCTGTTAAAAATTTATATACAAAAAGGGCAACGTTAAACCTGAAAAATACCCTTGTTGAAAATATTTTGCGGTTAGATATGAGAAGTTTCAACAAGGAGAGTAATGGAACCTACATATCACGATTGTCAAATGATATAACGATAATTCAAAACGATTATATAAAAGGGACCGTGGAAATATTTGTTCAGCTAGCTATGCTTGTAGGTGGAGTGCTTGCGATGTTTATCATTAATTCATTCCTTGCATTGAGTATATTACTCACTTGTATCATTCCACTTGCAGTTTCGAGTATATTTAATAATCGTATGCAAAAAGCACAAGGTGAAGTGGCTGAGCAAAATAAAAATTATGTATCTTTCATTAAAGATATATTGTCTGGAAATCAGGTTGTTAAGAGCTTTAACATCGAAAAGGAGATTTTTGAAAGGGCAAAGGCAAAGGCGAACAAGCAGGAAAAAGCAAAAATGGTATACGAAAATCTGTTGTCACTCATTATGTCACTTACTGATATTTCAACTTTTCTTGTTGCTGTAGTCATATTTATTGTGGGTACTCAGCAGCTAATGAAAGGAGAAATTACAGTAGGAGAGATTATGGCTTTTATTCAATTGTTAAATTGCGTAACAGTTCCCATTAATAGACTCATAACCGGTTTTACCAAAAGGCAGGCCAGTCGGGCTTTATTAATGAATTTCAATAAAATTGGAGAGGCAAAAACGGATCAAACTCAAAGAATTGATATCCCTAAATTCAGTAATAAAATTTCTCTAAATGGGCTTTCGTTAAGCGTAGATGGGAAAAAAATTTTAGATGATATTAATTTTGAATTTGAATATGGAAAGTCTTATGCCATTGTAGGAACAAGTGGGAGTGGAAAGACAACCTTATTAAAGATGTTGACTGGGTTTTATGATGGGTATGAAGGAAATATCAGGTATGACGGGGTTGATCTTGAGAAAATAAGTGATCAGTCCATTTTCCAAAATGTTAGTTTTATTCATCAGGACTGTTTTATCTTTGATGATACGATTGAACAAAATATTAAATTGTTTCGTGAATGTGACACAGATGAGTTTGAGCAAGTAATAAAGAAGAGTATGTTACAGAAATTGATTCATGACAGAGGCGGCTTTGATGTATTATGTGGAGAAAATGGAATCCATTTTTCAGGTGGGGAAAAACAGAGAATTTCTATAGCAAGAGCACTCCTGAGAAAATCACCTATATTACTTATGGACGAGGCGACTTCAGCGTTGGACAATCAAACAGCTAGTGACCTTGAGTGTATGTTAAGTGAAATGCAGGGCATTACGAGAATTTCCATTACTCATAGGCTGGATGAATCAATTCTTAGTGGATATGATGAAATTGTCTTATTGAATAATGGGAAAATTGAAGAACACGGCACGTATCATAAATTAATGGAAGCCAAACAAAGATTTTATGCATTGAGTATGTTGAGTAGACATAATAATGATCTTTTAATAGAGAAAGGTATAACTAGTCTTGTATTTTAAATCTTGTATAAGATGAAAGGGGTGTCGTACGGATGGAGCAAATCGCAGTTGTTGGGTGTGGCGGAATGATCGGTGAAGTCATCTGTAAGAACTTATGTAAAGACTTTATTGTTAAGGGCGGACAGCGGCGTGAACCTACAGCATTAATGAACCTTAATAATTTTAACTACCAATTCCTGGATGTTTCTGACTGGGAGAACTTGATTGCGTTCTGTACTGATTGTACGGTTGTCATTAATTGTGCAGGGCCTGAATTTATAATTAAAGATAGAGTTGCTCAGGCAGCTATGGAAGTAGGAGCAAAATATGTCGATGCTTCCAATGCTTTATTATTGAGTCAGGAGCAAATAGAGCTTAAAGCTAACGGTGTAAATTACATAGGAGCTGGTTTTTGTCCTGGAATTACAGGTCTGCTATTAAAACGAGTAATAAATCATTTATTAGACGAAACGAAGTATGTGAATTGTTATATTGGTGGTGCGGAACATTATACGAAAACTTCTATCTCAGATATATTAATGAGTGGCCATAGTGTAATTGGAAAAACAGATTCTTATTGGAGTGATCATTGTGTTAAAACGGAAAATATAAATATGATGAAGAAAGAATTTGTACCTGAAGTGGATGTCCCTGTCTATAAGAAACCGTATTTAAGTCAAGAGATCATTGATATTCTGGAAGTTAGTTCGGTACAAGAACTCCACTGGTACAATATAGCAGCAAATGATAATATTTTTCGTTTAGCAATGCAATTTTATCAAATGCAACTTGAGTCTTCGGTTGAAGAAGCCCTGAAAAAACTAGACATTAGTTTAGAGGAGCAACCTAAAGAGGAATGGATAGCTTTAGTCATTGATGCTACAGGAGTGAAAAATGGAAAGGATGTTAGGTGCAGATTGAATTTACAAATGGAAACGAGTTCAGAGTTAACGGGTACAGTGGCTGCTGAAATCGCCCGACAAGTTATTTCAAGTAATAGACCTAATGGTACCTACTGGGCTTATGAAGTACTTCCTATAGATTTTATGAATCAATATGTTTTTTCTAATAAGCATGATTTTTATGAGGAAAAGTATGTTGAAATAAAGAAATGATATGACTAGGTTACATGGCGTACATCCGATATTTATTGGATAGGGGGAGGACATTATAAAAAAGCTTTTACTTAAGAGATTACCGTTGATTTCACTTGGAGTTATAGCTTACATACTGACAAAATACGCGCAGAACCATCAGGATTGGGCGGAAAAATACAGTAGGTCTGTATATCCGTTATTGTCAAAAATAGTAGGATTTGTACCTTCTTGGGTCAAGTTTTCTGTTAGTGAATGGCTCGTCGTGTTGGTTGTGTTACTTTTTCTATTTTATATCGTTTATTATGTGCGCAAGGTTATCATGAGTAAAGGTGTACGTAGGATGGTAGTTTATCGTGGTGCTCTAGGAATAGTTACGATCTGTAGCGTGATATATTTTTGTTATACTATTTTGGGTGGAATAAACTATCACAGATATTCTTTTTTGTCTTATACCGAATATAAAGAAGAGAACTACAGCAAGGAGGAACTGGTCAAATTGAGTAAGTCGCTTGCCGTTGAAATGGAATTGGCAAGGGAAAAGTTAGCGGACACTGATCTTTTGGCTCAAGTACCAGAGGCTTTTGATTATTATGCACAACACGCAGTGTTCTCGATGCAAATGTTATCAAAGGAATATCCTATTTTGGAGCATTCTTTATACTCAACACCAAAACCAGTTGTGATGTCAAAGCTAATGTCGCATGCAGGGATAAATGGTATCTTTGTCCCTTTTACTTATGAATCCAATATCAATGTTAATGTGCCCGTTTTCTTGGTGCCTGCTACTATGGCACATGAATTGGCACATCAGAGTGGTTTCATGCATGAGGATGAGGCAAATTTTATAGCATATCTGGCATGTAAGCAGCAGGATGATCCAATGATACTTTACAGTGGTTTTTTTCTAGCATTTGATTATTCTATATCTGAGCTAAAGAAAGTGGATCCAGATCAGGCGTCTGATATAATGTCCAGTCTGTCCAAGGCGGTGCAGCATGATATAGAACAAAATGAGCAGTACCGGGATAAGTATGAGGGTGTTATTTCAAGTATTTCAAGAAATGTAAATGATGTATATCTGAAGGCAAATAATCAGACAGACGGTTTGAATAGCTATAGTGATATGGTGAATTTGTTGCTGGCAGAGCAGCGAGAGATAGAGAAGTACAATTAAATGTATCTTGAATACTTATAGGTTTATATAGTAATGATAGTGGGCCCAAGTTGAACATAGGAGTGAGTGAAATAAATAAAATAAAAGTATTTCCTATTCCATATGCTGGAGCGTCGGTAAATGCATATTATGAATGGAAAAAACTACTGCCGGATAGATATGAATTGTGTATATGTGAATTGGCTGGAAGAGGAACTCGATTCACAGAGCCTTGTTACCAGTCTGTTGGTGAAGCAAGTGAAGATATCGCCAAAAGAATAAGTGAACAATTAGAATATGACGATGAATATGTTATATTTGGACACAGCATGGGAGCCTTATTGACTTATGAGATATATTATAAACTTAAGCAAATGGGAACTAAGGAACCAAGGCATCTGTTTTTTTCTGGGCGAGATGCTCCACATATTTTTGAAAAGAGAGAAGACATTGAAAATATGACTAATGAAACTTTCTTGACAAAGGTGGAACAATATGGGGGAATACCAGAGGAGTTTTATACAAAAGAGATTATGGATATGTTTCTTCCGATTTTGCGAGCAGATTTTATAATTTTGGACAATTATAAGTTTCAGCCCAAAGCAGAAAAAGTAAGTTGTGGAGTAAGCGTTTTTTATGCGGATAGCGATTTTTCGACTCATATCAATGAAATGCATAAATGGAGTGAAGTTGTTGAAGGAAACGTGAAATTTCATAAGTTTAAAGGAGAACATTTTTTTTTGAATCGGTATCCTAATGATATTGTAAATACTATTGTTAAAGATACAGAGACTCAAAATATTTACCAGGCCACCCACCTGGATCGCCTGGAAATACGGGGGTAATCTCCCCCATTAATTCTATTTTGAATTAATTCAAATGAGAGAAACGTTAAAGTCTCAAGTAGTGGTGTAAAAAAGAACTGTGCCTTTTGACAAGGGAAGCCACGGTATGATTCTACTAAAGTGACGCGACTCAACTTTAGAAGGAGGATCAAAACCGTGGCTTCTATAGATAGAATCTCACTTTTGGAGCTGTTACGCAAGAGCGGAAATGAAGGCAATGTCGATTTTTTAAGAGAAGCAATGCAAGTGCTGGTGCAACCCCAGATGGAGGCGGAAGTAGTCCAAGACATTGGGGCAGAACGCTATGAGCGGAATACAGAACGTGTGAATCAGCGTAATGCATACCGCGAACGCCGGTGGGATACACGGGTGGGGACACTGGATTTGAAAATTCCTAAGCTTCGTAAAGGCAGTTACTTCCCATCCTTGTTGGAACCCCGTAAACGAGCAGAGAAGGCATTGTTGGCTGTGGTCCAGGAAGCGTATGAGCATGGCGTTAGCACACGCAAAGTGGATGATTTGGCCGAGGCAATGGGGATGAAAGGGATTAGCAAAAGCAAGGTCTCCCGGATCTGCAAGGAGCTAGATGAGACCGTATTGGCATTCAAAAATCGCCCTTTGGAGGGTGGTACCCGTATGTTTGGTTTGACGCTACGTTTCCCAAAGTACGGGAAGGTGGCAGAGTATACGGCATGGCATGGGTTGTAGCCATTGGCATTCGGGAAACGGGTGAGCGTGAAGAAGCCGTGAGTCTGCCATTCGCCTATTAGGAGCAATCCTGATGGAACAACAGATGAGTGGACGGTTTCACGCCGCTATTTCAGCCTGTAATCTGTGGCGAAGGTTACCGGGAAGGAATGGATTGTCAACATTAAATCAGACAGCTTTTTTAAGGGCTGCTTGGCGATACTGAACAGGCGTCATGTATCCCAGAGATCCATGAATTCGATGCTTGTTAAACCAGTTGACGTAGTCGTATAATTCCAACTGCAGGTGATCAAGGTTCTGGAACTCCATCTGATGGATAAACTCCGTTTTCATGACCTTGTACGTAGCCTCCGCCACAGCGTTGTCATAAGGACACCCCTTCGCGCTTAACGACCTACCGATCTCAAAGGTTTCCAGAAGCTCGTCCATCTTCTGGTTTTTAAACTCACTACCACGATCCGTATGAAACCACTTGATTTGGCTCAGGTCGCCTTCTACCGTAGCAAAGGCGCGTGAAACCAGAGCAGCGTCCTTATGTGGACCTGCACTATGGCCAATGATCTCTCGATTGAATAGATCAATGAGGACGCAAACGTAGTGCCAACGGTGCCCAACCTTCACATACGTCAGATCGCTAACGACGAAGCGCTTAGCTTCAGCCTGATCAAACTCACGATCTAACACATTCGCCGTTTCCGCCTCATTACAGGCCGTTTTGTGCGGCTTAAACTGGGCAATGGTGTGTAGGTGGAAACAAGGCCCTGCTCGCGCATGATTCGGCCAATACGTCGTCTGGACACGATGAATCCTTGTTCCTGGAGCTTGGTTTTGATCTTTCGTGTACCGTTGGCCTTTCGATTCTTATGGAAGATATCCACAATCATATTTGTTAACACATCTTCATTCGGTCTTTCTTTGGCTTCATAATAGTACGTACTTCTTGCGATTTGCAGGACGTTACACAATGCTGATACCGAGTATTTATCAAGGTTATTCCGAACGATAGCTACTTTCGTCCCATGATCAGCGCTGCTTGCTTTAGGATATCTACCTCCATCTTCAGACGCTGGTTCTCTTTTCGTAACGCGATCAGCTCGTTTTCTTCTGCTGAACGATTATCCTTTTCCTTAAAAGAACCCGTTGTCTGAGCTTGGTTGATCCAGCGGTCCAAAGCAGACGCTGTGAGGCCGTATTCCTCCACAATAGCTGCTCTGGATTTCCCGTTTTCATAGAGTTGCACCATTTGCTTTTTAAATTCGGCAGTGAAGGTTCGCCGTTGTTGTTTTGGCATTGTAGAGATCCGCTCCTTAGTATGATAGGTTTATTCTACATGCCCTTATTTTTTCTGTCCAACTAAGTGTAGCCGATCCAATGTACAACTGGGGATCTACATGCATCTATTCCCTTAAAGTAGCAATCGATTAAGGTAATTGATCTGCATTGGCATTTATAAAACAGGCTCTTGCTTTTTTTTTCAATTATTTCTATCAGGAGATCTCTTTCTTTCTTAGACTTACGGCAGTATATCAACTTAATTCGAAACAAAAAAAGAAAAATAATAGTGAAATTCATGGCCGGAAGTGCTTACAATTGACTTTTAGTATAAGTATAACGGAGGATATAGTAATGGAAGAACAATTATTAAGACAAATTGAAAGTATTGTTAAAAACAAAAAAAATACATTTGAAAGTGAAGTGACAGATATTTTAGAATCTATTACTTTTATTAAAATTATTGTAGCGATCGAAAAAACATGTGGTTTTGAATTTGATGATGATATGTTGCTATTATCGGAATTCCCTACTATTGGGTCATTAATAAATTATGTAGTCTCTAAAGTTGAGAGTTTAAACGTACAGATTAAAAATGTGTAAATTATATTTTGCTAGTGTAACAGATAGAATAGATAATCCAAAGTTTGAATTAATGCAAACGTTTGTGTCTAATGAAAAACAAGAAAAAATTAAACGTTATAGGTTTGATATAGATAAAAAATTAAGTCTATATGCCGAATTGCTTACAAGAACTATAATATGCCGTAATATGGATATTGAGAACAAAGATATTGTTTTTGATATAACTTACTATGGTAAACCTATGTTAAGAAGTGTTTCTAAATTTGAATTTAATATATCTCATACGAGAAATGCTATTGCTGTAGCTATTTCAGACTATCCAATAGGAGTAGATATAGAATTAATAAAAAATGCAGAGCTAAATATAGCAGAAAGATTTTTCAACAATAATGAGATTTCATATATTACTGAGAACACTTCTTATCAGGATAAGCGATTTTATGAAATTTGGACCAAAAAGGAAGCCTACATAAAGTGTATTGGAAAGGGATTATCAATGAACTTAAACTCTTTTAATTCATTAGATCATAAGATTCCCTCTTATTTTTACAATGTTAATCGAGCAGAATATGTGATTTCTGTTTGCAATGGTATGCGAGAAATCGAATTAATTGAATTATCAGAGCGAGATATAGAAGACCAGTCTTTATCTGTTTTATTATAAGGGGCTTGTTTGTAATGGCTCAATCATTTTTTCTTTAGTTTTATGTAAAGCCACACGTGTTGATTAACCAAAATTATACAGTATTTATTTGGTTTATTTGCCGATGGAATGCTAGTATTTCTGTCAAATAAATTCTCCAATCAAACGGCAGAGTATCACAAAGAAACAGGCGTGTGAAACCTGCGAATGACAACGGTTTGATATGTTTTTTCTTACTACCTTTTACGTGAAGAAATTTTAGTAAAACGTAGGCAATCATAGCTGCGAACAACTGATTGAACACCGCATTTGATGTTGTGCCAAATAGCACGGGAACGTTCAAATTCTGCTTAATCCAGCGGAAAAAGGACTCGATGGCCAACGCGATTTGTACATGGCGGCGATTTCTTCAGCTGTCACGTTCATCAAACTGGTCACGACACGCATGTCTTTCCCTTCGTAGTCGGTAAATTGCACGACACGATGGCGTTTTTTCGTCTGTTTTTGTGGCGTACCGATTGTGCACGTGAAATCAGCTGTCACATTTGAATCCGTGGGACGTGTGCCTTTTAGTGATTTCTTGCGATTCAATTGAACATTGTCTTTTAATCGGATAACAAAATGTTGCTTTTCTTTTTCAGTCACGTAGCGATCCACTTTATCAATTGAAAAATACGCGCGATCACAAACGAGAATAAAGCGTTTATCCTCAAGGCTTACGCCGATGGGACCGTCATGTTTGAGCCCTGTTGTTTCAACGATTTGAAGAGGCATCACTGTTTCGTTTGTGAAGCTGACATGCAGTTTTATGCCCGAACGTTCGCCGTGATAAACGGCCCATGGTAAACGTGTTTTACCGACAGTAATAGTCGTCGAATCAATTGAAAGAAGCGTTCTCGGCATCTTTAGCGTTCGACGTGTAGCTCGATTTAACTTGCCAACAATAACTTCGAAAATACGTTTCATAATGGCGTAATCTAGCGCTTTCATGTGTTTTGACAAGGATGAATGATCGACGGAAATGAGTCCAACACTCGGACCAACATCGGCTGCGTGACGCAAGCTTTTCCATTCATTTGTCGCAGCACTAATCAAATAAGAAATAACAGTAGAAACCGTGCATTTTCGGGCTGTATCGGTGTGGTTGAACTCCATTAAAATCGCCTGGAGCTCTGCTTCTGAAAAAAAGTTTTGAATCAATGTGTGGGACGTGGTATTCTTGTTCATGAGAGATTCCTCGTTTCGTCAATGTTGGTGTGGTAACTTACATTGTACAAGAGGAATCTCTCTTTTGCATTCATTTTTTGGTAGAATTTAGATAATCAACAGACGTGTTATTATATAAATCTAAAAAGATTTTGGTTTAGATTTTCTTGTCCCAATCAAGTTCCAAAAATAAAAATTTAGACTTTCTTTTCTTTGTACAGTTTGAATGTGTTTTGAAATATTATATTTAAAATAAATTTTATCAGTCGGAGAATCCTTCAATGATTGTTACTTAATTTTGCTTAATTATAAAAGTAATATTCAATAATTGTTTTAGGTAGGTTTTAGTAAGGAGAATTATGAAAAAAATTAAGAAAAAACATTGGAAATAATAAGCTTTCAGTTTTATTAATTATGAAAAATCACAATAGAAGAAAGGGTATCACCTTGTGGTGATACCCTTTTTGGTTGTGGGGGGCGGGATTAGTAGTAAATGAAATTTATATCGGTGATTATTCAAATATATCGACTTTCCGGCAAAAAACGACAACTATCGCAAATATTCTTTTTAGTTTCATAGACGGATAACTTGAATAATTATTTGATAATGGTTATCATTTAGGGAGTCTTTTTAATTTTGGAAAATGGAGGGAAGATATGCTACGTAAATTTTTTTCTTACTATAAACCGTATAAAGGTTTATTTATACTCGACTTTTCTTGCGCAGTTGTCGCGGGGTTACTAGAACTTGGCTTCCCGCTTATCGTAAATCAATTTATTGATAAGTTATTGCCAGGACAAAACTGGACGCTTATTTTATGGGCTTGTTTCGGTTTACTTGCAGTGTATATTTTAAATGCAGGCTTACAATATGTCGTTACATATTGGGGACATATGCTTGGTGTTAACATTGAAACGGATATGAGGCAGAAATTATTTGATCACATTCAAAAGCTATCATTCAGATTTTTTGACAATAATAAAACAGGTCATTTAATTTCACGTCTTACAAACGACTTAATGGAAATTGGGGAAATTGCTCACCATGGGCCAGAAGATTTATTTATCGCTGTTATGACTTTAGTTGGGGCCTTCTCATTTATGATGATGATCAACTGGAAGTTAGCGTTATTAACGTTCTTCGTCATTCCATTCCTATTATGGTTGGCACTTTACTTCAATAAAAAAATGACAGGTACGTTTAGACGTCTATTCTCAGACGTTGCTGATTTCAATGCATGTATTGAGAACAACGTTGGCGGTATCCGTGTTGTACAAGCATTCGGAAATGAAAAGTTTGAGAAAGAGCAATTTGCTGTAAACAATGCTCGTTTCCGTACAACGAAATTAATGGCGTATAAAATTATGGCGTTAAATTCATCGATTAGTTATATGCTCATGCGTCTCGTAACACTCTTCGTCTTAATATGCGGTACATGGTTTGTTCTGCAAGGTGAATTAACGTACGGTGGATTTATCGGATTCGTTCTATTAACGAATATTTTCTTCCGCCCAATTGAAAAAATTAATGCGGTAATCGAAAGCTATCCGAAAGGAATCGCTGGTTTTAAGAGGTATGTAGAGCTTCTTGAAACAGAGCCAGATATTGTAGACTCTAAAGATGCGATGGAAGTTAAACATGTACATGGTGATATTCAATATAGGAACATTACATTCGGATATGAAAATAAAGAACCGATTTTAAATGATATTAGTTTGAAAATACATGCAGGTGAAACAGTTGCTTTCGTAGGACCATCAGGAGCTGGAAAAACGACGTTATGTAGTCTATTACCACGTTTTTATGAACAATCGTCTGGATCGATTCAAATTGATGGTATTGATACAAAAGATATGACGTTATCTTCACTTCGTAAGCAAATTGGAATTGTGCAGCAAGATGTGTTCTTATTCTCAGGAACGATTCGTGAAAATATCGCTTACGGAAACTTAAAGGCGTCAGAAGCTGAAATTTGGCAGGCAGTAAAACGTGCGCAGTTAGAAGACTTAATTTACTCACAACCAGACGGTTTAGATACCGTTATCGGTGAGCGTGGTGTGAAACTTTCTGGTGGACAGAAGCAACGTCTAGCGATTGCTCGTATGTTCTTGAAAAACCCGCCAATTTTAATATTAGATGAAGCGACTTCCGCATTAGATACAGAGACGGAACTTGCGATTCAAAAATCACTTGCTGAACTATCTGTCGGCCGTACAACATTAGTTATCGCTCACAGACTTGCAACGATTAAAAATGCAGATCGTATCGTCGTTGTAAATAAAGATGGTATTGCAGAACAAGGTTCACATGATGAATTAATTGAGCAAGGCGGAGGATACAGCAGGTTATACGAAGCACAGTTCAGTTCGTAAATATAATTTCTACTGAATTAGCACATCATATAAGTAGATGGAAATCTCATATGGGAGGCTATAAAGTATGATTGTAACAACAACGTCTACAATTCAAGGAAAAGAAATTATTGAGTACATTGATATCGTCAATGGAGAAGCGATTATGGGCGCGAATATCGTTCGTGACCTTTTTGCCTCTGTCCGTGACGTTGTCGGCGGTCGTGCGGGTGCTTATGAAAGTAAATTGAAAGAAGCACGCGACATCGCAATGGAAGAGATGAAAACTTTCGCAAGACAAAAAAATGCAAATGCAATTGTTGGTATTGACGTGGATTACGAAGTAGTTCGCGAAGGGATGCTAATGGTTGCAGTGAGCGGGACTGCTGTTCGTATATAAAGTAAAAGGCCGTGCTGATGCACGGCTTTTTGTATGCTATGTCGAAGTTTCAATATTTCTTGGGAAATGCGGAAGGTCCCGTCGATATATAGGGAAGACATTAGAGTGCTTCTTTACATTTCCAGATTTGAACTAATACTGTTTCGTATTCTTGTTCGAGAGATGTGATGTCATCGTTTTTGTCAAACTTATTTCTATTTACTATTTTTGAAGTTATTATTATACAATTGTGCTTTTGCTAGCGCCTCAGCATCGTTTTTGATTTCATCCAATCCATTCGCATCTCCAATAACATAACCTTCAAATGATGAACCAACAAAATCAAAGATATATTGAAACTGGGAGATAAGCGGTAATGCTTTCAGCTTTGGATTGTCTCCGCCAACGATGACAACGTACATTTTTTTGCCTTTCATTTTTTCTTTGAAATGAAGGGATGTATCGCGTAAGCTTTGTGACCAGCGATCGACGAAGTTTTTCATATGACAGCTCATTCCATACCAGTATAGCGGTGTAGCAAAGATAATTGTGTCGTGCTCTAACATACGCTCGATTAACTGCTCGTAGTCATCATTTACAGGTTGGAATCCTTCTGCATCATGGCGCTGATCTATGATTGGGTGGACGATATGATCACGCAAGTAAATTTGTTCTGTTTCAATTCCATTAATCACCATATGTGTTAAAGCTTCTGTATTTCCGTTTTGTCTTGAACTGCCATGTATAACAAACATGTAATCATCCCTTTTCTTTTGCTTGTTTTAGGAGTGAAACGTGTTTTTGCAAATTCGTTTGAATGCTGGAAAGTAATGAGATTTGCTTCGTTACTTCATTGAGTTTATCTTCATAAAGCGTAAGGATACTGCTGCAAGGATTTTCGTACAGGTGCGGCTCTATTTCGAGGCAGCGCAGCATCCTTGCCGTCTCTGCTAAATTTAAGCCAATTTGTAAGTACATTTGAATAAGCTCCACTTTTTCGATGGCACTTTCATCAAAGTCACGGTAGCCATTTGCGAGGCGCTTAAAAGGGAGTAATCCCTTTTCTTCATAATGTCTTAGTGATCTTTCGCTAACCCCGGTTTCTTTTGATAACTCTCCAATTCGCAATGTGTTTCACTCCTTTTACATGTATTGTAAACCTTCACACTAATGTGAAGGTCAATGCTGTTTTTTCGCAAAAGAGTCTACATGATTTAAAAACACTTGAATAGCTTTAGACGGGATGAAGTATTTGCCGCGCACGATGGAGAATGGACGGATGAGTTGTTCATTTGGAACTTCGACGTGGAATAGCTCTTTTGCCAGTAACTCTTTCCGTACAGTCCAATCAGAAAGTATAGCGATGCCAAGCCCGGCACTAACTGCTTCTTTCACGCTTTGGATACTACTGAATGTAAAGAAGCGCTTCAATTTTAAATGGTGTTGATGAATAAAGCGGTCACTATAAGCACGTGTTCCAGAACCACTTTCTCTTAATACCCATACTTGATCTTGGAGTGTGCTTTCATTTATTTCATTTGTGCGGAGCAGTGGATGATTTGGCGGGACGACGAGCTTCATTTCATCTTGCATAAACGTTTCAACGTCCACGTCGGCGTATACGACTTGCCCTTCCACTAAGCCGATATCGATTTGATTAGAGCGAAGGCTTTGCAAAACGTCTTCTGTATTTGAGATAAAGGTATGAACTTCAACGTGTGGATTTTCATTCGCATAGTTAGCCAGTATTTTTGGAAGTAAGTATTCGCCAATTGTAAAACTAGCACCGATGCGAAGAGTTCCTGTTACAACGTTATGTAGCTCGTTAATTTCTTGCTTAGCATCTTCATAAAGAGAGAGCATTTGTTTTGCATGTATATATAATATGTTTCCAGCCTCCGTCACTTGGACGTGCTTTGGGGAGCGCTGAATAAGAGTAGTGCCAAATTCGTTTTCTAAGTTGCGTATGTGCATACTTACGCCAGGCTGTGAAAGGTTTAATAATTCTGCTGCACGGGAGAAATGCTTCTGTTCAACGACAGTAACAAATATTTTTAAAATGTCTACGTTCATGTAATGGGCTCCTTTCTTTTTCTATCATCTTATCATAAGTATTTCTGATGATAGAGATTCAATATTGATATTAAACTTATTATAGAAACTCTCTTATAATGTAAGTAGAAAGAACATGCATGTTCCAATACGATTATTGGAGTGGTACAAAGTGGAACAAACACTTGTTATACAAAAGAAGAAGGGCTTTGGATTTTCACAAGGAATTGGGATTACATTATTAATCGCAATTGCTGCGAAATATTTAGCAGAGCTTCCATTTTTAAATATTATGGGACAATTAGTGATTGCTATTCTAATTGGGATGGTTTGGCGTGCGGCAATTGGAGTTCCTCATGATGCGATTGCCGGAACGAACTTTGCGAGTAAGAAGTTGCTGCGCTTTGGGATTATCTTACTTGGAATGCGGTTAAATCTTGTTGATATTGCGAAGGCAGGGCCGAAAGTATTGGTCATCGCTGCCGTTGTTATTACATTTACGATTTTCGTTGTATATGGGCTAACGAAAGTATTTAAGGTAGAAAAGAAACTCGGAATTTTAACAGCGTGCGGAACAGCAATTTGCGGCGCGGCTGCGGTCGTGGCAATTGCACCGCAAGTGAAAGCGAAGGATGAAGAAACGGCAGTTGGGGCAGCAATTATTGCAATTTTAGGTACAATATTTACACTTATTTATACGCTATTATACCCAGTGCTTGGCTTCTCACCGTACGGTTACGGTGTATTCTCAGGTGCGACGCTGCACGAAATAGCTCATGTCATCGCAGCTGCGGCGCCAGGAGGAAGTACGGCTGTAGACATCGCAGTTATCGTGAAATTAACGCGCGTTGCAATGCTTGTGCCAGTAGCGATTTTAATTGGATTATGGTTTGGTAAGAGTGAAGGCAGCGAGGAAAAAAAATCGTGGCGTGACCTTCCAATTCCGTGGTTCATCTTCGGATTTTTAGCGATGAGTGCAGTGCATTCGCTCGGGGTTATACCAGAAGTTGTTGCCGGATATATTGTTGTCATTGCTTACATGCTTATTGCAATGGCGATGGCGGGTCTTGGTTTAAATGTAGAGTTTAAAACGTTCCGTAAGTTAGGAAGTAAGGCATTCGTGGCGGGGCTGATCGGCTCGGTTTTCCTTTCTATTCTTGGATACGTTCTTGTATATGTATTAGGATTTATGTAGTAGGACGAAGAAGCTGTTCCAAAAGATATTTTGGGACAGATTTTTTTATGTTTATAGTGCTACGGGTGTCGATATATTAAAAAAATAGGTGATATAAATTGAATTATGCTTGTACTTTGTTAGAGAAGGTGATCAGTGAAACGTTTTTCGAAAGTAAAGATATCTTTACTTATAACTGGAAAATATTTATAATTAAAGTAAAGATATCTTTACTTTCGAAGGTGGAGCCTATGGGTGTGAAAAATAAAATAAAAGAGTTAAGAAAGCAACATCATATAACGCAAGTTGAAATGGCAAAGGCGATGCAGGTGACGCGGCAGACGATTGTGGCGATTGAAAACCATCATTATAACCCGAGTCTAGAGTTATCCCTAAAAATCGCCAAATATTTTGGGGTGAAGGTGGAGGAAATATTTACCCTAGAGTAAGGGGAGAAAAAATGGAAGATACTAAAAAGTTATTTATCGGTGCGACTTTTGGATTGTTTTTGGGAGACATTGTAGTTCATATTATGAATCCGGCTATACCAATTTTACCGCTCGTAGTGAGTAACGTTTTAGCAATTGTATTTTTGATAGTGTATTCGTATTACAAAAAGCGTAAGTACAAAAAAGAAGAACTTCCAGATATAGATGAGCGAGTAAATGAAAACATAAAAAAGTATGTAAATGTCTCATTTGTATTCGCGTTTCTATTGCTTATTGTTTATATTGTTGCGAGTAAAGCAATAGGTAGAGCTGTTATACCAGTGCAAGAAATATTTATGATATGTAGTTCCTTATTTGCGGGTAGTCTCATCATAGGAGTCATGATAGGAAAACGGGCATAGAGATAGGAGGAATGAAAAATGCAAGATGAGTTTGAGAGATTTCAGTCAGATAAAGCGTTTAAATATGTAGGGTTATTTTTTACGATTAGTTTAGCGATATGGAGTTTATATAATTTAATTGTTGATGGAAATGCTGGTATGCCGTTTGTTTTATTTGTACTAGGGCAGTGGGTGTATTTTCTTGTGAACTATTGGCCGAAGTGGAAATATAGAAATCAAAAAGAGGTCGATCATGTATGAGTAAGCAAGATGTTATACGGTTCATAGGAAGTTTGTTTTTAGCGGGTCTTGTTTTAAATGTGAGTTTAATGATTTTAAGCATTTCGTGGGGAACTATTTTTATATCGAATGTAGCACTAATCATTTTATATAGTATTGCGGAATATAGAGAACAGAAGCGTTTGAAAGAAGAGGGAGTACCGTCGATTGATGAGCGAGTTGTGAACAAGATGAAGTCATATTTTACGATTAGTATTACAAGCTTCGTGTTCTTGTTCATTATGTATCTTTGTGTAAATAAGTATGTAGATAGGCAAGCAGTACATGTAAATGAGTTATTATATATTGCTATTTTTGGTTTATTAATAAGTATGGCATCGACGAGTGTGTTAGCAACAAGGAATAGATAGAAAAAGGGGAACTGGGATGGGATTACCGGTGTTATGTGTCGCTACGGCTATTTTTGCTTTGTTTTGGGGAATGCAGAACTTCTCTCGTTATCCAGTGCCAAGCATTTGTATTATGCTCGGTACTGTAGGTTTATCATATTATTTATTAGTTTCAGCTCATTATCATAAAACAGCAACGAGTGTTGTCGTTGGAGCACTTATTTTATTTTGTGGGCGCGCTATACAAAAGGGATTATTTCCGTAAAAGCTGTTTATACAAAGAGTATAAATAGCTTTTTGTATTTTTTTTACAAAGGTCTTGAAAGTTACGTAACGTCATCTTTTATAATGAAGGGGAAGAGGTGATGGTAGTGATTTCAATACAACAATTGACGAAAGAGACAGGGGTAACAGTACGTACATTACGTTATTATGATCAAATAGATTTATTAAAGCCAAGCGGGAAAACGGAGGGTGGACATCGGTTATATAGTGAAACTGATGTCATTCGACTACAACAAATTTTGTTTTTAAAGGAAATGGGATTTTCATTAAAAGAGGCTGCGAATATGTTAGTAAAAGGTGAGCTTAACTTAAAGGATTCTCTTGAAAAACAACTTCGATTTGTACAGGAAGAACAAAAGAAATTTAATCGAATGGAGCGTGTTTTACAAGCTGTTGTTTATTCGGTAGATGTGGAGGGAGAACTTGATTGGAAAGTTATGTTTGAACTCATTCAGCTTTCAAAACAGTCGTCTCGTATACGTGAAATATTTCAAAATGAAGTATTTTCAAAGGGAGAACAAAAATTGCTTTATAACTTGCCAAATATGAGTGAAGAAGATCCGAATGTTTTAGAATGGGTAGATTTATTAAAGCAATTACGTACTTTTATGAAAAACGGCAAAGAAGCCGCGAGTGATGAGGTACAAGGGGCAACGAAGAGATTAATGCAGAAGTGTTTAGAAATGGCCAATGGTGATGAAGCGTTTTTAGATAAGTTATGGGAAGTTAGAAAATCGAAGGAAGATTCACAGAAAATGAGCATGTATCCAATTGAAGAAGAACTTTTATTATATATGGATGAAGCTTTTCGTATATATGATGAAAAGGAGAGGGATAAATGAGTATACTTGCAGAATATCGTTGGTACTTTTTAATTGGGGCAGAAATTGTATTTTGGTTATCGGCTATCGGTTTCTTTTTACTTCGTTACGGATTCCGTTTGAAAAAGGCAAGTTTTATTATGGGGATTGTACTCCTCGTAAATGAAGTGTTTATTTTAACTTTAGGGATAGTGGACTATTATCAAACAGGGAAGTTCTCTAATTTTCAAATCATTACTGTAATTATTTTATTGTATGCAGTTTTCTACGGGAAAAAGGATTTGAAGAAGCTTGATATATTTGCGCAAAAGCTAGTTGCGAAATGGCGGAATGAACCAGCGCCTATTATTGAAGAACATATAGAATTAACAGGTATGGCCTATGCGAAGCAAGAAATAAAAAGTTGGATATTGCATCTTGTTTTATTCGTTGTTGTGCATATTTTCTTTTTCTTTCTGTACGGTTTTGTCCCGTTTGAACAATGGCGTAATTGGTTAGAAACGGGGATTATTTTAAATAAAACAGCTAATCGCGTTAGTCAAGTTTGGGCGATTATACTTTTAGTGGATACAGTTATTTCGTTTTCATATGTTCTTTTCCCGAAGAAGGAGAAAGGAAAAGAGAAGCTACTTTCGTAGAGAAAAGTAGCTTTTTCTAGTATACCAATAGTTTGTATAGGAGAGGGTAACAATAGGAAAAACAGGTTTTATATGCTTATTTCTCTTTAGTTTAGTAGCATGCTCACAACCTAACATTACAATTGATAAGAAGAATGATGTTGTTGTAAAGGGAACAGAAATTTCTAATCTAGATAAATTTGAAAAGTTCGTTTTGAATGTGGAACAAGGGGAAGTTGATAAAATAAGAATTGTACATTATACACATGAAGGTGATCCAGTTTTTCAAACGTTAGAGTATAGTGGGGCAGATATAATTCGTATATTAGATAATAGGCAAGATCGATTTGCTGGTAATCATACAGATATAGATGAAGATAGCTGTAAAAGGATTGTTAAAGAGCAGCGTGAATTACAAACGGCTTATAGGTTAATAGACTGTGTGAATGAAAATGGGCGCAATGGATATGATTTATTATATGTACCTAAAAAATAGAGTTAGTAGAGGAAGGAAGTTTTGGCTCCTTCCTTTTTCTATGTATATATTGTCGAAAGTTTTACCGAATATCTGTTCGTTTTCTTGGTTTTTTTATGAGCATTCGTGGTAAAATGGGAATACAGATTTTTTACGAGGAGGTCGGTTTTGTTTGGAACATCAATTTGAAATTATCTCAGCGTATTCCCCGCAAGGTGATCAGCCGGTAGCTATAGAGAAGCTTGTAGAGGGAATTAATAGTGGAAAGAAAAAGCAAGTGTTGCTTGGAGCGACAGGAACGGGTAAGACATTTACGATTTCAAATGTCATTAAAGAGGTGCAGAAGCCAACACTTGTCATGGCTCATAATAAAACGTTAGCAGGACAGTTATATAGTGAGCTGAAAGATTTTTTTCCGAATAATGCAGTTGAATATTTTGTTAGTTATTACGATTATTATCAGCCAGAAGCGTATGTGCCGCAAACAGATACGTTTATTGAAAAAGATGCGCAGATTAATGATGAAATCGATAAATTGCGTCACTCAGCGACATCTGCACTATTTGAACGGGATGATGTAATTATTGTTGCGAGTGTTTCGTGTATATATGGTTTAGGTTCTCCAGAAGAATACCGCGAGTTAGTTGTTTCACTTAGAGTTGGTATGGAAAAGGACCGCAATCAATTGCTTCGTGAACTTGTTGATGTACAGTATGGACGTAATGACATTGATTTCAAGCGTGGTACATTCCGTGTGCGCGGAGATGTAGTTGAAATCTTCCCAGCATCACTTGATGAGCATTGTATTCGAATTGAATTTTTCGGCGATGAAATCGATCGTATTCGCGAAGTAAATGCGTTAACAGGTGAAGTATTAGCAGAACGTGATCATGTAGCAATCTTCCCAGCATCTCACTTCGTTACACGTGAGGAAAAAATGAAGGTCGCTATTGAAAATATCGAAAAAGAATTAGAAGAGCGTTTAAAGGAATTAAATGATAATGGCAAGTTGTTAGAAGCGCAGCGTATAGAGCAACGTACACGTTATGATTTAGAAATGATGCGCGAGATGGGCTTTTGTTCAGGGATTGAAAACTATTCCCGTCATTTAACACTTCGTCCAGCGGGTGCAACGCCGTATACGTTATTAGACTATTTCCCGAAAGATTTCTTAATCGTTATGGATGAGTCGCACGTATCAGTACCGCAAGTAAGAGCGATGTATAACGGGGACCAAGCACGTAAACAAGTGCTTGTAGATCATGGATTCCGTCTGCCATCAGCTTTAGATAATAGACCGCTTACGTTTGATGAGTTTGAAGGGAAAACGAATCAAGTTATTTACGTTTCAGCAACGCCAGGACCGTACGAGTTAGAGCAGGCACCGGAAGTAATAGAACAAATTATTCGTCCAACAGGGCTTTTAGATCCACCAATTGATATACGACCAATTGAAGGGCAAATTGATGATTTATTAGGAGAAATTCAAGATCGCATTGCAAAAAATGAACGTGTATTAATTACGACTTTAACGAAGAAGATGTCAGAGGATTTAACAGACTACTTAAAAGATGTAGGAATTAAAGTGAACTATCTTCACTCTGAAATTAAAACGTTAGAACGTATTGAAATTATCCGTGATCTTCGCCTTGGTAAGTTTGACGTACTTGTCGGTATTAACTTATTACGAGAAGGATTAGATATTCCAGAAGTATCACTTGTAGCTATTTTAGATGCTGATAAGGAAGGGTTCTTGCGTTCAGAGCGTTCATTAATTCAAACAATCGGTCGTGCAGCACGTAATGAAAACGGCCGCGTTATTATGTATGCAGATCGTATAACAAGATCAATGGGAATTGCAATTGAAGAAACGCAGCGTCGTCGTACTATACAAGAAGCTTACAATAAAGAGCATGGTATTACGCCGAAAACGATTCAAAAAGGCGTGCGTGATGTTATCCGTGCAACGACAGCTGCTGAAGAGCCGGAAATGTATGAAGCGGCACCAGCTAAGAAGATGACGAAAAAAGAGCGTGAAAAGACAATTGCGAAGATGGAAGCAGAGATGAAAGAAGCAGCAAAAGCGTTAGATTTCGAGCGTGCAGCTGAATTAAGAGATTTACTATTAGAATTAAAAGCGGAAGGGTGAACAGAGTGAGCATAAGCAAGGATTTTATTGTCGTAAAAGGTGCTAGAGCACATAACTTAAAAAATATTGATGTAACCATTCCGAGAAATCAGCTTGTTGTTGTGACGGGATTGTCTGGTTCAGGGAAATCATCATTAGCGTTTGATACGATTTATGCAGAAGGGCAGCGCAGATACGTAGAATCGTTATCTGCGTATGCGCGTCAGTTTTTAGGACAAATGGATAAGCCGGATGTAGATACGATTGAAGGATTGTCACCAGCGATTTCAATCGATCAAAAAACAACGAGTCGTAATCCACGTTCAACAGTCGGAACGGTCACGGAGATTTATGATTATTTACGTTTATTATTTGCGCGAATTGGTACGCCAATTTGTCCGAATCATGGTATTGAAATTACGTCACAAACAGTAGAACAGATGGTAGACCGTGTACTTGAATATCCTGAACGTACGAAATTACAAGTGTTAGCTCCTATCGTTTCTGGGCGTAAAGGTGCACATGTGAAAGTGCTTGAAGATATTAAGAAGCAAGGGTATGTTCGTGTACGTGTTGATGGTGAAATGTTAGATGTATCTGAAGATATTGCGTTAGATAAAAATAAGAAGCATTCCATTGAAGTTGTAATTGATCGTATTGTTGTAAAAGAAGGAATTGCAAGCCGTCTTGCGGATTCTCTTGAAAGTGCATTAAAGCTTGGCGGGGGCCGAGTGTTAATTGATGTAATGGGAGAAGAGGAACTTCTATTTAGTGAACATCATGCTTGTCCGCATTGTGGCTTTTCAATCGGAGAATTAGAGCCGCGCATGTTCTCATTCAACAGTCCATTCGGGGCGTGTCCTTCTTGTGATGGACTTGGTTCAAAGTTAGAGGTAGATTTAGAACTTGTCATTCCGAATTGGGATTTATCATTAAATGAACATGCGATTGCGCCTTGGGAGCCGACAAGCTCACAATATTACCCACAGCTTTTACAATCTGTATGTAATCATTACGGCGTTGATATGGATATGCCTGTGAAAGATATACCGAAAGATTTATTTGATAAAGTGTTGTACGGAAGCGGTGAAGAGAAAGTTTATTTCCGCTATGTAAATGAATTTGGTCAAGTAAAGGAAAATGAGATTTTATTTGAAGGTGTTATTCCAAATATCGAACGTCGTTATCGTGAAACGAGTTCTGATTATGTTCGTGAGCAAATGGAGAAATATATGGCAGAGCAAGCTTGTCCGAAGTGTAAAGGTGGACGCTTAAAGCCAGAGAGTTTAGCTGTTTTCGTTGGTGATAAAACGATTGCTGATGTAACGAAGTATTCTGTTCAAGAAGTACAGGAATTCTTCTCGAATGTGGAGCTAACGGAGAAGCAACAAAAAATTGCTCATTTAATTTTAAGAGAAATCCAGGAGCGCGTTGGGTTCTTAGTGAACGTCGGTTTAGATTATTTAACGTTAAGTCGTGCCGCAGGAACTTTATCAGGTGGTGAGGCGCAGCGTATTCGTTTAGCGACGCAAATCGGTTCTCGTCTGACTGGCGTACTTTACATTCTTGATGAGCCTTCTATCGGTTTACATCAGCGCGATAACGATCGTCTTATTCGTACGTTGCAAGAGATGCGTGATTTAGGGAATACGTTAATTGTCGTTGAACATGATGAAGATACGATGATGGCTGCTGATTATTTACTTGATATCGGACCTGGTGCAGGTATTCACGGTGGTCAAGTTGTATCAGCGGGGACGCCAGCTGAAGTGATGCAAGATGATAATTCGCTAACAGGGAAGTATTTAAGCGGTAAAGAGTTTATTCCGGTTCCACTTGAAAGACGTAAAGGTGACGGACGTAAAGTGGAAATTATCGGTGCAAAAGAGAATAACTTAAAGAATGCAAAGATGTCATTCCCGCTTGGTACGTTTGTAGCGATAACGGGTGTATCTGGTTCCGGTAAAAGTACGATGATTAATGAAGTACTATATAAATCATTAGCACAAAAGTTATATAAAGCGAAAGCGAAGCCAGGTACTCATAAAGAAATTAAAGGTCTTGAGCATTTAGATAAAGTAATCGATATCGATCAATCGCCAATCGGGCGTACACCACGTTCTAATCCAGCGACGTATACAGGTGTATTCGATGATATTCGTGATGTGTTTGCACAAACGAATGAAGCGAAAGTGCGTGGATATCAAAAAGGACGTTTCAGCTTTAATGTAAAAGGTGGACGTTGTGAAGCGTGCCGTGGTGATGGGATTATTAAAATCGAAATGCACTTCTTACCAGACGTATACGTTCCGTGTGAAGTTTGTCATGGTAAACGTTATAACCGCGAAACGTTAGAAGTGAAGTATAAAGATAAGAACATTTCTGAAGTGTTAGGGATGACAATTGAAGATGGAGTAGAGTTCTTCGCTAATATCCCAAAAATTAAGCGTAAACTTCAAACGCTTGTAGATGTAGGTCTTGGTTATATGAAATTAGGACAGCCAGCTACGACGTTATCTGGTGGTGAAGCGCAGCGCGTGAAGCTAGCTTCTGAATTACACCGTCGTTCTACTGGGCGTACGTTATATATTTTAGATGAGCCAACGACTGGTTTGCATGCACATGATATCGCGCGTCTTCTAGAAGTGCTGCAACGCCTTGTTGAAAGTGGCGAGACAGTTCTTGTTATTGAACATAATTTAGATGTAATTAAAACAGCTGATTATATCGTTGACCTTGGACCAGAGGGCGGAGATAAAGGTGGGCAAATTGTTGCTTCCGGAACGCCAGAGCAAGTAGTAAAAGAAGAACGCTCGTATACAGGTAAGTATTTAAAAGAGATTTTAAATCGCGATAAAGCAAGAATGAAAGAGAAAATAAAAGAAGTAGAGTTATCTCAATAAGTGTATTACGAAAAACCGAGTGGAAATGACACTCGGTTTTTCGTTCATAGGGGGAAAAGATGGAGTTTACAGATGTTTTAAGAAAGAAAAACATGAAGGTAAGAGAGTTTCAAAGTTGGGGTGTTTATTTTCGGAAGCGCTGGGAGGATAACTTTGCAAATCATGTAAGTGATGAGGAAAAGGAAGACATCTTTCTGTATGGTGATAAGTATGCATGTGGGTTTCTTTGGCACATATTTAGTTATGAGAAAAAGAAGTGTTTAGAGGGTGAAGAAGCGGAGCGTGCGTTTCATAATGAAGCGAAAAAGGAGTGCTATATATTCTATCAACATTGTGATGACGTACTACTAATAAAAGATGCGAGTTTATTACATATCGAGGATATATTACGGGAGACGTATGATGCGTATAAAGGCGATATCTATATTGTAGACAAAGATTTTACTTGGACCTTTGTGAAAACTCATGAACATAGATGGTATGGCCCTTATTTTGCGAGGAAATGTTAGTAGGTATACAAGCAGGAAGAGTAGAATAAGTTGATATAAGTGTTTGCATGATACTTGCGTTTATAATCTATTAGCGTATGATGAAATATATATGTCAAAAGGATGTGTAAGAAAATGAGATGGATTGTATCACTTCTTGTAAATAGCGTTGTGTTAATCGCTGTATCGGGACTTTTAAAAGGGATTGCGCCAGACGCGTTTTACGTAGCAAATATACAGACTGCAATTATTGCGAGTATTATCTTAGCTGTTTTAAATGTGTTCGTAAAGCCATTTTTAATTTTAATTACGCTACCAATTACTGTTGTAACTTTCGGCTTCTTCTTAATTGTTATTAATGCGATTACGTTAAAAATAGCAGATTCATTATTAGGAGATGCTTTTAATATATCAGGATTTGGTGTAGCGATTGTTGCGGCAATTTGTATTTCAATTTTTAATATGATTATTGAAAAGGCAATTGTGGAACCTTTATATGAAAAAAAGAGAAAATGACAAAAAGAAAAACATTTCATGATGTGTATGAAATGTTTTTTTCTATTTATTAGAAACCGTATTTCTTGTTTCCAGAAAAAAGTGGTACAATATCCGATAGAATGGAATTTTACATCAAACGAGACTGAACCCGCAGCGGAGTGGAGGTTTATACATATGCCGAAAGTAAGGACAAAAGATTTAATTGAACAATTTCAATTGGAGTTAATCAGTGGTGAAGAAGGTATTCATCGTCCAATTGATACAAGTGATTTATCACGACCTGGAATTGAAATGGCAGGGTTTTTTACATACTATCCAGCAGATCGTGTGCAGCTTCTTGGTAAAACGGAGCTTACTTTCTTTGACACGTTAACGTCAGAGCAAAAACAAGAGAGAATGAAAGCGCTTTGTACTGAGGAGACGCCATGTATTATTGTAACTCGTAATCAAGATGTACCAGATGAGTTATTACAAGCATCACGTGAATCAGGTATGCCTTTATTACGTTCTTCTCAAACGACAACGAGATTATCAAGTCGTTTAACAAATTATTTAGAAGGTAAGTTAGCACCAACAACAGCTGTACATGGTGTGTTAGTAGATATTTACGGTGTTGGTGTTTTAATTACAGGTCAAAGTGGTGTCGGTAAAAGTGAGACAGCTCTTGAGCTTGTAAAGCGTGGTCACCGTCTTGTTGCGGATGATAGTGTAGAAATTCGTCAAGAAGATGAAGACACATTAGTAGGAAGCTCACCAGATTTAATTGAGCATTTATTAGAAATTCGTGGTCTAGGTATCATTAACGTTATGACGTTATTCGGTGCAGGGGCAGTGCGAAATTATAAGCGTATTACACTTGTTATTAATCTTGAAATTTGGGATCAAAAGAAAAATTACGATCGCTTAGGTCTTGATGAAGAGAAGATGAAAATTATTGATACAGAGCTTACGAAGATTACACTTCCAGTTCGTCCTGGTCGAAACTTGGCTGTTATTATTGAAGTAGCAGCGATGAACTTCCGTTTAAAACGTATGGGAGTCAATGCAGCACAGCAGTTCTCTGAACGATTAATGAGTGCAATTGAGTTAGGAAATCAGGAGTAAACTTTGGAGAGGGAGGTCATATACATATGCTGTTAGCTTCTGTACCACAGCTTGACCGTGTAGCTATCCAACTTGGGCCGTTTCCTGTGTATTGGTACGGGATTATTATCGGTACAGGTGTGCTATTAGGTCTTTGGCTGGCAACTCGCGAGGGAGAAAGGCTAGGTATTCCAAAAGATACATTTGTTGACCTTGTATTAATTGCAGTACCGATCGCTATTCTATTTGCGAGAATGTACTATGTTATTTTTGAATGGGAATATTACGCACAAAATCCGAGTCAAATTATTAATACTCGTCAAGGTGGTTTGGCGATTCATGGTGGTTTAATCGGGGCTGTTATTACAGGGATTCTTTTTGCGAAACGACGCGGGGTTTCCTTCTGGAAGTTGGCAGATATTGCTGCGCCAAGTATTTTACTAGGACAAGCAATTGGTCGATGGGGAAACTTTATGAACCAAGAGGCGCATGGTGATGAAGTAACGAGACAGTTTTTAGAAGGACTTCATTTACCGGATTTCATTATTAATCAAATGTATATTGAGGGTGTGTACTATCACCCAACGTTTTTATATGAATCATTATGGAATTTTGCAGGTGTCATTTTATTACTTGCATTACGAAAAGTGAATTTACGACGCGGGGAATTATTCTTCACATATTTAATTTGGTATTCAATAGGGCGCTTCTTCGTAGAAGGCTTACGTACAGATAGTTTAATGTTAGGACCACTTCGTATCGCACAAGTAATGTCAATTGGACTTGTTGTTATTTCTATTATTTTCATTATCGTGAGACGAAAAATGGGGCAAGCTGATAAAAGATATTCGGAAAATTAGAGAAAAGTAGCATCTTATTATAAGATGCTGCTTCTTTCATATTCAGGAAAGAGAAGGGACTAAGGCAATGAGAATAAATACAGTGTTATTTGATTTAGATGGAACTTTAATTAATACAAACGAACTTATTATTTCTTCTTTTTTACATACGTTGCATACATATTATCCAAGTCAATATAAGCGTGAAGATGTATTGTCATTTATTGGCCCTTCTTTACATGATACTTTCAGCAAGATTGATGAAAACAAGGTTGAAGAGATGATTACATGTTATCGTCAATTTAACCATGATCATCACGATGAATTAGTGGAAGAATATGAAACTGTATATGAAACAGTTCAAGAGTTGAAGAAGCAAGGTTATAAAGTTGGTATTGTTACAACGAAAGCGAGACAAACAGTTGAGATGGGATTAAAGTTGTCAAAGCTTGATGAATTTTTTGATGTGGTCGTGACAATTGATGATGTGGAGCATGTGAAACCACATCCAGAACCACTTCAAAAAGCGCTTGAGTTATTAGATGCGAAACCGGAAGAAGCATTGATGGTTGGGGATAATCACCATGATATTGTTGGCGGACAAAATGCGGGCACGAAAACAGCTGCTGTCTCATGGACGTTGAAAGGTAGAGCGTATTTAGAGGCTTACAAGCCGGACTTTATGTTAGATAAAATGAGTGATTTGCTATCGATTTTGTCTGATATGAACCGTTCATAAAGGTCCAAGTAAGTTAGTAGGGGGCTGTTTCCCTACTAACTTACAGTTTCACTTTTTAGTAGAGGAGCGAGTTAAGTGCGACGGACAACGCGCTATCCTGTTTCGGGAGAAAATTCATTATGGAATGTGTATAAAACAGTTTCTTTTTGGAAGGTAATGAAAAACTTTATTATTATCCAAATTGCGCGTTATACACCATTTTTATCCGTCAAGAATTGGTTGTACCGTACATTTTTACGGATGAAAGTCGGAAAGAAAACATCAATCGCGCTTATGGTAGTGCCGGATATTATGTTCCCAGAAAAGATAACTGTGGGAGAGAATTCAATTATCGGCTATAATACAACGCTTTTAGCACATGAATATTTAATTCGTGAATATCGACTTGGAGAGATCGTCATAGGAAATGAAGTGATGATTGGAGCAAATACGACTATATTACCAGGTGTGAAAATTGGGGATGGCGCGATTGTTTCAGCTGGCACACTTGTTCATAGAGATGTCCCAAGTGGTGCTTTCGTGGGTGGAAATCCAATGCGTTTTATTTATACGAAAGAAGAAATGGATGCTAGAGAAGGTTGATGCTAAAAATGTAACATTTCTCTTCTTTTTTAATGAATAAAAAGGAAATAATTGAGTATAATATACTGTTTTGTTTTTTACGGAATCGTTTATACTTATAGATAGAAGAATGTGTGAACGAAGAAAACAAAAAACTGGAGGATATATGGGGAAAAATCAAGGAATATATAAGGAGAACGGACAAGTTATCTCTTTTAATCAATTATCGGACTTCTTTTATAAAAAAGGGATGAGGGCTTACAAAGGACAGAAATTGCAAGATGCAATTAAATATTTTCGAAGAGCGGCACAAAGTGAGAAGGAGCCGTTTATTTTATGCCAATTAGCAACAGTATTATCTGAGGCTGGTGAATATCAAGAGTCGAATCAAATCTTCTTTAAGCTTGTTAGATCTAATCCAGAACTTGAACAATGCTATTATTTTATTGCAAATAATTATGCATATATGGGGCTATTTCAGCAGGCGAAAAAGTATGCGGATCGCTATTTAGAAGTTGCAGAAGAGAAGGAATTTGTAGAAGATACATTAGAATTACTTGAAATTATGGAAGAAGAAGCGATGGGTGAGGAAGAGATTGAGGATGAAGACGATCTAATTGTTATGCAAGAAGAAGCGAATCGTTATATTCGTAACGGACAATTGGAAGAAGCAATTGCTACATTGGAAATTGTTACAAAAGATTATCCGGAATTTTGGTCGGGTCATAATAATTTAGCCATTGCACATTTTCAATCTGGTAATGTAGATAAAGCTCTGAAGTTAACGGAAATGATTTTAGAGAAAAATCCTGGTAATATACATGCGCTTTGTAATACGCTTATTTTCCTATATTCAATTGGAGAGCATAAACAAGTAGAAGCGTTAGCGGAGCAGTTAGTTTCAGTATATCCGATTTCGTTCGAGCATCGTTTGAAACTTGGAACGACACTTGCAACAATTGGTCATTTTGAGCCTGCATATAAATGGTTCAAAGTATTAAAGCGTCAAGGATATGAGGGAGACGTTAGTTTTTATTATTGGTTTGCATATTCTGCTTATATGGTGAAAGATCAGCAAGTAGCTGAAAAAATGTGGCAGCATGTTGTAGAATTGCACCCTGATAAAAAGGGAAAAGAACCGTGGAATGCGCTGAATTTAGCAGATGAAGGACAAAACGTATTATTTGAAGAATTACGAAAATCATTTCAACAAAGTGCGACGCTAGAGGAACAAATGCTAGCTTTATATTTAATGAATGAATTGTCAACGCCAGAGAAGGTGGGATTCTTCTTTGATGTAACGCAGGCGAAGAACGGTGTTCCAATCGTATCGCAACTTGCAAAGTATTTCTTTTTACTTAATAGCCATAAGAGCATTCCAGCTGATTTACAGCAATTTGAACAGTGCGCGCAAATTGCGGATGCTTTATATAATTATACGAAAAAAGATGATGAATTAATCGAAGAGTGTTTACAATTTTGGTTTTGTACGTTCATACGTTTATATACATCTGGGGCAGTTTTTACAAATGTATACGGCTGGTCAGCTGCTGTTGAATATATTGTACGCAGCGAACAAGGAAATAAGATGACACAGTCGGAGCTTGGGGATGTATATAATGTATCTGTAGCGACTGTTCGAAAGTATGTGCAGGCTGTTAAACGTACGCACACATAGGGTAAGCAAATCATTGGGAAAAAAATGATGCTAACAGTATAATGAGGGTAACTTAATTGTGTAGGAATGAATAGGAGTGAATAGTGTGTCAGAAGAAAAAATTTATGATGTCATTATTATTGGTGCAGGACCAGCTGGTATGACAGCTGCAGTATATACATCTCGTGCGAATTTAAGCACATTAATGCTTGAGCGTGGTATCCCAGGTGGCCAAATGGCAAACACAGAGGATGTAGAGAACTACCCAGGTTATGAGTCTATTTTAGGACCAGACTTATCAAATAAAATGTTCGAGCATGCGAAGAAATTTGGTGCTGAATATGCATACGGTGATGTGAAAGCAGTCATCGATGGTAAAGAATACAAAACAATTATTGCTGGTAAAAAAGAATATAAAGCACGTGCAATTATCGTTGCAAGCGGTGCAGAGTATAAAAAAATTGGTGTGCCAGGCGAAACAGAACTTGGCGGCCGTGGTGTATCATATTGTGCAGTATGTGATGGGGCTTTCTTTAAAGGAAAAGAACTTGTAGTTATTGGTGGTGGAGATTCTGCTGTTGAAGAGGGTGTATTCTTAACACGCTTCGCATCAAAGGTAACAATCGTTCACCGTCGTGACACTCTTCGTGCACAGAAAATTTTACAAGATCGTGCTTTCCAAAACGAGAAAGTTGATTTCATTTGGAATCACACTATAAAAGAAATTAACGATGCAAATGGTAAAGTGGGAAGCGTAACACTTGTAGACGTAAACAGTGGAGAAGAGAAAGAAGTCAAAACTGATGGCGTGTTCATATACATCGGTATGTTACCACTATCAAAACCATTTGTTGAACTAGGTATTACAAATGAAAATGGTTACCTTGAAACAAATGAGCGTATGGAAACGAAAGTTCCTGGTATTTTCGCAGCTGGAGATGTTCGCGAAAAAATGCTACGTCAAATTGTAACTGCAACAGGTGATGGTAGTATCGCAGCACAAATTGCACAACATTACGTAGAAGAATTATTAGAAGAACTAAAAACAGTATCAGAAAAATAAGGGATAATATGCCTTTTGAGAAGAAAGCTACCGATAGGAGCTTTCTTTTTTTTATGAAAATGTCAAAGTTTTGTCAAAAAATATTGGGATTATAAGCTTTCTTATTGATATACTGGACTTTACGGAAAAATCACTATAAGAAATGAGGAATTTATTCAGTATGGAATGGCGTAATATATATCGTGGATTTTGTATGGGCGTTAGTGATTTAATTCCTGGTGTGAGCGGCGGTACAATCGCTGTTGTGTTAGGGATTTATGAACAATTGCTTGCGGCAATTAGTGGATTCTTTAGTCGCGAATGGAAAAAACATTTAGGGTTTTTAATTCCCCTTGCAGCTGGTGTGGCAGCAGCGTTTTTAACGTTAAGTCACGTTATTAAATATTTACTTGCAAATCATTATGAACCGACTCAATTTTTCTTCCTCGGTTTAATTATTAGTATATTACCGATGTTAATGAGAGAAGCTGATGCAAAGTCGTCGTTTAAAGGTAAGCACATTGTTTTATTAATAGTTGCAGCAATTCTTGTTGCGATCACAGCTTTCTTTAAACCAGATAAGGCAGCAGATCCAATTACGACGTTAACAATTTTAAATGCAATTGGTTTATTTTTCGCGGGCTGGATGGCTAGTATGGCTATGTTGCTTCCTGGAATTAGCGGATCATTTATTTTATTAATTATTGGTGTGTATCCGACAGCAATTAATGCTTTAACTACACTGAACTTACCTTTAATCGTAGTTATCGGTGCTGGTGTTATGGCGGGGTTTGTTGTAAGTAGTAAAGGAATTAGTTTCTTGTTAGATCGTTATAAAAGTATGACATTTGCGGCAATTATTGGACTTGTTATCGGCTCGATTGTAATTGTGTTCCCTGGTATTCCAACTGGAGGATTTTCAATTATAAGTTCAATTATTACCTTTATTTTAGGATTTGCGATTGTTACTTATTTCGGTAAGAAATAAGGACTTTAATCCCCTTGGCGATAAAAATCGTTAAGGGGATTTTTCATGCTATTCATTGAAAGTCTAGGCATTTACATTGCTTGTTCTAGAAAGCTTTTTTAAAATTGTTGAGTAGCATGTGCTTAGCGAAAGAGGACTGGCTCCTTCGTTGTAGCAAACTGTTTTTGATAGTATAATGAAATGAGTATGCAGTGAGCAATTTACTGCAAGTAGCTGAGGTGAAGAAACATGCAAAGAGTGACAAACTGTGTGTTAATTAGAGATAATGAAGTACTCTTACTCCAAAAACCTCGCCGAAATTGGTGGGTTGCACCAGGCGGGAAAATGGAGCGTGGTGAGACAGTAAGAGATTCCGTTGTTCGCGAGTATCGTGAAGAAACAGGTATTTATTTAAAGAACCCAGCGTTAAAAGGGGTCTTCACCTTTGTCATCCAAGAAGGTGATAAAGTTGTTTCTGAATGGATGATGTTCTCCTTTTTAGCGACAGATTTTGCAGGAGAAAACAAACTAGAGAGCGAAGAAGGCATCATTGGTTGGCATACATTTGACAAAATTGATGATTTAGCAATGGCACCAGGAGATTATCACATTATTGATTATTTAATTAAAGGAAATGGCATAATCTACGGTACATTTGTATATACCCCAGATTTTGAGTTGCTTTCATATCGATTAGATCCGAGTTAAACCGTCAAGGAGAGGATACGATGACAGAGAATAATGATATAAAAATGGTAATTATTACAGGAATGTCTGGAGCTGGAAAGACAGTAGCTTTACAAAGTTTTGAAGATTTAGGATATTTCTGTGTAGATAATTTACCACCGATGTTATTGCCGAAGTTTATTGAACTTATGGCGGATTCAAAAGGGAAAATGAATAAAGTAGCACTTGGCGTTGATTTACGTGGCCGAGAGTTTTTCGAACATTTATGGGGAGCACTTGATGATTTATCAGAACGTACATGGATTATTCCTCATATTTTATTCTTAGATGCGAAAGATGGCACGCTTGTAACTCGTTATAAAGAAACGAGACGTTCGCATCCACTTGCACCAACTGGTTTGCCGTTAAAGGGAATTGAGATGGAGCGTGGCTTATTAACTGATATGAAGGCACGAGCGAATATTGTGCTGGATACATCGGATTTAAAACCGAAAGAATTACGTGAAAAAATTGTTCATCTGTTTTCAACTGAAACTGAGCAAGCATTTCGTGTAAATGTTATGTCGTTTGGATTTAAGTACGGTATTCCAATTGATGCAGATTTAGTATTTGATGTTCGTTTTTTACCAAATCCATATTACATTCCACATATGAAGCCATTAACAGGACTAGATGAAGAAGTTTCATCGTATGTGCTGAAATTTAATGAGACACATAAGTTTTTAGAAAAATTGACGGATCTTATTACTTTCATGCTGCCTCATTATAAAAGAGAAGGCAAGAGTCAACTTGTAATTGCAATTGGATGTACAGGTGGACAGCATCGTTCTGTTACGCTTACAGAATACCTTGGGAAACATTTGAAACCAGAGTATAGCGTTCATGTATCTCATCGTGATGTGGAGAAGAGAAAGGGCCATTAAGGGATGAAAAAAGAGAGAAAACCTAAAATTGTTATCATGGGAGGCGGTACTGGACTCTCTGTTTTATTACGAGGATTAAAACAATATCCAGTTGATATTACAGCAGTTGTTACAATCGCTGATGATGGTGGCAGTTCAGGTAGATTACGTGATGAGCTCGAAATTCCACCCCCAGGTGACATTCGTAACGTACTTGTTGCGTTATCAGATGTAGAGCCGCTGGTGGAAGCTTTATTTCAGCATCGTTTCACAACGGGAGACGGGCTGAAAGGTCATGCGTTAGGAAATTTATTATTAGCGGGTATGACCTCGATTACAGGAGACTTCTTCCATGCGATTACGGAAACGAGTAAAGTGTTAAATGTCAGAGGACGTGTGTTACCTGCAGCGAACCAAAGTGCGGTACTTCATGCGGAACTAGAAGATGGAGAAATTGTAACAGGTGAATCAAAGATTCCTTATTCTAGGAAGAAGATTAACCGCGTCTTTTTAACTCCAGAAGATGTAGAGCCGTTACATGAAACGTTGGCTGAGATTAAACGAGCTGATTTACTTGTTTTTGGTCCAGGAAGTTTGTATACGAGTATATTACCGAATTTAGTTGTTAACAAAATCGGGGACGCTGTTCTTGCTGCAAAAGCGAAGAAGGTATATGTGTGTAATGTTATGACGCAAGCTGGTGAAACGATGGGATATACTGCGTTTGACCATGTGCAGGCGTTACATGATCATTTAGGTAAACCATTTATCGATACTGCAATTGTAAATAACCGTGATATTCCTTGTGAATTACGTCAGTTGTATGAGGAAGAAATGTCGGCACCAGTTGTAGTAGATGAAGAGCGTTTTACAGAGAGCAATATTGATGTCATTCAAGATCAATTAGCGAAGTATGATGATCGTGTTGTAAGGCACGATACATTAAAACTAGCTTCTATTTTATATTCACTGTTGTAGATGTGCGTTGCCTCGTTTGAGGTAACGCTCATCATTTCATATAGGACAAGATTTTTGTTCCAAAGTAATCGTATAAGGAGGTGTTGACTGTGTCATTTGCATCAGAAACAAAGAAAGAGCTAACGAATCTTGAGGTGAAGGAATGCTGTGAGAAAGCAGAATTATCAGCGTTACTTCGAATGAACGGATCGCTTTCTTTTTCAAACCGTCGTCTATCTATCGATATTCAAACGGAGAATGCGGCAATCGCAAGAAGGATTTATACGCTTTTGAAAAAAGGATATGACGTGACGGTAGAATTACTTGTTCGTAAAAAAATGCGATTGAAGAAAAATAATGTATATATTGTGCGGCTTGTTGAGAAGTCTCGCGAAATATTAGCTGATCTTCATATTGTTCGAGACGACTTTTCGTTAATTCGAAATATATCCCAGGAATTAATCGAGAAGAAATGTTGTAAACGATCATATTTACGAGGTGCATTTTTAGCAGGTGGTTCAGTAAATAACCCAGAAACATCATCTTATCATTTAGAGGTCTTTTCGTTATATAAGGAACATAATGATGCTATATGTGAATTGATGAACGGATTTGATTTAAATAGTAAGACGTTGGAAAGAAGAAAAGGGTACATTACGTATTTAAAAGAAGCAGAAAAGATTACGGAGTTTTTAAATATTATAGGCGCTCATAATGCACTTTTAAGATTTGAAGACATTCGAATCGTTCGCGATATGCGTAATTCAGTAAATCGTTTAGTGAACTGCGAAACAGCCAATTTAAATAAAACAATTGGTGCAGCGCTAAGGCAGATTGAAAATATCCGTTATATTGATGAGACAGTTGGCCTTGATATATTACCAGATAAACTGCGAGAAATTGCACAATTACGAAGAGATTATCAAGATGTAACATTGAAAGAGTTAGGCGAGATGGTATCCGGGGGGAAAATTAGTAAATCGGGTATTAATCATCGTTTGCGTAAAATCGATGAGATTGCAGAGAAATTACGCGCGGGGGAAGCGGTAGCAAAAAAATAAGAGGTTAAAGGGGAAATGGAGCTGTGGTTCAAAAACGAGTTAAGGTTTCATTAAAAAACGGTTTACAAGCACGTCCGGCTGCGTTGTTTGTACAAGAGGCCAATCGCTTTCATGCGGATATCTTCATCGAGAAAGATGGAAAGACAGTGAATGCAAAGAGCATAATGGGGATTATGAGCTTAGCAATTGGAACTGGTAGCATGATAACAATTACAACAGAAGGTTCAGATGCAGAAGAAGCTTTAGAAGCATTAGCTGCATATATACAATAAGAAGCTATCGCGCATGTGCGATAGCTTTTTTGTTTTGTTATTTGGTGTTGGGAGTCGGGTATGTAGGGGGCGCGTGCTTGTCGAGGATTGTCGGTAAGTCGATAAGTTGTGTCGAATCGTCGATATATTAAAATAATCGCCGATATATTTAGGGGTATACTAGGTGGGATATGTGAGCGGGGAACAATATATAAAAGAAGCGCCCAATTATAGAGCGCTTCCGCTTTTAATTATATCCAGCTTCAGCGGCTAGAATGGTCGGTGGCTTCGCTTCTTCCGACGAGGTAAAAAGCACCTCTTTGTCAGAAGCTCCATCCTCCTCCCATTCTGAACGAGCCGCTTCCGCTTTTAGTTATATCCAGCTCCAGCGGCTAGAATCTCCGGTCGTTTCGCCCCTTCATTCGAGGCAAAAAGCGCCTCGGAATCAGGGGCTCCATCGCCCTGCGATTCTGAACGAGCCGCTTCCGCTTTTAAGTATTAACGATTTGTAAAGATCTTATCGATTAAGCCGTATTCTAGAGCTCTTTCAGCTGTCATGAAGTTGTCGCGGTCTGTGTCGCGTTGTAGTACTTCAAGTGGTTGACCTGTGCGGTCAGCAAGAATTTGGTTTAGTTTTTCACGTAAGAATAGGATACGTTTTGCAGCGATTTCGATTTCAGTCGCTTGACCTTGTGCTCCGCCAAGTGGTTGGTGAATCATTACTTCACTGTTTGGAAGTGCATAACGTTTTCCTTTTTCACCTGCTGCAAGTAAGAATGCACCCATAGATGCAGCCATACCGATACAGATTGTTGATACTTGTGGTTTAATAAATTGCATTGTATCGTAAATTGCCATACCTGCTGTGATAGAACCACCAGGGCTATTGATGTAGATGTGAATATCTTTTTCTGGATCTTGAGATTCCAAGAATAAAAGCTGGGAAACGATTGAGTTAGCTACGTTGTCATCAATTGCACTACCAAGCATAATGATGCGGTCTTTTAATAGTCGAGAGTAAATATCGTAAGCGCGTTCTCCACGATTTGTTTGTTCAATTACTGTAGGAATTAAATTCATCTGTTATTTCCTCCTTCTAAAGCTTTCTTAGTCTTATAATACAATTATGGTCAATAAAGGTCAAACGAAACCACTTTAAATCAAAAAAATATGTAGTTGTACCATGAATTATTCGCTATGTTTTTGAAATTCCCTGCTTATGTATCTTCAACATCATAACCGAATTACATAAATTTAAACGTCATGAAATCTGTAGTAAAAAGAAAAGAACGCCTTTTTACTGAAGCGTTCTTGTGATATCTATTCTTTTAAAAGATAGGTTACTTTATTTAAAATCTTTTCGATGTGTTTCGCATTTTTACTATACATTTCGCTCGCTGATTTCGACTTTGTTTCTAGGGAAAATAGTTCAAGATCAGCATGACATTTTTTTAAAGATGCTAATAATAAAGGCTTGTTTTGAGGAGAAGGCATTTGTAGTTTGTCATTATAAATGTCGATAGTAAGTTGTCCGTATGAATCCACTTGACCGAGAAAGACATTTTCAATAACAACACCGAGCTTTTCTAGTTCAGAATGTAACCAAGCGCGGTTATGTCCACTAGAGGATAGAGGTTCATCTAAGACATTGCCATCCATAATAACAGTTTGTGGTTCTTTTTCATTCGGTACTTTTAAGCCAACGTCTTTTGCTGTAAGTGGTTGGCGATCTTTCTTCAATAATACATTTAATTCTCCGCTCGGTTCTAAGACAGCAAATTCAACTTCAGCTATACTGAATGCACCATTTCCTCTAAGAAGTTCAAGTAACTCATCACTTGTGTATTTTTCTTTCTTTAAATTATCCTCAAGTACTTTGCCATCTTTTATTAACACTGTAGATTTTCCTTCAAAAAAATCTCTAGCAGTTTTGTTTTTCAAGGAAAGAATTCCAACGAAAAAAGGTACCGAGGCGAAAATAAGTATTGCAAAGACACCATGGAAAAACTTTTGATCAAGCCCTGTAGCTATTTGAGCAGCGATATCACCGATTGTCATTCCCGCTATGTATTCAAAAAAGGAAAGCTGAGAGATTTGCCTTTTTCCTAAGCACTTTGTAATAGTGAATAAAATAATTAATATGAATACAGAGCGAAGGATGACAAGTGTCCATTCCGGTAGGTGAGACATAGTCATTTCCTCCAGTCTACTTAAAACCCTTTATATTGAGGTTCTTCACGTTCTAATACTGAAACTCTATTCTGTAAATCAGCGATGATGCTGTCCATTTCTAACATACATTCATGAAATACGCGTTTTGATTCCGCGTCCTGTGAATTTAGTGAAAGGGAACTTAAGCTTGCTTGAGCTCCCCGTACACTAGCAAGGCAAGTTTTAACGCTAGCGATAACTGTCATACGAACACCTTATCCTTTCGGTTTGAATAGCAAAGCTCCAATGAAGCCGAAAATAATAGCTGCGGATACGCCGGCGCTCGTTACTTTAAACATGCCGGTAATGACGCCAACGATGCCGTGTTTTGCAGCTTCTTCCATTGCGCCGTGAACGAGGGCATTACCGAAACTTGTAATAGGTACAGTTGCCCCGGCTCCAGCAAAATCAATTAATGGTTCATACAAATTGAAGCCGTCTAATATAGCACCGGCAACAACGAGTGTTGCCATTGTATGAGCGGGTGTTAGCTTGCCGACATCAAACATAAGTTGTCCGATTACGCATATGAGTCCGCCAATGACGAAAGCCCAGAAAAAAATCATTGCGTTGCACCTCCAAATTCAATCGAAACGGCGTGAGCGATACACGGAATCGTTTCTTCTTGTTGGAATGTAAGTGGAGATAGTAAAGCGCCTGTCGCAACGACAAGTATTTTTTTGAACTCTCCTCTTTTCATTCGGTTTAATAAATGACCGTACACGACTGTTGCGGAACATCCGGGTCCGCTAGCACCAGCTATGACAGGTTGCCCTTCTCTATAAATGAGTATGCCGCAATCTTGAAACTGTTCGCTCGTTACTTTTGTTCCGTGTTTATGTAGTAGGTCATAAGCAATTTCGCGACCGACATGTCCAAGATCACCTGTTACAATTAAGTCGTAATAAGAGGCGTCAATTTGTCGTTCGCGTAAATGGGCCTCAATCGTATCGACAGCTGCTGGGGCCATCGCACCACCCATATTAAAAGGATCTGTTAATCCCATATCAATCACTCGCCCGATTGTGGCAGAAGTTACCCTAGGACCATGTCCAGTGTCGCTTAAAATAGCCGCACCTGCCCCGGTTACTGTCCATTGTGCGGTAGGCGGTTTTTGACCGCCGTATTCAGTTGGATATCGGAACTGCTTCTCTACAGCAGCGTTATGACTAGATGCCCCAGTTAATAAATATTTTGCGCCTTTTGCATTTACAATGCTTGCCCCGAGTGCTAATCCTTCCATAGAAGTAGAACAAGCGCCAAATAATCCGAGATATGGTGTGCCGAGTGTGCGGCAGGCAAAGCTTGTTGGAGTGATTTGATTAATTAAATCTCCTGCAAGTACGAATTGAATATCGTCTTTACGAAGTTCTGCTTTTTCAGTAGCACGGCTACAAGCTTCTTCGAACAAAATTTTATGTGCTTTTTCATAGGAATCCTGGCCGAGCCATAAATCTTCATGAAGGATATCGAAGTCTTCTGGAATGTTTCCTTTTGCTTCAAACGGCCCGCCAACGACTCCTGTCGAAATAATAACTGGTTTGTTTTCAAATACCCACGTTCGGTGTCCTTGTAACATTTATAGCCCTCCCCATTGAACGAGAATCGTTTTAATAAGTGCGATGACGAAAGCTGAAAATACACCAAACAAAATAACAGAGCCGGCTAATTTAAACATATTTCCTCCAACGCCGAGTACGAACCCTTCTGTTCGATGTTCGATACATGCGGCAATAACAGAGTTACCAAATCCAGTGACGGGTACAGCTGTGCCTGCTCCAGCAAACTGCCCAAAGCGGTCATATACACCGAAACCAGTTAGTAACATGGAAATGAAAATGAGAGTTGCGACTGTTGGATTTCCTGCTGAACGCTCAGTGAAATCAAAATATGTGATATAAAACGTAGAAATGAGTTGTCCGATGAAGCAAATAAAACCACCGACGAAAAAGGCTTTAATACAATTTTTCAAGACAGGGCGCTTCGGTTCGCGTTCTTGCTCGAATTTTTTATACTCTTGTTGCACAGGGGTTAAGTTCTTATCTTTACTAGACATTGCGATCCTTCCTTTTCTATTAAAAAGCGTTAAGTGTTAGACTCCATTTTTTTCCCAATGAGTTTTAATTGCTTATTGATCTCGTCTTTAGATACTTCTTTTTTCTTAATTTTGCTCTCAAGCTTTGCGAGTAACATAAAGATTTTTTTATCAGTACTTACACGAACATCGAAAGTAGGATGCTCATCACTTAGCTGCTTTTGAAGCTTCTTACGCAGAGGTTTTAATCCAAACCTTTCGTGATGCTCAGGTAGAACTGCTATGTAGAGATCTAAATTTGAATTTACTGCTGTGCTTTTTATAATTTCATCCATAGCGAGAGCCCTTTTCTTGGCTCCTTGTGATATAGATTGATTAAAGGATTCCGTACTCGTCTTTGTTAGTTTGGGACCTTTTTCTTTCTCCGTTCGTTTTGCTTCTTCTTTCACTTTTTTATCTAAGGGACTATTATCACATCCGGTAAAAGAGCTACATAGAAGGGCAAATAATGCGGTTATGAGACCGAGTTTTCGCATGATTATCATTCCATTTCTATTGCAATATGTAATGTGATAGAAAAAGGATGACTGCATATCATCCTTTTTCTATTTCACAGCATGACTAATCCGTTATTGCTGTGAGTATTGTGGTTCTTCTTGTTGGACTTCTTCAACACGTGGGTTTAAAGAATCGATAATCGTTTGTGTTTGCTCTGCAGCTGTTTGGAAAAGTTGCTTTGCTTGTTGGTTATCCGTATCAAGAGCGAATCCCTCTAAGCTAGCTTGTGCACTTTTTAATCCAGAAACAGTTTGTTTTAGTTTTGTAATTACAGTCATTGAATGAAGCCCCCTTTGGAATATCAATTCAAAGGTTATAATTTGTGAGTTGGGGTGAATTTATGATTGGGAATTTTAGGGGATAGTAATTTGTTAATATATTCCTAACTAAGGTACATAAAGGATTACAGGGATATTTTTATTGATTTAGATGGATTTTATTGCTATTATTATGAAAAGAAAATGAAGTATTTTCTATAATCATGCGCCCATAGCTCAGTCGGATAGAGCGGTGGTTTCCGGTACCACGTCTGCCGGGGGTTCGAATCCCTCTGGGCGCGTTATGTATTGTTGGTGTTACGTGTTGAAAATAAATAGTAAATTTAAAACAACCTCTTGTATGTGATTAGAAATAATCGTGTATAGGGGGTTTTTGTTATGGTCCTACAAGGTACTTCTGTTAATTTTATAATGAGTTTATACTAAAATTATCTAAAAATTATAGTATGAGGGGATTGCGGGTGCGTAAAATTAGTGGATATTTAAGTGTTTTAGGGGATAACGAACGTAGAACCGTTGCTGTATCTGATTCTGGTGAAATTACAGGCGATGAAATGTTGAAATTTATGTTAAATATGGAATTGCACTATAAAGAAATTGATAGGGGTTGTTTTGGACCTAGTCACTATTTGCCTAGCGGAGACTATCATAAGGATTTAATAGCGATTGTCTTTACGGCTGAAATGATGTTAGACGACATGGAATTAGAAGGTGAATGGCCTGCTGAAGAAGGGGATGTTATATTTAACGAAGCATAATGAATCTATCTGCATAAAAAGGTCTGCACTTACAAATATAAGTGCAGACCTTTTTTATTAACACTTGTTATATCTGATAATAATATTTACTATTAGTATGTGGTAATAATTTTATCGCGCTATTATTTTCTTTCAATATTATTCAAATTTCGGTTGTAAGTTGTAAATCTCATTAATACATATAAATTAATAATATTTTGGAATGGGTGTCTGTGATAGCATTCTCCTTTTACCAAACTTATTGTACAATAGAAACAAGGGGGAGATTAGTTTGAAGGCAAGTCTTTTACAAGAACAAAGCTTACGTTTGGCAATGACACAAGAGTTAAGGCAAGCGATTACAATGCTCCAGTATAATGTACAAGAATTATCGGAGTTTTTGTATGAGCAATCGTTAGAGAATCCCCTTATTGAGTTAGGTGGTTTTGAGAGGGAGAAGAAAAAGAGCTCTAACAACAGTAAAAGTACCAGCAAACAAATCGAGAATCAGATGGAAATCTACAGTGTGGATTCAACAACGATTCAGCAACATTTATTAAATCAAATACAGTATTATAAAATAGATGAAGAAGAGCGAAAAATAGCTTCTTTCATTATTATGAACATGGATGGAAATGGGTATTTACAAGAAACGAACGAAGAGTTAGCGGATCTCCTTTCCGCACCGATTCATGAAGTCGCCCGCTTTGTAGAGCTTGTCCAATCACTCGAGCCAGCAGGGGTAGGAGCGCGTAATATTCAGGAATGTCTAACTTTGCAATTGAAGCGCTTACAAAGACGGAATGGATTAGCGGAAGAGGTTATAGAGGATCACTTCGCTTATTTCGTGAAGAAAGATTGGCGAAAGCTCGTTCAAGTGTTGAAGTGTAGTAATGAAGAATTGCAATCGGCGGTGAACTGTATTACGTCATTACAGCCGAAACCAGGTCTTGCGTTTTCTTCTGATAAACCGGTTTATATTGTGCCTGATATGGCGGTGAAAAAAGATGGTGATCGTCTCGTTTTACAAATGAACGAGAGAAATATGCCGAGAATTGAAATTCATTCTGAGTATAGTGCGCTTCTGAATAATAGTGAAAGTGAAGTAGCATCTTATGTATCAGAAAAGTATCAGCATGTGCAGTGGATTATGCGCAGTTTAAAACAGAGAAAACAAACGCTTCTGCAAGTGATGACTATTATTATGGAAAAACAACGTGATTTCTTCTGGGAAGGTCCAGAATATTTAAAACCGCTTGCTTTAAAAGAGGTAGCGGAAGAGTTAAGTGTGCATGAATCTACAATTAGTCGTGCAACGCGAAATAAATATGTGCAAACACCACATGGTTTATTTGAGATGAAATCTTTCTTTAGTAATGCTATTTCGACTACTGAAGATGAAGCAGTTTCTACAAAGCGTGTGAAACGATTTATCCAAACGCTTGTTGAGGCGGAGAATAAGAAAAAGCCACTTTCAGATCAAAAGATTTCAAAATTATTAGAAGAAGAGCATGAAATCGTTATTTCTCGAAGAACAGTGGCGAAGTATAGAGAACAAATGCACATTCCAGCGTCATCATTACGAAAAACGATCGGATAGGTGAAGAATATGAAAGTTGTACTGTATACAAAAAAAGGTTGTGGCCTTTGCGTGCAGGCGAAACAAGTTTTAGAGGAAGTACAATGTGAATATTCTTTTCAAATCGAGGAAATAAATATATATGAAGATAATGACCTTTTAGAAAAATATCACTTAATGATTCCGGTGGTAGAAATAGGCGGAAAACAAGTAGAATATGGTAACATTCACAAAGGTGTCATAATAAACTATATAAAGAATGCAGTTAAGAGTTGAATAAGTTTCTATCTCCTGTTACAATAATACACGTAGCAGGGATTATTTTTTTAACCTATGTGGGACACAAAATGTCACTACGGGACGTAAAGTGACCACGAGGAAAAATGAACCAATGTAGTGAGGAGAAAAGATATGCGCTCATGGATTCAGAACACAAAAAAATTATTACCTGATCTGCTACCTGTTATGCAAACGAGAATGCAAATTCTTCAATACATTAGGCTCATGCAGCCGATTGGAAGAAGAAACCTGTCAGCAAGTCTCGGTATGACAGAACGAGTATTGCGAAGTGAAGTTCAAGTTTTGAAAGAACAAAACTTAGTTCACGTCGCTTCTTCTGGAATGACTTTGACAGAAGAAGGAACAGCTTTAGTTCTTGCTTTGGAAGACTTTATGAAAGAAATTTCCGGGTTAAAGGTTTTAGAAAAGCAACTTAAGGAAACATTAGACTTGGATGAAGTTTTCGTTGTCCCTGGTGATAGTGATGAATCACCTTGGGTCAAACTGGAGATGGGCCGTGCTTGTGTGACTTGTATAAAAGACCGTCTGACAGCGAATAATATCGTTGCTGTGGCTGGAGGAACTACGCTAGCTGCTGCTGCGGACATGATGCAGCTTGATTGCAAAGATTTACATATGCTATTTGTCCCAGCGCGTGGTGGAATTGGAGAGGGTGTCGAATTAGAAGCCAATACCATTTGTGCCAAGATGGCACAAAATACGATGAGTAATTATCGCTTATTGTATGTTCCAGACCATGTTAGTAGCGAAGCATATGCGTCTATTGTGACAGAGCCTTCCGTGAAAGAAGTTCTTGAGTTGATTCGATCTTCCAATATCGTCATTCATGGAATAGGTGATGCGTTAACAATGGCACGTCGCAGAAATACTTCGGAAGCAGATTGGTTAAAGATTCAAGCAAGCGAAGCAGTAGGCGAAGCTTTCGGTTACTACTTTAATGAACAAGGAAATGTTGTTCATAAAGTAAGAACAGTTGGTATGCAACTTGAGGATTTACAACATGTATCTCACGTTGTTGCAGTCGCTGGAGGTTCTTCAAAGGCAAAGGCAATACAGGCTGTAATTAAACAAGGGCACACTTCAATTCTAATTACAGATGAAGGTGCAGCAAAACAGTTAACAAAGGGTATTACCCTTTAATATAATCCCCCAAGGAGGAAATTCAAATGACTAAAATTGGTATTAATGGATTTGGACGTATCGGACGTAACGTATTCCGCGCAGCTCTTAACAACTCTGAGGTAGAAGTAGTAGCAATCAACGACTTAACAGATGCTAAAACATTAGCTCACCTTTTAAAATATGACACAGTTCACGGAACTTTAAATGCAGAAGTATCTGCTAACGAAAACAGCATCGTTGTTAACGGTAAAGAAATTAAAGTTATCGCTGAGCGTGACCCAGCTCAATTACCATGGAGCGACTACGGAGTAGAAGTAGTAGTAGAATCTACTGGCCGTTTCACTAAAAAATCAGACGCTGAAAAACACTTAGGTGGATCAGTTAAGAAAGTTATCATCTCAGCTCCAGCTTCTGACGAAGATATCACTGTAGTTATGGGTGTTAACCACGAACAATATGATGCAGCTAACCACAACGTAGTATCTAACGCTTCTTGTACTACAAACTGTCTAGCTCCATTCGCTAAAGTATTAAACGAAAAATTCGGCGTAAAACGCGGAATGATGACAACAATTCACTCTTACACTAACGACCAACAAATCTTAGACTTACCACACAAAGATTTACGTCGTGCTCGTGCAGCAGCTGAAAACATGATCCCAACATCTACTGGTGCAGCTAAAGCTGTAGCATTAGTATTACCAGAACTTAAAGGTAAATTAAACGGTGGCGCTGTACGTGTTCCAACTGCTAACGTTTCTCTTGTTGACTTAGTTGTTGAACTTGACAAAGAAGTAACAGTTGAAGATGTAAACGCAGCATTCAAAGCAGCAGCTGAAGGCGAATTAAAAGGTATCCTTGGATACAGCGAAGAGCCATTAGTATCTATCGACTATAACGGATGTACAGCTTCTTCTACAATCGATGCATTATCTACAATGGTAATGGAAGGTAACATGGTTAAAGTACTTTCTTGGTACGATAACGAAACTGGTTACTCTAACCGCGTAGTAGACCTAGCAGCATACATGACTTCTAAAGGTCTTTAATTCTTAATTATATAAGTAATCAATGACAAAACGAGGGAGAGGGTTTGTTCCCTCTCTCTCTTCTTTCGTTTTAAAAGCAAATGTGTTAAGCTTTTGAGTGGGTTTTGTCAATCCTAACTAGTAGTCGGAGGGAAATCCAATGAACAAAAAATCAATTCGTGACGTAGATTTAAAAGGTAAGCGTGTATTTTGCCGCGTTGATTTCAACGTACCTATGAAAGAAGGCAAAATTACAGATGAAACTCGTATCCGTGCAGCTCTTCCTACAATTCAATATTTAGTAGAGCAAGGTGCGAAAGTTATTTTAGCAAGTCACTTAGGCCGTCCAAAAGGTCAAGCAGTAGAAGAATTACGTCTTACTCCAGTAGCAGCACGTTTAGGCGAGCTTCTTGGTAAAGATGTTAAAAAAGCAGACGAAGCATTCGGACCAGTTGCACAAGAAATGGTTGCAGCAATGAACGAAGGCGACGTATTAGTTCTTGAAAACGTACGTTTCTATGCGGGCGAAGAAAAGAACGATGCAGAACTTGCGAAAGAATTTGCAGCTCTTGCTGATATCTTCGTAAACGATGCATTCGGTGCAGCTCACCGTGCTCACGCTTCTACAGCAGGTATCGCAGACTACCTACCAGCAGTATCTGGATTATTAATGGAAAAAGAGTTAGATGTACTTGGAAAAGCACTTTCTAACCCAGAACGTCCATTCACAGCTATCATCGGTGGTGCGAAAGTAAAAGATAAAATCGGTGTAATTCGTCATCTATTAGACAAAGTAGATAACTTAATCATCGGTGGCGGACTTGCTTACACATTCGTTAAAGCTTTAGGTCATGAAATTGGTCTATCTCTATGTGAAGACGACAAGATCGAACTAGCTAAAGAATTTATGCAACTTGCAAAAGAAAAAGGCGTAAACTTCTACATGCCAGTTGATGTTGTAATCACAGAGGAATTCTCTGAAACTGCAACAACTCAAATCGTAGGTATCGACTCTATCCCTTCTACTTGGGAAGGCGTGGACATCGGTCCTAAAACACGTGAAATTTATGCAGATGTAATTAAAAATTCTAAGCTTGTTGTATGGAATGGACCAATGGGTGTATTCGAAATGACTCCATTCGCAGAAGGTACAAAAGCAGTAGGACAAGCATTAGCAGATGCAGAAGATACATACTCTGTTATCGGCGGTGGTGACTCTGCAGCAGCTGTTGAAAAATTCGGTATGGCTGATAAAATGAGCCACATTTCTACTGGCGGCGGTGCGTCATTAGAATTCATGGAAGGCAAAGAGCTTCCAGGTGTAGTTTGTCTTAACGACAAATAAGTAGCAGCCAAAGAAAAAGGACGGTGCAAAGCATGCGTAAACCAATTATCGCAGGTAACTGGAAAATGAATAAAACTCTATCTGAAGCAGTTAGCTTCGTAGAGGAAGTTAAAGGTCAAATCCCAGCAGCTTCAGCTGTTGATGCAGTAGTTTGCTCTCCAGCTCTATTTTTAGAGCGTTTAGTAGCAGCAACTGAAGGAACTGATTTACAAGTAGGTGCACAAAACATGCACTTCGAAAAAAATGGTGCATTCACTGGCGAAATTAGCCCAGTAGCACTTAGCGACTTAAAAGTAGGCTACGTAGTACTTGGCCACTCTGAGCGTCGTGAAATGTTTGCTGAAACAGATGAGTCAGTAAACAAAAAGACTCTTGCAGCATTTGAACATGGTTTAACACCAATCGTATGTTGTGGTGAGACTTTAGAAGAGCGCGAAAGCGGAAAAACATTTGATCTAGTAGCAGGTCAAGTGACAAAAGCACTTGCAGGTTTAACAGAAGAGCAAGTTAAAGCAACTGTTATCGCTTATGAGCCAATCTGGGCTATCGGTACAGGTAAATCTTCTTCTTCTGCAGATGCAAACGAAGTATGTGCGCACATCCGTAAAGTTGTTGCAGAAGCTGTTTCTACAGAAGCTGCAGAAGCTGTTCGTATTCAATACGGCGGTAGCGTAAAACCAGAAAACATTAAAGAGTATATGGCACAATCTGACATCGACGGCGCTTTAGTTGGCGGTGCTAGCTTAGAGCCTGCTTCGTTCTTAGGTCTTCTGGGGGCGGTAAAATGAGAAAGCCAACAGCTTTAATCATTCTTGATGGTTTCGGACTACGTGAAGAAACTCATGGGAATGCTGTAGCACAAGCTAAGAAACCTAATTTTGATGGTTACTGGAACAAATTCCCTCACACAACGCTTACAGCTTGTGGTGAGGAAGTAGGTCTTCCAGAAGGTCAAATGGGTAACTCTGAGGTTGGTCACTTGAATATCGGTGCTGGCCGCATTGTATATCAAAGCTTAACACGCGTAAACGTTGCAATTCGTGAAGGTGAGTTCGATCAGAACGAAACTTTCCAAAATGCAATTAAAAGCGTAAAAGAAAAAGGTACTGCTCTTCATTTATTCGGTTTACTTTCTGATGGTGGTGTGCACAGTCACATGAACCATATGTTTGCTCTTCTTCGCTTAGCAGCAAAAGAAGGCGTGGAGAAAGTTTATATCCATGCATTCTTAGATGGCCGCGATGTTGGACCACAAACAGCAAAAGGTTATATCGATGCAACAAATGAAGTAATTAAAGAAACAGGAGTAGGACAATTCGCGACTATCTCTGGTCGTTATTACTCTATGGACCGTGACAAGCGTTGGGATCGCGTAGAAAAATGTTACAGTGCTATGGTGAATGGTGAAGGCCCTACTTATAAATCAGCAGAAGAGTGTGTAGAAGACTCTTATGCGAACGGTATCTATGATGAATTCGTATTGCCGTCTGTAATTGTTAACGAAGATAACACGCCAGTTGCAACAATCAATGATGATGATGCAGTTATCTTCTATAACTTCCGTCCAGACCGTGCAATTCAAATTGCTCGTGTATTTACAAACGAAGACTTCCGTGAGTTCGATCGTGGTGAAAAAGTACCTCACATTCCTGAATTCGTTTGTATGACACATTTCAGTGAAACTGTAGATGGTTATGTGGCATTCAAGCCAATGAACCTTGATAACACATTAGGTGAAGTTGTTGCGCAAGCGGGATTAAAGCAACTTCGCATCGCGGAAACTGAAAAGTATCCGCACGTTACATTCTTCTTTAGCGGTGGTCGTGAGGCTGAATTCCCAGGAGAAGAGCGTATTTTAATTAACTCACCGAAGGTTGCAACGTATGACTTGAAACCTGAAATGAGCATTTACGAAGTAACGGACGCTTTAGTAAATGAAATCGAAAATGATAAACATGATGTTATCATTCTTAACTTTGCAAACTGTGATATGGTTGGCCATTCTGGGATGATGGAACCAACAATTAAAGCAGTAGAAGCAACTGACGAATGTTTAGGAAAAGTTGTAGAAGCGATTCTTGCAAAAGATGGTGTAGCACTTATTACTGCTGACCATGGTAATGCTGATCAGGAGTTAACTGCTGATGGTGGACCAATGACAGCTCATACAACTAACCCGGTTCCTTTCATCGTTACAAAAAATGATGTAGAGCTTCGTGAAGGTGGTATTTTAGGAGATATCGCTCCAACAATGCTTACGCTTTTAAATGTGGAACAACCGAAAGAAATGACAGGTAAAACAATTATTAAATAATTTGCTTATATAAAAAGGAGAGAATTTATTATGTCAACAATTATTGATGTTTATGCTCGCGAAGTCCTTGACTCTCGTGGTAACCCAACTGTAGAAGTAGAAGTTTACACAGAAAGCGGCGCTTTCGGACGCGCTATCGTACCAAGTGGTGCATCTACTGGTGAGCACGAAGCAGTAGAATTACGTGACGGTGACAAATCTCGTTACCTTGGTAAAGGTGTTCTAAATGCAGTAAACAACGTTAACGAAGCAATCGCTCCAGAAATCGTTGGTTTCGACGTAACTGACCAAGCTGGTATCGACCGTGCTATGATCGAATTAGATGGCACTCCAAACAAAGGTAAACTAGGCGCTAACGCTATCCTTGGTGTATCTATGGCAGTAGCTCACGCAGCAGCTGACTTCGTAGGTCTTCCATTATACCGTTACCTTGGTGGATTCAATGCAAAACAATTACCAACTCCAATGATGAACATCATCAACGGTGGTTCTCACGCTGATAACAACGTAGACTTCCAAGAGTTCATGATCTTACCAGTTGGTGCTCCAACATTCAAAGAATCAATCCGTATGGGTGCTGAAGTATTCCATGCACTTAAAGCTGTATTACATGACAAAGGTCTTAACACTGCAGTAGGTGACGAAGGTGGATTCGCTCCAAACCTTGGTTCTAACCGTGAAGCATTAGAAGTAATCATCGAAGCTATCGAAAAAGCTGGTTACAAAGCTGGCGAGAACGTATTCTTAGGAATGGACGTTGCTTCTTCTGAGTTCTACAACAAAGAAACTGGTAAATATGACCTTGCAGGCGAAGGCCGTACTGGCTTAACTTCTGCAGAAATGGTTGATTTCTACGAAGAGCTTTGCAAAGACTTCCCAATCATCTCTATCGAAGATGGTTTAGACGAAAACGACTGGGATGGTCACAAATTATTAACTGAGCGTATCGGTGATAAAGTACAATTAGTTGGTGACGACTTATTCGTAACTAACACTCAAAAACTTGCTGAAGGTATCGAAAAAGGTATCTCTAACTCAATCTTAATTAAAGTTAACCAAATCGGTACTTTAACTGAGACTTTCGAAGCTATCGAAATGGCTAAACGTGCTGGTTACACAGCAGTTGTATCTCACCGTTCTGGTGAAACTGAAGATGCTACAATCGCTGACATCGCAGTTGCAACTAACGCTGGCCAAATCAAAACTGGTTCTATGAGCCGTACTGACCGTATTGCTAAGTACAACCAATTATTACGCATCGAAGACGAACTAGGCGAAATCGCTGTTTACGATGGTATCAAATCTTTCTACAACATCAAACGATAATTGTAGAAAATAACGACAGACCGTGAGAAATCACGGTCTGTTTTTTTATGTTAAAATTGCTCACCCGTCATAAGTGACATGAAATGTTTAAAGAAGCGGTTATAATCAAAATCAATTGCGATTTGATGACTCGGCCAATCAATAAATGGCTTAGATTCTCCTAAAGAACGAAATTCCCCTATGCTTGTTCCTTGTGCATAAGATTCTGTCATGACAACGATAGGTGACTTGTGATATGTAAACATAGAGTTATCAAGTAAAGCGAGTATTGGCATTGTGTCATGGAAGGGGCTCCCCTTTAAATGCGGTAAGGCGTCTTTATAAAATCCGTAGTAATAATGATTGAATAACGGTTTGACGAGTGGGGCTTTTCCTTTTGCTTCAATGTATTCAGCCATTTCTGGTGTAATGATGGAATACTGAGTGACGTTTAATGGATAGATGTACATGTTAGGTGAGGATTGAAGGACTATATTAGCAGCAGTAGGATCGCCATAAAAGTTTGCTTCGGAAATAGGGGTAACATTACCAGGATGTAAAAAGGCACCGCCCATTACGTAGTAAGATTTAACTTGCTTCATGAGCTGTTTACATAAGATGAATAAAATTGCTAGGGAGGTAAGTCTGCCTAAACTAACAATGATTAATTCATCTTTATACTGTTCAATAAGAGGAATGACTTCGAAAAAATTCTCCATTTCTCCGTTAGTCACATGTCCCTTTGGAATAATTGGCCCGAGCCCTTGTTTCCCGTCTACTTCCGTAAAGAAAGCAGGAGGGGCGCCAGTAAGTGGGCGTTCTGATCCACCAAATATCTTGATATTTCTATCCTTTGCTTCGTTCTTAAGAAAATGAGCGTTATGTACGGCCATTTCTTTTGGAACATTGCCGTAATCAGCAACAATGCCGACGATTTCTATTTCATCAATAAAGAATGCTAAGAGGAGAGCCATCGTATCATCAATCCCAGGGTCACAAAAAATAAGAACTTTTTTTGGCATATGTTCACCACCTATCTTGTTTATCCCGTAAAAGCCTGATTGTAGGGATGAAGAAAACCACCACTAATGAAAGTTTCACTTTATATATATGTAAGCTTAAGGATAAAAAGATTATTTTATTGAAATAACAACGTATAAATTCAGAAAATAAAAACTTTTTATATTAGGTCAAGGTTTTTGACTTAATTTCTATGCGGAAATCCAGTCATATCAAGGTTGTAAGCGTCTAACATAAGCTGTTTTTGCTGTCAAGTTGATAAATTGCAGCTTTTTACAATTTATACTATGATAAAGATATTAAGAGAAGATCGTATAAACATGAGGGATGATGAACATGAAATTTACAAAGATTCTTGTCCAAATTGCTGCTCTTTACGTCTTGTATATGGTTGGAACTTGGTTACAAGAAGTGTTAAATATTCCGATTCCAGGAAGTTTGATTGGAATGTTCCTCTTACTTGTTTTACTTAGCCTAAAAGTCCTTCCAGTGAAATGGTTCGATTTAGGAGCAGAAACACTCGTTGCTATTATGCCGTTTTTATTAATTCCGCCAACGCTTGGCCTAATGAATTACGGTGCTTTTTTTATGAGTAAAGGAATTTCTCTTTTCATTACAATTGTAGCGAGTACATTTTTAATTATTATTGTCGCAGGACATACAGGGCAATATCTTGCGAATAGAAAGGAAAGAGAGTCGCGATGAGCCAAATATTAATCGGAATCGGTTGGGTTCTTTTTACGGTGCTATTATACCAATTATCTAAAAAAATCTATAAATTATTTCCAACACCATTCACCATTCCAATGCTTGTAGCAACAGGATTAATGGCTTTCTTATTTATCATGCTTGATATACCATATCAACATTATATGGAAAGCGGTGGTGGCTGGATTGCAAAACTGCTCGGACCCGGTGTTGTAGCATTTGCAATTCCTCTTTATAAACAACGTCACGTTCTGCAAAAATATGTTGTACCGATTGCTGGTGGCGTATTAGTAGGGACAACAGTTGCAATCGCAAGTGATTTTGCCATTGCATCACTTATGGGAACAGATAAAAGCTTAATTTTATCTTCTTTACCAAAATCGGTGACAATGCCAGTTGCGATGAGTGTTTCAGAGCAAGTTGGTGGTGTACCGTCATTAACAGCAGCTTTCGTTGTTATCGCAGGTATTACTGGAACGATTACCGGCCCACTTTTATTAAAATGGAGCCGCGTTACAAACTCAGTTGGTAAAGGTATCGGATTTGGATGTGCTTCTCATATTATGGGTGTAATGAGAGCGATGAAAAATAATGAACATGAAGGTGTTATTGGATCGGTAACAATGACATTAACAGCAATTTTGACATGTTTGCTCGGGCCGTTATTTGCAATGATGTTTATGTAATAGAAGAAAAGCGAGAGCGACTCTATAGCTCTCGCTTTTCTATAGAATTTATGCTACAGTTAAAATAACTGAATCTTTGTAGGAGGTACGCCAAGTGCATACGTTATTATCCGTTTTACTTATTATTGTATCGATTTTAATGATTGTTATGGTACTTATGCAGTCTAGTAATAGCTCAGGCCTTTCAGGTGCAATTTCAGGCGGTGCAGAGCAATTATTTGGTAAGCAAAAAGCACGTGGAATTGAAGCGGTATTAAACCGTATTACAATTGTTTTAGCTGTTCTATTCTTCGTATTAACAATTGCTGTTACGTACTTAAATTTATAGAATTGAAAGAAGAAGCGTTAGTAAGATGTACTAATGGTTCTTCTTTTTTTATTTTGCCATTTGAAAGATGTTTCTAATTAGATTATAGAAATATAAATATGGTACACTAGATATAGAAAGAATACGACTAGATTACAGAAGAGAAAGAGGAGAAGTACATGATGAAATTAGCATCTCCGAAACCATTTACATTTGAGGGTGGAGACCGCGCTGTTTTATTACTACATGGTTTCACAGGAAACTCAGCTGATGTACGTATGTTAGGGCGTTTCTTAGAGAAGAAAGGCTACACTTGTCATGCGCCAATTTATAAAGGGCACGGTGTACCACCAGAAGAGCTTGTTCATACAGGTCCTGAAGATTGGTGGCAAGACGTAATGGAGGCATATCAGCTTTTAAAAGATAAAGGCTTTGAGAAAATTGCTGTTGTTGGATTATCACTTGGCGGCGTATTTTCTTTAAAATTAGGTTATACAGTACCTGTTTTAGGTGTAGTACCAATGTGTGCACCAATGTATATTAAGAGTGAAGAAACGATGTACCAAGGTATATTGGCATATGCCCGCGAATATAAAAACCGTGAGCAAAAATCACCAGAGCAAATCGAACAAGAAATGTTGGAATTCCAAAAGACACCGATGAATACATTAAAAGCATTACAACAATTAATTGCTGACGTACGTAACAATGTGGATATGATTTATGCACCTACATTTGTTGTACAAGCACGTCATGATGAAATGATTAATACAGATAGTGCTAACATTATTTATAACGGTGTAGAATCTACGTTAAAAGACATTAAATGGTATGAAGACTCTACGCATGTCATTACACTTGATAAGCAACGTGACGAGCTACATGAGGATGTATATAACTTCTTGGAGCAACTAGATTGGTAAGATCTAGTTGCCTCTTTTTTTCATAAGGAATTTTTTGTGAAAACTGTAAAAATCATTAGGGGAGTATTAAATTTTCGCTTTATACATCCCCAGTCTTTCGGATACACTAAATAATATAAGGGTTTAAAGGAGGTATTTCTGCTTGGAAGAAATCATACAAGAAAATATTGATAAGTTGTTGTTATTTATGAGAGAAGAAGCGTATAAACCGTTAACAATACAAGAGTTAGAAGAGGCATTTGGAATTGAAGGGTCTGAGGGCTTTAAAGATTTTGTAAAGGCACTTGTAATGATGGAAGAGAAGGGACTTGTTATTCGCACACGTAGTAACCGTTACGGTCTTCCTGAAAAGATGAATTTAGTACGCGGTAAATTAATTGGACATGCACGTGGCTTTGCATTCGTTGTACCAGAAGAGAAGAAAACGGGAGATGATGATCTTTTCATCCCACCTACAGAGTTAAACGGTGCACTTCATGGCGATACAGTATTAGCGCGTGTTAGCGCACAATCAAGTGGATCACGCCAAGAAGGTTCAATTGTACGTATTTTAGAGCGCGGCACGAAAGAACTAGTTGGTACATATACAGAATCGAAAAACTTTGGATTTGTTGTACCTGACAATAAGCGCTGGACGAGTGATATCTTTATCTTGAAAAGTGCATCAATGGGTGCTGTAGAAGGCCATAAAGTAGTTGTGAAAATTACGAGCTATCCAGAGAATCGTTTAAGTGCAGAAGGTGAAGTTATTCAAATTCTAGGTCATAAAAATGATCCAGGAGTAGATATTTTATCAGTTATTCATAAACATCATCTACCTTTAGCATTCCCTGAAGAAGTGATGGAGCATGCAAACAGTGTACCAGAAACGATTTCAGAAGAAGATTTAAAAGATCGCCGTGATCTGCGTGACCAAATGATTGTAACGATTGACGGTGCAGATGCGAAAGATTTAGATGACGCTGTTACAGTAACGAAGCTCGAGAACGGTAACTACAAGCTTGGCGTTCATATTGCGGATGTAAGTCATTACGTTCAAGAAGGTTCTCCAATTGATGTAGAAGCAGCGGAAAGAGCAACGAGTGTATATCTTGTTGACCGTGTAATTCCGATGATTCCGCATCGTCTATCTAACGGTATTTGTTCGTTAAACCCGAAAGTAGACCGTCTGACGTTATCTTGTGAAATGGAAATTAACAACTTAGGTGATGTTGTAAAGCATGAGATTTTCCAAAGTGTGATTAAAACGACAGAGCGTATGACGTATGCTGACGTAAGAAGCATTTTAGAAGATGAGGACGAAGAGTTAATCAAACGCTATGAGCCGCTCGTACCGATGTTTAAAGAGATGGGTCAATTGGCGCAGATTTTACGTGAAAAACGTATGCGCCGCGGTGCAATCGACTTTGACTTTAAAGAAGCGAAAGTATTAGTAGATGAAGAAGGTAAACCGACAGATGTTGTCATGCGTGATCGTTCTGTATCAGAGAAGTTAATTGAAGAGTTTATGCTTGTTGCGAACGAAACAGTAGCAGAGCATTTCCACTGGATGAACGTACCATTCATGTACCGTGTCCATGAAGATCCGAAAGAAGATAAGCTGGAACGTTTCTTCGAGTTTGTAACAAACTTCGGATATGCAGTAAAAGGACGTGCGAATGAAATACATCCTCGTGCGCTGCAACAAATTCTTGAAATGGTTCAAGGACAGCCTGAAGAAGTAGTTATTTCAACAGTAATGCTTCGTTCAATGAAGCAAGCGCGTTACGATGCGGATAGCTTAGGACATTTCGGTTTATCAACTGAGTTCTACACACATTTCACATCACCAATTCGTCGTTACCCAGATACAATCGTTCATAGATTAATTCGTGAATACATCATTAACGGTAAAGTCGACAATGAAACACAAGCAAAATGGCGTGAAAACTTACCTGTGATTGCAGAGCACTCTTCTAATATGGAACGCCGTGCTGTTGAAGCAGAACGTGAAACAGACGAAATGAAAAAAGCAGAGTATATGGTTGATAAGATCGGCGAAGAGTATGACGGTATGATTAGCTCTGTAACAAACTTCGGTTTATTCGTAGAGCTTCCAAATACAATTGAAGGTCTTGTACACGTTAGCTACTTAACGGATGATTACTACCGTTATGACGAGAAACATTTCGCAATGATCGGAGAACGTACAGGTAACGTATTCCGCATCGGAGACGAAATTACAATTCGCGTTATTAACGTAAATAAAGACGAGCGTGCAATCGACTTTGAAATCGTTGGCATGAAAGGTACGCCTCGTCGTAAGTTCAAAGATCGTCCAGTCGTTATCGAACAGCCAAGAACAGGCAGAAAGAAACGCGGTGGACGTAGCGAGCGCAGTGATGAGCGCGGCGGAGAACGTGGTACAGGTAGAAAATTCGAACGTGGTGGCAAAGGAAAAGGAAGAGGATCAGCTTCTGCTGCTGCTTCCACTTCCACGTCCGCTAGTCAGCCAGGGAAAAAAGATGGTAACGGTAAGAAGAAAAAAGCATTCTTCGAAAATGTACCAGGATTCAAGAAGAAAAAGAAAAAGCGTAAGTAAGAAAAGGATGGCTTCGCTTTGATAAAAAGCGGGGCTTTTTCTTTTTTATTGGTGGCTTGAGAGCGAGCCACTTTCGCTTTTTAATGGAATCCAGCTACAGTGGCTAGAATGTTCGGCGGCTTCGCTTCTTCCCGAGAGGCAAAGAGCGCCTCAAGGTCAGAAGCTCCATCCACCTCACATTCTGAGCGAGCCACTTTCGCTTTTTATTAACATTTGTTACAATAGTAAAAATAGAGGAGGGACGTTATATGCCAAAGGGTTCAGGTAAGGTCATTGCACAAAATAAAAAAGCATTTCATGATTATTTCATTGAAGAAACATACGAGGCAGGGCTTGTCCTTCAAGGAACGGAAATTAAGTCGATTCGCGCTGGACGCGTGAACTTGAAAGATGCGTTTGCACGTGTACATAATGGTGAAGTATGGGTACATAATATGCATATTAGTACGTACGAGCAAGGGAATCGTTTCAACCATGATCCGCTTCGCACGAGAAAGTTACTTCTTCATAAAAAAGAGATTGAAAAGTTAACGGGTGCTTCAAAAGAAACAGGCTATGCATTAGTTCCAGTTAGAATTTATTTAAAAAATGGATTCGCGAAAATGGCACTTGGTTTAGCAAAAGGTAAAAAGCAATATGATAAGCGTAACGATTTAAAAGAAAAAGAAGCAAAACGTGAAATTGCACGCGCGTTCCGTGATCGTCAAAAGATGTAATACAGATATTTACATTTGTAAAACGACGCGCGTATGTTATAATAACTTATGTAAGATTGTTGCACATTGAAAAACAGCTCTTAGTAGCTATCACGATATTTCTTCGTATGCTCCATTTTTATCATGGGGACGTTACGGATTCGACAGGGATAGTTCGAGCTTAGGTTGCGAGTCGAGGGGATCGGCCTCGTTAAAACGTCAAAGCCTATAATTGGCAAACAAAACAATCTTTCTTTAGCTGCTTAATTGCACTAAAGGTTCCTCCCTCCATCGTCCATGTGGTAGGGTAAGGGACTCAAACTAAGTGGACTACGCCGGAGTTCGCCGTCTGAGGGCGAAGGAAGAGAACAATCAGACTAGCAACTTGGAAGCCTGTCGATAGGCCGAAGAGTTCGCGAAATGCTAATATATCGACTACACTCGTAGAAGCTTAAGTGCCGATATTTTTGGACGTGGGTTCGACTCCCACCGTCTCCACCAATACATATTTGGTGGTTTTTTTATTTTGTATGATATGAACCATAACTTTGCCGTTCCGGCAAGGTTATGGTTCTTTTTGTTTTGTGGTTTTATAAAATGCTTAAGTTGATGAGGGGGAGGGCGGTACCCCTGAAACAGAAAATGAAGAAATAGTTATTGCTGATAAACAGGTAGATACTATAGATACCTTTAATGATTACATAATATGTATTTAAATCTTCATATCCTTTGTGTTTCTATTCATATCTATTGTAAGATTATATAGAGTTCTCCTAATAAGCTGTTACAATGGCCTTTTTTAGGGGGTTCATATTTATAAATTTTAAAATGTTTTTTTGAGATAAATTGAAGTAGAGGTGAACCATCGGTGAGGCAGGTGTTAGTAATTAAGAATGAACGGTCTTTAGCAAAGAAAATCGTAAGCGGTTTAACGCAAGAGGGCCATTTCATTTTAAAACTTCACAATGAAAACCAAGGTTTAAATATAGCATATGAACAAGATTGGGATATTATTATATTGGATTGGGATTCATTAAGTATATCGGGACCAGAAATTTGTAGACAAATACGACTTGTTAAAACGACACCGATCATTATTGTGACTGACAATATTTCTAGTAAGGATTGCATAGCAGGGCTACAAGCAGGAGCAGATGATTATATTAGAAAACCATTTGTGAAAGAAGAATTAGTAGCAAGAGTTCAAGCTATTTTAAGGAGAACTGACTATATCCAGCAAAATGAGACAAACTTTTTTCAATTTAAAGATCTCTTTGTTGATACATCTAGCAATATTGTGAAAAAAGGTAGCGAAAATCTCTCGCTTACGAAGCGCGAGTACGATTTACTTGTATTTTTAATTAAGAATAAAAATACAATATTGAGCCGTGAAATGCTTTTAAATCAAGTTTGGGGATATAACGTAGTAGTGAATCCAAATGTAGTAGACTTATATATTGGGTATGTAAGAAAAAAGTTAAAGTGTGAGAAGAGAGACAGATATATTCAAACGATACATGGCAGAGGCTATTCAATGGTTGAATGATAAAAATAAGATAATAAAATAGTTTCTGTGAAATATGAAAAGAAGGAAACTATAAAAAGAAGATTGCTATTAGGAAATGGTCATTGTTTTGCAGTAGAAATCATGGTTTATAAGGTGCTCAATCTATTGATTAGCACGTGTGTGGACTGACTCTGGTGCGCATTAGATGAGGTTGTATCTAATTTATGTTTAATTTGATTAACTCACACCATTCACAAGATTTTCACAGAATTAATGACTATACTTATTTACAGGATGTTCAAATGAAAATGATTATCAATAGCAATTTAGATACATGAAAGTTACTATCTAATTCAATCTATGGACGTCATCATTTTCGAACTAAATTACATAATAAGGAGTATACGTATGAAAAAAACTATGCTTTTAAAATTAGTAAGTATTCTAGCAATTTTCACTTTAATGTTAGTAGCTTGCTCAGATTCAAGTAAGGAAACTTCGAAAGCTAATAAAGGTGATAGTAGTGATAAACCAAAAACGGTTGAAATCACTGATGCTCATGGAACTGTTAAAGTCCCTGTAAATCCAAAGAATGTAGTTGCTTTAGATAATAGAACGTTTGAAACTTTAGCTGATTGGGGAATTAAATTAGCGGCTGCTCCAAAGGATATCATGCCTGCGGATTCAGCATATAAAAAGGATGATTCAGTTAAAAATATCGGGAATCACCGCGAACCAAATCTTGAAATCATTGCAGCGGCAAACCCTGACCTTGTAATCGTTGGTCAAAGATTTGCTGATCATTACGAAGAAATCAAAAAATTAGTGCCAAATGCAGCTGTTATTGATCTTAATTTTGATGTTTCTGAGAAGGCTACTAAGCCTGGAGAAAACTTAGTAAAAGGACTTAAAGATTCTACAACTACTTTAGGAAAAATCTTTGCTAAAGATAAAGAAGCTAAACAATTAGTAGCTGATTTCGATAAATCTATTGAAAAAGCAAAATCTGCTTATAACGGAAAAGATAAAGTTATGAGTGTTATCGTTACTGGTGGAAATATTGGCTTTGCTGCGCCGCACTCTGGTCGCGTTTGGGGACCTATGTATGAAATTTTCGGTTGGACTCCAGCATTAGAAGTTTCGAATTCTACTGCAGGTCATAAAGGTGATGACGTTTCTGTTGAAGCTATCGCACAAACAAACCCTGATTGGCTTTTCGTATTAGATCGTGATGCTGCAACATCTGATGCAGCTAAGTCAGCTCCTGCTCAGGATGTTATTTCTAAATCACCAGCTCTTCAAAATACAACTGCTGTTTCTAAAAAACAAGTTATTTATGCACCAGCAGATACTTACACAAATGAATCAATTCAGACTTATATAGAGTTATTTGGAAATCTTGCAAAAACTTTAGCTAAGTAGTGTAAAGGGGTACGAAACAGTGTCAAAAAATATGATTTCTAGGGTTGAGAATATTTCTCAACCCCAGTTTTATAATCACAATAAAATATGGACAAAACCTTTTATAATAGCGGTTATAGTTGTTATAATTTTAGGGATTATATCACTGTTTACTGGAGTTTATGATATACGTGGACAAGAGGACGGAATGGAGATGTTTTTCATCACTCGTGTTCCGAGAACAGTTGCATTAATGCTTACTGGAGCTGCAATGGCAATGGCAGGGCTCGTAATGCAATTAATTACACAGAATCGTTTTGTTGAACCTACTACAACGGGGACGATTGAATGGTCAGGCTTAGGCCTGCTTTTTGTATATTTATTATTTCCTGCCCCGACTTTAGTTCAAAGAATGACTGGTGCAATCATTTTTTCTTTTATAGGAACTATGATTTTCTTTTTATTTTTAAGAAGAGTTAAACTTCGTTCTTCTTTAATTGTCCCAATTATTGGATTGATGCTTGGAGCAGTTATTTCTGCAGTGTCTACTTTTTTGGGACTCCTTTTTCAAATGACGCAAAGTATTGAAACTTGGTTCGTAGGTTCATTTGCTACTGTTCAGGTGGGAAGATATGAATATTTATGGCTGATTGTTATCGTTACTTTGTTTATTTTTATGTATGCTAATAGATTGACTTTAGCTGGACTAGGAGAAGATGTCGCAACAAGTCTTGGAGTTAATTACAATAGAATTGTTCTTTTTGGGACTGGTCTTATCTCTGTTGCTGTTGGAATTGTTGCAGCTGTTATTGGAAACTTACCTTTCTTGGGATTAATTGTTCCAAACATTGTTTCCATGTTTAGAGGGGATGATCTTAGGAGTAATTTACCTTGGGTATGTGTGATCGGAATGGGGACAATCACTGCCTGTGACATCATTTCTCGGACAATTATAAAGCCGTTTGAATTACCTGTTTCTTTAATACTTGCAACAGTGGGAGCGGTCGTGTTTATTACTATTCTATTGAGACGAAGAAAACCAAGGAGGCTGCGATGATCACATTAGATTATAGAAATAAAGAAAATGTCGAAGTCGATTCTAGCCTTCATAATGAAAGTAGATCAGCTAGTGCTTTTCGTTCTAAGAAGGAGGCAAGACGTTATTGGATTGTACTGACAACATTGATTGCTTTAGGTCTCCTTTCTTCATATGGACTTTTAGTTTATAACAATCCAGTTCCGATAGATTCACCTTCTTTTATCCCGGTTGTTAAGAGAAGGATAGTAGCTATTGTTGCAATGATTATTGCTGCAGTTTGCCATAGTTTATCGACAGTCGCTTTCCAATCTATTACGAGCAATAAGATTATTACTCCTTCACTTTTAGGTTTCGAATCACTTTATTCAGCAATTCAAACGAGTACAATATTCTTTTTTGGTGCTAGTGCATTAATAAACTTTAATGGAATTGGGTCATTTTTATTTCAAGTTGTTGTGATGGTCTTCATGAGTTTGATACTTTATGGATGGTTACTTTCCGGTAAATACGGGAATTTACAACTTATGCTTTTAGTTGGAATTATTATTGGCACCGGGCTAAATTCTGTGTCAACTTTCATGAGAAAACTACTTGCGCCTTCAGAATTTGATATTTTACAAGCGAGATTATTTGGTTCTGTTAATCATGCAGACCCTGCATATTTTCCTGTTGTAATTCCTATGATCATAATTGTAGCGTTATTAATTTTTGCTCATTCTAAGAAGTTGAATGTTTTGTCACTAGGAAAGGATGTTGCTACTTCTTTTGGGGTTAAATATCAACCTAGTGTAATTTATACGCTTGTGTTAGTAGCTATTTTAATGTCTATCTCAACAGCTCTAATTGGGCCACTTACGTTCTACGGCTTTTTAGTAGCAACTTTGAGTTATCAGGCGGCGTCAACTTATGATCATAGATATATTTTCCCAATGGCTTTTGCTATAGGATTTTTAATAATGACGAGTGCATACTTTTTAATGTATCATGTATTCCATGCTCAAGGTGTAGTTTCAGTTATTATTGAATTATTTGGTGGAATCATATTCTTAACTATAGTTTTAAGGAAGAGGGCTTTATGATAAAAATCGATAATGTTAAAAAGTTCTATACTGATAAGGTGAAAATAGGACCTTTGGATATTGAAATACCAAAAGCGGGCTTTACTTCTTTAATTGGACCAAATGGCGCTGGAAAGTCTACGACACTATTGATGATTGGAAGACTTTTAGATATGGATGAAGGCCAAATTCAAGTAGCGAATATGGATGTTGCTGAATCCAAATCAAAAGACTTAGCAAAAATTTTGACTATATTGCGACAAGAAAATCATTTTGTAACGAGGCTTACCGTTAGACAACTAGTTGGATTTGGGCGCTTTCCTTATTCAAAAGGAAGATTAACTAAAGAAGATGAGGTTATCATTTCTAAATATATCGATTTCTTAGATTTAACTAGTTTAGAGAATAGATATTTAGATGAGCTTTCTGGTGGTCAAAGACAAAGGGCATATGTAGCGATGGTATTGTGCCAAGAGACTGAATATGTGCTGTTGGACGAGCCTCTGAACAACCTTGATGTTGCGCGCTCTGTTCAAATGATGGAGCATTTGAGACGTGCAGCTAATGAATTCGGAAGAACAATTTTGACTGTTATGCATGACATAAATTTTGCAGCTAAATACTCTGATAAAATTTGTGCTATGAAAGATGGACAAATTGCTGCTTTTGGAACAGTAGAAGAGGTTATGGACCCAACACTTTTGACAGATATTTTTGAAACAAAAATAGAAATTATCAATGGTCCTTATGGGCCAATTGCTGTTTATTAGTTACAAAATGAGTATGCAAAAAAGCTGCTGTCTATATTTTATAGGCAGCAGCTTTTTTTTGCGATTGCCCATTCCGCGGATATTTCATTTGCGACGCTTTGAGCGCTCAGAATATGAGGTTGTATTTATAAAAAAGTTCTTTTACATACGGTGAATGTTATTCTCTCATTTCGAAAATGTCGTAATCAAAAGAGGTGATTAACATTATGATTTAACTCACCTTCAATCATAATTTTGCTATAATAAATAAGTATTTACGTGAAGGAGAGTGTGAAATGAAGTTTAATATCGATCATTACATAGCTAGCGTTTTACAATGGATATTGAATATAGCGTTAATTATATTGTCCATTGTTTTATCGATCTTTTTAATTAACGAGACGATTACATTTATTCAATACATATTTTCAACAAAGGAATATACATCGTATAAATTGGTTGAGAGCATCATCGTTTATTTCTTATACTTCGAGTTCATCGCATTGATTATTAAGTATTTTAAGTCGAATTATCATTTTCCGTTACGTTATTTTATTTATATCGGAATTACGGCGTTAATTCGTTTAATTATTGTGTCTCATGAGGAACCAATGGAGACGTTATTATATGCGGGATCCATTCTTGTTTTAGTTATTGCTTTATACATATCGAATATGAGAGATTTGAGAAAAGAGTAGTGCAGACATAAGTTCGCACTACTTTTTTACGTCTTGACATTCAAGTTACTTGAAAGTTTACAATGAAATTAGGGCGTTTGAAATTGAAAAAAATTGAGAAATTAAGTGAAGAAGTTTCTTTTACTTGGAGGTTATAGCAATGAGTCAGGATTTGAAGTTACGTCCTTTAGAACGAGAAGATTTAAAGTTTGTACACGAACTGAATAATAATGCACATATTATGTCGTATTGGTTTGAAGAGCCATATGAGGCATTTGTGGAGCTGCAGGATTTATACGATAAACATATACATGATCAAAGTGAACGGCGTTTTATCCTAGAGAAAGATAATGAGATGGTTGGATTAGTTGAGTTAGTGGAAATTGATTATATTCATCGAAGAACAGAATTCCAGATTATTATTGATCCGAATTATCAAGGACATGGTTATGCAGCGGAAGCGACGCGTTTAGCAATGGATTACGCTTTTTCTGTATTAAATATGCATAAACTCTATTTAGTTGTTGATAAAGAGAATGAAAAAGCTGTACATGTTTATAAAAAAGTTGGATTTATGGTAGAAGGAGAACTTCTCGACGAGTTTTTCGTGGATGGCAACTATCATAATGCGATAAGAATGTGTATGTTTCAGAAGGAATATTTTGAAAGTAAATAGTTGAATCATTTGGAAGTCATGTTGACGCTTCATAAAACTGTATGCTAAAATCCCTTTTAAGTATTAAGGAAGGTGCAGAACATGCTTTATATAAAATTTGTAAAACTCATTAGAAAACTTTGCTCCGCACAAATGTATACGGTGAAGCGTTGTACGGAGCTTAATCAAGGGGTATAAATCCCCTATATTCATCGGCTGAATAACTTTTCGAAAAAAGTATAGTTTACCTATGCTTATTTCGTTATGGTTTTTCGGCTGGTGTATAAAATAGATTAAGGGACCATAGACAATGCTTTGTCTATGGCCCTTTGTGTATATTATTCCGATGAGTCTTTACTGTAAATTGGAGTAGTATAGGAAAAACCACGAAGCAGAGGGCTAGTGTCGAATGACGCTATCTCTCTGCTTTTTTAATTTCAGGAAAAGAGGAATAAAAATGAGTTTACTTAAAGTTGAAAGTTTATCACATAGTTTTATAGATAAAGTATTATACGAAAATGCTTCTTTTGATTTGCATAAAGGGGAACATATGGGAATTGTTGGACAGAATGGTGCAGGAAAAAGTACGTTAATGAAAATATTGGTGGGGGAGATTATTTCTGATAAGGGGAGCATTAAGTGGCAACCTAATATTCAAATTGGACATCTTGATCAATATGCAAAAATTGATGGGAGCTATAGCATTTCACAATATTTAAAACGAGCCTTTTATGATTTGTTTGAAATGGAAAAGAGAATGAATAAGTTATATGCAGAAAGTGCGATGATTGGAGATGAGAATCAACTATTGAAAGCAGCTGAAATACAAGAGCAGTTGGAAGCTCGTGATTTTTATTCAGTAGACAGCGTAATAAATAAGGTAGCAGCCGGTTTGGGTATTGATGCTATTGGGATGGATCGTATTATTGATGAATTAAGCGGAGGACAACGAGCAAAGGTAATTTTAGCAAAGCTTTTATTAGAAGAGCCTAATATTTTATTACTAGATGAACCGACAAACTTTCTTGATAAAGAGCATGTTGAATGGCTTGCTAATTATTTAATGAGTTTTGAAGGGGCGTTTATTGTCGTGTCTCATGATTTTGATTTTCTAGAAAAAGTGACTTCTTGTATATGTGATGTAGAGTTTGGAACGGTGAAGAAGTATTACGGAAAATACTCAGATTTTGTAAGACAAAAGGAGCATTTGCGAAAAGATTATATTCGCCAATATTATGCACAACAAAAGAAAATTGAAAAAACGGAAGAGTATATTCGTAGAAATATTGCTGGAGTGAATTCAAAAATAGCACAGGGACGTAGAAAGCAGTTGCAACGTATGGAAAGAATTGCGCCGCCAAGTTTTACTCATAAACCGTTTATTCATTTTCAGGAACTGCCCATTTCTGTTCAGACAGTTCTTGAAGTAAATAATCTTGAAGTTGGTTATGATTTTGCTCTCTTACCAAAGTTGAATCTTTCAGTAATGGGAGGGCAAAAACTTGTTATTACAGGGTTCAATGGAGTAGGGAAATCTACTTTGTTAAAAACAATTGTTGGAAATATTGCTAGTATTTCTGGAGAGTTTTACTTTTCAGAGCAAATAAAGATTGGATATTATGAGCAAGATTTAAATTGGAGCAATGATTCTTTAACGCCGCTTCAAATTATTTCAGAACAGTTTCCTAAACTGAATATGAAGGAAATACGCCATCATTTAGCTGCATGTGGTGTGAAGGATACGCACGTTTCGCAAGAAATTCGTACGTTAAGTGGTGGTGAACAATCGAAGGTGAAACTGTGCGGATTATTACTATCACCTTGTAACTTCTTAATTTTAGATGAGCCGACAAATCATTTAGATGCAGAAGCGAAAGAAGCTTTGCAAAAGGCACTAATTAAGTTTAAGGGCAGCATCATACTCGTATCTCACGAAGCAAGTTTTTATCTTGATTGGGCAGATAGCATCTTTGGTATAGAGGCAGGATTAGTTAAGGGGGTGTGAAACGTATGATTGAAAACAATTGGAAAACAAAAATTATATTATTTTTGACCGCTCAAACGATTTCTTTATTCGGTTCATCTCTCGTACAGTACGCAATTATATGGTATATCACCTTAACGACATCTTCAGGGTTAATGTTGACCATTTCAACCGTTTCCGGTTTCTTACCACAAATTGCGATTTCTTTATTTGCAGGTGTTTGGATTGATCGTTACGACCGTAAAAAGATGATTATGTTATCGGACGGGGTTATAGCAATTGCTACATTAGTTTTAGCATTTTTATTTTTAACAGGATATAAAAGTATTTGGTTACTTTTTATAGTACTACTCATTCGTTCAGCTGGGACAGGGATACAGACGCCAACTGTGAATGCGTTAATCCCACAAATCGTGCCAAAAGATTATCTTATGAAAGTAAATGGGATAAATAGCAGTATTACATCTTTAATTATGTTTCTTTCTCCAGCAGCAAGTGCTGCAATTATTTCTATTGCTAGCATTGAAACGACATTTTTTATTGATGTTATTACGGCCATGATCGGAATTAGTATTATGTTTATCATTCAAGTGGAGAGACATGTGAATGCAGAGAGTAAGCAAAAATCTAATCTACAAGGCATAAAAGAAGGCTTTGCTTATTTAAAAGAAAATGTATTTATTAAAAGGCTACTCGTTTTATTAATCATTGTCATGATTTTAATAAGTCCAGCTGCCTTTTTAACACCTTTAATGGTAACTCGTTCTTTCGGTGCAGAAATGTGGAGACTTACTGCTAGCGAAATGACTTTTAGTGCGGGAGCGGCAGCTGGTGGCATATTGATTGCAGTGTGGGGTGGTTTCTGTAATCGTATGCATACAACAGCGCTAGCTTGTGCGTTGTATGGACTGCTTATGATTGGACTAGGGATAGCTCCGGTATTTATTATGTATTTAGTATTTAACTTTTTAATTGGTATAACAATGCCGTGCTTCAATACACCGGTTAACGTGTTATTGCAGGAAAAAGTAGAACCTTCCATGCACGGACGAATGTTTAGTCTTGTACAAATCGCTAATTCATGCGCGCTTCCTTTAGGAATGATAATATTTGGCCCATTGGCTGATATGTTTAGTGTAGAAATTTTGTTAATTTATGCTGGGATATTCGTACTATTGTGTGCGATATATGTTGTAGTAAGTAAGAGATTTGAAGTGTAAATATGTATGTTTGAAAAGGTTTGTGAGGCAATGCAAGATGCTTCGCAAACCTTTTTTGTTTTAAATCTAGCTAATATTTTTATCGCTAAACAATAAATAATTATTGAATTTTAATGTACTTTTGGTTAATATGATGTTAATAGTCTAAGGGTAATTATATGAATGGAGGAGAATGTGAAATGATAAATAAATACATAGTATCTATTTCTTTCATGGTTTTAGCGATCATTTCTTTAACTATACATGCTTCAAATAGTAGAGTGGGGGCGAATGGATTCCTTGAAGAACCTTTCTTTTTCCTAGTACCGATAAGTTATGTATTGTTCTTGAGTGGTATTGGTGTATTACTATTTGGATTTATTACTTCAAAGCTGAAAAAAAAGCAATAGATGAAATGAAGTCTAAGTAGTGAGGGATCCATTAATCGGGACAAAACACTCACTATGAAATAGAAACATACGATACGAAAGAAAAATAATAAGTGAGCTGAATCATGATGAATCATTATTTTTATAGTGGTAGACAAGTTGGAGCAGCTATTACACTAGCAGGAGCACAGGGGACAATTCATGCTGTGAATCAAGCGATTCAAATGCAGCAGCAAGCATATTTTGCACAAATGATGCAAGGACAGTATATGTCGTACTCACAGCCTCCGATGCAAATTGTACATTACGATGTGCATCCAGCGGGTTTATTCTCCATTCCATATGGCGGGACATACTTCTTATGAAAGAAAGCGACTGATAAGAGTCGCTTTCTTTTTTTATATTCCGCCTAGTTTCATTCCAAGGAATGCAAAAAGGATACCAATAATATAAGTAGCACTTAAATATAGAAATAGTATGCCAAAGTTTTTACGATTGAAGAGCTGAATGGACTCTAGTTTAAATGTTGAAAACGTCGTAAAGGCACCCATAAATCCAGTACCTAATAATAATTGCCAGCTTGTAGTGACTCCGTTGCCAATTATATATCCGAGTAAAAACGCGCCTGTTATATTAATGAGAAATGTAGCAATTGGAAAGGAAGTTTTATTTCTTTTTTTAAACCAATTACTAATTGCAAATCGTGTAATAGCACCGAAAAATCCACCTGTTGCCACTAATAAAGCTTCTATCATAAGTGATCACCTTCCGTAAGGTGTTTCTTAATTAAGAAATCACCTAGTGTATAGCCAAGACCAGACATAATGAGACCACCAAGTATACTGCATGATACATATAAGAAAGCCGTACCCCATTCAGAAAGATGGATTAGTTGCACAGTTTCTACACTAAATGTTGAAAACGTCGTAAAGGAACCGATGAATCCAGTCCCAATGCCTGTGATAATTTCTGAAGGCAAGATGTTTCTCCGAGCGATATACGTAGTCAGCCACGCTAATAAGAAGCAGCCGAGTAAGTTGATGAGCAATGTAGCTAGCGGAAATGAATGATTCCATGAAGTATGAATAGTAAGACCTAAATAATAGCGAGAAAGGGCTCCTAATATACCGGCTATGCCAACGATAATATAAATCAATTTCTTCACCTCTTTAAATAGCTTGCTCAAAAAAATAGACTCCTACCAGTAGTTATACTGGTAGGAGTCATTAGCTAAGCAGCAGTTATGGCGAACTCCATCGCCTATGATTATTACATATAGTGTACTAAAAATTGCGTAGAATTTCCAGTGAAGAAGTGGAGCTGTTTTGTATGTATGTGATGGTTTAGGATAGAGAATTTATACTTATAAACTAAATATAGTGATATAAGGTTTTTGATATGATAAAATGTTTCGTATGTCTGTCATTCGCTTCAGTTAACTGAAAATAAAGAAAAGTAAAATTGGTAGTTTTAGAAAAGGAGTCGTTCGTTTGAAAAAATTATTAAAAATAGTACTTATATGTATTTTAGTAGGGGTGGGAGTTGTAGGTGGTTTTTTAGCGTATATGACACTTACAAAAGAACAGCCAGCTAATGTTATAAGTTTGAAGGTGGAAAATAATAAGGAACGCGTGTTAGCGCTTGGAAATGAATTTAAAGTTACAACATTTAATATTGGATATGCTGGATTAGATAAGGATCAAGACTTCTTTATGGATGGTGGAAAAGGTTCTGGTTCAAGTAGTAAAGAGCAAACGGAAACGAATTTAAAGAAAATGCTTTCGTTTTTACAAAATGAGAATAGTGATTTTACGTTATTACAAGAAGTTGATATAAAATCAATGCGATCTTTTGATGTAAATGGGCATGAATTTTTGAAAAAAGGATTACCTGATTATGCTTCGTCGTTCGGAAAGAACTATGATACAAAATGGGTCCCTGTACCAATTACAAGTCCAATGGGATATGCGGAGGCTGGATTAAGTACGTTTTCTAAATATACAGTTCAAGCAGCGCAGAGGTTCCAGCTTCCTGGAATGGAACCTTGGCCAAAGCGTTTGTTTGATTTAGATCGAGCGATTGTTGAGCATAAGATACCTGTTAATAATGGGAAGTTTGTGAGACTCGTAAATTTACATTTGTCTGCGTATGATGAAGGCGGGAAAATTAGAAAACAGCAAGTAGAGTTTTTAAAAGAATATATGAACAAGCATTATGAAAATGGTGATTACGTAATAATGGGCGGAGATTGGAATCAATTACTTTCGAACGCTCAGTTAAGTGATCCGAAGTTTGTGAAAGAGCGTCCTGAGTGGTTAGTAGAGTTACCAAAGGACTTTACTGATGGTGGCTTTAAGTGGGCTGTAGATCCGTCTGTTATGACGGTGAGAGATGATGTGAAGAAGTATGTGGAAGGTGAAAACTTTGTCACGATTATTGATGGTTTTATCGTTTCATCGAATGTGGAAATTGTAAATGTACAAGGGAAAGATTTAAAGTTTGAAAATAGCGATCATAACCCAGTAAGTGCGGTATTTAAGCTGAAGTAATCTATATGTATAAGTAGAAGGTGGGGCTTCATATATGGAGTGGTTAAAGAGAACTTGTTTTTCTAACCTGGAGAAAGAATCACAGAAAAATCATTTATTGCTGTTCATTACGATTTGTAGTTTCTTTCTTGGAATAATCGCGATTGGGTATTACGGATATATTTTTACAGAGAGAGCAATAGCGTTTTGGGTTTGTGGTATTTCAGTTGTTGTATTTGGAACGCTGTTTACTTTTATAGAAAGCATGGAAGCGATGTATAAGTATATCATGACATTTATGTTGCTTATTATGTCTTTCATTATGGTACAAGCTTTTAATGAAAGTCCGGCTGTATTTCAAATGGTCTACTTTACATTAGCAGTTTCACTTATTTATTTAAGTGAACGTCTCGTTATCATTCTCGGCGGAGTGGCGGTTATTATCACATTTATTCTTTGTAGTTATTGGCCGGAGCAATTTTTTGCTTATACAGCGGCATCTGAAGCTGCAAACTTCGCAAGCTTGTTAGCGATCGTAACGATTGCAATGTGGGGCGTAACGAAGATTGGCTCTAATTTGTTAGCTCGTTTAAGTGATGAGAAGCAAGAAGTAATGAGGAAAGCTCAGGAGCTAGAAGAAACGCAAAGACTGATTGAGGAAACGGTTGGGAAACTAGATAATAATTTCAATCACTTAAGAGAAAATATGAATACATCGATGGAGTCGATGAGTGAAATTAATTTTGCTTTTGAAGAGGTGGCAGTTGGTACTCAATCACAATCAGAGATGATGTCACGTTCAGTAGAAGTATTGAACGATATGGAAGGGAATATTGAACAAATCATTTCGCAAGTAAGAAATGCATCGACTCGTGTTGATGAAAGTTTAGAGATTTCAAAGGGTAGTGTACATACTTTACGAAATTTTGAAGCGAATATGAGAAGTTTAAATGATGTTGTTTCACAATCAGGAATTATATTTAGAGATTTAATGATGCAGTCGAAGCAAATCAACGAAATTGTAGATGTAATAACGAATATCTCAAGTCAGACGAGTTTGCTAGCTTTAAATGCAAATATTGAAGCGGCAAGAGCAGGCGAGCATGGAAAAGGATTTGCTATTGTAGCGAATGAAGTATTAAAGCTTGCCGAAGAATCGAATCGCTCTGCGGGGAGAATTCAAGGTATTTTGAAGGAGTTTAGTAATCAGGCAAGTAAAGTGGAAGTACAGGTAGAAAAATCAGAAAAAGTACAAGAAGAATGTAATGAAATGCTAGCAAGTGTTTTAACAAATGTAACGGATTTAGGGAAGTTTATTGATGCAATTAATGATGTAATGAGAGAGATTGTTGGTCATCAAGAAAACTTGCAGGTTAAAACGACAAATATCGTAAAGGATGTTACACATGCTTCTAATGTAATTCAGCAAACTTCTGCGGCTACGGAAGAAGTGTTAGCAAGTGTGGAAGAAGAAAAACATCGAAATGATATATCGGTGAAGACGTTGCATACTGTTAGCGAGCAAGTGAAGTTGCTAGAAAATATTTTAGAAAAGTAATATCTCTTAAAAAGGGCACACCATGTGTGCTCTTTTTTCATTTAAATGAATACTTGATAGTAATTTAATTGCTTTTCTGCGCGTTTTCTGCCAAGCTTAAGGAGATAAACTGAGACTTTAATTAGTGGGGCTATACGCTACTGATTATTAGTTGAACCCCGCAAATAGCGGAATAAAATACTTCAAAGAAAGAATTATATAGGTGACGCATATGATCGAAGTTAAGACTTCTGAACTTAGTGATGGAGAATTTAATAGAGGGGTATTTGCAACTCGTGATATTAAAAAGGGTGAGTTGATTCACTCAGCACCAGTTATCTCTTATCCGAATGAACAGCATGAACACATTGAGAAAACGTTACTTGCTGACTACGCATTTGAGTATGGGGTAAATCATACAGCATTCCTTTTAGGATACGGCATGTTATTTAATCATGCATATAATCCGAATGCAACGTATGATATTGTCTTTGAGAATCACACGTTTAACTTCTTTGCTTACAAAGATATAAAAGCGGGAGAAGAGATTCTAATCAATTATAATGGTGAAGTTGATGACGATGAGCTATTATGGTTTGATAAGGAAAAAGAAGAGAACGAAAAGTAAATTATAATAAGTAATAAAAAAGATGCTTTTACATAGGTAAAAGCATCTTTTTTATTGATGAAAATAAAGTAAAGATTACAAAAAAATACCACTTTATTTTCGTATGGTATAGTAAGATACTGAAGGATAGTGTTTTGAAAAAGTAATATATTTTACAAATTGTTGTCTTTCTGATGACATGTCAAGTTTAGTAGCCCATTTGGGTTGCTTTATTATGCAATATATATTTTAATATGAGTGGCACCTCTTATAAATTAAGAGGTTTATAGGTGTCTCGAATTGATTTTGGGTACACTGTATCCACCACTTTAGGTTCGTTCATGTATGTGGGGATATTATGGGCCCGTATAACGGGATAAAAAGAATATAGAAATAGAGGAATCGTAAAATGAATATGCAAGAGGTTTATAAATATTTAAGTACGGTATTGCCTGAAGGTCATGTGAAACAAGATGAAATGTTAAAGAATCATACGCATATTAAAGTTGGTGGAAAAGCAGATGTGTTCGTTGCGCCGACAAATTATGATGAAATTCAAGAAGTTATCAAATATGCTAACGAATATAATATTCCAGTTACGTTTTTAGGAAATGGATCGAATGTCATTATTAAAGATGGTGGAATTCGTGGGATTACCGTAAGTTTAATTCACATTACAGATGTGACTGTAACAGGAACGACGATTGTGGCACAGTGTGGTGCAGCAATTATTGATGTATCACGTATTGCATTAGATCATAATTTAACGGGTCTTGAGTTTGCTTGTGGTATTCCAGGTTCAGTTGGTGGAGCTTTATATATGAATGCTGGCGCATACGGCGGTGAAGTATCGTTTGTATTAACAGAAGCTGTCGTAATGACAGGTGATGGAGAGTTACGTACTTTAACGAAAGAAGCATTTGAATTTGGATATCGTAAGAGTGTATTTGCAAACAACCATTACATTATTCTTGAAGCAAGATTTGAGCTTCAAGAAGGTGTGCGTGAAGAAATTAAAGAAAAAATGGATGATTTAACGTTTAAACGTGAATCAAAACAACCTCTAGAATATCCTTCATGTGGTAGTGTATTTAAGCGTCCACCAAATAACTTTGCTGGTAAATTGATTCAAGAATCAGGACTACAAGGTAAGCGAATTGGCGGAGTGGAAGTTTCTTTAAAACACGCTGGATTTATGGTGAATGTTGATAACGGAACAGCACAAGATTACATCGATTTAATTCACTTTGTACAAAAGACTGTTGAAGAGAAATTTGGCGTGAAGTTAGAGCGAGAAGTAAGGATTATTGGAGAAGATCTATAATAATCTTTGAATTAAAAGCGTATAAAAGTATGAATTATTTTAAAATAACATTTGGGTATTGTTGACAATTTGTTTTCAATTCAATATAATGGCTAATAATTTAACAAATAACATACGTTGAAAGAGCCCAGTAGCAGTTTGTCACTGTTAATGAGAGAGCTAGGGGTTGCTGGAACCTAGCACAAACAAACTTGCGAATTACACTCTGGAGTATCTTAGGTAATGCTAAGCGGATTGGCAATCGATATTATTGCTAAGAGTGGTATGAGTAGCTATGCTATTTATACAAACTGGGTGGTAACACGGTGAATAATCGTCCCTATGTCATAGACATAGGGACTTTTTGTTTTCAAAAAAATAGAGGAGATGACAAAAGATGAATATTATTGATGAATTAGAATGGCGCGGCGCCATTAATCAACAGACGGACGAAGAAGGGTTACGTAAGCTAGTAGAAGAGAAACAGATTTCACTATACTGCGGAGTTGATCCGACTGGTGATAGTATGCATATTGGACATTTAATTCCGTTTATGATGATGAAGAGATTTCAGTTAGCTGGCCATCATCCAGTTATTTTAATTGGTGGGGCAACAGGAACGATTGGTGATCCGAGCGGACGTCAATCAGAACGTCAACTTCAAACGTTAGAAGTAGTTCAGCATAATGTGGATGCGTTAACAGCGCAAATGAAAAAGCTATTTGATTTTGGCGGAAATAGCGAAGTGAAGATGGTAAATAACTACGACTGGACACATGAAATAAACATTATTGAGTTTTTACGTGATTACGGGAAGAACTTTAGCATTAATAGCATGTTAGCGAAGGATATTGTAGCAAGTCGTTTAGATACAGGAATTTCTTTTACAGAATTTACGTACCAAATTTTGCAAGCGATGGACTTCCATCATTTATACACGAAAGAAGATGTTCAACTGCAAATTGGTGGTAGTGACCAATGGGGAAATATTACGAGTGGTTTAGATTTAATTCGTAAGTTAGAAGGGCACGAAGCGAAAGTATTCGGATTAACGATTCCGTTATTACTGAAATCAGATGGTACGAAGTTCGGTAAATCAGCAGGTGGTGCAGTTTGGCTTGATCCTGAAAAAACAACACCATTTGAATTTTACCAGTTTTGGGTGAATACAGATGACCGTGATGTAGTGAAATACTTGAAATACTTTACGTTCTTAACGAAAGAGCGCATTGATGAATTGGCAACGAAGGTAGAAACAGAGCCTCATAGACGTGAAGCGCAAAAAGTATTAGCGGAAGAAATGACGAAATTCGTTCATGGAGAAGAGGCCTTCCTGCAAGCTATGAAAATTACAGCAGCGTTATTTAGCGGAGATATTAAATCATTAACAGCTGATGAAATTGAGCAGGGCTTTAAAGAGATGCCAACATTCCAGTCTTCAAAGGAGACGAAAAATATCGTAGAATGGCTAGTCGATTTAGGAATTGAGCCATCTAGACGACAAGCACGTGAAGATATTAATAATGGAGCTATTTCGATGAATGGCGAAAAAGTAACGGATGTGGGTACAGATGTTACTGTAGAAAATTCATTTGATGGACGATTTATTATTATTCGTAAAGGGAAGAAGAACTACAGCTTAGTGAAGTTAGGAGAATAATTTGTGTGAAAGGATGGGAGTAGGAAGAATACTTCCATCTTTTCATATACACAATTTAGACATAAAATAATCAGTAAATTTAGATAATTAAAAGGGTTATAATATTCTTCTGCCGAATAAATAAGTTAGAGAAAATTACGGACAAAAATAGCCCGAACCATGCAGGGCATGATTCGGGCTTATATTCAGATTAGTAAGCTAAGCTGAATAGACCTTTAATGTGTGATAAGTAACGAACGTTACTTGCTTCTTTCATTAATGATGCTGGTAAGCCTTTAAGTGGAGTATTGCTTGCTCCAATTGTAGCAACAGCATCTTTACGTCCTAGACTAGCAAGTGTTCCAGAGTTTACAGGTGCGAACTCTTCGAATGCTTTGCCTTCTAGTGCTGCGTATAAGTTGTATCCAATTAACTCACCCATTTGCCAAGCGATTTGTGCAGTTGGTGGGTATGGACGTCCGTCTGGAGCGAAGACAACAGCGCTGTCTCCAGCAACGAATACGTCTTTGTGAGAAGTAGATTGTAGGTATGCATCAACTGTTGCACGGCCACGGTTTACTTCAAGACCTGATTCACCGATTAATGGGTTACCTTGTACGCCGCCTGTCCAAACGAATGTGTTAGCAACAAGTTTTTGACCGTCTTTTAAGTCGATTTCATTGCCAGCAACGTTTGTTACAGGAAGACCTGTTAAGAATGTAACACCGCGTGCTTCTAGGCTAGTAGTTGCACGTTCGATTAAGTGGTCTGGTAATACTGGAAGGATTTTTGGACCTGCTTCAACAAGAAGAAGTTTAACTTCTTTTGGATTTACGCCGTGGCTTTTTGCAAGTTTAGGCATAATGTCAGCAAGCTCACCAACTAGCTCAACGCCAGTTAATCCGCCACCACCGATTACGATTGTAGCATCAGCTTCGTTTTTCGTTTTCGCGTATTCACGAATACGGTCTTCAACGTGTTTGTAGATTTTGTTTGCATCAGCAGCAGATTTTAATACCATGCTGTTTTCTTCTAGTCCTGGAATACCGAAGTAAGCAGTTTTACTTCCTAAAGCAACTACAAGTGCGTCGTAAGATAAAGTAGTGCCACCAGCTAGTTTAATTTCTTTGCTATCAACTGAGAATGACTCAACTGTTGCGATTTTAAGATCGATGTCTTTACCTTTGAAAAGCTTTGTAAGTGGCATTGCAATTGCTTGCTCAGCAACGTTACCAGCTGCAAGGCGGTGTAGTTCAGTGATGATTTGGTGTGTTGGGTATTGGTTAATCACTGTAACTTGTGCTTCTGATTTGCTGTAATATTTACGTACGTTTAAAGCGGCAAGAAGACCGCCATAACCAGCGCCTAAGATGACAATTTGTTTTGACATAGTATGATATCCCCCGTCTTTACTAATTGTTGTTATAAGTTAACTTATTTATTGTTACGTTCTGCACTAATTTGAAGATATGCGTTCACAAAGCGGAACATTTTTTGTGCTTGTGGGTCTTTTAGTAACTTTAATAGACCGAACAGGCCGATAACTTCGTTGCTTTCGTCAGCACGATCTTTCGCTTCGATAGCAGTCGCAGCCATGCCTTTCACTGTATCTTTTACAGGTTCTACAAGCTCTGTGATTGCACTAACAGTGTCGCTTTTTAATACTTCATCAGTAGCAACAGTTTGAGCGAAGTCATAAGACTTAGTTAAAATATTAACAAGCTCAGTTAATTTTGGAAGCTGTTCTACTAGTGTAGTTAATGATTCTTGTACCTCAGGTTTTAACAACTGATCAAGTACATCAAGTTGTCCTTGGCTAGCAGAAATTTGTACAGTTTCTTGTTCTGGCTTTGTTTGAGTCATAGTTTCTGGCATCTCCAATTCTCCTTTACGATAGCAATACTCTTATTTTTGATAGGTAAGATAGTAAACGTTTGCGAAACTTTATACAAAGTTTCACAAAGCACAATAAAATGCCTTTAAATTTATGCCAGCAAGTAAGCTGAAATCATAAATCCAAAACCATAATGTCCTACCTATTATTTATGAACTGTCCGATACATGGCTTGTCCGCATAATGGAAAGTTCCTTTATCGGAAAGTGTATATAATATATATCCTATATTATATACTATATACACCTATGTTAACATAAAAATGATTCCTAATTATTTGATATTAAGCGTATAATGTAGTACTGACAAGGCGTGAAAGCGCATAAATTATTTTGTTAAGGTTAGAAAGGTACGTATATATAAATAAAAAAAGGAAAAAATGGACAAATTTATGTTCATTTTTTCCTTTTTTTATTGTTCACCTTCTGTAATTAGCATCGATGTGTTACCGCTTTTTTCAAGGTGGCATTCGCCCCAAGTACAAAGGGAATCAAGAATGGATTCTAAAGACCAACCGTAGTCTGTAAGAGAATATTCTACTTTCGGTGGTACTTGATTGTATACCTTTCTTTGAATAACTCCGTCTTCTTCTAATTCGCGTAATTGCTGTGTTAACATCTTTTGTGTAATACCAGGCATGAGACGTTTTAATTCACTCGTTCTCTTTGTACCTTTCGTTAAGTGGCAAAGAATAACGACTTTCCATTTTCCGCCGATAACCTCTAAAGTCGCTTCAACGGGAATATTATATTTCTTCATATAAAAAAATCTCCTTTGATGAATATAGATTTCAATTCTCCAACAAAAGAAGCCAAATAATTTAAATGTTACTAAAAAGTACCTATAGCACTTTAAAGTACGTACTTTTTATCATGTTGAATATGTTCCATAATAGCATACGTAAGAGGGAAATGAGTAGTACGGTACTAAAAAGTGCCTATGTTACTTTTTGGTACCTATCGTACTTTAAAGTGCGTTCTTCAAAAAAAGAGTGAAGCCATTCATAATAGCATATATCAGCAGTAACATTATTTTTGTAGAAGAAAAAAGGCCTTTTTTCATACTATTATGATTGGATTTCTCGTATTAAGGAGGAGTTCAATTGAATTCATATACAGTATCTTCTTCGGTAGTACAGACGAATCGGAGAAGCATGTTTGCTTTATTAGCACTAGCAATTAGTGCGTTTGGAATTGGTACAACCGAATTTATTAGTGTCGGTTTATTACCATCTATTTCAGAGGATTTACATGTTTCTGTTACAACAGCGGGTTTAACCGTTTCTTTATATGCATTAGGAGTAGCGTTTGGTGCCCCAGTATTAACGTCATTAACAGCTAGTATGTCGCGAAAGGCGTTATTAATGTGGATTATGATTATTTTCATTATTGGTAATGGAATTGCGGCAGTGGCAACAAGTTTTACTGTGTTGCTTATCGCAAGGGTTGTATCTGCGTTTGCACACGGCGTTTTTATGTCGATAGGATCCACAATTGCGGCTGCGCTTGTACCAGAGAATAAACGTGCGAGTGCAATTGCATTTATGTTTACTGGTTTAACTGTTGCGACCATTACAGGCGTACCGATTGGAACATTTATCGGTCAACAATTTGGCTGGAGAACATCGTTTATGGTAATTGTGGCAATTGGAATCGTTGCCTTAATCGCCAATAGTATGCTAATTCCTTCTAACTTAAAAAAAGGTACGTCTGTATCATTTCGCGATCAATTCAAACTGATTACGAATGGAAGGCTATTACTTGTATTTATTATTACTGCATTAGGATACGGGGGAACATTCGTAACGTTTACGTATTTATCTCCGCTATTACAAGAAGTAACAGGATTTAAATCAAGTACCGTTACAATTATTTTGTTAGTGTACGGAATTGCAATTGCGATTGGGAATATGGTTGGCGGGAAATTATCAAATCATAATCCGATTCGAGCATTATTTTACATGTTCTTTATTCAAGCAATTGTATTATTTGTTTTAACATTTACAGCGCCATTTAAAGTCGCTGGACTCATCACAATTATTTTTATGGGACTATTTGCGTTTATGAATGTTCCTGGGCTACAAGTGTATGTCGTTATCTTGGCTGAGAGATTTGTTCCAAGTGCTGTTGATGTGGCATCAGCGATTAACATTGCAGCATTTAACGCAGGAATTGCTCTTGGTGCTTACTTGGGCGGTATTGTAACGAACTCGTTAGGGTTAATTCATACGGCCTGGGTAGGCGGCATCATGGTAGCAGGGGCTGTTATTTTAACAGCGTGGAGTATGACATTAGAAAAAAGGGATTAAGTGAAATAAGGGAGAGAAAATATAATGAAAAATTTACAAAGTACAACAACATTGCATAACGGTGTAGAAATGCCTTGGTTCGGTTTAGGTGTATTTAAAGTAGAAGATGGACCAGAACTTGTAGAAGCAGTAAAATCGGCGATTAAAGCAGGATACCGCAGTATTGATACAGCTGCGATTTATGGAAATGAAAAAGCAGTTGGAGAAGGAATTCGCGCTGGTATAAAAGAAGCCGGGATTACTCGAGAAGATTTATTTATTACTTCAAAAGTGTGGAATTCGGATCAAGGATATGAAACGACACTTGCTGCATATGAAGAGAGCTTAAAAAAATTAGAGCTAGATTATTTAGACTTATATCTTGTCCATTGGCCTGTAGAAGGGAAATACAAAGATACGTGGAGAGCGTTAGAAACACTGTATAAAGAAGAACGTGTGCGTGCAATTGGCGTAAGTAACTTCCAAATTCATCATCTGAAAGACGTATTAGCAGGTGCAGAAATGAAACCAATGATTAACCAAGTGGAATATCACCCTCGTTTAACACAAAAAGAATTACAAGCGTTCTGTAAAGAGCAAGGTATTCAAATGGAAGCATGGTCACCACTTATGCAAGGTCAATTATTAGATAACGAAACATTACAAGAAATTGCTGATAAGTATGATAAAACGACAGCTCAAATCATTTTACGTTGGGATCTTCAAAATGAAGTTGTAACAATTCCGAAATCAACGAAAGAACACCGCATTATTGCAAATGCTCATATATTTAATTTTGAATTAACGAAAGAAGATATGGAGAAAATTGATGCGTTAAATGAAAATCATCGCGTTGGTCCAGATCCTGATAACTTTGATTTCTAAACTTATAGTGGAGAGAAGGGGTGCAAACAGTTTGCACTCTTTTTTGTTTTGCTTATGCATAAAAAAAGTTTCTAACTAAATAATAAGCAGAAGAAAATTTGTTATTTCATAAGGGGTTGTAAACATGAATATAAAAAGATCGTTCAAGCTAATGGCCGCTTTTTTGAGTGTTTTATTTGTATTTGCGAACTTATTATTTCCACTTCAAAAAGCATTCGCGGAAGTTATGGATCATACAAAGTATGAAATGGATTGGAGTTATAGTAGGTCAAAGAAGAAACCAATTCGAACAGAGCTTATTAAAACAGCAGATGGAAAAATTGCCTTTTGCTTAAATGTAGATTTGAAATCTCCAAGCGGTCAAGATTTACCGGAAATGGGCAAAGTGGATATTAATGTATACCGTGTACTGTTAAATGGGTATCCGCAAAAGAGTCCACAAGAATTAGGTGTTTCTGATTGGAGAGAGGCACATTATGCAACGCAGCTTGCAGTATGGAATGCGTTAAAACAAATTGATATTAATGATTTAGATTTCCGTAATAAAAATGTAGAAAAGGTAACGAAAGATATCGTTGCAAAAGCAAGTGCTAGTGAAGAATTACAAGAAATTACGATGAGCGTAATACCGTCAGAAGAACAACAAGCAGTGTTGAAAAATGATTTCTTTGAAACAGGTTTATATACAGTAGAAACAAATGCGAAAAGCGGAACATATAAAGTGCAAGCAACAGGTGCACCAGAAGGCGCGAAATTTGTAAATGAAAAGGGCGAAGCAAAAACGGAATTTAATGTAGGAGAAAAGTTCCGCATCTTAATTCCGAAACAAACACCAGCTGGTGGGTTTAGCTTTAAAGTATTAGGAAATTTAACAAAGTTACAAGGGATTGCACATAAAGGGACACCGACTATTCAAAATGCAGTTGTATTACTTGAGCGTAGTGAAGAAAAAACAAGTCCGGAGTTATCGGTAAGTTGGAAAACAACAAATGGTCATGATAATAATAAACCACATACTCCAAATGAACCACATAAACCGAATCAAAAGAGATAATGAAAAAGCATTGGCACACAGCCAATGCTTTTTTGCAGTTCATTTATTTACAGAGCCATTATCTTTAGTAAAGCAGTTTGCATATGCACTGAATGGATCTTCGATACTTTTCATTATATGGTTGACGCTTTTACAATGTATCGTTTGGTGGTTATTCGTAGATAGAAAAAGGAGTGGATTATAATCGATAAAGATATTTTAATGTTACCGCTAGTACTTATAGCGATTGCTCTATTTCTTTTCACTTCACAAATCTACATAGCGACCCTTTTGTATAAGTATGAAAAGTCTTGGTGGTGGGGAGGACTTAGTTTTCTTTTACCGTTCGGACTCAATGTGTATATATATCAAATTATTATATTAGAAAATCGAGTGGGGATATTGTTTGAAGGACTAAATTTAAGTGAAAGAAAATTATGGAGAAAAATATATGTTCTTGTTTGCATGCTTCGGATTTCTTGCATCACCAACATGAATATTTTGATCAGTACGGTATAATGAAAACAAGAAATTAGAGAGAGAGATAAAAAATGAAACTTCGTATTTGTGAAATAACGACAGAAAATCGGCATGAAATTGCTAAGTTAAAAGTAACAGAGGAACAGCATAAATTTATTGAAAGTACAGTTGAAAATTGTTTAGTTGATACTGAAACAAAATATAAAGAAGATGCAATTTCAGTAGGGCTATATGATGGTGATACACCTATTGGATATGCAATGTATGGCTGGTTTGAGGAAGAAGAAAAGGCTGTATATTTAAATCAATTTGTCATCGACAGTGCATGCCAAGGAAAAGGGTATGCAAAACCATTATTACGTTTGTTGATGGACCATTTTAACACAGAATATAATTGCAAAGTTATGTATTTAAGCATACATCCAGAAAATAAACTTGCACAAAAGTTATATGAATCAATAGGCTTCCATTTAACTGGTGAAATTGAAGATGAATGGTTACATGGAAAAGGATTTATAATGAAACGTATGCTGGATTAATAAAAACCTGTCCGGAAGATTAGTATCTTTCAGGCGGTTTTTTATTTTAAAATAGCATTGGAATTTAAAATTTGAACATTACGATTTTTGGATTAATTCATAAAATTTTAATATTAATCTAATTGAAATGTCTATCTAAGGAGAAAAATATCGTGTACAATTCACTTTGGAAAAACTGTCCATAGATGGATGCCTATGAATTAATTGTAAAAAACAATATTTTTATACACATTTTTCATGTATAGACAACAATACATATTAAATGTATTTCTTATCATTATCCCGTGATGTAAAAAAAGGAGAACTCATCATAAAACATAGAGAAAGATGAGGAGGAATTTTAGACTTAAAATTTTTTTCTATATAAGAAAGCGAATACATATAGGGAATAAAGGTAAGCGATATTGGGGCGCGAAGTTTTGTTGTGTATTTAAAATGGTTGTATAAAGATAAATTGATTTTGCAGTAAATGAATATATCTATGATGGTTTGCATTACAAAAAGAACAGGGGACACAGATTATGTCGAAGAAAAAGAGTAGTAGGGTATTAGTGGCTGGGATATGTATATCTACATTATTATCGCCAGTAGCTTTCGAAGCATCGAAAGGATATGCAGCACCTTTGGAAGAAAATAAAGGTGGAAAATTAGAAGAGGTTAAAGAGAATAAGTTTGAGCAAAGGACGTTTCATGTACCTGGAAAAGGTGATATAGAAAAGGAAACGAAACGCTTAAAAGTAAGTGTTCACCTTTCGGTTAACGAACCGACTGGAATTTATGCAGCGCCAAACGAAAAGATTACAATTGAAATAAAAGGAACGCAGTCTATTCAAGCTTTTATGGGAACGAGATCATATGATGAAAAGGACCCTGAAAAGTTTGATTTAAAACCTGGTAAAAATGTTATTTCATCACCAAATGGTGGTATTTTATATTTTTACAATATGAACGACGAAGGTGAGGTAACGGCTTCTGTTACGAATGGTGGTAGCCATTTTCCTTTGTTTATTTTAGGTAAGCATACGAAAAAAGATTTTGATGAAATGTTGAAGAAATATAAGGATCCTTATGCAGTTGAATTAAAAGGTGAGAGAAGTTTAATTACTGCGAGTTATAATGCTGTTCAAGATCATATGAACGATACAGATCCAATAAAGTTAATGAAATTACATGATAAGATTATTCGTTTGGAAAATGCAGTAGCAGGATTATCTGAGGACGGTATTGGAGTCGCAAAATCTCCAAATCATTACGTTCAGTTTGTTGAAAAACGGAATCCGGATGAAGATGATTATATGTTTGCAACAGATTATCGTACAGCATATATCCCAAAAGTAATGAATAGAGTATTGGATTTAGAAGTACTTGAAAAGGATGGTTGGGGACCATGGCATGAAGTTGGACATTTACATCAACAAAGGCCGTGGGACTGGGATGCTGTTGGGGAAGTAACAGTCAACATTTATTCTTTAGCAGTACAAAAAGCATTAGGGAATAAACTAGACATGGAAGAACATTATGAAAAATCATTTGAGTATTTAGAAAGACCTATTGCCGAAAGAGTAATTGATGAAATTGATCCGCTTACGATGTTTTGGCAATTAAATATCGTTTATGGGGAAGATTTTTATCCTACATTGCATCAAGCGTATCGCTTGTTATCTGAAGAGGAAATGCCTACTTCTGATGAAGAGAAAAAGCAAATGTTTGTTTATATGACATCAAAAGTGGCAGGACAAAATTTAGTTCCATTCTTTAAAGAATGGGGATTAACTCCAAGTGATGAGACTAGAGAAAAAATAGAAAAATTAAATTTACCTAAATTAGAAAAAGAAATATGGAAAGCTACAGATAGTAATGATATTCGCGAGAAGCAAGTTGAACCGTATAAAGTTCCGTATGGTGAACCTGCTAATGAGGTACAAAACCTTGTAGTTGGTACGAATTTTGATGAAGAAAAAGCGGGTAAACTTGTTCAAAATTTAGGTGAGAATGTAAAAGTAACAGGTAAGATTATATGGTCTAAATTAGACGCTGGAAAACAGGAAGTGTTAGTAGAAATTGAGGATGAGAAGGGAAATAAAAATTAAATTCCTGTTCAAGTTAATGGTATTTATGGTGACAGTATCATTTTTCAAGGAATTTCAAATGATGTAATGTCAACAGTGACGCTTCGTCACAATGAAAAAGAATTAAATGTAAACTTTACTAGTAATAAAATACATTACCGTTTTGAAAAAGAAGCATATATGGGTTTGACAGTATATGATCGAAATGGAATTGAAAAGAAACGTGTATCAGCAGAAGGGCAAGAAACTGGAAAAAGATTTGCTGAACTAAATGGAGTGGATTTTGAATATGGAGATGTAGTGAAAGTGTATCATGCCGAGTCAGGTCGTTTAATTTGGTACAAAAATAGTGAGTTAGTTGGAAAAGGAGATAAGAAAAAGTTTAAAGAAATTTCCTTCAAGATTACTCCAAATGGCTTAGAACAAGTGCAATAATAAAAAAAGCTCGTAAAACATTATGTTTTACGAGCTTTTTTTATTACTCAGCTTCAGAAACTACTGTGAAGCGTTCGTTTACGTGTTTTGGATTTTCGATTTCATCAAGTGCTGCAACTGCGAAGTCTTCGTAACTTACGTAGCTATCACCTTTTGCGTTAACAAGAAGGTTGTCTTTGCCAGCTGTATAAGAGCCTGTGCGTTTTCCTAATGCAAATAGTGCAGAAGGGCTGATGAATGTCCAAGTTATATCGTTTGTTTGTTGCAAGATTTCTAAGTTTTTACCTTGGTTTTGAGCTGTTGCAAGGTATTCATTTGGGAAACCTGGCGTATCAAATACACGCGTTGTTTTCTCTTCGTCTACAAACAAGCTTCCAGCGCCGCCAACTACAAGTAATTTTGTGTTAGGTGCACCTTTCATAGCTTCAATTAGTACGTTTCCTGCATCTACGTGAAGATGTTCTTCTCCTGCTGGAGCGCCGAATGCATTTACAACTATATCAAATGCTTGTAGGTCATTAGATGTAAGAGCGAATACATCTTTCTCTAAAACTTTTATATTTTCTTCTGTAATTTTTGCAGCGTTTCTTACGATTGCAGTTACTTCATGTCCGCGATCTAATGCTTCTTTTAAAATACGACTTCCTGCTTTACCAGTTGCTCCGATGATTCCGATTTTCATAATAAATCCCTCCAAAGTGTTTTGTTAAAGTGTATATCTGAAAGTAAATGAATTTGTTGTAATAAGGTTTGTTACAACCTGATGTAATCATTATAGTTACAGGTTGGTGTTTTTGTCAATGGGGTAGTTTGTATATTTACTTTTTTTTTTAGTATGTACAGTTAAAGGGAGGAGAGTCATAAAGATATTGTTACTTCGTGTCTGGCTAATATTTGGAAATTGCAAATTGTCGAAAAATGTTGATTTTTAAATGTTTTTTAAATATAATTCGTTTTATGGAGAAAAGGAGGGGTTAATTGTATGAATATTTTAGAGCAATTTGTTTCATCAACGAATACAATTCTTTGGTCATATATTCTTATTGCAATGTTAATTGGTTTAGGTCTTTATTTTTCTATTAAATTGAAATTCGTACAAATTACTCATTTAGGGGAAATGGTTCGATTAATGAGTGATGGATTAACTGGAAAGACGCGTAAAAAAGGTAGTGTATCTTCTTTCCAAGCGTTCTGTATGAGTTCAGCAGCTCGTATTGGAATCGGGAACTTAGCCGGTGTAGCGTTAGCTATTTCTATGGGAGGACCTGGAGCGGTATTTTGGATGTGGGTTATTGCGATTGTCGGAGCGTCTTCAAGTTTCGTGGAAAGTACGCTTGCACAAATTTATAAAATAAAAGATGGCAGTGGCTTCCGTGGTGGTCCTGCTTATTATATGGAAAAAGGTTTAAATAAACGTTGGATGGGAATTTGGTTCTCTATCCTTATTACAATTAGTTATGGTTTAATTTTTAACTCAGTACAAGCAAATACAGTTACATTAGCATTTAAAAACGCTTTTGGTATTGAGCGTTACGTTGTTGGGATTGTATTAGCAGTATTAGTTGCGGTTATTATTTTTGGTGGCGTGAAAAGTATCGCGCGTATGTCTGAAATGATCGTTCCGCCAATGGCACTTATTTATATTGCAGTAGCAATTTTCGTTGTTATTAAAAATTATTATTTAATACCGGATATGTTTACAGAAATTTTTAAAGGAGCATTTGGTTTAGATTCAGCTGTAGGTGGCGGTATCGGTGCTGCAATGAAGTATGGTATTCAGCGCGGATTATTTGCGAACGAGGCAGGTATGGGTAGTGCGCCGAACGCGGCAGCAACAGCTGATGTAACGCATCCGGCGAAACAAGGTTTTATTCAAACAATTGGAGTGTTAGTGGATACATTCTTAGTATGTACATCAACAGCATTTATCGTACTATGTTCTGGTGCATATAAGGCAACAAATTTAGAAGGTATTGAATTAACACAAAATGCATTAAGTTCACAAATTGGCCCATGGGCAAGTAGCTTCTTAGCGATTATTATTTTCCTATTCGCTTTCAGTTCACTTCTAGGAAACTACTATTATGGTGAAACGAACATTGAATTCATTAAACAAAGTAAAACTTGGTTAACGATTTACCGTATTGCGGTAGTGGGAATGGTATTATTCGGTTCTGTTGCCACACTTCAAGTTGTATGGAATATGGCGGATTTATTTATGGGACTAATGGTAATCACAAACTTAATCGCGATTACACTTCTTGGCCGATTTGCATATGCTGCTTTGGCAGACTATGTAAGGCAAAAGAAACAAGGAAAAGATCCAGTCTTCAGTGCAGATTCTATTCCTGGTTTAACGAATACGGAGTGTTGGGATAAGCCAGTGGTAACAGATAAAGAAAAAGCAGTGTAATGAAAAGGTGAGCATCGAGATAAATTCGATGCTCACCTTTTTTGTTGTAGTAAATGATGAAAAGGGTGAGAGGGAATTATTAATATAATTTTGTTTGTTCATTATTCCCGTTATTTGTAGAGAACGCACTGTCTTAAAAGTATGACCGGTCGAATGGGATGAGTGATTGAGTATTGGATAAATGCACATACTGGTTATATTTTTACGTAAAAAAACATATATGTTAAGAAATTTAACGTGTACATGTTATAAAACCTAACATAAAGTTCTTGATTACTAAAAGTTTTTAGAATATAATTTTCTTATTGTTAGGAAGAGGGGGCAATGCAATTATGGATTTTTTAGCTAAGGTAATTGGGGATGTAAATAATGTCCTTTGGTCATATGTCATTATTGCGATGTTAATTGGGTTAGGGCTTTACTTTTCATTTCGTGTGAAATTTGTCCAAGTTCGTTACTTCGGTGAAATGATTCGATTGCTTGGGGATGGGGCAAGTTCGAAAACGAGGAAAGCTCAAAAAGAGAAGAGCGGTGTATCATCGTTCCAAGCTTTTTGTATGAGTACAGCCTCTCGTGTAGGTACTGGTAACTTAGCTGGTGTAGCTATCGCAATCTCAGCAGGTGGACCAGGAGCGGTATTTTGGATGTGGTTAATTGCGGTAATTGGGGGTGCTTCTGCATTTGTAGAGAGCACATTAGCGCAAATTTATAAAGTAAAAGATGGGAATGCATTCCGTGGTGGTCCAGCGTATTATATGGAAAAGGGTTTAAAGAAACGCTGGCTAGGAGTTGTCTTCTCTGTTCTAATAACAGTTAGTTTCGGATTAATTTTCAACGCCGTGCAGTCAAACACAGTAGCGGCGGCTTTTGATGGAGCATTTAACACAGATGGTAAGTTTGTAGGTCTGTTTATGGCTGGTTTACTTGCAATCATTATCTTCGGCGGAGTAAAACGTATTGCACGTGCGGTTGAAATGATTGTTCCAGTAATGGCAATTATATATGTAGCAGTAGCATTATTCGTTGTTGTAACAAACATTACGGCAATTCCGTATGTATTTAAAGAAATTTTCTTACATGCTTTCGGAATTAAAGAAGTAGTAGGTGGGGGATTAGGAGCTGCGATTTTACTAGGGGTAAAACGTGGATTATTCTCAAATGAAGCAGGTATGGGTAGTGCGCCGAACGCAGCTGCGACTGCAAACGTAACGCACCCAGTTAAACAAGGTTTCATTCAAACTTTAGGGGTATTTACAGATACATTATTAATTTGTAGTTGTACAGCATTTATCATTTTATTATCAGATGTGCCTGGAGCGGCTGATTTAAACGGAATTCAATTAACGCAACAAGCATTAAGTCAACATATCGGACCGTGGGCTTCTATATTTGTAGCAGTTGCAATCTTCTTGTTTGCATTTAGTTCATTAGTGGGTAACTACTACTATGGTGAAACGAATATTGAATTCTTAAATGGAAGTAAAGTGTTATTAAATGTATACCGCATTGCTGTACTTGGTATGGTTATGTTAGGATCTGTAGCAACAATTCAAATCGTTTGGGATTTAGCAGATTTATTTATGGGGATTATGGCTGTTATTAACTTAGTTGCGATCGTATTCCTTTCTAAGTACGCTTTCGCGGCATTATCAGATTACGTTAAGCAAAAGAAACAAGGAAAAGATCCAGTATTCTATGCGGAGTCTATTCCAGGTTTGAGCAATACAGAGTGCTGGGATAAGCCAGCAGTAGCTGATAAAGAAAAAGCAGTATAATGAGGTGAGCATCAAGTGAAACTTGATGCTCATTTTTTTGTTTTATCCTGCTATTTATGAACAGTAAAACTCTCGATTGATACGGGCTAATAATCAGTGGGGATGATACTGATTAAAGTTTCGCTATATAATGTAAAAGACGAACATTCATGAACGTTTTATAATAAAATGTAATTTTTTTAAGAAAAGTGCGGATATGAGTTGTGATTTATGTTAGAATGGAAAATGCCTTTGAAACAAGAGGTTTTATGATCTTTCCTATCCGATTGAAGGTTTTAGAGGAGAAATGGAAAGTTCGGATTATTTCTTATTTCAAGTGGTCAGACGTTCAACGTTAATGAAGAGTTAAATGGAGGATTTTATTAATGAAGTTTGTTATGTTTCTTGTAGGATTGCTCGTTGTATTTGTACTCGGTTTTCTTATAAGTGCCGATCGAAAGAAGATTAAGTATAAACCAATCGCAATTATGCTTGTTATTCAGCTAGCGTTAAGTTATTTCTTATTAAACACGCAAGTTGGTTATATTTTAGTAAAAGGAATTTCAGATGGATTTGGCGCGCTTCTTGGATATGCGGAAGCTGGAATCGTTTTCGTATTTGGCGGTCTTGTTAATAAAGGAGAGGTTTCATTCTTCTTAACAGCGTTATTACCAATCGTATTCTTTGCCGTTTTAATCGGAATTCTGCAACACTTTAAAATTTTACCGATATTTATTCGTGCTATTGGTACTGCGCTAAGTAAAGTAAATGGTCTAGGAAAACTAGAATCATATAACGCAGTAGCAGCTGCCATTGTTGGGCAAGCGGAAGTATTTATTACAGTAAAAGATCAATTAAGTAAAATCCCAAAACATCGTTTATATACATTATGTGCATCTTCCATGTCGACAGTATCAATGTCAATCGTAGGTTCTTATATGAAAATGATCGAACCGAAATATGTAGTAACAGCACTTGTATTAAATTTATTTAGTGGTTTCATTATTATTCATATTATTAACCCGTACGATATTACAGAAGAAGAAGATACACTGAAATTAGAAAATAAGAAAAAACAGTCATTCTTTGAAATGCTAAGTGAATATATTATGCTTGGTTTCACGATTGCAATCACAGTAGCGGCAATGTTACTTGGTTTCGTAGCATTAATTACAGCAATTAATAGCTTGTTTGATTCAATGTTCGGTATTACATTCCAAGCTATTTTAGGATACATTTTCTCACCATTAGCATTTGTAATGGGTATCCCGCAAGCAGAGATGGTAACAGCGGGACAAATTATGGCAACAAAATTAGTATCAAACGAATTTGTTGCGATGCTGGATCTTGGAAAAGTAGCTGGTGATTTATCAGCTCGTACAGTTGGTATTCTTTCTGTATTCCTTGTATCATTTGCGAACTTCTCATCAATCGGAATTATCGCAGGTGCAACGAAAGGTATCGATGAAAACCAATCAAATGTTGTATCATCATTCGGTCTACGCCTTGTGTACGGTGCGACATTAGTAAGTATTCTATCAGCGATTATCGTTGGTGTTATGTTATAAACAAAGATGGCCCTAGCTTATAGCTAGGGCTATTTTTTATGGTAAATTTGCATGAAAAAACCAATTAGTTAGGAATATATTAACATATAAAAATCTTTTAAAATTTATATTGCATTTCGATTAGATAACGCTTACAATTTGATTTGTAGGTGGTATCAATTTCAGACTTTCAAGTATGGTAGGAGAGAAGAAGCTACCTTTTATAAATTGCAATTTATGTAAACGCTTACTGATTTTAGAAAACAGTTGAATAATATTTAGGGGTTTTAAATTTTTTAACATCAATGGTCAGACGTCATTCGTTATACGTTATACGACCAATAACTCGTGGGAGAAGTGGAGGATTCACATATGAAGATCGTAATGTTTCTAGTCGGTTTACTTGTAGTATTTGTACTAGGGTTCCTTATCAGTTCAGATCGTAAGAAAATTAAATATAAACCAATTGCACTTATGCTTGTCATTCAATTGGTACTTGCGTATTTCTTACTAAATACAAAGGTCGGATTTGTATTAGTAAAAGGGATTGCAGATGGATTTGGCGCTATTTTAAAATTTGCGGAAGCAGGGGTTAATTTCGTATTTGGTGGTTTAGCAAATGATGGACAAGCACCATTTTTCTTAACAGTATTATTACCAATTATTTTCTTAGCAGTATTAATCGGGATCTTACAACATATTAAAGTTTTACCGATTATCATCCGTGCAGTCGGTTTCCTATTAAGTAAAATTAACGGCTTAGGAAAACTAGAATCATATAATGCAGTAGCAGCTGCAATTGTTGGTCAAGGTGAAGTATTCATTACAGTAAAAGATCAACTAAGCAAATTACCGAAAAATCGTTTATACACACTTTGTGCATCTTCCATGTCAACAGTATCGATGTCAATCGTCGGTTCTTACATGAAAATGATTGATCCAAAATATGTAGTAACAGCACTTGTATTAAACTTATTTAGTGGATTCATTATCGTTCATATTATTAATCCATATGACGTAAAAGAAGAAGACGACATTTTAGAATTACAAGAAGATAAAAAACAAACATTCTTTGAAATGTTAGGCGAATATATTATGCTTGGTTTCTCTATCGCTGTAACAGTAGCGGCGATGTTAATCGGTTTCGTAGCATTAATTACAGCAATTAACGGTGTGTTCGATTCAATTTTCGGAATCACATTCCAAAGCATTTTAGGATACGTTTTCTCACCATTAGCATTCGTAATGGGTATTCCAACATCAGAGATGCTAACGGCAGGACAAATTATGGCAACGAAATTAGTAACGAACGAATTCGTTGCAATGCTTGACCTTGGAAAAGTAGCTGGCGATTTATCAGCTCGTACAGTAGGTATTTTATCTATCTTCCTTGTATCATTTGCAAATTTCTCATCAATCGGAATTATCGCAGGTGCAACGAAGAGTATCGATGGCAAACAAGCAAACGTTGTATCTTCATTCGGATTAAAACTTGTATACGGTGCAACGTTAGTAAGTATATTATCAGCTATTATCGTTGGGGTTATGCTTTAATAAAAACAAACGAAGTCGTTTATCTCTCGCCTAGAGGGATGAACGACTTTTTTATTTTGGTATGATAAATAATATAGAGAGGGGGAATTAGGGTGAAAGAATCGGATAGTTTAAGGGAGTTTGATGAGATTATAGAGAACATTAATCATTTAACTGGAGAAGATGCTAGAGCGTTTTTGAAGTTTATACATGGATATTTAAGCATAGTAGAAGAAGGAGATGGGACTTTTACTAATAGTAACTTTGTTGAAAAGGTTTCAGGGCTTTATAAGAAGGATTTGGCGAGGGTTATTCAGCTTAGAGAAGAAATAAAAAAATCACCTTAATACATTCATTAAGGTGATTGAAATACTATTCAGCTGGAGGCGTAAATGTACGTTTCTCTAATTCAGCGTCTAGCATAAATAATGCGTTTGAATCGCTTGTAATACGTTTTAATTTTTGGATGATGCTATCGAATGAAGATTCTTCTTCTACTTGCTCATCGACGAACCATTTTAAGAATGTAATTGTTGCATGCTCACGCTCATCCCAAGCGATATCAGATAAGTTGTAAATACGCTTCGTTACTTCACGCTCGTGCTCAAGTGCCACTTCAAAAGCGTTCAGTACAGATTCGTATTTGTTATTTGGATTATCAAATCCAGTAATAATAGCGCGCTCACCGCGGTCATTAATGTAGTTGTAAAGTTTCATTGCGTGGAAACGTTCTTCTTCAGCTTGTACAAGGAAAAAATTAGCGAATCCATCATAGCTCTCCGCCGTACAGTAAGCAGCCATCGCCATATAAGCATGGGCAGAGTAAAATTCAAAGTTCATTTGATCGTTTAATGCGTCGTGCAATTTTTTAGATAACATAAAATCCCCCTTAGTATTGTGACAAGAACATTATACCATAATTGATAATATTCTCATTTGGATACTTCGAACCTTTTCGAAAGCTTTGTGACGTGTGCCTCCATAATGTCTTGTAAATCTAAATCATATTTTTGTGAAAGAATAATAAGATTAGATAGTACATCACCAAGTTCTTCTTTTAACTCTTGTTTTAGTTCTTCTTCTGTTTTCACTTTTTCGTCAGGACGATCACGGCCAATTTCGATTGCGCGAACAACGCGTGAAACTTCTCCGACTTCCTCTGTTAAGAAATTTAAGCGAATAAAGGAATTATACTGTGACCAGCTTCGTTTTTCGTAAAATTCCTCCACCCATCTTTGAAATGCGACGATATCCATTTCTTCCTCATCCCTTCAATATGTTGTATAATATTCATTGTATCATAACAATATATAGTTTCGGGGTGTAGGAATGAGAAAGATTTGTGTGTTTGCAGGTTCCAACTTAGGGGAGAGGCCTGAATTTAAAGAGCAGGCAATAGCGTTAGGAAAAATGTTTGTTGAGAACGATTATGAGCTTGTATACGGTGGTTCTTGCGTTGGATTAATGGGAGAAGTGGCAAACGAAGTTCTTCGCTTAGGCGGACGTGTAACAGGTGTTATGCCGCGCGGTCTATTCCGAGGAGAAATTGTTCATACAGGGCTAACAGAATTAATTGAAGTAGAAACGATGCACGAGCGCAAAGCGAAAATGGCAGAGCTTGCGGATGCTTTTATTGCATTACCGGGCGGATACGGAACGTTTGAAGAGCTATTTGAAGTAGTATGTTGGTCACAAATTGGTATACATAATAAGCCGGTTGGTTTATTGAACATAAAAGGCTTTTATGGACCAATTTTGCAAATGGTTGAACGTGCAGCAGAAGAAGGATTTATGAATCCATCAAATAAAGAGTTGATCGTTTCAGCTGAGACGGCAGATAAACTAATTCATGCAATCCAAAATTATGAGCGTCCTGTTTTAGGAACGAAGTGGAAGCAGCTATCATAATACAATTTTATAGATGTTTTTGGAAACACATGTCATTTTATCTTGAAAAGGCATGTGTTTTTAATTTAGTTAAATATGTTAATGTTAAGATGTAATATTTTAGGAAAAGGAGAAATAGATGGAGGAGTTTGTGTATTTACGTCCTGTTTTTAAAAGTATTTTAGCAGCGTCTATTCTTGCTATGCTAATTGTTTCAACACAGAAGAAAGAGCTAATTAATGAGTTTTCGCTTTGGTTTATTTCGATATTGTGTATCGGTGTTTCCGCGATAACATTGTTTATGTCTGGCTTTATCGTTGATGAGTATGATTTAGCTGGGGATGCACAGAGTTTTAGCATGTTTATTGCAATTGGCTGTATTAGCGGTCTGAATTTTATTATTTATTATAGACGGCAATAAAAGAAGGCATTCCGTATTACTTTGGAATGCCTTTATCACTTTGATTACTTTGTTTTTTATACAGGTACCAGCCACCCCAGCCGCCACCAATTGCTACAACAACGAGGAAAGCATAGTCTTTAACCTCGACACGTATATTGAAAATATTAGCTATAAGTAAGAGAATCCCAACTGTTATTAACGCAAAAAATGCTCTAATTAAGTAGTCTTTCAACTGAACCACTCCCGCCATTTAAGTAGTAAATGATGAATATGGAAAAGCTTTTTTGGATCTATTTTACTAAAGGATGTTACCTATATTTTAACATAAAGGGGATTGTAATATATTGATAAAAGTAGAGGAGAGGGGTGCTAATATTGTCGTGTTTTGTCGGTAAGTCGATATATTGGAAAAATCGCTGATATATTTGATGGAATCGCCGATATATCGGGAAAATCGCTGATATATTTAATAGAATCGCCGATATAATGCAAAAATCGCTGATATAAATTTCATGTACTGATATGCGCGATTAACTCCATAGAAAAAAGCGACTCTGAACGAGCCGCTTCCGCTTTAAATGATATCCAGCTCCGGTGACTAGAACAGTCGGTCATTTCGCGCCTTCCTGTGAGGCAAAAAGCGCCTCTTCGTCAGGAGCTCCAATGCCCTCTTGTTCTGAGCAAGTCACCTCCGCTTTTAATATTATCCAGCTCCAGCGGCTAGAACAGTCGGTTGTTTCACTCCTTCATTCGAGGCAAAAAGCGCCTCGTAATCAGGAGTTCCAACACCCTCCTGTTCTGAACGAGCCGCTTCCGCTTTTAAATATATTATTGATTCAAGAACGCGCGTAGCATCCAAGCGTGTTTTTCTAGTTCTGTGTAGATGCCTAATAGTAGGTCAGATGTCATTTCGTCATCAGAGTTTTGAGCGATTTCCATGCCTTTTTTCAGTTCGACTAGCATCATTTCGTAGTCTTTCATGATTGATTCAACCATTCCTTCTGCAGTTTCGCCGTATGCTGCTTCTTGAATAGAAGATAGTTCTAAGTATTCTTTCATTGTTGCTACTGGTTTGCCGCCAATTGCTAAAATGCGTTCTGCAATTTCGTCGATGTGAGTAGCTGATTCTGTGTAAAGTTCTTCGAATTTCTCGTGTAATGTGAAGAATTGAGGTCCTTTTACGTACCAATGGAAGTTGTGTAATTTTGTGAATAAAACGCTCCAGTCTGCTACTTGTTTGTTTAATACTTCGATTACTTGTTTGTTCATTATGATCAATCTCCTTTTGAGTTGTTATGTTATATTATATCAATTACTAATTTATAATTATTATAATCTAGTAATTCGTATAAATCAACCCTTTTGCTGGAATTAATTTGTACAAATTATGAACTGTTATAAATAAAAATCCCTATTACGGTGAAGTAATAGGGATTTTGTTTGATATATAGCTCTTGTTCTAAACGAGCCGCTTTCGCTTTTAATATTATCCAGCTCAGGTAGCTAGAATGTTTCGGTGGCTTCGCTTTTTCCTGCGAGGCAAAGAGCGCCTCTACGTCAAAAGCTCCATCCCCCTCACATTCTGAGCAAGCTACCTCCGCTTTAAATGATATCCAGCTCCAGCGGCTAGAATCTCCGGTCATTTCGCTCTCTCGCTCGAAGCAAAAAGCGCTTCAAGGTCGAGAGCTCCAATGTCCTGCGATTCTGGACGAGCCGCTTCCGCTTTTAATTATTACACAGCCTTCTGTTTCTCTTCTACATCCTGTCCATCCCAACACTCTGTATTCTGTAAGCCAGGGATAGAACTTGCAACGAAGACAGGATCTTTTCCTTGTTTCTTTTGCTTTATATAGTCTACTAAAGCTGCGTATGCAAACTTGCTAAGGAATGAGATGGCAATTAAGTTTGTGAATACCATTAGTCCCATAAAGAAATCAGCTAAACTCCAAACTGTTTGAAGGGCAGCGATAGATCCGAAGAACACCATTCCGACAACTGCAACACGATAAATCAGTAACCATGTTTTGCTTTCTTTAATGAATGCGATGTTTGTTTCACCATAATAGTAGTTTCCTAGTAAAGAACTGAAAGCGAATAGGAAAATAATGATCGCTAAGAAAGTGCTTGCCCACGGTCCAATTTGTGAGCTTAATGCTTGTTGTGTTAATTCAATACCTTCTAAATTCGATCCTTTGTAAAGTCCAGAACATAATACGATAAACGCTGTTGATGTACATACTAAGAATGTATCTACGAAAACACCTAATGCTTGAACAAGTCCTTGTTTTACAGGGTGAGATACATCTGATGTTGCTGCTGCGTTAGGGGAGCTACCCATACCTGCTTCTGTCGCGAATAAACCGCGCTGAATTCCGAATTTGATTGCTGCTCCAATACCACCAGCGATAGCTTGGTCTAAACCAAATGCGCTGTTAAATATTTCTGTAAAAATGCTTGGTAACATATTGAAGTTGTTAATTACGACAAAAATAGCCACACCGATATAAATGATCGCCATTGGAGGGACAATCATTTCTGTAATACGTGAAATGCTCTTGATACCACCGAAAATAATAACTGCAACTAATAAAGCTAATAGAGCTCCTACGATCGTTCGCTCTAGTCCAAAAGCATTTTCAAACGCTATTGTTACCGTATTTGCTTGTACTGAATTGAAGATCAATCCGTACGCAACTGTAATAAGAAGTGAGAACCAAACACCCATCCAGCGTTTGTTTAATCCTTTTTCCATGTAATATGCTGGTCCACCACGGAACCTGCTGCCATCTTTTACTTTATAAATTTGCGCGAGCGTACATTCTACGAAACTAGTAGCTGCTCCGATAATTGCGATAAACCACATCCAAAATATTGCACCAGGTCCACCCATTGAAATGGCTAATGCTACACCAGCTAAGTTTCCGATACCAATGCGCGCTGCTGCACTTAAGCAAAATGCTTGGAATGGAGAGATGCTATCTTTCTTTTTTTCTTTTCGATTAAACCCTTTACTAATTAAACTGACCATCTCACGGAAATGAGTAATTTGGACGAATTTTAATTTGAAAGAGAAATAAAGACCGAAGCCGATTAGCATTGCAATAAGAATATATGACCATAAAATATTATTCGTTACCTCAAGGAATCTGCTAAAGATATCAACCATATAATACACTTCCTTTTTTCCGTAATAAGAAAATTATATGCAAAAAATATACGAGAATCAATTTTTTTAAAAAATTATGTTACATAAACATATTTTGTGTTATGATTATGTTACATCGTAATATTTTTAGAATTATTTACATTTTAAAAAACTAAATGTAAAGCGAGAAAGAGGGGATAATTTGAAAGAAGAAACTTTATTGAAAGTAAGCCTTAAAAGTTTGAAAATGAGAAGTAATATATTTTTTATCATTACATCTTTAAGTATCTTTTTAGGAGCCACTTATTATTACAATAAAAGATTTCCAAGTCACAGGTATCCTGAATGGTTAGAATTTCTAAAATTGATTTAATGAACAAAAGACAGAAAAACAGAAAATTTAAATAAAGAAGTTATGGAGGAGCTAAATATGAATATTAGAGAAAGTGAACTTCCGGGTATTGGTTATAAGTTTCAAATCGTTACGAAAGGTAACGAAAAGATGGTGATTGTTATTCATGATGATGGACGTAGAGAAATGTATCATTTTGATTCAGATCATGAAGAAAGCATCTCAAGTATTTCATTACGTGACTCAGAGGCAAGACAAATTGCAGCAATATTAGGTGGAATGGTATACAAGCCTAGAGCATTAGAAAATGTTGAAATGGTCTTTGAAGGTTTAGCGATTGAGTGGTTTAAAGTAGAGAATGCTGCTCCAGCGCTTGGAAAAACAATCGGTGATCTTGAAATAAGAAAAACATATAGCGTAACGATCATTGCAGTTATGAAAAAGAATATGAGAAAATTATTTAATCCAGGGCCAGAAACGGTAATTGAAGAAGGCGATATGCTTGTAGTTTCAGGCGAGAGAGAAGAAATTAAAAAGATTATTAATGAGTTACTTTCGAATAGGGGGACTGACTAGATGGATACGTTAATTTTTGAAGTTGGTACAGCGTTAGTATTAGTTGCAATTGCGGCAGTAATTGCTGGAAAGTTTAAATTCTCAGTAATTCCGTTTCTAATTGTTCTTGGAATGTTAGTAGGGCCACACGCGCCGACAATAGGTGTTATCGATTTCAAGTTTATTGAAAGTGCAAGTGTCATTTCCTTCCTTGGACGGATTGGGGTTCTGTTCCTTCTGTTTTATCTAGGACTTGAGTTTTCGATGAAAAAACTAATAAAATCTGGACGTTCTATTGCGATTGGCGGAACGATCTATATTTTAATTAACTTTTCACTTGGGTTATTATACGGATTTATAATGGGATTCCCTTTACTAGAAATCTTAATTATTGCGGGTATTATTACGATTTCTTCTAGCGCTATCGTTGCAAAGGTGTTAGTGGACTTAAGAAGAACTGGTAATAATGAGACCGAATTAATTTTAGGAATTATTATGTTTGAAGATATATTCCTTGCTGTATATTTATCAGTTGTCTCTGGTTTAGTTCTAGGGGATCATGCTTCCTTCCTAGGTGCTCTTACTTCAATTGGAATTGCTCTAGGATACATGCTTCTATTCTTTATTGTAGCTAGAAAGGCGACGCCGTTATTAAATAAATTGCTCAATATTAGTTCAGATGAAATTTTCATTATTGTAGTATTTGCTTCGTTATTCTTTATTGCAGGTTTCTCGGAAACAATTCACGTTGCCGAAGCAATTGGAGCACTTCTTTTAGGATTAGTTTTCTCTGAGACAGAGCATAGTGACAGAATTGAGCATCTCGTTGTTCCATTTAGAGACTTTTTCGGAGCTATTTTCTTCTTCAGTTTCGGATTAAGCATTGATCCGTTTTCATTAGGCGGAGCGATATGGTTAACGTTAGGTGCTGTCCTTCTTACAATCATCGGTAACTTTATTGCAGGAATGATTGCAGGGCGACAAGCTGGATTATCTCATAAAGCGTCAACAAATATTGGATTAACAATCGTTTCAAGAGGAGAATTCTCCATCATTATGGCCAATATCGGAATCGCCGGTGGTTTAATGTCAGTCTTGAAACCATTCTCGGCACTATACGTGCTTATACTATCCATCTTAGGTCCACTTCTGACGAAAGAGTCAAAGAATGTATATAAATTTTTAAATAAAATCTTTAAGTGGGATACGAAGACTAGCTAATTTTAAAAAATAAAAGTACAAGATATTTACTGCTTGTACTTTTATTTTTTGCAATGAAAAAAGTAAAGAGAGGTACATAATGTTAGGAGAGTTGATTCATTCCGTTTTAGTTTTTCTAGAAGGACTTGGTTATTGGGGAATTATGCTTGGATTGATGTTAGAGGTTATTCCGAGTGAAATCGTATTGTCTTATGCAGGTTATTTAGTATCAACAGGAAGCATTACGTTTTGGGGCGCTGTCGCGTTCGGTACAATTGGTGGTGTAATTGCACAATTATTCATTTATTGGATCGGTCGATACGGAGGAAGACCCGTCCTTGAGCGATATGGAAAATATATTTTAATTCAAAAGAAACATATTGATTATGCTGAAGATTGGTTTAATCGTTACGGAACTGGCGTTATTTTTACAGCGCGTTTTATTCCTGTTGTGCGTCATGCTATTTCGATACCAGCAGGGATTGCAAAAATGTCACATGCTAAGTTTATTACGCTAACTACATTAGCTGTTATTCCGTGGTCAATTGTATTTGTATATTTAGGTTTTAAATTAGGAAGAGAGTGGGAAAGTATTAATAAAGTCGCTGGGCCATATGTGAAATACTTTGCACTTGCTGCTATTGTTTGTACAATTGGTTACTTTGTATTAAAAAAAATGATGAAAAAAAAAGTGATTACGTAAAAAGAATCTATGCTGACATAGATTCTTTTTTATTGTCATTTTTCGAAAGGGGAAAGAGTAGGTTTAATATTTTACATATTGTGGCATACATATAGGAAAAGGGAGTTTGGAAAGGGGATTATAGAAAAATGGAACTCCAGTTTCAAAATGTATATCAACAGGTGGAGAATTGGTATGTGTTGGATTCGGAGCTTCCTTGGGATGTCAAAAGGCTTAGAGATGATTTGTTTTCACTGATTGAAGTATGTAAAACACCAGTTATTTTTTGTGATACGTGTGATGCGAATCATGTGCTTCTATCATTAGGAGAAGAAGAAGAGGAATTCTTATTCCCAGTAGGTGGTTTTTATCATAAAGAAAAACAATTAATTTTTGTTTGCATATGGGAAGAGTATGAGCAGGTGCTCAAAACACTACTGCATGAATTTCGCCATGCGATGCAGCATAAGAGGGAAGTATTGTATGTTGGAAGTGAATTGTACGAAGATAGATGGATTGAGAAAGATGCGAGAAAGTTCGCGGAGAGGAAGTTAGATGAATATAAAAATAGAAAGTTAATGTAAAGCATAGTGGAGAAATGGCACTGTGCTTTCTTTATTAATTACTAAAAGTAAGTGATTGACTTTTATAAAGTTTAGTTCTAAACTAATGGTATGAAATGAGCGAGGTGATAGAATGAAGACAGAAGATAGACTCGGATTACTATTATGGTTTCGTTTATCACGTTTTTATAACAAAAGTATTCGTGAGACGAATCAGCATTTGAAAGAATGGAATGTATCTGCCGCTCAGTTTGATGTGCTAGCTCAAGTTGGAGGACATAATCGTCTAACGCAGCAAGAGCTCGGAAATAAACTATTTGTTACGAAGGGAAATATCACGCAGCTATTAAATAAAATGGAGCAGCTGGAGTGGATTCATCGTGAACAAGAAGGTACTACAAAATATATTTCGTTAACAGAAAAGGGAGAAGCTTTATATGAAGAAATCGTCCCGCCTCAAGAAACGTTCCAAGCGGAGCAGTTTCAAAATTTAAATGTAGAAGAACAACATCAATTATTACAATTACTAAAAAAATTACAGTGAGAAAAATTTTAAAAATAAATCTTGAATTCGAGATAATATGAGGTGAAGGATATGTTTAGAAAAGTTGATCATAAAAATATGGGAAGAGCAAATCACGGTTGGTTAAATACACATTTTCATTTTTCCTTTGCGAATTACTATAACCCGAATAATATGAACTTTGGAGCATTGCGTGTAATTAATGATGACCTAGTAGCGGCACAAACTGGTTTTGATATGCATCCGCACCGTGATATGGAAATCATTTCGTACGTTGTAGATGGTGCTTTAACACATGAGGATAGCATGGGGAACCGCGGAACAATTGAGCGAGGACATGTTCAATATATGAGTGCTGGCACAGGTGTATTTCATAGCGAGCATAATTTAGGAAATGAAACACTACGTTTATTACAAATTTGGATTTTACCAGATCGTGCGGATCATAAACCAAACTATGGTGAGTTTACATTTGATTGGAGTAAGCGTGAAAATGAATGGTTCCATATGGTATCTCCAGTAGAAGGAGAGGCACCAATTCGTATTCACCAAGATGCGAATTTATATTCTTTATCGTTAGATGCTGGAAAAGAAATTCATTTTCCGGTGCAAGAAGGCCGTCAATTGTACCTTGTACAAATTGAAGGGAGTAGTGTAATAAATGGTGAAAATCTTGTTATGCGTGATGCAGCAGAAGCGATAGAAGAGGATATTCATATTGAAGCGAAAGAACGATCACACTATTTAGCAATCGAATTGAAAAAATAATAGAACGTTTATGGAAAAGAGGACATCGAATGGATGTCCTCTTTTTTTGAGTGGAATTGTCAGAAAAAACTTTCTCAATATTTAGAAAAAGGTATTGGCCCGGAAAATAAGAATTGTATAAAAGTGTCAAAAATCTTTATGGGAATGGGGAATGTTATAGTGAAAAAGCAAGTCATTTCATCAGCATTAGCGTTAACTGTTATAGCCGGAGGATTTGGAGCATTTGGAGCAACGACAACGAAAGCGGAAGAACAAAAAATTCAATATCATCAAGAATTTAAAACACCTGCATACATAGGTGAAGAATGGAAAGCACCGGAAGGACTAGATAAAAAAGAGACGGTCTTTCAATATTTAGAGAGTAAGAAAGATATGTTTAAATTAGCAGGAAATATTGATAAACACTTCAATGTCGTTGGAGAGGAAAAAGATGCTGAATCTGGTACGACACATGTGAAGTTAGTTGAGAAGCATAATAACATTCCTGTGTATGGTTCAGATCAAACTGTTACACTTGATAAAGAAAATAATGTAAAAGCATTCTTCGGACAAGTTATTCCGAATTTAGAGGATAAAAATATTCCTGCGTTTGCAAATATTAGTGCAGAGCAAGCTGAAACGATTGCAAAGGCAGATATTGAAAAAGAAGTTGGTAAAGTAAAGAATTATGACGGTGTGAAAAAAGATTTATTTGTGTATGAAAAAGATGGGAAGTACTATCTTGCATACTTAGTTAAAGCATCGATTTCAAAACCAGCTCCAGGATATTGGCATTATTTTGTTGATGCAACGAATGGAAATGTGATTGAGAAATATAACGCTGTAGATCACATTACAGGATTTGGTTACGGAGTATTGGGCGATAGACAATCATTTGAAATTGCTCAAGATGAGAAAACAGGAGCGTTCAACTTATTTGATGGTAAACGAGGACAAGGTGTTCACACATTTGATGCAGAAAATATGGATGAAAACTTGTTTAATTTATTCTCACAATGGCTTGGATATACAGGAGAAGAGGTTGAGAGTAAATCTAAGTTCTTCGAAGATAAAGCAGCGGTTGATGCGCATGTAAATGCAGGAAAAGTATACGATTACTACAAAAAGACATTTAATCGTAACTCTTTCGATGATAAAGGTGCGAAGCTTATTTCTACTGTTCACGTCGGAGAAAGCTGGAATAACGCAGCTTGGAACGGTGTACAAATGATGTATGGTGATGGCGATGGAAAAACATTCATTCCATTATCTGCTGGACTAGATGTTATCGGTCATGAATTAACGCATGCTGTAACTGAACATACAGCAAACCTTGTTTATAAAAATGAGTCAGGTGCGTTAAATGAATCGTTATCTGATATTATGGGTGTCATGGTTGAGAAGAAGAGCTGGGATTTAGGTGCTGACATTTATACACCTGGAAAACCTGGCGATGCACTTCGTTCTCTGAAAGATCCAGCATCTATTCCAAATCCATTAAAACCAAGTGAAGGTTACCCAGATCATTACAATAAACGCTACACTGGAACAGCTGATAATGGCGGCGTTCATATTAACAGTAGTATTAACAATAAAGCTGCATATTTAGTATCTGATGGCGGAGAGCATTACGGTGTGAAAGTAACTGGAGTAGGCCGTGAAGCGACAGAAAAAATTTATTACCGTGCTCTTACGAAATATTTAACTGCGAACTCTGACTTTAAGATGATGCGTCAAGCTGCTCTGCAGTCAGCTGAAGATTTATATGGTAAAAACTCTAAAGCTGTACAAGCTGTAACGAAAGCTTATGATGCAGTAGGCGTAAAATAATAAGAGAAAAAGACCTGACTAGGATGTCAGGTCTTTCTTTATCCAGAATTAACGGGCAGTAAGACCCCCACCTCAAAATTCAGCGGAAGCAAAGAAGTTAGGTGGGGGATCAACTGCCCGTAAAAGCCCGATTGGTGAGGGCTGATAGTCAGTGGGGGATGAACAAAACCCCCACTGATTAAAGTTTCACTTTATTTAGTCACGAATACCTAATGCGATTTTCGCCATACGTGACATGCGTTCTTTAGACCAGGGTGGATTCCAAACGACATTTACTTCTATTTCATTGACTTCAGGTACGTTCGTTGATAATACTTTTTTAACGTCTGATACAATTTGCCCAGCCATTGGACAACCGATAGAAGTCATCGTCATCGTAATGACAGCATTATTATTTTCATCTGCTGTAACGTCATAAACTAATCCAAGATTAACAATATCAACACCTAGTTCAGGATCAATAACAGCTTCTAAGTTTGCATATAACTTTTCTTCAAATGCTTGTTGTGACATGTGTAGCACCCCCTACATATTAATGATATCGGTTCTCATTATAACGGATATATATATAATATGCAGGGAATGAGCTCAAAAAAATATTCCTCTTGAAAGAGGAATATTTTTTGAAAGCTATTCAGTTTTGAAATGAGATACGAGTTGATCTAATTCTTCAACTGTTTGTTTCATTTGTTTAGCAGTTTGTGTCATTTCATTCATCGTAATGACTTTTTTCTCAGCAGATTGTGCTGTTGTCGCTGTTTCACTAGATACTTCAGTCGAAATAGAAGCGATGTTATTCAGTGAAGCGTTCATTTCTTCAGCGCTTGCAGCCATTTCCTCAGCGGTTGCTGAGATGTCTTGCATTTGAGTAGATACTTTATTTACTTGTTCCACAATCGTTGTGAAAGAGTTGCCGGCTTCACGAATGACATGAATGCCTTCAAATGCTTCCGAACGGCCTTGGGACATCATAGAGCTCGCAGTTTCAGTGTCTTGTTGAATTTGATGTAGTAGTTGGTTAATATCTGTTGCCGCTGTTTTAGATTGTTCAGCAAGTTTTCGAACTTCGTCAGCTACGACAGCAAAACCTTTTCCTTGTTCGCCAGCACGAGCTGCTTCGATAGATGCATTTAAAGCAAGTAAGTTTGTTTGTTCTGCGATATTAGAAATAGATTGAACAGCTGTATCAATATATTTCGTGTGGGTGATTAGACGTTCGACCACTTCTGAAGTAGCATTTACCGCGTCGTGTATCGTTGTCATTTGGGAAACGGATTTTTGAATAACTGAACTTCCATCGTTAGCCTGTTCAGATGTAGTTACAGCAAGTTCAGTTACAGATGAAGCAGATTCAGCAATACGCTGAACGCTTACTGTCATATCGTCCATTGCAGTTGAGCTTTCTTCCATACTAGAGGCTTGCGATTGAATATTTGCATTTAAGCTAGACATCGAGCTTTGAACTCTTATTGTTGCCTCGCGTGATATATTCGTCTTTTCTAGCATATTTTCAGAAGCGTTTTGTACTTCTACGGATGTTTTTTGAACACGATTGATAATATGTTGTAGGTTTTCTAACATTTTATTAAATGATGTTGCAATCGTACCAATTTCATCATTACTATTTACTTGTAGGCGGGCTGTTAAGTCACCTTCTTGAGATGATAATTCTTTTAGCTTACTATCAATTTGTTGAATTGGTTTTACAAGTTTACCAGAGAACCACCATGCAAGAATGATAGCTACGATAATACAAATAACAAGTGATAAGAAGATAACATATTTAATTTGTAGTGAAGATTGATCAATTTTTTCGATAGATTGATCACGTAACTTAGCTTGTTCATTACTGTAATTTGTGAAATCACCAATTACTTTATAAACAGAGCCATTCTCTGTAGAAGCTACTTGTAAAGCTTCTTCCCACTTTTGTTCTTTTGCAAGGATGAAGACTTTTTCTTCAATAAATTTTCTCCAAGTGGACCCTAAATTCATTGTATCTTTCACGGATTGAGAAATATTTGGATTAGAAAGAAGTTTATCTTTTGAATCCTCCAGACGTTTACTCATCTCGTTAAACTTGTCTAATTCTACTTGATCGTGTTGTAGTAAATAACCTCTTAAAGCAGAAAGTTGTACTTGATAAGCGTCTCCACGCTCTTTCAATTCTGTTGCTAGAGGAGAAATTTCTTTTTGTAATGTTTCAGCTTTACGAGATTGGTCAATAGCAAAAAATAAAATAAAAGCTAAGGCGATGCCAAATAAAGCGCAAATCGTTCCCATCATGAACATTAGTTTTTTTCGAATGCTAATAAAATTCATATGATAAAAAGCCCCCTTTGTGAAATCTTAGTATTAGAATTAATTAATGTAAAAAATCGAAAGAAAGCTTTACTCCATCTGGAATAAAGCTTTCCTCTTTCCTCTAGGAATTATAGCAGACGTAATGAGAGATAGAAAGAGATATTTTAAGGTTAAAAAAAGAGAGACTGTAAATCTCTCTTTTTAACAACTTGGAGCTCATAGAAGTATAAAGGAAAGTTTCGCTTTAAACGTTTGTTTTGAAATGAGAAACGAGAACTTCAAGTTCTTGTACGGTCGTTTTCATTTCAGAAGCTTTTTTAGCAACGACACTCATTTTATTTACTTGGTCACCAGCCGAAGTTGCTGTTTGTGATGTTTCGGCGGCAACTTCATTTGAAATAGAGGCGATGTTATTTAAAGCTGCATTCATTTCTTCTGAACTTGCGGCCATTTCTTCAGCAGTTGCAGACATTTCTTGCATTTGTGTAGAGACTTTATTAATGTGGTTAACAATTTCCGAGAATGAAAATCCAGCGGTACGAATGACTGTAATCCCTTCCGAAGCCTCTGACTGACCTTGTGTCATCATTTCATTTGCTATTTTTGTGTCAGCTTGAATTTGATGAAGTAAATGGTTAATGTCAGTTGCTGCTAGCTGAGATTGTTCAGCAAGTTTTCGTACTTCATCGGCAACAACGGCGAATCCTTTTCCGTGTTCGCCAGCACGTGCTGCTTCAATTGAAGCATTTAAAGCGAGTAAATTCGTTTGTTCCGCGATATTAGAAATGGATTGAAGTGCAGTATCAATATGATTCGTATGTGTAATGAGTCGCTCTACTACTTGTGATGTAGCGTTAACAGCTTCGTTAATTGTATGCATTTGTGTAATAGATTTCTCAATGACTTTATTCCCACTATCTGCTTTTTCTGAAGTTGTAACAGCTAGGCTAGCAACAGAGGAGGCAGATTCTGCAATACGCTGAACACTCGTTGTCATATCGTCCATTGCAGTTGAACTTTCTTCGATGCTTGAAACTTGTGAACGAATATTATACTCAAGAGCATTCATAGTTTCTTCGGTTTTTGCTGTATTTTCCATAGAAGCAGTGGTTTCGATAAACACATTTTCAGACGCTTCTTTTACACTTGTGGATGTTTGTTGCACTTGTTTTATGATACGTTGTAAGTTAGCGAGCATTTGATTAAAGGAATTGGCGATATCACCAATTTCATCTTTACTCGTTACGTGTAATCTAGCAGTTAAATCGCCGTCTTGAGAAGCTAATTCTTTTAATTTCTCATCAATTTGTCGTATCGGTTTAACGAGTTTACCAGAGAACCACCATGCTAATAAAATAGATGTTAACGTACATGTAATGAGTGAGAAGAAAATAATATATTGAATAAGAGATGAAGAAGACTCTACGTCAGCAATTAATGCGTCACGTTTATCATTTTCTTCATTTGCATATTTAGTAAAACGACTTAAAAGATCGTTTACATAATCGGTTTGAGCTAAAGCGATTTTGGACGCTTCGTCCCATTTTCCTTCGCGAGCGAGAGGGAGGACTTCATCATCTATGACGCTTCGCCATTTTGCTCCCATTAAAATCGCCTCTTTCATTCCTTCTGGGAGTTTTTTATCACTTGTTACTTTCTCTCTAGTATCAGCAAGTTTCTTTCCTTCTCGGTTGAATTTATCCAATCCTTTTTGATCATGTGACAGTAAATATTCTTGTAAACCGGCAACTTGTGCTTGGAACCAATCACCACGTTCTTTTAAAATTGTTGCTCGTTTTGATACATCATTTTTTAACGTTTCAATTTCGCTTGCTTGGTTCATAGCGAATGAAAGAATAACAATAAGAGCAATACTAAATAAAGAAGAAATGCTTAAGAGTGTGAACAGTAGTTTTTTGCGAATACTAACATATTTCATCGTTACCCCTGCCTTTAAAAACTATTTATTATGATTTATAAATATTAAGAACGCCATTAATAAAAACATCATTATGAAGTTATTAATCTGTTCAATGAAAATTATAGCAGATAATGGAAGATGGCAGATTGATATGAGTAAATGTTCTTAAAATGTATACATTTGTATATCAAAAAGTTCATAAATAAAAATGAGAAATGCTATTGTAATTTGAAATAACATCATGTATACTTCTAATTAGTTGATAACGATTATCAGTATCAACTGTAACATTACTCTTCGTTATGTTGGTCATACCCCTTTTTGACGACGTAAGTCAGAGACGAAATGTTGAAATATCTTGTGTCCTATTCTACAGAATTATGGTAATCTCCAACCTCAACTTATATGCGTGAGCATGCAAAAAGGATCCTATCCGTGAAGGGATCCTTTTTTGCATGCTGTCGCAATTAATGTATATAAACCAGGCACACGATCTTCAATTTCTTCCGGTGCAGTAGGAGGGAAGACCCACCTTTGATGAGACCCGTGTTCTTCAACTAGTTTTTCAATTTTAAAATGTTCTTCCGCAAGTGTTGTAATAATTTCTCCTAGCGTCCAGCGACGGATGGTTGTTTTAGGTAATGATTCTTTCTGCGCTTCTGTCAGAAGGATGCTATAAGCAACATCATCTTCAATTAATTCTTCATCGAAATAATTTCCGTTAGCCCGAAATGATGGGTGGTCTACGCCTAATAATTTCGTGTAAACAGGATGATAGTCACGAAGGATAAGCGTTCCATCTCCTTTAAGCAAGGTAGCAATTTTTTTAAAGAGCGGTTTTAAATCTAGAAAGTAATGGAGTACACCAAGTTCCAGTAATACGATATCAAATGATTCGGAGAGCTGCACATTTAGTACATCAGAAACGACATACTGGATAGAGACACCTGCTGCTTCCGCAAGTTCATTTGCATATTTTGCATTACTTGCCGAAATATCAACAACTGTTACGTCAGCTCCTAAAAGAGCGAGAGCAACGGCTTTATTGCCTTTTGAACCGAGTAAATTAATAATATGTTTTCCTTTTGGAGATTGTATGTAGGGTAAATAGTGATCTACCTCGCGCACGGGATCTTTCATAAGCTTTTTCGCATAATCGGCCGGTGCCCCGTGGCGATTCGTCCAAGCTTCATAAGCAGCTGCATTCCAGCTTTTTTCATTACGTGCGCTTAGTTGTTTTTGATTCAATCGTATCACTCCTTTTGTGAACGTATAGTTATTCTATGAGAGGATAGGATTTCCTTTTCTTTCTGAATAAAAGTTTGATTTTTCTGCAATTAAGTCGTAAAATACGTGTTATATATATAAGCGTTGAAAAGGAAAAGTAGGATGAAGCCATTCTTTCCAGAGAGCTTCGATAGCTGAGAAGAAGCAAGAATATTCATTTGAACAATGGCCTTTGAGCTTCGTCCTGAACTTATCAAATGATAATAGTAGGCGGCGACGAGAGTTGGTACTCGTTATCAAAACCACAGTATAAGAGCATATAGCTCCGTACTTGTTAAGGCTAATTATGTGAGTAATTGGCGAAATAAGGTGGTACCGCGACTGTTTATACAGCCCCGCCCTTATCTTTTTTAAGATAAGGGCGGGGCTTTTTTATATTTAAAAGGAGGAATGTAAGATGAGTATTTTTATTGGAGGCGCTTGGCCATATGCAAATGGTTCGTTGCATCTTGGACATATTGCGAGTTTGTTACCTGGAGATATTTTAGCACGTTATTACCGGGCAAAAGGTGAGAATGTGTTGTATGTTTCGGGAAGTGATTGTAATGGAACACCGATTGCAATTAGGGCAAAACAAGAAGGTGTGACGGCGAAGGAAATTGCTGATAAGTATCATGAAGAATTCCAGCGATGTTTTCATAAACTTGGTTTTACGTATGATTGCTATACACGTACAGATAGTGAGCACCATCATGAAACTGTTCAAAAAGTGTTTTTACGTTTATTAGAAGAAGATTATATTTATAAAAGGACAGTGGAACAAGCGTATTGCGAAGCGTGTACGCAGTTTTTACCTGATCGTTATGTAGAAGGCATTTGTCCACATTGCCATGAAGCAGCAAGAGGAGATCAATGCGATGCGTGTTCAGCTATTTTAGATCCACTCGATTTGTTAGAAAAGAAATGTAAGTTATGTGGTAGTACGCCATCCGTGCAGGAAACAGAGCATTTCTATTTTGCATTGCATACATTTCAGGAACAAATTAAAAGGGCTGTAGAAACTGCAAAACAAGAAGGAACATGGCGTGACAATGCGATTCAACTAACAGAGAGATATGTAAAGGAAGGATTACTAGATAGGGCTGTGTCACGTGATTTACCAATTGGGGTACCAATTCCAGTAGAAGGGTATGAAGATAAAAAAATTTACGTATGGATTGAAGCAGTGACAGGCTATTATTCAGCGAGTAAACATTGGGCTGAAGAAACAGGGAAAGATGATCAAGAGTTTTGGGGTAGAGAAGCGAAAACATATTATGTGCACGGAAAGGATAATATTCCGTTTCATTCCATCATTTGGCCAGCGGTATTACTTGGAATAGGAGAAGGAGCAATTCCTCGTCATATCGTTTCAAATGAATATTTAACAGTTGAAAAAAGAAAGTTATCTACAAGTAAAAACTGGGCAGTATGGGTGCCGGACATATTAGAACGCTACAATCCAGATTCTATTCGTTACTTTTTAACAGTCAATGCACCAGAAAATCGTGATACTGATTTTTCATGGCGTGAATTCATTTACAGTCATAATAGTGAATTGTTAGGTGCATACGGAAACTTTGTGAACCGGACATTAAAGTTTATTGAAAAGTATTATGATGGCATTGTACCGAATGGAATGATTAATGAAGAGCTGAAAGAGAAGGTAGAAGGATTATATATAAATGTAGGAGAATCAATTGAGCAAACTAAATTTAAAGTGGCGTTAGAAACAATATTTGATGCAGTACGTTTTGCAAATAAATACTTTGATGAGAGGCAGCCTTGGAAACAAAGGGAAGATAATCCAGTTTCATGCGAAAAAACGATTTATAACTGTGTGTATCTTATCGCTAATTTTGCAAATCTCCTTGAACCGTTTTTACCATTCTCAAGTGAAAGAGTTAGAAATACATTATCGATTGTGAACCGAAATTGGGAGCTTCAAAATACGTTGCCGAATAGAATTGATAGTGTGCAGCCACTATTTGAACGAATTGATGTAAAACAAATTGAGCATGAGATAGAAAAGCTATATGGAGCGGTAAAGTGAGATAGAGAAAAAGAAAAAGAAAAAGACCTTTCAAATCAATGAAAGGTCTTTTGTTACGCAGTAGGATTCTCTTTCTTATCCTTTAAGAAGAAAAGCACAGCAAGGATCACGAGAATAATAGCTGCAATATCATATGTTATTTTGAAAGTAGTATTAAAGTTTAAGTACTCTACTAAAGGGGTTTTGACTGCTCCAGCATATATGCAAATGGGAATGATGAGCACATCGTAAAATTTCTTTTCTTTCATATATCTTATTAGGAAGAAGATACACATAATGGCAAAAAAAGCTACGCTTAAAATAGTCATTTATACCTCCAAATAGATTTCAAATTATACCATATTGTAACTGTATTTACATTTATATGCAAGTTTCTATTTTCATGCACTATGCACGCTTCTATGCTTCTTTGCTTTCCTAGAGGTAAGCAGCTGAGGAGTAAAAATTCCAAGTAGTATAAAGAGTATCCCAATCCACTGCATGAAGGTTACGACTTCATGTACAAGTGTAATAGAAGCGATAATGGCCGTTGGTAATTCAGCTGCTCCTAGTATTGTACTAAGTCCTGTTCCTACTTTCGGTACACCAATTGAAAAACAAATGACAGGTACGACAACGCCGAACAATCCGAGGAAGAAAGCGTATTTCCAAAGACCGGCTTGCAGGGTACCATCCGTTAAAAAGGTTGGCGGGAAGAATAGGCATACGATTAGAGTAGCACTTGTTGTCATAAGAAAGCTTTTCGTATAAGGTGGAACTTCTGTAGCAACACGCCCACTTGCAAAAACATAGAATGAAAAAGAGACAGCGGCTAATAGACCAAAGATAATACCTTTCGTGGAAAAGTTTTGTCCGAGACCTTCAAAGACACCGCCTGCAAACAATGTTCCAGTAAATAAAATAATAATAGATATAACTTTCTCACGGTTTGGTAATGTTCGATTAGCGATTGCTTCTATAACGACACCAATCCATGTGAACTGGAAGAGTAGGACAACAGCGATAGATGCTGGTAGTTCTTCTACAGAAATAGCGTAGAAGATACCAGTCATACTCATTGTTGTGCCAACTGTTAGTAAGGAAAAGAATTGCTTTTTTGTTACTTTATGACGTGAAACGAAAAGAACGAGCAGAAGAAGCCCGATCCATCCAAAGACATATTGTCCCCCTAATAGTTGATGTGCTGAAAATCCATCAATGAATCCGAGTTTGAAAATAGTTGAAAGTACGCCGTAGCTACAAGCTCCGAATAAAACAAGTAATGAATACTTAAATTTCTCCATGAAGATCCTCCTTTTAAATAATAAAAAACGCCCGCTATCCAAATAAGGATAACGGGCGAACGAAACAGAGTAAGATACTCTACAAAATTCCGCCATTCATACGAAGTATGAATTTGGGGTATGAAATTGTAGTAGGTTTTTTACATTGCTTTTGGGAATACAATAGAACATTTTACACCTTGAGGTGTGTTTTGTATCCCATAAGGAAACTGATGTTTATCTAATATTTGTTTTACAATATATAGCCCAAGGCCACTACCTTGTACTAATCCGTGTTTGCCAGGGTTTGCGCGATAGAATGGCTCAAATAAATGGGCGAGTTTATCCTCATCAATTTGTGAACCTGTATTTAATACTTCTAATGCATAACCGTTTGGCTTTTCATAAAGCTTTATATATACATGCTGATGGTCAATTGTGTAATGAATTGCATTTGAAATAATGTTAAAAATAGCAGTTTGAATAAATTTAGGGTCAGCTAAAATTTGTACATCTTGCTTAATGTTAGATTGAACATTTAATTGCTTTACAGATACAAAGTAATCTACTTTCTTCATAACATCCTCAATAATATTAGTTAATGAGATAACTTTTAAATCAGGTTTAAATTGAGGGTTTTGTATTTTGGATAATTCCGACATTTTTTCCGTTAATATGTTAATGTCTTGCATCATTTCATAGGAACGTTTTAAATATTTATCTCTATCTTTATAAGCTCCAATTCCGTGAATCATGCCATCGAGTTGTCCCATAACTGCCGCGATTGGTGTTTTTAATTCATGGGATACCATAGACATAAATTCTTTACGAGATTGTTCTAACTGTTGTTCCTTTTTGAGTTCATTTCTTAAATCTTGATTGCTTGCATGTAAATTCTTCACTATATTTGGGACCTGTGAAGCAGCTACTTGCAAATTAAAATCTGTTTGATCTGTATTTTTGTTAAGTAGCTTTTTATCTGAGAAATCAAGATTCATAATATCTTTTAAAGCATCACTCATAAATTGAAAAGGTTTGGCAATTAGTTTCGTATAAATTAAAGATCCGAGTAAAGATAATGCAAGCATTGTCGCACCAATATGTGGAGCCAATTGCTGCAGTGCATCTGCTAATTTTGGATAATCTCGTGTATCATTTGTATTATTTGCTGCATTTTGTTTATGTAAGGCATCATTAGTAGCGACTTGCTTTTCCGTTTCTGTAAGTGGAGTAGAAGTGCTGTTTTTCCCCGCAATATTTTGGGTATGTTCTTTTGCTTTTACAGTTTGGCTAGGCTGCAAAAGGTGATTTATGGCTGTAGAGAGTGCTTTATAATCTATAATAGAAGATTGGAAATTGGAAATCATACTCTCTGAAACAGCCTTACTTTGATTCGTTTTACTTTGGTCGTTTTGTTTGTCTGAATCCACTTGTTCTGTAGACAGCGCTCCATTTTCTTTTGCAAAACGTTCTTTATCGTAGTTTGAAGCTAGAAAATAAATAATTTGATAAAGACAAAGTGATAAAAGAATACAAAATAATAAGGTTTTGATGAAAATATTTTTGGTGATGTTGTCTGTACTACGATTCGATTTTGTAGCCAATGCCTTTCACCGTTTTAATATAAGGAATCCCTAATTTTTTTCTTAAGTTTTTAATGTGTGTATCTATAACTCTTACATCACCATAATGTTCATAGCCCCATACCTTATTCAGCAAATCACTTCTTGATAATACTTTTCCCCGATTTTGCAGTAAAGTATATAAAATTTCAAATTCTTTTGTTGTTAATTCAATTTGATTACCATGAACATAAGCGGCATAGGCTGTAGAATTTAACATCAATTCATGGAATTGTAGTATAGTTGCAGCTTCTGCTTCCTTCGTTGCTGCCCTTCTTAATACAGCCTCTACACGTTTAATAAATACGGTGTAATGGAACGGTTTCGTAATATAGTCATCAATACCTAACTCAAATCCTTTAATTTCACTTTCTTCATTATGTAAGCCTGTTAACATAATGATCGGTACATCAGATTGTCCTCGCATAATTTTACAAATACTATAGCCATCTATATCTGGTAACATCACATCAAGGAGGACAAGATCGTATGAATTTTTTTGGAAAAGAAGAATACCTTCTGTTCCAGCGCCAACGACATCAACAGTAAAGTTTTGTGCCATTAGAAATTCACGAATCAGTTCTTGTATATCTGGGTTGTCTTCAATCACCAGTATATGCGTCATAGTAACACCTCCTAAATAACGCTTTTTACTGCAATATTCGAATTCATCATTTTTTGGATAACTCAAATTGTTTATACATATAATAAGCCCCCGCTATAAAGTCATCATGAAAGTAGCAAGGGGAATGGTTTAGAGAAACTGAATATTTCAGAATTACATTAGTTCTATTATAGTATGTATTGTAAAATTTATAAAATATTATAACTGTATAATTTTAATATCCATGTTTATCAATGTTTTGATATTGCTTAACGAAACCTATTCTTATTATATATGTAAATACAGTTGTTTTGCTACTGTAAATGAATAAATAAAATAAGCCAAGATATAAAATTCTTGGCTACACATAAATCTTGTTTTTAGGTTATTTTACAGTGACGGTAGCTTGCTGCTGAATACGCTCAAATAACCAGTGTATATCATTGTTATACATACGAATACAACCAAGTGTTGTCCATTTGCCGATTGCTTGATTATTGTTAGTACCATGAATCGCATAAGTTGTTCCGTAAGTTCCTGCCATGTTTAGTCCGAGCCAACGGTCACCAAGTGGATTACGTGGATCGCCGCCTTTAATTTTTCCTGTATAGTAAGGACGGTTTTTAATTTTATTAACGATTTGAAAAGTACCTTTAGGCGTAGGTGTGGCTGCTTTTCCAGTAGCGACAGTAAAACTCTTTATAAATTGTCCGTTTTGATAATAATCCATTTTATTTAACTGCGTATTCACGATAAGCTGATCGTTTGTTGTAGCTGCCTCAGCATTTGTGAATGGAATAGTTAAAAATCCTAATGATAATAGTGCGCTTAATAATAGTTTTTTCATTATATTCTCCTTTTTACTATTGTAATAGTCTTACATACAATGAATTTGCAATCCTCGTAATACTTTATTTACATTTTCATCTAATGTTTCAAAGAACGTAGTAATCTTTGGATTTTGTTTGTTGTTTTTATCAATAAGTAATCTTTCATTTAGTAAAAGTTCACCATGTAGTCCAAAACTTTGAACTTGAATATTTAGCTCATCTTCAGTTTCAGAAATAATTGGTAAGAAGTAGTGGAAAGCTTTCGTTGGAATGATGTAACTTTTACCAATCATGCTTTCTTGATTTGAATTAATCCATTTTTTCGTAACAATCTTAATGTTCTTTTTTGAAACGATAAAAGACAGTGTTGTAGATTTTGTTAAACTTACGTCAAATTCACTTGTTTCACATATGTGTAAATTAAAAACGGTTTCATTTTGATGAGATTCAACATTTGTATTAATAAAATCATGCATTTTATAAGCTTCCATTTCTTATTCACCCTTTTTTCAATTTCGAAAAACTACTTATATTTATTCAATTTAATGCTTAGTCATATATTAGTTAAATTTTTCAACAAATTCCGATATAATCTTACAATACGTATATGAAGCTAATATGAAGTTAGTATGAGTTTGTGGTGGTTTTTTATTGAGAACAAAATAAGGTGACTTTAAGTGTTAAAAACTGGATAAAAAATGCATATTAATGCCCTTGTGTCGTCTGATATATAGTTGTTAGCTTATTTTAAAACGATAATGGATAGCAGCAAATAATGAACAGAAAACTTTAGTGTGAGCCTTACAAAAATGTAATAAAAATGTAAGCTATTGTGATAGTTATTTCGACAATTTTTTTATACAATAATAGTAAGAAGTTGTACGTGATTGAAAGGAGAGATGACATGGAATGGGTTCATGAATTATTTCAGCAGTACGGGTACTATGTTGTACTTGTTGGTTTGCTGTTAGAATATATTGCACTTCCGTTTCCGGGAGAGCCAACGTTAGCATATGCGGGGTTTTTAGCACAGAAGGGCGATTTAAGTTTACCGATTTTAATTATCCTATCCTTTATTGGGACAAGTGTAGGAATGACAATTCAATACTTTTTAGGAAATAAATTAGGTATGCCCTTTATTCAAAAGTATGGGAAATACGTATTTTTAACACAAAGAAAAATCGACTTAACAAGAATGTGGTTTGATAAGTATGGATACTTCCTTATTTTTATCGGCTTCTTTATTCCTGGTGTACGTCATTTTACAGGATATTTTGCAGGAATTATTAACTTACCATTCCGTCGTTTTGCGATTACAATTTACTCAGGTGCTCTATTTTGGGTATCATTCTTCTTAATCGGTGGTTACTGGTTAGGTGGCAACTTACATGATATTTTTGGAGTGCTAGAAGATCATATCGGTAAAATCATTGTTGGAGTTATCGTTATCGTAGCAACTACGTTAGGAGTACGTTTCCGCAAACAGCTAAAACGAGTATTGTTACAAAACGCAAGTTAATATGGAATCCATTCTATGTCAGAATTTAGGAAGGCAGTGCAGACGCACTGCCTTTTTATTTTATATTCCAATCTATTCTCAACTTTCCTTTTAACTTATTGCCATTAACTATAATGTAATACGTTCCCGTCTTAATTGCTGCAAATTGGTATGTATTAGGACCGTTTGAAGCTAAATAATTTTCTTCCTCTTGAAACTCACTAGCCATTTTTACGGCTCCCATGTAGCCATCCGGATTTTCAGCTCGTGATTCAATGGTAAATTCTAATATGTCACCTCGTTTTAGTTCAATGGGGACTTTATGTTCACCACTAAAATGTTGAAAAGATGCTTCGAAAGAGTTTTCTGTTTTTGTTTCGACCCATTGTTCTTTTGATGTTCCAACCTTTTCTAGATCGATAAAGTTGATTGTGATAAATATAATAAGCATAATGCCTGGCACGACATATTGTATCCACTTAAGTTTTGTTGCTATAACTGCACATAAGTAGAAAAAAAGAGAACACACTGCTCCAATTGATCCGAGAAACAAGAACTGTATTAGACTAGCTTCTTTAAATATTAGGAATGGAAGAGAAAATAAATAGCCGCAAAAAATATAAAGGCATAATGTCTTCAGTCTTGTATATGTTTTTAATTTCAATTTATCGATGCAAATAGAACAAAAAATTGCATACGCCGCAAGAATAGGAGCGAAGGGAACATAAAGTAGTTCTCGTAATCCAGCTAAGAAACTATATAATGTTTGTTGACTAGTTGTTAAGAGAAGCGTGCTAATAAGTAATAATAATAATAAAGCTGCTGTAAGCTTAGTAAGAACGTAAGAAAAGGTAGATGTTTTCTTCATATGGAACCTCCTTTGTTTAATATTTCACATTCATTATATAAGTTATTTTCATCATAATACATCTTTATTTTTGTCAATTATTATAGTCGTAATGACAATTATAATTGACAAAAATAAGGATATTATTTACAATTTTAATTAAATAAATGAAAAAGAGGGAAGACATGAAGCTTCAAAATCGAGTGAGGGAATTGCGAGCAAAGCATCGTTTATCACAAGGGGATTTAGGGAAAGCGATTGGATCATCACGGCAAACGATTAGTTTAATTGAGCGCGGGGATTATGCACCATCTATTGTATTGTCGCTAAAAATCGCACAAATTTTCAACGTACCGGTGGAGGAAATATTTGCGTTAGTGGAGGGGGAAGATGGAGATGAAGAGTAATCGAAAAAAACAATTTGATGTTGTGGGGAAAATAGCATTAAGTATGATGGGTGGCTTTTTAACATCTTATATAGCTTTAAATTTACTCTCGGATGAACCGAGAAAATTATCATCTAATACATTTATAGGTGTATGTACTATTTTTGGAATCGTAATGATGTACTACACTTGGAAGAATACACGTATGTTAGCGGAGGCACGCGATGAAGAAGAGAGCGTACAAGGAAGAAAATTAGGCATTATAAGTATATATTTACGTGTAGGTGATATAGTTACGCAAGCATGGTTTGTATATGCAGTTATTACATGTAGACGTGCACTGTTGCAGGATACAAATGTTTCATTTGCAGTGTGGAATTTAGTAGCTTCTATCGTCTGTTTAACTATTGTAGTGGTTATCGGGCTCATAACAAAGAATCGTTATAATAAGCTATATCCTGAACAAGGTGTAACATATATGGAATCTATGAAAATGTGGACGAAAAATGCAGATGAGGGATTAAAGCACATTGTGCATGAGGCTGGATATAAAGCGTATGAATTTACGAATACAATATTAGCATATGTATGGTGGGCTGCCGTTATATATACAGCGGCTAGTGATATCGATTTTGTATTAATTGGCCTAATCTCATTTATTTGGATATTGCATCTCGGAAAATTCATGTACGAAATGCATAGAAAAATGATTTATTAAGGGGAGAAAAAGGTGGATATTTTAAGAAGGCCAGCTGGTTCACTGACAGTGGCGCTCATTCTGTCCATTTTATACGGAGTGATCCGAACTGGGAAATTAGAAACAATGTTGAATATATGGGCATTATTGGGGATTTTTCTGGCAGTGGTAATCATTCATGAGTTAGGACATGTCGTATTCGGCGTAATAGGTGGTTTGACATTTAAATTTATGACAGTAGGGCCTATTACTGTTCAAAAAGAGAAGGGAAAAGTACGCATTCGAGAAAATAAATTATGGGCGTACTTCGGAGGCGTGGCAATGTTAATACCGCCTTCTATAGTAACACCTAACCTTTCAAAAAAATGGGCATGGATGACTTTAGGTGGACCAATTACAAGTTTACTATTTGGTATTACTTTTGGTTACATATACATGGTGAGTTATTATCAATATCTTTTATATTTTTCTGTTTTCCATTTTATAATTTTTGCGGTTACAATCGCGCCGATAAAAGGAACGCTTATGAGCGATGGTATGCAATTTCTTATTTTAATTAAAGATGATGAAAAGGCGAAGCAGCATGTATATAACATTCAAGTATCGAGTGAGTTATTTAGTTATAAGAGGCCGAAAGATTGGGATAAGAGATTAGTAGAACTTAGCGAAGATAAAATAAAAGAAAATAAAAATATAAGAGAGATCATGAGCGGACTTATGCTCGTTTTCCTTGCCCGATCGGATCAAAAGGGAATGGAAAGAGCAATACTATATGTAGAACAAGTTGCCCAACTTTCTGTCACGAAAGAAAATAAATATTTCGTTAGTAGTTTTCATAGTTGGTATCTTTTATATAAAGCTCTTTATCAGATGGATAGTCTTTCTCTGCAAGAAGCGAAGGAACATGGGAAGGCCATTACAAAAGTGGACTTACATGGGTATTATCGCACACAAGGAATTGTTAAATATTTAGAGGGCGATATGGAAGCGTCCCACACTTATATGAGGAAAGCAGACAAAGAATTAAAGAGTGCCGAGAAGAGTGAAATAGGATATTTACAATTAGAGAGAGAATGGTTTGAGCAGTTGAAAGAGAGGGTATCTTACGATGGGTAAGGTATCCTCTTTTTTCTATGTCGTCTTATGCCGTTCCATAAAAAGTCTGTGGCGAGTAAAATAAGATAAGCAGAGCAAAGCTTGGAGGAATTCTAGATGGAAATTTTAACGATTATTTTAATAGTCTTGCTTATTTATGCTGTTTTTAAAGTAGCATATGTAGCATTAAAGATACTCGCGATCCTATTAGTTATCTTTTTAATCGTAGAGTTCGGCAGTAAATTGCTTGGGGGATAGGGTATGTTGTGCGTTTTGAGTGTCGAAGGGTGTCGGTAAGTCGATAACCTGTGTCGAAACGTCGATATAATGAAAAAATCGTTGATATAAGTGGAGAAACGATCGATATATTTGAAAAATCGTTGATATATTTTAGTGAATACTGAATGGGGTATGTGGAAAAGAAGTTGCCGTGGGGGTAGCTTCTTTTTATTTTAGTGATGGGGTATGAACAGGAAAGAGTAACAAAACAAAAAAGCTGGAAGAGTATCTTCCAGCTTACGAGTTACTTTCAATTTGGCGACCGTTTTCTTCTTCATTGTCTTGTAAAAGGTTGAATACGTCTGCTAGGCAGAATGCAATGAACCAAGTCCATAGACCGTGGAAGAAAGCTGAGCTTAATTGAAGTGGTAATGTATAGTTAGTCATTGAGTAGGAAATACATCCGCCAACGATTCCAATCATTGTTAATAACATTGTTTTTTGCGCATTTTCTTCTGGATTGAAGAGGAAGTAAATGTATCCACCTAAAATTGAAGCGCTTACAAGGGTTTCGATTCCATTAAAAATGATATTCTCTCCTAGCTGAGTGTTTGTCCAGAAGCAGATCGTTCCGCCGATAATAGCAAACAGGACAGCTATTGTGTATCTTATATATTGATTCATATGTTCATCTCCTTATGTAATAAGATGATTTGGAAGTCAAAAAGGTAGGTATAGTATATTGAAGTGAGTTTTAGTTGTACGTATCTTTTTATAAAAAGATCATTGAAGAGTGATCGGTTGTTTAAACCGTTACGTGTATGGTGTCTGAAATATACCCGACTGCTCGTTTCTTTTTGCTTGTAAAAATAAGAGAAACTTCCAAGTCTATATACTCTTTTTTTGTGAGTCTGCTTTCATTATAACACATTTAGGGCCACAATAATAGAATTATCTGATTTTGTAATAAGTGTAAAAAATAAAAATCGCAAGGAAATACCACTAACAATGCGGTTTAGTGGAAGAAGGATTTTAATTTATTATGATGAAATATGTAATCAAGGTGAGATCTAAGAAGGAGGCTTACATACTATAAAAAATGTTTTGTAGCATGAATGTAAGGGAGGAGAGCTAACTTGGAGATCACAACAGAAAGATTAATAATTAGACCTTTTAAGAGTACTGATTTACAGGATGTATTTGCTATTTATAATAATGATGATACATGTAAGTTCCTATTACATAATAAGTGGACTCATGAAGACATGCAGAAAAGATTTAATAAGAAGCTAGCAAACAATGTACTTACTGAAGAATCAATATTAAGTTTGGCAGTTATATACAAGACTAAAGTAGTTGGTGATTTATCCGTATGGTACACAAATATGAAAGACACTGTTGAGATTGGTTATAGTTTTTCAAATGAAGTAGCTGGGAGAGGTTTGGCAACAGAAGCAGTAAGTAGTTTGGTATTTAAATTATTTAATGAATTTTATGTACATCGTATACAAGCTAATCTTGATGCACGTAATACAGCTTCACAAAAATTGTGTGAACGAATAGGCATGAGAAAGGAAGCCCATTTCATACAAGATTTTTGGAGTAAAAATGAATGGACAGATAGTATTGTATACGGAATGCTATCCTCCGATTTGTAGTAATAAACTTCGTGATTTTATTATGCTAAAGGGTGCGTTAGTTGAATAACAAAGGGCATAACATATTATATATGACTAATATGTTATGCCCTTTCATGTATTAACCTTTTTTATATGCGTTTGAAACGGCCGACAATTTCAACTGTTTCAGTAATGTTCATGAATGCTTTGTTATCCACTTGACGGATAATACGTTTCATTTCGCCTAACTCATAGCGAGTCACGACAGTGTAAATCATTTTTTTCTTATGGTTTGTATAGCCGCCGACAGCATCTACCATTGTCACCCCGCGTATGCCGTGATGCAATAGTGCGCTTTTTATTTCCTCGCCTTTTTCTGTAACTGTCATTATCGTTAATTTAATATGTTTCGTATGCACAGCATCGATAACTTTGCTGACTACAAACCGGCTAATTAACGTATAAAGCGTAATATCCCATCCGAAAATAAATCCTGCTGCAACAAGTAAGATTAAGTTGAATCCAAAGATGATTGCTCCAATTGAAATATCTCGATGTTTCGCTACAATCAATCCAACAACATCAAAGCCACCTGTTGAAGAAGCAAATCGGAATATGATTCCGGAAGCTGCTCCGCAGATTACACCACCAAATACAGAAGACAGTAAAATATCGTCTGAAACTTGGTGTACAGGGATAATGTTCATCGCTAACGATGATATAGCTACAAAGTACGCTGTTAAAAAGGTTGTCTTCTTGCCTAAGTAAAAGTGACTTAAAATAAGAAGAGGAATGTTTAGTAAAAAGATAAGTGCACCGATATTGTAGTGCATTAAATAACCGATAATCATCCCTACACCAGCGAAGCCACCGCTAATCATGTTATGCGGGATAAAGAACATATTCATAGAAATTGCATACAAAATAGAGGCTACGAAAATAACAACCAACTGTATGATAAATTCTAAGTGAAATGTTTTAGCTGCTGGGAAGGATAAAAAGGCGGTGTCGGGAACGTAATCGGCGTCTCCTAGTTGACCCATAGTATGTTTCATCTCCATATTCATTTTTGATTACAAGAAGAGAATAAAGGTTTTTTCAAAAACTGGCAATAGTTTTATTATAATGCGAAAATTTTATAAATTTCTAACAAATTAAACCTATACAAGGATACGTGTGAATATACTAAAGAAAGCGAATACATTAGTTTTTTAGCATAGTTTTCTTGAGAAAATATGCAAAATACTTTTTTGACGATAAAAGGAAATAGAGAATGTTTGTTGAATGTGCTAAAATGACCTTATTAAGGATGTGAAGCGATGGAATTTTTATTGCAGGATGCAATTCTGTATATATCGTTTGTAACGACAGCACTTTGTTTATTAGAAGTTTTCTTCCTTGCTAATGTTTCTCGCTTTGTGCGTCAGCAAGCATCAAGCGGTAGACAAAGAGCTTTTAAACTAGTTAATACGTGTGAAGAGGGTACTGGTAATGTAACGCTTTTCTCTATTTTTTATAAATATGGAATGATTCGTTCTGTGCGCAGACAAGAATCCAGTGAAGAGAATGACGAGGTCGGTCCGTATACACCAATGTTTCGCTAAATAATTACGAAACATTGGAGGAATGAACATGTTAAAATCATACCGAGCTGTGCTCGTTAGTTTATCATTATTACTTGTTTTTGTTTTATCTGGTTGCAGTAATGCAGCCCCAATTGATGCACATAGTACGGGAATTTGGGATCATTATTTCGTATATCCAATCTCGTTTATGATTCAATTTGTTGCTCATCACATACCAGGAGCTAGCTTCGGGATTGCTATCATTATTATGACGCTCGTTATTCGTTCAGCCATGATTCCATTAGCTGTTTCACAATATCGTAGTCAAGCGAAAATGAAGAAAATGCAACCTGAACTGCAGAAGCTGAAACAAAAATACGGTGATGTGGGTAAAGATCTTGAAAAACAAAAGCAGTATCAAAAGGAAATGTCAGAACTAATGAAATCAGGCGGTTGGAATCCACTAGCTGGTTGCTGGCCACTATTAATACAAATGCCGATTTTCTCTGCTTTGTATTATGCGATTAGCCGAACAGAAGAGATTCGCACATCGTCATTTTTATGGGTGAACTTAGGACATGCAGATCCTTATCATATATTACCGATTATCGCAGCGTTAACGACATTTATTCAGATGAAAGTTTTCCAATCTAATATTACACCTGGAGAACAAGTACAGATGCTGAAAGTGCAGCAAATTATGATGCCAGCAATGATTTTATTTATGGGATTTGCGGCGCCATCAGGACTTGTGTTGTACTGGATAACGGGTAATTTATTTACAATGACACAAACAATTGTATTAAGAAGAATAATGGAACGTGAAGAATTACAATTACAAAAAGCTTAGAAAAACGCCGCTCGGGATGAGCGGCGTTTTTTTGTTAAGTCGTTAAGGAAATGTTAAGAAACCGACATTACTATAGGAATTGTATACGAAAGTGTACATGCTTTAGAAATATGAAGGAGGAAATTTCCTATGAAGAAGAAAACAGTTGGGTATTTAGCGATTGCAGGTGCTTTATCATTTGGAATCATTGGAGGAGTCGGTATTCCGGCATTCGCGGCAACGAATACTCAAGCAGCTGAGCAGTCTACAAAAACGGCGAAAAAAGATTTAGATGACGCTACAAAACAAAAAGTAAAAACGATTATGGACGATACAAAGAAACAGTTGAAGGAGTTAGGTGTAAAGCTTCCAGAGAAAGAAAAACGTAAAGATATGTTTGCGGGATTAGATGATCAAACAAAAGAAAAAGCGAAATCAATTTTAGAGCAAGAGAAATCCGGTAAATTAACACGTGAACAAGCAAAAGAAGAATTAACAAAGCTAGGCGTGAAGTTCCCAGAGAAGGGTAAGCATGGAGACATGTTTGCTAACTTAGACGAAGCAACAAAAGGAAAAGCAAAATCAATTTTAGAGCAAGAGAAATCCGGCAAATTAACACGTAAACAAGCAAAAGAGGAATTAACGAAGTTAGGCGTGAAAATGCCAGAGAAGGTTAAGCATAAAGACATACTTGCTAACTTAGACGAAGCAACAAAAGAAAAAGCAACGTCTATTTTTGAACAGGAAAAGTCCGGGAAATTAACACATAAGCAAGCAAAAGAAGAATTAACAAAACTAGGCGTGAAGTTCCCAGAGAAGGTTAAGCATAAAGACATCTTTGCGGGATTAGATGAGACAACGAAAGAAAAAGCAAAAGCGATTTTAGAGAATGAAAAGAAACAATTAGAGGAATTGAACGTTGATTTACCGCACCATAAAGTGAAACTTTAATCAGTGGTGCATTTCCACTGATTATTAGTTGAACCAATCGGGCTTTTACGGGCAGTTAATATTCCAACTTCATCCTTGTATTCGCTGGATTTTAAGGTGGAAGTTTTACTGCCCGTTAATGCGGGGTAAATTTTTTATGAAAAAAGATGAGAAATAATTGAGTAAAGTCGTATCTTCCGTGTGGGCAACCGGAAGGTATGTATGTGAGGAGACTTTCTTTTAGAAAGTCTCCTCTTACTTATTGTCGTTTTTTGTTGGTAAATCGATATATTTTGAAAATCGCTGAGATAATTTTTACCGCTACGCTGTTCCAAAGATACTGGGGAATTAGAGAAATATTATAGCTTCTGTTATAATATAAGAAGAGAAACATTTCTTATGTTATATAAAAAAATATATTGATTTTTTCTAACAATTCAATATAATGAACAATAACTACAAAATTCGACATCAAGAAGTGATGATGAGGACATGATCAATTTTTTACGATTCTCAGAGAGGGAAGCCTTTGGCTGTGAGCTTCCTAATACGGAAAAATGGATTACCACCTCTGAACTGCAGCAGTGAACGGATACCTAGTAATTGCTTGCCGGCAAAAACCGTTATTTAGACTTGAGAAATTGGTGAAGTATGTTACTTTACGAATTGAAACAAGGGTGGAACCACGAATATAACACTCGTCCCTTTTTTAGGGAGGAGTGTTTTTTTATTTCATTTTTGCATCACACTAGAATTGGAAGGAGGATACGCAGCATGCATCATGATGAGAAGAACAAAATTGGTTTAACAGTAGCACTTTCTATCGTAGTAGGAACGATTATTGGATCTGGTGTGTTTATGAAGCCAGGGAGCGTATTAGATTACTCGGGGAGTTCTAATATGGCTATTCTTGCTTGGGTAATTGGTGGTCTGTTGACGTTAGCAAGTGGTTTAACAGTAGCTGAAATTGGAGCGCAAATCCCGAAAAATGGTGGGTTGTATACGTATTTAGAGGAGATTTACGGAAGTTTTTGGGGATATTTATCAGGCTGGATGCAAACAATTGTTTATGGACCAGCTATTATTGGAACATTAGGATTGTACTTTAGTTCTTTAATGATTAATTTTTTCTATTTAGATAAAGTATGGAATTTACCAATTGCTATTGGAACAGTTGTGTTCCTTGGCGTTGTAAATAGTATGGGAACAAAATATGGAGGTATCGTCCAAACGGTTACGACAATTGGAAAGATGATTCCAATCGTATTAATTGTTGTGTTAGGTTTTTGGAAAGGAAATAGCGATATCTTTAATGTAGTAGTGCCGATATCAGAAAATCAAAGTATCGGTATGGCAATTTTAGCAACATTATTTGCTTATGACGGCTGGATTCTACTTGCTTCGATTGGCGGAGAAATGAAGAATCCAACAAAGCTATTACCGAAAGCGATGACAGTTGGGATTTTAATTGTAACGGCTGCTTACGTACTAATTAACTTGGCATTATTAAATGTGTTACCAGCAGCGAAAATTGTAGACCTTGGAGAGAATGCAACAGCGACAGCTGCGGGCATGCTACTTGGAGAATATGGCGGGAAAATCATTAGTATCGGTATTATCGTTTCTATTTTCGGTTGTTTAAATGGAAAGATTTTAACGTTCCCACGTATTCCGATGTCTATGGCAGAGCGTGGACACCTTCCGTTTTCTAAGTTTATCGCAAAGGAAAGTCCAAGATTTAAAACACCAGCAAATGCGATTACTGTTGAAATCATTTTAGGAATTATTTTAATGGTTATTAGTGATCCGAATAAGCTATCTGAGATTTCCGTATTCATTATTTATATTTTCTATGTAATGACGTTTATTGGTGTCTTCATTTTAAGAAAACGTAACAAGAATAAAGAGCGTGCATACAGTGTACCGTTATTCCCGATTGTACCAATCGTTGCGATTTTAGGATCATTGTTTGTACTTGGAAGTGCGATTATTAATGATCCGGTAAGTTGTTTCTTATCAATTGGAATTGTCTTTACTGGACTCCCAGTATATTGGTATTTAAATAAGAAGAACAAAACTAGTGTTTAATAATTAGAAGGCAGGCGTATGATACGCCTGTTTTTTTATTGTAAAAAAATTGTACTTGTGTTCAATTTCTTTTTTGGTTACTATAGTCGTAGTAACCAAAAAAGAAAGCGTGGGGAAAGACTTGAATTTTCGTGTGTATATTTTAGCTATCGCGGCTTTCGTAGTCGGAACGGTTGAGCTAATTATAGGAGGAACGCTCGATCTAGTTGCCAATGATTTAGGAGTATCTATTAGTGCAGCTGGTCAGCTTATAACAATATTTTCAGTAGTATTTGCTTTATCAGGTCCGGTTTTATTGGCGATAACTGGAAAATTCGAAAGAAAAAGATTATACATTGGGGCATTATCAATTTTCTTAATCGGAAATATTATTTCAGCATTTAGTGTGAATTATGGGATGTTAATGTTCTCAAGGGTTATTTGTGCGGCGAGTGGTTCGCTTATTATTGCACTGTCAGTAACACTTGCTTCTAGCGTTGTAGAACCACATTTTCGTGCGCGTGCAATTGGAATCATCTTCATGGGGATTAGTGGTTCACTTGTACTTGGAGTACCGCTTGGCCTTGTACTCGGAAATGCATATGGATGGCGTGCACCATTTGTATTAATTTCGGTATTAACAGTTATAGCAATCGCTTGTATTTCATTATTCTTAACGAAAGTACCACCGACATCAGTGTTATCAATAAGAGAACAAATTGCTACGTTAAAAGATAAGAAAATCGTAAGTGCACAGTTAACATCATTCTTATTTTTAACGGGTCATTTAACACTATATGCATATTTAACACCATTTTTAAAAGATGTGATGCATGTTGAAGCAGATTGGATTAGTGTATTTTACTTCATTTTCGGAATTGCAGCGGTACTTGGAGGCGGCCTTGGGGGCTTGCTTGCTGATAAATGGGGATCGAAGAAAAGTATTATTTCAATTATTATCGTATTTGCGTGTGCGATCTTCATATTGCCAATGATGACATTCTCATTCCCGCTGTTCATTATTATGATGGGAATTTGGAGTATGCTTAGCTGGGCTATTTCACCAGCACAACAAAATTATTTAATTGAAATTGCACCAGAATCAGCTGGTATTCAGCAAAGTTTAAATAACTCTGCGCTTCACTTAGGGATTGCTCTCGGTTCAACAGTAGGCGGAGTTGTTATTGAGAAATCATCTGTTATATATAATGCTTGGGTAGGTGGCGGCTTTATTATATTAGCACTACTTTGTGCAATTTTCTCGATTACGAGAGGACGTTCTGCTCAGTTTGCAAAAGAAGAATCTATCGTTTGATAGGTTCTTTTTTATTTGTAAAAAATTGCAGGTTTTAGTAGGTGGATGGAGAAAGTCGTATGTAGCGAGGTGATGGAGAATGATGTCTAATTTCTCGGTATTTGGCATGATAATTGCTCTACTACCGATATTGATAGTTGTTGTTGTATTAAGGTGGGTCCGTTTCATCTATCAAAATTCAGAGAAACAAGTGGAGCAAAATGAGAAAATTATTGAGCTGTTGACGGAGATAAAGGAAAAAGAAAAGTAATATGTATTAGTTTGAAATTTGTTTCTGGTAAGTAAAAAAGGCACTTATAAAGTGCCTTTTTTATTTTTGGAAATTTAAAATATGTAATATTCATTTGTCAATAGCAGCATGAGAACAAACAATTTTAATGTTGCTTATTACTTTGAAACTTTCTCAACAATTCGACAAGATACTACAAAAAAACCACCTATTCTCTTTTTTTCACTATAAGTACAATAAAACAGTAAGATTGCTTCATGTAGAAATTTATATATGGTGGTGGAGAGAATGAAACGAAAGATGGTAGGGAAATGGTTTAGTTTTTTAAGTGCTCTTATTATTTTATTAGGAATTGCAATGCCGCAAGTGAAGGCAGAAGTAATGAACAGAGAAACATATAAAATGGATTGGAGTTATAGTAAGTCGAAACAGCGTGAAATAAAGACAGAAATAATTAAAACGGCTTCGGGTAGTATTGCGTATTGTTTAACGCCTGATTTGCGTTCTCCAAATGGAGATGATTTGCCTGAGATGGGGAAATCATCTGATGCCGTATATCGTGTTTTATTAAATGGATATCCTCAAAAAAGCCCATCTGAATTAGAGGTAGCGACAGTAGAAGAGGCGCATTATGCTACACAATTAGCGGTATGGATTGCAGCAAATGAATTAACGGAAGAAGATTTAGTTGCAAAAAATGAACGAGTACATAATCTTATGAAGCGTTTAGTAGAAGCTTCAAAAAAAGAAACTGGATCACAAGATATATTTTTTAAAGTTAATCCTGTAGATCCACAAACTGCTACACAAAAAGGTAATTATTTAGAAACAGGATTTTATGCAGTGCAAACAAATGCGGTTTCTGGCTCTTATACAATTCTTCCTGAAAATGCTCCTAAAGGGCTTCGAATTGTAAATGAAAATGGAGAAGAAAAAAGTACATTATCAATTAACGAAAAATTTAAAATATTAATCCCGAAAGATACGAGTAGTGGTAATTTTAAAATGAAAGTGAAGTCTACTTTAACAAATTTACAAGCAATAGCTTTTAAAGGATCAGAAAAAGTTCAAAATACAACGGTATTGTTACAAAGAAATAGTGAGAAAATCAGTACAGATTTAGTGGTAAATTGGGAATCAGTAGGCTCTTTAAAGATTATGAAATTAGGAGAAAAAAAGGAATTATTAAAAGGAGCGGTGTTTGAAGTTTCTAATGAAAACTTTAAACAAAATGTCACGACTAATGATAAGGGGATTGCGGAGCTAGGGAATCTTCCAATCGGTGTATATAGCGTCAAAGAAATTCAAGCGCCAGCTGGATATGTGTTAGACGGAAGTATTAAAAAAATTGAAGTGAAAACTGGTGAAACTGCTGTATTAGAGTTGAAAAATGAAAATATAAAAGGTGAACTAGAAATAACGAAAGTAAATATAGCGGATGGGAATACAAAATTACCAAATGCAGAGTTTACAATCTACAACGAACAAGGGAAAGAAGTAGTAAAAGGGAAAACGGATGAAAAAGGTGTAGCGAAATTTAAACTACCATACGGAAAGTACACGTATAAAGAAACGATAGCACCAAATGGATATGTAATAAATGAAGAGACGTTCTCATTTGAAATAAAAGAGAATGGCGAAATTATTAAACATATCGTTCAAGATAAGAAAGTAGAAGGTGGATTAGAAATAACGAAAGTAGATGTAGCGGATGGGAATACGAAGTTACCAAATGCAGAATTTACAATCTACAACGAACAAGGGAAAGAAGTAGTAAAAGGGAAAACGGATGAGCAAGGTATAGCAAAATTCAAACTACCATATGGAAAGTACACGTATAAAGAAACAATAGCGCCGAATGGATATGTAATAAATGAAGAGACATTCTCATTTGAAATAAAAGAGGATGGAGAAATTATTAAACATATCGTTCAAGATAAGAAAGTAGAAGGTGAATTAGAAATAACGAAAGTAGATGTAGCGGATGGGAATACGAAGTTACCAAATGCAGAATTTACAATCTACAACGAACAAGGGAAAGAAGTAGTAAAAGGGAAAACGGATGAGCAAGGTATAGCAAAATTCAAACTACCATATGGAAAGTACACGTATAAAGAAACAATAGTGCCGAATGGATATGTAATAAATGAAGAGACATTCTCATTTGAAATAAAAGAGGATGGAGAAATTATTAAACATATTGTGAAAAATAAGAAAGAAGAAAAGGCATCACTTCCTTCTAAGCCAAATAAGCCAACACCGAGTGGAGAAGTGAAACCTTCCGCTGATGTGAAGCCGATGCAACAACATAATACTCATAATGAAGTGCGTTTACCAGCTACTGGCGGCGTCGGCAATGAATTTACGGCTTTATTCGTTTTAGGAATTGGTTTTATTATTGCTGGTGCTTATGTGTTAAGGATGAAAAATAGAAAAGAAATGTAGAAAAAAACGCCTTGTAATAGAGGCGTTTTTTTAGTATCTTAACTTCCTCAACAAACTCTTAATTTCCTCATCTTGCATGAAGAGATCCAGATGCTTTTCTGTAATTTTTGCAAGTGCAACGTCGTGATAGAAAAATTCTGTAAAGAACTTTACGAAAGGTTGCGACATTGTTTTCATCGCTTGCCATGACTCTTGCTCTACACCAGCAAATAAAATTTCGCGGTCGTCAACGATGAGTAGCAAGTAGCGTTCTAATGCGTTAGGTTCTTCAGTTGGGATTAGAAAATGCATGTTTTCTAAGTCTGTTTCTACTTTTCCAACTATAAGGGACTCGAGTTTGACGCCTTGTTTTGCTTTTTCTTCTAGTGAAGGAAGGTATTCTGAAAGAGTGTCATTCCAAGCTGAAATGCGAATTGATTCTTTTGCACTTTCGATGAGTTCTTTACTTTGAACTCGAATAGAAGATTGCATTTTTAAGCTCCACACACGGTCATCTGTAAATGATTTTTTTGATATATTCGTTTCTAATTCTTTAATGTTTGATTGAAATTCTGTCGTTAATTTTTCAATTGCGAGCTTTAGTGGTAATGCTGTATACAATTTTTTCTTTTCTGAAACAGAATCCATTACCATTCCTTTATCAATCAGGCGTGCTAGCACTTCATATATTTTTGCTTTTGGAACACCAGAATGCTTCACAATTGTTGTAGCATCTAATGGTTCATTGCTTGATACGACAACTTCATAAGCTTGGCTTTCATATTGTGAGAAACCGAATTTTTGTAACATAGTTCCCTCCGAACGAATGAGATTATATTTTAAGGATAATGAACTATTTGTTTTTGCACAAGTGGTAGTAGGTTTTCTACTCAGATTGAGATGAGAATTAGTTTCAATTTTTTAATTTTATCCATTATACTTAATATAGTGATTAATATGATTATAATACAACGAGAAGGGGATGCTTGGGGGAAGATGTTAAGAAGTTTACGTTTAAAAATTGCGGTAGTATTTTCGGTACTTATTTCTATGATGTTCGTAATATTAGGTACAGCTATGTATCAATTACAGAAAGAGAAGGAAGTGCGCTCCTTAGACCAGTATTCTCAAAATACGATGGATCTTGTGACAGAGCAACTTACGACATTTATTCAAAGAACGGATGAAGATATGGGGTATTATGCGAACAGTGAGATGATTCGTAATATGCTTCAAGACGGAGTTACTCCAGAAGAAGAAGCATTTTTGACGAAAGAGTTTTCGGAGTATAAAAAGAATCATCCTGGCATTTTAGACTTATATATTGGTACGAAAGATAAAAAAACATTAAGTGCCAATCTTGCTGAAGGTGGACAAGTGCCAGAAGGATATGACCCAACGACAAGATCATGGTATAAAGACTCAGAAGCTGATGTGAAAAAGGTTCACTGGGGACAACCTATGTATGAAATTGCTACAGGTAAGCTAAGTGTGGGAGTTTCTAAAGCAATTACAGCTCAAGATGGATCTGTATTAGGTGTTGTTGCGATGGATGTATCACTTGGAACAATTCAGAAGTTACTTCATAATATTCAATACAATAACGGCGGAGAAATGTTTATTATAAATGATAAAAATATGGCTCTTGTTTACCCAGAGAAAATAGGGAAAGATGTTTCGAAAGAGCCACTTGTGAAGAGTTTAAATAAAGAGGTAACAAAATATGCTGTCACTACATTAAAAGGTGAAGATGTAGTTGTTTATAGTCAGTCATTTGATTTGATGAAATGGAAAATAGGAATTTTTTATCCGAAAGAAACGATTGATGGGCTGTTAAATAGTATGAGAAATACAATCCTTATAATGGCATGTATTAGCTTATTAGTTGGAATCGTGGCTTCATACTTGTTCTCAAGAAGATTAGCAAGACCATTGCAACTATTAACGAATCACGTTCAAAAAGTAGCAGAAGGTGATTTAACGTTGCAAATGAAAGTGACAAGTAAGGACGAAGTTGGAGAACTGACGAACCATTTTAATCATATGGTTGAGCAAATGAATGAAATGGTAAGTAAAATTAAAAATAGTGTATCAACAGTGCAACAATCAACGAATAATCTACATTATTTAACGAATGAAACTGTAGCAGCTAGTAGAGAAGTATCAGGTGCAATGGATGATGTGAGCGGAGGAGCGTCCACTCTTGCTAATAGTGTAGATGAAGTTTCAGAGCAACTCGAGAATATGGCGCAGTCAGTGGAACAAATGAATAATTCGGTTGGTGAAATAAAAAGTGTGGCTGGCAAAGCTGAAGAGGCATCTAAGCAAGGATTAAATACGATGCGTAATTTAGTTCGTACAAGGGGCCAATCATCTTCGATTGTTGTTCATACAGAGGAAGCATCCGGAAAGTTAGAGCAAAGAGTTGGATCGATTCAAAATGTTGTAGAGCTTATAAAAGGTATTTCGGATCAAACGAATTTACTTGCTTTAAATGCTTCGATTGAGGCGGCGCGTGCAGGGGAACAAGGTAAAGGCTTTGCTGTTGTTGCCGAAGAAGTTCGAAAGTTAGCGGAACAATCGAAAGAGGCGACAGGAGAAATCGCAACGATGATTGGCGATGTACAAGGAGAGGTAAAACGAGTTGTAGAGGTTATAAGTAAATTAAAAGATATTGCAGATATACAAAATAAAGTTACGACAGAGGCAGAAACGGAATTCCGCACAATTATGTCAGTTGTAAATACAATTAGTACTTCAGTCGAACAAATTGTAGAAGAGGTACATAACATCGGTTACGAGCAAGGAGAAATTACAACGGTAATGCATACAATTGCTAGTACAAGTCAAGAAAGCGCAGCTGTTTCGGAAGAAGTAAATGCTGCAACTGAATCTCAAGTGAGTCATCTAGAAAAGGTAGCTCATACGATGGAAAGTTTGACGGAGCATATGAGAGACTTAGAAAGATTGGTTGAGCAGTTTAAAATAGAGGAATAACAAATTAGTAAAATGATGAGTATTTCGGTAAAATAGACAATGGATATATAAGAAGCAATTATAGGAGGAAGACTACTATGGCAATTGTTGACGTATCGATTATTCCAGTAGGAACTGGTAATCCAAGTGTTAGTGAATATGTAGCAGAAGTACAAAAGGTGCTAGAGAAAAATGCAGATCGCGTGAAGTATCAATTAACACCAATGAATACAGTAATTGAAGGAGATCTTCCTGTCATTCTAGAAGTAATTCAACAAATGCATGAAGTTCCATATACGAAAGGTGCACAGCGCGTTGCAACAACAATTCGTATCGATGATCGTCGTGATAAAGTAAGCACGATGGAAAAGAAATTAAACTCTGTTCGATCAAAATTATAAGGAAAAGCAGCGATCTTCGCTGCTTTTTTCATATAGGAGGTAGATAAGATGAGTGAAAAGTTTAACGAACAATTTGACGGGTTACTAGAAAAATACACGGAACTATTACTTGGAGAGAGCAATGCAGAGAGAAAAGAACAGGTTCAGAAGTGGGCACTGTATTCTTACATAACGAAGACGATGCCGGCTTTAGTGAAGCATTGGAATGAGACATATCCTGATGCGAAAGAAGAGATGGTACAGTTAATTACAGATATTAAAAAGTTGAATGAAGAGAAGAGAAATGAGCAATAAAAAACTTGAGGTAAATATAATCTCAAGTTTTCTGTATTAATATCCTTATATAATTTACATGGAATATAAAGGGTTTTATAAGCATGTCGAATATTTTCGACATGCTTATTTTGTGCCTAGTAAAGTCGTTTTTTCTAAATGTCGAAAAATATTCCCTGCATATTTATAAGCGAGAATATAGGTTTTTAAATGTTTTTATAGTATTTTATAAATTATCTAAATAATTATTTGTATCCAATAATTTTAAACAATGATATAATTTTGAAGAGGGGTAAAAAACAGATAAATCACAGTCATAGGGGTGAATTACATGGAACAATTAATGCGAAATTCGTTTCTTTTCTTGTCAAAAAATAAAGCGCTAACAAAACTGGCTAAAAAGTACGGTTTACGCTTTGGTGCAGGTCGCTTTGTCGCAGGGGAGACAATTGAATTAGCGACAGCAGCTATTAAACAATTGAACAAGCAAGGACTTTGTGTAACAATCGATTATTTAGGGGAATTCGTTGATAATGAAGCGGAAGCAAATGAAATGGCTAACCAATCGATTGAAGCAATCCGTGCAATTGGAAGAGAAGGTCTTGATTCGCAGCTTTCTTTAAAAATGACTTCTATGGGATTAGATATCTCTGATGAAATCGTAATGAACAACATGCGCCGTATTTTAGAAGCTGCAAAAGAAAATGGTGTGTTTGTTACCATTGATATGGAAGACTATACACGCTGCGGAAAGACAATTGATATCTTTAAACAGTTAAAATCTGAGTACGATAATATTGGTACAGTTATTCAAGCTTACTTATATCGTACAGAAAAAGATATGGAAGAATTAAATGCTTATAGTCCTAATTTACGTCTTGTAAAAGGAGCTTATAAAGAACCTGAAGAGGTAGCGTTCCCGGAGAAGAAAGATGTAGATGATAACTATAAAAAAATTATTAAAATGCACTTATTAAATGGAAATTATACTGCGATTGCTTCACATGACGAAGCGATTATTGAATATACGAAAAAACTTGCCGAAGAACACAACATTCCAAGAGACCAATTTGAATTCCAGATGTTATATGGTATTCGTAATGAGCGTCAACTTGAGCTAGTAAAAGAAGGTTACAAAATGCGTGTTTATGTGCCTTATGGAAACGACTGGTATGGCTACTTCATGCGTCGTCTAGCAGAGCGTCCAGCAAACGTTGCGTTCGTGTTAAAAGGTATGGTTAAAAAATAACCAAGGAGAAAATACTCCTTGGTTATTTTAATTGCTGAAATGCGTAATGTGCCATTTTCTTCGTATCAGGATATAGCTGCGTGCGAGTAGAAGATAAAACAACATTAATGACGCGTTTACCGTCTTTTTCATCCACTGTTACGACCGTATATTTTCCGAGTGCTGATAGACCGCTTTTACTTCCAATTGCATATGGATCGTCATATAGTTCTTCTCGTCCATAGTTTGCGATGTTTGGAGAGCGTTCTGAAGTATGTAGAGTTGTACGTGTTGAATTCATATATTCTAAAACAACTGGGTACTTTAATGCTTCTTTCGTAATCATAGCAATGTCATATGGCGATACTTTATTTCCAAGTGCATCAGCGCCACTTGCGTTTTTGAAAGTCGCATGCTTTGTACCAAGTTCCTTCGCTCTTGCATTCATCATTTTTACAAATTCATTTTTTGATCCTGCGATATGTTCTGCGATGGATTCAGCTATCGGGTCTGCACTAATGATAAGCATAAGCTTTAGTGCCTCATCCCGCTTTAACTTTTCCCCGGCACGAAGTTTAATTTTCTTACTTTGACTTTCTGTTTTAATTGCGTTCTCTGTAACTGTAATTTCTTCATTTTCTTTTACATTCTCTAGTAAGAGTAAGGTAGTCATCATTTTCCCTATACTAGCCGGATAAGAGCGTTCATCTTCCCGTTTCCCATACAAAATTTCACCTGTGTCTGCATCGATTGTAATGCCATATTGCCCAGTAATGTTAGGTTGATCCGCTCTTACAGCTTGTTGCCTTTGTGCATAAGAGAAGAAAATCATCCCTGTAAATAGTGTAGCAATCATTACAATCATAACTATTGTTCGTTTCATCATCGTTCCCTCTTTTGTTTTCCATATGTACAAATAAATTGGGCAGAAAAAGCAGCCATTACCCATTATGCCACGTTTTCTGCCCAAAAATATACCGTTATTTTTCGCCCATATTATGCTTCTTATATTGTTGGTTATTACCTTGACGACCCTTTTCCACACCGTGATTATGAGGACCTGCATTTCCAGTTACGCTTGCTGCGCTAATTCCAGCCTTTGAAGGGTTCTTCTTAAGTTTTGCCATATATATTCCTCCAGTTTCGTCAGATTATAAAAAGGAAAAGTGCATTTTAATGAAGAAAATACACATGTATAGCATAGCCAAATGAAAGAAATATATTTATTTCAGAAAATTTTATCAATAAATATATTGCGAAAATTCAAACTGTATCATATATTTATTAGTAGAGGCTCACTCATTGATTGCGACTTATGTCGAAAAATTGAATGAGCATTCATTCAAGAATAGGGGGAGAAATGGATGTTCCAAATTAAAAAGGCTGCTGTTCTAGGTTCAGGCGTAATGGGTTCAGGAATTGCGGCACACTTAGCTAATATTGGTATTCCGACATTATTGCTTGATATTGTACCACCTGCGCTAACAAAAGAAGAGGAAGCGAAGGGACTTACATTAGAACATAAAAGTGTGAGAAATCGTTTTAGTAATACGGCTGTGCAAAAACTATTAAAGCAAAAACCAGCTCCTCTGACAGTGAAAGGAAATCTAGCACTGATTGAAGCAGGTAACTTAGAAGATGATCTTGAGCGTCTAGCTGATGTAGATTGGATTATTGAAGTAGTAGTTGAAAACTTAGATATTAAAAAGAAACTATTTGAAAAAGTAGATGCTGTTCGTAAACCGGGTTCTATTGTAAGCTCGAATACGTCAGGCATTTCAGTAGAAAAAATGGCAGAAGGTCGTTCAGACGACTTCCAGAAGCACTTCTTAGGCACACACTTTTTTAACCCACCACGATATTTAAAACTTCTAGAGGTAATACCGACGAAAGAAACAGATCCACAAGTATTAAGCTTCATGAAACTATTTGGCGAAGATGTTCTTGGAAAAGGCGTTGTTATCGCAAAAGACACACCAAACTTTATTGGAAACCGCATCGGTACGTATGGTTTATTAGTAACTCTTCAAGAGATGATAAAACGCGGCTATAGCATTGGGGAAGTTGATTCTGTAACAGGCCCACTTATTGGTCGTCCGAAGAGTGCAACGTTCCGTACATTAGATGTTGTCGGTTTAGATACATTCGTACACGTTGCAAATAACGTATATGAAAACGTACAAGAAGAAGAGCGTGATGTATTTAAAGTACCAGCTTTCATGCATGACATGCTTGATAAAAAATGGCTTGGAAGCAAAACAGGTCAAGGCTTCTTCTTAAAACAAGGAAAAGAAATTTTAGAACTAAATCCTGAAACGATGGAATACGAAGCCCGCAAAAAATTAAAAGCGGCATCTATCGAGTTAAGTAAACAAGAAAAAGGTTTATCGAATAAATTGAAAGCGCTTGTATACGCGAAAGACCGCGCAGGAGAGTTGTTATGGAACATCATCACACCAACTCTTTTATACTCTGCAAAACTTCATAAAGAAATTGCTGACGATATCGTTGCAATTGACCAAGCGATGAAGTGGGGCTTCGGCTGGGAGCAAGGACCGTTTGAAGTTTGGGATGCAATCGGCGTTGAAAAGTCCGTTCAAAAGATGGAAGAAAACGGCGTAGTTGTTCCGACTTGGGTGAAAGAAATGTTAGAGAAAGGTTTCACTACTTTCTACAAACATGATAACGGAGATAGCTACTATTATGATAATGGCGAATATAAGCTAATCGAACGTAATAAAAAGGCAATTTCTCTTAAGCAATTAAAAGCGAAAAATGGCGTATTAAAGAAAAATAGCGGAGCAAGCTTAATTGATTTAGGTGACGGCATCCTTTGCTTAGAATTCCATTCGAAGAGCAATGCAATCGGTATGGATATTACGCAAATGATTAACTACGCTGTTGATGAAGTAGAAAAGAATTATAAAGGTCTTGTTATCGGTAACCAATCGAAGAACTTCTGCGTTGGTGCGAACTTAGCAATGATTTTAATGGAAGCGCAAGATGACAACTACTTTGAAATTGAGTTGGTTGTGAAGAATTTCCAAGATGCAATGACGAAAATTAAATACTCTTCTAAGCCAGTTGTAGCAGCACCATATGGTATGACGCTTGGTGGAGGTACAGAAGTTTGCTTACCAGCAGCGAGCATTCAAGCTTCTAGTGAAACGTATATGGGCTTAGTAGAAGTTGGTGTGGGCTTAATCCCTGGCGGAGGCGGTAATAAAGAGCTATACATTAAACACTTAAATAAAATGCCAAACGGTGTAGAGTTTGATCTGCAAAAAGTTGCGAATAAAGTATTCGAATCTGTAGCGATGGCGAAAGTTTCTACATCAGCACAAGAAGCTGTATCGAACAACTTCTTAGGCGATAAAGACGGTATTAGTGTGAATGGTGATCACTTACTATATGATGCGAAACAAAAAGCACTTTCTTTATATGAAGCTGGCTATAAAGCGCCGATTCGTAAAAAGATACCAGTTGTTGGTGAAACAGGATATGCAACTCTTGTACTTGGTGCAGAAGCAATGCACTTATCAGGTTACATTTCTGAACATGATCTTCACATTGCGAAGAAACTTGCATATGTCATCGCGGGCGGAAAAGTGCCGTACGGAACAGAAGTTGATGAGCAGTATTTATTAGATGTAGAACGTGAAGTATTTATTAGCTTAGTAAGTGAGATGAAATCACAAGCAAGAATGCAGCACATGCTTGTAAAAGGAAAGCCATTACGTAACTAATAACGAGGGGAGATATCGTTCATGAGAGAAGCTGTCATTGTTGCGGGAGCAAGAACACCAATTGGAAAAGCAAAGAGGGGTTCATTAAAAACAGTTCGTCCTGACGATCTAGGGGCGTTAGTAGTAAAGGAAACATTAAAGCGTGCGAATTATGAAGGACCAATCGATGATTTAATTTTCGGTTGTGCGATGCCAGAAGCAGAGCAAGGGTTAAATATGGCTCGTAATATCGGCGGACTAGCAGGACTTTCTTACGATGTTCCAGCTATTACAATTAACCGTTACTGTTCTTCAGGGTTACAAAGTATTGCTTACGGAGCGGAGCGTATTATGCTTGGTCACTCGGAAGCTGTATTATCAGGCGGAGCGGAATCAATGAGTTTAGTTCCGATGATGGGACACGTTGTTCGTCCAAATAGTCGCCTTGTTGAAGCAGCTCCAGAATATTATATGGGTATGGGACATACAGCAGAGCAAGTTGCTGTGAAATATGGAATTTCTCGTGAAGAACAAGATGCATTTGCAGTAAGAAGTCATCAACGTGCTGCGAAAGCATTAGCTGCAGGGAACTTTGCTGATGAAACAGTATCTGTAGATGTAACGTTACGTACTGTTGGATCAAACAATAAACTGCAAGAAGAAACAATCATTTTCGCACAAGACGAAGGTGTAAGAGCAGAAACGTCGCTAGACATTTTAGGTAAATTACGTCCAGCATTTAACGTTCGCGGTTCTGTAACAGCTGGTAACTCTTCACAAATGAGTGACGGTGCAGCATCTGTACTATTAATGGATCGTGAAAAAGCAGTGAGTGATGGTATGAAACCACTTGCGAAATTCCGTTCATTTGCAGTAGCTGGTGTACCACCAGAAGTAATGGGAATTGGCCCAATCGCTGCAATTCCAAAGGCGTTAAAATTAGCTGGTTTAGAGCTATCTGATATTGGCCTATTCGAACTAAATGAAGCATTCGCTTCTCAATCGATCCAAGTTATTCGTGAACTTGGTTTAGATGAAGAAAAAGTAAACGTAAACGGTGGTGCAATAGCACTTGGACATCCACTTGGCTGTACAGGAGCAAAACTAACACTATCTCTTATTCACGAAATGAAACGCCGCAACCAACAATTCGGTATCGTAACAATGTGTATCGGCGGCGGAATGGGAGCAGCAGGAGTGTTTGAATTACTATAAAAAAGTGGAAGTGGCTTGCTCAGAATGAGACGCTGCCAATGCAAAGAATGGAAGCAACAACGGTTTATAAAAAATAAAATTGAGAGCCAGCTTCTTTCAAAAAGAAAGAAGCTGCTTATGAAAATATGAAGGAGGAAATTTTCATGGAAAAAACAGTAGGAAATGCGGTTAAAGGCGGTAGCTTTTTAGTTGATGAGATTACGATTGATCAAGTGTTTACGCCAGAGGATTTTTCATCTGAGCATAAAATGATTGCAAAAACGACAGAGGACTTTATCGTAAATGAAGTTCTTCCAGAGCTTGAATATTTAGAGCAACACGAGTTTGATCGTTCTGTTCGTCTTTTAAAAGAAGCTGGGGAACTTGGTTTATTAGGCGCTGACGTACCAGAAGAGTACGGCGGAATTGGCCTTGATAAAGTAAGCTCAGCGTTAATCGCAGAGAAATTCTCGCGCGCTGGTGGTTTTGCAATTACTCACGGTGCTCACGTAGGTATCGGATCATTACCAATCGTGTTATTCGGTAATGAAGAGCAAAAGAAAAAGTATTTACCATTACTTGCAACTGGTGAAAAGTTAGCGGCATACGCATTAACAGAGCCAGGTTCAGGGTCTGATGCATTAGGTGCGAAAACAACTGCACGTTTAAATGCAGAAGGTACACATTACGTATTAAATGGTGAAAAACAATGGATTACAAACTCTGCATTCGCTGACGTATTTATCGTATATGCAAAAATTGATGGAGAGCACTTCTCAGCATTTATCGTAGAGAAAGAATATGCTGGCGTATCTACAAGCCCAGAAGAAAAGAAAATGGGTATTAAATGTTCTTCAACTCGTACGTTAATTTTAGAAGATGCATTAGTACCGAAAGAAAACTTACTTGGTGAAATCGGTAAAGGTCATATTATCGCGTTCAACATTTTAAATATCGGCCGTTATAAATTAGGTGTTGGTACAGTTGGATCTGCGAAACGTGCAGTAGAAATTTCAGCACAATATGCAAACCAACGTCAACAGTTCAAACAACCAATCGCTCGCTTCCCATTAATTCAAGAGAAACTTGCGAATATGGCAGCGAAAACATATGCAGCTGAAAGCTCTGTATACCGTACAGTAGGTTTATTCGAAAGCCGCATGAGCACATTATCTGAAGAGGAAGTAAAGGACGGTAAAGCAGTAGCAGCTTCTATCGCTGAATATGCAATCGAGTGTTCTTTAAATAAAGTATTCGGTTCTGAAGTACTAGATTATACAGTTGATGAAGGTGTTCAAATTCACGGTGGTTACGGATTTATGGCAGAGTATGAGATTGAAAGAATGTACCGCGATTCTCGTATTAACCGTATTTTCGAAGGAACGAACGAAATTAACCGCCTAATCGTACCAGGTACGTTCTTACGTAAAGCGATGAAAGGTGAATTACCACTTCTTCAAAAAGCACAAAAATTACAAGAAGAGTTAATGATGATGATGCCAGAAGAAGTAGGCGATGAGCCATTAGCACTTCAAAAATATTTAGTAACTAACGCGAAGAAAATCGGCTTAATGGTAGCTGGATTAGCTGCTCAAAAATACGGTAAAGCATTAGATAAAGAGCAAGAAATTCTTGTGAATATCGCTGACATCGTAAGCAACCTATACGCAATGGAGTCAGCTGTTCTTCGTACAGAAAAGGCAATTAAAACAACTGGTCTTGAAAAGAATAAACAAAAAGTGTTATACACTGAAGTATTCTGCCAAGAAGCGTTCAACGAAATCGAAGCAGATGCGAAAGAAACACTTATCGCAGTTGAAAACGGCGACATGCTGCGCATGATGTTATCATCATTACGTAAATTAACTCGCCACACACCACTTAACGTAATTCCGAAGAAACGTGAAATCGCTGCGAAAATTTTAGAAGATGAGCGTTACACAGTTTAATAGCTGTAAAGAAAAGTAGTCGTATAAACGGCTACTTTTCTTTTTTTTTTGCAACAATGAAAATTTTAGTGACAAAAAACTAATACCATTAGTATAATGAAACTAATGGTATTAGTTTTCGTGAAAAGGGAGCTGGAAATATGAGAGTGATACATGAAAAAACGGTATATCAATTGTCATTTTTGCCAAGAGTGTTTCCTGTGAATTGTTACTTTGTCGAGGAAGAAGATGGTTTAACTTTAATTGATGCGGCTTTGCCATATAGCGCAAAAGGTATTTTACAGGCGGCTGAAAAAATAGGGCAACCAATTACGAATATTGTATTAACACATGCGCATGATGATCACATCGGTGCACTAGACGCATTAAAGGAAGTACTTCCTAATGTTCCAGTCTATATTTCTAAACGGGACGCAAAGCTTTTAGAAGGAGATACGACGTTACAAAAGGATGAACCGAATATACCGATAAAAGGCGGTGTACCTAAAAAGGTAAAAACGGTACCTGATGTTTTATTGGAAGATGGCGACCGAGTTGGATCGCTTCTTGCGATTATGACGCCGGGACATACGCCAGGCTCCATGTCGCTTCTTGATGTACGAAATAAAGCTCTTATTGTCGGGGATGCCTTCCAAACAAGAGGAGGTATGGCTGTTTCGGGACAAATGAAATTTTGGTTTCCGTTTCCTGCGATGGCAACGTGGAGCAAAGAAATATCATTACAAAGTGCAGAGAAGCTAAGCGAATATGAGCCTTCCTTACTTGCGGCAGGACATGGGAAAATGATAAAGAATCCAGGTACTGTCATAAAAAGTGCTATTAAGGAAGCTAAGCGGAATATAGAAAGTAGAAAAGAGGGTTAATTTATGTCGCCGAGAATCGGACTTACATTACAGAAAATTGTAGAAACAGCAGCAGAAATTGCAGATACAAATGGAATACAAGAAGTAACGTTAGCTTCATTAGCGCAAACATTAGGGGTACGTTCCCCCTCGCTATACAATCATGTGAAAGGTTTACAAGATGTACGGAAAAATCTTGGCATTTACGGAATCAAACAGCTGTATAACAGACTGGAAGAAGCGGCCGAGGGTAAACGAATGGATGAAGCAATTCATGCTTTGGGAGAAGCGTATGTAGCATTCGTACGCAAACATCCTGGACTGTATGAAGCAACTTTTTTACGAGATGAAGAAGTAAGAAAAGCAGGTGACGGAATTGTAAAGCTTTGTCTTCATGTTTTACAACAATACGGCTTAGAAGGAGAGAATGCACTTCATGCGACGCGTGGATTCAGAAGTATTTGTCACGGGTTTGCGTCGATTGAACAGCAAGGGGGATTTGGTCTACCGTTAGATTTGGATATAAGTTTACATGTATTATTGGAAACGTTTATTAAAGGATTACATGTAATAAAAGATTGAATAAGAAGAGAGACAGTCAGCAACCTTAGGAGAAATTCTAAGGTTTTTTAGTGTATATGATTTCAAAAGAACAGAATACTAAAGGAGAATGTATGAAGAAAGGTAGGAGTATTCTATGCAAAATTTAACAGAGCTTGAAGTAGAAAACTTACGCCATTTAATTGGTGGACATGCAACAATTATTAATAAGTTAGACCAGTACGCACAGGCTTGTACAGATCCACAACTGAAACAAATGTTACAAAAGGATGCGCAAGATGCACGAAATACGAAACAGCAATTGATGACTTTTCTAGGATAGGAGGAAGCGACAGATGAATGAAAAAGATATGGTAAATGATTATTTAGCAGGATTAAATGCAAGTTTAACAAGTTATGCAAATTATATTGCTCAGTCTGATAATGAACAGTTACATCAAACGTTAATCCAAATTCGTAATCAAGATGAGATGCGTCAACGTAATATGTATGAGTACGCAAAGCAAAAGAGTTATTATAAGCCAGCTGCACCTGCTAACCCAATGATTGTACAGCAGTTAAAAGGTCAATTAAGTGCGGAATAATGGGATGAAAAAACGAGCGAATGAAGTCGCTCGTTTTTTTATTTTTGGCATGTCAATAAATATATAATAAATATTTTTTCAGTTGTAACAAATATAACAAAAATGGAATATAACAATTCACAAAAAGGACAAAAGTTTGCTCAATATTTCACAAAGTATCCATGGTTTCTATCGTGGGAATCTATATAATTAGGGGTGTAAAGAGCAAAAGAGATAGATTATATGATCAATTAGGAGAGATTGCCATGAAACGAAATACAAGAAAAATTGCAATTATCGGTACTGGATTAGTTGGATCAAGTTGTGCATATTCCATTGTAAATCAAGGCATTTGCGAAGAACTATTATTAATTGATATAAATCATGAACGTGCAGTTGGGGAAGCAATGGATTTATCACACTGCATTAACTTTACAAATACAAGAACAAAAGTATATGCAGGAAGCTATGAAGACTGCAAAGATATGGACATCGTTATTATTACAGCAGGACCAGCACCAAAACCTGGACAAAGTCGCTTAGACACTTTAGGAGCGAGTGCAAAGATTATGGAAAGCGTTGTTGGTGGCGTAATGGAAAGTGGATTTGATGGTATTTTCTTAATCGCATCGAACCCAGTTGATATTATTACATATGAAGTGTGGAAATTATCTGGATTACCTAGAAATCGTGTGATCGGTACTGGTACATCACTAGATTCTTCTCGCTTAAGAACAATTTTATCTGAAATGTTACATGTAGATCCTCGTAGTATTCATGGGTATTCTCTAGGAGAACATGGTGATTCTCAAATGGTTGCTTGGTCTCACGTAACTGTTTGAGGAAAACCAATTCTACAAATTTTAGAAGAGAAAAAAGAACAATTTGGTGAAATAGATTTAGATGAAATTGTTGAGAAGACTGCAAAAGCTGGATGGGAAATTTATAAACGAAAAGGTACTACTTATTACGGAATCGGAAACTCTTTAGCGTATATTGCGAGTTCAATCTTTAACGATGATTACCGTGTCATTGCTGTATCAGCTATTTTAGATGGGGAGTACGGTGAGTATGATATTTGTACAGGAGTGCCAGCTATTATTACTAGAGATGGTATAAAAGAAATTGTAGAACTAAACTTAACAGAGGATGAAGAATCTCGATTCGCAAAATCAAACGATATTTTACGTGATTATATGAAAACAATTGGTTACTAACTTATAGGAGAAGGTGAAACAAATGAAGGAATATATAATGTCTCGTGTATTTAAAGCATCTGCTGGAATCGCACAAGGTATTTTCGTATCCCTTGGAATTGGTTTACTAATCGAAAATATAGGAAGAATTGTTGATATTCCATTGCTTATTACAATCGGAGTTGTTGCAAAATCGCTTATGGCACCGGCCATTGGTGCCGGAATTGCCTTTATGCTTGGTGCAAATGGTCTTGTAATCTTCTCGGCTATGGTAGCTGGAGCGATTGGTGCTGGATCCATTTCAATTACTGAAGCAGGTCTAATTATTAAAACAGGTGAGCCAATCGGTGCATTATTAACAGCGACTTTAGCTGTATATATTGGTAAACGTTTAAGTGGAAAAACTGCGTTAGATATGATGCTCGTTCCATTTGCGGCAATATTAGGTTCTGGTTTAGTTGGTATTTGGTTATCTCATAATATTACTCCTGTTTTAAATACAATTGGAGCATTCATTAAAGATAGCTCAGCTGGTAGCCCGTTCATCGCTTCTATTGTTATTGCAGTCGTTTGGGGACTATTACTTATCTCTCCAGCTTCATCAGCTGCGTTAGCGATCGCACTTAGCTTAGACGGTGTTGCAGGTGGTGCTGCTCTTGCAGGCTGCGTTGCTCAGTTTATCGGATTCTCTGTAATCTCAGCGAAAGAAAATAATTTAGGCGGCATATTAGCTCAAGCGCTTTGTACTCCGAAAGTACAGTTGCCAAATATCACTAAAAATCCAATGATTCTCGTCCCAACTGTCGTCGCCAGTGCTATAGTTGGTCCAGTATCCGCATTAATTTTCCAACTAGAAGCAGGAAAAGAAATTGCAGGTCTTGGATTAAGTTCTCTTATCGCACCAATTAATTTAATTTCTAGCGAAGGATGGGAAGTTGTCCCAGCGATGGTAATCACTTATATCATCATTCCAGTAGCTGTTTCTTATATACTTTACATTGCTCTTAAAAAAGCAGGTCGTATTCACTCTGGTGATATGACTGTACCGCAATCTTAAATTGAAAATCTCCTTTTATATAGAGAAAAGCAGACTGGAAGCCACAGTCTGCTTTTTACATTTTGTGATTTTGTTTTACTGGAACACGTACAGTTTCTTTTGCTAATAAAAGCTGAACGCCGAAGTAAAGTATGCTTGCAAGCGTCATTCCAGAAATGGCGTCTACAAATGCGTGTTGCTTCGTAAATAGCGTTGATAAAATAATAAGCGTACCGAAGAAGGTAAGAATATAATATTCAAAAGCATGTTGTTCTCTACGTTTAAAGGCAGCTAGCATAATCACAAAGGTAGTAAGAACGTGAATGCTAGGGAAACAGTTTACCGGTTGGTCGATACTATAAATATAGCGGACTAGTTCGGAAAATACGTCGGATCCAACGACTGTTGGACGTGGTACAGTTGTCTGCCAAAAATAATAAATAGAAAAACAAGCAAGTTTTCCAAGAATTATACTACTTAAAGTGACATAATATTGTTTTCGATTCGCAAAGCAATAATAAATAAGTGCGCCGTATAAGTAAGGAAACCAAAGTAAATAAGGAATAATAAATGCTTTCACAAATGGAATCCAATCATCTACTACAGTTGTGACATCTACTGCGTGTACAGTAGATTTATTTAATACATCGTAAAGGGGACTTACGAGTACGAGTAGAAGTATATAACTTAACGGAAGAAAAGATGAAAGTTTAAATTTCTTCATGATAATCTCCTATGTGTAGTAATGTAAATAAATTCAATTGATTATAATATAGAAACGTCATTTGAGCTATCGATTTTACTTACATTTTCTTGAATTCACCTTACGTTTTTGTCACTTGACTTAAAAGAAGGGGAGGGTGCTAAATGAAGCGTTTATCGTATTTCTTATTTTTTATATTGATATGCCTAGTCAGTGCGGGGTGTGCAAAGGATAAAGAAGGAGAGAAATTAGAATATAACGGAAGAGCACTCGTAATTGGAGTTATTGGAGAAAAGCCGAAAGATACGTTTAGGAATATAAAGTTTGAGGAAATGAAGTTAGAGGAACTGGAAAAGAAATCTAAGGAAGTGGATGGTTTTCTAATAATGAAAGATCACTTTCAAGAAGCCTCAACAGAACAATATAAAAATGTATTTTCATCACTAAAGAAACCAGTGTTTTTTATCGGTTTGCAAGATAAATCATATTCGATTTTTATTACAAAAGGGATAGAGTATAACAGTGCCCGAAAAGATGTAAATGCTATGTATACGCAAGGCTTTGCAAATATCGGAAGTGGTGAAGGACAACAATGGGCAGTTGGTTTATCGAATGGTGGAAATACTGAAGAAAGTATTCATAATATGTATATCGTCGTATTTCAAACAATTGCAGATTATTTGAATAGATGATGAAGGAGCCTATCAAAGGCTTCTTTTTTATTTTTAATCAAACGTTTGTTTAAGATGTATGTTCGGTAGAAAGAAAGTGATGTGGCTCAAGGGTTAACAAAGAAAAAAGAGGAGTTAATCAAACGTTTGTTTAAGATGTATGTTCGGTAGGAAGAAACCGATGCAGCCCAAGGGTTAGAAAAGAAAAATAGGGAGCTAACCAAACGTTTGTTTAAGATGTATGTTCGGTAGGAAGAAACCGATGCAATTCAAGGGTTAACAAAGAAAAATGTGGAATTAATCAAACGTTTGTTTAAGATGTATGTTCGGCGAGTGATGAGAGAAGAATCTAAAAAAATATATATTTATTTTTTCTTAACAAATGGCGGGAAAATAAGGAAAATTCGCAGGATTATTAAAATTTATCACGAAATAAGTAAAAGTTTAGCGAATAATCGTTTGAAATAATAAAACGTTTTCTATATGATAAAGGTAAAGGTTAGTAAAAAAGTAGGTGAATTTATGACAGTAACATTTTATTCATATCCAAAGTGTGGCACATGTCAAAAAGCAAAGAAATGGTTTGAGGCAAACGATGTAGCATATGAGATGATTCATATTGTTGAAAATCCACCATCAAAAGAAGATTTACGTAATTTACATGAAAAAAGTGAATTACCATTAAAAAAATTCTTTAATACAAGTGGAATGCGTTACCGCGAACTTGGTCTGAAAGATAAGTTAAAGGATGCAAGTGAAGACGAAATGTACGAACTTTTAGCATCTGATGGCATGTTGATTAAACGTCCAATCGTAACAAATGGAACGAATGTAACACTTGGTTTTAACGAAGAGCAGTTTGAAAGTGTGTGGAAAAAGTACCAATAAGGTATTTTTACATAATTAATACATTCACTGGAGGTACAGTCATGAGCATTCCAAATAATTTACGTTACTCTGAAGAACACGAATGGGTAAAAACTGAAGGTAATGAAGTTGTTATCGGTATTACTCACTTTGCACAAGGTGAGCTAGGCGATATCGTATTCGTTGAACTTCCTGAAGTAGGTGCAACAATCGAAGCTGACGAGCCATTCGGAAGCGTAGAATCTGTTAAAACAGTTTCTGAGTTATACGCACCTGTAAGTGGTAAAGTTGTAGCAGTAAACGAAGAATTAAGTGACCAACCAGAACTTGTTAACGAATCTCCATACGAGGGTGCATGGATGGTTAAAGTTGAACTTTCTGATGCAAGCCAAGTTGAGAAGTTATTAACTGCAGAAAAATATGCAGAAATGACAAACCAAGACTAATTATAGTCGACTAAAGGACAGCCTTTGTGCTGTCCTTTTTTATTTTGTGTAAAATAATGAACGTAGAATCATATACTAATTATCGTGTAGGAGAATGTTTTTTGAAAAAACTATTTCGTTTAATTTTTTATTGTCCAGCTCCAGCGGCTAGAACAGTCGGTCATTTCACTCCTTCACTTGAGGCAAAAAGCGCCTCTAGTTCAGGAGTTCCAATGTCCTCTTGTTCTGAGCAAGCCGCTTCCGCTTTTCTTTTGCAAAAATAAACAGGAAACAACATGAAAATAACGAATATACTATATACTAAGTTAAAGGTTGTATAGTATATGGTGATCGGGTGATGACATATGATTTATGTAGAAAAAGTCATTATTGTAGAAGGTAAATCAGATAGAAGAAAGATTGAATCTATTATTCGTGAACCGGTGGAAATTGTTTGTACAAATGGTACAATTGGTTTATCGAAAATGGATGAGCTCATTGATCAGTTTTTTGATAAGGAAGTGTATGTACTAGTGGATGCTGATGATGCTGGAGAAAAGTTAAGGAAGCAATTTCGAAAAGAATTTCCGCAAGCAGAGCATATTTACATTGATCGCTCGTACCGAGAAGTGGCAACTGCGCCATCTTCACACTTAGCAAATGTATTATGGGGAGCTGACATTGACGTTTATACAGAATATTTACGGTAAGGAATGATAGAAGTGATTGATTGGACAGGAGCAGAAGCTACAGCCCTAATAGAGAACGAAGAAAAAACAGTGTTATATGTATATACTCCAATGTGCGGAACATGCCAATTAGCAAAAAAGATGTTAACAGTTGTTGAGATGACAATTGAAGACTTGAAAATTGGAATGTTAGATTTAAATTATGCTCCGCATTTAGCGAAAGAGTATGGAATCGAAAGTGTACCGTGTTTACTTGTTTTTGAAAATGGGACACTCATGAAGAAGATATATGCATTTCATTCGGTTGAATATTTATATACGGAATTAAAGTAGGCGGCAAAGTTTTTGCCGCCTCGACATATTTCTCGGGAAATATGTCGAGATGCAGGGTGGTTACAGTATTTGTCGAGCGAAAGTAACAGGATTGTTCTTTAGTGAGAGGGAATGGTATGTGTAATAGAAAGTGATATGAAGGATGTGATTTAGAGTGAAATTATATTCTTTGCTGCAATCATTTGTAAATTACGCTAATGGTCAATATCATTTAGAGCCTCTGTTAAGACAAGGAGAAAAAACTGTTAATTTCCGCTTTGGAGATGAAAGTTGTTCGTTACAAATTTCAAGAGATTATATAGAGCTGCTACATGAGGAAAGAGGAACGGAGCAAATCGTTTGTGTAGATGAGGAAGATGTAAAACAATTGGTGAACGGAAATGTACGATTGCAAACACTAATGAACGATGGACGTGTACAATATTCGGGAACGTATCGAACGATGCTATTAGTTGAATCGATGTTCCATATATGTAAACCGATGTCAGTAGGTGCTTAAAATTCTGAAGTTTCATTTTTTACGAAAATTTCTGTTGACATGGTATGTGGATATTGATACAATTCAATTCATAAAATATAGACAATTTCATAAATTACAAATCAGACGAAAATGTAATCTGATTTCTCTTATCAAGAGAGGTGGAGGGACTGTGCCCTGTGAAGCCCGGCAACCGTCAACTTATGTTGAAATGGTGCCAATTCCTGCAAAGCAAATGCTTTGAGAGATGAGAGAGAGGGATAATGTTGTTATATACGCATATAAACCTTTCTGCTTCTCTAAAGCGGAAAGGTTTTTTTGTTGTTTGAATGTGGAGGACATTCAAATAATAAAAGTAGTGATACCGGTGGACTACACGCACTAAACATAAAAAATTGCGGAGTCGATCCAAACAAAAAAGGGGTGATACACCATGATTCTATTAGAAAATGTAAAGAAAATATATAAAGCAAAAAGCGGTGATGTCACTGCTGTAGATAATGCCAATTTAAAAATAGACAAAGGTGAAATATTTGGTGTTATCGGATATAGTGGCGCTGGGAAAAGTTCTTTAATCAGATTATTCAATCAGTTAGAGAAACCAACTTCTGGCCAAATTACAATTGCAAATCGTGTGATTTCAGCAATTACAGGGAGTGAACTTCGTAAGGCAAGGCAAGAAATCGGAATGATTTTTCAGCACTTCAACTTACTTTGGTCACGAACTGTACGCGAAAATATCGAGTTCCCACTTGAAATTGCAGGTGTTGATAAGGCGAAGAGAAGAAAACGAGTGGATGAGTTAATTCATCTTGTTGGATTAGAAGGAAGAGGGGACGCGTATCCATCTCAGCTGAGCGGAGGACAAAAGCAACGCGTTGGTATTGCAAGAGCGTTAGCTAACAATCCACAAGTGCTTTTATGTGATGAAGCGACATCAGCTCTTGATCCAGAAACGACAGATCAAATTTTAGATTTATTATTAGATATTAATAAGCGTCTCGGTTTAACAATTGTACTCATTACACACGAGATGCACGTGATTCGAAAGATTTGTAATCGAGTGGCGGTAATGGAGAAAGGGAAGATTGTAGAAACGGGTCCAGTACTTGATGTATTCCGCAATCCGCAGAAAGACATTACGAAACGATTTGTACAGCAGTTAACGGATTCTGAAGATACAAATGAAACGATTGAAAGTTTAATTGAAAAGTATCCAGATGGTAAAGTAGTTCGTTTACAGTTTATCGGTGAAGCTGTAGAAAGACCAGTACTTCAAAGATTAATGCAACGCAGTGATATAGAAGTTAGCATTTTGCAAGGAAACATCGCCCAAACAAATAACGGCTCTTACGGTAGTTTAGTTGTTCATTTAAATGGTGAGGAAACAGCGATTCAGCAAGCAATAGAGGGAATACATCAAGATCAAGTAGAGCTGGAGGTGATTGCACATGGATAAGTTACTCACAAATATTGATTGGAATCAAATGTTAGAAGCAACTGGTGAAACGTTATATATGACGGCAATCGCAGCTCTTGCCACATTTGTTTTAGGACTAATTTTAGGATTGTTACTCTTTATGACAGCGAAAGATAATTTATGGGAAAACAAATCGGTTAACGCGGCAATTGGAGCGTTCGTAAACATTTTCCGCTCGATACCGTTCATCATTTTAATCATTTTATTAATCCCATTCACAAAGATTCTGCTTGGAACAATTCTTGGAGCGAGTGCAGCACTGCCAGCTTTAATTATTGGAGCGGCACCGTTTTACGCGAGAATGGTTGAAATTGCACTTCGCGAAATTGATAAAGGTGTAATTGAAGCTTCAAAAGCAATGGGAGCAAAAACAAGCACTATTATTTTGAAAGTATTAATTCCAGAATCGTTACCAGCATTAGTATCTGGTATTACGGTTACAACAATCGCTTTAGTAGGCTATACAGCAATGGCGGGGGTTGTTGGTGCTGGTGGCCTTGGAACACTTGCTTATTTAGAAGGATTCCAGCGAGGAAATAACGATGTAACAATCGTTGCGACAATTTGTGTATTACTAGTGGTATTTTTCATTCAGTGGATTGGTGATAGTGTAACGACTCGAATAGATAAACGATAATAAAAAAACAGGAGGATGTTTCAAATGAAAAAATTATTACTTACAGCACTTATTTCAACTTCTATTTTTGGGTTAGCTGCTTGTGGCGGGAAAGATAAAGATGAAAAGAAACTAGTTGTGGGGGCTTCTAACGTACCGCACGCTGAAATTTTAGAAAAGGCAAAACCGTTACTTGAGAAAAAAGGAATTGAATTAGAAGTGAAAAAGTTCCAAGATTACGTGTTACCAAATAAATCGTTAGCGGATAAGGATTTAGATGCAAACTACTTCCAGCACATTCCGTATTTAGAAAAAGAAATGAAAGATAAAAAATATGATTTTGAAATAGCAGGGAAAATTCACTTGGAACCAATTGGTGTATATTCTCAAAAATATAAGAGCTTAAAAGAACTTCCAGACGGGGCGACAATTATTATGAGTAATTCCGTTACTGACCATGGACGTGGTTTAGCAATTTTACAAAAAGAAGGCATTTTAAAAATTAAAGACGGAGTAGATCCAGTTAGTGCAACTCCAAAAGATATTGCAGATAATCCGAAAAACTTAAAGTTCAAAACGGATATCGAGCCTGGTTTGTTACCACAAGTGTATAACAATAAAGAAGGCGACGCTGTTTTAATTAACTCGAACTATGCAATTGATGCGAAATTAAATCCAGAAAAAGATGCAATTGCAATTGAAGGTGATGATTCTCCATACGCAAACGTATTAGTGGTTCGTAAAGGTGATAAAGATAAAAAAGGGATTAAAGAGCTTGTAGAAGTATTGCATTCTAAAGAAATCGAAGACTTTATTAATAAAGAATATAAAGGAGCGGTTGTTCCTGTAAAAGAATAATTGCTGAAAAGAGCTGGTGTATGCCAGCCTTTTTTATAACTACATAACTATAGGGGAGAAGGGGACATCATATGAAAAAGATTCTATTGTCAGTTGTTACAGCGCTGTCTGTATTTACATTAGCTGCTTGCGGAGGGAAAGAAGAGAATAAGCTTGTTGTGGGAGCTTCTAACGTGCCGCATGCTGTTATTTTAGAAAAGGCACAGCCGATACTAGAGAAAAAGGGCATTAAATTAGAGATTAAAAAGTTCCAGGATTATGTTTTGCCGAATAAAGCGTTAGCGGATAAGGAAATTGATGCGAACTACTTCCAACACATTCCTTACTTAGATAAAGAAATTCAAGAAAAGGGATATAAAATTGTAAACGCAGGAAAAATCCATTTAGAGCCAATGGGCATTTATTCTAAGAAGTATAAAAGTTTAAAAGAATTGCCAGATGGCGGAACAGTTATTATGAGTAATAACGTAGCGGAGCGTGGCCGTATGCTCGCATTGTTACAAAAAGGTGGCGTTATTAAATTAAAAGACGGTGTAGATGTTGTTAAAGCAACAGTAAAAGATGTTGTAGAAAATCCGAAAAACTTAAAGTTTAAAACAGATGTAGAACCGGGACTTTCACCGAAGCTATATGAAAATAATGAAGGTGATGCTTTATTCATTAATTCAAACTACGCAATTGATGCGAAATTAAATCCAACAAAGGATGCAATTGCGATTGAAGGATCAGACTCTCCGTATGCAAATATTATTGCAGTTCGTAAAGGTGACGAGAAGAAAAAAGAAATTAAAGAACTAGTAGAAGTACTGCATTCAAAAGAAATTCAAGATTTTATTAATAAAGAATATAAAGGTGCTGTACTTCCGGTAAGTGAATAAATATAAGGGAAGGACTGGAAAATTACCAGTCCTTTTTTCTTTATATAAATAAGAAGAAAGGTGTATCATATAAAGATGCAAGGGAAATACTTATATACATTTGTGAAAAAATTGTTACTTTTTTTCGTCGTTTGCGATATCATTTTATTTGATATAAAATTAGAATGAGAATAAAATGAGAATATGAACGTTTTAGTAATTTTTAAAATGTATATAGAGGATTAATGGAGGTATTGAGATGGCTGGTTCTACATTAACGGTTAAAGACTTACACGTATCAATCGACGGTAAAGAAATTTTAAAAGGTGTAAACCTTGAAGTAAAAGGTGGAGAAATCCACGCAATTATGGGACCTAACGGAACAGGTAAATCAACTTTATCTTCTGCAATTATGGGTCACCCAAAATATGAAGTAACAGAAGGTAGCATCATCATCGACGGTGAAGATGTATTAGAAATGGAAGTAGATGAGCGCGCACAAGCAGGTCTATTTCTAGCAATGCAATATCCAAGTGAAATTAGCGGAGTAACAAACGCTGACTTCTTACGTTCTGCAATTAACGCACGTCGTGAAGAAGGCGATGAAATTTCTCTTATGAAATTTATCCGTACTTTAGATAAAAACATGGAATTCCTAGAAATGGATCCAGAAATGGCACAACGTTACTTAAACGAAGGTTTCTCTGGTGGAGAGAAAAAACGTAACGAAATTCTTCAATTAATGATGATTGAGCCAAAAATCGCAATCTTAGATGAAATCGACTCAGGTCTTGATATCGATGCATTAAAAGTTGTATCTAAAGGTATTAACCAAATGCGCGGCGAAGAGTTCGGTTGCCTAATGATTACGCATTACCAACGTTTATTAAACTACATCACTCCAGACTTCGTTCACGTTATGATGAACGGTCGTATCGTTAAATCTGGTGGCCCTGAGCTTGCACAACGTCTAGAAGCTGAAGGTTACGACTGGATTAAAAAAGAATTAGGTATTGAAGACGAAACAGCAGAGCAAGAAGCGTAAGAGAGGAGCATAAACATGACAATCGGTACATTACCTTTCGATCAAGAAACAATCCGTCAGCGCGCAAGCGAAGTAAACGAAGCTGCTTGGTTGACTGAGTTCCGCTTACAAGCTCTTGCACAAGCAACTGAACTTCCAATGCCAACGCCTGATAAAACGAAAATTGAAAAATGGGACTTTATCGGAAAAGGCGACGCTGCTAAGCAAGAGCCTGTAAGTTCTTTAACAGAGCTTCCAGAAGCAGTGAAAAACTTAATCGATGAAAATAACAGCGTATTAGTACAACGTACTGGTACAACTGCATTCGTTTCTTTAGCAGACGAAGCAAAAGAAAAAGGTGTTATTTTTACAGACATCCTAACAGCTGCAACAGAGCATGCTGAACTATTACAAAAGTATTTAATGAAAGACGGCGTGAAGGTAGACGAGCATCGTTTAACTGCACTTCATGCTGCATTAATCAACGGCGGTGCATTTGTATATGTTCCGAAAAACGTTGTTCTTGAAACTCCACTTCAAGCTGTATTCTTAGTAGACGGCGAAGAAGCTAACGTATATAACCACGTATTATTCGTAGCTGATGCGAACAGTACTGCAACTTATGTAGAAAACTACGTTGCAAATGAAAATGCTAAAGGTATTGCAAATATCGTAGCAGAAGTAATCGTGGAACAAGGCGCACAAGTGAAATTTGGTGCGGTTGATCTATTAGCAAAAGACGTAACAACTTACGTTAACCGCCGCGGTGTTGTTGGACGCGACGGCCGCATTGATTGGGCTCTAGGCCTTATGAATGACGGAAACACAATTTCAGAGAACGTTACGAATTTAATGGGCGACGGATCATATGCTGATACAAAAACAGTAACAATTGGTCGTGGTAACCAAACACAAAACTTTACAACTAAAGTTGTTCACTTCGGTAAACACTCTGAAGGTTGGATTTTAAAACACGGTGTACAAAAAGATAGTGCAACATCTATCTTTAACGGAATTGGTAAGATTGAACACGGTGCATCTAAATCAAATGCACAACAATCTTCTCGCGTTCTTATGTTAGATGAAAAAGCTCGCGGTGATGCAAACCCAATTCTTTTAATCGACGAAGATGATGTAATGGCAGGTCACGCAGCTTCAGTAGGCCGCGTAGATCCGTACCAATTATACTACTTGATGAGCCGTGGTATTCCAAAACGCGAAGCAGAACGTTTAGTCATCCATGGATTCTTAGCACCTGTAGTAAATGAGCTTCCAATTGAAGGAGTAAAGGCACAGCTTGTTGAGGTAATTGAAAGGAAAGTTCGCTAATGAATATTCATGAAATACGCAAACAGTTTCCAATTCTTGATCAAAAAGTGAACGGCAAACAACTTGTATATTTCGATAGTGCAGCAACTTCTCAAAAACCAATTCAAGTCATTGAAACGTTAGAACGTTACTATAAAGAATATAATTCTAACGTGCATCGCGGTGTTCATACGCTCGGTACGAAAGCTACCGACGCGTATGAAGGTGCACGCGAGAAAGTTCGCAAGTTTATTAACGCGAAATCAATGGAAGAGATTATTTTCACGCGCGGAACGACAACTGCATTAAATACAGTAGCGGCTAGCTATGGTCTTGAAAATGTAAAAGAAGGCGATGAAATCGTTATTTCTTACATGGAACACCATAGTAACATCATTCCGTGGCAACAAGTTGCGAAGAAAACTGGTGCAACTTTAAAATACCTTCCGCTTCAACCAGACGGTACAATTTCTTTAGAAGATGTTCGTCAAACAGTTACACCGAATACAAAAATCGTTTCTATTATGCAAGTATCAAACGTACTTGGAACGATTAACCCTGTAAAAGAAATCGGAGCAATTGCACATGAAAACGGTGCAATCATGATCGTTGATGGAGCACAAAGTGCACCTCATATGAAAGTGGATGTACAAGATTTAAACTGTGATTTCTACGCATTATCTGCTCATAAGATGTGCGGACCTACAGGTATCGGCGTATTATATGGTAAAAAAGAATTGCTGAACAATATGGAGCCAATTGAATTTGGCGGTGAAATGATTGATTTCGTAGATTTACAAGAATCTACTTGGAAAGAGCTTCCGTGGAAGTTTGAAGCAGGTACACCGATTATCGGTAATGCAATCGGACTTGGTGCGGCAATTGATTTCCTAGAAGAAATCGGTCTTCATAATATTGAAAAGCATGAACATGAATTAGCGCAATATGCTTTAGAAAGACTATCAGAAGTAGATGGCGTTACAATTTATGGTCCAAAGCATCGCGCTGGTCTTGTTACATTTAATATTGAAGACGTACATCCTCATGATGTAGCAACTGTATTAGATGTAGAAGGCATTGCGGTTCGCGCAGGACACCACTGTGCACAACCGCTTATGAAGTGGCTGAAAGCTTCTTCTACAGCACGTGCGAGCTTCTATTTATATAATACAAAAGAAGAAATTGATACATTTGTTGAATCACTAATCAAGACAAAGGAGTATTTCACAAATGTCATTTAATAATTTAGATACGTTATACCGTCAAGTTATTATGGATCATTATAAGAATCCTCGTAACAATGGCGTGTTAGAAGATAGTGTTACTGTTAACTTGAACAATCCAACTTGCGGCGATCGTATTCAACTTACGATGAAAGTAGAAGAAGGTATTGTACAAGAGGCGAAGTTTGAAGGAGAAGGGTGTTCTATCTCAATGTCTTCAGCTTCGATGATGACACAAGCAGTAAAAGGTAAGAAAATTGAAGAGGCACTTCAGCTTTCTAAAATTTTCTCTGACATGATGCTAGGAAAAGAGTACGATGACAGCATTGATTTAGGAGATATTGAAGCATTACAAGGCGTATGCAAGTTCCCTGCACGTATTAAATGTGCAACATTAGCGTGGAAAGCGTTAGAAAAGGGCTTAAACGAAGATAAGTAATGTTAAAGGTTCCTAAAAACGAGGTTATCTAAGGAGGGACACCCCAACATGGCGAAGCAACTGCCAGATATCGGCGATTATAAATATGGTTTCAAAGACAAAGACGTTTCGATTTTCCGTGCTGGACGCGGTTTAACAAAAGAAATCGTTGAAGAGATTTCACGTATGAAAGAAGAACCACAGTGGATGTTAGACTTCCGTTTAAAATCACTGGATAAGTTCTATGAAATGCCAATGCCACAATGGGGCGGCGACTTAAACGACTTAGATTTCGATGAAATTACGTACTACGTAAAACCATCTGAGAAATCTGAGAAGTCTTGGGATGAAGTACCTGAGGAAATTAAAGCGACATTTGATAAATTAGGTATTCCTGAAGCTGAGCAAAAATATTTAGCTGGTGTATCTGCACAGTACGAATCTGAAGTTGTATACCACAACATGAAAGAAGACCTAGAAGCTCTAGGAATCGTCTTCAAAGATACAGATAGCGCATTAAAAGAGAACGAAGATATTTTCCGTGAGCATTTCGGAAAAGTAATCCCACCAACAGACAACAAATTCTCTGCATTAAACTCTGCAGTTTGGTCTGGTGGATCATTCATCTACGTTCCAAAAGGTATTAAAGTGGATACACCACTTCAAGCGTACTTCCGTATTAACTCTGAAAATATGGGACAATTCGAGCGTACGCTTATCATCGTAGACGAAGGCGCACACGTACACTACGTAGAAGGTTGTACAGCACCTGTTTACACGACTAACTCACTTCACAGTGCGGTAGTAGAGATCATCATTAAGAAAGATGCATATTGCCGTTATACAACAATCCAAAACTGGGCGAACAACGTATACAACCTAGTTACAAAACGTGCGGTTTGTGAAGAAAACGCAACGATGGAATGGATTGACGGTAACATCGGATCTAAATTAACGATGAAATACCCAGCAGTTATCTTAAAAGGCGAAGGCGCTCGTGGTTTAACATTATCTATCGCGATTGCTGGTAAAGGCCAACATCAAGATGCTGGTGCGAAAATGATTCACTTAGCACCAAACACGTCTTCAACAATCGTTTCTAAATCGATTGCGAAGCATGGTGGTAAAGTAACTTACCGTGGTATCGTACAATTCGGACCAAAAGCGAAAAACTCTCGCTCTAACATCGAGTGTGACACGTTAATCATGGATAATCAATCTACATCTGATACAATTCCTTACAACGAAATCAAAAACGATTACGTTTCACTTGAACACGAAGCGAAAGTATCGAAAGTATCAGAAGAACAATTATTCTACCTAATGAGCCGCGGTATTTCTGAGCAAGAAGCTACAGAAATGATCGTAATGGGCTTCATCGAGCCATTCACTCGCGAACTTCCAATGGAATACGCAGTTGAAATGAACCGCCTGATCAAGTTTGAGATGGAAGGTTCTATTGGTTAATATATGTATGAAGAAAGCGCCCTGCACAACAGGGCGCTTTCTTATGTTATGCTGGGGTCGATTCAGTTTAGGTCAGTCTGGTATACCCAGGTTGGTATTCAGCTGAATATATCAGCGATTATTGCAATATATCGACGATTCGACAAGGGATATCGACTTATCGACAAAGTAAGACAAAAGAAATTCCGTATATACCCCACAACATGTTGTAGGAAAAGAGACCGACTGGAAGTAAGGCAAAGATACTGACAAATCCACTGACAATCTATTGGAAAATGCAATTGAAGCCCACCTACCGAACTCTCTGTTAAACTTTTTGACAAATCCCCGGAACCCCAACAAATCCCCCGTTCAATCATCTAAAACCCTTCCACACACTAGAAAAAGTTTTCTTATCAAAAAGGACAATCTTTTGCTTTTTCTTATAATGCGAGTACAATGTAAAATAGCAAGAAAAGACGAAAAGTATTTACAGGATTATTGCGTACGTGTAGCGTAAATGGCAGTAAGGAACTGAGAGGAGGTTTTTTCTCTGAATATAAATAAAGAAACAATCATCCACCTTTATCATACAAACGATATACATAGTCATTTTGAAAATTGGCCGCAAATTTCTCGGTTTGTACAAGGGGAGAAAAAGCGAAGACAGGAAGCGGGAGAGACCGTTTTGACGGTTGATATCGGCGATCATGTGGATCGTTTTCATAGTATTTCGGAAGCGACGAATGGACTTGGCAATACGAAGCTTTTGAATGAGGCGTTATATGATTATGTAACGATCGGAAATAATGAAGGAATTACGTTAGCGAAGGAGCATTTGAATCGTCTATATGATGCTGCTGGATTTGAGGTGCTCGTCGCGAATTTATTTGAAAAAGAAGGGGTACGTCCAGCGTGGGCAAAGCCTTATAAATTACATACAACGACAGATGGAATTACGATTGCCTTTATCGGATTAACAGTAGCGTATCCAGAGTTTTATCATATGCTCGATTGGCATATTGAAGATCCGCTTATCCATTTAGAGTCTATTTTAGAAGAAGTGCGAGATGAGGCTCATATTACGGTTGTCCTTTCTCATCTTGGAAAAAGCATGGATGAGTATATGGCAGAGCATTATGATATAGATGTTATTTTAGGTGCACATACGCACCATTTATTTGAGCGTGGCATTCTTATGAATAATACTTTACTTTGTTGTTGTGAAAAGTGGGGACGTTACGTTGGGCACGTTCAGCTTACTGTGGATAAAGAGACGAAGAAGCTGTTGAAAAAGGACGGTAGAGCGATTAAGACAGAACGTTTAGGTGCTTATAACAAACCGTTATCCACAATTGAATTGCTGCAGGAAGAAAGTAAACAGATTATGGCAGAGCCTGTCGTTCATTTAAAGGAATCATTACCAGTCGATTGGTTTCATGAGACGGCATTTTCGCACATGTTAGCAAATGCGCTGAAAACGTGGTGCGGTGCAGAAATTGGAATGGTGAACGCTGGTGTGCTATTAGAGGGATTAAATGAAGGTGTTGTGACGCGCGGAGATATTCACAGAATTTGTCCACATCCAATTAATCCATGTTTATTAAAAGTGCCGGGGAAAACGTTAAGAGAAGTTATTTTGAAAGCACGTCGCCCGAATATGGAGAACCTTGAGGTAAAAGGATTCGGATTTCGTGGAAAAGTGATGGGGAAAATGATTTACGCTGGTGTCGAAGTCATTCCAGATATGATTCCTGGGAATAAAATTTTACTGGAAGATGTATTGATTAACGGGGAATCGCTGGAATTAGATCGTATATATACGGTAGGAACGATTGATATGTTTACATTCGGATACTTATACCCAGAGCTATCCACACTTTCTGACAAACAATATTATATGCCAGAGTTACTCAGAGATGTGTTAACAGACGTGTTGATAACTCATACATCTTCCGTCAAACTATAGGCTAGTTAACTTGTAACACTCGTTTTTCTCTTGTCATACAGATAAGAAAGAGAGGAGTGTGAACTATGGTTAATGTGGAGCCAATTATAATCGATAATTATACGTTTATTGCGGTTAGCGTCAAACTTCCAAAGACAAATTTGCTAGCTGTAATGAGCGATAAAGGATATATTATGTGCGGTGCATTAGATGTAGGTCTTTTAAATGAGAAGTTAGGTGATCGAGGAATTATTGCTGGCCGTGCGGTTGGTGTAAGAACGATTGAACAACTTCTTGAAGCGCCGCTAGAATCAGTAACGATTGAGGCCGAAGCATTAGGTATTACGGCAGGCACAATCGGAAAAGAAGCATTATTAAAAATGAGATAAGCATATATCGTCCCTCCTTCTTGCATAGAAATGATATAAGAAGGAGGTTTTTTTATGAGTATATTTCGTTCGAAAAATTCGCGGTTTCGAAGGGGACCAATTTCCTTTCGGCACATACTGCTTATGTCGTTTATTCTTTTTGTCATATTACTCGTGCAAGGATTATGGATTGTGAATAAAAGCATTCAGCCGACATTACTTAAATATGGGGAAGTGGAGACGCATAAAATGGCGACAGCGGTTATGACGAAGGCGGTAAAAGATAGAATTAATGAAGGGTTTGATGTCGATTCATTAATGAAAGTACAAAATGATAAAAACGGAAAAGTATCCACAATTAATTTAAATACAAAGCAAGTAAATGAAATCGTAACGTCAACGACCACATACATAGAAAAATATTTACAGCAAGTAGAACAAGGTGATTTGAAGGGGCTAGGTATTTCTGAAAAAAATGGAGCAACGATGGCAGTTCCTTTTGGTCGTGTAACGGATAATGCGCTTCTTGGAAATATAGGTCCCGATATTCCAATTGATTTTACGACGATTGGTCATGTGAATACGGATATTAAACAAAAAATTGAACCGCACGGGATCAATACGACAGCGATTCAAATTATTATGGAGATGGAAGTCACGTTGCAAGTGATTATTCCATTTCATACGAAAGAAATAAAGGTAAAACAAGATGTTCCGATTGCAACGCGTATTGTTCAAGGGGAAGTGCCTACTTATTATGGAAGTGGGAGTGTTGTTGTACCTGATAAAAAGAAAACGGATAGTTAGCCGAATTAAAAAAATAACCGTAGCAATATGCTACGGTTATCGTTTTGTATTCGTGCGTTCTTTTCGCTCCCACAGACTTAAATGCATGTATGGATCGAAAGCCCATTCTGTATAACCATTGTCTTTATACATACCGAAATGTAGGTGGGGCGGGAATTTTCCAGCTGTGCCGGGAGGGCCGTAACCGGTGCTACCGACAAATCCGATTACTTTTCCTGGTTCGACAATTTGTCCAAGCTGTATTTCTTTTGAGAATCCGCCTAAATGAGCGTAATAATGGTAATTATTATGAAGGTCGCGAATACCGATGCGCCATCCGCCAAGACGGTTCCAGCCTTTTGTTTCAATAATGCCATAGCAAGTAGATCTTACTGGTACACCATAGCCTGCAAAAATATCAGTTCCTTCATGAACTCTCCTTCCCCCAAAACTTCTTCCAGCACCGAAAGTACTACGGTAGCTATGGTCACTACGAATCGGAAGAGGGAAAGCATTTCCTTCTAAATTAATACGTCCGTAATGTTTATAAATTTGGGCGTATTCGGTAATTAATTCAACTGTTTTCGCACGTCTATAATATTCCCAAAGCATAATGTGAACACGGTCTTCGGACGTTCCTTGTTTCTTTAAAATTGTCGCTGCTGTATGCAGAAGATCACGGTCGTTATTTGCGTTTGCAAATCCATCTTTGTCACCATCTAAACCCAATCCGCCAAATAGAGAAATTGTATGGGGGAGAGTGTCGTTACCATTAACGGGACCAGCCCATATTTCTGGTTTGAAATAAAGGGAGATAATGGCATCTGGTTTTTTCGGAATATCTTTTCTTACGCTCCGTATATTTCTTTCGTATTGATCCATTGCAGCTAAGTAATACCACGGAATGCCTGAAGATTGCTCGGTTTCTTTATATAGTGCCATGCGCTTTTCGTATATGCTTTGCTGATTATCTTCACCGTAAGCGATATTTTGGTGGAGAAGAAAGCAAATCGAAAGCAAAAGAGAAATTTTTCGAAGCATGAAATAGACTCCTTTCACAACATCACTCTTTTTAGTGTGGGATATACGGAGTATTTCATTATAGGGAACGATTGGAAAAAATCTTAGAATCTTCATTTGAGCAAATCGCTTTCATACGTTAGAATAGATATGTTACATTGAAAGAAGCGAACACGGTAAATTATTTCATATTGTGCGGAGTTGATAACCATGACAAAACAAACAGAATATAAGCGCAAGCCCGAATGGTTGAAAATTAAGTTAAACACGAATGAAAACTATACAGGCTTAAAGAAAATGATGCGTTCTAAGAATCTTCATACAGTTTGTGAGGAAGCAAAATGTCCGAATATTCATGAATGCTGGGCTGTAAGAAAAACAGCAACATTTATGATTTTAGGTGCGGTTTGTACACGTGCTTGTCGTTTTTGTGCGGTTAAAACAGGCTTACCAACTGAGCTTGATTTACAAGAGCCAGAACGCGTAGCAGATTCTGTAGTACAAATGGGCTTAAAGCACGTTGTTATAACAGCGGTTGCACGTGATGATTTAAAGGACGGGGGAGCAGCTGTTTTTGCTGAAACAGTACGCGCTGTACGTCGTAAAAATCCATTTACGTCAATCGAAGTATTACCATCTGATATGGGTGGAGTAGAAGAAAACTTAAAAATGTTAATGGATGCAAAACCAGATATTTTAAACCATAACATTGAAACAGTACGTCGATTATCTGACCGAGTTCGCGCTAGAGCAAAATATGATCGTTCATTAGAGTTTTTACGTCGAGCAAAAGAAATGCAGCCTGATATTCCAACTAAATCGAGCATTATGGTGGGCTTAGGTGAAACGAGAGAAGATTTAATTGAAGCGATGGATGACTTACGTGCAAACAATGTGGATATTTTAACTCTTGGACAATACCTACAGCCATCTAAGAAGCATTTACCAGTTCTTAAATATTACCCACCAGCAGAATTTGCAGAGCTTAAAGAAATTGCACTTAGCAAAGGCTTTAGCCACTGTGAAGCTGGCCCACTTGTGCGTTCTTCTTACCATGCGGACGAGCAGGTTCGTTCTGCAAAAGAAAAAACAGCAGAAGCAAAATAATGAAAAAAGAGAGCTAATCATTAGCTCTCTTTTTGTTTATATTCTAAAACAGTATTTGGGCATGTTAATAAGATTTTCTTTAATTCCTCTGTGGATAATTCAATTGTAAATTCAGGTACACCAGGTGTAATTAAAATTTTATCGTAAGCATAAATAGCACTATCCACAATAATCGTTACATTTTGTGAATAACCGAAAGGAGCTACACATCCTGGAGTACAGCCTGTTTCTTCTCTTAGCTCATCAGGAGAACAGAGAGATAAGCTTTCTCCTGTTATTTCTTTCATCTCTCCTCGGTTGAGCCTTCTACCCTCTAACGTAAAAAATACGTAATAATCTCCAGACTTTGATTTTAAAAATAAGCTTTTACTTGGAGTGCCGTGTAAGCCAAGCCTTTCACGTACGATACGATCTGTTTCATAATCGAGTACTGGTTCGTGTTCAAACTTTTCGTAAGAAGCATTTGTTTTATGTAGTAAAGCAAGTACATCTTCGTACATATGGAGTGATACCCCTTTCTATTGTTAGTACAGTTTCTTCTCGTGGCGTCAACTGAATGTGTTGGAAAGAGATATTACTTGGACGGTGCTTCCCATAATCGTTTTAGGATACATTGTTTATCGAGTGTAATTTCGTAAATATCAGGATTCGTTAAAGCTCTCCATTCAATAAAGCCGATCGTATGATCAAAGTGCTTTAAAATGAGCGTCAGTAAGTTACCGTGTGTAACAAGTAGTGTTGTAGTATGGTTTAACTTTAAAACGTCTTGGATAAGTGATATGCACGATCCGTCGCTTGTTTTGTTGACTCTCCGCCTGAAAAGGCGATATCTATATTTGTAAAAGTAGATTCTAGTTTTTGCAACCAATCATCCATTGGAACGTTGCTTAATATGCGTTCAGCTAATCGTTCATCTTCTTGGATAGACAAGTTAGCTTGAAGCGCATAGGGCCGAATAGAATCGATAGCTCGCACAAATGGGCTTGAAATAATATGATCTATTTGTGATTGGTTTTCTAAGAGGAATGTAGCAAGAGTGTTTGCCTGATTTTTTCCTGCAATCGTTAATTCGGCATCACGTTCTTGTCCAGTTGCTGAACAATGTCGTATTACAATCAATTTCTTCATAATTCATCCCCATCTTTCAAGTTGACGCTATATACTTCGACAAATGTGGGGAAAATTCCTTTTTATTGGAAATGGCATATTGATTTAAATATGTGGAAAAGTAATGTGGATAAATGAACATTTGAGGTGTAATGATGAAAAAAATGATATGTATTATATTCGGTCTTTGTTTTTTTATACACTTGTCCACAACATATGCAGAATCCAATCAAAAATTAAATTATCCAAGCAATCGAAATAAATCATTTGTGAGTGAAGATGTGTTTTACGAACAGTTAGATAAGAAAATCTATAAAGAATATAACAATGCAGCATATAGCGTTCGAAAAAAGATTTTATTTAAAGAAGTGCCGGATAAAGAATTTTCTTTCAGAAAAAAAGCAGCCGTGGGTTGTCGTAGTAGCGTGGTACTTCAAGATTTTTTTGTTCACCCTGATCGCCAAGTTTATTTTTTTGCTTCCTTTTCTCAAAATGAAGCAGAAGAGTTTCATAAGTATATTGTTATAGATGCAGAAACAAAGAGGGAGCTGCAAGAGGGCAAGAGTTATCATCATTGCGAAAATCGTGGTAAAAAATAACCCACCAGCTGGTGGGTTATTTTTTATTCCGGTACACTCATTAATTTCTCTTTCATTTTACGAATAAGAATGACAGCACCAATTGTGAAGAGAAGGGTAATTCCTTCTGCAACAAAAATGTTAATTGTTTTTGTTTGATAAAGTGCCGCGAAAAAGTCTACAAATGCGTGGAATAATATAGCGTAAACAAGGAAGATATATTTCTTCTGTTTTACTGCGTATAAGACAAGCATTGTAAAGGCAATTTGCAATACAAGAGCCATAATTCTTTCCAAGCTGCCAAGGAAGTATAAATAAGCAGGTTGTTCTATTAACATATCCTTTACAAGATTTAATTGTGGTAGTTTTTCTGCCATTTGAGCGAAGCTACCATTGTTAATAGCATTAGCGAATATAAGTGTCTGCAATGCAGAGAATCCGCCAACTAAAATGGATTCAATCCCGCCGTGACCAATTCCATAAGCGAAGCCATCTTTATATTCTAGATATTTTTTTAGTAGGAAGAAGAAGGCAACGAAGCGTCCTAATTCTTCAAAAATACCAGCAGTTAGTCCGCCATAAATTGCAAAGACAAACGGATTTTCTAAAAATGGAGCAATTGCTGGATTACCACGCATAAATAGGTGGAACGGTGTTTCGAGAATTTGGGTAAATCCAATAAAGATAAGAACACCAACGCCGACCACTTTCCAATTAATATTATATTTTTTACGGAAATAAACAAACGCAATAATAGGTACCAGAATCGAAATCACAAGTTGAATTGTGATACTGGCAATTACCGTACTTGAAACCATACTTTCACCGCTTTCTAATATATGTACATATCTATTATGCATGAAATATAGTGGAGATGAAACTTTTAACAAAAAATGAATTTACTTATTGACTCTAACGTTGCGTCATACTTTATCGTATGTATTAAGGGGGAGATACACATGACAATGAAGGTAAAAGAAGTAGCTAATTTAGTTGGAATTAGTGTGCGCACACTGCATCATTACGATGAAATTGGGTTGTTAACCCCAGACGAGACGACAGAGTCTGGATATCGTCTGTATTCCAATAAAAATTTAGAGACATTGCAGCAAATTTTATTTTTTAAAGAGCTAGGCTTCCCTTTGAAGAAAATTAAAGAAATTATCATGAGTCCATCATTTGACCACGAAGAAGCACTACAGCTTCATAAGAAAATGCTTGTTGAAAAACGTGCCAGATTAGATAAGGTGATTGCGACAATTGATAAAACAATTCAGCATACAAAAGGAGAGATTGAAATGACGAATAAAGAGAAATTTGAAGGCTTCGATTTCAGCCATAATCCGTACGAAGAAGAAGCGCGTGAACGATGGGGAGACGCAGCTGTAGATAAAGCGAATGAATACGCGAAAGGTATGTCAAAAGATAATCAAGAAGAGTTTAATACTATTTACAGAAATTTAGCGGCGCTTAGACACGGCGCACCAGATTCTAAAGAGGCACAGGAAGCAATCGGGGTATGGTACGATTACTTGCAAAACTTCGGAGAATATTCACTAGATGCTTTTAAAGGACTCGGTCAAATGTACGTCGCTGATGAGCGCTTCACGAAAAATATCGATAAGTTTGGTGAAGGTTTAGCACAGTTTATGTGTGATGCGATGGAGGTTTATGCGGATCGTAAGAAATAGTAAAAAAGGTGGAGGTTTTCTCCACCTTCTTTATTTTTTAATCATATCATTCAAAGTCTGATCCCCCGTATTGTTTAAATGAGGATTTTTGCTCATTTCTCGCTTTAGCATGTCGAGGCTCTGTGTATATTCTGTATCATTTAAGCTACCTGATTGAAGGCCTTGAATTTGAGAAATCAACTTTTGGTCTGTTGATACATATGCTTTATAATAGCGAGGGACGATGGACAAAGCAGCTTTATATACTTGATCTGCTACGAGTTTTGGATCCGTTGTGTTTGCACGGTATACAACAAATACTTCATCATCGGTAACGAGCGTAGCAGCGTTTGTAACGTCAGGAAGTTTGACTGTCATGCTTGTAATCATTTCAGCGACTTTCTCACGGTTAATGGCTCCTACTTGTTTGTTAGATACTTCATGTTTTTGTTTAGATGAATAACCGACTCTCGTTAATCGTGTATTTGTATTTTCCGTATGATACATGTCGTTTTTATTGGAAACAAGAACACGACTTCCTTCTTCACGTTCCATTTCGGCTTTATTCGTTGATTGACAGCCTGCGAATAAGGAAAGAGTGAGGAGAGAGAGTATAATTTGTTTTTTCACGATGTATCACCTCCTTCTCCATAGCATGCACTAATTTTCAATTTTTTGTATTTGAAATTGTTGGTTGGTATGCTTTGTGATACGATAAAAAGAAGAATGCTTAGAGAGGAAGTTAATGATGGAGCAAAAGCAAGAGCAAGAGATGCATGCTACGGTGAGCATTAATAATGTTCAGTACGAAGTAATTAAAAACTTTCGTGACGGTTTTAGTGAAGAAGCATTTAAAGAGCGTTATGCAGAAATCTTAAATAAATATGATTACATCGTAGGGGATTGGGGTTATGAGCAACTTAGATTGCGCGGTTTCTTTGATGATAGTAATCAACGTTCGACATATGATACGAAAATTAGTACGTTAACGGAGTATTTATACGAGTACTGTAATTTCGGTTGTGCACACTTCGTATTACGAAAAGTGAAGAAATAAAAAAATCCTCTTACGATTGTAAGAGGATTTTTTGCATATTTTCGCTTATAAACAAATCGAGATATGATCGCCTTCAGAAAGTATTGTATTTGGTTTCATTTGTTGTCCGTTCAATTGAATATCCCCATTTTTAATTTTATCCACAATGCGTGTACGGCTCCAGTCAGAAATATATGTGGATAAAGCTTTATCCATTCGGTGGGAACCGAAAACGATATCTAATACGATCGTGATTTCGGCTATGCCGTTTTCTTTATGTTGTGTAATGGAAATGGTAGTAGTTGTTTCTATTTGATCTTGCTGCGTCATGTCGAATGTTTCAACGTGATCAGTGAATGCTTTATAAATACGAAGCTTTTGATTCCACGTATGATCTTTCGGGCATTTATAAATGGCAAAGCGGTATATATTCTTTCCGTTGGCGTTATGCCTACGAATATTCGTGTCAGTAAATAAGGTAGTGCGTCTGCAATTTTTACAATACTTTTCGATTGTGTTTTGTTCATTTTCATATAAACTCCAAGAAAGTTGTACTTTCTGCATTTTTCTTCACCTCTTATAGTAGTGGCAAAGAAACGTAATACAGCTATTTGGATGTCTTGTAGTATGAAGACATGAGAAATAGACAAAAATAAAAGGAGGTTCCCTTAGGAACCTCCGTAAACATCATACTACAGATGCGTTACGTTCCTTTGTAATGGGAATGGGCAGACTACTCCCTTGAAAAAGCACGGTGCTTTTTTGAGAGTAATGCTATCCAATTGCTGGTCCATTACAAAGTAAATGTTGGCATACGTAGATAACGTCCTTTCTATCCAAATAGATTTATTCTTCATTACAACATATAATATTGAAAATTCAAAATACTTAAAGCGAAAAAACACCAGCTAACATAGCTGGTGCCTAAGATAAATTATATAAGTTCAAATAAAAATGAGCGTAATTCTTCTGCAATTTCTTCAGTCATAGAAAATGCATGCTCTAAGTAGCCTGGTTCGTTTAAATCGTCAGGACCGATGATTGCAAATCTATTGCGCTGTATATCAAGGACAATTGTTTTACCGTAATGACGATCGGAGTATAAAAGCGCTAAATCATGACGCTCATTTTCTCCCATAAAGCTAACGAAACGAGTTCTTGTAGCGACTGTATCGTCGTACAGAAAGAAACGTTCTTCCATACACATGGCTCCTTTATTAAATATCTAAGTTTAAGTGTGGTTTATGATCTAAATGGTGATGCGTTTTAATGAATCGTACCGTTCTTGTTTTGTAACGCATAACGATAGAATATGTTTCAGCTAGATCTCCGCCAAGGAATTTAACACCGTCTAATAACTCACCAGCAGATACACCAGTTGCTGAGAAGATTGCATCATCCCCAGATACTAAGTCATCTAACATAAGAAGTTGACGAGGATCTTCTAATCCCATTTCACGACAACGAGCTTCTTCTTCTTCGTTCATTGGAACTAAGCGAGCTTGCATTTCACCTTCAAGGCATTTTAATGCTGCTGCAGAAATAACACCTTCTGGAGCTCCGCCAATACCTACGAATAAATCAATACCCGTTCCAGGTAGTGCTGTTGCGATTGACGCACCAACATCACCATCACCAAATAATTTTACGCGTGCACCTTTTGCACGAACACGGTCAATAATATCTTGATGACGTTCACGTTCTTGCACGATAACTGTTAGATCGCGAATCTTTTTATTGTTAGCTTCTGCTACAATTTCAATTGTTTTTTCAATTGGATCATCTAAGCTAATTTTACCAGCTGCTTTTGGACCAACCGCGATTTTTTCCATGTACATATCAGGAGCATGAAGAAGGTTTCCTTTATCTGCGATTGCGATAACTGCCATTGCATTTGCAAGACCTTTTGCAACGATGTTTGTACCTTCTAATGGATCAACGGCAATGTCTACTTCTGGACCGTTACCTGTTCCTAGTTCTTCACCAATATACAACATCGGTGCTTCATCAAGTTCTCCTTCACCAATTACAACTGTACCTGCCATGTTTACTGAATCAAACATATCACGCATTGCTGTAGTTGCTGCATCATCTGCTTCGTTTTTCTTTCCGCGGCCCATCCACTGTGCGGATGCTAATGCTGCTGCTTCTGTTACACGGACAATTTCTAGTGCGAGTTCACGTTCCAAGATTTCATTCCTCCAATTTCAAAAATCATACAAATATAACTATAACAAATAACGGAGAAAAGGTGAATTCGAAAAATTGTCGATTTTTTCAGAAGAAAGCGTTACAATTAAAATGTAAATGCTTTAATTTCCAGGTAGGTGACATTCATGTATTTTGTAGACAGAAAGAAAATAGAACAAATGCTAGTATGTTTAGAACGAGCAACAAGTACATTTCAAGAGAAAAAGATATATGAAACCGAGTTTGAATTTTACGCATTAGAACGTATAGCTCATCTAATTATTGATTGTGTATTAGATGTAGGGAATGCGATGATTGATGGATTTATTATGCGCGATCCAGGAAGTTATGAAGATATTATCGATATTTTGATGGACGAGCGAGTGATAAGTGCAGAAGAAGGACAAGGAATGAAAGAAATTATCCTTCTTCGAAAAATGCTTACGCAAGATTATATTCAAATGAATCATGATGAATTATATAAGACGATTCAAAAACATATTGCAGTGGTAGAGAAATACCCAGCAAATATTCGCAGTTATTTAGAGAAGGAATTAGGACCTGTATCTGCATTTGTACCAGAATAATTATGCTTATAAGATCCCCGGGACTGCCTTTTGGGGATCTTATATTGTATGTGAGAAAGTAAAGGGAAAAGGGAGAAGGGTTAAGCATGGGGGAAGCACGTACGACGAAAGATGAAATTGTACAATTGTTGAAAGTTAAGGGAGAGCACACAGTAGCGGAACTAGCTGACGTTTTAGAGATTACAGAAATGGCGATCCGAAGACATTTAAGTAATCTTGAGAAAGATGGTTTCATTTATTCTAAGATGGTAAGACAACATGTCGGAAGACCAACTTATTTATATGGATTAAGTGAAAAGGGAGAAGATACATTCCCGAAGGAGTATAAGCAATTTGCGATTGATATGCTAGAAGATTTAGCTCGAATGGGTGATGAAAAAATACTTCGTTACGTTTTAACAGAGAGAACGAAGCGAATGGAAGAACAGTTGCAAAAACGAGTGAGTAATCAAAAGAATTTAGCATTTAAAGTGCAAGAGATAGCGGCTATGCAAGAGAAAAATGGTTATATGGTTCAAATAAAGAGAGATGGGGAGAACTCTTTCGTAATTGAAAAACAAAACTGTCCGTTAAAAGAAATTGCAGAGAGATTCCCGCAAGTATGCGAAGATGAAAAAGAGATGTATAATCGTTTATTTGCAGGAGCAGATGTAAAGACGTTAGCAAACATGTGTGAGGGCGATTGTAGTTGTTCTTACCAAGTAAAAGAGAAAAAATGAACGTTATGGGGCGCTTTTAGGTAAAGCGTTTTTTTCTTTGGAAAAAGCGGGTAATATAAGAGTGGTATGATAAGGTGAGAACGTTAGCATAGAAGGAGAGACATAATGATGTATAAAGGTTACTTAATTGACTTAGACGGTACGATGTATCGCGGAGAAGAACAAATTGAAGAAGCGAGCGACTTCGTAAAAGCATTAGGAGAGCGCGGCATTCCTTATTTATTCGTTACGAATAATTCAACGCGTAAACCAGAACAAGTGGCAGAAAAACTTGTTCGTTTCGATATTCCAGCGGAAGCAGAGCAAGTATTCACAACGAGTATGGCGACAGCGAACTTCATTTATGAACGTAAACAAGACGCAACTGTATATATGATTGGTGAAGAAGGCTTACATGATGCACTTGTGGAAAAAGGATTTGAACTTGTGGATGAAAATCCTGATTTCGTTGTTGTTGGTTTAGATCGTGACATCACATATGAAAAATTAGCAAAAGCTTGTCTTGCTGTGCGTAACGGCGCAACGTTTATTTCTACAAATGGAGATATCGCCATTCCGACTGAGCGCGGATTATTACCAGGTAACGGTTCATTAACATCAGTTATAACAGTATCAACAGGCGTGGATCCAATCTTTATTGGAAAACCAGAATCAATCATTATGGAACAAGCGTTAAAAGTGCTTGGTGTAGGAAAAGATGAAGCATTAATGGTTGGGGATAACTACGATACAGACATTTTAGCGGGAGTAAATGCTGGCATGCATACCCTTCTTGTCCACACTGGAGTCACAACTGTGGAGAAGTTAACAGAATATGAAGTACAACCAACGCAAGTTGTGCATAACTTGACGGAGTGGATTGAGAAGATGTAATGAAATGCAGGTAACCGGAATAGGTTACCTGTTTTTTTATGCATAATTGCATATTCGCCGTTGTTATATAAAATGTAAAATTTATATGTAATGATACAAGGGGGAATCAGAGTGTACTGGATGTCATGTATTATGTTTGTTTTTACATTATGTGTTTTGTTTTTTGTTCTATGGAAGATATATAAAATAAATGAAATGAAAAAAAGCTCAGGAAAACTCATTGCAATGTATCCTCGGGTGAAAAGACGTTGGATTGCATTACTTGGACCAGCATATTTCATTGGGCAATGTATGTATATATATGCTCAGTACGTAAGTGGCGATATTGATACAGTTGAACAGTTTCTCATTCAGCTAGGTATTCATGCTGTAGCAAGTTGTTTTATGACTTTAATAGCTATCCATCTTATTAAAAGTGTACAGATATATGAAAAAGGTGTAGTAGACGGATTAAACTTTTATTCATACGAAGAATTAAAAGGCTATAAAACATCAACATGGGAAAATCCAAAAGAAAATATATTTTTATATCGCGGGCGAGAAAAAATGAATGACAATGTAAATTTACTTATTAGACAGGAAGATATGAATGAATTAGAAAGCATTCTTCAAAGATATATTCCGAAATTAATGATGAAATAAAAAACTCCGGTTTTAACAACCGGAGTTTTTTATTAGAATGCACGATTCACAACATCTTTAACTTCTTCAAGATATTGCTTACGCACACTGTTATCCACAGAAGGAACACTCGTATAGAATGTATGCTCAATTGTTTCAATACCTGTAAATTCAAAAATACCAACATCTGCTGTTTTCTTCATTGCTTCAAACATACCGCCTGCTGTGTATGCTTCTTTCGTATTTCCCATTGTAGATAATAGTAAGCCTGTTTTACCGCTTAATAACTTTTCAATACCATTTTCACCGTAAGCATAAGCGAAGCCGTGGCTAAATACACGGTCAACGTATCCTTTTAAAATAGCAGGAAGTCCCGCCCACCAAACTGGATAAATGAATGTAATGCTATCCGCCCAAGAGATATGCTCTTGCTCTTCTTTAATATCTTCTGGTGTGTTTCCTTGAGAAAATGAGATGAAATCGGAAGCGCCTAATACTGGATTGAAGTTTAATTCGTATAGATCGCGAACGCGTACTTCGTGACCTTTTTCTTCTAATTCACTTTTTACCGTTTCTAAAATCGCATGGTTGAAGCTTTCTGTATTTGGGTGTGCATAAACGATTACATGTTTCATTGTTCTTCCTCCTATTTGTGGATAGTTTTTTATTTATGTAACTATTATGGTTACTTCTGTTGTGGAAGTCAAATGATACATACATATGTATGTATAAAAAGACGGCTAAAATCGTCTTTCTATACCCCACTCATACAAAGAACAAAGAAAACAAATAAAATAATAACAAGACCAATGCCGAAGTTAAATACGAGAGTACTATCCATATTATGTAACCTCCTTATTTGAAAGTAAAAAGCACTCTAGCCAAGAGTGCTTTTTTATTTTGAGTCTACTTCACAACTTTTAGAAAAAGATTCATGTGTGTAAAGAGTTACATTATTTTATGTATTTATACTTTTAAATGAGTAAGTCCTTGTGAGGTATAAAAAAAAGACACTCTTTCGAGTGTCTTTCATGATGACAAAATGTACCAATTGCTTGAGTTTGATAAGGCGCTAATATCCGTTTTAACGCCTTTTCTTTGATCAAGAAGTGTAGCAACAGCGATTCAAATAAATTGTACCATTTGTTTCATAGGTGTGCGTATGTAATTATGCATATTCCAATTAGAGGGAAATGAGGCGCGAAAAATGAATGAGTATATATAGAATATTTGATTAGGGGAGAGAAGGATGGATATACATAAGTTAACGGTAGAAGAAGCAAATGAGATAAATACGTGGACGTACGAAGAACCTTATGATTTGTATAGTTTTTCAGGAGAGGAAGAAGCGATAGAAGAATTATTAGATGGGACGTATTACGGTTGTTGTGACGATAAGGGGGAGTTTATCGGCTATTTTTGTTTTGGGGAAAATGCACAAGTGCCAGGGGGAAGAGAGGCTCATTTATATGATGGAGAAGATGTAATTGATATCGGACTTGGCATGAAGCCAGCGTTAACAGGGAAAGGGATGGGGAAAATGTTTTTTCAAGCTGGGATAGCCTTTGCTGTTAAAGAATATAAGCCGAAAACATTTCGACTTAGTGTAGCGACATTTAATACAAGGGCTATTACGCTATATAAAAACATAGGTTTTCAACAAGGACCTACTTTTTTGAGCCGCGGGAGAGAATTTATGCTCATGGAATACAAAAGACCGTCAGTATGAAACTGACGGTCTTTCATATTTTATTCCGAATGCTCAGCTCTATGCGCTAAACGACTTGAAGCAGCGGCAGCAATTCCGCCAACGATATCATCAAGGAATGTGTGCACCTGTCCAGTTGATTTATCATTTAAGTATTCTAAAATACCAGGTTTTAATTTATCGATATATCCAAAGTTCGTGAAACCGATAGAGCCGTACACATTAACGATAGAAAGTGCGATCACTTCATCAATTCCGTATAAGCCTTCATCACGTTTTACGATATCTTGTAACGGCTCACTTAACATTCCTTTTTCAGCAAGGACATCGAGTTCGATACCAGTAATTAGTGCGTTTTGTACTTCACGTTTTGATAATACACGTTCAACGTTATAACGGCATTCTGACATCTCTAAATTTGGATGATATTTTTTTTGAAGAAAATGAACAAGCTCAGCAATATCGTCAATTGTTACACCACGTTCTTGTAATAGTTGTAATGCTCTTTCTTGTAGTTGATTTGATTCTTTCATGTTTATCACCTTTTTTTCTTTTTAGTATTTGTATACGTTTCGTTGCTTTATCATGTGCATAGGAATGAAAGGCGAGCACAAGCTCATATATATAAAGAAAAACCATAGGTGGCGACTGCGATGATTCATCATATTTATGAGCATTATCATATGCATGTTAAAGAATTAATCCCCCTTGGCCCCTATAAAAGCTTTTGGATTCGCAACAAAATTTATGTACTTGTTCCAATTGGAGAAATGGAGGAAGAAGTACTTGTAGAGATGAAAAAGCTCAGTGATTATATGAACCAGCAAGGGGATATAACTGTAGCGACTTTCGTTCCGACTATACACGGCTACTATGTAAGTGAGATAGAAGAACAAAATTACTGCTTATTAAAAGGTATGCGTGCGTTAGAACGACATGCTACATCATTAGGAAGTGAGCTTTCTATATTCCATAAACGAGGTGCATTCTTTCCAGAAGAAATCGAGAAATTAAGCCGCATAGGCGAATGGAAAGCGTTATGGGAAAAAAGGCTCGATCAATTAGAAAAGTTTTGGCAATCACAAGTGATGAACCACCCTACAGACGTATTCGATCAATTGTTTATTGAATCCTTCCCGTATTACTTAGGAGTTGCAGAAAATGCAATTCAGTATGTTGTCGATACAGAGATGGATGATACGCCGCAAATGACTGATGCAGCAACAATTTGCCAAGAACGATTCACACCTTTATTATGGCATCAAACGAAGCGTCTCAAACTTCCTTTCGATTGGGTGTATGATCACCCAACTCGAGATATGGCAGAATTAATCCGCTATATGATGATAGAAAAAAAGAAAGACTGGGAGCAAACAATCGTTCAATTTGTTACAGATTATGAACGGAATTATTCGCTATCCTCATTTGGTTGGCGCCTATTATTTGCAAGGCTCCTGTTCCCACTTCACTACTTTGAAACAGTCGAACGATATTACCAAACAGGAAATGAAGAACAAAAGAGCATATATAGAGATCGCTTAGAAGCCATTTTACACGATGTGAACCGCTCTGAGCAATTTATGAAGCACTTTTATGGCTCACTTCGTTTACCAGTCGATAAGTTAGGGATTAGGAAATTAGATTGGCTATCTTAAAATATAAAAAAGAGACCGATTGAGGTCTCTTTTTTATATATCACAATTGTATGTAATACATTATGCCCCTATCTGTTGATCTGCACATATATTTAAAATGAATTGATGTCTTTCGATTTTTTCATTTACTTTACTCAATAATTCTTGCTGAATTTCTTTAAATAAAAATTGATAACTTGCATTCCATGTTGGTATAACGGATGAAAGGTCTAATAAATACTCTTTTTTCTTTTCTAGTTCTTGAATTGTTAAGAAAGTGTTCCCCATTTTTGGCATGTGTCGTCCCCCTATGTTTTTTACTTTTATATGTGTGAACGATTCTATAGTATTAATTATCTCACTTTTTGAGAAGGATTTCCAATTTTGTTTTATGATGTTAAAGGAGAAGTGTTTTTTGAATAAAAAAAGAGACCCAAATGGGTCTCTTTCTAGGAAGCGATTCTGAACGAGCCGCTTCTGCTTTTAGATTAATATCTAGCTCCAGCGGCTAGAACAGTCGGCCATTTGGCGCCTTCCTGTGAGGCAAAAAGCGCCTCTTCGTCAGGAGCTCCAATGACCTCCTGTTCTGAACGAGCCGCTTCCGCTTTTAGATTAAAATACTTGTTCTACTTCAATAACGCCTGGTACTTCTTCAAGTAATGCGCGTTCGATACCAGCTTTTAGTGTGATTGTAGAACTTGGGCAGCTTCCGCAAGCACCCATAAGGCGTAATTTTACGATACCTTCTTCAATGTCTACTAATTCAACGTCTCCGCCATCGCGAAGTAAGAATGGACGTAATTTATCTAATACTTCTAGTACTTGTTCTTCCATATGTGGGTTTTCCATTTTTATCGACTCCTTTCATCAGTTTTATTATAATCAAGATAGAGGGGAAAATCTATTTTTTCTGTTCTTGTTTTAATGTCGAAATTTTTTATCATGTTTACAACGTGTTTTTTCAGTATAGGGGTATGGAATAAGTTTGTAAAATGATGTGCTTATGTACTAAGACATCTGAATATACTGTTGAAACAAGAAGTGGGGGAGAAGAAATGGTTAATGTGCAAGTGTATGGGACGAAAGTAATTTGTGCGAGCTGCGTTGGAATGCCATCTTCAACAGAAACATTTGAGTGGCTACAAGCGGCGATTGGTCGTAAATATGAAGGACAAGAAAATAAATTTAATTTCGAGTATATTGATTTTCAAGAAGAACAAGAAGATGAAGATAAAAAAGCATTCGCAGAGCGCGTAGTGGAAGAAGATCTATTTTATCCGGTCGTTCTTGTAAATGGAGAAATTGTTGGAGAAGGAAATCCTCGTTTGAAGGATGTTTACGAAGAAATCGAGAAATATTTATAAAACAGGAAGCCTTTGCGAATTTGCGAAGGCTTTTTTTAATGGAGGGATAGATGTGAAAAATGGAGTGAAGCATGCGTTACCAACAGAAGTACGACAGTTAATGGAGCGGTACACAGTAGAATTAAAAGAAATTTTTTTAGATGAAAAAATAGTCGGGGTATATATTTACGGCTCCATCGCACTCGGTGCATTTCATGCAGAAACGAGCGATGTTGATTTTATTACAGTAATAAGTGATTCCGTGAATGAAGCTGAAAAACAGCAACTTGTCGAACTTCATAAGAAAATTAGTGGTAGTACGTTAGGTAAGAGAATGGATGGTATGTATATTCCGCTTGCTGATTTAGGGAAATACAATGATGAAATGAATGAGTACGTGTATTGTGCAGATGGTAAAGCGAATGTAGGTCATTGGGATATTAATGCGGTCACATGGTGGACATTGAAAAATCAAGGTATTACAGTTACCGGGAAAGAAGCGGAAGATCTTCCGTTTCAAATAAGGTGGGACGATGTAGTCAATACGATGAAATACAACGTAGAACAGTACTGGAGTGAAAAAGCGAAGCAGCCGTATTTATTTTTCATAGAAGAGTGGGTAGAATCAGCAGTCGTTACGATGGGCCGTATTTTATATACACTGGATCATAAAACAATCGTTTCAAAAGATAGAGGATTGCAATACTTGTTAGAACGTTCAGGGGAAGAATGGGAGATTTTATTAAAAGAAGTAGCGAGAATACGGCAGAATCCAAAAGAAAAGCGAATGCTCTCAAGGTGGAGAAGGGCAGATATGACGAGGAAGTACTTACTGCATTTAATTGAAACATGTAGAGAGAAATGGTAGGGAAAAACAGACGATACAGTAGATTGTATCGTCTGTTTTTGTGTTGAGAATGGTATATAATGGATTAAAAGGTTTAATTATACTGGAGGGGATAGGATGAATACAGAATTAACTACTTATGAAGAAAAGAATGTAGCAATAAGTATGCGCGAAGTAATTAGCATGATAATAATTATTTTTGGGGTAATGTATGGAGTGGGTTTTTTGAACCTTGTTTATGACTCTTCCTTATATCCATGGTATGTAGATCATCTTATTCCGCCTTTAACATTTCTTACTATTATCTTAATATATTCACCAGCGAGAAATTACTGTGTACATTTATTAAAAACAATACAGTTCAATAATTTTAAGCATTATGTAACGATAGTAATGACAATGATCGTGCTGCTTATATATATTGCAGTATTAAATTTAGTTTTACCACATGGGCTTCGTGTGAATGAATCTAATATAGTAATAGAGCCTACTAAAAGTGAAATCATTTTATACGTAGTTGTACTCACTGTTTTTGCACCAATTTGGGAAGAGCTTGTATTCCGAGGTATGTTTTTTATGAAATTATCTCAGCGCTTCTCTATACTTAGCAGTGCCGTTATAAGTGCTTCTATATTTACTTTAGGTCATCCCCTTACAGTAGGGAGTGTTTTATATATTTTTGGTGGTGGTATATGTTTAGCTTATACGTATAAGAAAACAAATAACTTACTCGTCCCATGGGGGATTCATTTATTAAATAATGCATTTTTTATATTAGTAAATTTTCAACTGTAAAAAGACGCCTTTTGAAAAGGGCGTCTTTCGTATTTTGTAGAAATGGATTTACATGTACTGTGTAGAGGAAAGGTAATACGAAATATAGATAGTTTCATGTGAAACATTTTTATTATCAAATATACAAAATGATTAACTTAGTGTATTAAACGTATCATTCATAAGTATTCTAATATATTTAAAAGTAAAATGAAATAATAAACGGATAATTGTCGGAATATATTCGATTTCCGTTCATTTTTATGAAATATATGTACTTTTTGTTAGATTCCTTCTTTTTATTTCTATAAAATACACGTATGTAGAAATGAGAAAAGGATGATGTACGTGAGGGACACTGTTTTACAAGAAACAATTTCTTCGCAACAGTTACATACAGTCGTTCAAAAGAATACGGCGTATTATGACTTTAAGTGGGGGAAAGTAGAAAATCCAGCGCAAGGGAATACGTGGAATTGGGTAGTCTTTTTCTTCCCAACTTTTTGGTTAGCTTATCGTAAAATGTATAAGTTGTTTATTATACTTACGTTACTGGCGCTACCTAGTATACTTATACCCCCTTTTATAGACATTCCAGATGGGATTTTTTTATCAATTGGTCTAGTTTTTCAATTAGGAATGATGATATTTACTGGATGGCAAGGAAACCGTTTATATTATAAGCATGCTGTCCGTATTTTACATAAGGAAGAAAATATGCCAGATCATGAGAAGGCGTATTATTTACAATTAAAGGGTGGCGCTAGTTTTGCTGGTATGGTTGGTTTACACATCATAGTAGGGTTAGTATTTGGCGGAGCCACGTTCGGACTCTCCTTTTTACCAACTGAACCAAATATAAAAAACGTTGTTCGTACAAGTGGTGAAGGATTTACTTTAGAGATTATGACGGATAATCCAACGTGGAAGCTTGTAACGAAAGAAAAAGATTATGATGTAGTAGAATTTACTGGTTATGATTATACAGAGAAGAAAAACGTAAAAATTAAATTTGCTGTTTATTTCGATGAAGATTATTTCGAGTGGCAAGAGGTATACGAGAATAATAAGAAGTTAAGTGAAGAAGAGTTGGAAGAGTATCAATTTTATATTGAAGAGAATGGTTGGGGGTTCTAGTGAGAACTCGTTCATTTTGAAAAGAAGGATCTTGTGAAGGTTCTTCTTTTTTATTGGAAACACCATACGAATTGAAAATTTGTAAAATACAATAAAAAATGAGAATTTGAGGTAGGGTTGTCAATAACGTGAGACTATGGCACTATAAAGAAATGCTATACAAATTTTATTTATCGAGATGTAAACATCAATTTTGATTTTTACGTATAAATAATGAACGGAGGAAATGAATTTATGGCTACTTTACCTAATTGTCCAAAATGTAATTCAGAATATACGTATGAGGATGGCGTTCTTTTCGTATGTCCAGAATGTGCTCATGAGTGGGGCCAAGAAGCAGAAACTGAAAATAATGATGGTGCAAAAGTTGTAAAAGATGCGAACGGAAACGTTCTTCAAGACGGCGATGCTGTTACTGTTATTAAAGATTTAAAAGTAAAAGGAACTTCTTCAGTTGTGAAGATCGGTACGAAAGTAAAGAGTATTCGTCTAGTTGATGGCGATCACGATATTGATTGCAAAATCGACGGTTTCGGAGCTATGAAATTAAAATCACAGTTCGTTAAGAAGGCGTAAATAAAAAGAGGAGGCGATTAGCCTCCTCTTTTTTATTGTCATTTTTTATCGGTAAGTCGATATAATTTTATTTACCATGAACAGTGCAACATTTACTGTGCACCATAGTCAATCTCTTTCAACTGACACCGCTTATTAAAGAATGTTTTATATCCAAGCTGTAAGAAGATAATAACAGCAAAGGCAGTGCTTCCTGAAATACCAAGTATAATGGCGATTTGATATTGAATGGCTGTAAATGGTGATACACCAGATAAGATTTGACCAGTCATCATGCCTGGTAAGCTTATAATCCCCATTCCGACCATAGAATTGATCGTTGGTAAAATAGCAGAGTCAAAAGCGTCTCGTATGAGCGGCGCAGCGGCTTCTTTCGGTGTTGCGCCGAGCATAAGTGCGCCTTCAATTTGACCTCTTTGCGATTTCATATTATTTAAGAACGTATTTGCACCAAGGGAAACACCTGTCATCGCATTCCCAACTAACATTCCCGTAATCGGAACGATATATTGCGGTGCATACCAAGGGTCGTGCCCGATAATAACAAAGATAAATAGTAGAAGTGGGCCAATTGATCCGGCAACCATGGAAAGCGCGGCTACTCGTTTTAATTCTTTAGACATCGGGATATTGACTCGTTTATAAATATTAAAAATTGCAAAGGTAGTAATAGAAGTAATAAGAGCAATTGTATAAAATGGATTACTATTTTCAAATACGTATGTAAGGACATATGCAACAAGTACGAGCTGAATCGTCATACGGAATGTTGCGAGCGCAATTTGTTTTTCACGAGGAATCCCTTTTAATTTTACAAGTCCAATTAAAATAAGAATAAAAATATATGCAGCGGCAAGTTGCCAAATTTGGAGTTCAATAACGCCCTTCAACTGAGAGCACTTCCTTTCTAGTTGCACCGTTTGTTTTACTAATTTCAATAATATCGTCTGCAATTTCTTTTGGAAGTTGTTGTGAGTGTGTAATGAAGATAACTGTTTTTTTCTTTTCTCTTGCTAGCGTAGTAAATTGTTTCATAACGCGGCGTTCTGTATCGCTATCTAGTGCCGAGGTTGGTTCATCTAATAAATAAACAGGTGGATCCATAAGTACGATACGTGCAAAAGCAAGTCGTTGCTTTTCCCCGCCTGATAATGAATCAGCGTTGTCTTCTAAATTTTTTTCTAAGCTAACAGTCGTTAATGTGCTTCGCAAGGCATCGTCATTTGGAAATGGTTTTTCAGAAAAACGAAGTCCCATTAATAGATTGTCTTTAATCGTTCCATCAAAAATAGGTGGCGTTTGCCCAAGCATGACTACGTCACGTCGTAATTGAATTGGAGGATAATCAGAAATTTGTTTTCCGTTATATTCAATTGTACCGGATGTTGGAGATTGCAAATCATTTAGCATGCGGAGCAATGTACTTTTTCCGCTCCCACTCTCACCGATAATACATGTGATTTTTTCTTTTTGAATCTGTAAATAAGGAATTTGTAGTATATCTTTATATGTAACGTCTTTTAATATAAACATAGATGGCTCCTTTCTGATTCTAGCTATCCCGCATTAACGGGCAGTAAGACCCCCACCTCAAAATTCAGCGAAAGCAAAGAAGTTTGGTGGGGATCAACTGCCCGTAAAAGCCCGATTGGTTCAACTAATAATCAGTGGGGGAGGAACAAAACCCCCACTGATTAAAGTTTCACTTTATATCGTATCAAAAAAGAGAAGGTAACGGTTATAAAGAGCAACGTTTTTTCTTCGTCTTGAGTTCTATTAATAAGTTAAGTAAACGATCTAATTCTTGGCTGAAAGAAATCACTTTATCATGAGTGAATCCGTACTTTTCAACGAGATAGATCAATTCTATCTTCTTCGCTTCTATTCGATCGTTTAGTTTCGTTAAGTTCATAAGTGAAATGGAATACCTCCTGTAAAAGTATTTACAACATAAAAAATAAGACCGAATGACTTCGGTCTTAAAGGAAATAATAAAACAACTTATAAATAGCATACACTGTTTATCAATAGTTTTTAATATAAAAATGAAAAATAAATCATCATCCATATTGAGAAAGATGTGTCTGATAATTATATTTTAACTCATAAAAGAGACTGCCTATTTAGTAGACAGCCTGTAAAGTATTAACCTTTATGATATTTGTACATCCAAAGAAGACCGGATTTTAATAATCTCGGTACACGTCCCATTAATGGTTGGTTTGCTAGTAAACCGAAGCCGTGCTTCTTACCAAGAGAGCCGAGAACACCTTTTAATTTAATTACAGGTAGTTCGTCAGGAAGTGGTTCATTATTCCAACGTTTTAATAATATTTGGACAATTTGTTCTCCTTGACCTTCAGCAAGTTGTGCAGATGGAGCGTGTGGAAGTGCTGCGCAATCTCCTACAACATACACGTGCTCGTTATTTGGAATATTGTGATATTTTGTTAAAACAACCCGTCCGCTACCATCTTGTTCAACTGGAAGGTTTCGAACAACTTCATTTGCTTGAATACCAGCTGTCCAGACGATTGCATCACATTCAAGTGGTTCATCGTGGTTGTACACAATATTTGGTTCTACTTTTGTAATGTTAGAGTTTCGTATAATAGTAACCTTATGTTTTACGAACCATTCTTCTACGTATCTACTTAATTTCTCTGGATATGGGAATAGAATTCTATCTTTTCGATCAAATAAGTGAATTTTTAAATCAGAACGGCTTTCGCGAAGTTCACTTGCAACTTCAACGCCACTTAATCCAGCACCAACGACAGCTACTGTTGCGTTTGGTTCTAGACTATTTAATTGTTCATATGTCTTACGTGTTTGTTCAATCGATTGTAGGCTATGTGTATATTCCTTCGCCCCAGGAACGTTATGATATTTATCCTCACAGCCAAGACCGATAATTAAATCATCATATGGGATTGCTTCGCCGCCATCGAGATGAACAGCTTTTTCTTCGAGATCAATATTTGTTATTGTGCCGTATTGAATATTGAGGCGTGGGTGCTCGGGAAACGGTATACGAATATGTGTTTCTGAAATAGTACCCGCAACTAATGCATAATATTCAGTTTTGAAGCAATGGTATGGTACTTTGTCGATTAATGTCACTTGTACATCATCTGGAAGTTGGTTGCTTGGAAGTAGCCGCTGCAGAATTCTCATTCCACCGTAGCCGCCACCTAGTATTACGAGGTGTTTCATGATGGATTACCCCTTTTCTGTTGAAATATCCCCTAATCATACAATTTTATATTAATAAAATATTTTGACTTTACTCAATCAAATTATATCGAATTTGTGAACAAATAACAATGCATGAATGAATACTCTGTTGTACAATAAGAAGAAAAGTAAAGTAAACTGTTTTTCCTTTTTAATTACTATTTCATTGCGAGTAGCATGTTATATAAAATAAGTCCATCTACTTTGAAGTGAAATAGTGAAGTAACTAAATAGTTTAGAATGTATAACGAAAACAACAAGAGACAGCTTAGTTTTCTTCTTATAGATAGTCAGAAGGTAATTTGTTTTGTAGTACAGGGGGGAGAATTTTGATTAAACCATTAATTGAATTTTGTGTAGGTAACCTTGCGAGTGGTTCACAAGCAGCTTTAGAGAAATTAGAAAAAGATCCGAATTTAGATGTAATGGAATATGGTTGTTTAGGATATTGTGGTATTTGTTTTGAAGGGCCGTTTGCACTTGTAAATGGTGAAGTCGTACAAGGTGCTACAGTAGAAGAACTTGTCCATAATGTATATGAGTATTTGGATGAAAATCCAATGTTTTAAGGTGTTGCAATCAGCAGCACCTTTTTCTATTAGATAAAATCTTCTTTCGCGGGGGAGGATAATATTGTATATAAATAAAAAAAGGCCCTTGTAGAAGGGCTTTTTTTCTTACACAATTTGTGCAAGAATGGCTCATCGCCAAATGTTGTCAAATATGAGAAACGGGGGACATTCATATTGTGTTCTAAAAGCGTGCATTTTATACTTAAAATAACAAACTATTTTTGGAGTGAATACAAATGAGCCAATTTTCTTTTACAAAAATGCATGGTCTTGGCAATAGTTATATATATGTAAATATGTTTGAAGAACAAATTCCTGAAGAAGATTTAGTTCTTGTGGCGGAAAAGGTTTCAAATATTAATACTGGTATTGGAGCAGATGGAATGATTTTAATTTGTCCATCTGACGTAGCTCCGGTGAAAATGCGCATGTTTAATAATGATGGTTCAGAAGGAAAGAGCTGTGGTAACGGTTTACGCTGCGTAGCGAAATATGCGTATGAGCATAAACTAGTAGAAGAAACAGTTTTCACAATTGAAACGTTAGCTGGTATTGTAACAGCGGAAGTAACGGTAGAAGAAGGGAAAGTTACGTTAGCGAAAATCGATATGGGAGCACCGCGTTTAACACGTGCAGAAATACCGATGCTTGGTGAAGGTGAAACACCATTTATTCGTGAAAACTTCTTATACAATAATCATCGTTATGCATTTACAGCCGTTTCAATGGGGAATCCGCATGCGGTTATTTTTGTTGATGATGTAGAGCAAGCACCTCTTACAACACTTGGTCCAGTCCTAGAGACACATGAAATGTTCCCAGAGCGAGTAAATGTTGAATTCATCGAGATTTTGAATGATGCAGAGATGAACTTCCGTGTTTGGGAACGTGGATCTGGTGTAACACAAGCTTGCGGAACAGGGGCATGTGCTGCAGTTGTAGCCTCTATTTTAAATGGAAAGATGGAACGTGGTAAGGAAATTACAGTTCATTTAGCTGGTGGCGATTTAATGATTGCATGGACAGAAGAAGGCAATGTGTTAATGAAAGGACCAGCGGAAGTAATTTGCCACGGAGTGTATGAGTACAAGATAGAAGCGTAAAGATGTATAATAGAATGAGAACAGAAAGGATGGTGTATTTCATGATTGAAGTAACAGAACAAGCAGCTTTTCAAATTAAAGATATGTTAAAAGATGCTGAAGATGGAGAGAAGTACGTGCGCCTTGCTGTACATGGCGGCGGATGTACTGGCCTTTCTTACGGCTTAGGATTTGAAGTAGAACCAAAAGAAGACGACACAGTTCTTGAATTTTTCGGTGTTGAATTTGTTATCGATACAGAGAGTGCTCCAATTGTTAAAGGAGTAAAAATTGATTATAAACAATCTATGCTTGGCGGTGGATTCACAATCGACAATCCAAACGCAATCGCATCATGCGGATGTGGATCATCTTTCCGTACAGCGACGAATGCTGGTAAGCCGGAAGAGTGCTAAGCTTTTAGCAGAAATAGAAAAAGACCTTTTTAGCGATGAAATAAAATCGTTAAGGAGGTCTTTTCTTTTGTTGCAAAAAATTAAAAACGTCGCCTTCCAAATTTAAAAAACACTCTCAAGATATGTTGCATAACGAATTTTACAATCTAATTTATCTTTGCATAGATGCAAGTATCAGTTAGTTGTTTGCCGTCAGCTGAAAGATCTTCGTTACGTAATGTCCCTTCAAGCTCAAAACCTAGTTTTTCAGGAATCGCACGACTTTTCTTGTTATTACATTCACATCGTATTTCAATCCTTCTAAATTTGAATAACTGAAATCCAAGGTTTATTAACGCACTTACTGTTTCTATCATATATCCATGACCACTAAATTGCGTGTTAATCCAGTATCCAACTTCACATTTAGAAACTTTCCAATCAATTGCGTGAAGGCTGGCAGTTCCGATAAAAGCATTCGTCTCCTTATGGTAGATAAGATAGCGAAAGCTTTCTCTTTTCAAAAAATCTATATGTGCATTTCTCAGGAGAATTTCCGTTTCTTCAATAGTAGGAATGGACTGGAATAAAAGCAGCCATTGCTTTAATTCACGAATGGAATCTTTAATAGCTTCATGTACGATATTCCCTTCACCAGCTTGAAGTGGTGCCCGAAGAATAAGTCTATCTGTTTCTATTTGTAACGGAACATCTAATAAAATAGGGTTCATATTATTTCTCCTCTCAAAAGCTAGAAAACAATAAATATATATTCACTTCATCATTTAGAAATCCCTTTTCACATATTGAAACCGGAACTGCTGCTAGTTGAATAAGGAGTTATTATTTTTCATCTAAAGAATTTATGTGAGGGAGTTTCTGTAGCTAGAGTAATTGCTTTTATAATTTAAATCCTTATAATTGAATAGTGTTATATATGTATAAGAGAAGGGAAATGAAACATGAAAAAGATATTAAAAGCTCTAGGGCTAGTACTTATTGGGTTTATCTTGGGTATAGTGGTAGCGCCTAAAGGTGATAATTCAACGGAAACTGTTAAAGAAGTTGTAAAGAGTGAGGAAACTAATAAAACAGAAACGAAATCAAATGAATCACCAAAGAAAGAAACAACAAAACCCGTTCAAAAAGCTCCTACACAAGTATTTGAAGATGATCGTGTGAAGATTAGCTTTGTGAAATTGGAAACAAATGGTGTTAAATTCCTCGTAGAAAATAAAACAAGCACTAACATTACTATCCAAGCTGATAGTGTATCTATCAATGGATTTAGTTCTAATAAAATAATGATGAGTGATGATGTTGCTCCTAATTCTAAAGGATTTGTTATGGCTCAAACATCGGAATTAAATGATGTTGGTTCTCCTGAAAAAGTATCAGGAAGTTTAAGAGTAATAGATTTTAAGGATAGTTTTAAAACGTATGATGCTTCATTTACAGACGTTGTTGTACAATAAAAAATATTTGACGAAGAGCTTATTATTTGGTGCAAATTTAAAGTTATTGTGTTCGAAATTTAATAAAGGCGGCAATATGAGTGCAAGAGTACTGATATTGCCGCCTTTTTATTTTTATGCAAAAGATAAAAGAAATCTTGAATAACAGAAGTTATGAAGAAGTTTAACGAAGTAGTAGCAACTCATCCAAGTTTAGAATCCGTACTCATTCCAATTGGTGACGGGATGACGGTTTCTAAAGTGCAGAAATAATTATTATCTTACAAAAGTGTAATGTTCATGTCATGTTTTTGAATTTCTTCTTTAAAGCTTAGGATTTAAGATAACAATATAAGAAAAACACATGAGGTGAAGGAAATGAAAAGATATATTGCACTTTTTAGTATTTTAGTTGTATTTGCAAGCCTATTAGTTGGTTGTGATTTAAATCGTATGGGTAAAGATGAGTATTATGTTCAAATTACAGTAGATGGAAAAGAGTATAATGGTAAATCTGATAATGGTGAACCATATAAAGATTACGAATATAAGTTAACTGGTTTTGATAAAGACGGAAAAGAAAAAGAATTAGAATTCACAGCTCAAAAAAACTTACGTAAAGATGCATTCTTACGTGTATATCACTCAGATAAAAAAGGTGTAACAGCTTGGGAAGAAGTAAAGAAAGATGAGCTTCCTGCGAAAGTGAAAGAAAAACTAGGCGTGAAATAAGACAGAAAAAAGGAATTGACGAATAGAGTCAATTCCTTTTTATATTCTCAAAATCCTCTTCTGAAATGACTTTAAATCCATGTCTTTTGAATAAAGCAGTTGTTACCCCGTAACCAGTTTGTTTATTCCCGTTAAATTCTCCAGTGTAAATCGTAGAACTACCACAAGATGGACTGCGTTCCTTTAAAATAATATATTCTGGATGTAAACCTTTCATTTGTTCTAGAGCTTTATAAGCACCGCTCACGAAAGCTGCTGTGACATCTTCACCGTCTTTTGTCACCACTTTTGCTTTTCCATCTAAAACGTCATCGCCATTCCCGCCAATAATTTCAGCTGAAGGACGAGGCGTTGGTAATCCTCCTAATACTTCAGGACAAATGAGGACTGTATCTTCTTGTTGCAGTAGCTCCTCTATTTTTGAAACGAGATTGTCATTTCCATCATACCGACAAGCGATGCCACCTAAACAAGCGCTAATTACGATCATATTGTCACCTCCAAAAAATTTTAAAATACCCCGCCAATTTTGCTTCCTGACTCTTACCTATAAATGAGGTGATAAAAATGGGAAGCTTATATAATTTAATGAAACCATATAGTGAATTTCGAAGTAAAGAAGAGTTTAATACATATCAGAGACAAATTTTGAAGTGCTATCGATTTGAATTAAATAAAACGGATACAACCATCATTCATTTTTTAGGGAAGTATGCGGTGAATGAGAAACAGAAAACAGTGGGAGTTGCTTGTCCATTAATGGAGACGATTGCTACAAAAGTTGGAAAGAGCATTCGTACAGTACGCCGTTCAATTGCAAAGTTAGAGGAACTAGGAATTATAAAGCGTGTTGCGACAAAAGAAAGACATAAGCGCGGCGGATATAGTGCGAACTTATATGTATTTCTTACGTCTGCAATTGACCGCATGGATGACCGTATGAAACTGTCCGCATGTGAAAGTGATGATCGTGTAGATGGCTGTAGTAAAAATGAGCAAAAAAGTGAAGGGGAAACAATTTTTTCTAAAAACATTCCACAAATAAAAGAGAATAGAAAAGAAACGTACGAACTTGATGAGACGTATTGCCGTCATGATATACCGAAGCCTTTTATATACGCACTTGTGCCGATGACGCGTAATCCGAAAAAGATTAATATATTTTGGAGTAAGGTGGAACTTGCATATAAAAAGAGCGGGTTACTAGAGCAAGGTGTTTTACTGGAGCAAATATTAGCTGATGAAGAAGTGTATGGAAATTTCATTTGGCGAGTAAAGAGTGTTGTGAGAGCGTATAAATACGGGGAAATCCGTAAAAATGTGAAGGCTCTTTTATATAGTACAGTGCGGGATTTATTTTTAGAAGTTGGATTAGAATGGGGAGCAGCCGTGAGAAGAAGTAAGGGGATACCGTTATTTGATCCGTTTAAAAAAGAGCCATGCGTATAACACATGACTCCAAGTAGTTAATCAAACTTCCTTACAACTGGAACACGAATCGCTACAAATAGTACGAAGACGATAACGGCGATTGCACCGCTTTTCATAACGGTTACGATTGGAATTCCTATTGCAAGTGCGATTGATGTGAATGCATAAGAAAGCGGGATAAAGCCCATTGATGAGAGCATAAGTAAACTCATTACGCGTCCCATCATTTCTTCTTTTACTGTCGATTGAATCATCGCCATAAGCGGAACGATAGCCATTGCAATTGTAATACCGTAAAACATGCCAGCTAATAATGCTTGCCAAAGTACGGTGCTAAAGTTGATGGATAAGAAGAATACACCAGACAGTAGCATCATGATAATGCAAAATAGACCGCGTCTGCGATTAATATTTTTTAAACCGACAATGACAGCGCCTATCGCCATTCCGCCTCCTACAGATGCTTCTAAGTAACTGAACTGAAGCGAGTCACCGTGCAGAACATTTTTAACGAAAAGCGGGAAACCGACTTGCATTGGACCGATTAAAAATAAGTTTAAAAAGGCACTACAAATAAGGAAGGTTGAAAGGAATGGTGATTCCTTTACATATAAGATTCCTTCTTTAATAGAAGTGAACATGCCTTTGTCTGTATTTTGCTGTTCTGGCATCGTAAATTGTATTTTTTGAACGAGTATGGCTGCGACGATCAGTAATAAAATCGTGATCGAAAAGATCGTTTCATAGTTCGTAAATTTGATAAGAATTCCGCCAAGTACAGGGCCTAAGATGACCGATGCTTGGTTTGTCATTTGTGTAAGTGAATTTGCTTGTGTTAAACGGCTTTTTTCTACAAGTTCAGGTAAGATAGATCCATCAGCTGACCAGAAAAAAGCATCAGCAAGCCCAAAGAATAAAGCGAATAAAGCAAATGTATATAGTGTTACATCACCTACGATGAACCATGTAAGGATGGTTGCGACGAGAATAGCACGAATAATATTAGAATAAAACATAATGTTTTTTTTCGGGAATTTATCAGCTACAGCACCGCCGATAATCATAAAAATAAGCCTTGGAACACTAAGAGCTACGAAAACAACACCGAGTGAAGCCTCAAGGTTTAATGTTTTTGCTATGTACCACGTTTGTGAAAAAGTAAAAAAGGCTAAAGCAAAACTTGAAAAAAGAGTAGCTGCCCAAAGAAAAAGGAAATTCGTATTTTTTAATAACGGTTTCGTATTTTCTTTTAAAGCAGATTTATTTTGTTGTAGTTCCTCCATATTGCTTCCTTTCTATGTGACAAATTTAAACTGAAAAACCTGTTAACAATCACTTTATACAGTTTCTAATATTTCTATACTGCACTTTCTCATTGTAGACAATAATGTTGAATTTGCACAGTGGCTATTTAGCGACAAAAAAGAAGATACCAAATGGTATCTTCTTTTTTGTCGTTCAGGCTAATGCAATATAAATATCCAATTGTACGTTGGTTGGATCTGTTGCTTTTTCATCATAAAGCTCAAAGTCTGTTGTAAAAGCACGTTTGTTTTCTTTTGACCATTGCCAAATATATTCCCAAGCCTCACAAACGACTTCAGCAACTGGACCCTTTCTCGTTGTAAATACCGCATACGTAGCAACAGGTATTGTTAAAGTTGTCATATTTTCAGGTGCGTCTTCTAATGAAGAAACGGGCATACCGATCGTAAATTGATATGTACCAGTTTCATCTGATTCGTAATTTGAGTAGAACGCGAATGTTTCTTTCGTTTGTTGATTTGGGATGTGATGCATCATTTGTTCTTGGAAGTATTGGTTCCAAAGCCCTGGAATTTTTCCTTCAGTAGATGCCTCTATTTCATTTGTCGTCGTAATCGAAATACCGATTGCTTGGAAAGCTTCTTTTTTTACGATAATGGGTTCGTTTATCATTAAAAATTCCTCCCTCTAATTAGAACGTTTGTTCTTATTTAATGTAACATATTTTTACATGTAACGGTTACTATTTTTCAGGAATTTAATTAATGAACTAAAATAAGTAAAAAATGGTAGAATTCCTATTGATTGTATAAATAGATTAACGAGTATGTTAAGATTTTTATGTATCCTTTAACTGTTATATAAACCTATACAATAGGGGGTTTTTCCTATATTAAAAAATAGTAAAGGTTTGTATAAGTATCCGATATATATATGCTATTTTTGATAAATTAAAATAGTAATATTCTATGAGATTTGTATTGTTGAAATAGGGATTTCAATGATGCATCTTCGTAGGACGGATTGTTGCGAGTGGATATATATTGCTATGTTCCTGGCTACTAAATGAAATGGGTACTGAAATGAAGTAGAAGGATAGCAAATATATAGAAAGGAGAAAAGGTGGAAAATATGAAAAAAGTGTTGAAATGTTTTAATGTCGTAACAATGATTATACTTCTCCTATCCATCATATTGCCTTCACCTAGTGCTTTTGCTACAGAGATAAATAAAAAGAGCTGGGATGAGTTACAAGGGAATGATGTGAAGATTAAGGCAGAGCAAGTGAATGCTGAAATATATAGGGGAGAAGTAGCTGAGAGGGAGCACGTATTTCAATATACGATTGAAAATACGGGAGATATACCAATTCAAGAATTGGTGATGAAACAAAATAATGACAATGAAATTATGTTTCTTCCTCAATCTATGAAAGTAAACGGAGAGAGATTACCTGAAAATAAGGTAGCTGATTTCTATGTAGAGGAAAAAGATAAGGGAGGAAAGCTTCTTTCTTCTAATCTTAAAATTCAAGATTTAAAATCACACGAAAAAATGACTGTGCTAATAAAAGCTAGCCGTGCACAGCATTTTAATAAAGAATACAAACAAAAGGTTAGTGTGCAAAAAGATCAAGTGCAAATAGGGACCATGTCTGTAGATGTTGAAGGGATTCCTTCTGAAGACAAGGTTGAAGCGAATGCCGATGATGAGGCTGACAGTAATAAGAAAGAAGTCGGGTCACCAGTTGATAATGCAACTAACAAAGCGGATGAAAAACAAAAAGCATCTATGGAAGATAAAAATAAACCTACATCCAACACAGAACTGGTAAAGAAACCAGTAGCTAAAGATGAAAAGCAGCTAGAAAAAGAGAAAAAACAATCGCCTGTAGCGGCAAAACAGAGTGATACAGAAGTACAAGCTGCATCAGAGAATGCTTCAAAGGTTCAAATCCAAACAGGGGATAAGCAAGGGTTTGGAGATCCACTGTATTCTACAATTGCTGCTGGTGATTTAGTACAGACTGGTAATGTGACGCTTGGGCTAACAGATAATTACTATACTAGGCAAAGTGTCGGGGGGAAAGCAAATAAAAAAGCTGTAGATATTGATAATGATGATACTACATTTAATTCATCAACAGGAGCTTTTCCTAACATCCCTACTGGAAGTAAAGTGAAAAAGGCCTATTTATTTTGGACAGCTGCTATGGGGACTCCGGGTGATGCAAGGACAGATTATAGAGTTAGCGATGAAGATGTAAGACAGCCCGTTAAAATGAAGATGGGAAATAAGCAATACGCTGAAGTAAGTGCTGATAGTATACGAAAAGCGGATTATTTACCGTATATTGCAAATCACTATAGCAGTGGCGCAGGATATGTTGCGTATGCTGATGTAACAAATGTGATTGCAAAACAAGGTATTTCTCAAACGGTGACAGTTGCGAATGTACCACAAATTAAATTTGAAAAGGGCAGTGGCTACTACTGGGGTAACTGGAATCTTATATTAGTTTATGAAAACTATAAAGAAACCGTAAAAGATATGAAAATTTGGGAAGGTTTAGTTTCTCAAAAAAGTACAACTTGGGCAGATATTAGTGTTAATAAAATAAACACACCGAAAGAAGGGGCTTTTAAGGCGAAATTTAGTTATTTTTCGTCACAAGGAGATCCTGCTGAAAATGATATATATGCTTATGATTATGGAGAGTATGACTTTGGATTAGGATACCAAAAGTTGAAAAATATTAACGGTAAAGATAATGATGTTAATGACTCGTCTATGACAGAAGTACAAGTGGATGGCACTAACGAGTTTGTTACAAAAAAATATCCGGGATATAACCCAGATTGGACAAATTCATTCAGTACAGATATTCATACGTATCACCTTGAGGGACCAAAGCAAGTAAAAAACGATTTAAAAGAAGGAAAAATGCGCTTTAGAGCAAATGGTGGCGGCGGTGACATTTACGTATTAAACAATACTACATTCGTCACAGAACATAATGCGCCAAATTTACAAGTTGATAAAAAGGCATTAGATAGTGCTGGAAAAGAAATTAAGGAAGTTAAAGTTGGCGAAGAAATTACGTACCAAATTGAAGTGAAAAATGATACGAAGAACAATCAAGCACCGGTATCTAATGTAAAAGGATTTGATAAATTAGATAATCGCTTAGAGTATATCCCGGGATCAATCCAATATATTAGTGGAAGCAATAAAGGACAAAAAACAGATGATGCAAACGATGATGAAGCAGAATTTGTAAATAATCAAATTGATTTCCGTATTGGTGAAGGGGCAGATGCTACAGACGGTGGTGTTTTACAGCCTGGTGAAAGTGCTGTTATTACATTTAAGGTAAAAGTGAAAGACTCTATACAATCAGATACAACAGTAAAAAATGTCGTTGCTGTAAAGGGACAAGATAGTGCCGAGATAAAGTATGAGAGTGAAGACGATGCAAATATTACGGTTACAACTCCAAAAGAGGTTCCTGGAGAAATAGAAGCGACAAAAATAGCTTCTAATAAAACACCAAGTTTAGGCGATGAGGTCGAGTATCGTATTACGTTTAAAAACAAGGCGAAAGATGGACGTCTAGATGTATTGACGATTGAAGACGAATTACCGAGTAGTCTTGAGTTTGTGAAAGATAGTTTGAAAGCAGAAGGTGCAAAACCAGAGCCAGTAGAGCTGAAATTTGAAAATGGCAAAGTAATTGCAAAGTATCCAGAAATTACGGATATGGAAGAAAGAAGTATCGTCTTTAAAACGAAAGTAAAAGAAACTGCAAAAATTGGTGAAGAAGTTGTTAACAAAGCAATTGTTAGTGATAAAACAAATCCACCAAAGAATCTAGAAGAAAAGATTACACCACAGTATAAGGCCGGCAAAATTGATGCAAAGAAAAAAGCAACAAATAAGAAGCCGAAGCTAGGAGAAGAAGTTGAATATCAAATTAGCTTCAAAAATACGGTGGAAAATGGAAAACTAGAGGCAGTTACAATAGAAGATGAAATTCCAACTAACTTAGAATTTGTTCAAGGCAGTGAGAGAGCTGAAGGTGCTGGACCAAGTCCAGTAGAGTTAAAAGTAGAAAATGGTAAGGTAATCGCAAAATATCCAGAAATTACGGATACAGAAGAGCGAAGCATCATTTTTAAAGTGAAAGTAAAAAAAGAAGCAAAAGTAGGAGAAACAATTGTTAATAAAGCAATTGTGAGCGACCCGAATGGTCAGTCTGAACATCCAGAAGAAAAAATTACGCCAGGTTATAAAGACGGTAAAGTAGACGTGGATAAAAGCGTAACGAATCAAACACCAAAACTAGGAGAAGAAGTGGAGTACCGCATTACATTTCATAATACGGTAGAAAACGGAAAGCTAGAAAAGGTAATGATAGAAGACACGTTGCCTGAAGGTGTTGAATACGTGAAAGATAGTTTGAAAGCAGAAGGTATAAAACCAGAGCCAGTAGAACTAAAAATGGAGAATGGCAAAGTAACTGCAACATATCCAGAAATTACGGATATGGAACAAAGAAGTATTGTTTTTAAAGTGAAAGTAAAAGAGACGGCAAAAGTAGGGGAAGCAATTGTGAACAAAGCAGTTGCAAAAGATCCGAAACATGATCCGGCTGATGCAAAGGTTGTTATTACACCGCAAAGTAAAAAAGGTGAAATTGCGGCTACAAAGGTAGTTAATAATGAAAAGCCGAAGCTAGGAGAAGAAATCGAATATCGAATTAGTTTTCATAATACGGTAGAGAACGGAAAACTAGCAGAGGTGCGAGTAGAAGATGCAATTCCAACAGGTCTTGAATATGTAGAAAATAGTATTAAGGCTGAAGGGGAAGCACCGGGACCATTAGAATTAACGTTTGAAGCTGGGGTAGTTAAAGCTAAGTATATCGATATTACGGATACGAAAGAAAGAAGTATCGTCTTTAAAGTAAAGGTGAAGGAAGAAGCAAAAATAGGTAAAGAAATCATCAATAAAGCAATTGTTGATGATACGAAAAATCCACCGATTGAGCCGGAGGAAAGAATTACTCCGCAATATAAAGATGGAATAATTGATTCGAAGAAGACAGTAGATAATCCATCACCAAAACTAGGAGAAGAAGTGGAATACCGAATTAGCTTTAAGAACACGGTAGAAAACGGAAAACTAGAAAAGGTAAAAATAGAGGATACAATCCCTAACGGTTTAGAGTATGTAAAAGATAGTGAAAAGGCGGAAGGCGATAAACCAGCTCCAGTAAAGTTACATGTGAAAGATAGAAAAGTTAGCGCTGAATACGAAAATATTACGGATACGAAAGAAAGAAGTATCGTCTTTAAAGTAAAGGTGAAAGAAGAAGCGGAAGTAGGCAAGGAAATCGTCAATAAGGCAATTGTTGATGATACGAAAGATTCGAAAGAGCCAGAAGCGAAAATTACGCCATTATACAAAGATGGAAAAATTAAAGCAAAGAAAAGCGTAAATAATCTAGTGCCGAAGTTAGGCGAAGAAGTAGAATACCGGATTAGCTTTAAAAACACGGTAGAAAACGGAAAACTAGCAGAGGTGAAAATAGAAGATACGTTACCAGAAGGTTTAGAGTATGTAGAAAACAGTTTGAAAGCAGAAGGTTCTAAGCCGGATCCAGTAGAATTGAAAGTGGAAAACGGTAAGGTAGTGGCGAAGTATCCAGAGATTACGGATACAGAAGAAAGAAGTATCGTTTTTAAAGTGAAAGTAAAAGAAGAAGTAAAAGTCGGCGAAAAAATCGTCAATAAAGCAATTATTGATGATTCGAAAAACAAGCCAGAAACACCGAAAGCAGAAATTACTCCGCAGTATAAAGAGGGAAAACTTGAAGCGAAAAAGACGGTAAATAATGTAACGCCGAAGTTAGAAGAGGAAGTGGAGTACCGAATTACTTTTAAGAATACGGTAGAACATGGAAAGCTAACAGAGGTAAAAATAGAAGATGATTTACCAAATGGCTTAGATTACGTGAAAGATAGTTTAAAAGCAGAAGGTTCTAAGCCAGAACCAGTGGAATTGAAAGTGGAGAACGGTAAGGTAGTGGCGAAGTATCCAGAAATTACGGATACAAAAGAGAGAAGTATTACCTTTAAAGTGAAAGTAAAAGGTAAAGTGAGCGATACAATTGTCAATCAAGCAATTGTGAGTGATACGAAACATCCGCCAGAAACACCGAAGGCAGAAATTATTCCGCAGCATAAAGACGGAAAAGTTAAAGCAAAAAAAGTAGTAAATAATGTATCACCGAAGTTAGGAGAAGAAGTAGAATACCGAATTAGCTTTAAAAACACGGTAGAAAACGGAAAACTAGCAGAGGTGAAAATAGAAGATACGTTACCAGAAGGTTTAGAGTATGTAGAAAACAGTTTGAAAGCAGAAGGTTCTAAGCCGGATCCAGTAGAATTGAAAGTGGAAAACGGTAAGGTAGTGGCGAAGTATCCAGAGATTACGGATACAGAAGAAAGAAGTATTACTTTTAAAGTGAAAGTAAAAGAAGAAGTAAAAGTCGACGAAAAAATCGTCAATAAAGCAATTATTGATGATACGAAAAACAAGCCAGAAACACCGAAAGCAGAAATTACTCCACAGCATAAAGATGGAAAAGTTGAAGCGAAAAAGGTAGTAAATAATCCATCGCCGAAGTTAGGAGAAGAAGTAGAATACCGAATTAGCTTTAAAAACACGGTAGAAAACGGAAAACTAGCAGAGGTGAAAATAGAAGATAATTTACCGAATGGATTAGAGTATGTGAAAGACAGTGTGAAAGCAGAAGGATCTAAGCCAGAGCCGGTAGAACTGCAAGTGAAAGATGGAAAAGTAATTGCCAAATATCCAGAGATTATGGATACAGAAGAAAGAAGTATCGTCTTTAAAGCGAAAGTAAAAGAAGAATTCAAAGTTGGTGACGGCATTGTCAATAAAGTAGTTGTTGATGATACGAAAGATCCAACGACATCAGAAGTAACGATCACACCAGAATATAAAGACGGTAAGCTGAAAGCTGAGAAGTTTGTAAACAATAAGAAGCCGAAGTTAGGAGAAGAAGTAGAATACCGAATTCGTTTTAAAAATACGGTAGAAAACGGGAAGCTAACTGAGGTTAAAGTAGAAGATGAAATTCCAGCTGGATTAGAGTATGTGGAGAACAGTTTGAAGGCGGAAGGTTCTAAACCGGGTCCGGTAGAACTGAAAGTGGAAAACGGCAAGGTAATGGCAAAGTATCCAGCAATTACAGATACAAAAGAAAGAAGCATTGCCTTTAAAGTGAAGGTAAAAGAGGAGGCAGAAATAGGTAAGGAAATTGTCAATAAGGCAATCGTAGTAGATACAACAAATGAGCCAGAACAGCCTCATGTGGTAATTACTCCACAATATAAAGACGGCAAGATTGTTGCTCAGAAAGTGGTGAATAATCATAAACCAAAACTAGGAGAAGAAGTAGAATACCGAATTCGTTTTAAAAACACGGTAGAAAACGGAAAACTAGCAGAGGTAAACATAAAGGATACATTACCAAATGGTTTAGAGTATGTGGAGAACAGCGTGAAAGCAGAAGGTTCTAAACCGGAACCAGTAGAGCTACAGGTAAAAAGTAACAAGGTAATGGCAAAATATCCAGCAATTACAGATACAGAGGAAAGAAGTGTTGTCTTTAAAGCGAAGGTAAAAGAAAGCGTAAAAGCGGGAGAAGAAATCTTAAATGAAGCGGTTGTGGATGATACAAAGAATCTGCCAGAAGAGCCTTATGTACCGATTACACCGCAATATAAAGATGGAAAAATTGAGGCGAGAAAAGAAGTAAGTAATCACGAACCGAAGCTAGGTGAGGAAATCGAATATCGAATTGTTTTCAATAATACGGTGCAGGATGGAAAGCTAGCAGAGGTGAAGATAGAGGATGAAATCCCAGCTGGTTTAGAGTTCGTACAAGGAAGCGAAAAGGCTGAAGGTGAAGAGCCAAAACCAGTGGAGTTGAAAGTAGAAAATGGCAAGGTAATGGCAAAGTATTCAGAGATTATGGATACGAAAGAAAGAAGTATTGTCTTTAAAGTGAAGGTGAAAGATTCAGTTGCAATAGGCAAGGGTATCACAAATAAAGCGATTATTCATGTGGATGATCCGAACCATCCTATAACTGAACCGACAGCTAAAATTACACCGCAATATAAAGACGGTAAAATTACTGCTCATAAAAAAGTAAATAATCATAAACCAAAGCTAGGGGAAGAAATCGAATACCGCATTTCATTTAGTAATACGGTGAAAGATGGGAAGCTGGCTGAGGTGAAGATAGAAGATGAAATTCCGTCTGGTTTAGAATTTGTGAAGGATAGTCTAAAAGCAGAAGGTGATAAGCCAGCTCCAGTAGAGTTTAAAGAAGAAGCTGGAAAAATTATCGCAAAGTATGAAAATATCACTGACATGAAAGAAAGAAACATTATCTTTAAAGTGAAAGTGAAAGATGATGTGGAAGTGGACAAGGCAATTGTGAATAAAGCGATTGTGGATGATTCGCAAAATCCAGTAGAACGACCGGAAGTTGAGATTACACCGGAGTATAAAGACGGTAAAGTTAAAGCTGATAAAAAGGTAAGTAAAAAAGATCCAAAGCTAGGAGAAGAAGTAGAGTACCAAATTCGTTTTAAAAATACGGTAGAAAACGGAAAACTAGCAGAGGTGAAAATTGAGGATCAATTACCAACTGGTTTAGAGTATGTGAAAGGTAGTTTAAAAGCAGAAGGTAATGAACCGAATCCAGTAGAGTTAAAAGAAGAAGCTGGAAAAATTACAGCGAAGTATGAGAATATCACTGATACAGCGGAGCGTAGTATTAGCTTTAAGGTGAAAGTAACGGAAGCAGCAAAGATCGGTAAGGCAATCGTGAATAAGGCAATTGTGGATGACAATAATCCAAAGAATCCACCACAAAAACCAGAAGCGATTATTACACCGGAGTATAAAGATGGAAAACTAAAAGCTGAAAAAACAGTAAATAACGACGCTCCGAAATTAGGAGAAGAAGTAGAGTATCGAATTACATTCCGTAACGTAGTTGAGCATGGAAAAGTAGCAAAGGTGAAGATTAAGGATGAATTACCAAGTGGCTTAGAGTTTGTAGAAGGTAGTGAAAGAGCTGAGGGAGAGAATCCGAAACCGTTGCATGTGAAAGTGAAAAATGGAATCGTCCTTGCAGAGTATCCAGAAATTACGGATACGAAAGAAAGAAGCATTGTCTTTAAAGTGAAGGTGAAAGAAAAAGCTAAAGTAGGCGAGGCAATTGTGAATAAGGCGGTTGTGGAAGATACAATACATCCACCAGAGCAACCGAATATCGCTATTCAGCCTCAATATAAAGATGGTGCATTACAAGCAAAAAAAACAGTAAGTAATCATGAACCGAAGTTAGGAGAAGAAGTAGAATATCGAATTAGCTTTGAAAATACGATAGAGAACGGAAAACTAACTGAGGTAAAGGTAGAAGATGAAATTCCAGCCGGTTTAGAATATGTACAAGATAGTATAAAGTCTGATGGACCGGAACCAAATCCAGTAGAACTTCATGTTGAGAATGGAAAAGTAACAGCAAAGTATCCGGAAATTACAGATACGAAAAAAAGAAGCATCATCTTTAAAGCGCGAGTACAAGAATCGGTACAAGTAGGAAAAGAGATTATAAACAAGGCGATTGTGGATGATAATAATCCGACGACTCCGCCAGTTGAGTCACTTATACCAATTACACCGCAATATAAAGATGGGAAACTAGAGGCAAGGAAAGAAGTAAGTAATCATGAACCGAAGCTAGGAGAAGAAATCGAATATCGAATTACTTTTAACGGCACAGTAGATGGCGGGAAGTTAGTTGATGTGAAAATTGAAGATGAAATTCCAGCTGGTTTAGAATATGTGCAAGATAGTTTGAAGGCTGTAGGTGACAAGCCTGCACCAACAGAGCTTATAGTAGAGAATGGAAAAGTAATAGTGAAGTATCCAGATATTATGGATACGAAAGAAAGAAGTATCATTTTTAAAGTGAAGGTAAAAGAAACAGTAAAAGTTGGAGGAGAAATAACAAATAAAGCGATTATTCATGTAGATGATCCGAACCATCCAGTTATGGAACCGACAGCGACAATAAAGCCAGAATATAAAGATGGTAAGTTAAAAGCAACGAAGACAGTAAGTAATAAAGAACCGAAGCTAGGAGAAGAAATCGAATACCGAATTAGCTTTGAAAATACGGTAGAAAACGGAAAATTAGCCGTGGTAAAGGTAGAAGATGAAATTCCAGCCGGTTTAGAATACGTGCAAGATAGTCTTAGATTTGAAGGTGCTGAGCCAAATCCAATAGAGTTAAAAATGGAATTTGGAAAAGTAACTGCTGCGTATTTAGACATTATGGATACAAAAGAACGTAGTATTATTTTTAAAGCGAAGGTAAAAGAAACGGTTAAAATTGGAGAAGAAATTGTGAATAAAGCGATTGTGGAAGATACAACAAACAAACCGCTTGAACCGACAGTTTCCATTAAGCCGAAAGAACCAGAAGTGAAACCGGAAGATCCGAAAGAACCAGAAGTGAAACCGGAAGATCCGAAAGAACCAGAAGTGAAACCGGAAGATCCGAAAGAACCAGAAGTGAAACCGGAAGATCCGAAAGAACCAGAAGTGAAACCGGAAGATCCGAAAGAACCA